>NZ_LECS01000004.1:888036-894737 GCF_001602635.1 Rickettsia endosymbiont of Proechinophthirus fluctus | reverse complement strand
CTTATAAACATAATATATTAAAGTTAATATTGAAATATTAATATGCTAGAAACACTTTTAAAAATCTTATAAACATAATATATTAAAGTTAATATGAGATATTAATATGCTAGAAACACTTTTAAAAATCTTATAAACATAATATATTAAAGTTAATATGAGATATTAATATGCTAGAAACACCTAAATTACCTATGGGATATAAACCTTCTCAAGATGAAGAATATATGTGTCCTAATCACCTAGAATATTTTAGACAAAAACTTTTAATATGGAAAGAGGATTTATTAAAGGAATCTCAAGAGACTTTAAATCATTTAAAGGAAGCAAATTTAAAAGAATCCGATCTTAACGATTGTGCTACTCATGAAACAGAAAGAGCTTTTGAGCTTCGTAGTAGAAATAGATATTGTAAATTAATGAGTAAAATAGAAGAAGCATTATCACGTATTAAAAATGGGGAATATGGTTACTGTGAAGAAACAGGCGACCCAATAGGTATAAAAAGATTAGAAGCACGACCTATTGCTGCATTATGTATTGAAGCTCAAGAGCGTCATGAAAATTATGAGAGAAGTCATTTGGATGAGCCTGGGAATTAAGTAGCTAGGTAATTTATGTGCGTGGATTGCAGGAATCCAAAAACATTTAATGCCACCCCGTGGCTTGACAACGAGGTCTAGAAAAACAAATTATTATATTAATAATTTTAGTATTTTTAACTAGATTCCGCGATCAAGTCGAGGAATGACAATAATTCATTTTTGCAGGCATGATACTTGAACATCTAAAACCTAAAGAAGTTAGAGCATTTACTGTTTCAAATAAAGGTAATCCCATAACATTTGAATATGAGCCGGAAATAAATGAGATAAAAGCTTCTGCATAACCGGAAATTTTACATCCGCCGGCTTTATCTATTCCCTCATCCAAAGCACAATAAAAATTAATCTCTTCATCACTTAATTTTTTGAACTTAACAATAGTCTGAACTATTTTTTGTCTAACTGTAAGCTGATCATTCTCTTTTTTGATAATACATAAACCGGTATAGACACGGTGACGACGTCCGGATAACATCTTAATACAATTCTTGACTTCTTCATAAGTAGTAGCTTTCGGCAATATTCTTCTACCTACTGCCGCTACAGTATCGGCAGCTATAATTATAGCTGATGCCTCTATTTGAGATGCAATTTTTATAGCTTTTTCGTAAGCAAGTCTTATGGCTAAGGGAGCGGGTAATTCACGCAAATTAGGTGTTTCGCCTATATCTGCCGGAATAATTTGTGAAGGGATAATTTTGATTCTGTTTAGTAACTCAATTCTTGCAGGAGAGCTTGATGCTAATATAATCGGTAGGTTTTTTCTGTTCTGCTTCATACTTATAAAGACTAGTGACGATGAATCACACGCCCCTTAGTTAAATCATAAGGAGTCATTTCTACCATAACCTTATCTCCTAGTAATATTCTGATACGATTTTTACGCATCCTACCGGAAGTATGAGCAACAATTACATGATCATTCTCAAGCTTTACTCTGAAAGTAGCATTAGGTAAAAGTTCAAGTACTGTACCTGTAAACTGAATGAGGTCGTCTTTTGACATTATAATTTATGTTTTTATGGTCGGGGCGGAGAGATTCGAACTCCCGACCCTCTGGTCCCAAACCAGATGCGCTACCAGGCTGCGCTACGCCCCGATAATTAATTATATCTATATTATATACTCTATTATTCGTAGCAAATCAATTTGTTTATGTAAAAATTTATAGATTTTACCTAGAAAAAGTGGTTTTGTTAGGTTCTAAGCGTCATTGTATTAGTCCTGCGGCTTTGTTGTATGGCCCTTATGTTCATACCCGTGGAAGCGGGAATCCAGTCTTTTTTGCTGTTATACTGTGATTTGACCCGATCTTGTATAACAGACTGTGTCCTGAGATCCCGCAATCAAGTTGCGGGATGAAATTAAAGATTACTGGATTCCTGCTTTCGCAGGAATGACATAAGAGGTACAAAAATTAATAAAGTTTTGCGGTTTTCACTAAGAAGCTAAAATAGATAGGTTTTACCCTTGTATTTCTTAAGTTTTATATTCGATTTACCGAATTTCTATAAAAAGTAAATAAAGTTTAATTTATTTTAAACAAGAAAAAGTAATCATAAATTACTCTCTATATAGAAAATACCTTATTTATAAGTATTTTTTATAGATATTTTTAGTATTAATTAATGTTTTTCAATTAAAAGTAATATATTATGTATATAACAAAATCATAATAAAAAATTTAATAAAAAAAACATGTTTACATCAATTGCGGCATTGATGCTTACTAGTACTAGTTAGTGCCCCCTTGGTACTGCTAACCGAATCGTAACAGTAGGGGGGGCTCAGTAGCTGATGGTAGTGCTTTTGGCGGAAGAGCATATGTACCAGGTTCATTTGTAACCCTTGGCGAAGTAAATAATTTTACTGTAGATGTGCCAGCAATTCCTGCTATATATTTAGATACCTTTAATAATGCAACAATGACTGTGCCAAATAACATATTTTGGACCGGTTATACCTATTGATCTTACTAAAGAAAATGTCGGGCGTGTTGTAGATGTCCCTAACGCTATAAACATCACTTTAACAGGTACGCCAGTTACAAATGCACAAGTGCTTGCAGTGGTTCCTCCTGTTGCTCCAGGACCAGGAGAAGCACCAGGGAATACTTACTATTTTAACAGCTTTAATTTTAACGATTTAGCTAGTACTTTGATTTTTCAGGCTACATCTACTTTTTCCTCCTACTGGTGATAATAGAATCGCCTTTATCTCAGGTCCAGGTAGTATAGTAACTTCTGTTCAAGGCCAGGCAGATCTTACATTACAGATTGACACTGACTTTCAATTTAAACATCCCAGTTGGATTAAGGCAAAAACTTTTAATATTGCAAATAATAAGTTACTTAATTTTGCTACTGATACTTCACCAGCCTCAGGTCTTTACGTTAATGAAGTTATGGATATACAACCTATAGACATAGTATCAAGTTCGGCGGCCAAAATGCTACTTATGACGTAAGTAATGAATCGCCAAATGCTGCAGAATTTGTGGCTAGCTTCAACCTAGTTTCAGCAAATGATGTAGATGGTGTCAGTTAAGAGTACAAGTGGCTTCCAGTAGCCGAGAAATTGCACTTAATGCAGGTAGTGGTAACGAAACAGGAGGAACAATAAGGCTTAACAAATTTTTAACCGATGGGATAGGAGCTCCTCTAAATCACACTCCAGCTACAATTACAGGAACCATCTTTGCCCAAACTATTCATATAGGGAACACCAGTAAGGAGTAGACACGCCGTATGGTGTGGATTGGATACTGGCGCGGGAGGATTAGTACAATTTACGCAGAACTCGTTAGTACGATTTCAGCAAGATGTAATTTCTGATATAGATTTTAATGGTACGGCCGTACAAGTAACAATCGCTGATGGTAAGAATGTTGGTGGGACTACCGGTGGTAATATAGATAATAAATTAGGAGGAGGTGTGAATATATTAAATTTTGTCGGTAATAGTATGGTTATCGGTAATGTAGGAGCTACAAATCCGGTTAATATATTATAAAATGTTCAAGGCAATAATGCCGGTACAATAAACCTTGCTGCGGGCGGTAATTTAGCGGCAGTAACAAGTAGCGGAGGTGTTAACGGCATTGTTAATGTTTTAGGAGTAGGTACGCGTAATGCTGCGGTCGGAGCAGGCCAACTTACAACAAATACTACGGGTAATGTTACTGTCGGAACAGGAACATATACAGGCAATATTACCGGTAATGCAACTTTTTGCGGGGCCAGAACTATTGACACAACAGTTATTACAGGACAGACTGATTTTAAAGGGGCTGCAGGTACGGTTAACGTTAATGATATCGGTACTTTAGCAGCAGTGACAAGTAGTGCAGCAACTAACAGTAATTTAGTATTTTTAGGAGGCGGTAACGTTACCGGAGTCATAAATAATATTGGAGCAATTACTGTTAATGCAGCAGGTAATAAAACGGTTATCTTGCAAAAAAGTGTATCCGCTACTTCTTTAACACTTAGTAACAATGCTGTGGCGAATTTACAAGACTCGCTTACAAAAAGCGGTAACGTGGATTTTACCAATGGCGGTGTTTTAGAGTTTTCGGGAGCAAATCCTGCAGGTTATTTACTTAACAGCCAAATCAAAAACGGGAACACAGGAACATTAAACGTTTATACTACCGGTACTACTTTAACGGCTACTGATTCAAGTATAGGTATGGTAAACACAATTAATATCGGGCAGAGAAATGCAATCGTGGCATTTACGATAGATGTATCTAACAAGGCTTGAACGCTAGGAAGTGATATTAATTTGAATAATATTAAATCCGTATTTGGTTTAACTACTAGTAAAAATCAACAAGTTACCTTTATGAATAGTGTCGATGGGTTTGCCGGTGGAGGCGGTAGTGTCAATTTAAGTAGTACTTCTAGTACTATACCTAATAACAATGTGTTAATTTTGCAGGGTAATTTGGGTAATGAAACTCTTGGCACAAAGGCAAACCCCCCTTGATGTTATAAATGTTAGTGGTAATGTCGGCGTTGTTGGTACTAATGCTATGTTAGGTACAAATGGACTTGATATGAGTAATACTGCAGTGTTTAATATTACTGCTGGCGGGGTTTTTGCCGATGCATCACTTACCTCGGCTAAGATTGCCAAAATTAATATCGGTGAGGTTAATGCTGGACCAGCCGTTTATGCCCTTGATGCATTAAACGGTGATTTTCCATTAGATGCACCAGGTGTTACATTCGTGAATCCCGCATCTGTTTTAAAGTTAATGACTACCGTAGTTAGCGGCAAAAACAGTACTATAGAGTTAACAGGTAATATAGAGCCAGTTGTTCCAAATATCGGTGTAGTTGAGATAAATGCAAAAAATGCTAATACCAAGTTAACAATAGATGGTATGGCTAATAAGTATGCTATCGGAACAAAAGCAAATCTGGTGAGTAAAGTACAACTTACAGGGCACAGAACACTGGTAATAACTGCTCTTAATACCCCAAATATCGACGTATCCGTTGCAAAAGTTGCTATAGGATCAAAGTTTGGATCAAATTTTTTTCTCCACTCCTTCCGGTCCTATTAATAGCGAGCTTGGGGCTGTAAAGATTGACGGTAATATGAATTTCCAAAATAATGTCGGTACCGTAGCAATATTTGCTAGTGATATAGCAAATAATATAACATCAGCTATTACCGGTAATATAACAAGTACCGGAGGTACTAACGGTACTAATAGGTACAGTTGACGGTAATGGAAACTCAACAAATACAATTACGAACCTTGCAATGTTAAAAGTGGGTGTTGACAACAGCACCGTTACGATTAACGCCGGCGGTAATATGTCAATTGCTGAAATCCAAGGAACTGGCACGGGTAATAAGTGTTTACTCAAGCAACTGATTTAACCAGTGGTATTAACATCACAGGTGGTAAAGCTGTGGATTTAATGTTTACCGGTCCAAGCAGCGTTAGTGGAGCTATAGGTAGCAGTACTTCAAAAGTGGGTGATATAACTATTAGCGGTGATGTATTAAATTGTACCGGAGGTATTAATGCAGGATATGTAATATTAATAAATGGTGGCGACATAAAATTTAAGGGAACAACGAATAGTTTAGATATTTCTGAAGGATCAAGCTTTTCTCCTTTTGCTTTTAAATCCTGAGGATAGAGCATGGTGATTTGTGATGAATTTACTGCTATTACTTATTCCGGTAGTATATAGGTACTAAAGGAATGGTCGATATAGTTCAAATAGACGGGGGTGATATTACAATTCAAGGTACCGTGAAAACAAGGCTCGATTTCATTTACTACTGCTCAGTCTGCAACTTTAAGCCTTAGTAATACAAGTATAATAAATGAATCAATTACGACCACAGGTAATAAAATCCATACTCTTGCAATATCAAATGATTTAACAATTGGAGCTAGCGGTAGTGGTTCGGTAGGTTTACAGACTCAAATCACCTTAAAACTGTTCAGTTCAACGGTGTAGACAGTAAAATCACAATCGATAGCGAAGATTTTTACTCGAGTATAACAACCAAGACTAATAATCAAGGTACGGCAATATTTAACGCTAATAATGGTTTGACCGATGATTTAGGCAGTGAGAATTTAAACCTTAAACTAGTTCAGTAGTAATAAAGGCACGGTAAAAGGGAATACCTATGCTAAAGATATTACTATTGATGCTGGTAAATCAGCGGTATTTACCGGTTATAACAGTAGAAGTTTAGACATTCCGTCAGCCACGGTCGGCGGTGTTAAAGTGCCAAGAGCAACAACAAAATTTCATTACAAAACAAAAATCGTTTCAGAGAACTTCAAAGGGAGCAGCAGCAACTCTTCAGCGGAATACACTAATGCTGCACTTGTACAAGCACCGATTAATGGCGGTAGTCATAAATGCGATGATGATGTATGGTTACAAAAAGCGGTAACAGGCACTAATACTATTACTTTTGCACCGAAGAAAACCGCTTTTATTATTGCATCAGATTTAGGAGCATATACTATAAGTTGCCGATCAAGTAACAATGATGTTTACCTGTGATAATACTAGCGTAAATGTCGGGGGCAATATCTCAGGAAGTAATATA
>NZ_LECS01000004.1:878508-888025 GCF_001602635.1 Rickettsia endosymbiont of Proechinophthirus fluctus | reverse complement strand
ATCTTGGTAATAATAAAGTTACTTATACAGGCTCTGCTACTCCTACTGGTGAGCTTATTATAAATGTCTTCTATGATACTATAAATGCAGGGCAAACAGGCAACGCTAATAGTGGTAATATAGTACTCGCAAGCAGTAGTACCTTTGATTTATCAAATGTTTCTTCAATTAAAGTATTTTTAACTGCACAAAATAATCCGTTTGCTATTGGGGCAAGGTAGTGCTTATCCTATCATCACCACGGCAGCAGGTGTAATATCATAGTTGGTAATGCTGTAAGCTTACCGTTTAATGTAACCGCTAATGAAGGTGGTTTTGTCAGATGGCAAATTACAGGTAATTCCTTTGTACTTTTAACGATAGAACCAACAGGAGATGTAACAATAATATCATCAAAATTTTAATAAATACTACTGTTGGTAATGTTATAGTAAATACCCTTGTAGGGCAAAGATGAGAAGTCGTTGAACATCTATTACCTATAATTACAAAGACCTTCAAATGAAATACATAGAATAACTACTCCGCTTATTACCCCAATGGGGTCCTTCCGTCGGTTCGAGTGTTGGAGGTTTTAACCCTCTACAGCCGCCACCAACTAGCGGTAGTGTAGTTAACAATATATATATGTTCCGTCTACCACTCCGGGCAGCTACGACGTAACACCTAGCAATCCGGTGGGATATACCGACTACTCCGATTACAGGCACAGGCGAATTTGGTCCTAACGGTCCTGCTAATGTCGGAGGCAATCCTTACGGTCCGAATGCTTCGGTCGTAACGACTTCAACCTCAAACGTAGGCGCTAACCAGTTATCAACTGGAGGAGGCGGTAGCTTTGGAGGTACTACGGGTTATAACAGTCCGTCAACAGGTGGCTCAAGCTACAATAGTTCATTTTGGTTCGGATGTATACAGTCTATCAACGGCTTCTAGTGGTTAGAGTGGTGTCGGTGGCTCAAGTTATAATAGTCCTGCTGTAACCGGTATTGCTCCTGCTAATAGCGGTAACTCTTCAGCACAAGGGAGCAGTTCTAGTTTGGGAGATACAACTAAAGGCGGTGTAACTAACAGCGGAAGTAGTCCATACGGTAATAGCTGTAATCCTAAAGCAACAGGTGTTTCTCCCGCTAATAATAATAGTAACGGCATGGGAAGTAGTCCCGGTAGCGATATGTCTGCTATAGGTAGTAGCCGAGATAATTTTGCAGGTACAAGTAGCGGTGGAAGCTCAGGTAGCGGAATAAGTCGTGTTAAAGCGAATGACGGCTTTAATGCTGCACAAGATAATACTAGTATCGCTAATCAAAAAGTAAGGGAGAGCATTAAGGCTCTTGAAGATGAAAATAACAATGCTATGAATCCTACAGCAGAAGATGCTACATCACGTAAGAGAGGTGTAGTTGTCGGAGGCGGTGATTGTGAACTTGATGAAAGTAAAGCTAATAATTCCATTTACGGGGTATGGGTTAGCCTATATTACGGTAAGGCAGTACAAAAAGCCTTTAACGGACTTTATAAAGCTAAATCTACCGGTGGCTCAATCGGGATTGATACCGTTATAAACGATAATATAGTTCTGGGTGCTGCTTATTAGAGTCGATACGAAGTTACGTAAAATGCTAAAGCCGGCAATACTACTAAGGTCGGAACTAATATGGGCTCTATATACGGTTTATATAGCTTTATAAATAACCTATTTATAGAAGGCGTAACCATCTATGCACGAAGTGATATTAAAACTAATGAACTACGTAATATTGTAGGCGGTTATGAAACAGCACACGGTAAATATAATTCAACTTTTTATAGCGGTTAAGTAGTTGGGGGTTATAATTATCTATGGAAAGAAACTTCATTTGCACCGATGGCAGGAATTAGGCTTACTAAGATTAAAGATTCCAGTTATCAGGAATACGGTACTTCTTTCCAAAACCTAACTATTTAGAAATGTCAATATAACAAGGTATACTCGGCGGTGAAATTAAGACAACCTCCTATAAGGATGAATGCATAATTAGACCGCAAATTTATGCCTTTATTAATTACGATTTCAAAGGTAAAACACCGGCAATCGTTGCAGATCTTAACGGTCTTAATGAGCCTCTACCGGTACTGGCACCTAAACCTACTAAAATGCTATATGATTTAGGGGCAGGTGCAGTAATTAAGAAGGGTAGAATGGAGTACGGAGTGCATTACAGTCTGAACTTAGCTAAAAAATACCATGCCCAGTCCGGTACGCTAAGATTTAAAGTAAACTTGGATTATCATATTAATATTTGTAATTATTTTTCGGGAACTGCGATAGTTTTTATGGTAATTGCATGTAGTTTTTTATTTAATATTTCAGACAGAGCGTTTTTTACTAATTTATGTTGATTAATTAAAGAAAGTCCATTAAATTGAACATCTGATATTTCTAAGGCATAATGGTCTTGATCTCCTACTAAATCAGTAATTTTCATTGTACTGTTCGGAAATGATTCTTTAAGTATTTTTTCTAACTCTTCTACAGATATTGCCATTATTTTATCAATATTAATTTAAGTATTAATTAAAGTTTTTTTGCTTAAAGTAAAGCTTTATATGAATTTTTTATTATAGAATTTTAAACATTCATTGATAAAATCGACTCTTATGCATATAATAATTAATATTATTATGTCATCCTATTAATTATTATGAAAAAAGAAACTGAAGAATTAAAATTATTTATCTTAGAATGTTTAAGTGAGAAAAAAGCAGAAGATATTGAGGTAATTGATTTAACAGGAAAACATAAATTAGCCGATTATATTATATTTGCTAGCGGTCGTTCGACTAAAAATGTTGGAGCAATTGCTGAATATGTAGCTTTAGAATTAAAAAATAATGCTGGTATAAATAGTAATATTGAGGGGCTTGGTAAATCAGAATGGGTACTAATAGATGCAGGTACTATTTTAATTAATATTTTTTATCCTGAAGTACGGGAGCATTTTAAGTTAGAAGAAATTTGGAAAAGATGAACGATCATATTCTTATTAACGTTATAATTTTACTCGGTACTGCGGTTTTTATCGTGGCTATACTTAAGCGTCTTAGATTAAGTCCGGTACTTGGTTACTTAATTGCCGGAGCTGCAATAGGTGATCACGGTTTAAAAATCGTAACATATGACCAAACTAAGTTACTAGGTGAACTTGGTGTAGTATTTCTATTATTTGCGATAGGACTTGAGTTATCCTTCGAGCGATTAAAAGCTATGAGACGATATGTATTTGGTCTCGGTAGTTTGCAAGTTTTAACAACCGCTATAGTAATTGCCGGTGCAATGGTGCTTATAGACGGTAATAGTAGTGCGGCTATTATTACCGGCGGTGGTCTGGCCCTTTCATCTACAGCACTTGTTATGCAGGTTATTGAGGAAAATCGTAGTCAATCAACGCAAATAGGAAGAGTTTCTTTAGCTATTCTGTTACTACAAGATTTGGCCGTAGTGCCATTGCTTGTGATAGTTCCGTTACTTGCCGGTAACAATAAAGCCTCGCTTGCAGCGGCTCTTGGTAT
Organism: Rickettsia endosymbiont of Proechinophthirus fluctus; assembly: GCF_001602635.1. Classification (NCBI taxonomy): domain Bacteria; kingdom Pseudomonadati; phylum Pseudomonadota; class Alphaproteobacteria; order Rickettsiales; family Rickettsiaceae; genus Rickettsia; species Rickettsia endosymbiont of Proechinophthirus fluctus. The sequence continues at coordinate 884,473 of NZ_LECS01000004.1, read as the reverse complement.
TGCACTCTTAAAAGCCGTAACGGCCTTACTTACAATATTTATTGTCGGTCGTGTTTTTCTTCGTCCTGTATTTTCATTCATTTCATCAGAAAGTAATAATGCAAGCGAGTTACCTATTTCGATGACTTTGTTAATAGTACTTTCTGCTGCTTGGGCTACCGAAACATTTGGTTTATCTTTAGCTCTAGGAGCATTTGTTGCCGGAGTATTAGTTGCAGAAACTGAATTTAGATTGCAGGCAGAGGAAAGTATTTATCCTTTCAAAAGTTTATTTTTAGGATTGTTTTTCATGACCGTGGGTATGAATATCGATGCCCTAGAAATGTATGAAAAAATATCTCATATTCTTACTTTATCTATTGCTTTAATAGGTATAAAAACCTTAATCATAACGGCTTTTTGTATTTTATTCGGTTTTAATAAAGGAGTTGCTTTTTATTCAGGCTTATTATTATCGCAAGGTGGAGAGTTTGGTTTTATATTATTCAGTTTAGGTAAAGATAGTGGAGTATTAGAAGAAAGTACTGCCGATATATTATTACTCGTAGTTACTTTTACTATGGCACTTACTCCATTACTTGCAGCTTTAGGGCAAAAGATTGCTGAGAAAGTTGATAAAGGACTTGGTAAAACTCCGACTCAAATGATTGAGCTTGGGGCAAGAGATTTAACAAACCATATTATTATTGCCGGACTCGGTAATACCGGTAAAATGGTAGCAAGAGTTTTGGAAGCGGAAGGTATAAGTTACGTAATACTTGATTTAGATGATGATAGGGTAAAAGAAGAGCTATCAAACGGTTTGCCGGTTTTTAAAGGTGATGTATCGCAAGCCGATACTCTAAAGGCATTAGGTACGGAAAGAGCATTCGCTATAATACTTACTATGAATAATCAAGTAACTATCAAGAAATCGCTTAAAACAATTAGTGGTAATTATCAGGATATACCGGTTGTCGTTAAGTTAAAAAATTTAAAAAATGCTAGAGAGTTTTATGATTTAGGTGCCACAACTATTATTCCAGAAAGTTATGAGACTGGATTACAAATAGGTGGAACAGTCCTAAAAAATATAGGTATTAGTGAGCAGGAAATTAATAGAATAAAAGTACAATTTAGGCTTGGTAATTATATAATAGCAAAAAAAGAGGATGCTTTATCTGAAGCGGAAGATAATGATTAAAATTCTTATTACTTTAATTATTGTAATATTATCAACAACAATTAATGCCGATAATAAAAAATTGCCTATTCCGAGATTTGTTTCAATAAAATCTAATGAAGTAAATGCAAGGAGCGGACCAACTACTAAATCTGCCGTAGAATGGGTTTTTGTTAAAAAAGGCGAACCGGTGGAAATAACTGCAGAATACAAGCAATGGCGACAAGTACGTGACATTAACGGCGAAGGCGGTTGGATACATTCAAGTGTTTTATCAGGTAAAAGATCAGTAGTTATTACTTCTGATAAGGAAATAGAACTTACCAAATCTGCAGACCGTAAAAGCCGAGTTATAGCAAAATTAATGCCAAAAGTTCGTTGTAGTTTGAAAAAATGTAAAGAACAATTCTGCCAAATTACATGTAAGGATTACACAGGTTGGATTTCCAAGAAAGTAATTTGGGGAGTGTATGATGATAATGGTAGGTATTAATAGGCTTCTTGCATAACCTCCTTCTAAAGGTAAATTTGTACGTCAATCCGGTACTCACATCCTCACGTACTTTTATGTACGCTGCAGTGCTGTGTTCCGTGTTTCCTTCAAGTGCCTCTTTATAAGATAGGTGATGCAAGAAGCCTAGTACCGATAATAAATTGTAAAAGTAATTTACTGCCTGAAGTTAATTTGCTGTGTATAAAGATTTACCAAAGATATAATTATTTATCCAAAGATATTTAGACGGTACAAATGATGTCGCATTTAAAAAACTATTTAGCGATAAAGTAAAATTAATAAATTTATTGACCTCTCTTCTTAGGTTATCGCAAGGAGATAGAATCATAGATTTAAGCTATATAACTACTGAACAGTTACCTGTATTTCTTGAAGGGCAAAGAAGTTTGTTCGATATAAAAGTTAAAGATGAAACCGGTAGATGGTATATAATCGAGATGCAGCGTAAAATGGAGAAAGATTATCTTAATAGAACACAGCTTTACGGTTGTTATACCTAAGTTAGTCAAATTAAGAAGGGTATGAAACATAAGGATTTATTGCCGGTAGTAATAATTTCTCTCATAGGAGCAAAAGCTTTGCCTGATGAATTGCCGTATATTAGCTATCATCATATAAAAGAAAGCAATACCCATAAATAATATTTGTTTTCATTAACTTATGTATTTATTGAACTAGGGAAGTTTTAAAAAATGATCTTAAAGATGATACCGATGAATGGTTGCATTTATTAAAATATGCTTCGCAAGAACAAGAACCGCCAAAAGAGATTAAAAATGAAATTGTGTTATCGGCATATGCAAGTTTAGAGCAATATAAATGGACAGAACAAGAGCATGATGATTATTTTAAAGCTGAAATGGCTATATAACAAGAAATAGACAAGTTTGAAGAAAAGTTTAATGCCGGGATGGAGAAGGGCATACAAAAAGAGAAAATTGAAACTGCAAAAGAAATGCTAATAGAGAATGAGCCTATAGAGAAAATAGCACGATATACTAAGCTTACAATAGAAGAAATAAAAAAGCTAAAAGTAGAACAATATAAAGTATAGATATTTAAATGAAAACCACCTTGCCCGAACGTTCTCTTAAAATTAGAGCAAGGCTTAATTTTATAGTGCAGCAGATTTTAGATATTGCACAGGAAAAATTGCTATGATTATCTTGTACGGCTCTTTTGCTAGAGGCGATTGGGTACATGATCTACCTTACGGCTATCATAGCGATACTGATATTTTGATAATTCTGAAAAAAGGTAAATATAAAGGATATACTGTTTTAAGATTAAAAGATAATATAAATATATAAGATTAGAAAACACAGGAATAATAAACCCTAAGCAAATTATTCCGTATGATTCAAGAATATCGATAATTCTAGAGTCAATAGAGGAAATAAGTAGGCAGTTAGAAAAAGGACGTTATTTTTATACCGATATAAAAAAAGAAGGTATTCTTTTATATGATAGCGGTGAATTTATACTTAGCGAGGCTAAAGATTTATCTTGGAGCGATTGGTAGAGGTAAAGGTTTTTTAAAAGGGGCAACTACTTATTTAAGCGATTTGTAGTATGCTTTTTATCAGCCTTTGCCCTTCATCAAGCTACGGAAAGTCTTTACAGTACTATTTTATTAGTTTCCTCAAGCTACAAACCTCAATTACATAATTTACAAGAACTAGGTAGCATGGCAGGAAATTATGACAATGAATTATGGAGTGTATTTCTTCAATTAACCGAAGAACAAAAAAAGTGTTTTGAGCTTCTTGAAAAAGCTTATGTTGATGCAAGATATGATAAAAACTATAAAATTACTAAAGAACAGCTGCTTTGTTTTATTGAAAGAATAGAAAAATTAAAAGAAATCACCGCAAGAATCTGTACAGCAAGAATTAATCCGTAAGGATTGAGTGTCATTACTAACTCAGTATTACCTGCCTGGATACTGAGTCGTCATTGCGAGCGACTGCAAGGAGCGTAGTAGCAATCTAGCAAAAATAATAAAAATCTAAATATTAGCATTTTTAACTGGATTGCTTCGTCAAAACTTGCAGTTTTTCCTCGCAATGACAGGGCTTTTAAAGATATCTATAGTTATTGAGCAATGCCCATTAAGGTTTTAGTTTAAAGATTGATATAAATATAGTATAATATAAAACTTTAGTACATTCGATGAACTGCAAAAATTGGCTGAGTCGTTCTACAAGAGCTTCGGTTCTTGCGTATTACGTTATACGCAGCTCATCTTGCCTTGTGAACTCCTCGCTCTTTTTGAATTTGATCTTCGTATACTAGGCTTTTAGTTTAAAGATATATATATAAAATTATGAGTAAGAAGCTTTATATTAAGACCTACGGGTGTCAGATGAATGTTTATGATTCCGTTAAGATGCAGGATTTGCTTTATCCCTTTGGCTATGAACCTACTGAAAATATTGAAGAAGCAGATGTTATTATTCTAAATACTTGTCATATCAGAGAGAAAGCAGCTGAGAAAACTTATTCTGAACTCGGTCGTATTAAGAAACTACAAGATACCAGAACAAAACAAGGTTTAAGTTCTGCAATAATAGTTGTAGCCGGTTGTGTGGCACAGGCGGAAGGGGAGGAGATTTTTACAAGAACTCCTTATGTTGATATTGTTGTCGGTCCGCAATCTTATTATAACCTACCGGAATTAATCTCAAAAGTCGTTAGACATGAAAAACACTTAATCGATCTTGATTTTGTTGAAGAAGCAAAATTTGATCAGCTACCTGAGCAATTATATCCGCAAGGAACAAGTGCTTTTATATCGGTACAGGAAGGGTGCGATAAATTTTGTACTTTCTGCGTAGTACCTTATACTAGAGGTGCTGAATTTTCAAGAAATGTAGAGCAGGTTTACAGAGAAGCACTAAAAGTAGTTAGTAGCGGTGCTAAAGAAATTATGTTACTTGGACAAAATGTCAATGCATATCACGGTAAAGGTCCTGCAGATAAAATATTTAGTCTAGCCGATTTACTCAAACATCTAGCACAAATTCCCAATTTAGAGAGATTACGTTATACCACCTCACACCCGATAGATATGAATAATGATCTAATAAAGCTGTACGGCACCGAACCTAAATTAATGCCGTTTCTACATCTACCGGTGCAGTCAGGGTCAAATAAAATATTAAAAGCCATGAACCGCAAACATAATCGGGAATATTATTTTGATATAATTAATCGCTTAAGAGAAGCAAGGCCTGATATAGTTTTATCCTCTGATTTTATTGTCGGGTTTCCCGGTGAAACAGATGAAGATTTTGAAGATACATTAGATTTGGTCCGTAGAGTAAAATATGGTCAGTGTTATTCGTTTAAATATAGCCCACGTCCCGGCACACCTGGTGCAACTAGAACCGACCAAATACCTGAACATATAAAATCAGAGAGATTAACTATATTACAACAAGAACTCATGGCTCAGCAACTAGCTTTTAATATAAGTTGTGTTGGTAGTACTATGAAAGTTCTATTTGATCGCAATGGTAAATTCGACGACCAGATAATAGGTAAAACTCCATACATGCAGTCCGTATATATCCAAAACCCTAATAAATCTTTGCTTGGTAAAATCATTGATGTAAAAATTACTAAGGCTTTACTTAATAGTTTAACCGGCGAAATATTATAAGTCATGTATAAATCTCTTCTTTTTTGTTTAAAAATTTTTGTCTTCCTTATTTTAGTAGGTTGCGGGATTACTGCTTATATAATATACCACTATTCGCGTGATTTGCCTGATTACTCACAGCTTGCACGTTATTATCCGCCGTCGGTAACGCGTATTTATTCCCGTGACGGCAAATTAATGGAGGAGTATGCTTTTGAACGTCGTGTGTTTGTACCGATTAATAGCGTACCGAGTTCGCTAATAGAAAGTTTTATTGCAGCTGAGGATAAGAATTTCTATAACCATCCCGGCGTTGATTTGTTTGGAATAGTTAGAGCGGCATTTTTAAACATATCTAATTATTTACATCATAGGCGTATGGAAGGAGCGTCTACCATTACTCAGCAAGTGGTTAAAAATTTTCTGCTAACTAACGAAGTTTCTCTTGAACGTAAGATTAAAGAAGCGATTCTTTCTTATATGATTTCAAGAGTATTTACTAAGGATCAAATTTTAGAATTATATCTTAATCAAACATTTTTTGGTCGTGGTGCATACGGTGTTGCGGTAGCTGCACAAAATTATTTTAATAAATCCGTAGAGGAACTTACTATTGCAGAATCAGCTTTTATTGCGGCACTGCCTA
>NZ_LECS01000004.1:842765-878492 GCF_001602635.1 Rickettsia endosymbiont of Proechinophthirus fluctus | reverse complement strand
ATCCTGAGAGAAACTATGCTAGAGTAAAAGCTCGTCGTGATTACGTAATAGCACGTATGTTTGAAGATGGTTATATAACAAGAGATGCTGCGAAGGAAGCTATGGATAGCCCGATAGTTTTACGTAAACGAGCTAAGGAAGAAACTGTTACGGCAGATTATTATGCTGCACAGGTCAGAGAAGAAGTAATTAGGATGTTAAATAGTCAGGAAGAATTTTATACCGGAGGTCTTACTATTATTACTTCTTTAGATGCAAAGATGCAGCAATTAGCTGAAAACTCTCTAAGAAAAGGTCTAAGGGAGTTTGATAGAAAGCGTGGTTTTAGAAAGCCTATAGCTAATATTTCTCTTGATAATTGGCAAGGAGAGCTAAAAAAACTACCGACTCCTCCATCGCTTTTAGAGTATAAATTAGCTGTAGTTCTAGATGTGGCCGATAATCATGTAGAGATTGGACTTATAGACGGCAGCAAATCTAAGATGCCTATTGCTGAAATGAAATGGGCAAGAAGTAATCTTAAATCAGTTAAGACCTTGCTTAAAAAAGGTGATGTGATAGTGGTTGAGGCTATAAAAGAGGGGTATGCTCTTCGTCAGATTCCTGAAGTAAACGGTGCTATTATGGTTATGAACCCAAATACCGGACAGGTACTTGCAAGCGTTGGTGGTTATGATTTTTCCACAAGTAAATTTGATAGAGTAACTCAAGCACTGCGTCAACCCGGTTCTTTGAGTAAAACCTTTGTTTATTTAGCAGCTCTTGAAAACGGTGTTAAGCCGAATCAGATTTTTAATGATGGACCTATTGAGATTTCGCAAGGTCCAGGGATGCCTAGTTGGCGTCCTAAAAATTATGAGGGTAAGTTTTTAGGTGAAATCACTATGCGTACTGGTCTTGAAAAATCTCGTAATCTTATAACCGTAAGAGTTGCAACTGCCGTAGGACTTACAAAAATCGTTGATATAATTAAGCGTTTCGGTATTAATAATGAACCAAAAAAAGTTTACTCTATGGTACTTGGTTCAATTGAAACCACACTTAGCAGAATGACTAATGCTTATGCAATTATTGCTAACGGTGGTAAAAAAGTTGAGCCTCATTTTGTAGAATTAATTAAAGATCGTAACGGTAAAATTATTTATAGGCGAGATGATAGAGAATGTCTTGCTTGTAATGTTTCGGATAGTAATTTAGATACTGCAATATTAGAAATACCGAAAGAATATATCTATAGAGTTACGGATGAAGCTAGTGATTATCAAATTACTTCATTTTTAACCGGAGCAATAGATAGAGGTACCGGTTATGCTGCGAAGAAGTTAGGGAAAATTATCGGCGGAAAAACCGGTACTAGTAACAATAGTAAAGATACATGGTTTGTAGGTTTTACACCCACAATAGTAGTCGGCAGTTATGTGGGTTATGATACACCGAAAGAGCTTGGAAAAAGAGCAACAGGCTCAAACGTAGTATTACCGATTTTTATTGATTTTATGAGTAATGCTTATAAGGATAAGCCATCGCTGCCTTTCAAAGTTCCAGATTCAATTAAGCTAATCGCCGTAGATAGAGCAACTGGTAAAATTACACCAAGCGGTACTGTTATAGAAGCATTTAAAGTAAATAATGTTCAGATGCTTGAGAATGAATATATGATTGATAATCACGATAATAATGATATTTTTGATTATGTACCGAGTAAGGAAGATCAATCGCAGGACATTTACTAAACTGTATAATTAGTTTAAGCCGATGTCATTCCCTGTTCTCTATGTCATGCAACAAAACCACCTATTTTTATTTGAACCTATGAAAAAAATTATTTTATATCTCACTGCCCTCATATCACTTAACTTTTATAACTCACGTGGATTGTTTTTTAGTTAATGAAAATTATAAAACAAGAAGGTAATTGTGAGTCTCGTTATGCTCCATGCTCAACATTTAAAATTGCTATAAGTTTAATGGGTTATGATGATGGGTTTTTAATTGATGAAACTCATCCAAAATTACCTGTTAAAGCAGGATATGCTGACTATCTTAAAGTTTGGAAACAATCCCAAACACCTAAAGATTGGATGAAGAATAGCTGTGTTTGGTATTCTCAGATTATTACTAAAGAATTAGGTATTGAAAAATTTCGTGATTATGTAACATAATGTGATTATGGTAATTGTGATATTTCAGGAGGAGATAAAGGCAAGAATAACGGTTTAACTAATGCATGGCTTTCTAGTTCTTTAGAAATGTCACCGTAAGCACAATTAGCTTTTCTTCAGAAACTAGCAGAGAATAAATTGCCTGTAAGTGTTCAAGCCCAGGAAATGACTAAAAATATTTTGTTTATTGAAGATTTTGTAGATTGTTGGAAGCGTTACGGTAAAACAGGTAGTGGTAATAAACTTAGCCAAGATAGAACTGTAAAGTTAAAGGATCATAAAATTGGATGGTTTATAGGTTGGCTACAAAAAAATGACAGAACAGTTTTCTTTGTACATTTCATTGAAGATAATAAAAATTATTATTCTTATGCAGGGCAACGTTCTAAAGAAGCAGCGAAAGAAAAGCTAAAAGAATTGATAAATCAAGAATTGAAATAAATCTCAATTTTTATTTTCGAGGAACAACCAATAGTGAATTTGCTATTGGTTGTTGATTAAAAAGCAATACTCTGGGTTATCTATACTAAAGTACCTTCTTCTTCATAGAAGACTCCGGTCATATCTCACACAGCATGATCATTATCAAGTAGAGTGTTATTTTCAGTAGTAACATCTTCATTAATTTCAGCAGCAAGTTTTTCAGCTTCAATTTCATCAATATATTGTTTTAATTTAGCTTTTGTTGCGTTTTTATTTCTAACATACCAAGTTACCCCTACACCTATTATAACAGCTATGGAGGTAACTACAGCTGTGCCAATGCTTATATATTGAGCAACTAAGGAATTATCGTTATCACTCTCATCAAACATATTTTCTTGAGAGTTGTAAGTTGTATTGAAAGCAGTATTAGTAAGGTTTGCTACGGTGTTATTAATTAAATTTATTCCCGTTTCAGTCTAACTTTCGGTGTTATCGGAAAAGATTGATTCAGAAATTTCGGCAGTAGAGCTTGTTATTGTGTTATTAATCGGATTAGCTGCTATTTCAGATAAGTCTTTTGTTATGAGTTCTAATAAGTTTTCTATTATGTTAGTACCTTGAGTAGTGCTAGATATCGGGTTAGATATTAAATCCTGTATTGCTGAAGAAATTCCATTCAAATTATTTCCTTTAAGTACCTCAAATATTTTGCATCCTTTACTATAACCTATAGTAATAGGGTTATTAGTTGCTGCAGTATTAAGTATATACTCAATAGTAGGGTTTTAAATTTTAGTATAATTTTGTGGATCAAAATAATAACGAAAATTTTCTTGACATATTTTCATCAATGTTTCCTCATGCATAAAAGTATTATCCCTTGTTTTTTTTAATATATAATCTCGTATATCGTCTCCATTATAATTAACTGCAGTAATAATAGCCTCGTCTATAGTTAGTTAACACTTTCTTTATTTTGAAAAATCCTCTAAATATTAGGTTCATGATATCGTTATTTAATAATTCAATTCCTTTGCTATACTCCATCGCTGCCATATTGTTTTTAGGACAATTCGATACAATTAAATTTTTTGTAGTAGGATCTATATAATAATTTTCTCCGTTATATCCTATTTGAAGCATATTATATTCTTGATCTCCAATTGTTGCTCTTACTGGTTGTAGTAATTCTTGCCACAGTGGTTAAAAATGAAGTTAATTGATGTATCATTTTGCTATTCCTTTTGGTTTTTAAAATTGAAGGGCATAATCAGCAGTACTTATTTAATAGTCAAGAAATTATTAACAAAAATTAATAATTAATATATAATCATTGCAATTAGGTGAAATTATATAAATTTCAATATCGCTTGAAGTATCTAAAGAAATGTTATAAAGTCAAAAAGTTCATAGAAATTTAAGGGTATTATGCAAGTAGTAAAAGCTTTAGAACAAATTTTAGCAGATAGCTATGCTTTATATTTTAAAACACAAAATTATCATTGGAATGTAGAAGGAGCAGAGTTTAGAAGTCTACATTTATTATTTGAGGGACAGTATGAAGATTTAGCTGAAAGCTTAGATGAGCTTGCTGAAAGAATAAGAAGTTTAAATGCTAAAGTTCCCGCATTATCAGATTTAATAAAACTTGCATCTATAGATGAGGCAAATCTAAACGCAACGGCAAATGAAATGCTTAAAAGTCTAACAAAAGATCAAGATATTATTAGAGATACATTATATAAGGGACTCAAAGTAGCACAAGCAGAGGGCGATGAGGGTACAGCCGATATGATTATTGGACGAATTAAGGTGCATGAAAAGAATAGATGGATGCTGAAGAGTAGTATACTCTAGTGTCATTTCCATTTTCGTCATTGCAAGCGACTAAAAGGAGCGTAAGCAATCTCAGGAGATAAGATAGTGTATGATTCCTGAGATTGCTGCGTCGATGTTGTGCATCTCCTCGCAATGACATTAATGTTCATAATAAACAAACTAACAAAATAAAAATAAAATGGAACAATATGATGTAGCCGTTATAGGCGGTGGTCCAGGTGGGTATGTTGCAGCAATTAGAGCAGCACAATTAAAGAAAAAAGTTGTATTAATAGAAAAAGAGCATTTGGGTGGGGTATGTCTTAATTGGGGGTGTATACCGACTAAATCCCTGCTTAAATCTGCTGAGGTTTTTGAATATATAAAACATGCTAAAGATTATGGAATTGATGCTAAAGGTGCTGAAATCAACATTAAGAACATAGTCCAACGCTCAAGAGAGATTTCAAATAAGCTTGCAGGCGGTGTTAAATTACTACTGAAAAAAAACAAAGTGACTGTGATAGACGGAGTAGCAAGTCTTGCAGGAAATAAGGTAATAAATATAAATGATAAACCTACAGTAAAAGCAGGAAATATTATTATAGCTACCGGCGCAAGATCTAGGGTTTTAAAAGGCTTTAAGCCTGACGGTAAACAAATTTGGACTTCTAAAGAAGCTATGATACCGCAGCATGTGCCGAAATCTATGATTATTGTCGGTTCAGGTGCAATCGGTATAGAATTCGCTTCGTTTTATAATAGTATTGGTGTGGATGTTACCGTAATTGAGGCACATAATAGAATATTGCCTGCTGAAGATATGGAAATTAGCGGAATCGCTCATAAGAACTTTGAGAAGAAAGGTATAAAAATTATTACAAATGCTAAGTTAATTAAGCAAACAAAATCAAAAGATAAGATAGAAATTGAGTTAGAGTTAGCAGATAAAACACAAAAATTACAAGCTGAAATTTTACTTATGGCAGTAGGTATTACAGCTAATACGGAAAATTTAGGTCTTGAGAAAACAAAAATTAAAGTAGAAAACGGCTATATAACTACTAACGGGTTAATGCAAACTGCGGCATCAGGAATTTATGCTATAGGCGATGTAGCAGGAGTGCCTTGTTTAGCTCATAAAGCAAGCCATGAAGGTATTATTGCAGCGGAAAGCATAGCAGGCTTAAAACCGCATACTATTAATAAACATAATATTCCTGGTTGCACTTATTCTTCGCCGCAGATAGCAAGCGTCGGTTTGACTGAAGAAGCAGCAATAACCTTAGGTTATGAACTTAAAATAGGCAGATTTCCTTTTATAGCTAACGGTAAGGCTTTAGTAAGCGGTGATAGCGATGGCTTAATTAAAACTATATTTGATGTTAAGACGGGTGAGTTGCTTGGAGCTCATATGATAGGCTCGGAAGTTACGGAATTAATACAAGGATATGTGGTTTCAAAAAATTTAGAAGGAACGGAGTTAGATTTAATTAACACTATCTTCCCGCATCCGACTTTATCGGAAATGATGCATGAATCAGTATTCTCTGCTTATGATAGGGCAATACATATATAATATACTCGATGAACTTCAAGAATTGGCTACGTCGTCTTATAAGAGCTGTGGTGCTCACGTATTAAGTATATGCTCCGCTCCTTGCCTTATAGACTCCTTGCTCTTGTTGAAGTTGAGCTTCGTATATACGTTTCATTTTACTTCGGAGATATAAATTAAGAAAATGAACAAAGGTAATTTAATCAAGAATTATGCAGTAGCGTTATTTAATAACGCTATGGTTGATAATATACAAGATAAGATCTTTGAAGAAATTACTTCTATAAACCGTATAATTACCGATAATTTTGATATCAGAGACTTCCTATTTTCTCCTATAGTAAATAAGAATGACAAAATTAACGCAGTTAATTCATTAGCAAAAAATATCAAAATTAGCACAATAGTACAAAATTTTTTATTGTTATTGGTGAAAAATTCGCGTACTGCTATTTTATCTAATATAGTAGATGCTTATAATACTTTACTATATGAAAGTAAAAACATAAAGATAGTTCAGGTTATTTCTGCAAATAAGTTACAACCTAAAGAGCAGGAGTGGATTAAATCTCGTATAGAAAAAGAATTAAATCAAAAAACAGAAATATTATTTGATATAGATAATACTATTATTGGCGGTATTGTAATTAAATATGATAGTATGTTGCAAGATTACTCAATAAAAGGTAGTTTAGAGAAAATAACGAAAGCTTTAAAGACAGTTAATATTGCTGTATAGATATTTATATAGTCATTGTGAGGAAATTACGAAATAATTGACAAAGCAATCTCAGGATATTTTATGAGATTGCCACGAGGCCTACGGCTGTTCGCAATGACGACTCGGTATCCACACGGGCAATGTTCGTTCACAATGACAAGAAAATTAGGAGACATAAACCACATGAAACTAAAGCCTATTGAAGTAGCTGAAATATTACAAAAGGAAATAGCTAATATTAATTGCTTAAGTGAGCTTGAGGAAGTAGGGCAGGTAATAACCGTCGGTGACGGTATAGCCCAAATTTACGGTCTTGCTAATGTAAAATCCGGTGAAGTAATAGAATTTAAATCCGGTGTTAAGGGCCTTGTTTTAAACTTGGAAAACGATAGTGTCGGTGCTGTAATTATGGGGGATGATAACCAAGTACAGCAAGGTGATAATGTCAAAAGAACTAAAGAAGTGTTAGAAGTACCGGTAGGAAAAGCTTTGCTTGGTCGTGTTGTTGATGCTCTAGGTAATCCTATTGACGGCAAAGGCGATATTGCAAGTAAAGAGTACAGACATATCGAGATGAAGGCTCCGGGGATAATAGAAAGAACGAGCGTGAGTGAACCTGTACAAACTGGAATAAAGGCTATAGATTCGTTAATCCCAATAGGTAGAGGACAAAGAGAGTTAATAATCGGTGATAGGCAAACTGGAAAAACAGCTATAGCCGTTGATACTATTATTAATCAAAAACAAGCTCATTCACTTACTAATGAAAGTGATAAAATTTATTGTATTTATGTAGCTATTGGGCAGAAAAGATCAAGTGTTGCACAAATAGTAAAAAAACTAGAAGATGCCGGAGCCATGGACTATACACTCATTGTTTCGGCTACTGCTTCGGAAGCTGCAGCTCTTCAATTCATTGCCCCTTATTCTGCCTGTAGTATGGGCGAATATTTTCGTGATAACGGCATGCACGCACTTATTATTTATGATGATTTAAGTAAGCATGCCGGTGCATATAGACAAATCTCATTATTACTTAGAAGACCTCCCGGGCGAGAAGCCTATCCCGGCGACGTGTTCTACCTGCATTCAAGGTTGCTTGAGCGTGCTGCTAAAATGTCAGAGGAAAAAGGCAGTGGTTCACTTACTGCTCTTCCTATAATCGAAACGCAGGCAGGTGATGTATCTGCATATATCCCAACAAATGTTATTTCGATTACCGACGGTCAAATTTTCTTAGAAAGTGAGCTATTTTATAAAGGCGTAAGACCTGCCGTTAATGTCGGTATTTCGGTAAGCCGTGTTGGTTCTGCAGCACAAATAAAGGCTATGAAGCAGGTAGCAGGTTCGGTAAAGCTAGAGCTTGCTCAATTTAGAGAGCTTGAGTCTTTCTCGCAATTTGGATCAGATTTAGACCCTGCCACTAAAGCACAAATCGATCACGGTAAAAGATTAGTTGAGATATTAAAACAAGCTCAATATCATCCTTTTCCGGTAGAAGAACAAATAGTAAGTATTTATGTTGGAACTAAGAAATATTTAAATGATGTCCCGCTTCAGAAAGTAAAAGAATTTGAAGATAAAATGCTTACGGAGATAAGGTTAAATAAAAAAGATATTTTGGAATCAATAAAAAACGAGCAATGTATAACTGAAGAAACCGAGCAGAAACTGAAAGCATTTTTAGAAAACTTTGTTAAGGAATTTGTTAAATAAAATGATGTTGTTTTTGTGTGGATACTAAATCGTCATTGCGAGTGACTGAAAGGACCGTGGCAATCTCAGGATATTTGACGAGATTGCAACAAAGCTTCGTGCCTCGCAATGACATAAAAATACTAAATAAATATGTCAAATTTAAAGCAGTTAAGAGCTAGAATTAAAAGCGTTAAATCTACACAAAAGATTACTAAAGCAATGCAACTAGTATCAGCTTCTAAAATGGCAAAAATAAAGAGTCAAATAGCCAATTCAAATTTTTATATTGAGGCTGTTAGTAAAATGATGTCTGCTATATTATCAATTGATATGTATGAGTTATCTATAGAAGAGCAGAAATTTTTTAATACCGTGCCGAATAAAGCAAATTTATTGATAGTTATGACATCACAGCGTGGTTTATGCGGAACGTTTAATTACAGTATAATTAAGCAAGTTAAGAATGATATTAAAGAGTTAGAAAATAAAGGCGAACAAATAAAACTTATCATTATTGGAAAAAGAGGTTACGAAGCACTAAAAAGGCAATATGTAAATTATATTGATAGTTATTTTGAGTTACCCAAAATTCATAATGAAAATCTGATGCTACAAGTAAAACAAAAAATTATGTCGGCAGTAGAAAATCTAGAAGTTAGTAATTGTATTATATATTTTAATAAATTTAAGAACGCAATGACTCAAATTATGACTAGACAACAGATTTTACCAGTAGCAAAATATCAGGATGATTCTATGATAGATAATCCTATAGTTAATTTAGTCGGATTCGGATACAAGGAACGAGCAGCGAAGCCTATAAATAATAGGAGAGCGATGAGTGACATAGTAGGCGAGTCCAAATCAATTGACTATAATTATGAATATGAGGGAGAAAATCTCATTTCTAATCTCATTAATTTATATGTGAATTCCCAAATAAATTATGCTTTACTACAAAGTAGAGCAAGTGAGGAGGGCGCTAGAATGACCGCTATGGAAAATGCAACAAATAATGCTAATGATTTAATAAGCAAGTTAGTTTTAAAGCTAAATAGATCAAGACAGGCTATTATTACTACGGAATTAATAGAGATTATAGCCGGTTCAGAAGCGGTTTAGATATACTCGTTTAATTTGAAAAATTGGCGTCGTTGTTTCATATTTTTTGATCCTCACGTACTAGTATATACGCTGTCAAAAAATATGAAACGCCTTGCTCTTTTCCACATTAAACTTCGTCTATCTGTTCTTCATTTTATTTGTATTATATTTTTTAACAAAAGAAAAAATCATGACAAAAAATATTGGAAAAATTACTCAGATTATTTCAGCGGTGGTGGATGTAAAATTTACGAATAACGGTGCGTTACCGGAAATTTTAAATGCTCTAGAGTGCTATAACGATAAACAAAGGATAGTCCTGGAAGTAGCACAACATATAGGTGATGATACAGTACGTTGTATTGCTATGGATTCTATGGAAGGGTTAGTGCGGGGCGTAGAAGTAATAGATACAGGCAGTCCTATTCGTATTCCTGTAGGTACTGAGACGCTTGGGCGTATTATGAATGTTGTAGGTGAGCCGATTGACGGTAAAGGAGACATTAAAAGCTCAAATATTTCTTCTATATATAAGCCTGCTCCTGATTTTACCAATCAGTCAACCGAGCGTAATATATTAGTAACCGGTATTAAAGTTATTGATTTACTTGCTCCTTATACTAAAGGCGGTAAAATAGGACTATTCGGTGGTGCAGGAGTTGGTAAAACCGTGCTTATAATGGAGCTTATTAATAACGTAGCTAAAGCACACGGCGGTTATACGGTATTTGCAGGAGTTGGTGAGAGAACTAGAGAAGGTAATGATCTTTACCATGAAATGATTGACTCGGGTGTTATTAACCTTGCAGAGCCTGAAAAGTCAAAAGTAGCTTTAGTTTATGGACAAATGAACGAGCCGCCGGGAGCAAGGGCAAGAGTTGCGTTAAGCGGTCTGACCATTGCGGAGAGTTTTAGAGATATGAATGAAGGGCAAGATGTTTTGTTTTTTGTAGATAATATTTTCCGTTTTATTCAAGCAGGTTCTGAAGTATCGGCGTTACTCGGTAGGATTCCGTCAGCGGTAGGGTATCAGCCTACTCTTGCAACCGATATGGGCGAACTACAAGAGCGTATCACCTCTACTAAGCACGGCTCAATAACTTCCGTGCAGGCTATATATGTACCGGCGGACGATTTAACTGATCCTGCTCCTGCTACTTCTTTTGCACATTTAGATGCTACAACGGTACTTAGCCGTCAGATAGCTGAGTTTGGGATTTATCCGGCAGTTGATCCGTTAGATAGTAATTCGCAGGTACTTGATCCGATGATTGTTGGTGAAGAACATTATAGTGTAGCAAGACAAGTGCAGCAGGTTTTACAAACTTATAAATCGTTGCAGGATATTATCACTATTTTAGGTATGGATGAGCTATCCGAAGAGGATAAACTAACCGTGGCACGTGCTAGAAAAATACAGCGTTTCTTATCGCAGCCTTTCCATGTTGCTGAAGTATTTACCGGAGCTGCAGGCAAATTTGTTAATCTAGCCGATACTATCGCAGGCTTTAAAGGACTTGTAGAGGGTAAATACGATGATTTACCGGAAGCTGCTTTTTATATGGTCGGAACTATAGACGAGGCTATAGAGAAGGCGCAAACGTTGAAGTGACGTAGTAATTTTACTATATTATTCTATGAACGCAACAATTCTAGTCAAAATAATTACTCCTTTAAGTATTGTATTGGAAAAGCAAGCTAAAATAGTAACAATGTCGGGTGAGGAGGGGATGTTTGGAGTGCTGCCGAGTCACGTTCCGATGATTGTGAGTTTAAAAGCCGGTTTAGTGCAGGTTTATATAGATGATATGCATAAATCTGAAAACACTTATCTTATTTCCGGCGGTGTAACCGAAGTAACGGCAAATTATATTAATATAGCTACGGAAACGGCTATTAACGTTACGAATTTAAGTGAAGCGGAAATAGCAACTAAGCTTCTCGATCTGCAAAAAACTTTATCAGATCAACATTAATTTGTTTGAAAAATCTACGTTTTGGTATAAGGTTATTTTAATGTCATTGCAAGGCTTTTTTCAGTCATTGCGAGGAGCGAGAAGTGATGCGGCAATCTTGTCAAACTTCCTGAGATTGCCACGCAGTTCTACAGCTGCTCGCAATGACGATGTTTATTCCACATAATCAAGTGAGAAACAAATGTCAAAAGTACATAATTCAGAATATATACAAGAGTTATCAGTTGATAATACTTCATACAAAATTTACGATATAAATAAAGCGGCAAGCGATATAGATCTTCCCTTAAAAAAGCTTCCATATAGTTTAAGAGTATTATTTGAGAATATATTACGTTCTAATGGTTCAAAGCAAAGCTTACTTTTATTTAAAGAATGGCTAAAAACTAAAAAATCTGATGCGGAAATAGATTTTATGCCGGCAAGAGTTTTGATGCAGGACTTTACCGGTGTGCCTGCTATTGTAGATTTGGCGGCTATGCGTGATGCGATGAAGAAAATAGGAGGTGATCCGTTAAAAATTAACCCGCTTATTCCTGTTGATTTGGTAATAGACCATTCCGTAAGCGTTGATTCTTATGCAGCTAAGGATTCATTCAATAAAAATGTTCAAATGGAAATGAAACGTAATATAGAGCGTTATGCATTTCTTAAATGGGGGCAGCAAGCATTTAATAATTTTAAAGTAGTGCCGCCGGGTACGGGTATTTGTCATCAGGTAAATTTAGAATATTTAGCAAAAGTCGTGTGGCATAAAGACGGCACCCTTTATCCTGATAGTTTAGTTGGAACGGATAGCCATACAACTATGGTAAACGGTTTATCGGTGCTTGGTTGGGGAGTCGGCGGAATAGAGGCAGAAGCTGCCATGCTAGGTCAACCTATTACTATGATTCTGCCGGAGGTAATTGGGATAAAACTAACAGGAAAATTAACAGGTATAGCTACCGCAACCGATTTAGTTTTAACCGTTACCGAGATGTTGCGGAAAAAGAAAGTAGTAGGTAAATTTGTCGAGTTTTTCGGTGAGGGTCTTAAAAACCTAATGATTGCCGATCGTGCTACTATTTCTAATATGTCGCCTGAATACGGTGCTACTTGTGGCTTTTTCCCGATTGATCAAGAAACTATAAAATATCTAGAGCTAACAGGTAGAGAAAAAACGCAAATCAGATTAGTAGAGCAATACGCAACCGAGCAGAATCTTTGGTATGATTTTGAACATGCGGTAGAATATACTGAGGTTTTAGAACTAGATTTATCTATGGTACATAGTACACTTGCCGGTCCAAAACGTCCGCAAGATCGAGTAAACTTAAATGATGTAGCAAGTAATTTTAAATATGAATTACCGAATTTTGCTTTAGAAAATAAAGACATTGATAAAAAATATGCCGTAGCAAATCAGAATTACGAAATTGGTAACGGCGATGTGGTAATTGCAGCAATTACTAGCTGTACTAATACTTCTAATCCTTCGGTTATGATTGGTGCAGCACTTCTTGCTAAAAAAGCACTAGAACACGGGTTAAAGGTAAAACCTTGGGTTAAAACTTCTCTTGCTCCTGGTTCAAAAGTCGTAACGGAATATTTGAAGCTTAGTGGTCTTGATAAATATTTAGATGAATTAGGGTTTAATCTAGTAGGTTACGGCTGCACTACTTGCATCGGTAATTCCGGACCTCTCAATCCAGAAATAGAGAAAACTATTAACAAAAACGGGCTAGTTGTTGCTTCTGTTTTATCTGGTAATAGGAATTTTGAAGGGCGAATTAATCCGCTTACTAAAGCAAGCTATCTCGGTTCGCCTATTTTAGTCGTAGCATATGCACTTAGCGGCACTCTTAATATAGATCTAACAAATATGCCCATAGGAGAAAATATTTATTTAAAAGATCTTTGGCCAAGCAAAGAAGAGATAGATGAAGTTATTGCAAATTCAATTAATTCCTCTATGTTTATAGAAAAATATTCTGATATATTTAGCGGAACGAAAGAGTGGAAAGATTTACAGGTTACTAATAATTCTACTTATAACTGGAATAAGAATAGTACCTATATTAATAATCCGCCTTATTTTAAGGATATAGGCAGCAAGAATAATATACAAGATATAAAATCTGCAAAAATTCTAGCAATTCTCGGTGATTCTATTACTACCGATCATATTTCGCCGGCAGGTAGTATTAGTAAAACCAGCCCTGCTGCTAAATATTTAACGGACCATCATATAGAGCCTCTAGATTTCAACTCTTACGGATCACGTAGAGGAAATCATGAAGTAATGATGCGTGGCACATTTGCTAATATTCGTATAAAAAATGAGATGTGTAAAGGTGTAGAAGGTGGGTTTACCATAAACCAGTTAAATGGCACGCAGCAAACTATCTACGATGCAGCTATGGACTACAAAGCTCATGATGTATCAGTAGTGATTTTTGCAGGTAAAGAATATGGCAGCGGCTCATCTAGAGATTGGGCAGCAAAAGGACCTAGTTTGCTTGGTGTAAAGGCAGTGATTGCCGAGAGCTTTGAGCGAATACATCGCTCAAATTTAGTAGGTATGGGTATTTTACCGCTAACTTTTACCGGCAATAATACAAGATTAGATTTAAAGTTAGACGGTTCAGAAACTATTGACATTACAGGCTTAAGCGAGAATATAAGCTCTTATCATCCTGTTAAATGCGTGATAAAAAAACAAACCGGTGCAATAAGAACAATCGATTTAATATTGCAAATATTTACGGATAATGAGATAAATTATATAAAGCACGGCAGTATTATGCATGTTGTGGTAGAGAGTTTGAAGGGGTAGTTTGCTGGTATCGTCATTGCGAGGAAATTGCGTAGCAATTGTACGTACGTAATCTTGGGAGTGTGTTATTATTTTATGAGATTGCCACGCCAGTCTACGGCTGCTCGCAATGACAATTCAGATAGCCATGCAACAGCGCCACATGGGAACGACATAAAGAGGTAAAAATATGGACAAGCATCTTAAAGAATATACCGAGAGCGGTAAGAAAAATTTAATTGTGGTATATATATTATATTTATGCGGGATCGTAGCTCCGATATTGCCATTAATCGGGGTATTTTTTGCATATCTTAACAAAGATAAAGGCGATAATTTTGCAATTAGTCATTACGTGTTTTTATTTCGTACTTTTTGCCTTGGGGTTCTTGGGTGGATTGTATGTTTTATATTTACGTTTATCATGATTGGAGTAGTACTATACGTTATACTCGCTGTTTGGTATATACTTCGTGTTGCCATCGGTTTTAAATATATGATAGAAGACAAAGCATACCCAAACCCTATGACTTATTGGATAAAATAAAAATGATAAAGCTGAACGTAGACGGTTCTGAAATAGAAGTATCAGAAGGTAGCACCGTTTATCAAGCCTGTACACAAGCAGGAAAAGAAATCCCTCATTTTTGTTATCATGAGCGTCTAAAAATTGCTGGTAATTGCCGTATGTGCTTGGTTGAAATGGAAAAATCACCAAAGCCTATAGCTTCTTGTGCTATGCCGGTAAGTAACGGTATGGTTATTCATACCGATACGCCGATGGTAAAAAAAGCACGTGAAGGGGTGATGGAGTTTTTACTGATTAACCATCCTTTAGATTGTCCTATTTGTGATCAGGGCGGAGAGTGTAATTTACAGGATCAGGCTTTCAGATACGGCAAAGGTACTAATAGATTCCACGAAAATAAGAGATCTATTAAAGATAAATATATGGGACCGTTGATTAAAACAGCGATGACTAGATGCATACAATGCACAAGATGTATTAGATTTGCAAGCGATATAGCGGGAATAGAGGAAATGGGAGCTATTCACCGTGGAGAACACATTGAAGTAACTTCATATTTAGAGCAAACTTTAGATTCCGAAATTTCCGGTAATATGATCGATATTTGTCCCGTCGGTGCTTTGAACTCTAAGCCTTATGCTTTTAAAGCTCGTAAATGGGAGCTAAAACATACCGCTAGCATTGGAGTGCATGATGCCGAAGGCTCTAATATTCGTATTGATAGTAGAGGCGATGAGGTAATGAGGATATTACCTCGTGTTAATGAAGAAATAAATGAAGAGTGGCTTTCGGATAAGAATCGTTTTAGTTATGATGGTTTAAAATATCAGCGCTTGGATCATCCTTATATCAGAAAAAACGGTAAGTTAGTAGAAGCTAGCTGGAGTGAAGCTTTAAAGACAGTAGCGGATAAAATAAAATCCGTAAAACCAGAAAAGATTGCTGCTATTGCTGGTTCTCTTTCTTCTGTCGAAGCAATGTTTATGTTAAAAACATTATTGCAAAAGCTTGGCTCTAATAATTACAGCGTTAATCAGTTTGACTATAAACTAGATACCATGCAGCGAGGCAATTATTTATTTAATACTACTATTGCAGGGATAGAAAAGGCTGATTTATGTTTGCTAATCGGAGCAAATCCAAGGCAAATAGCTCCAGTATTAAATAGTAGAATAGGTATACGAGTACGTGCCGACTCACTAAAAGTAGCAAGAATAGGTGGGGGGCATAACCAAACCTATAAAATTCAGGATTTAGGAAGTGATATTAAGATTATTGAAGGGCTAGCTATTGGTACTCATGAGTTTACGAAAGCCTTAAAAGCAGCAAAATATCTGATGATTATAGTAGGTGACGGTGTATATGCAAGAGATGACGGATATGCTATATTGTCGCTTATTCATAAGATAGTGACTGAATATAATATTATGCGTGATGATTGGAAAGGTTTTAATATATTGCATAATCACGCTTCTATAGTTGGCGGTCTGGATATTGGTTTTAATACTCCTATTAAGCTCGAAGAGTTGGAACTCGCTTATTTACTTGGAACGGACGCCATCCCATTTGATAAGCTGAAATCGACCTTTATAATATATCAAGGACATCACGGGGACGTAGGTGCTAGCAGTGCTGATGTAATTTTACCTGCGGCTGCTTATACCGAGCAGAGCGGAATTTACGTAAATTTAGAAGGTAGACCGCAAATAGCAGAAAAAGCAGTATCGCCTGTAGGGATAGCTAAAGAAGATATAGAAATTATTAAAGAGCTTGCTGGTTATCTAAAAATAGATATCGGAATGGATAATTTGCAAGAAGTAAGAGTAAGACTTGCTAAAGAATATAAGGTATTTGCTAGTATTGATAGAATTATAGAAAATAAGTTTAGTAAGTTTAGCTCTAAAGATAAGTTATCAAAAGAGCCTATAACTGCAGAACCTATTAATTATTATATGACTGACGTGATTAGTAAAAATTCGGTCACTATGGCTAAGTGCGTTGAGGCTAAGGAAGCAAGAGACGAGGAGGCGGCATGATGAAAAATATGCTATTCTCACCCCGTATGTCATTCCTGCAAAAGCGGGAATCCAGCTCTTTTTTTGTAAATTATTTTCTGGATTTTCACTTTTGCGGGAATGATATAATAAGAGTACAATCATGCTAGAACTCTTTTTTGAATATATTTTTCCGTTAATTATCATCGCTCTAAAGGTAGTTGCAATTACTATCCCTTTAATATTGTGCGTTGCGTATTTAACATATGCAGAGCGTCGTGTTATTGGATTAATGCAGCTTCGACGAGGACCTAACGTTGTCGGTCCGTTTGGATTACTTCAGCCTATTGCCGATGCAGTTAAGCTCTTATTCAAAGAGCCGATCATTCCAACCAATGCCGATAAAATATTATTTATTTTAGCACCGATGATAACTTTTATATTAAGTTTAATCGGCTGGGCAGTTATACCCTTTGCAAAGGGCGTAGTTCTGGCAGATATTAATGTAGGTGTTTTATATATTCTTGCTATTTCTTCTTTAAGTGTTTACGGCATTATTATTGCTGGCTGGGCTAGTAACTCAAAATATGCTTTTTTAGGAGCTATACGTTCCTCTGCCCAAATGATTTCTTATGAAGTGTCGATGGGGCTGGTTATTATTACCGTGCTACTTACTACCGGTACTCTCAATTTAAGTGAGATCATTGAAGCACAAAGAACAATACCGTGGTGGATTGATTTAATGCTACTACCTATGGGTGTCGTGTTTTTTATCTCGGTGTTTGCCGAAACAAATAGATTACCTTTTGATTTACCTGAAGCAGAATCGGAGTTGGTTGCTGGCTATAATGTTGAATATTCCTCTATGGGATTTGCTTTATTTTTTCTAGGTGAATATGCCAATATGATATTAGTTAGTGCAATGACTACGATTTTCTTTTTAGGAGGTTACTTGCCGCCCTTTAATATATCGTGGTTAGATTGTATTCCGGGGTTCTTTTGGTTTGTATTTAAGGTTGGATTCTTATTGTTTTGTTTTTTATGGATTAGAGCGACCTTACCAAGATATCGCTATGATCAATTAATGCGACTTGGCTGGAAAGTATTTTTACCTCTAACTTTATTTTGGGTAGTGTTAGTATCAAGTGTGCTTGTTTATACAGATAATTTACCGAGTATTTAGGTGTTATTGTTGCTTGATCGGTTTACCCGTCATTGCGAGGAAATTACTAAGTAATTGACGAAGCAATCTCAGGATATTTGACGAGATTGCCACGCAGCCTACGGCTGCTTGTAATGACAATTCAGTATCCATGCGGGTGATGCCCCGCAGAAATACATCGATCTTTAATATATAATTTTTATGATAAACTATTTAAAATCGTTTTTTCTATATGAGATAGTAAGGGGGATGGCTTTGACTTTAAAGTATTTCTTTAAGCCCAAAGTTACCATAAATTATCCTTATGAAAAAAGCCCTATTAGTCCAAGATTTAAGGGTGAACATGCCCTGCGTCGCTATGAAAACGGTGAAGAACGCTGCATTGCGTGCAAACTCTGTGAGGCGATTTGTCCGGCACAAGCGATAGTAATTGAAGCGGACGAACGAGAAGACGGAAGCAGGCGTACTACTCGTTATGATATAGATATGACAAAATGTATTTATTGCGGATTATGTCAGGAAGCTTGCCCTGTAGATGCAATAGTTGAAGGTCCTAATTTTGAGTTTACAAGTCTAACTCATACCGCACTTATTTACGATAAGGAAAGATTACTGCAAAATGGCGATAGATGGGAACAGGCACTCGCTAGTAAACTACACAAAGATTACGAGTATAGGTGATATACTCGTTTAATTACTCTTCATTTATTCGGAATATATACGTATATTATGCTATTGTGATTCTGTTAATAGGTTCATTTCAAAAAAGTTAAATTAAAAAAATATATCATGAAAATTCGAACCTTGCATTCGAGATTTCATAAACCTTTGTAATTTAATTATTGCTTTTCTTTTTTTTGACTTTTATTCTCTTAATTATAAAAACTAAAAAACTATATTCCTACTAGAATAAGAGAAACTCATAAAATATATAGTACTAATGAGCAATATTTAAAGTTAAAATCATATGATAAGGATTTATACAATTAAAAGCCTCCAAAAGAGCTAGAAAACAAGAGAATTAGTTATAAGAATAATATATAAAGTTACTAAAACACATGCTGTAAGTATAATAATTAATTATTCAATTTGGATTATAGTTAGCCTTATATTTTTTATTGTACATTGGAAGATTTATAAAAATACGCAAAACAATAATAATTAATCAAGCCGTAATATCTGTGCAGATTTTATAGAGCTTTCTAGATGAGAGGATAGAAGAACAATACCGCCGCTATTTGCTTTCATGATAATTAGATTATTGAGTAAAGCCCTATTTTCTTTGCTTAAGTTAGTTTCAACTTCATCAAGTAGCCATAAGTCAGATTGGCAAGCAATAAGCCTTGCTATGGCTACGATTTTCTGCATTCCGCTAGACAAACTATAGCATTTTTTATCTAATAAGTCGTGTAATTTGAAGTAGTGAATAGCAGCATATAGGGTTGCAGCGGAATTATAAATTTCTGACCAAAATTTTAGATTCTCAAAAACAGTCATTTCTGATTTTAGACCTAAATTATGACCGATATAAGTGCAGTAAAGTTTAGCGATATTGTTAATATTACAGTTTCTATAGTAGATATTACCGCTACTCGGTTGCATAATTCCTGCTATCATTCGTAGCAACGAGCTTTTCCCACAACCGTTAGCTCCTTTTATATATGTTATAGAAGAAGGAAGAAAAGTAATATGTAGATCAAATAAGTTTTTAAATTGTAATTGATGAAGTGATAGCATGTTCTTGTCATACCGTAGCTTGACCACGGTATCCATATAAAAGCAATTCAAAATACTAATAATTTTACTAGATATCGTGGTCAAGCCACAGTATGACATCTGTTGCTTTTTAATAAATTTAATTTTCATGATGCTCTTCTGATGTAGTCCGTTAATTCTGTATTATATTGTTAATTATTATGACCAATTCCAAGTTTCTTACGAGCATCTCTTCAAGCTTCTTTATGATCTTGATGCATCAGGATTTACTACATGACTTATATCTATGCCTGTTACCTTATTAGCTTCTTGACCTAGTTTTTTAGTTGCGTTGTTTAATTCATGATTTATTTTTTTAGTTTCTTTTGCTATTTTTCATATAAATCTCACTTTTAAGTTCTATAATTAGAGTAGCATTTATATTTTTTGTAAGCAATTAAAATTTTACCAGCAAATTTTCCACCGATAAGCTAAATACATTTAAAATAGAACTCGGCATTAGACCAAAGTAAATAATTAATAATATTAAAGGAGCTATTGAGATTATTTCGTATTTATATAAATCTCTGAAATGCATAATGTCTTTATTGGTAATTTCACCGAGCATTACTTCTTTGTATAATTTCAGCATATAAACCGCCCCGAAGATTATGCCGAGAGCTGCTATAAAGGTTGCTACTACATTCACCTTATAAATCCCAAGTAGGCTTAAAAATTCTCCAATAAATCCACTAGTTCCGGGTAACCCGACAGAGCCGAGCATTGCAATCATAAAAAATGCAGCAAGCACCGGCATTTTACTTGCTACACCACCATATTTAGCTATTTCTTTTGTATGTAATCTTTCGTACAAAGTACCGACTATTAAGAATAGACATGAAGAAATCACACCGTGGCTAAGCATCTGAAATATTGCTCCGCTAACTCCGGCTTTAGTAAAGCTAAAAATACCTATCGTAACATATCCCATATGTGCAATAGATGAATATGCTATCATCTTCTTCATATCTTTTTGAGCAAGCGCAACGAGTGATGCATATATTATAGCAATAACGCTAAGGTAAAGTACGTAAATTGCAAATTCTTGTGATACACTCGGACATAGAGGTAGTAATACTCTTAAAAAACCGTAACCGCCAAATTTTAGCAAAATACCGGCAAGAATAACCGAGCCGCTGGTTGGAGCTTGTACGTGTGTATCGGGTAGCCAAGTATGAAAAGGAATAATAGGGATTTTAACGGCAAAAGCAATAAAGATAGCCCACCATAAAATTTGCTGTGTAAATAATGGAATATTATCGGTAAGCTGAAAGATATGGGTTAAATCAAAGCTATGCATTTTGCTATAAATATAAATTAATGAAAGTAGGAAAAATACAGAACCAAAGAACGTGTATAAGAAGAATTTAAGAGCCGCATATATTCTATTCTTGCCACCCCATACGCCGATAATAATATACATCGGCACTAATATTGCTTCAAAAAACAGATAAAATAATAGTAAATTTACCGAGGTAAATGCCCCTATACAAAAAGATTCCATTAATAAAAAACATACCAAGTATTCTTTAATATATTTTTTAACAGTAAATAAGCTTCCAATTATACAAATAAGCGTAAGAAAAGAAGTGAGAACCACAAAAAATATTGATATACCGTCAACGCCTACATGGAATTCAAGCCCGATCTTATCAAGCCAAGCGTAGCGTTCAACAAATTGATAAGCGGGGTTTGAGGAGTCAAACTCTATTAAAATATAGATAGTTGAGATGAATGTTAAAACAGAACTAAGCACTGCAACATACATTACATATATCGGTTTATCTGCTTTTTTACTTTGACTAATAAACAGCAAAATATATAGCACGCTTATTAGCGGCAGAAAAATACTGATAGATATAATAGGTAATTCTAACATTCTTTAAGATTTTATGAGTTTTTTTCCGTCATGGCGAAGCAAATTACGAAGTAATTGACAAAGCAATCTCAGGAATTTGTTATTATTTCATGAGATTACCACGCTCTTTACGTTCGCTCGCAATGACGGTTTTAGTTTTTAACGCAAATAACATCAGTACATTATGTTTTGCCAAACAAAATAACTAATTGTTACAACAATAAATGATACTATATACAAAGCATAATTAAAAACATATCCTGTTTGTATTTTGCCGGTAAGAACGCTAAAGCAATTAACGACTCGTGAAAAACCGTTTGGTCCAAAACGATCGATTATTTGCTGATCGCCAAGATAAAATAAAGAAGCTAAACAGTTAATAGGTTTCACAATTAAGCAATTATATATTTCATCGAAGTAATATTTATTGCGTAATATGTTGGAAATTAATACAAGGGGTGTCATCCCGCGGCTTGACTGCAGGATCCAGGCGTTTTTAATATTTTTACTGGATTTCCGCGTTTGCGGGCATGACATAACAATACTTGACTTATATAAGTAAATCCCAGTAACAATCCCCACTATACCGACTGCCATAGGTAGGAGCTTAATATATAAAGGCGGGTGGCTAATTAGTAATTTATAAATATGTAAATTAAATAGGCTTGCATGGAAATAACCGTTTGGTTTGTCCATAGCAAGTAAATAATAGCCGATCATACCGCTAAAAAAGCTCCCGGCGACAAGTAATATAAGTGGATTATTCATTACTTTAGCCGGTTCGTGAGCATGCTCAAAAACATCTTTTTCTAGCTTAGTTTTGCCATGAAATACCAACATAATAATCTTCATTGAATAAATAGCGGTAAGTATTGCTGCTGCTATTCCAAAAATAAACATAAACGAGCCGCTACTATAAGCCGCTTCTAAAATCGAGTCTTTAGAGTAAAATCCTGCCAAAGGATAAATCCCTATTAGTGCAAGTGAGCCGATTAAGAAGTTGCCATAAGTTACCGGCATTTTATTTCTTAAATCACCCATTTTAAAAATATCCTGCTCGTGAACGGCATGTATTACGTTGCCGGCTGATAAGAATAATAAGGCCTTAAAAAAGGCATGAGTTACTAAGTGAAATATTCCGCTATTATAGGCAGATACTCCGCACGCCATGAACATATAACCAAGCTGACTGCAAGTTGAGTAAGCAATAATCTTCTTGATATCGCTGTGCATAATAGCAATGCTTGCAGCAAAAAGACAAGTAACACCGCCGATAATCGTAATAAATTGTAGAATTAAAGGGCTATATTCAAATAAATACGAGCAGCGTGCTACTAAGAATACTCCTGCCGTTACCATGGTTGCTGCATGAATAAGTGCAGATACCGGAGTCGGTCCTTCCATCGCATCAGGAAGCCATACATGTAAACCGATCTGTGCAGATTTACCCATACAACCGATGAATAATAATAAACAAATAATGTCTAGAATGGAAAAATGTAAAAATATTTTTATATTAGATAATAATTCTGCAGATGACAATACATCTTTGTAATTTGCTGAGCCACAATAAACAATAATTGTCATTATGCCTAAGATAAAAGCAAAATCGCTGGCTCTATTTATTATAAAAGCTTTAATCGCTGCTTTATTGGCTGATTCTTTTGAATACCAAAAACCTATTAGTAAATATGAGCAAATGCCGACGCCCTCCCAACCGAAAAATAACTGTAAGAAATTATCGCTAGATACTAGCATTAACATAAAAAAAGTGAATAAAGAAAGAAAAGACAAGAAGCGTATAATCCCCTTATCTTCGGCCATATAGCCAAGCGAGTAGATATGCACGATGCTTGACACCCATGTTACGGCTATAAACATTATGCTAGTTAGCTGATCGATATAAATCGACCAATTTACTTTAAAATTTCCAACCTCAATCCATGGTAATAATTTAATATGGATTATATTCCCGTTTAAGCCTGCATCGCAAAATATTATTAATGAGAATAAGGCAGATAAAGATAAAAAGCTGGTTGCAATTACTTGCGCTAATTTTTTGTCTATTACCCTTACGAATAACCCGTTTATTATGCTAGATGCAAGCGGTAACATGATGACCATTATGCAAATATTTTGATACATCATTATCCCCACATCTGATTAATGTCGGTAATTTCAATGGAGCCTTTATTACGGAAATATATTAGTAATATTGCAAGCCCGATTGAGGTTTCGGCAGCTGCTACGGTTAAGATTATAATACTAAAAATTTGTCCCGATAATTCTTGCATATATACGGAAAATGCAACAAAATTTATGTTAACTGCAAGCAGCATTAACTCAATAGACATTAATATATTGATAATATTTTTGCGATGCATAAATAATCCAAACATTCCGATAGTAAAAACTAAGCTGCTTAAGATTAAATAATGATTAAGCGAAATATATTCATTCATATTTAATATTCTCAACACCTTTATTTAGAATAGGTTTTGTCATTAATACGGTATTTTCTTTATTGTGACGTAGTTGTTTTGATATATCTTGACGTTTTACTCCCTCACGCTTCTTTAGTGTTAACGTAATACATGCAATCATAGCAACAAATAATATAAGGCCCGCCATTTGAAACGGTAGCATAAAGTCTGTGTAGAGTACGCCTCCTATTGCTTTAGTATTTGAGATATTATTTGTTATGGTAAACGATACATTGGAGTTGAAATTAATATTTTTAGTACCAAGTAAAATAATTATTACTAAATCGGCAAACATAATCAAAGCTATTAAAATACTTAAAGCTAGATTTGCTTTTAGCTGCGTTATTGTCTTATTAAAATGCATATCTAGCATCATTATCACAAATAAGAATAATACTGCTACAGCTCCAACATAAATCACTATCAGCATCATAGCTAAAAATTCTGCTCCAAGCAAAATCATAAGCCCTGCACCGTTGATAAATGCAAAAATTAACCATAATACCGAATATACGGAATTTTTGCTTAAGACAACGCATACGCTACTGATAGTTATTAATGTTGCAAATAAATAAAAAAATATAGGCATGGTGTTTATATAGGTTGTGTCTTATCTCTATTTTATCCTCGTAAAACTCGTTTTACAACATTAGGTTCTTTCTCAATAATCTTAAGAAGTAATTTTGCAGCTCCGGTAGGTAATCTTCTGCCTTGTTCCCAGTTTCTTAAAGTTGCAACACTCACTCCAAATGTTGTAGCAAATTGTTGTTGTGTTAATTTTAACTTATCTCTTGCTTCATGCACGTCTATATTAGATAATTTTATATCATGTTTATTTGCTTTTAATTTTCCTTTAGTGTATAAAACAGCCTCTTGCATTCCAATTAATATACTTTTATCGGTTTGATTAGTATTTTTATGATTTATTTTTGCCGCGTCCGACATATAATTTTCCAATTCTTCAGTTAGTTTTTTTAATTCATTACAACTATTATAATTAATATTTTCCATCTTACTTTTTATAAAACCGGTTATTAAAAATACCGGCATATTTTCATTGTAGTAAAAATAAATTATTCTTATACTGCCACTTTTACCTTTATTATTACTACTTAAAGTAAATCATAACTTTCTTCTTATACCTCCAGTGCCTTTTATTATATCACCTTGGTGAGGATTAGCAGCAATGTAATGTATTATTTTAAAGCATTCTTTTTCATTTAAATTATTCTTAGCGAATTTTTGAAACTCTGGAAGCTCAACAACTGAAATCAGTTTTTTACTCATAATAATTATACGCCATTGGCGTAGGAGAATCAATAAATAATTTTTGTTTAGTATCATGGATACTGTGGCAAGACCACGGTATGACAGAGTGTAAATTGGCTACACCAACAAAGCATTAGAAGAAAATTTCTTGATCATCGGAATAAATAAGCTTTCTAGTTCTTTGCGTATTTCTTCCTTGTTTTCTACTTTTTGACCGTCTTTACTTAAAGTTAGCTCGCCTTTTTCTACATGACCAAGTACAGCCTCAATTATTGCTTTTTTATCATGTTTACCATCCATATATCTAAGTGCAAACTTCTCAAAGAAATTAACGCCGATCGGTTCATGTTTTAAATTTGTAACCCACATAGAAGGTGTATGGGTTGCTTGATGTATCACCATTTTTGTTGTTTTAGGCTTATCAAGCTCAGGGTTATTTCGATGCTTCTGATTTGTAATACTAATATAACCTTGTAGTACTAGCTTCATTGCATTATTTAAAAGCTCAGCTTTGATTTCGTTTAATTTAGTATTATGTAGCTTTTTATTAGCTTCAGTGGTTATTTTCTCAAAGCTTAACGGGTTATTTAGATTTTCGCTGAAAGTGTATAAAATAGCTTTCATATAAGGCGAACTAGTTGTTAAGTTAGAGTCTTGATTGCCGTTTAAGAAGAATTTTAAATTTTCGGAAGCATTATTAAGATCTACTTCTTTGAGTGGTTTTTCAGGCACTATATTAAAGATTATATTAAATTTCGTTATATCATCATTGTTAATATTTCTATTAATTTTCACATCACTATGACATAGTAAAGTGGTTCTAAAACGACGATTCGTAATGAAATCCATATATTGTTCGGTTCTAACTATATCGTTTACCGCTTTTAACTGCTCTACTACTTTTGGCGGCATATTACCGAGATACATAGTCGAAAGATTACAATCGGCTAAATATTGTAAATTGTGCTTTCTTGCTTCATTCATAAATTCATGGAAGTAGAATTGAGCATTTTCTTCTTCTAGATGATCATGACGTAAATAATGATCGGTTTGTTTAGCAAGTAGCCCTGCTTCGGTTTTTAATGCTTCTGCATAAGGAGTTTTAGAGTTTTCTAAGCTATCCTTAACAAATTCTAGTAACAATCTAGATTGAGCTATTCTATCCCGTACATTTGCAAATGAGCTAGAATGATACATCATCATATCTCTAATAGTACGGACCATATTCCAGCCAGGGAGGGTATTATAGCTAATATATGCTATTCCGTTTGGACTAAGATTTTTATTACAAACTTCAAAAATTTTATCTCTAACGGTTTTTGGTACCCAAGAAATTACACCATGGCAAATTATATAATCAAACTTACCGAAAGAATCGTTAATATCAGTTATCGAACAATGATGGAACTCTATATTTTTTAATCCTAGTGCTTTAACATTTTTATTTGCTTCGTCAATTTGTACCTTAGACAAATCAACCCCAACAAAATAAGCTTTTGGATAAAGAACTGCATGTGGTATTAAATTACCGCCTGCTGCACAACCAAGCTCTAATATTTTTGCATTCTCGACTTCAGGAGCATTTACACCGAAAAGAGTTGCAAGTGTACTTAAGTGATAAGGATGTGTAAAAGCATATGGGTAGCTTTCATAAGGTATTTCATCATAAGTGTTATGATCTGAAACCGCACTGTTAACAACGGATTGTACGGAATGTGTTTTTTTTGCCATCTTATCATGACTGTTAGGGGTAGAAGAAGAGTTAGTAGCTTTTGGAGACATATTTTTCCCTTACGTAGTTGAATTATTCGTGTCATCCCAGGGGATGATGACATTGTAGCTTTCATATAAATATTTCACAGAATTATTAAAATGGCAATCTATAAGTAAATCCTATGCCAAATTCTCCAACGGCTATAGTTTTTTTGATAGGATTTGTTGGCACGAATTGCCCTGTTTTCATATCAAGCGTATCATAATTAATTCTTACTCTATATGCCGTTTGTAATTTTGCAGTTGCATCAATACTGAAATTTGAAGTTACATCTTGTGAAATTCCAAGACCTGCTTGCCAAGCAACACAATTTTTATGAGTTTTTCTTACTTTAAAATAATCGCTATTTATAACACTCCACCTAGAAGAGGTAGGCTTAACTTTTACTTGTGCTATTCCACCTCCAAGTATTATAAAAGGTGTGAAAGTTTTTATTTTTTCTAAATCATAAATAAGATTTAGCATATATATATTTGATAATACGGTAGTATTACCTGGGGTTTTAGGAATAGTGAGACCATTACTTAAATTTTGCTGAGGTAATACGTAATGCAGACTATATTTAGGTTGATAAGTTGCTGAGAACTCAATAGCTATCTGTGGATATATTATATAGCCTATTTTTCCACTATACATACTTGATTTTTTTAAAATTATTTCGGTATTTGAGTGTTTATGTCGGAATTTACTAACGACTGGTTCAACTATTCCGCCTTCTACTCCTATATAGAACCCTGTTTCTTTTGCGAAAGCAATGTTATTAAAAATGATGATAGTAATAAACAATAATTTTAGTAATTTAGTCATTATAATTGCTTAAAAAATAAAAAAATATTATATACCCCCTTTATTAATGGTCAATCATATTTTTCCTAATTATGGAAGCAATTATACCAAATAGTAATAAAGTAATAGTCACAGTGAACGCAACATATTCCGGAATCGCTATATAATGATGAATAAATATTTTAAAGCTGATAAATATTAAAATTAAAGCCAAAGAATATTTTATATAACTGAAACGTTCTACAATTTCTGCTAAACAAAAGAATAACGCTCTAAGCCCTAAAATAGCAAAAATATTTGAAGTATAAATTATATAAACATCATTAGTAATTGCGAATATTGCCGGTATACTATCTATAGCAAAGACTAAATCTATTGCTTCTATCAGTACTAGAGATATAAAAAGGGGGGTGCAATATAGTTTGTTATTACGTTTAACAACAAATTTATCTCCTTCAAGGTTAGGGGTAATATTTAGATTTTTTATTATTGACTTGTAAATATAAGAATTCTGTATATCAAAAGTTTTATGTGATACATAGAAAGTTTTTATACCTGTAGCAATAAGTATTACGGCAAAAATATATAATAACCAGGCAAATTTATTTATAAGAATAATACCGCTGTAAATCATTACAGCTCTGAATATTATTACGCCTATTATACCGAAAAATAAAACACGATGTTGATATTGCCAGGGAATTTTAAAAAATTGGAAAATAATAGAGATAACAAAAATATTATCAAGTGACATAGCTTTCTCAATGAGAAAGCAAGTATAATATTCACGAGCATGATCTGCCCCCGTATTATAGTAAACATAGATACTGAATAAACAAGCTATTACAATATAGAAAAGACTAAAAAGTACGCTTTCTTTAAAGCTCATTATGGTATTTTTTTTGTGTATTATTCCCAAATCGAGAATCAGTAAAGCAGCGATTACCGTATAAAAAATAATCCAACTCATTTATTTATCTCTTCATTTTATATTGCATGTGGAAATATAGTCCTCCCTCAAACATAACTCTTAGCTGGAATCTTATAGTATTTTCTCCTGGTTTTAAATAGCGCTTTATATCAATCGGTAAATTTTTAGCTTGTAATGTTTGATCTTGGTCATTTCCATTGTTACAGTACCTTTTCTCATCTAGAGAATCAATGTTAGTAGGGAAGCTAAGTAACTTTGTGCCGTTGACATATATTAATGTGCAATCATTATACCATAAATCTTTTACTTCAAAATACTCAATATCGTCCATTATTGCATCTAAAGTTACTTTGAATTCTACAGTATGCAATATTGTATTGTCTGGTTTATTTGTTGCAGCTATAAGTGCTCCATCCTTTGGAAATGCCATAATGCTCCCATGTGGTACCGGTTTTTTGTTGAAGATATAGTCACCTATTTTAGTTACCGGATTATAAGGGGTCTCAAGTAATTGGTCTGATGGAAAGTCGTTATAACCAACTTTTATGGGGAATCCTTTAAATTTTCTACAGCCGACATTGTGGCCTAAAGGTTCAAACTCGACAACCTTTCTATCAAAATATGATAAACAATGGCGTTCTAAAGGTTTATTAGGATCAATAGGTCTCCAATTCGTCGGGCATTTTCCTTTTGCAAGTTCTCCTATATCGCTTTCAGGCCATTCTGCATTACCATGATTGTTACCAGAAGGAGCTTTCTCTGTGCTAGGAATTTTAGCACAAGTAGGTACTAATATAGGAGCACAAAGATTTAGCTCTTGCCAAGTTTTATCTCTTACATCCTCAGTATCAGCGTTATATGTCGGCTCAGGAGGAGTATTGTTATCTCCTTTTGTATATGTCACTGTATAATATTTTGAAGGATCTACCGGTACTAATATTGGTCCTATGTTGGGTTTCGGCTCGATTCTATCTGTATAATTCCTACTTAAAACACATATTGGAGTATTAGCCTTATCGTTATTGGTATAGCATTTACTCGGAATCTTATTTATATTGCAAGTATAAATTGTAATACCTCTTCCTGGACCTGACACTGTTTCTTCTAGAGTACAGCGCGTTAGATCTATATCTTTTTTACATAAGCCAAGATTTGGATATTTAACGTTATATTTTTTTTTAAAATCTTTACAACTTATAGTATCGTTGTTGTTGAGTTTAGCAAGTACACAATTTGTTGAGTCATGATTGTAACCGGGCATAGGTGATCCATCAGGTAAAGTAGGACGCAGCATAGGGGTACAATGTTGGAAATTTTTCGGCATCAAGCAGGCATGCGTTCCACCTTGGATATATTTACCGTTTATATATTCTAAATATTTTAAATATACCGCACTTGAGTCAGGATTTCCATTACTATCATAAGGTACTTTATCGTCTTTATATTTACCGTGAATAGTCAACTGATTTAGAGTATTCTCTCCTGAAAACGGCATAGCAATATATTTATCTTCCTTTGGATCTTTAGGTATAAACGCAACGGAAGAACTATACTTATAACCGGCAAGCATTACTATGCTTTCTGTGTCAGTAGGGTTGGGAGGTGGAGGTCCGGCGTATGCTAACGGCGTTACAAGAGTGCTTGTTTCATCTATGATATTGTCGCCTTCTCTTACTTGTACTGACGCAATGAATTGTGGTTTATAATAAGCATCGTTGGGATTGCTATTATTAGTACAGGTAATTCCGGCATATTGCTTTGCACATTCATAAGTAGCTAAACTGTAAGAATGATTTACTCGCGGTACACAATCTATTAAATTACCGGACTCAAATAAGCAAATATTATTAGGATTTTGCTTATCGTCTTCGGTATTACTAATAGAGACATAAAGCTTTCTATCTTCACCGTTGTTGTCTTTTAAGATGACATCTGTCTTTATAGGCATTAAGCTAGTTATATCTTGCTTTTGTACCTTAGGAAATTTTACGCTTACATCCTTAAATTCGCCGATATTAACTCCCCACACTTTTTGACAGGTAGTTGAATTAGAACTTGGACAGTCCGGTATATCGCTTATGTAGTAATCGCTGGGTGTTTCTACATTTCCAATTTTCTGCGAATATACTATTCTAAATCCCTCATTACAACCGTTAGCCGTAACACTACATGGCGTAGAAATTTCTGTATTAATACATGGAGTGTTGCCTGAAGTATTCTTACACGATTTAATTAAATCTTTAAAAGCCGTATTAGTATGAGTAATTTTTGCTGAAGAAAAATCTATATTACGTGGTTCTACACAAGTTTTGAGGTCAGAGCGAGAACGCGTGCAAAGCGGAACAAGATTGCTAAAGCTAACACGTATGGTATTATTAACAATATTGTTTTTAACATTAATATTAGATGGCACTACACAAGCCGGATTAGTAGACGATTGGTCAAACTGGCCGCTTGCATCTTTTATGCTACATACATTATGAGCACTCGCATTAGTGGTAATATAATCTAAATTTGGACAATATGGTGGTGGAAAAGGCCCTAAAGGTAATTGTACACAACCAAAAGAATAGCTATCTACAGAACCGTTTAATGACCCAAGTGCTTCAATAATTTTTATTATTAAAGTAGGAAAAAAATTAAAAATCTCTCCTATTGCATTAAGTATTGATTGAAGTACTTTTATAAATTCTGAATTTTGATCTACCATACCAAGAAGCTGCCCTAATAAACTTGGTAAACTTACTCCTTTTATCGTTTCAACTAAAAATTTTAATACTTTTGCAATAGGGCTAAGTTCGTTAGTGTGATGAAGAGGTTGACGATTAGGATTCCAGTCCATCGGATCAAGATGTACACCGGAATCTGAAACAAGGTTAACAAGTCCAGGATCGCTATAAGCACAAAGTTTAGGAGGTTTTAAAGTAATTATTTTTCCGTCTATACCGATTATCTTATTATCAGTTTCTGTATAACCGACTTTATTGAGATGTACTCCATCGGTATAACCTGGATCTGCAGGGGAAGGTTGGGCATTTATCCCGGGAGGTGGAGGCATATCTGGTACGGCAACTCTAGCACAGACTCTAGTTAGAGGTATACCGTAACCTGTAGGCCATACTACACATTCTCCATCCCAATTTAAAGTAGAGTTTTGGTGCCAACAAGCTATGGCATTACAGCTTTGAATTCTAATACGAATTTTTGGAGTAAAGTAACTACTATCAGGGGCTTCTTCTGCACATCTATTGAGTAAAAAACCGATAAATATACCTGGGTAATCAAATTTTAATAAACAAGTATCATTATTACGACCGTCGCTTTTATTCCAAGGAGGACATAATGTGCCTGGTTTAAAAGGTCCTCTTGGTTTTGCATTGATGCCTCCATCCTTATTCCAAATTTCCGTTCTCTCACTTTGACCACAATTACATGGATCGCTAAGACAAGTGACTATATCATCCCAAATAGATGCATATACATTAAATGAGAAAAATGAAAATAAGAAAAATAGTAAATATTTTTTTAACACTTTGAGTATTCTTTATGCTCGTTGTTTTTATAGTTCATAATAAATTATTGTCATCCCACGAGTTTGTAGCGGGATCCAGTCCTTTTTAATTTTTTTTGGATCCCATAATAAATCACAGGATGACAGAGTGAAATATTAGTCCGTATTTAACTCATTGTATAGGTAATTAACCCAATTATCCGGAGGACCTTGGTGTTGTTCAAGTATTTTTTTATAAATATCCATTTCCTCCTGTCTGCTTGATAAAATACGGACAACTCCTATTAAAGCGGCAATACTTAATTCAGAAGCTATCGATTCATTATCCTTACTAATTAAGAACATTCTTGCAGAAAGTATTAGCTGTGATAATTTTCGTATTTCCGGCTTGCTTAAACCTAAAATTTTATCTAAATCTTCTATTTTAACGTCAGACGGTAGAATAATTTTAGTATTAATTAAATCAAGCCAAGGTTTTATAGTATATTTTGGATATGACTTAAGATAAATAAAATTGAAATTACTGACGAAAATACCGTTATTTTGAGACAAATTATTATAGATTAAATTTAGATTATCATAATAAATCTCAGGTCTGTAAAGTTGATCAAAATTATCGGCAGCAAATATTTTAGGTTTTGTGCCAACTAGACTTAAATGATAAGTAAAAGCATAAATTACTGCTGCACTAATACTTTGGTGTTTCTGTAAATTATTATTAAATTGTTCTAAAAATTTTCTCTCCGTCGGGTAAAATTGTTTAGAAAACGGCTCATCAGAAAGTTTATATAAATTAAACCCTATAACTTTCCCTTCTTCAATGTTAAGAGACGATCCGTCAAATAATCCGGAATATAATTGTTCTTCGGTAAAAACTTTAAGTTTATCAAGTATTTGTATTCCTCCTTCCTCCTTAAAATCTTCTAATTTTAAAATATCGGAAAAAATACGTTTTTCTTTTTCAATTGATAAAATTTTATTTTTTAATTTCTCTAGAAAGGATATCTCTATTTCGCTAAGAGGTGAAATATAATGACCACTGATTAATTTTAAAAATTCTAAAATAAATGCTTGTGATTTTTCTGTATCATCTACTAAAAATGGATTGATAATTTGTTTGTCCGGTTCTAACCATTTGCCTTCTATTGCCTCGATAAAAATTTTAGCATCATTATTATTAGAGATATAAATTATTGTTGGATCGTATTTAGTCGATTCTGATATTAAAAAGTTCAATAATACGGTTTTGCCGGTTTTCCCCGTACCAAAGATGCAAGTATTACCTTTATTCGTTTTATCATGAAAATTCATGAAATATGGAGTACCTTTCTCGGTTCGCAGTAAAGTTATAGCCTTACCCCAAGGATTATATTGATTACCGAGTGTAGTATTATGAAGAGCGGTAAGAGAAGCAATATGCTCTACGGATAATGGCGACATTCTACGTATAAAGGCAAAGTTAGCAGGTAATTGCGACCAAAATATTGGCTCAATATTAATATCTTCTTTTACATGAATAATACCAAGTTTAAAAAGTTCGGTTGATGCTTTAGCTACGGCTGCATCTAGTTTATTTTCATCTTCTTCTATAACGGCAATTGAAATTTGCTGATTACAAAATTGAAAATCTAAATTAGCTGCCTTAAGCTTATTAATCCCTTTGTGATTAAGTAAAGTTGAGTCGTTAGTAATTTTTAGAATATAATCTTGACCACGCAATTTGGATATTACTTGTTTTTTGCTAACAAAGTAAAATATTTCAGTTATTATTAATTCAATCGGTAACTGTAAAAATTTATCCAGTGTATTAGAAGGAGTTTCATGATATTCTTTTATAGATAGTAAAGAAACGAATTTATTATTTTTCTCATGATCCGTAACTACCATTTTATCGCTGCTAATTGTATAAATACTTCTACCTATTGCATCGGATAAATCTATTATAGGTACCAAACAATCATTATTATTAAGGTTAGCTATGCGATTATATAAAAATAAAGGATTAGAAAAAACATTATCATTTTCAAATATTATACCGAGTTTTTCAGCACCGAATTCGTTTAAATCATTTAAAATATTATTAGTGATATTGTCTAATTTTTGAAAAGCT
This sequence comes from Rickettsia endosymbiont of Proechinophthirus fluctus, assembly GCF_001602635.1. NCBI lineage: Bacteria > Pseudomonadati > Pseudomonadota > Alphaproteobacteria > Rickettsiales > Rickettsiaceae > Rickettsia > Rickettsia endosymbiont of Proechinophthirus fluctus. Next base: position 844,070 of record NZ_LECS01000004.1, on the reverse strand, counting down.
GAATCTAAGTAGTTATTTTCAAAATTAGTAATTAATTTATTAGATAAAGAATTTATTAAAGAGTTAAAATTTGTGATGTTAACTTTAGCAGAATCATGTACTATAGATATATATAAAGTATTAACGAATTTATCATTCCAATGGTTTTTTCTTTGCCATAAAGTATGAATATTTGCCGGTAATAATTTTTTGTAAGGAGTTGAATCGTCTAAGTTTTGTTTTTCTCGTATTGTATGTAGCCAAAAAGCAAAATCATAATCGGTTATATTCTTTTTTATAGAAACTCTAACCATTTCACGTAAATTTTGTATGTTATCGCTTATTTTCTTTGAGGTAATGCCGTGTATTTTGATAATTTGTAGTAATTTACCGTCTTTGGTAAGTAAAGTATTTTCATTATAATGACATGCTATAGGTATAAAATTAGGAGCATTATAATTATATATATCTTTGTCAAATTTTTGTAAACCGCTAAACACAAATAACCTGTATTTAAATTATCGTTTTGTATACTAGTTCAACTTGAAAAATTGGCTACGTCATCTTTGTAAGTCCTCGGATGCTCACGTATTAAGTATACACTCCGCCCCTCGGCTTACAGACTCCTTGCTCTTTTCCAAGTTGAACTTCGTATAATAACTCTTCATTTCACAGGAGTATATACTAATGAACTTTGCCTGCGTGGATGCTAGAGGCGTTATTGCGAGCAGTCGTAGGTCTCTACTCGATGTCATTCCCGCGAAAGCGGGAATGACATAAGAGCCATGCAACAAAGCCAATTTAACAACAACTAGAAACTTTATATTTAATAAACAATTATTCACTATAGGCAATGATTTTTTGTAATCCTCCCATGTAATTTATCAAGACATCCGGTATAGTTATTGATCCATCTTCATTCTGATAATTTTCAAGTATTGCAACCATAGTTCTTCCAATAGGTAATCCTGAAGCATTTAAAGTATGAACTAAGGTAGTTTCGTTACTGCCGAATTCTTTATATCTTGCTTTCATTCTACGTGCTTGAAAATCTCCACAATTAGAACAGCTAGCAATTTCGCGATATTGCTTTTGTCCCGGAAGCCATACTTCTATATCATAGGTTTTTTTTGCTGCAAATCCCATATCTCCGGTGCAAAGTAACATAACACGATAAGGAAGATTCAGTTTTTGTAAAATAGTCTCTGATGCATTAGTTATATATTCATGCTCATTTGTTGATTCTTCAGGGGTAGTAATAGATACTAGCTCAACTTTACCAAACTGATGTAATCTAATCATACCTCTTGTATCTCTACCGCTACT
>NZ_LECS01000004.1:835431-842750 GCF_001602635.1 Rickettsia endosymbiont of Proechinophthirus fluctus | reverse complement strand
ATCTAAAGCATGGGGTGTAAGCAACATAACGTATCGGTAATTTTTCTCTTGGTATAATAGTATCGGCGACCATATTTACTAAAGGTACTTCTGCGGTTGGAATTAGTCTGTAACCATTGGTTGTTGCAAAAGACTCTTCGGCAAATTTAGGTAGTTGTCCTGCATTATACATAGCATTATCTCGAACTAATACCGGAGGTGATATCTCAAAGAAATCCCACTCTTTAGTATGAACATCAATCATAAAATTAATTAAAGCACGTTCTAGCTTTGCTAAATCACCTTTTAACGTTACAAATCTAGTTCCAGAAATTTTAGCAGTTTGTTCAAAATCCATTAAATTTAATTTTATACCTAGTTCAAAATGCTGTTTATTCAAAGCATTTGGATTTGTCTCTCCGTAAGTACGAACTAATTTATTCATACTTTCATCCATTCCGTAAGGTACTTCTTCGTCCGGAATATTAGGAAACATATTTAATAGTTCATTTAATTCGTTATTATTATTTAGATCATGTTCAAGTGCTTCCAACTTCTCATTTATATGTTTGACATCTCTTTGTAACCCTTCAAATTCTTCGCCGCTTTTAGAGGCCATATTACCTAAAATCTTTGATTTTACCTTACGTGCATGCTGCAATTCTTGAATTAAACTCGTAATTTTTCTTTTCTCTCCGTCGAGCATAGCAATTTTACTAGACATAGGTTCAATAAATCTTTGGCTAAGCTTTTCATCGAACAATTCTTTATTTTCTCTAATCCATTTGATATTTAACATTTAGTGTCCTCAGTTTTTCTATAAAATTACATATAATTATTGAAGTTTCATATAATAAAAGTAGCGGTATTGCAAGAGCAAACTGGCTTAAAATGTCAGGAGGCGTTAATATTCCTGCAATAATAAAGTTAATTACCACGGCAATGCATCTTTTTTGCTTAAGTGTTTGTATCTTAACTATTTTTAGTATGTTTAATATCATTATTACAACTGGTAGTTGAAAGGCGACTCCAAAAGCAATAATTAAATGAATAACTAAATTTAGATACTCGCTAATTCTTGCTTCCAAAACTATAGGTACGATCATATCACGTTTTTCAAAACTAAGAAAAAAATTCCAAGCTTTCGGCATTACAAAGTAAAAAACAAAAATACTACCGCACCAAAATAAAATAGGCGACATAAAAAGAATAAAAGCGATAATTTTTTTTTCATGGCGGTGTAACCCGGGACTGATAAATAAATAACACTCCAAAGCAATTATAGGTATAATAATAGTAAAAGCAGTAAAAGCTGCAAGTTTAATATAGGTAAAAAATGCTTCTGTAAGCCCTGTATAAATTATATTTCGTACCGTATCACCGCTTAGCTTAGCAAGCGGTTTTAATAAAACACTATAAATATTGTCACTAAAATAATAGCAAATAGCAAATATAATTATAAAAGCAGTAAATATTCTAAGAAGCCTTATTTTTAATTCTAATAAATGTTCTTGAAAACTATATAGTTTCATAAAAATTCTGACTCTTCATTTCGCAGAAATATATATATCAATATTATAAACTTTTTTTAATAATTGTCATATGTTTTTAGAAATATTCACAAAGCCTAGTTTCTTTCTATATATTTTATAAAATATCGGGATAAATAACATGCTAAACAGAGTATTACCTAAAAAGAATACAGGCCAAGTAAGATATTTTGCACAAATACCGCCAAGGCTAGCTAGAATAATACGGCTAAGCGAGCTAAAAGATGCAATAATAGAATATTGTGTGGCAACAAATTCACTATTGCAAAGGCTAGCAAAATAGATAGAGATAATAGTTCCTGCAAAGCCTGCACAAAAATTTTGTACTGTAACAGTTATTATAAATGTCTTTATATCATAGCCGATAGTAGCAAGTATCATAAACATAAGAGGTGACAATAATTGAATAACTCCACCAATTAAGACACTATGAAATATACCCATTTTTGCAGCTAAAACGCCGCTTAAAGCTCCTCCGACGATCATGATTAGTAACCCGTAAGCTTTGTAAATAACGGCAATTTCATGAGTAGTAAAACTTAAATCGAGCAATAAAGGCGAACTCATAGCCATAGGTATAGAATCCGCAGCCTTATATAAAAAGATAAACAATATAATTAGCAGTAAATATTGCTGTTCATTTTTTAAGGAGATAATACTTTTTTTAATAACTTCAAAATATTGTTGTAATCCTATTAAATGAGTAGTTGTATGGTGTATTTCTTTTGATTGTGGTTCTTTGATACATAAAATTACTATAGGTCCAATTAGAGTAATGAATAGAGCCGATTTATATACTGTATTCCAGCCGAAAATAATTGATGAATATAAAGTACCGACGCTGCCAAGTAACATACCTAAACGAAACCCTATACTACTAAAGGTAAAAGCCATTGAAAGCTCTTCTTTAGATGTAGGTCTCTCAATTCTATATGCATCAAGTACAATATCTTGTGTAGAACTGCAGGATGAAATAATCAATAAGATAATTGCAGTAATATATAAGTTATTACAAGGGCTTATGTTTAAGAACCCCGTCATCGCTAGGATTAAAAATATTTGTGATACCAATGCCCAGCCACGCCTGTGACCGAATTTAGAACATAAAAAAGGTATAGAGTATTTATCTATAAAAGGTGACCATATGACCTTTAAGCAATACGGAAAGGCAGCTAGTGATATCGAACCTATTATATCAGTGGTGTATTTTGCTTCGGATAATTGATATGGAACTGTAAAAAAAATTAAATTGAACGTAAAACCGGAAATTAAGCCTAAAAGTAAAATACCGATTAAATATGTATGGTTATTTATGTCATTCTTGCATGAATTGATCTTCAACGTCATTGTGAGAAAAAACTGTAAGTTGCGACGAAGCAATCCAGTAAAAAATTCTGATTTACAGAATATTCTATTATTATTTCTGGATTGCCACCACGCTCCTTGCAGTTGTGGCTTTGTTGCATGGCTTGCTTCCACTTCTGTCATCCCGCAAGTTTGTAGCAGGCCCCAGTTAAAAATACTAATATTGTTAGTATTTTTAGTTGTGTTATGGATACCGTGGTCAAACCATGGTATGACACCGAACACGTTTTTTGAGCCATGCAACAACGCTTTCAGTCGCTCGCAATGACGATTAGGTATATACGCAATAATGCCTCGCAGGAATGACATAAAGGAATGATTAAAAATTTTGTACATGAAATCTAATAGCTTTAAATAGTTACTTAATATTTCATTTTTAGGTAGTAAGGAGCGACTTTGGAAAATATTTTACCGACTACCGGTATTTTAGTTACAATAGTGCTGATTAAGAAGAAGGAAGGAATAACATTTCCTTTAACCATAATTAATTGCTGTTTGGTATCAATATTACCTGTCATAGTAAAATCAAAGAACGGTCCATGTGCTTCCGTATCAAAAATTGTAATTATATTTCCTCTATAATTAAATTTACCGATCATATCTTCAAATAAAATATTTTTATTATTAGTTATTGAACTAAGAAAACCCGGCAACGAAACAAAGGAAACAAGCCGTGTTAAAAAAGGAGTATCGACTACCGTAAAATGTTTTATAGAAAATTTGCCGTCTAATATTGGCACTATTTCACCTTTTTTTACTTCATATCTTTTTGTATTTAAGTTGATGTTAATTTGACCGTTTTGCATAGTGGTATACATTCCAAGTCCCTTAAGCAATGCTCCGGCATTATCGGATTCAATGAACCATTGTTCAAAAGTTTCCTTAGCAGTAAGCGACATCTTAACTTTTTTATTATCAATATTAGCATTTAGAAAGCCGGAGAAACACCGCACTTTATCACATTTAATTGCTAAATCAAGATTACCTAGAATTATATTATTCTTTAAAAGTATTTTTGATATATTAGTTTTTAAATTAATATTACGTGTAGAATCTCCCGCTTTTTCTAAAAACTGCATCATATTAGCATTTGATAAATCTAATCTGTTTCCATAAAGTGTCGTATTAAGATTATGGTTATCTATAATTATGTTTCCTTTTAAATCCGTATGATTATGTTTAACAGAGGCTAGATTAATATTATAAATATTTTTCTTAATTAAGGCATTACCGTTAATTTTTAGATTATCCTGCCCTGAAAGGTTAAATACAATATTTCTATCGAAATTTTTATCATTTAATTTAGTATATAAATATAAATTGGCTTTTTTATATAATTTTTTATGAATAGATACTTTATCTATATAAAATTCTAAATTATTAAGATTAGAATTAACGGTAATAAAACTCTCATTATTATGCTGTTTTTTATACTCAAAATTTAAAACGGTGCTGCCTGAAATTAATTTAAATACTCCAAATCTTTGATTATTTGCCACAATATTGCTTTTTATTTTAAGTAAACACTCATTATTTTGATCCGATATATCATGATCATAAGTAAAGCTGCTTGCATAATTATTAATGTTACCTTTACCGCTAATATTTAGTTTATTATCTTTAAAACTACCTTTGGCTTCACCGTTTTGTAATAGGATATTATTGTCTAAGGTGTTAAAAGAGATATTTGTTAATGTCGACAAAACATTATAGCTATTAGGGATATTGGGGCTAATAGGAATTATTAGCTCTATTATTGAATTTGCCGTTCCTTTGATTTTTTTAAGATCAATATTTTGAGCTTTAATATTTTGATATGCATCATTTGGAACAAAGGCAATTAAGTCATTAATTTCACCTTTAGCAGTAGCATTAAAAACAAATTGTGATTTATCCAGTCCTTCCCATTTGAAAGTCATAATACCGTCTGAAACGACACTTTTACCGCTATATGCTTCATTAATTAGAAATTTTATTTCCGGTCCTGAAATGATTATATTAGTATCAACTTTAGTCAAAGGTGGTAAATCTGTGTGATATTTATATTCAAAATTCGAGATATGTAAATTTGCTTTTAAATTATCTTCTACTAAAATTTTTTTTTTAAAAAATTTTTTATCTAATTTAATATTTAATTCTCCGTTTTGGATGTAACCTTGTTTTATATGTTCTCGTAAATATGAGATTATAGGATTATTAGGAATGATTTTTTCGATTGTTTGATAAATTATTAAAGGCATATTTGCGGCAGCTGCACTTGCATCGATATTTTTATTGGTTATTATACCGCTTAGTGATAAAAAAGCTTTGTTCCCAAAGGTGAGTTTGCAATTAACAGTCTTTGGATTATCTTTAGAATAGGTGGTTTTATATGAGCATAAAGCATTTCCTAGAGGTAAGTCTGCTCCTTGTTCATCAGTTAGGATATCACTTTTTATTGCAGTTAGTCGTATGTCGGTTAGGGAATTTTTTTTAATTATATTTAACGAATAATCACCGGTCGTTGAAGTATTTATAATCTCTTCATCGTTATTTGAAATTACGGAAATTTTATCGATATTAAAATTAGCCTCTATTAACGAATTAGAGAAGAAATTTTTGAAATTAAAGAAAAGATTAAAATCGTTAATTTCTCCTCTAGCATTATCTATAAGACTTAAGGAAATTTTATCTATGGATAATCGGTTTTCTTTAAATTCTAAATTATGTAGTACAGCCTTTATATCATTTTTACTTAAATAAAATTCAATTATTTTTTTCAAAGGTTCATTTAAGTGTCCTTTATTTGCACTATAAACAGTTAGAGTTATAGCCAAAGATAATGAAGTCAGAATTATAAAAATACTAATAAAGGTTTTTTTAATAAAATTCATTTGAGCTTGTAAATCTATTGAAATATGATAAAAGCTTTATCTACTCGGGTAGAACTGCAAAAATTGGCTACGTCATCCTACAAGTACTCCGGTACTCACGTATTAAGTATACGCTCTGTTCCTCGTCTTGTGGACTCCTTGTACTTTTTGAAATTGAGCTTCGTCTATACTACTCTTCATTTATTTGAGGTATACACTTGGAATATAACGTATAATTTTAAAATTTAATATAAAAATCACAAAAAATTATGAATATTACATTTATCGGTAGCGGATATGTGGGATTAGTCTCAGGTATTATTATGGGCTATTTAGGTCATAATGTTACTTGTCTTGATAATGATGAGGTTAAAATATCCAAATTAAATAAGCAAATATTACCGATTTATGAAGCTAAACTTGATGAGTATCTTAAGCAAGCTTTAGAATCTGATAGGTTAAAATTTACAAATATTTATAATAATGAACTTCAAAATGCTGATGCAATATTTATTACGGTCGGTACACCTTCAAAAGGGTTGGGAGAAGCGGATTTAAAATATGTTTATGATGCTATTGATAAAGTTTTCGAGCATATAAATAAAGATTGTTTAATAGTCATAAAATCTACCGTTCCGCCGGGTAGTTGCAGTAATATTATAGCTTATTTAAAATCAAGAGGCTTTTCATTTAATGTTGCTTCTAATCCTGAGTTTTTAAGAGAGGGTAGTGCGGTAGAAGATTTTTTATATCCTGATCGTATAGTTATCGGTGTAAATAATAAAGAATCAGAGGAAATATTGCGAAAAATTTATGCACCTTTACAAGGTGCAAAGTTTGTGGTTACCGATTTAGTGACGAGCGAACTTATTAAATATGCTTCAAATAGTTTCTTAGCTACCAAAATTGCTTTTATTAATGAGATGGCTGATTTATGTGAAAAAATCGGCGGTAATATTAAAGATTTATCTAAAGGTGTAGGACTTGACCAAAGAATCGGTCAAAATTTTTTAAATGCAGGACCTGGTTTTGGTGGTTCGTGCTTTCCAAAAGATATTCTAGCATTAAATAATCTTGTAGAAAATCATCATATAGATTGTAGGATTCTTAAGGCAGTAATTAAAAGTAATAAGCAGCGTCCAAGTAATATGGTAGATAAAATAGCTACTTTGTTAGATGGAGATTTAAAAGGTAAAAATATAGCAATTTTAGGCTTAACATATAAAGCAGGAACAGATGATGTAAGAGCAAGCCCTGCCATCGCAATTGTAAAGATCTTATTAAATAAAGATGTATATGTTAAAGCATTTGATCCTATTGGTCTTGAAAATGCTAAAAAGAATTTGGAACATAAAAATTTGCTATATTTAGATTCAGCAGTTGACGCCTGTAAATCAGTAGATATTATAGTTATTGCAACTGAATGGTCAGAATTTAAAGAACTTAATTGGCAAGAAATTTATGATTTAGTAAAATCGCCGATAATCATTGATCTTAGAAATATACTAGATAATGAAGCAATGAAAAAACTCGGTTTTAGATATTATGCAGTCGGAAGTAAAATTTAGTCTTG
>NZ_LECS01000004.1:825531-835418 GCF_001602635.1 Rickettsia endosymbiont of Proechinophthirus fluctus | reverse complement strand
ATTCCCGCGTAGGCGGGAATATTTATCTCGCTTTACCCTGGATTCCCGCCTACGCGGGAATGACATAAGGAGTCATACAGTACGACAATAAACTTTAACATTAATTTAAAATGCGACCTGAATTTATTCATTTAAGAACTCAAAGCTCTTATTCTTTTCTAGAAAGTGCATTAACGATTGAGAAGGTAGTAGAACTTGCTTCATCGAATAAAATGCCTGCTATTTGTTTGGCAGATAAGGGAAATTTATTCGGCTCATTAGAGTTTGCATTATGTGCAGTAAAAAAAGGACTGCAGCCGATACACGGAGTTATTCTAAATATAAAATGCGATATAGATATTTTTGCTCAAATTTTGCTTATAGCTAAAGATGAAACTGGTTATAAAAATTTACTCAAACTATCAAGCCTTACTTTTACTAAAAATGATCGTAAGATATGTGATCATATTGATTTTGAAGATTTAATCGAATATCAAGAAGGATTAATAGGATTATGCTGTTATACCGACGGTATTGTCGGAAAATGCTTGCTAGCTCGCAACGAGGAGCAAGCGATGCTGTTTGCACGTAAATTAAAGGAAATTTTAGGAGATCGTTTTTACTTTGAGATTATGAGACATGAGCTACCGGAAGAACAGTTTATTGAGGATAGTTATATTAGAATTGCTGCCGAGCTTGCTATTCCGCTTGTTGCTACTAATAAAGTTTTGTTTAGTGAGAAAAGCATGCATGATGCACATGATGTATTGTTATGTATATCAGCCGGTGTTACTAAAGAATATCTGGATCGAAAAACAGTTAGTGAAAATTGTTATTTTAGATCACCGCATGAGATGATAGAGCTTTTTTCCGATTTACCTAGTGCCATCCAAAATACCGTGAATTTAAGAGAGCGTTGTTATTTTGCCGCACATGCAAACCCGCCGATGCTGCCTAATTTTGCCACCAAAGATATTAGTGAAACGGATTTAATTAAAAAAGATGCAAAAGAAGGGTTGCTTGCAAGGCTTGCTGCAAAGTTTAAATCTGAAAATATTGCGTTAGAGAATCAAGAAGCATTGAAAACCGAATATTTTGCTCGTCTTAATTATGAGCTGGATATTATCTGTAATATGAATTTTGCTGGTTATTTTTTGATTGTATCGGATTTTATTAAATGGAGTAAAAAAGAGGGTATTTTAGTCGGACCGGGTAGAGGATCGGGAGCAGGCTCGGTTGTTGCTTGGAGCTTGCTTATTACTGATCTCGATCCGATTAAATTTGGCTTATTATTTGAAAGATTTTTAAATCCTGAACGTATTTCAATGCCTGATTTTGATATTGATTTTTGTCAGGAAAGGCGTGAGGAAGTAATTAATTACGTACGTTCCAAATACGGTAATAATAGAGTAGGACAGATTATAACTTTCGGTAAGATGCAGGCAAAGGCTGTAATTAAGGATGTCGCTCGTGTGCTTAGCTTACCTTATAAATTCGCTGATTATCTAACGGAACTTGTCCCTTTTAGTGCAGTTAATCCAGTTAGCTTAGAACAGGCAATGCGTGAAGTTCCGGAGCTGGCAAATGCCGCTAAAGGTAATGGGCTGTATAATTTAGATGGTGAAGCGGAGTTAATTAAGTTAGTGATTGATACTTCGTTAATTCTTGAGGGGCTGCATAGGCATTCCTCAACTCATGCTGCAGGAATCGTAATAGCAGGTACTGATTTAGTCGATATAGTACCGGTATATAAAGATTCTAACTCCGATATGTTGGTAGTCGGTTATTCTATGAAATATTCCGAGATTGCCGGTTTAATTAAATTTGATTTTTTAGGGCTACAAACCCTAACGGTTATTACCGATTGTAAGAAACTGCTTAAAGAGCAAGGGATAGAAGTAGATTTTAACAATATGACGTTTGATGATAATAAGACTTATCAAATGTTGTGTAAAGGTAAAGGAGTCGGTGTTTTCCAATTTGAAAGTATCGGGATGAAAGATGCACTTAGACGCCTTAAACCTGATTCTATACATGATTTGATAGCGCTTGGTGCGTTATACCGTCCTGGTCCTATGGAAAATATTCCTACCTATATAGCTTGTAAGCATAAATTACAACAGCCTGATTATTTACATGAGCTATTGAAACCAATCTTAGAAGAAACTTACGGAGTGGTGATATATCAGGAGCAGGTACAAAGAATTGCTCAGGTTCTTGCAGGTTATACGCTAGGAGCTGCCGATTTACTTCGGAGAGCAATGGGTAAGAAGATAAAAAAAGAAATGGAGGAGCAGGAAGAAATTTTTGTTAAAGGAGCAATTGCTAATAATATTTCGGAATCTCAAGCTAAATCCATTTTTGCGACCGTGGCTAAATTTGCCGGATACGGTTTTAATAAGGCACATGCTGCGTCTTACGGTGTTATTTCATACCAAACTGCATATCTTAAAGCTAATTATCCTGCTGAATTTTTAGTAGCATGCTTAAATCTTGAATTGAATAATCACGATAAAATTAATTTATTTTTACAAGAAGCAAAAGATAATGGCATAAAAATTATTGCACCTAATATTAATATTTCTGAAGGGTATTTTAGTGTACAGTTTTCGGACACGGTCATCCCGCATAGCGTAAAGCCTGTCATACCGCGACTTGATCGTGGTATCCAGGACATTTCAAAAGATACCGTGGTCAAGCCACGGTATGACATTGCGGGTGCAATAATCTTCGCCTTAGGTGCTATTAAGGGAGTTACGCCGAATTTCGGTAAGTTAGTAACGGATGAGCGAAAAGCAAGAGGGGTATTTAAATCAATTACTGATTTTATTGAAAGATTACCCCCAAAATCTATTAACAGTAAATTATTGGAAAATTTAATCAAGTCAGGCTGTTTTGATGAGCTGCATGATAATCGATTGCAATTATTGTCAAGCATTCCAAAATTGCTTTCTTATTCAACTGCATATCACGAAGAGCAGGAATCTAATCAATTTAGCTTAATTAAAGTTTCTAGTTTAAGTCCAACTATTTTAGTATCAAGCGATTATGCCGATAAAAATACTTTAGCTTTTTATGAATTTGAGGCTATGGGTTTATTTATCTCTAATCATCCTCTTACGGAATATCAAGAAATATTTAGTCGTTTAAATATTTTAAATACTGCGGATTTGCATAATAACTTACCTGATGGTACTAACCGAGTAAATCTTGCCGGTGTAATACAAAAAAAGGATTCTCGTATGTCAGCAAGAGGTAGGTTTGTTACGCTCGTGCTTTCCGATCCTGAGAATATCTTTGAACTTAGTATTTTTAGTGAGGAAGTTTTAAAAGATTATGTACATTTACTTGATGTTAAAAGTTTGGTAGTTGTTAATTGTGACATAGTTAAAGATGAGGGAGGAATAAAACTAACGGCAAAAAGCTTTTCATCAATTGAGGATGCAATTAATAATAAACAATTTGAACTACAGTTTTATCCACAAAATCATGAAGAATTACGGCAGATAGTAACCTTGCTTGCAGCTCGTATAAATAATGAAGATCAGAGTAATGCTAAAGCTACAATCTATTTACAAAGCGCAGATATAAAGAATTTTGTAGCAAAAATTACATTACCTGAAAAATTCTTGCTCCAAGGGCAAGATTTTGAGATTTTAAAAGGATATAGTAAATAGCGTAGTTGTTGAGTGGTTCGGTTTTCCACTGTCATTCCCGCAAGGCATTGTTGTCTGGATATCGGGTCATCATTGTGAGCAGCCATAGGCTGCGTGGCAATCTCATGAAATAATAACAAACTTGAGATTGTGGACGTACAATTACTTCGTAATTTTCCTTGCAATGACGAAAAAACCGAGCCATGCAACAAAGCCAATGTCTCGCAGGAATGACATCGAAACCTTGAGTCAACTTTTTATAGGCAATACCTGAATTGACAGTAAAATGAATCTATTATTGATATAATTGAGTAATATTCTTTGATGTTTTTTGATCGCTAAATACTGCATTATTATTTTTATTATCGCTAAGTTCCATATATTTTGTTAGTTGATGTTTGTCTGCTATTAACTTTGCTTCTTTTTCTAAATTGATATTGTGCTCAAGATTTGGGTCTTTAATTAATTCTTTAAAATAATTACTTATGGATTTTAATCCCAATTTTCTCGTTAATTTACTTAAATACTTATAAAATTTATTTTTGATAGTTTGTTTTTTAGGTTCTGAATTTTTATTGAATGTATTATCGGTTTTAACTTCTTATTTTTTATCTTCTAATACTCCTGTATTAATTGATCTTTTGGTGTGTGATTTAGTTTTGAATTATCGGCTCTTACCCCAGCACCGGCATTATATATATACGATAATTTTTTCCGTTTTCTTTAGAATATTTTATAACATTTGTATGTAATCCTGTATTAGTAGGAGCATTAGAATATGATAAATATGCTTCTCCGGTTTTTTGCAGTTTATCATATATTTCATCTGTAGTTTTTTCTAAAAATTTTTTTAACTGCTCTGCTGGTGGTAATTCAGTTGAACTAGTTAATTTACGTAAAAAGGATTGCTTATAAATCTCATCTAAGCCATCCATAAAATGGTCTAATTTTTTACCTGTATTTTTGTCAGGATTTAAAGCTTTATACGCTTAGCTGTTATAAAATGAACTGAGCCTAAATTATAATCTTTTGTGAATTTATCATAGGTACGGGCATCGTCAAGCATTTCGCAGTACTGAGTTGCTTTTGCTTCATACTCTTCCGTATGTTATTTAAGGCTTGAGTGATATTTTCATAATGTTCTTTCAGCTTATTTTGGTTATTCTTGTTTAGAGCAGTATTTGTAAGTTGATTATCATAATTTTCTAAGTTACCGAACTTTCTATCATTATTTATATTCTCAACTATATTTTCAACTAATTGGTTAAGCAGAGATCAAAATAATCATGTATTATGAATAAATGTCAATAATTACTCACCTCAATATATCTACTTTATCTAATTGTTCCCATGTAAAATTTGCGTCTTCTCGACCGAAATGACTGTAAGAAGCTGTTTTTTGATAACATGGAGTGCGAAGCTTAAGATATTTAATAATTCTTCCTGGACGCATATCAAAATGCTGTGTTATGAGCTTAGTAATTTGTTCGTTGTTTAATGTGCTAGTACCGCAAGTTTCAGCATAAACAGATACGGGAGCAGCTACGCCTATTGTAGGATATTTGTATTTCACAGCAATCGGCAAGTCTTGCTCCTACTATATTCTTAGCAATATAGCGTGCCATGTAAGCAGCCGATCTATCTATTTTTGTTGGATCTTTTCCAGAAAAGCCACTGCTGTCGTGTCTTGCCATTCCTCCATAGCTGTCCACGATAAATTCCCTACAGGTTAAACTACAATCTGCAATGGGACCGTCTATAAAAACCGACCCGTTGGATTAATTAGGTATTTAGTGTCTTTATGCAGTAAATTGCTTGGTAATGCCTGTTTAATAATTTCTTCCATTACTGCTTCAATAAGGTCTTTTTGTTGTATTGCCAGATGATGCTGAGTTGATAAAACTACTGTATCAATGGCAATTGGTTTGTTATTTTCATATCGTAACGTGACTTGAGATTGTGCATCGGGTCTAAGACAAGATATTTTGTTTACGTAAATATACTTGTCTTGTCATTAATAAATGAGCGTAGTAAATCGGTGTGGGCATGAAACTATCCATTTCATTACAGGCATAACCGAAAACCATACCTTGGTCTCCTGCACCTATTTCATAGTCATTTGCATTGTCAACACCCATAGCTATATCGGGTGATTGTTAATGAGAGCTGAAATTACGACACAACAGCTACCGTCAAATTCATAATTTGGATTATTATAGCCGATTTCTTGTATCTTGCCACATACTATTTGCTCAATATCCACATAGGTACTAGGCCGCTCACTAGAACTAGACCGGTGGTTACAAATGTTTCACAGACAACACGACCGTTAGGGTCTTGTTTTAGAATCTCATCAAGTACCATATCTGAAATTTGATCGGCAATTTTGTCCGGATGCCCTCAGAAACTGACTCAGACGTAAATATAAAATTTTTCATACATTATGCTCCTTTTAAAATTCTTCAACTGTTATATTAATATATTTTTATATGCTTATTTTATCAAATATGTATGCTGTATTATATGTTGAAGTTATTTTTCTGGATTCCCGCTTTTGCGGGAATGACAGCAAGTCATGCAATAACGCCGCCTTTAGCTAGGAATGATACACCTTCAATGCATTTCCATCCAGTTATTACCTGCTCTAATTTCGGTTATAATCGGTACATCCATATTAGTAGAATTTTCCATGATTTTTTTAATAATAGGTGTTATAATTTCTACTTCATCAATCGGTGCTTCAAATAGTAATTCATCATGAATTTGCAGTACTAATCTTGTTTTAAGTTTATGTTTTTCTATTTCTTGATCTAGATTGATCATAGCAATTTTAATTATATCGGCATTAGTTCCTTGAATCGGAGCATTAATAGCCGCACGTTCTGCGAATTGTTTAAGCTTTTTATCATGAATTAGAGGTACAAAACATTTTCTGCCAAAGCAATTTGTGACATAGCCGTTGCTACTTGCAAAAGCTTTTGTTTGCTCCATATATTCTTGTACTCCTTTATATTCAGCAAAATATTTCTTGATATATGCGGATGCTTCGCCGTTAGTAACGTTTAATTGCTTAGCAAGCCCAAAAGCACTTATACCGTAAATGATACCAAAATTTATAGCTTTTGCTTTACGCCTATGTTCGCTAGTTAGTTCGTGTTTTTGTAAGTTAAAGATCTGACAAGCAGTTTGAGTATGGATATCGTCTTTATTGATAAATGCTTGTTTTAGTGCATCTATATTTGCGATATGGCTTAATATTCTAAGCTCAATTTGAGAATAATCGGCAGATATTAATTTATAACCTTCTTCAGCAATAAAAGCTTGTCTGATTTGATTCCCCTCACTAGAGCGAATAGGTACATTTTG
Organism: Rickettsia endosymbiont of Proechinophthirus fluctus; assembly: GCF_001602635.1. Lineage (NCBI taxonomy): Bacteria > Pseudomonadati > Pseudomonadota > Alphaproteobacteria > Rickettsiales > Rickettsiaceae > Rickettsia > Rickettsia endosymbiont of Proechinophthirus fluctus. The sequence goes on along the minus strand of NZ_LECS01000004.1, from coordinate 828,417 downwards.
TAGATTAGGTTCCTGTGAGCTAAGTCTTCCTGTAGTGGTAGAAGTTTGTAAAAATGTCGTATGTACTCTATGTGTTATATTATCTATCTGTTTCGGCAAACTATCGGTGTAGGTATTCTTTAATTTTGTTAGTTGCCTCCATCTTAATAACAAATCTGCAATATTATATCCATGCTCACTAAGTTTTTCTAGTATTTCTGCTCCCGTTGAGTAAGAGCTTGCTTTAGCTGAAGCTTTACCGAAAGGTAATTGCATTTTTTCGAATAAGATTTCGCCTAATTGTTTTGGCGAACCAATATTAAATTTAGTTCCGCTAAGAGCAAAAATTTCTTCTTCAAGTTTTAGAATTTCTGTTCCAAATTCAGCAGATAATTGTTTTAGGTAATTAGCATCTACTGTAATACCCACTTTCTCCATTTTATCTAAAATAAAACAAATAGGTAAATCAATGTTGCTATAAATTCTAAAGGTTTTGTTGTCTTTAAGTTCCCATATAGTTTGCTTATAAAGTGTGATAAAGTTTATTACTATTTTTGCTGATTTGATAATTATATTTTCTATCCAAGTTTCTTTCAAAACTTCTTTAAATAAATTTTTCTGTGATAAACCGGCAGATAACGCATACTGCATTAATTCTAAATCTTCTATAGCCGTAATGTCATGAGATTGGTTTGCATAAAATTTAAGTAGAGGTTTAAGAGAGTAAGTAATTTTTTTTATGGATTTATCGATTAGTAAATTGAAGATTATATCCGAAAACCAGTTGTTATTAGTTTTAGTATTGTAAGAAAATAGATCATGAGAAGTGTTTGAAATTTTAATAATATAGCTTTGGTTTTGCAGTGATAAAATAAAAGCAAGATTAGCTCCTTTATGCTGTAATAAATATATCCCGAATATTCCTATTTTCGTGGCTTCTTTAGCAAAGTCTGCTAACTCATTAGCATTATTAATTTCTTTTATTTCCGTTACTTTATTATCTGCTATTTCTTTGTAGTCGTTAATTTTAATATCCAATAAATTTTCTACTCTTTTATATAAAGATCTAAAACCGTATTCCTGTAAAAATCCTGTTAATTTATCGCTATTTGGAGGTGACCATTCTAAATTATTTAGCTGAAAATCTAAATCAACATTAGAATTAAGCCCTATTAACTGCCATGAAATTAACGCCATTTCTCTTGAATTTTGTAAAGTTTCACGTTGTTTTACGCTTGAGACTTGGTCTAAAGAGTTAAATATATTTTCTACAGAACCAAATTGTGTTATAAGACTACTTGCAGTTTTTGGTCCAATAGATGGTACACCCGGAATATTATCCGATCTATCGCCGATTAAAGCCATTACTTCACGTAATTTATCAGAAGTAGTGCCAAATTTTTTAACCACATCATCCTCCGTAATATATTTCCCTTTTAACGGATCATATATCTTGATGTTTTCAGTCATTAACTGTAATAAATCTTTATCGGAAGAGATAATGACTACATGTTCGCCAAGTGCAGCAGTTTTAGTAGCAAAGGTTGCGATAATGTCATCGGCTTCATAACCGTTCTTCTCTAGAATAGGAAAATTTAAGTTACTTGCAACATCACGAACTAAAGGTAATTGTACAATTAAATCTTCAGGGGGTGGAGGGCGGTTAGCTTTATAGTCGGGATAAATCTGATGGCGAAAATTTTCCCCACCGCTGTCAAATACTACAGCGACATGTTTAGGCTTAAAGTCGCTCAGTAATTTTAGCAGCATTGAAGTAAAACCGTAAAGAGCACCGACAGGCTTGCCTTTTGGTGAAGTTAAAGGCTGTTGTGCATAATAGGCTCTAAAAACAAATCCGTATCCGTCTATGAGCAATAAGGTATTTTTTTGAGTCATTTTATGATTTTATTTTTAATTAGATCGTCATTGCGAGGAAATTACGTAAGTAATTGACGAAGCAATCTCAGGAGTTTATTATTACTTCATGAGGTTACCGTGCAGCCTACAGCTACTCGTAATGACGACTCAATATTCGTGTGGGCAATGACGTAGCAAAACCTCACAACCCTACTATATTTCTAGCAAAATCATGTTGGTTGAATATTTTTAAGTCCTCTATCTTCTCACCTATACCGATAAAGTATAAGGGTAAATTAAATTTTTGTACTACTCCGACAATTACACCCGCTTTAGCACTGCCGTCTAGTTTAGTCACGATAAGCCCTGTCAAATTAGTAGCATCATTAAAATGTTCTATTTGGTTATAGGTATTTTGTCCGGTAATAGCATCAATGACTAAAACGCTATGAGTGGGGGCATTCTCGTCTAGTTTTTTTATAACTTTTACAATCTTAGACAGTTCATCCATCAAATTTTTCTTATTATGAAGCCTACCTGCTGTATCGATAAAAAGTATATCGATATTTTGTTTTATCGATTCTTCCATCCCGCGATAAGCAACACTTGCGGGATCAGCCGATTCTTCACCGGTAATAAGTAGTGCATTTGCTCTATTTGCCCAAGTACTTAGCTGATTTACGGCAGCTGCTCTAAAAGTATCGCAGGCTGCAACTGCTACTTTTTTACCTTGTGCTGAGTACATTGCAGCAAGCTTACCTATAGTCGTGGTTTTACCTGCTCCGTTAACACCGCAAACTAAAATTACGTTTAATTTATTTTCGCTTAAAGTAAAAGGAATTTCTGATTTTGATAGCTGCTGCTCTATTAATTTAGCAAGGGCTTCTTTTACTGTATCACTATCTATTTCTTTGTCAAATTTTACCTTTTTAAATTCTTTAATAATATTAGTTACTACCAAAACACTCATATCACTTGAGATAAGTAGCTCTTCTAGCTCTTCTAGAGTTTCTGCATCTAATTTTTTCTTGTAAAATATTTTGTCGATAC
>NZ_LECS01000004.1:824333-825523 GCF_001602635.1 Rickettsia endosymbiont of Proechinophthirus fluctus | reverse complement strand
ATTAGAAGTTTTAGATAAACTTTGTTTTAATTTACTAAATATCGAAATCATATTAGATAGTTTTTTGTTTTATGGGTGTTGGTGTTACGCCTGCGTGAGTATCAAATCGTCATTGCGAGGAAATTACTTACGTAAGTAATTGATGAAGCAATCTCAGGAGTTTGTTGTTATTTCATGAGATTGCCACGCAGCCTATGGCTCGCAATGACGATTAGGTATCTACACAGATAAGCCATCTTGCAATGATGATTAAGGTACTTATCTCTTTTTCTTATTTTTGCTTTTGTTTTTATTTCCGTCAGTGGTTTTATTGAATCTACCTAAATTTTTAACAAATTTTTGTAGTCCGTTAAGTTCTGTTCCATATGTCCTAGTATATTCATGAACTATTTCTATCTCTTGTCTATGAGAATCATCTATTACTACTACTTCCTGTATAAAATTATTAGCATCAAACGTAATTTTTACTATCTTCTGCTTTTCAATTTTTGGATTGAGCCAAGCTCTTTGAGACATAACTCTTTCAACATAATACCAGGTATTTTGGGAATATTCCGGTACTATAGTAGGCGTACCTATTAACTCTACGACTTCTGTTTTATTTAGTTTTTTAGACTCTAATTTTACAAGTGCCGAATCATCTATAGATTGCCCTCTATTTGCGATAGTTTTGCAGCCGTTTAAGGAAAAAAAGGCTAATATACTAAAAATGTATGTTATAAAAATTTTCATAAGTTTAATTTTATCTAGATTTTATTACAAGGTTATAATATACTGCTCCACTAATTTGACAAATACTTTTTAATTTATATTTAGAGAGGCTAATAATGGCAGTTCCAAAGAAAAAAACATCAAAATCAAGACGTAATATGAGACGTTCGCACTTAGCACTTGGCAAAGTTAACGTAATAGTTGATTCGCAAACCGGTGAATATAAGCTTCCGCATCACGTTTCTTTAGTCGATGGTACTTATAATAATCGTATAGTAGTAACAAAGAAAATTAAAACTGAAGAAGAAGTAGCCTAAAAGATTTATGACCTGTAAAATTATTGGTTGCGGCGGGTATCTTCCTTCAAAAATAGTTAGTAATGATGAGCTTGCAAAATTCGTAGATACTAACGATGAATGGATTAGAACAAGAACAGGTATTACGCAGCGTCATATAGCAGGTGATACAGAATATACTTC
>NZ_LECS01000004.1:818498-824322 GCF_001602635.1 Rickettsia endosymbiont of Proechinophthirus fluctus | reverse complement strand
TGCTTTAAAATCAGCTGAAAAAGCTATAGCAGATGCAGGGATATCGGTAAATGATATTGATTTAATTATTACATGTACTACTACTCCCGATAATAGCTTCCCTTCAGTTGCCTCTAAGCTTCAAGGTTATCTTGGTTTAACTAATATACCGTCTTTTGATTTACAAGCAGTATGTGCCGGCTTTGTTTATGGTTTACAAGTGGCAAATTCTCTTATCTCATCAGATAAATATAAAACTATTTTGCTTATAGGAGCCGAGAAAATGACGTCGTTATTAGATTGGAATGATAGGACTACTTGCGTTTTATTCGGTGATGGGGCCGGTAGCGTAATATTACAGCGTAGTAGTGATGATTCCGGTTTAATAGATAGTAATATCTTCTCAAGTGGTGCTGATTATGATGAAATATTATATACAAACGGTGGTGTAAGTATGAACGGTATTAGTGGCAAAATAGTTATGCAGGGGCAAAAATTATTTCGTCATGCAATAGAAAAAATGCAACAATCTATAAAAGATTTACTGCATGCTAATCAATTCAGTGTAAGTGATATTGATTATTTTATACCTCATCAAGCAAATATCCGTATTATAAATAAACTCGCTGAACTATTAAATATAGAAGAGCATAAAGTAGTGAAAACCGTAGACAAACATGCTAACTGCTCTGCTGCTTCTATTCCGCTTGCTTTGAGTACTCTCAAAGCATCAGGCAAAATAAAAAAAGGTGATATTCTACTATTTTCAGCTATCGGTGCAGGTCTTACTTGGGGCAGTGCATTCATTAGATGGTGAATATACTCGTTTTATTAGACATCTTTGGAAACTCTACTACTAGAGGTAATTTGTACGTTGATCCTGTAGTCGAATCCTCACGTACCTCTATGTACGCTGCGGTTCTGCGTGCCGTGTCTCCTTCAAATTCCTCTCTATAAGCGAGTTTCTGAAGATGTCTATTTAAAATAATTGGCAACACTACTTATTTGCTTATAATTCTCACATATTATATATACGCTGCGGTTATAAGCTTCAAAATCGATTCCTCTTTTCCTCATTAAACTGCATCTATCTATTTATCCAAAGTATATACTTGTATTAAATGATATTTTTACCACATTTATACATGAGTAATTGCATTTTATAATATTTTAGCCTTTAAACTAATAAAATAATGATATATACTAACTCACATAGTTTTTGGTTAGTTTAGTTTTATGACTAGCTAAAATGAATTCAATATTAATAAATTATAATCTCAAGGAGTTTAATTATGAAAACAAAAATTACATTAGCTTTTCTTGCATTATGTGTGCTTGGAGGGTGTAATACAACAAAAAGAGCACCGCAATTTGACGGTAATATGAACCAAAGTGAAGAAACTTCATTAATGAAAGATTTCGAGAAGCATGCAGGAAATGCAGTATGGTTTGCTTTTGATAGCTCTGCTTTATCACCAAAGGCTAAAGAAGAACTAGAGAGACAAGCTTGCTGGTTATCAAAGCACCCTGAAGTCAAAGTTACTGTTGAAGGACATTGCGATGAAAGAGGTACCAAAGAATATAACTTAGGTTTAGGTGAAAGAAGAGCAGCAGCAGCGAAAAAATTCTTAGCTCATAAAGGAATCGATCATAACAGATTAAATACAATCTCTTATGGTAAAGATAGGCCTGCTATGATGGGTAATACTGAAGAAGCTTTTGCCTATAATCGTAGAGCTGTAACAGTTGTACACCACTAAAATTATTTACTAATTATAGTATCCTAAAAGGTCGAGTTTACTACTCGGCCTTTTTTTTATTTATAACTTGATGTTATTATTGCGAAAGCGTTGATGCGTGGATACCAAACCGTCATTGCAAGCCATAGGCTGTGTGGCAATCTCATGAAATAACAACAAACTCCTGAGATTGCTTTGTCAATTACTTTGTAATTCTTCACAATGATGAAAACACTGAACCATATTGCCCTGTTTTTTAGGCGATACCTCAAAAATATAAAAATTTTACTAGACTTAACTGCATAATAATTATATAAATTTCAAATGAAAAGGGGCTGTAGCTCAGTTGGTTAGAGCACGCCGCTCATAACGGTGTGGTCGTAGGTTCAAGTCCTACCAGCCCCACCACACAAATTCTTATTTAAATTCGCATTAGCACTGAATTTATAATGATTAATCTAAAAACACTTTCTTGGTATCTTACTAAATTATATTCTAAGTGTTTCTTTATTATATTATTTCTTTTAATCGGGCTATTAATTATCTCAAATGTTTTTGATCTTTTACAAAAATTCAAAAATATTTATGTTCCTTTTAGTTTTTTTTGGAGACTTATCTTATATAAGATTCCTTATTTACTAGGTCAAGTATCTTCATTAATGAGTTTTACCGCTATGTTATTTTTTCTTAGAAATCTAACAAAAAATAATGAATTAACGGCTATGTTATCTAGCGGTATTCATATTTGGCAAGTGCTTGTTATTCCATGTATTGTAACTTTAATGTTAGGTATAGTTTTTACGACTATATTGAATCCTATCAGTGCTATAGGCTTACAAAAATATGAGTTATTAGAAGCAAAACTAACTAAAAAAGCCTTGAGTGAGGGTATAATATCTAAATCAGGCTTATTATTTTTTGAATCTTTAAATGATGAAACTCAAATTATCCAAACACAATTTATTAATGTTGCCGAGAAAAAATTAAATAATATTACAATTTTATTTGTTGATCATAATAATTCTTTTTTAAAGAGAATTGATGCATTATACGGTATTATTGAAAATAAAATGTTACATTTAAATAGAGTTAAGGTTTTCACAAAAGAGGAAACTAAGGCTTACAATAATTTAACTATGCAGACAAATTTATCAATTAATAGTTTAGTAAATAAATTTATTCGTCCTGAAATGGTTTCTATTTGGGCTTTACCTAAATTAATTAATGAATTATTAAATTCAGGTTTACCGGCTATTAATTATCAAATTTATTATTACAAGCAATTATTTAAGCCTATAATGATGATGGCAACCGTAATTTTAGCAGGTTGTTTTATTAGTCTTAAACAGCGTGATAATTCCCAAGAAAAAATACTGCTATTAGGTTTATTTTCAGGTTTTATAGCATATTCGTTATCAGAAATATTATTAAAAATACTTACTTATAATAATTTGTCTTTAATTGCTGCTATTTTATTACCTAGTATGCTAATATTTTTTATTAGTAACTTTATTATGTTACATTATAAAGAAATTTAATATAGACGAAGTTTAATTTGAAAAATTGGCATTGTCGCTTCTCATTGTTGATCCTCACTTAGTATTCTACGCTGCGGTCAAAAATTCCGAGGCTTCTTGCTCTTTTCCAAATTAAATTTCATCTATATTAAATTTTTATTTACTATGGGACTGTTTATTTTGTTAACACTTCTATAGAAGTATTTTGAGAATTTAGAGAGAAAAAATAAAATGATAATGAAATTTTTGGAAGGGTTTTCTTCCGGTATGGCCATAGATCTTGGTACGGCAAATACTATTGTCTATCAAAAAAATTGTGGAATTGTTCTAAGGGAACCTTCTGTTATTGCGTTAATAAAAAAAGACGGTGCTTTTGTGCCTTATGCTTATGGTCATGAAGCAAAAATGATGCTTGGGCGTACTCCTACGGATATTGAAGCAAAAAGACCTTTAAAAGATGGTGTTATTGCCGATTTTAAGGGTGCAGAGGAAATGATAAAGTATTTTATTAGAATGGTACATAATCGTCGCTCTTTTTTTGGGCCGACAATTGTTATTTGTGTGCCTTCTGGTTCTACGCCGGTTGAGCGTCGTGCTATCCAAGAAGCAGCAGAAAGTGCAGGGGGTAGGGATGTCTATTTAATTGAAGAACCTATGGCGGCAGCGATCGGGGCAGGGCTACCCGTAACGGAAGCAACCGGTTCGATGATTGTTGATATTGGAGGAGGTACTACCGAAGTTGCAGTTTTGTCATTAGGGGGCATAGTATATGCAAGGTCGGTAAGAGTCGGCGGTGATAAGATGGATGAAGCTATTATCTCATATATAAGAAGGCACTATAACCTATTGATAGGTGAGGCTACTGCCGAAAAGATAAAGCAAGAAATAGGTACGGCTTATGTAGATGAAAACGCTGAGCCGAGAAAGATGGAAATTAAAGGACGTGATTTAATTTACGGTATTCCTAAAGAAATGATATTGAACGAAAGACAAATTGCTGATAGTCTAATTGAACCGGTAAGTCAAATTGTTGAAGCGGTAAAAGTAGCACTAGAAGCAACACCTCCTGAATTATCTTCAGATATAGTTGATAAGGGAATTGTTTTAACAGGCGGCGGCTCATTATTACGAAATCTTGATTTTGTTCTTAGTGAAGCCACTAAATTGCCAGTAATAGTTGCAGATGATGCCCTCTCTTGTGTGGCACTTGGAACAGGAAAAGTACTTGAAGATTTTACAAAGCTAAAACATGTACTATTTAAACAGGATTAAAAATGGCAATACTTGCAAATAGAGTAAAAAATTCTTCAAATTCATTAGAATTAATAAGTATAATATCAAATACTCTTAAGCGTTTTTTTGTTATATTTGGGCTTGGATTGTCTGTATATTTATTTTTTGCTACACCTAAAAAAATATCTAGTATATCACTTGAAGTAACTGGTAGTATAGTATCAATCGGTTTAGCAGTGTATGAAGATATATTTGAATATATAAATTCAATAACACAAAAATTTGTTTATTTTCAAGATTTAGAACGAAAAAATATAGAACTTAAACTTGAGATAGCAAGATTACAACATTTACAAAGTGAAGTAGAATTGGTAAGAGCCGAAAACATTGCATTAAAAGATTTGTTAACGATTGCTGAGGAAGAAGAATTTGAATATATTACTACTAAATTACTGAGTGTTTCCTTTAATCCCTTTTCTAGAACTGCTTTGATTTCTGCAGGTAAAAAGCAAGGCATTGAACCTGATCAAATCGTTGTTAATGCAGGAAAATTAGTAGGAAAAGTAATAGAAGTGAGTAATAATTATGCGAAAGTAATGTTAATTAGCGATGTTAATTCTAGAATACCTATTAAAGCTAATTCTTCAAGAGAACAAGGTATTTTAGCAGGTAATAATAATAATAGTAAAATTTTATACTTGCCTAACAATCATTTAGTACAGCAAGATGAGGAGATAGTAACCTCTGGACACGGTAATATTTATCCTGCAGGTATTTTAGTGGGCTATGTGTCTAAAGTGACAGAACATGATGTTATGGTAAACTTGGCAGCTGATCTATCTAAAACGGAATTTGTACAAGTATTATTGCCTAAGGAGTAATTTCTGTTTTTTTTGTACTCTATGTCATTACCGCGTAGGCATTGTTGTATGGATCAGTACAATCCCCTGTGTGTCACCCCGTGGCTTGACCACGGGGGGCCAAACAACAATAAAAAATACTAGCAATAAAGCTTTCCCGTGTAGGTGGGGATTCAGTAAAATAACTGCAATATTGCTACAGAAGTTATATTTTTGATAAAATAACCATATAACAACTTGTTTTTATATAGTTTTACTAGATTTTTGCCTACGCAGGCATGACATTGAGTAGGCTTTTCGATCCATGTAACAAGGCTGGTAATACTCGACACACTTTGTATATATCTATCCTTTATTTATTCAGAGGTTATTAATATGGCACTTGCTACTAAAGTAAAAGAATTTTTAGAAGAAAAATTAAAACAAGAAAAGATAGATCGTAAATATCTTGCCGAAGTCACTAATATCCCTTATACTACTGTTAGCAGAATTATGA
>NZ_LECS01000004.1:753881-818488 GCF_001602635.1 Rickettsia endosymbiont of Proechinophthirus fluctus | reverse complement strand
GCGGAAGCTAATCGTGAATTTAACCCTGAAATAGATACTATTTTAAAAATAGCAAAATATTTTAATTGTACTATGGATGAGGTAATAAAAAGAAAAGTACAGAATAATTCATAAAGCTTGATACAAGCGAATTTTGCATGACTCGCCTGTACTCACGCACGTAGTGTACCTACTGCTTTCGCAGGCTTGCATTTAAATTCATCTTGTCTAAATCTTGCTGAAATATGCTGTACCTACGAAATAAAGCATAAAATATGACAACAAAAAATAAAAGAGTTCTTCAGAAATGCGCTTATAGAGAGGAATTTAAAGGAGACATGGAACGTAGCACCGCGGCGACGTCTAAATTACCTCTAGAAGTAGCACTTTCGAGGAACTCTAAAGGACTGATTATAATTTTATCTTCCCCTTCAGGTACAGGTAAGTCGAGTTTAGCTAAAGCATTATTGAAAATAGATAATAATTTGCGTTTATCTATTTCGGCAACTACAAGAAAACCACGTTTAGGAGAAGTAGAGGGTATAAACTATTACTTTAAGACCGGTTTAGAGTTTGAAGAATTAGTTAAGCAGAATAAATTCCTTGAATATGCTAAAATATACGATAATTATTACGGTACGCCTAAAGAATATGTCGAAATGTTATTAAATCAAGGCTTGGATGTTTTATTTGATATTGATTGGCAAGGAGCACGGAGTATTAAGAAAAATGCTACTAATGTTGTTGCTATATTTGTATTGCCTCCTAATATTGAAGTATTGGAACAACGCTTAAGAAATAGAGCGACCGATAATGAAGAAGCAATAAAATTACGTATGCAATCAGCACAAAACGAAATATCACATGCTAATGAGTATGATTATGTAGTTACTAACGATGACTTTGACCGGACGCTTAAAAAAATACATGCGATTATAGTTGCAGCACGAGACAAAGCGTTTTGACTTTGTCGTTTTTTCTTTCTATACTGAGAATTAGACGTTATGTTTCTAATTTTTATAGTACTAATTTAAATGCTTAGAAAACAATTCCTTTCATCAATAATAAAACATTTTAAAACTCATAAAGTTTGTGCCTTGTTAGGACCAAGGCAGTGCGGAAAAACTACACTTTCTAAACAATTCGTAGAAGCTTATAATATTCCTAAAATCAATATTTTTGATCTTGAAAATCCTTTAGATTTAGCAAGATTAAATGAACCGATGCTTGCTTTGTCTGATCTAAAAGGAGTTGTTATTATTGATGAAATTCAGTATAAACCGAATTTATTCCCTATTTTAAGAGTTCTTGTTGATACAACTGATATTAAATTTTTAGTACTAGGCAGTGCATCAAGAGACTTAATTAAACAAGGTTCTGAAACACTAGCGGGTAGAATAGGTTATATTGAAATGACACCGTTTACCTTATCTGAAGTGTCAGGTACTCAGCAATTATGGATACGCGGCGGATTTCCTTTATCATATCTTGCAGATGATGAAGAGTTAAGTGCTTTATGGCGTCAGAATTACATTAAAACATTTTTAGAAAGAGATATACCAAATTTAGGTTTTACAATTCCGTCTATGCAGTTACGTAGGTTTTGGTTAATGCTTTGCCATTATCACGCTAATATATTGAATGCTTCAGAACTTGGAAATTCTTTATCTATCTCATATCATACCGCAAAGCATTATTTAGATATTTTAGAGGGAACTTTTATGATCCGTATTTTGCAGCCTTGGTATGAAAACCTTAAAAAAAGACAAGTTAAGACTCCAAAAATCTTTTTTAGAGATAGTGGAATATATCACGCTTTATTAGGCTTAAATAATTATGAAGCTTTAAGCACTCATCCTAAAATAGGTGCATCATGGGAAGGATTTGCCTTAGAACAAATTGTTAGATATTATAAAGCCGAACCCGAAGAATGTTATTTTTGGTCATCTCATAATGGAGTGGAAATAGATCTTTTAATTTTTAAAAATGGAAAACGTTTGGGGTTTGAAATTAAATATACAAATACACCGAGCATTACAAAATCAATGCAAATATCTTTAGAAGATTTAAAACTTGATCAAATTAATGTAATATTTCCCGGTGAGATTAGCTTTAAATTGTCAGAAAAAATACAGGCAATAGGTCTTTCGAGCTTAATTCAAAATAATACAAAAGCTGCAACTATATAGTTACAGCTTTTAAAATGTTATATTATTTCACATACGCCTTTAGAAGCTTTACCAGCAAGTTTGATATCTTTGGAAGCATTATCCACAAAATTACCTAAATCTTGATTATATTGATGGACTTGACTACTCGCTTGCATAGCTTCTTTAAATATTGCGTGATGTTTTTGCTGTTGTTCTTCAAGTTGTATTTTTGCAGCTTCTAAAGCTGCTTTTCTTTGTTCAGGAGTTAAATTTTTAAATTTAGACATAATAATTACTAATTTAGTTAAATTCCTCTCGTTTTATTATTTGTAACTTTAATATTAGGAGTACGAGCAGGAGATAAACTCCCAGTATTAGTATCTTTTACTTGTGTTTGTTCTCTTATTTTATTAGCTAAAGATTTAGTTTTATCCACGTTAATTTTATTTAGTACTTTATTATGATGCTCTATATCTTTTACAACGCCGTCTGTCTTAATTGCTTTATGCTGATGTTTTAGAACTAAATATTTTTCATATGCATCTAAATATTTTTCTGGTTCTTTTTTATAACGCTCTTTAATATCACTTCCTAATTTCTTTATTTTATCTTTATTTATGTTGTGTTCTTTTTCATGTTTAATAATTTCTTGACCTAATATTTTTTTACTATTTTCAATCTGCTCTACATATGCCTTATGTATTTTTAACATTTCTTGGTGAAATGCTAATTCTCCTTTTAATTCTTTAACTTTTTTTGGTGCTAAGCCTTTTTCTTGTAATTGTTGTGATAAATTCGTTATTGTTTTATTTAATTCATTTAATTCTGTATGTGCTTGTTTGTGTTCTTCAGTTATTTTTTTATGGTTTTTATGTAATACTTTATACGCTTGATTTAGTTTAAATATTTCTTCATGAGTTAATATTTCACGATTTAACTCTTCATGATCAATAATGTTTTCCTTTTCTAGTTTATTTATTATCTTATCTAAACGCTTATTACTTTCTTCAATTCTTTTAGTATCTTTAGTAATATTTTTTATAAATTCATTATGCAAATTATTAAGTGCAGCAATTCTTTGTACGATTTCTTTTTCTTCTTCGGCAAGTTTTATTGCTCTTTGTGATTTTAGAAATTCTTCTTCTTGAACCCTAGCTTTCTCAATAGATTGTTCTACTTCATAGTTCTTGAGCTTAGTTTCAGCAGCCTCTTTTAGATTGGATATGTCAAAATTCAAGCCATATGAAGCTGCTTCGCTTTGTAAACTACTCAATTCTCCTAGAATTATTTCTATTTGAGAGCGAGAATAAGAATTGTTCAGATGCTCTTTTAAATTATCGAATTTATATTTTAATGTAGCTGTTATATCAGACATGCTCATCATCTTTAACATTAACGCCAAGAAAGGTTAACAAAAGTTAATAATTAAGTCAAGAAAATTTTAATAAAAATTAATCTTGTATTTCTAGCCATTGATTTAATAACTCGTCTAGTTTCTTTTGATCATTAATTAATTGGCTAGTAATGCGGTTATATTTTTGAGGGTTATCTAAATATAGATTAACGTCTTCAAGTTCTTTTTCTAAGTGTTTGATGGATATTTCTAGCTTTTCAATATAGTTGGGCAATGTTTCAAGCAAACGCTGATATTTATAAGATAGCTTTTTATTTAGAGGTTCTTTTTGAGCAGTTAGTGGTAGTGGTTTTGAAGCTTTTTTGGCTATAGGAGAGGTAGTAAAATACTGCTTATAATCTTCATAACCTCCTGTTAAATCATGAATTTTACCTTGAGCGAAAACTAAAGTTCTAGTAACTAACCTATCTAAAAAGTCACGATCATGGCTCACGACTATTAAAGTACCTGAATAATCTGTAAGTATATCTAGTAAAATTTCCAGACTATCCATATCGAGGTCATTAGTCGGTTCATCTAAAATTAACAGATTGCCAGGGTTAATTAGAATTTTTGCAAGTAATAATCTATTAGCTTCACCGCCTGATAAAATAGCGGTTTTTGCATTAAGTAGTTTAGGATTAAACATGAATTGTTTTAAATAACCGGCAACATGCATGATTTTACCGTGTGGCAAAAATACTTGATCACCGCCTGTAGGACATAAAGTTTGTTGTAATGTATGATTAGGCTCTAGTTTTTCTCTATGTTGATCAAAATATGCAATATCTAAATTACCGCCATATATAATTTTGCCGCTTTCAGGGGTAAGCTGTTTTGTTAGTAGTTTGATAAAGGTAGATTTGCCTGAGCCATTTGCACCGATTATACCAATTTTCTCGCCTTTTTTTACACGAAAGCTAAAATTATCAATAATTTTAGTATTTTTATAACTAAAAGTAATATTATCTGCTTCAATAATGAATTTACTTTTAGCTATATTTTCAGCAAGCTCTGCCCTAACTCTTTGTGTTGAACTAGCTAGTTTTGCAGTTTGTTCTTGTGTTATTGCTCTTAAAGCTTTCAAATCCGCAAGTCTCTTTTGATTTCGTTTACGTCTAGCAGTAACACCGACATTTAACCATTCATTTTCTTGAGATAATTTTTTATTTAATTTCCGAAGAGCGGCTTCTTCTTGGTCTATGATCATTGTTTGCCATTCATCAAAAAATTTAAATCCTTTATCGGATTTACGTAAAATTCCTCTATCAAGCCACCAAATTTTATTAGTAACATTTGAGAGGAATGTTCTATCATGACTAACGCAAATAATAGCACCGTTATAAGATTTAACAAATTTTTCTAACCATTCGATTGTTGCAATATCTAGATGGTTAGTCGGTTCATCAAATAGTAATATTTCCGGCTCTAATATTAAAGCTTTAGCAAGGCTTGCTCTTCTCAGTTGACCGCCTGAATAGGTGGATAAATTATCTGTTCCATTGATTTGTAATTTTTCTAGAATTATATCGATTTGGTATTTATCTATTTCTTTTGTACTATCTGTTTGTTGTAAGACAAAATCATAAACAGTTAGATGAGTTTTTATAGAAATATCTTGTCTTAAATAACCGGTTGTAACTAAAGGATCTTGAAATAATGCACCGTTATCTAACTCATAATCACCTGATATGACTTTCATTAAGCTTGATTTCCCGCATCCGTTACGTCCTATAAGACAAATCTTATCGCCTGTGTACAAATAAAGCTCTAAATCAGATAAAATTACTTTATCCGCAAAACTTAAGTTACCGTCTTTAATGTAATAAATTGGGGTCATAGTTGATTATTGGCTAGTTTTTATGTCATTCCTGCGAAAGCAGGAATCTAGAAAATAACCTTAATATTGGTACAAAATTACATATTTGATAGAATAAACATATAAAAATAAGTTTTTATATGTTTTACTGGATTCCTGCTTGCGCAGGAATGACATTAAGTTAAGGGTTGGTAAACGAAGTTTAATTTGGAAAAGCACAAGGAATCCATAAGACGAGGAGCAGAACGTATACTCAATACGTGAGTACAGTGCTTATAGGACTTTGTGCCAATTTTTTAAATTAAACGAGTATACTCTTAATCACTAAACTAGCATTAGTACCACCGAATCCGAACGAGTTGGAAAGCACATAATCTATCTTAGTTTTCTTAGCTTTCAGTGCAACTAAATCTATATTCGCCTCATCCATAGGGGTATCTAAGTTTAAGGTTGGCGGTGCAATCTGGTCTCTAATTGCAAGAGCTGAAAAGATAAACTCAACACTTCCTGCCGCACCAAGCAAATGTCCTATTGATGATTTAGTAGAAGACATTAAAACTTTGGGATTCGCTTCTAAAAATAATTTTTGTACGGTTGCTAATTCTATTCCATCACCAAGTGTAGTAGAAGTACCGTGTGCATTAATATAATCAATCATATCGGGCGTGATAGTTGCATCTAGCATTGCGTCTCTCATCGCTCTATAAGCTCCTCTACCTTCAGGATGTGGAGCTGTCATATGATAGGCGTCACCTGTAGCGCCGTATCCTATAACTTCACCGTAAACTTTAGCCCCTCGATTTAAGGCATGCTCATATTCTTCTAATACTACAACGCCTGCTCCTTCACCCATAACAAAGCCGCTGCGGTCTTTATCCCAAGGTCTTGAGGCTTTTTTAGGATTATCGTTATATTTAGTACATAATGCTCTAGCAGCAACGAAACCTGCAACTCCGACAGGTGTAACTGGAGCTTCCGCACCGCCTGCGATCATAACATCGGCATAGCCGTGCTTTATCATACGCATAGCATCGCCTATAGCATGTGCCCCTGTAGAGCAAGCTGTTACTGCCGTTTGGTTTGGACCGCTAAAACCGTATTTTATAGAAACAAGACCAGATAAAAGATTAATTAATGAAGCGGGGATAAAGAAAGGACTAACTTTGCCATTATTTTCTTGATAAAGTTTGATAGAGGTATCTTCGATCATTTTAAGCCCGCCGATTCCTGAACCTAATATCAAGCCGGTTCTATCACGAGATTTTTCATCGTCGGGTAACCAGCCGCTATCTTCAACTGCTTCGGTTGCGGCTGCTACTCCGTAATGGATAAATTTATCCATTTTACTTAGTCTATTAATGTCATCTGCTTGTGTGAAATTTTCAAGTTTAAATCCATCTTTCTCAGAGTTATCTATAAGTCCGGCAATTTTACACGCAAGTTTAGAAGTGTCAAATTCTGTAATAGTTTTTATACCGCTTACTCCATCTACAATATTTTTCCAAGATGAGTTAACGTTAAGCCCAACAGGAGTAACAAGTCCAAGTCCGGTAATAACTACTCTTTTATTTACTCTTTGATTCGACATTTTTAATTATCTATTAGGGATTTTTTATGCAGATTAAGATTGGCGTTCTTTGATATATTGTATAACATCGGATACGGTTTTAATGTTAGTGGCTTCATCATCAGGGATATCAATACCGTATTCAACTTCTATTGCCATCATTAACTCTACGGTATCAAGGCTATCAGCTTTCAAATCTTCTATAAATCTTGAATCCGTAGTTATTATCGATTTATCTTTATTTAGCTTTTCAGCAACCATTTCAATAACTTTCTGTTCGATCTTATCCGTTGTACTCATAATTTTGAACTCCATAAATCATTTAATTTTATATGCTGTATAATAGCGGTTATTCAGCTATTAGACTTTATTTTAACTGTATGAATATTTATTTAAAATATTCATCGCATTTTATCTTTAACAGAACTTCTAGCACAAAAAATTATTTTATGCTAGCACAAAATAATCTTATTAATTTTTATACCATTAACATACCGCCATTTACATGTATAGTTTGACCGGTAATATATGATGCCTGATCGCTTGCTAAAAATGCAACTGCGTTTGCCACGTCTTCCGGCATACCGTAAGTGCCTAGCGGAATTTTTTGTACTATAGCTTCTCTTTGTTTTTCATTTAGTTTATCGGTCATATCTGATTTAATAAATCCTGGAGCTACTGTGTTAACCGTAATGCCTCTGGTTGCAACTTCGTAAGAGAGCGATTTGGTCATACCTATTAAACCTGCTTTAGAAGCACAATAATTAGCCTGCCCGGGGTTACCTGAAATTCCTACTATTGAAGATATGTTAATAATACGTCCATACCTGTTTTGTATCATTTTTTTTATTGCTTCACGATTTAAAATAAAATTTGCTTTTAAATTAATATCAATAACTTTGTCAAAATCTTCATCTTTCATTCTAATTGCTAGCGTATCGCTAGTAATACCGGCATTACATACTAAAATATCTAACTTTGATGCTTTAGATATTAAATTGCTACATTCTTCCTTATTGGCAAGATTACATACTTCTATCGTATAATTATCTTTTACAACCTTTCCAAGGGATTTTAATTTTTCCTCATTACTACCGCTAATAATTACATGGCTTCCGAGTTTGTGCAGTAACCTCGCTATAGCTCCGCCTATGCCTCCTGAAGCTCCCGTAATTAAGGAAGTTTTACCTGTTAAATCAATCATTTTCTTTCTCCGTTTGATCAAGATTTATATTAGTAATTTTTGACGATTTTTCACGTATTATTTTCTCAATTTCGTTGGAAATTTGTGGATGTTCTTTTAAATATTGTTTGACGTTTTCACGCCCTTGACCTATGCGTACGTTCTTGTAGGAAAACCAAGAGCCGGATTTCTCAACAATATCAAGCTTAACTCCAAGGTCGATTATCTCGCCTTCTTTTGAAATACCTGAACCGTACATTATATCAAAATCTGCAGTTTTAAATGGAGGAGATACTTTGTTTTTGACTACTTTGACTTTGGTTTGGCTGCCTATTACTTCTTCTTTGTCTTTAATGGAGCCGATTCTTCTTATATCGATCCTAACAGAAGCATAGAATTTTAAGGCATTACCGCCTGTCGTAGTTTCAGGACTACCGAACATCACACCTATTTTCATTCTGATTTGATTGATGAAAACAGTAATACAATTGGTACGATTAATTGATGCAGTAAGTTTACGCAAAGCCTGGCTCATTAACCTTGCTTGAGAAGCCATTTGAGCATCACCCATTTCGCCTTCAATCTCTGATTTCGGTACTAAAGCCGCAACACTATCTATTATTATCATATCAATACCGCTGGAGCGAATTAACGTATCGGCAATTTCTAGGGCTTGTTCACCTGTATCGGGCTGTGAAATAATAAGCTCATCAATATTTACGCCTAATTTTTTAGCATAAGCAGGGTCTAGTGCATGCTCGGCATCAATAAAAGCACATGTACCACCCTTTTTTTGAGCTTCTGCAATTAAATGCAATGTTAGAGTGGTTTTACCTGAGCTTTCAGGACCAAAAATTTCGATGATTCTACCTTTAGGAACACCGCCGATTCCAAGAGCTATATCTAGCCCAAGTGAGCCGGTCGATACGGCCTCTATATCAATATGCGGACGCTGCCCTAGTTTCATTACCGAACCTTTACCGTAGCTTTTTTCAATTTGTGCGAGTGCTGCGGCAATGGCTCTTTCCTTATCGATATTTGACATAAATTTCCATATTATAAACTTACCGATTAAAATATAAGCTTGAGAAAGAAAAATCAAATTTTATTTATGTTATTGTGCTTGTAAGATTAAATCTTGACTTCCATACTAGGTGATGCTTAGATGTTAAATTTACTTGTGTTATGGTTAATTGATTTGGACTTGCTTACTATGTTACCAACTGAATTAACCTAGGACTATTAACAAAAGAAATTTTAAAGCTAATTAAATTACTTGTTAACAGTCCCATAGTTCGCGAAAAAGATAGATTTAGTAAAACCCTTATTAAATAACTTATCACATATGGTACCACAATTTCCGCAAACTGAATATATAGCTAAAGATAATTCATCATCTATATCTTATAAATTTAGATGGCATATTTTAATTATTTTAAACATTTGCTTACTTTTGGTATCGATGGATGCTACAGTCTTGTATACTGTTATGCCTACTATAATCCTTGATTTAAAACCATCTAACTTATAACAATTATGGATAATCAATGCATATGCATTAGTATTATCAGGTCTTCTCATTACCGCAGGTGCATTAGGAGATAGATTTGGTCGTAAAAGATTATTACTTTGGAGGCTTTTAGTTTTTTCCATCGCTTCAATGTTAGTTTATGTATTTGATAGCTCATGGGGATTAGTATTATGTCGTGCTTTACTTGGGTTAGGAGGATCAGTGATGATTCCTTCCACTTTATAATACACATGAACGTATGATCACAATATCTGTGTGGGGAATAATGGCAACCGTAGGAGCAGCTATAGGACCAGTATTAGGAGGAGTATTGGGTGAGCTTTTAAGTTGGCAATTTGCATTTTTTAATAAATGCACCTATTGCATTAGTAATTATTGCTTTTGGTATAGTTTGGATTCCTAAATCATCTAATCCTAGTAATGAACCCATGGGATTGGATAGGAGTATTTCAATCGTTTTTTGGGATGGCAGCTTTAGTTCAAGGCATTAAGATGTTGGCTAAATACGGTATTATGAATCTAGCATCCGGCTGAATGCTATTAATTGGCATTGTATTACTAATAATATTTATCTTACGTTATGCCAACTTAAAAGTGATGATCCGTTAGTGGATATGCATTTATTCTTAAATTAGCAATTTTAGTATAGGAGTAATAGTTTATTTGCTGATTATGTGTGTCTTAGGATCCATAATGTATCTTATGTCCTTATGGTTACAGTTTATCAAAGGGTTAAGTCCTTTGTATGCAGGTCTTTATATGTTGCCTGCAGCAGTGTTTGCTTTAATTGCATCTTTAGTTATGCCATATTTATTCACACGGTTTATCACATGTGTAATAATGTTTAGTGGGCTTATCTTTACTACTAATATCATTGATTTTACCTTAGTATATTAGACTATAGAGATTTATTATCGAATACTATATTATATATCTTGGATTGCTTGGTATAGGAAGTAGTCTATGCCTCTCTACACCGTAACAGTTATGATGAATGCTAGTACCGGCAGAGAGATCTGGAGGTGCAGCAGCATTACAAGAAACAGCATATGAATTAGGTAATGTATTAGGTATAGCTGTTATTGTGAGTATTACGTCTTTATATATATAGTAACAATCTAGTAATGCCTCACGGTGTTTCTATATCAATTGCAGACATAGCTCATGACTCAATCAGTGAAGGAATAATTATTGCTCAACAACTACCACCCTCATTTGCTTACGAATTAATTAAGGAGGTTAATATTACTTTTATAAATGCATTTAATATAGTAGGTATTATTCTAGGAATAATCATGCTAATATTGGTGGGTGTGATTATATATGTTCTTCCTCCTTTTAAAGTATCTACCTCTCTACATTAATATGATGAAACTGGTATAGAAACCTTACCGTCTTTTGCTATTTTTGCACTATTTACCATAATGGTTAATAATGATCTTAGTGCTTATTTTTATAGTAGGTAGTTAATAAAATGAGATGATGATATTTTCAAGGCTATAAATCATTACTAAATATTTTTTCTCATTCTGTTAAGCGTTGTTCTATTCTTTCGATATCGCTTTTTGTTATAGGTCTTTCTAGTAAATCTGCTATCTCGGCTCTTAGATTTTTTTATTTGCATTTAAAATATATTCTATGATGAGTCTTGAGATGGTTTTAGTATTGTGGTCAGACATATTTGTTCCCGATTAATTAAACTTAAACTGCTTAAGTTTCAACCACCGAAGAGAAATAAATTCTTGGTGGTCGGGGGAGTAAGAAAACCATCAACAATAGCCATAATAACCTTTAGGTTCTAAGCTTAAGCTTTAAACCTTGGACATAACTATTATAACCCCGACCGTAAAGTCGAGGATTGCATCAGTTTTGTAAGAAATGTTCTCACTTTTGGCAGAGGTTTCGACACCCCGAAATAGCACTTTGCTACTCTAAGCATTATTTTATATATAACTTTCAAAAAGTCAATGATGGTTTGTTATGGCAATAACAACGTTCTATACTTCTATACCCAAGGAATTATATGGTGATGATACATCGGCTAATAACGGCATTTCGCAATTTTGATAGTCAATATCTGTGTAACAAGGATTAAATATCTCAAATATTTCTATAATGCTTTCTTTATATTCTTCAGACTTGGGATTTGCTGTTCGTATAATTGTTATTAAGCGTGTAAAGTTGCTTATAGTCTGAAAACTATCATCACCGCCAAGACTCTTACATATTTCATGCAATATTCCGCTTGAAGAATCTAGGTTTATTGCTATAGCGGATGGGGAATTTAATTTTACAATTTCATTATTTAAATTAGTTAGTGGTAGTATTGAGAATTCATATTCCTTAATAGATTTTGCTAGTTTTATAATATCATGTAAATTATTTATTTTTATAACTTCATCGAATATAACTGCATTCTGCTTAAAATTTTCATATAGTAGTTCTACAAATGCTAATTCTTTATTCTTCATTACTAAATCTAAATTTTCATTTTTTATATTTCTTCCCTTATACCAATCCCATCCATATTTAATGCAATACCCTAAGATCGTACCTACAGCTAATGTTCCTAATGCTATTCCAGCTATATAAGCACCGCTGCTATATCCACCGTCATTTGTATCATTGTTAGGTCTTTCTGTAGTAGTAGGGTCAGTGTAAGCTTTACCGAGTTGATCTAAAATATTTTTACCTATTTCTGTAGGAGAGACATTATCTAAAGAGAGACCTAAGTGATTTAGAGTATTTTCAAGAGTATTTATAAACGATTCACGAGGGATTAAAGTTTCTTTATAAGCGTTATAGTTTTGTAAAGCACTCATAGCTTCTTCTTTAGTGCATTCATTTAAACCTAAGAAATCAGCTCCGCTAGTTTCGGTAATATTGCCTTGAGAGAATATATAATCATTCATTACTTTATAAAGTTGACCAAGAATACTAGCCGTACCGTTTTGATTAGGTATTACGGCTTGTTGTAAAAGTATATGAGGATTATTGTCAGCATCGATAAAAATATTATGTATTGGAATATTTAAACCATTGTTGCACTCTTGGTGTAGTATTGAAAAATCATTTGGGGACTCATTGAAAGATTGTTCAATGTTTTTCCAATTACACTGTGTATTATCCACTATATAACCTTTTTTAAAAGCTCCTTCAATAGTACTATATACTGATGAAAATATAGTACTGCTTAATTTATGAATGATGTGGCTTACATGACCCGGTAAACGGCTTACTATTTCATTGCTAAATATAGGCATAACGCATTTAAAATTTATATTTAATATAGATGCCATAATGTTACTCCTTTAATTAATAACGTGGTTTCTAGAGTATGTTAATGTTTTTGTCAAGATAAAGTTAAAATAAATTAATATATGGAAAGATTTGAGAAAGATGATTGTTATGCTGTAATGTCTCGTTTTTTCGTCATTGCGAGGAGAGACAAAGCTTCGACGTAGCAATCATTTTATACTAGACTTCTTGCATAACCTATCTTATAAAGAGGAATGTACAGGAAACGGATGTGAGTACCAGATTGAAGTACAAATTATCTTTAGAAGGAGGTTATACAAGAAATCTACTGTTTCATGAAGTTGCCATGCTCCTTACAGTCGCTCGCAATGATGATTTGGTGTCCATGCAATAATACCTTGCGGGGATGACATAGAACGAGCTATACAATATTACTTACCTATGCAGAAATTTTTAAAGATCTCGCCTAGTATTTCTTCTACGTTGATAACACCCGTAATTGCACCGATGCAGCGTGCCGTCATTCTAATATCTTCAGTTGCTAGAACTAAATCATTATCTAAGCTAAAAGCCGTTAAATGTAAGAGAGCTTGTTGTAAATAGTTGCGATGACGCTGATTTGTTATATAAGGAGTTGCAGTAAATCCTGCCATATTTTCGGCAATATTTTCAATATTTTTTAATATACTTGAAAGAGCAATATTATTTTTTACTGAAACTCTTAAGCATTTATATTTATTTTCAATAGAAAAGATTTTACTAGCTTCGATTAAATCTATTTTATTAATTATTGTGATAGTATTTTCATCAATTAAATTAATAATATCTTCATTTATAGAGGAGTCTAATTTTTCGGCATCAAACATTATAATTTTAATATCTGCTGTTTTAGCTGAATTTATAGCTCGTTTTATACCTTCCTGCTCGATAATGTCACTACTTTCTTCTCTTATACCTGCTGTATCCTGTAAAATAATAGGATAGCCGCCAATGTCTAAATGTCCCTCAATTATATCTCTAGTAGTTCCTGCAATATTTGAGACAATCGCTATATCTCTCTGCATTAAGAAGTTTAGTAAGCTAGACTTACCAACGTTTGGCGGACCGATAATTGCAAGCTTAAGACCACTTCGTAGTAATTCTCCTTTTCTGTTATCATTAAGATATTCCGATATTGTATTTACAAGAATTGTATGAGTATTAGTAACTTCATTAAGGACGGTATCAGGTATATCTTCATCCGGGAAATCTATATAAGCTTCAAGCAGAGAGATAATTTTTAAAAGCTGACTACGCCAATTATTATATAATGCTTCAAGTTTGCCGCTTGCTTGTCTAATTGCTTGCTTATGCTGCATTATAGTTTCGGCATTAATTAAATCGGCTATCCCCTCTGCTGCTGTTAAATCAAATTTGTTATTTAAAAAAGCTCTTTTGGTAAACTCTCCTGCTTCTGCCAAACGAATACCAGCTATATTTAATAATGCATTTGTCAGCATTATAGATATAGCTTTACTGCCATGCGTGTGAATTTCGACTACGTCTTCCCCGGTAAAGCTACCAGGTGACTTAAAATAAACAACCATAACATTATCGATTAGCTCCTTAGTTTCAGGGACTGTAATTTGTTGATAATACATTAATCTCGATTTAAAGTCCTTTCTACCGGTAAGTAGCTGTAAAACTTCTAAACTTTTAGGACCAGAAATCCTAAAAACTGCTACGCCTGCTTTACCGAATGCAGAGCTTTGTGCAAATATCGTTTCCACTTATTTTCTATGCCTCTTGCTTAAGTTATTTTATATTATATAATAACAACAGAAATAATCATATTATTATTTAAGAAAATCATGACCCCAAAAACAACCTCTTTAAACTTTAGCCGTTTAAATTGTCAAATCCCGAATTATAAAACTAAAATTCTAGAACTTAGCAAGGAACGTGAGTCAAGTTCCATATATATAGATTTTGTTCAAAAGTTTTTAAATTATATTCCGATAGATTATGATTTTGAGAATAGAGCAAAATTATTCCAAAATTTTGCAGATGAAGCCTTTAAGTTTTTTAAGCAAAGGATAGCAAGAGCAAGAAAAATAGCAATAACAAAAGCAGTTATCGAAAATGATCCGGCAATAAATGTCTTGATATTACTTGATAATAAGCCACATATTGTTGATTTTATCATATGTCTGCTTAAAAACATGAATTTACAAACTAAGTTTTTACTCCATCCGGTAATAAATTGTGTCCGAAATAGTAAAGGAGAATTAGAAAAAATATTAGAAAATTCTGTGTCGGATGAAAAATCAGAATCCATACTACATTTAACCATTTTAGGAAATTTTGACGATAAAACTACTACATTTTTAACCGAGGCTATAAATGAAAGATTAGAAAAGTTAGAGCAAAGCTATAGCCATTTACCGCAATTACGCATAAAGTTACAAGATTTATCTAAAAATATAATTGATAATTATAAATTAAATTTTAAAGAGGCTAAAGAATTCTTAAATTGGTTACAAAACGATAATTTGGTTTTATTAGGGACTCTTGATTTTAAAGTAAAATCTTTAAAATTAAGCAATGAAATAGGAGCAGCAAAAATATGGCAAGAAGTAAAAGACGAGATTGATGATATTATAAAATGTTCTGCTAATCCTTTATATCAAAATCAATTAATAATACTCGGTAAAATAAATAGTGCGTCGCTTATCCATTCAGATAATTTAATCGACTATATCTTAGTGAAAAATTTTGACTCTTCGGGTGAATATATTTCGGGAAGTATAATTTTCGGTATGTATAATTCAAATATGTATTACCATTCAATAAGTAATATTCCAATCCTACGACAAAAATTTAATTTTGTAATTGAGAAAGCCGGTTTTGCATTATCTGGTTATAATGCCGATAAGTTAAGAATTTTAATGGAGTCGTTACCGAGAGAAGCTTTAATACAAATTGATCAAGGCGATTTATATTGTATGTGTTTACATATGCTCTCAAGTATGATGAGTAAGAAGCTTAAATTATTTATTCAATATGATTGGTCTAGTTCTTTTCTTAATATCATAATTTTTCTGCCACGAGAACGTTTAACGGCTGAAATCCATAATATGATAGATTGTTATTTAGCAGAAAAATTCGGTAGTAAAATTTTATCCAACTATATCACCGAAGTAGCCGGTAATTTTTCTTATCTTTTTGTAACGCTTGAAGCACAAGGGGAACATAAAATAAATTTTGAAGCAGAAATAATACAGCAAGATTTAGATCGTATCTCTACATGTTGGAGTGAAGATTTTTATTTTAAGTTTTCTAAAAAATTCGGCGAGTATCAAGCAGGTATTAATTTAAAGCTTTTTGATAATGTTTTTTCGGCAGATTATCGGCAAAAATTTTCTCCGGAAATAGCTTTAGTAGATATTGAATATCTAACGGAAGCAAGTAAGTCACAAAAATGTATGTTTAATCTAGTTTCTGTAAATGAAACGGAATTTTACTTAAAAATATATAGTCCAAAAGTAAAACTTGCACTTTCTAATATATTGCCGCCAATAGAAAATTTAGGTTTTAAAGCAATTGATGAACAAACTTTTGCAATTAAGGAGGCTCTCGAAATCAAAGAAAGCTGGATATATAATTTTATCTTAACTTCTATTGTACCTGTAAAGGATAATATTACCGAATTAAAAATAAATGTTGAAGAAGCTTTAGACAAAATGGCACTTGGGATGCTTGCTAATGATTCTTTAAGTAAATTAATAGTGCTTGCCGGTTTTAATTGGAAGCAAGTTAAACTCGTCAAAGCTTTAACAAGATATTTACATCAAACGGGATTTAGTTACGGTAAAGGCTATGTACAGTTAACGTTACTTAAACATCCCGAATATACAAAAATGTTGGTAAATCTATTTGATATAAAATTTAATCCTAAACATTCGGATAATAATTGTGACGTAATTAAAGATAAACTAAATAATTACTTAGTAACTGTTGAGATGAGTAGTGAAGATAAAGTACTACGTAATATGCTTGGTATAGTTAATGCTATTACTAGAACAAATTACTATCAACCACATAAACATATTTTTTCATTTAAGTTTGATTCTTCAAAAGTACCGGATTTACCTAAACCTGTTCCGTTTGCCGAAGTATTTGTTTATTCTAGAAATTTTGAAGCTGTTCATTTAAGAGGCGGTCCTGTATCACGCGGAGGGCTTAGATGGTCGGATAGAGCAGAAGATTATAGGCTTGAGGTCCTTGGGCTTATGAAAGCACAAATGACTAAGAATTCTGTTATTGTCCCTGTCGGTTCTAAAGGCGGATTTTATGTTCATTTTACTGAGGAAGGGCTTACTCGTGATGAATATATGGAAAAAGTAGTAGAATGCTATAAGAATTTCCTTAGAGGTTTATTAGACATAACTGATAATATCATTGACGGTAAAGTAGTACATCCAAAAGACGTTATTATTTATGATAAAGAAGATCCTTATTTAGTGGTTGCTGCCGATAAAGGTACAGCCTCATTTTCGGATTATGCTAATAGTGTGGCAAGAGAATATAATTACTGGCTTGATGATGCTTTTGCTTCCGGTGGTTCTGCAGGTTACGATCATAAAAAAATGGCTATTACTTCCAAAGGAGCTTGGATTTCCGTAACTAACCACTTTAAAACTTTAGGGTTAGATGTCCAAAAAGACCCTATTACCGTCGTAGGTATAGGAGATATGTCAGGAGATGTGTTCGGTAACGGTATGCTCAGATCAGAGACTATTAAGTTAGTTGCTGCCTTTAATCATAAACATATATTTATTGATCCTACTCCTGATCTTTTATCAAGTTTTAATGAGCGTTTGCGTTTATTTAATTTAAAGGGGTCTAATTGGTCTGATTATGATTCTAAGCTTATTTCTAAAGGAGGCAAAGTATTTGAACGCAGTAGTAAATTAATAAAATTATCGCCGGAAATTAAAAAATTACTTGATATAAATGATAATGAATTATCACCGGAAGAATTAATTAAAGCTATTTTAAAAGCAGATGTTGATTTATTGTGGAATGGCGGAATAGGCACTTATATCAAAGCTAAAACGGAAAATAATTTAGAAATCGGTGATAAAGCAAATGATAACCTTAGATGTAACGGTGAAGAAATTAGAGCAAAAGTTATAGCAGAAGGCGGTAATGTTGGGGTATCACAGAGAGGTAGAGTTGAATATGCTAAAAAAGGCGGGCGCATAAATGCTGACTTTATTGATAATTCAGCAGGTGTTGATTGCTCCGATCATGAGGTAAATATCAAGATTGCTTTAAGTAGTGCGATAACCTCAGGAAAAATTACTTTAGAAGAACGTAATAAACTTCTAAACGATATGACAAAGCAAGTTGAAGAGTTAGTATTACTTGATAATTATAAGCAAACCGAAGCAATAACAATTATGCAACTATCTCCTACTTTAACTGTTAATATACTTAGTCAATTTATAGATATTTTAGAAGAAGAAAAAGTATTAGAGCGGGAAAATGAATTCTTGCCTAGTGCAGAAGAATTGAATAGCAGAGCTATTAGCGGTGAAGTATTAACTCGTCCTGAGCTTTGCATATTGCTATCATATAGTAAGAGATCTGCTTATCATGAGTTAATTAATTCTACTTTTTCCCATGATAAATATTTTGATGCATATCTTATAGATTATTTCCCTGAAATGATGCAAAAAAAGTTTCGTAATGAAATTTTATCTCATCCACTTAAACATGAGATTATTAAAACTGTTACTATAAATAAAATAATGAATCAGCTTGGAGGACCGCTTATTAGTATTGTAAAGCGTGAGATTGGGGCTCCTCTTTGTGATATAATAAGGTCATATACCATTATTTGTGAAATTTTTGATCTTGATGATATATGGGAAACGATAAGTAAGCTATCTACTAATATTGATTACAATGTAAAAATCGACATGTTTACCGAAATAACGAAATTAATGCGTCGAGGTATTTCGTGGTTTATTAAAAATTTAAAACATCCTATTAATATTAGTGAAACTATAGAAAAGTTTAGAGTTCCTGCACAAAACTTAAGAAAAACGGTAGATACTTTATTAGTCGGAGAAACTAAAATAAGATTTGAAGAAAAATTAAATTATTATACCACTAGCGGGGTAGAGGAATCATTGGCTGTTACTATCGCTACATTTGACAATTTAATTTCAGTATTTGACATTATATATGTAACAAAACAGACTTCAGGGAATAATAAAGAGATAGCAAAAGCTTATTTTGTTATAAGTGATATGTTTAGTCTTGATTGGTTACGTAAAGCTTGTGATAGGCAATTGAATGATTCATTTTGGCGTCGCTTAGGTATTCAATCGCTAAAAGATGATTTATATGACAAACAACGTAGATTATTAATAAAAATAATTAATAAATCTAAAACAACTATTGATTTAGATTTATGGATTGATAATAATAATAACTTAGTTAGAAATTTGCTTGATTTTATTAAAGAAATTAAAGCTCAAGAAACTATAGACTTAAATATAATTATTTTAGCAAACAAGAAATTTGAAATATTCTTACAAAAACTTGAGTAAATTATGTCGTCAATGCTTAAGCAAATTAGGTTAGATTCAGGTAAAACTTTAAATCAGGTATCTAGTGATTTAAAAATTAGAAAAAAATATTTAGTAGCTTTAGAAGAGGGTGATTTTGATGTTTTACCGGGAGAAGTATACGTAAGAGGTTACTTAAAATTATACTTGGATTATCTTAATGTAAAAGATAGAAATGCAGAGCAGATAGAAGCTACTAAACAGAACGAAACCGAAAAATTATTAAATAATAAAAGAGCTACGGTGATAAATTATAAACGTAAAAAACAATTAGTACTTATATCTATTATAATGTTATCAATTATTATGTAAGTCATCCATTCATAATTAACGCTTAAACGAAAATGGATAATGAAATATTAGACTGCTTACAGAATGAAGCTAATAAAGAGGCATTTGAAGGAGACACGGAACGCGGCACTGCAGCGTACATAGACGTACGTGAGGATGCGAGTACAGGATCGACATACAAATTACCTTTAGAAGCAAGTTATGTAAGCAGTCTAAAGAAATTAATGGAAGAAGTAGAACATAAACTCGATGATTTGTTGAGTATGCTTGTAAATAATCAAAATGAAGTTCAAAAATTACAAAACGAAAATAAAGCATTAAAAGATAATTATATAATAATGCTAGATCAAATTAACATTTATATTAATGAACTTGAAGCAATAAAAAAACAGCAAAAATAATTATGTCAATTGTTACGGTAACATTAAATAACAAGAGTTTTCAATTATATTGTAATAATGGATATGAGGAAGAATTACTATCTTTAGCGAATAAATTGAATGATAAAATAGCGGAAATTAAACTTGGTAGTCCCACAGCTTCTTTTGAGCTATTATTAGTTATGGCATCACTTAATGCACAAGCTGAAATAGCTAGTCTAACAGAAAAACTTAATAAAAATGGTCTTCAAAAAAATCATCCCGACGAAGAAAAATTCGCAGAAACCTTAACTACTATAGCAGGTTACCTAGAAAACCTTGCACGTAAAATGGGAAAGTGATATATTAGCTCTTAGCTGCTTGGTTCGTGAGCTTAATATTAACCTAGGACTACCACTAACTTTTAGGACGTCGTCCCTGTCTAATACTAATTCAGTTTAGATATATGAAGTCCACCTTTACATAAAGGTCTTTGAAGGATTTTAAGTAACGGCCAAAGCGGTCATGTATACTCGTTTAATTTGAAAAATTGGCTATGTTGTCTTTTGCTGATAATCCTCACATACTAGTATGTACACTGCGGTTATCAGCTTCAAGACGCCTTGCTCTTTTTCAAATTAAACTTCGTTGTCTACCTACTTTTCGTTTACTCACAGTATACCTTTAAAATGAAACAAACAAAATCACGCAATAAAGTTCTCGGTGCTTTTTTAGGCACTATTATTGAATATTACGACTATAGTTTATATGGTTTTTCAGCGGCAATTATCGCGGATAAATTCTTTTCAGCCAGTACTGATCTATTAACAAAGCTTGTAAATGTTTTTGCCGTTTATGCAGCAGCATATTTATCAAAGCCTATGGGTGCTTATATTTTTGGACGTATAGGGGATATATACGGTCGAAAAAAAGCCTTAAGTTTTACGATTATTGGTATTGTAATCCCTACCTTAATAATAGGTTTATTGCCCGATTATTCCTCGATAGGAGTTTGGAGTACAATAATTTTAGTTTTATGTCGCTTCATGCAAGGTATTTTTATTGGAGGGGAATATGACGGTGCAGCGATTTATGTTATTGAACATTTAGGAGCAAAATACCGATTTACTGCCTCGGCAATAACTAGATGTACAGGAGTAATGGGTTTATTATGCGGAATCGGTGCAACTAATTTCTTTAATTCTCATATTTTTCCAGAGTGGAGTTGGCGTATTCCGTTTTTACTAAGTTTACCACTTGCATTAATAACTCTTTATTATCGCCGGAAATTTGATGAAACACCGGAGTTTAAAAAAGCACATTATAGCCAAGATTCTATTGAAAAACTTAGCTCTATAATTAAAAAGCAATGGAAAAATATTGCACGGTTAATATTTTTAGCCGGAGGTTTTGGAGCAACATATCAAATTGCGATCATCTTTATGAAGCAATATTTACCGATCGTATTACCTTCAGTCGGTATTATTATGAGTGCTTTTTCGGTCTTAATAGTAATATGTTTTGCTGTTTGCATGCCGATTGCCGGTTTTATTGCCGATCGCTTAGGAGTTAATTCAGTATTAAAAATCGCATTTATATGTACTATTACAGCAAGTGTATTTTTTGTGATAGCAGTAAAATATCAAATGACTAATTTAGGGCTTGCAGCTAGTTTAATGTTAGCTGTATCAGTTGCACCTTTTAATTCTCTTGCTCATAGTATAGTTATTAAGTCTTTTGTAGTTAAAGAACGCTATCGTGTTATAAGTTTAGGACATAATATCGGCTCAATGTTAATGTCCGGTACTGCTAATTATATTTGTGCAAAGGTAATAAAATCATTTGATTTTAACCTATTCCCGATTTTATATCTTTGCATGTTTGCCGTACTTGCTTATTCTATGACCATATTATTTAACTGTAATAGGTAAAAAATAAATCTTGACGATAACTTTAAATGTTATGCATAAAATTTTTCATAAATCTATAATTTTTATTATCTTATGTATACAAGGAAATATTAGTTTTACCGATGCAAACGGAAGTATATACGTTAGATATTGGTCATTGCAAAGAACGTAAATATAACTATGAAGATCATTTGGGAGAATTGTTGAAGCAAGAAATTTCTTTAGCAATGCAGAAGAATAGTTTAAGAGTTAAGCTATTGTACAACAAAGATATTAGAACACAAAAGCTTGATGATTGAGTATCTCGTTTTCGTAGCTCCTATAATAATACTTATACTGCTTTATATACGCCTTTATTATGGTCTGAAGGAAAAGCTTTCTCAATGACTCAAAATATAGGTGAACCTGTTATAATGTTAGGAGAAAAAACAGGAGCTGATATATTTGTATTACTTCATTATGTGCAAATGATAAAGATTAATGGAGCTCGTACATGTGACTTTTTAATGAGTGCTTTAGGTTGTTCAGTAAGTAATGCAGATAATATATTTATGTCTATAGGAATAGTAGAAGCAAAAAGTGGTAGAATATTATGGACTAATGCAATGCCCCAAGCACAACCATTTAGTAGCTCTATTTTCTCTTCTCGTGATAAATCAGAAATTGGCAATTTTTCAGTAATAAATATGCTTTTATCTCCATTATAAACTGAATTTTGTGTCGTTCAGGGGTGGTTGGTGTGGCTTATTATTCCTCTCTGTCATTCCGTGATTTTATTCACGGGATCCAGTAAAACATATGGTATGGGTAGACAAAACACATCTAATTTAAGTGCATAAACTATAAATCATTTTTATCAAATAGGAAAAATTCACCTATTTCAGGGGTAATCAACTTATTTTCATCAATATTATGTTTTTTCCCGATCTCTTTAAAAAGATTATCGTTATAACCCGAATCACCTATAAAACAAATATCTCCTATCTTAGTTTTAATGATCAAAGTTCCCTAAATGCTTTATTTTTATCAAATATTCCTCTAGCCGACAAAAATGCTGTGTCGGTTCTAAATAAAATTCTACATCGCCTTTAATTTCATCTTCTTAGAAACTTTTTGAATTTAGCTGTATTTCTTGTTCTTTATATGACTCTCCCAACCCTAAGGTAACAATTTCTGCATCGGTAATATGTTTTTTGATTATTACGTAATTCATTAGCGGTGTAATAATCTTAGGCTTATCTTGTACCCATAAATCTTTAATTGTTCTGATGTCTAAATGGTCATAGTGATTATGGCTTATTAATATAACATCTATTTTAGGTAAATCGGTAAAATTAATACCGGGTTTTACCACTCTCGTTGGTACTGTAAAAGTAAAAGGACTAACCCGCTCTGACCATACCGGATCGGTTAAGATATTTAAACCGTCTATGTGAATTCAAAAGGTTACATGTCCTACGTAGGCTACTCGTACAGCGTCATCTCGATCGCTTGATACTAATGAATTTCGTGGAACTCGTCTGTAGTCACGTACTAATGTACACTGTGCAGACTCGTCCTTAAATTCATCTTGTCTGAAGCGATCGAGATTTAGCTGTGTATTTTTACTGCTAGTTATTTTTGGTGGTGGAATATCAGTGGAAGTAAACGGCAGTGTTGTTGGCCATTTTGGTCGTTTTGAAGTTATTTTCCATTTTAGAATATCAAGTAAGGTTTTAAGTTTTATATTAGGCTCAATATTGAAAAACATATTTTTATTTAGATAGACCTTCCTTTCGGTTTATTAGAGCTTTTAACTTGTTCAGCAAAAGATTTTGTCTTTTTATTTGTTGGTTTATGAATAACCCCTCTAGTTTTTTCTCCTATCAACATGGCTTCTTGCAGTATATCTTTTGGTAGTTTAGCTATAGATGCCGATATTTCCAGAGTTTGTTTTTTTTCTACCATTATCTTTTTTGTTTTATTTATATCTCTGCCTATTATTTCATCTAGTGGAACATTTTTATAATCTGCAAGAGCAACAATTGCTCCCATATCAGGCATTTTTGTACGACCATCTAGAAAATTTTTCCACGCTGTTTCATGAGTACCTGTTTTTTCACTTAACTTATACGGGGTTATATTGTCTGTTTCTAATATATTCAGTACAAATTTTTTAAAATGGTTTCTAATTTCTTCTGGATCATCTTTATTTGTTTCTGATATATCGTT
The DNA here is from genome assembly GCF_001602635.1 of Rickettsia endosymbiont of Proechinophthirus fluctus. Classification (NCBI taxonomy): domain Bacteria; kingdom Pseudomonadati; phylum Pseudomonadota; class Alphaproteobacteria; order Rickettsiales; family Rickettsiaceae; genus Rickettsia; species Rickettsia endosymbiont of Proechinophthirus fluctus. Next base: position 794,217 of record NZ_LECS01000004.1, on the reverse strand, counting down.
AATCCGATTAAATTGTTCTTTTGACCTTATATCTTCGCTCATTATTTTTTCCTGTAAAATTTACTCCTAAAAATTGAGAGTTAAAATAACTTCATAGATAGTCTCTTGGACTTATTTATTAATATATAACTAATAAATAGTAAATAGAAGATAATTATAATGAAAATAATAAATTTAAGCTATTGAATTAAGTATTTAGGTCTTATATATGAAATTTAAATTAATCTATTTTAACTTTTTTTGTCACAAATTATAAAATTTTTCTGTAGTATGAGTCATGTCTGTTCCACTTCTTTTTCTATAAATTAAATTTCAGATGCAGAATCTAAGATATTTTAAAAAGATTATATAAATTAAAAATTGTTTTTTCTGCATCTTGATCATTTATGAATAAGGTAATTTTAACTGCTGATAATTGTATCATGTGAACATTTATATTATCGTTCGTTAACTTTGATAATATCGTTTCAAGTAATTTACAATCATTTTTAATCCCATAACCAATAAGAGAGATTGTAGCAATTTCGGTATCAAAAGTAAAATCTTGTATCTGCTTATCATCTTTTAAATTAGTCAGTAAAGCTTGTAAATTATTTTTATCGGTTAAATTTGTAATAAAACTATATTCTTCATTATTTTTTATCTCTTGCATAAACTCAATATGATTATTATTTTGTGTAATCATATTTGCAACTTGCAAAAAACTTACAGACATGCTCTTTACAGATATTTTTAATAAATTTTTATTAGAAGTAATGCTGTTAATAATCCCATTCTCCATATTTTTATCCTTTGAAGTGATTAACGTACCTTCTGTATCCGGTGAAAATGTTGACAGAACACGCATATCTATTTTATACCGCATTACTAACTCTCCGGCTCTAGGGTGTAGTACTTTTGCTCCACTTGATGCTAGTTCTAACATTTCTAAAAAATCTATTTCTTTTATTTTCTTGGCATTTGGAATAATTCTTGGATCAGCAGTAAATATTCCCTCTACATCAGTATAAATATCACATCTATCGGCTTTCATAGCTGCAGCGATTAAGGCGGCAGTAGTATCAGATCCTCCTCTGCCCAAAGTAGTTAACCTATTGGATTTGTTAATTCCTTGAAACCCGGCTATTATAGGGATGGTATTTAACTGTAAATATTTTTCTAGTAAATCTGTAGTAATTGATTCTACTAAAGCTTTACTATGATTATTATTGGTGAGCATCGGTAATTGCCAAGCTAGAAATGATCGTGCCTTTATGTTTTCTTCTTGAAGAGCGAGCGCTAGTAATGAAGCAGTGACTATTTCACCGCTAGAAAGTGCTACATCATATTCTGCAAATTGAGAAATGTTATTAAGGCTTGATACTTCATTACACAATGTGACAAGTTGATTAGTAACACCTGCCATAGCCGAAACTACTACAACTACTTGGTTATTTTTAGCTATTTCGGTTTTTATGATAGGAACGATTTTTTTTATTCTATCAATATTTGCAACGGAAGTGCCACCGAACTTTTGAATTATTAAGGCCATAAGTAAAGAAAGCCTAAAAGAATATTATGTTATATAATTAATTTCCGCCTATCGTCATCTAGCGCACTTACAGACATTATTGTGTGGAATGATTTTCAATTGTCATTTCGCGACTTGATCGCGGGATCCAGCTTAAAATACTAATAATATTAGTATTTTAAATTATTTTATGGCCCCTTTAGTCAAGCCACAGGGTGACCAAGTGGATTTTACCAATCAACGTAACAATGCCATAAAAAGCACTTTTCGTTCCACGTAACACTAGTGGATCAAACCGCAACACTTAAGTACTTGCAATTTCTTTAACATTCACGATTTTATGATTTCGCTTAGTTAAAAATTCTACTCTACCTTCTATCAAAGCAAATATTGTATGATCTTTGCCAAGCCCTACATTCATTCCAGGATGAATTTTTGTGCCGCGTTGTCTAACTATAATATTACCGGGTATTACATATTGTCCATCGGCTTTTTTAACTCCCAGCCTTCGACCGGCCGAGTCTCTCCCGTTTCTAGAACTACCACCGGCTTTTTTGGTTGCCATTTTATAATTCCTTTTAAGTTATTATTATTGTTTGATAATATCTAATATTTTTAATTCCGTCAATTCTTGACGATGACCGGCTTTACGACGATAATTTTTTCTACGCTTTTTCTTAAAGACTATAATTTTATTATCTTTAAGTTGGTTAGTAATTTCAGCCGTAACGACAGCCCCTTTAACTATTGGAGTCCCAATAAAAGAAGGCTTTGAGTATTCGCCAATCATTAAAATTTGATCAAACTGAATTTTAGAGCCAAGTTCTCCATCAATTTTTTCGACTTTAATAATACTATTTCTGTCTACTTTATATTGTTTTCCACCTGCTTTTATAACTGCGAACATGAAAACTATCTCTTTAAAAATTTATAAATATTTATCATATCATATTATTATATTAGAAATTAGTCAATGATCTTTTTTTATAGCAAATCTATTGTAGAATATCTATTAACACAAATATAATTGCGTATTGAGTTACCGCAGCAAATATTGCGGCTAGCAAATCATCAAGCATAATGCCGATACTGCCCTTAATATTTTTGTCCAACCAATTAATAGGCCAGGGCTTTACTATATCAAAAAATCGGAATAGACAAAAAGGTAATACGAAAAGTAATATAATATTTATTGTTAGCGGACTAAAATATTTAATTAAATACGATTCATTAGCAAATAAAGCAGAAAAAAATACTAAAACAATAGTTAGTATTTGCCCTACTACTTCATCAATGACCACTTCTTTAGGGTCTTCTGAATTTGTATAATTTAAATATATTTTAGTAAAATAAGTGCCGAGTATTAAGAGTATCAAACATAGGCTAAAGCTTATAATAAATATACTGACAAGTTGAGCTTCACCGAGAGTAAGACTTAAGAAAGGAATGATTATTTTGTTATTAACAATAAAATATATTAAGAAATAAGTTAGAGGGAAAGCAGCAATCGATCCAAAAGTGCCTGGGCAGTATTTTATTTTCCCGATATAAAAAAAAGTAGCAAAAAATTCTGAAAATTGTTTTTTAGTAAACATTTCTTTAATTATTTTATCCTAGATTAGAGCTATAATATCTTATATAATTAAATTTTAACTTATACAGCAACAAAAATATCATGGGAATGAGCTTTAGCCATTTATTAATAGTTTTATTAATTATTTTTGTATTATTCGGTGCCGGCAAATTACCGCAAGTCATGTCCGATCTTGCTAAAGGTCTTAAAGCTTTTAAAGACGGCATGAAAGACGACGGTAGTGATAATGATAAAAATAAATAATTAATCTTTAGTGTCCCTTTGTCATCCTGTGGCTTGACCAGCCTTGTTGCATGGTTTGAAACACCTACTCAATGTTCATTCCCGCTTTCGCGGGAATGACATCCTGAACATTCGTACAACACATGGTCAGGTCACTGAGTGACTAAGATACAACAACGCCCTAATTTTCTGAAACAGTAGAATATATCCCATTCTTTTTCCTAATAATATCATATCGTCTCTGAGCTACTCCATCGATGAAATAAATATTACCGGATAAACCTATATAAGGTTGTCTACTGTTCATTCTATTTAAAAACCTTTCAGATGCAAATTCATTGCCTATATAGTTTGCAGTCATACGTCCTAAATCATAAGAAAGAAGATGCATGAAGCCTATATGGTTAATACCTAAGTCTTTTGCCCTATCTGGAACGTTGCTATTGAGTAAATTTAAAGAGCCGGTAAAGCTAATATCGATATTTTCAGGGTAATCGATATCAATACGATGATCACCGATTAAAATAGCCTTTTTATCTAAATTATATTTACGAATACTATCAGCGAGTAGGTTTAAATTTTTTGGATCGTCTGATAGATAAATAACCGGTTTTGTCGTGTCGCTACGTTCATTTATAATATCGGTATTGTCTGAAATATTTCTTGCGGCTTTTGCTATAGATTCAGGATTATCCTCATAAAATTCAGTGCATGATAATGATGCATTGTTCTGAATCAATATATTTTGCATTACTTGACTAATAGTTTGTGAATGCTTCCCTTTAGGTAATAATGCCATAAAATCTTTATGGTTATTACTTGCGTAATAATTAATGATACGTATCAGTTGTTTTAAAGGTGCATGACCGAATATAAATAATTTATCTTCTGCAAGAGCCGGATTATTTGACATAGTTATTATAATAATATCATTTGCCTTTGCTTTTTCGGCTATTAGAGAGGTAAAGTTGGAATATAGAGGACCTAAAATAATTTTAGTTTTACGTGCTACTATTTTATCCATAGCGGCTAAAACGTTTTTTTCGTCTGAACCATCGTAAGAAGTAACATGTATGTAAGACTTGATTCCGTCGTTAAGTCCCATTTTAATTAAATCTTTATATTGTTTCCCGACAATACTATCAGGACCCTGATTTGGCATTAAAATTGCAATCTCAATTTCTGTTTGTTCTTTTTTAGGAAAACTTATGGGTTCTTCTTTAGGAGTTTGACAGGACGTTAAATATACCAAGCAAAAAAATGATAGAACGATTCGTAGTTTATGTTTTATACTAGCCATAATGTTACTTAAAATTAAAAAACTATGATTAGATATCTTTCCAAACCAGGATTATATATTGTTTCAACACCGATCGGTAATTTTGAAGATATAACGCTTCGTGCTATATCGACTTTAAAAAATTCGGATATTATCTTATGTGAGGATACTAGAATATCACAAAAATTGCTAGCAAAACATGATATTCATACAAAATTACAAATTTATAATGATCATAGTGACGAGAAAGATAGAGAAAATATCATAAGTTTAATAAAATCTGGCAATATAATAAGCTTAATTTCTGATGCAGGGACTCCTTTAATTTCCGATCCCGGCTATAAGTTAGTTAGAGGTATACGCAATCTTAATTGTCATATAGACGTAGTACCGGGAGTATCTGCACCGGTTACTGCTCTAACTTTATCGGCTCTTCCTACTGATCGATTTTTATTTCATGGGTTTTTACCTAAAACTATAGAAAGTAAGAAAAAGATTTTTTCTGAACTAGTAAATCTTAAGGCTACTTTGATTTTTTTTGAAACAGCTCCTCGTGTGATAAATACTTTATCGGTAGCTAAGGAAATACTAGGAAACCGAGAAATATGTGTAGCTCGTGAGTTAACTAAACTGTATCAAGAAATAAAAACAGGGGATATAGATGAAATAATAGAGTTCTATCAAAATAATATTTTAAAAGGTGAGATAGTATTGTTGATTTCAGGAAATATACAGGAACAAAACCAACACAAAAATTTAGAAAAATTTATAGAACTTTGCTTAAGTAAAAACTTAAGTAGCAAAACTACTACCGAACTTGTTTATGACAAATTCAAAGATGTTTATAGTAAAAAAGAGATATATAGATTGGTGAATAAGCAAAAGATTTAATATAAATTTATAGTAGAATATTTACCTCAGAATATGTAAAATAAAGAGAAAATCACATTCAGTAACATAATAATATGTCAAAAGTTAATCCGAGAGTAGATTTAGCATTTAAAAAAATCTTCGGAGTAAGTAGAAGAGAATAAAGATTTATTGATATCGCTTATTAATTCGATAGTAAGTGAGAAAGATCAGATTGTAGAAGTAACATTACTTAATCCGTATAATCCAAAGAATTTTAAAGCCGATAAACTATCTATACTTGATATAAAAGCCAAAAGTAAAAGTAGTAAAAGGTATAAATCACAATCCAAGTAACCGATGAAGTGGATTACGATAAAAGAGCTTTGTATTATTGGGCGAAAATGTATACGGAGCAACTGAAAGAGGGATCAGATTATGTGGCATTAAATAAAACAATAGGGACATACATACTTAACTTTACCAGTAATTACAGATACAGATGAATATCATAATTCCTTTCAGTTAAAGGAAATAAAAAGTGGTTTAGTATATTTTAAAGATATAGAGTTACATACTATAGAGATTAATAAATTTGCTGAGCATCCTAAGGAGGAGTTATCTGATGTCGTCAAGAAAGTTAAAAATGCTTTAGATATATGGCTAGCATTTTTAACACGTAATGATTTATTAAATAAAAATAATTTATCGAAAGAATTGGATAATGATGTATTGAAAAAAGCATTAATCGTGCTTGAGGTAATAAATTTAAATGATGCAGAAAGAGAGGAATATGAAAATCGTTTAGAGTTGCTTAGAATTGAAACTAGTGCTTTTAAAAAGATGAAAGAGGAAGGAAGAGCTGAAGGCGAAGCTAGAAGAAATATTGAAATAGCAAAAGAAATGCTAATTGATAAAGAGTCTCTAGAAACAATAATTAAATATACTAAACTTTCAAAAGAAGAAATAGAAAAGCTAAAAGCAGAAATCGATAAGGCAGAAAAATAAAAAGTCGTCTGCGATATATACTCCGAGTAAATGAAGAATCGGCAGACGACCCATTATAAAAAACAGTATATTTAGTTAGCTGAGTTGTGAGGACAGCCGCAACCTTTTTGAGGCTTATTGCTTTCTGCCGAATCTTTAAGTTTTTTACCGGCTGCCTGCATATCTTGACCTGCACCTTGCATTGTATTACAAGCACTTGTTAAGAAAGCTACAGCTACTAATATAGAAGTTATAAGTGCTGAACGCATAAATTTTACCTTTATAAAATTGAGCCTAGATATTATGAAGTAAGCAAAAAATTGTCAACTTGAAAATATATTAAAATTTAAAGTATTTGTACACATCACTTAGCCGTATCTTTATAATCACATAAGATATTTTGTTGATAAAATATTAATTTTTAGTATTTCTTTAAGAATTAATATTTAAAAGAGTTATAAAATGCAAGAAAAATCAATGATCAATTGAAAGAAGCACTATCTTTTATGAAAGACGGTGTCTTAGATTGTACAAATTTAGAGGGAATAAGCTTACAAGAGATTTTTAATTTTCTTCAAAATCCTTATATAGTAAAGGATAAAATTATCGCTCTTGATATATCAACTTATGAACATTGGAAAGAAGTAAATGATTTTATTTTGCAATTAAATGATAATTCATCTTTTAAGCCCCAAACTATAGAAATTTATACCTTCTATTAGATATATGGAAGATATTTTGAATTTAAGATTAAAAACAGGCATAAATATTACTAATCATATTGATGTTAATATGACAGATCCTAGAAAAGAGGATTTATTAAAAAAATTCTTAGAGAGATTTAAAAAAAATAATTTTACTAAAGATGAAGAACAGTTAAGTCAATTTATAAAAGCTGTATGTAAAGAAGATAAAACCCCGGATGGAATCGAAATGCAATATGGGTGAGCTTTACGGCTTGGTTCTAAGTATAATTTCAGTAAAATAGATAAAATATTCTGATTTACAGGGTATTTTTAAAAAGTTATAAGAGACACAAATACAAAAAGTAAATTCAGAAATTCATCATTATAAACAGGAAGATGATTTACATTTTTATATGGTAAAAGTCAACGGAGCGAATATGTCTGCTTAGCAAGATTTTTTGGGTAAGCAGAGTAGCTTTCAAAGTTCTTATCAAGATAATGATCTGGTGATAAAAAGTTTTAAGGGGAAGTATGCCTTTTCCGCTAGCTTAGATTATCATGATCAAGGCTTAACCTATGTATTATGTAGCCTTTGTTTCCAATAAAATATGATTCGCGTGATACTTCATCTATAGAGATGTTTATAACCATGCTGACTTCTCAAAATGCAAGCTTTATTTCGCATTCTGGTATAGCAAGACTTCCAATATATCACGAAAAACCTTTTATTATAAAACATAAAAATCTTATAGTTAAACTTCATAGTTTTATTGCCGCCTGTGCTAAAGATATTTATTCTAATAAAAAAGACTATATGATTACTGTATCGGTAAAAGAAATGACACAAATAATTCTTAAAGAATATGAGAAAAAAGGAGTTTTAGATAAAATATATATAGGACATCAGCAAGAAAATTTAGATAATAAACAAACCCCTATAAAACTTATTGAAGATAATGACTAAACTTTATTTAGTCTTTATGATAAAAACGGTAATATATTACATGAATTAACTAGTGCACAAATGGAAGGAGAATTCGCTTGGTTTTGTAAACATCCGTATCTATGCAGGGGGCAAGGTAAAAAGGTGCACCGTTCGTTATTTGTCATTTAGAAACATTAGCAACACTTGATCCTAAACCTAATTCTATAGAACATGAATATTATTCAGAAATAATTGGTAATTTATAAGATTTACTATAACTCATTATTTAAGGTTAAAATAATAATCGCAATACTCTTTAATAGGGCAGATGTCGCAATCGGGTTTTCTAGCTTTGCATATATATCTGCCGTGCAGAATTAGCCAGTGATGGGCATGCGTTAGCCATTTTTTATCGATAATCTGCAGTAGCTCTTTTTCTATTATTTCAGGAGTACCGCCTTTAGCAAGCCCGATTCTGTTGGCTACTCTAAAGACATGTGTATCAACTGCCATTGTAGGCATGCCGAATAAGCAATTTAGTACAACATTAGCAGTTTTTCTGCCAACGCCCGGTAGTTTAATTAATGCCTTAAAATCATTCGGTACTGAAGCTTGATAATTGCTTATCAATATTTTACATAATGCGATAATATTTTTTGCTTTGCTGTTAAATAGTCCTATAGATTTTATATATTTTTTAAGTCCTTCTTCGCCGAGTGCTAAAATTTTTTCTGGTGTATCATAAGTTTTAAATAAAGATTTAGTTGCTAAATTTACTGATATATCGGTGGCTTGAGCAGATAATATTACCCCTACTAATAAGGTAAAATCATTCTTATATATTAATTCGGTTTTCGGATTTGGATTATTCTTGCTAAAAATCTCAAAAATTTTATTAACTATTTGTGCTTGCATATATTGCTATAGAAAGTGTATTTTAGAAGATAAATTATTGAGTCTTAAAATGCTAGAAAATAAAAATTTTAAATTTATAGAAAATGAGATAAAAAATAATAAAGTAGTATTGTTCATGAAAGGTATTAAAAAGTCGCCTGCATGCGGGTTTTCAGGAACCGTAGTAGCTATTTTGAATAAATTAGGTGTAGAATTTCGTGATATTAATGTACTTTTTGATGCTGAATTACGTGAAGATTTAAAAAAATTTAGCGACTGGCCGACATTCCCACAATTATACATTAACGGAGAATTAGTCGGCGGGTGTGATATTGCTAGAGAGTTATATCAAAGTGGAGAACTTGAGAAGATGTTGAAAGCGTATACCCGGTGAATTTCAAAAATTGGCGTATTCGTCTAGTAAGTGCTGCGGTGTTCACGTATTCAGTATACGTTCCGCTCCTCGCCTTGCAGACTCCTTGCTCTTTTTGAAATTGACCTTCACTACTACTCAACCTTAATATTTTAAGTACATAAACATATAAAAACATGAGCAAATATTTAGAATACCCCGAAGTAGAAAGTAAAGAGCAGCCGCCGAAGAAGCTAGTAGTATTACTGCACGGTGTCGGCTCGGACGGACATGATTTAATAGGACTTGTGCCTTATATCAAAAATTATTTATCCAATTGTCATTTTATTTCCCCGCATGGTATCGAGGCTTATGATATGATGCCTTATGGTAGACAATGGTTTAGTGTGCAAGACCGCAGCCCGCATATTATGGCAAAGCTAATTGCAAATAATATTTCTAAGGTTGAAGATATAATAAAGCAAAAGCAGGACGAGTTAAATCTCACCAATAAAGATACTATCATTATTGGCTTTTCTCAAGGTACGATGATAGGATTATATTTAACGCTAGTTCAAAAAGAGCCATTTTTCTGTACTATAGGTTTTTCGGGTGCATTAATTCCACCTATGGAAGTTAATAATAAGCTTACTCCTATATGCTTGATTCATGGGGAATTAGATGAGGTGGTCGGTGTTAGCGAGATGTATAATGCTTCAAACTATTTATCTAAACTGCATATAGAGCATAGCGGACATAAATTAACGTCTCTTGCTCATTCAATAGATGGACGGGGGCTTAAGATTGCGATTAATTTTATAAATAACCGTCATTGCGAGCAGCCGTAGGCTGCGTGGCAATCTCAGGATTTTGGTATGAGATTGCTTTGTCAAAATTTTCAATTTTTCCTCGCAATGATGATTAGATATCCGCACAACAAAACCAAAAAAATATGAGGATGAATGAATATTTTTAATAATAATTTACACGAAACGGATCAAGAGATTAATGAAATAATAAAGCATGAAAAGCTACGTCAAAGTAGCGTAATCGAGCTTATTGCATCAGAAAATTTCGTAAGTCCTGCTGTGCTTGAAGCTCAAGGGGCGCTTCTGACTAACAAATATGCTGAAGGATACCCAAGTAAGCGATTCTATAACGGTTGCGAGGAAGTAGATAAAGCTGAAAATTTAGCTATAGAACGAGTAAAAAAACTCTTTAACTGCAAATATGCAAATGTCCAACCTCATTCAGGATCACAAGCAAATCAGGCTGTATATCTTGCTTTATTACAGCCGGGTGATACGGTTCTTGGTATGTCCTTAGATAGCGGCGGGCATCTAACGCACGGTGCAGCTCCTAATATGTCTGGTAAATGGTTTAACGCCGTTTCTTATAGTGTAAATAAAGAGACTTATTTAATCGATTATGATGAGATTGAACGCTTAGCGGATTTGCATAAACCAAAATTACTTATAGCCGGTTTTTCTGCTTATCCTCGTAATATTGATTTTGTAAAATTTAGAGAAATCGTGGATAAAGTAGGAGCTTACTTTATGGCAGATATTGCTCATATTGCAGGACTTGTTGCCACAGGTGAGCATCAAAGCCCTATTCCTTATGCTCACGCTGTTACCTCTACTACTCATAAAACACTTAGAGGTCCAAGAGGCGGTTTAATTTTATCTAACGATGAAGAGATAGGTCACAAAATAAATTCTGCATTATTTCCAGGACTACAAGGTGGTCCGTTAATGCATATAATAGCTGCAAAAGCCGTAGCTTTTTTAGAAAATTTGCAGCCTGAATATAAAAGTTATATTCAGCAGGTAATAAGTAACGCTAAAGCTTTAGCAAGTATCTTGCAAGAAAGAGGATATGATATATTAACAGGTGGTACCGATAATCATATTGTTTTAGTGGATTTGCGTAAAGACGGAATCACTGGTAAGCTTGCCGCAAATTCTTTGGATAGAGCAGGGATTACGTGTAATAAGAATGCTATCCCGTTTGATGAAACTTCGCCTTTTATCACTTCAGGTATTCGCCTTGGTACTCCCGCATGTACTACTAGAGGCTTTAAAGAAAAGGATTTTGTATTAGTCGGTCATATGGTAGCAGATATTTTAGACGGCTTAAAAAATAATGAAGATAATAGCGCTCTTGAGCAGAAAGTATTAAATGAAGTGACAAAATTAATTGAATTATTTCCGTTTTATGGCTAATTTAAATAAACGACCTGATTGGATAAAAGTAAAAGCTCCTAATTCTACAGAGTACTATAATACAAAAGATTTAATAAAGAATCTGAGATTAAATACTGTGTGCGAGGAAGCTGCTTGTCCTAATATTGGTGAGTGCTGGTCAAAAAAACATACAACTGTGATGATTTTAGGTTCGGTTTGTACTAGAGCTTGTAGGTTTTGTAACGTTAAAACGGGTAGACCGGATTTACTTGATCCGTATGAACCGCAAAGGTTAGCGGAGGCAGTACAAAAGCTAAATCTTAAGCATGTAGTAATTACTTCCGTCGATCGTGATGATCTTGAGGATGGCGGAGCGTCACATTTTGCGGAGTGTATTAGCGAAATCCGAAAATCATCGCCAAATACTACTATTGAGATTCTAACACCCGATTTTTTAAGAAAAGAAGGAGCAGCTGAAATAATAGTAAACGCAAAACCTGATGTTTTTAATCATAATGTCGAAACAGTACCGTCTTTATACAAAACGATTAGACCGGGGGCTAGATATTATAATTCTTTAAGCTTACTTCATAATATTAAAAAATTATCTCCTGAAATTTTTACAAAATCCGGTATGATGGTAGGACTTGGGGAAGAAATAAATGAAGTAGTACAGGTTATAGATGATTTAAGAGAAGCAAAGGTTGATTTCCTAACTATCGGGCAGTATCTGCAGCCTACCAAAAATCATGCTGAGGTCGCAAAATATGTTACGCCGGAAGAGTTTAAATATCTAGAGCGAGTAGCAAAAACAAAAGGATTCTTGATGGTTTCAGCAAGCCCGCTAACCCGTTCTTCATACCATGCCGATGAGGATTTTCAAAAATTAAAAGAGAATTACCAACAAAAACTGGTGTCTTAAAATATCATGCTTATTGTCTGTGTGGTCAGTTTGCATAAATAATCCTTATGTTGATTAACTTATATATATAATATCATACGTGTAACACACGTGTATACGAGTATTTTATGCAGAAGAAATTGACAATTACTATAGATGAAGCGGTTTATTATAGGCTTTATTCTGTAATAGGTGAACGTAAAATTAGCAAATTTATTGAGCAACTTGTGTAAAACCTTATGTAATTAATGGGAAGCTTGGAGCCGCTTACAAAGCCATGGCTCAAGATACAAAAGCTGAGGAGAAGGCCAATGAGTGGGTAGAAGGGTTAATAGAACGCGATTTTTATGAAAAGAGCTGAGGTATGGTGGTCCCTTTGTTAGGTGGAAGTCGCTAAGGTAAGACCGGCAATAATGACTCAAATGCTTCATTAAATCGTGTGCAAGTAATACCTTTAACTAGTAACATCGATCAATGGTATCCTTGTGAAGCCTACGTAATGATAGGTAGCAAAAAAGGTAAAGCCATGACTGATCGAATAATGACAGTAAGCAAATTAAGATTAAAATCTAAAATTAACGTTATCTCTAATGAAGATATACAGCTTTTAAAATATGCTCTTAAGTTACAGCTAAGTCTATAACGACTATTTATTCAATATTTGATACAATGATAAACGTAGAAATTGTAAGACACTACAACAAATGGCGTGAGCATAAGCAGATAAATAAGAGTTTAATCAAAAAAATAACTCAAAATATTTTATTGCGGTTTGATAATTTTAGTAAAATAAAACAATTTGAATTATCAATTTTACTAACAAATGCTGCAGAAATATTGATCTTAAACAAACAATTTCGTAATATAGAAAAAGCTACTAACGTTCTTTCTTTTCCAAGCAACAAATTAAATTGGCAGGATTTATATTCTAAACTTGAATTTTTAGGTGACTCTGATTATATGCATTTAGGTGATATAGCATTTTGTTATGAGGTAATATATAATGAATCGTGCGAGCAGCACAAAACTTTTGAGAATCATTTTATTCATCTTTTAATACATAGTATTTTACACTTAATTGGTTTTGATCATCAAAATGACACAGAAGCAAATATTATGGAAAATCTAGAAATTGAAATATTATCATATTTCGGTATTTTCTCCCCTTATTAACTAAATAAAAAAATTTATGTTAAAATCTTCAAAAAAAGAAGATTCTAGTAAAAAAAATCAAAATAATAAGTTAATTTTTACTGTACGAAAATTATTCTCTCCGATAAAAAATTTTTTTAGAAAAACAAAAACGCCCGATAATTTTTTTGGTGTCATAAAACGCCTTAAAATTAATAGCCAAAAAATGACTTTAGACGAGCGTAATATTTTAGCTAATTTATTGGAGCTAGAAGATAAAACTATTGAAGATATAATGGTACCGCGTTCCGATATTGCGGCAATAAAATTAACTACGAATCTAGAAGAATTAAGTGAGTCTATTAAGTTAGAAGTCCCACATACACGAACTCTTATATATGACGGTACTTTGGATAATGTAGTAGGGTTCATTCATATCAAGGATTTATTTAAAGCATTGGCTACAAAGCAAAACGGTCGTTTAAAAAAGCTTATACGTAAGCATATAATTGCAGCTCCTTCTATGAAATTATTAGATTTGCTAGCAAAAATGCGTCGTGAGAGAACACATATTGCAATAGTTGTTGATGAGTATGGCGGTACTGACGGTTTAGTTACTATTGAAGATCTTATAGAAGAAATAGTAGGACGAATAGATGATGAGCATGATCAGCAATTAGATAGCGATAATTTCAAGGTTATTAATAACTCAACAATTATTTCAAATGCACGTGTTGAAGTAGAAGTGTTAGAAGAAATAATAGGAGAAAAGCTACACAATGATTATGATGAGTTTGATACGATAGGTGGATTAGTATTGACTAGAGTCAGTAGTGTTCCGGCTATCGGTACTAGAATAGATATTTCAGAAAATATTGAAATTGAAGTTACGGACGCAACTCCTCGTTCTTTAAAACAAGTCAAAATTAGACTAAAAAACGGTTTGAATGGTCAATGAATACGAATTTAGAGTCGGTGTGTCCTCTAAATTCGTTAAAAATATTTTATTATTATATTGCAGCTTGTGCTTCATTTCCTATCATCGGATTTTCTTGCGAAGTTGCGTCTGTATAATGCTCATATGCTAGCATTGCTCCCATTGTTGCTACTATATCGGCACCACATTTGAGAAGAAAAGCTGGAGATTTAAGTAAATCACCTGTTATCACATAAATTCCAACAGCACATGCTCTTACTACTGCAAGCTTACCATACCAAGGGGTTGGTATCATCACTTCTAAATAATTCGACTATTTTGTTAAGCATAAAAATAAATCTAATTAGTTCATATTAAATTTTAGTTATGCGATATATAACTAAACATTAACTAATTGTCAATGATAATTACCATGAAACATGGACAATATAATTTTATGCAATTATTGTCATTTGACTTAGCAGAGAAATTTGAGCTAAATATCAAAGCGCTATACATAAAAAATTATCATTATGAATGAATTACATATTAAACTACAAAATTACAGTAGTACATATCCTGAAGAAATTGTTACAAAAACAAAAATGCTTGAATTTTTAAATGAATATGAAAACCCTTTTAGCTGAGATTTACAAATAGGACATTTCACTGCTTCGGCTTTTTTACTTAATAATGATAAAACTAAATTTTTATTGATGCACCATAAAAAGCTTGATAAGTGGCTTCAACCAGGCGGTCATTGTGATGGAGATAGTAATATATTAAATGTAGCGGTTAAAGAAGCTATAGAAGAATCCGGAATTAATGAAATCAAAACGATAAATAAGGAGATTTTTGATATAGACACCCATTATATTCCGCGAACTCATAAGGAGCCTGCTCATTATCACTATGATGTACGATTTTTACTAAAAACAGTAAATAATGATAATTTTATAAAAAATAACGAATCAAATGAACTTAAATGGTTTAACTTTTCTGATTATTCAAAATTAGATATTGAGCTAGAACGTTCCGTTACTAGAATGATAGAAAAGTTTATGACAATTAACCATCCTGCTTGTTAAATATAAATTATTGCCCTATAATAAATAGCGTTTTTTAAATAAAATGTAAATCAAATGCCATCATCTAGAATTTTTTCATTCCGTAGTAAGAACAAGGAAGATAATACTCCAAAAAACCTAGAAATTACGCATCCAGATTCAATTAATAAGAACAGATATCCGAACTCTCTATCAGGCGAAGTTGTTACTATTAAACTTAAGGATTAACCTCAGCCTCATAATTTTATAAAGAGTGAAAAAGTTACCCTAACTTCATTTAAACCACCTGCTTCTCAAAGTAAAGACGATATCTTAAAGGATTTTGAGATTTGCTTAGATAATATAGAGACTAAAGCTTTAGGAGAGATTGATTCATAGTAACATCGATAGTTTTATGTTGTAAGGTTCCTAGCTAAAAAGGGCCATTACCCGCGTGGATCACAAAACGCGTTCGGTGTCATACCGTGGCTTGACCACGATATCTTGGTCACAGACTTGTATTCTTAGACTCCATGGTCAAGTCGCAGGATGACAATAATTTATTTTATGCTATTTTTTGATATTCAAAATATATTTTTCTTACTGCATAAATCCACGCTAAGCATACAAAAGTAAATACCACCATTAGAATTGGTGAGATTAAGGTAAAAGTAGCGGTTGGAACTAAAGTAAAAATAATAGATTGCACAAGACCGCTAGAGGATTTGCCGACTTTTGCACTTATCACATCAACTGCAGCTTTGCCTTTAGTTTTAAGCTCCTCATCAAGAGGGATATATAACATTTCTCTTGAAGTATCCCATATAGAATATTTAGTACCTTTAGCTAAAATATTTTGAATACCACCGATTGAAACGGCAAGAGCAAGAGGTGACATTAAAATTGCTCCATCAAATAATGATAAAATTTGTTGGTCAAATACGATAAGTACAAAGAACAAAATGCCGGTTACCATTATTATAACTGGTGAAATAACTGCTGCTACAAACCAGTTGTGCATACGCATAAGATTATTACCGATGATGGTCATAACCATTATTGCCACGCCTGTCCAAAGTATATACAGACTGTTAAATTCAGCATAGGTATTTACAGTCGGATATAATTCCTTAATTTTTGCTTTCCATACGGCTTCGACTAAGTTAATAGCAAATCCGAAAGCTGCCGAACAAATTAAAAGTAGCCATAAATATTTTGATTTCGCAATATATTTAAAGCTTTTAATTAGCCCCATACGTTCTGAAGTTGAGCGACCGCTTTTTGCTTTAGCATAAAATAACGGATTAGTAAAAACGTTCTTGCTAATAAATCTAACTAACAAACAACAAATAATAGCAACAATTGCCACAATTGTCGTGGATACTTGAACTAAAGTGATTTTACTATCCGAAATACTCATAAACTTCTTAATAATAGTATCTTCCGATGACAGATTCATCATTAAAAAGCCGACTAATATTAAAGAAGAGTTGCCGAATAGCGAAAAGAGAGTATAAAATCTTTTTGCTTCTTCGGTAGTAGTAAGTTCATTAGCAAACTGCCAAAATAATAATACGTAAAAAATATTAGGCCAAAGCTCGGCAAGACTATAATATACTATATAACCCCAATTACCTACTAATGAGATGTACCACTTAAAATGAGGATAACGTTCCATCCAGTCAGCTAGATTATCGGGATGTACATGAAAAATATGAATATTAGGATAGATTACAAAAGTGAATAAAACAAAAAAGCTGATAAAAAATGCACTTAAATAATAAAAGATCTTTTCAAAAGTAAGATAATTAATCATTTTAGCATAAATAATCACGAATAAAGCAGCGGCAGGCGTAACACAATAAACTTTAGCAAAACCTGCTATTTCTGCACTAATCTCGGAGATTAAAATACTATCTTTTAAGATGCGTAAAACATTTTGATTAAATAAAATACAAAACATTAAGGTACTCATCGGAATAAACTTTCCGAGTTCATAATTATGCACAGGCCAAAATGCCGCTCTGAATTTGTTTTTAAACGATCGTGATGAGGTACTTAGCATTATAAATCCCTAAGGACAAAAAAAAAACTTAAGCACTTCAAGATTTTATGAAAAGATATTTCCCCTAAAACTTTAGAGCCTATATACTTGTTATTACATTCTGAAGGTGCTGAACTTATACAATATATTTAGCCTTTTGTCAAGAATTACTAGATACTCTCAATGCTAGATAGTAATAAACTACAGGAATATTTTGACCTTTATAATAATTATACAAAGACACAGAATTTAGGTAATTAATATTTAAATCAGGTAAAATAGTAATGCAAACAGAGCATTATAGGGTGTTGTATTACTCGGCGTTATCCCGTGGTTTGTCCAGAGGTTTCAGTAAAAATAAATTAAAAATGGATGCCCGCTTTCGTGAGAATGACACAGGGGAGGTCGGGAATGACATAGAAAGAAGTCAGGATGACATCAAAAATTTCCTAATCATCCTCTCTATCTTCAACTCACTGGAAATATTTTTTTAGCTCGTGACAAAAGTTTTATTGAAAATTTGAGAAGCTACGGTGAAGTTTATTTAATAGATTGGCTAGAGATTGAGGAACCTAAATATTTACTAGACGACTATGTGCATAAAATAATCGAAGTAATAGATAATTTGAAAATTAAAGACATTAGTTTAATAGGTCATTGTATCGGCGGTAACCTTGCGATAGCTACAAACGTACTTATGCCTAAATTTATCAAAACTCTGACTTTACTTACCTGTCCGTGGGATTTTTCTCATTTTTTCTATATAAGAATGTTGCATCGATATTTAAAACTAGATAGTGGCATAGACAATTTACCGATAATTCCTTGAATTCATATTCAAATTTTATTTTTTCTTTTATTCCCTGATTATTTCAATGCTAAATTAAAAAAATTTTTCTCTATAACTTCCGATAAGGAGCAAGAATTAGTATTGAGAATAGAGAATTAGCTTATGTCAGGTAATAGTATATCTAAGGAGGTTTATAATCAAATTATACAAAATATATTAGATGAAAATATGTTTATAAATCTTAAATGGAAGATCGAATAATTTTATTATTGATCCGAGTTTAATTCATTGTCCTGTATATATATAGTAGCAGCAGAAGATGATCAAATAGTACCTAAATTTTCCATTTTACCTTTGCAAAAATTATTAAAGAACTCTAAGCTAGATGTAGCAGGCGGACATATTAGTTATTTAATAAATGATAAACTAGATAAATTGTTTAAGGAGTACACATTATGACAAAACCGGTTTATATAACTTATGCGAAAAGGACTGCTTTCGGCTCGTTTATAGGTAGCCTTAGTACAACAGCTGCACCTATGCTTGCTGCTCATTTAATAAAGGATATACTGCAAAACAGCAAAATCGATTCAGCTTTAGTAGGTTAGGTAATCTTTGGACAGGTAATAACCGGCGGTAGCAGGCAGAATCCAGCTAGGCAAACTTTGATTTATGCGGGAATACCGAAAGAAGTGCTGGGCTATACGATTAATAAAGTATGTGGCTCAGGTCTTAAAAGCGTAGTACTTGCAGCAACTTCAATTATGACGGGTGATAATGAAATAGTTATAGCAGGTGGGCAGGAGAATATGTCGCTTGGTATGCACGGTAGCTATATCAGAGCAGGAGCTAAATTCGGCGATATTAAAATGGTTGATCTAATGCAGTATGACGGATTAACCGATGTATTTTTAGGAGTATTTATGGGTATTACAGCCGAAAATATCTCGAAACAGTTTAATATTAGCAGACAACAGCAGGACGAGTTTGCCTTAAGCTCTCACAAGAAAGCAGCTAAAGCACAGCTAGCAAGAGTTTTTAAAGATGAAATCTTACCTATCGAAGTAACGATTAAAAAAACTACTAGTTTGTTTGATCATGATGAAACAGTAAGACCTGATATCAGCCTTGAAATTCTGAGTAAATTACGTCCTGCTTTTGATAAAAACGGTGTAGTTACAGCGGGTAATGCTTCCTCTATTAATGACGGTGCGGCATGTCTTATGGTAGTTTCCGAAGAAGCTTTGAAAAAGCATAATTTAACGCCGCTAGCTCGTATTGTTTCTTATGCTTCAACTGGTGTTGATCCAAGTATTATGGGTACTGCCCCTGTTCCTGCATCCAAAAAAGCTTTAAGTAAAGCAGGTTGGAGCGTTGATGATTTGGAAGTTATCGAGGTTAATGAGGCGTTTGCCGCTCAAAGTATTTATGTAAACCGTGAAATGAAATGGGATATGGAGAAGGTTAATGTTAACGGTGGAGCAATAGCCATCGGTCACCCGATCGGGGCAAGCGGCGGACGTATACTTATTACTCTGATACACAGCTTACGCAGCGCTAAAGCTAAAAAAGGCTTAGTTACTCTTTATGTATCGGTGGCGGTATGGGTATGGCTATGTGCGTTGAAGCGGTTTAAATGTGCATTTGACTATATAGGCATTCATTGCTTTATTTGCTAAAGAAGAAAGTTGTATTCATCTGAATTAATTATAGTTCATTGTAATATATATCTGATCTAATATCTCTACAACCTAATAATGCATCATTACAATGTGTTATTGTATTTATAAACTCATGAAAGGTAGAAAAATGAGAGAATGCCTCCAGTTCATAACTCTCCCAATCATTTTCTGCTTCTTCTATATTATTACAAACACGCTTTAGCTTATGACCAAAATATTTAGGAATATTCCCTAAATTTTTTGCCTAACTCCATACCATAAAATAGTTAGGATTAAAATCAGTAGAATCTATAAGAGGAGTTAGTTTAAATTGCTTCAATAAATTAGAAAAGTTATTTATGAGCTTATGAGAGGCTAACGCTTGGGTATATAATTCTCATCATCAAATTGATGAAATATTTTTAATCTTTTTAGGCATATAGGTATCTCGTTTGCAAGTTCCATATAACGGAGAAGATAGAAATTGGGTATTATAAAAGGTATAAGTTTGATTGCTTTTAAGCCATTCCTGGTCATTATTTATTATTTATGCATCTTAAAATGGATATGCATCATTCCTATCAATTAAACAAGACAATATATAACTTAAGGTAGCTAATTGTATGCTTGGTGACCAGTTTATAGGATTCCAATAAGACCAAATGCTAGACACTATATATTTAATAATTTCCTTATTAGAGAACATACCGATAAAAAAGGCAGTTTTAGTTGCAAACTGGATAAGAAAGAAACACTTTGTTCTTAAAAGATGCTTAGTTTGTGGATAAAACAAAAATCGGTATTGATCTTGAGAAAAACGAAGTAGCAGTTCATTGGCATATTTATCTCGGTTATTTAAAATGGTCGGAAGCTGCACTTGATATTTTAAAGAAAATCCAAACTATAACTAAATTAGATCAAGAGTTCTTAAATGATTATAATAACCATCAAGATAAGCAAGAGCAACCGACAAACACCTATTGCTGGTTTAACTATAGATGAAAACGGTAAATATATTGAAGGATTGATGGTTATCTCTACTGCTGCTTATGCTCTCGGTAGAATCATGAGAGATTGAGTTCCAAGAAAAAGAATTAAAAGATTTACCAAATTTTGTAGATAATAATAGCCTAATAGAGGAAGTATTTTCAGAAAGTGAGAGAATATATTTTAAGGATAAAAAGCAAGATGCTTGAGTTAAAACTCTAGATTTAAAAATGATTAATCTTATGATTGATCTTGTAGTACAGAAGTTAGAAATTGACAAAAAATATTTATTTAGCCGCTCTGAAATATGCTTAAGAAGAGTTACCTCGCATAAAAAGAAAAAAGATAAACCGGTAATTTATAATTTTGCCGCTCCTTCCTTAGAAATGTTTAATAGTTTTTTTCTAAGACTATTAGATTTTGTACGAAGTAATATAGCAAAATTTGACTCGGAATCAGCAATTGCCAAATATCTCGGTAAAGAAGATAAGCCGGATTCCATAGATGTTTTAAAGCATCAAGAAAGTCTACAAGAACTGTTATCTCCATTTATGATGCAACCGACGCGTTGGTGTTCATCGCCGAGTCACTCTCTTGCGGTATTGCAAGCTGTTGCGATTAATTTGGTATTACCCTCTTTTCAGGAAAGCTTTTTGCTGTTAATGGTCCACCTGGTACAGGAAAACCACTATACTTTTTGATCTTATAGCAAATAGATCGTGCTTCATATTTAACAACTTTAGAAGATCCTAAGGAGGGGTTTCAAAATAAAAAATCTTCCTTACATACACCAAATTTTGATTATCATGTTAATTCTTTAAAACCGGAATTACAAACTTACGGTATGGTTGTTGCATCATCTAATAACAATGCCGTTGAGAATATATCTAAAGAAATATCGTTATATAGTAAAATAGATAAGCTATATCATAAAGATTTAAGTTATTTTAAATAACTTTTATTGAAAGAGGAAAAAGAGAAAGATAGGGGTATATTTGCTGCGGTGCTCGTTAATCATGGAAATAAAAAGAGATTTTCAAATAAGTTTTGGAAATATAAAGATGAAGAAGAAAACGATGATAAGAATGATGAAAACATACAATGCTGTAATATCTTAATCTGCTAGTTAATAATAAATGTAAAGATAAAGCCCCTGCACATTTTAAACCTGAATATTGTAATTCTATAGATGAAATTAATAATGAATGGAAAGAAGCGTGTGCTGGTTTTAACATTTATACAGTGAAATTCATGAAGTTTATGAAAATATTGCATCAGTTATTGAATTTAATAAAAAGAAAAGAGAGTTAATTAAGGAAGAGGATTTAGGAGTGATATATGCAGCAAAAAAGAAGAGTAAAATGAGTTAGAATTAGAGCTTGATTATAAAAGCTCTAAAATACTTGAAATTGATTGTGAAATAAAATTATTAAATTTGGTTTTTTTGAAAAAATTCATGCATTTTTTAAAACCGCAAAACACAATTCTTGCTATGAGCAAAAATGGGCTTTAATTAAGCTAAAAAATAAATCTTCAGAAGAAATTGACCGGATAAAAACTGATATTAAGAATATTAAAGCTGCAATTAAGAAAATTGAAGCTTCTGTAGAAGAAATAAAACAACGTAACGACTATATAAGCTTGGCTATCGTAAGTTTAAAAGATAAATATTGCAATATTAAGGATTTTGAAGAAGATTTATTGTGGAAAAATTGGCAAGAAAATTTTTAACTTACAAAATTGCTTGGCAAAATTTCTGTATGGTCATACCTGTTGTGTCTACAACTTTTTACTCATTCGATAAAATGTTGGCAACATCCGAACATAATGCAATTCCTTGGTTATTTATTGATAAAGCAGGGCAGATACCGCCACAATACGTAGCTAGTGCTATTTACAAAATCGAAAAAAGTCGTAGTAGTCGGTGATCCGCTGCAAACAGATCCTATTTCTATATTAAAGCAAGATTTAATGAACAAATTATGTGAACATTTTAAGGTTTCATATCCTGAGTGGTCACCTTCGGAAGTTTCATTGCAAAACCTAGCTGACCGTAATTCTTTATATCAAACAAAAATAGATGATGTTACGGTTAGTTTCCCTTTATGAGTGCATAGAAGATGCCAAAATCTGATGTTTAAAATATGTAACAAAATAGCTTACGGTGACAAAATGATTTTTGCTACCTCTGACTGTAACTCTGATATTAGAACGATTTTAGGTACTTCAAAATGGATAGATATAAAAGATAATAAGGTTCAACGTTATAAATATGAATCGGAAGCCGAATTTCAAAAATTACTAGAGTTATTAAAACCAAGTATTAAAA
This sequence comes from Rickettsia endosymbiont of Proechinophthirus fluctus, assembly GCF_001602635.1. Taxonomy (NCBI): domain Bacteria; kingdom Pseudomonadati; phylum Pseudomonadota; class Alphaproteobacteria; order Rickettsiales; family Rickettsiaceae; genus Rickettsia; species Rickettsia endosymbiont of Proechinophthirus fluctus. The sequence goes on along the minus strand of NZ_LECS01000004.1, from coordinate 770,928 downwards.
GAGAAAAATGGGGATGATGCGCTCAAAAAAATTTACATTATTACAATGTATAAAGATTACAACGAATCTATTCGTAGAAAATTGAATGAAATATATGACGATTCAAGATATGAGAAAACAATTCAAGCATTTGGATATAAAAATATCGCCACTATTCATCCATTTCAAGGCACAGAAAACGATACGGTAATAATACTACTAGAAGTTCAGCATCCTCTTGATAAAAGGTGCACGAAATATAATGACGCAAAAGCCAAATGTTTTAAACGTCGGTATTAGCAGAGCTAAAAATAACCTTTATATTATCGGTAGCCTTGAGATTTGGCTGAAACATAAATATATGCCGGAAATCTTATACTTAGATAGCACTACAAGAATTAAGTAAAAAATGAAAGAACAAAAATTATTTATAAATGATATGAATTATATAAATCAACACTTGGAAATACAGAAGGAGTACAAGGTTGGTGTTGGGGTTTGTGTCACAAATATGATAGTAGTTTACCTTATGTTTCTTGGCGTACTAATGAAGATATAAATGATATAAGAAGGATAGTTTCGTAAGGTGTAAATAATATATTTAATGAAGTAATAAATGGTTTTCGCAACATAAGTGATATAAAAGGCTACCTTAGAGGAAGTAACACAATTAAAAGATTTAGTAGCAAATGATAAAGTAAAATTAGGATGTACCATGTGTAATAATGGTAGCACAGACTGTAGTAATAAAGAAGAAACGTTGAAATTTTTAAATCTTTATATTTCCGACCCAACCCTTGAGCTTTATTTAAGTCCTCACTCAATTCTGGTAATAGGTGCAATTTTTATACACAAAAACTGAAAAATTTTGGTATATAAAAAAATTTTTACAAAAAGTCCTCCAATCCCTTATTTTACGAGGAATAGCCCCTAGTTTGCATAGTGTACATATTTTTAGAAAAAAAATGGCTAAAATTGGTGAAATTTATAGAAAATAACGTATAAGTAGCAGAAAATATTAGAGAAAAGTCTAGTATAAACTAACATATGAATAGCATAGAACAATAGAACATATTAGTAGGTTTGTATTAAGAGCTAAAATCCTTGTTAAATCAAGGCAATAAGGTGATAATGTGTACTTGCGACCCTAAATTTGAAAGGCGGAAATCTTGATTACTCCTTGGCTTTTCCATTCGATCAACTACAAGAATTGGCTAACTGTCCAGACTGGCGGAGAGAGAGGGATTCGAACCCTCGATACGGTATGACCCGTATAACGGTTTAGCAAACCGCCGCCTTCGGCCACTCGGCCATCTCTCCGATTATGGCTTTACTTTATATCATCTAATAAGCAAAATTTCTAGAATTATTTTATAATTTTTCTAACTAAATATATTTTCCGGCTTTACGGAATTGCCCATAATCAAAGCTTCCTTATCACATCCGGATAGCCCTTTAAAGTCCATATACCAATAACTAGGTAAATCATCCCAACTACGGAAATATTCACTATATTTGTAAAACTGTTTAGCCTTGGCTTCGAGAGTTTTAATATCCGTGTTATCATCACAAATATAAAAAAGTTGTTGGGTTATGTAATAAATAGCTTTAGTATCATTGTTATATTTATCTATTAAGTACTCTATAATTTTGATTCGCTTGTTTAAGCTAAGATTATAAGAGTCTGAAATTAACAATGTTACAAAATTCTCACTATCACTACAGATACTAAATAATATGTTCTGAATGTTCTCAAATAATTTCTGATATTTAACTAAAAATCTATTCCAAGTTATTGCTTTAAGATTGACAAAACTCTTATAGTCTTTTGGTTGGTATTCGGGAATATATTTTTGTAACGGAAAAATTGAGGTTATCTAAATTTTGATGAAAATTGTTTAATTCTTCAAAATATGCAGCCATAAAAATGAGTGTACACTGAGTAATAAGAAAATCTACAAAATAAAATTGATGATATTTGAATATCTGCTACTAACTTACTGTCTAGTTTTCTAATATCATTTACTATATCACCTATATATTTTAACTCTTCATCCGTGTGATCTACATATATTTAATATTTAAATCTTCAAAGGTAATAACTTTACCTTCAGCTATTTTATCTATTATTGTATAGTGTTTAATTATAGGTTCTTTATAATTAGCAATAATATAAATTTTCGGATTATATATATCTTTGAAGTTATTTCGCAGCATATTTTTTACTGCTTTTACCGTATTTTGATTAAGCTCTAATATATGAGAATATTGGTAAGTAATAAACTTGCATGATCTATTTTATTAAAAGGAGCAACATAGATATTCACCTTCTTTAATGTCTTTTTGGATAAGAGCAATTATAACATTCTTCTTTTAAAAATGTATCATTAGTATCTGTTAAGGCTAAATTTTAAAATCCTTTATTACCTTGTCTAAATAGCTCTGCCAGTCACTAGTGAATAATTCTAGCAATTGCTTAAAAAACTAAAACTAATTTGCATATAATTAATATTAAGTTAATTTAAAAACTTTATGAATTAGAAGTTATTAGAGACAGTTATTGACTAATGTTATCTAAACAATGCTGTAGTTCTTCTAAATTACTTATATTACTTAACTTATATGGATAATTAATTTTCCGGAGCATATTTGTTAGTACGCTTCCTGGCCCTATTTCTACTATATGAGCGATTTCTAATTTGTGAAATAGTTCTAAAGTCTCACGCCATCTAACTCGCCCGCATATCTGAAGCATTAAATTTTGTTTGATTTCTGTAGGATCTAGAGTAGGTTTTGCAGTATAATTTTGGATTATCGGTATCAGAGGTTTATTAATTACAGCTTTATCAAGAGCTACTCGCATTTTTTCTTCTGCCGGCTTCATTAAGCTACAATGAAATGGAGCACTGACTTTCAGCTTTATCGCTTTATAACCTAAATCTTTAATTATACTAATAGTATGATCTATAGCTGTGGTCTTGCCGCTAATAACTATTTGTCCTTCGATGTTATCGTTGGCAATTTGGCATAAATTTATTTTGTTGATCTCTTCTAATATTTCTTCAAGTTTTTGAAGTGGAATATTGATACAAGCCGCCATGCTTCCCTCACCTTCAGGACATGCTTCCTGCATAGATGTACTACGTGTATGAAGTAGTTTTGCTGCTGTCTCAAGGTTAATACTTTCGGTGCTACATAAAGCACTATATTCACCTAGCGAATGACCGGCAGCATAATCGCAAAGACTATCCAAACTTTTACCGGTTTCAGCTTTGATAATATTTATTATTGCCATAGATACTGCCATTAATGCCGGTTGTGCGTTAGTGGTTAAGGTAAGTTCTTCAGAAGGTCCATTAAAAATTATATCAGTGAGTTTTCGGTTTAGTACTTCATCAACGATTTGAAAAGTTTCTTTGGCGGGTTTAAAATTATCATAAAAATCTTTTCCCATGCCGATCAATTGCAACCCTTGACCGGGGAAGATAAAAGCTGTTTTCATATTTTGTATTATCGATTGAGTTTATTAATAGATTTTATTAAAATTTTCTAAAATAGTCAAATTATTTTAAGCATTTTAACACTGTTTTTCAATTTTTACGCTATATATAATTTTTACAAAAGTATTAATTTTTCTTAGCTCTATAACTTGATTACTTCCAACTAATACTATAAATTAAACTAAGAAAATATAAACAAGGAAATTAGTCATGAAGTTAAAAGAATATTTTAAAAAGTTAGAAAGTATGACTTTTGGTCCGTGGCTTGCTGCATTTAAAAAATTATTTAGTAAAGAGGCATTAGAAGAGGTAATACTGAATATAAAACTAAAGGAATCTGAAAAGTAAGAGGTTAATAAAAAAGATTTAGTTATTTTATCTAATAATGTTATTGAAATTGGACAAAAAGCTACAATAGCGCATGAAGTTTCAAGAGTTAACCAATATAAAGAAAATATAGGTTTGGTATTTACTCTAATTACCAATATTCAATTAGAAAAATTTGCAGAATTTATCTCTAATTTACCGAAAAAACATAGTGAATTTAAGGATTACTTTCGTAGTGAAGAACAAAAAGATGGGTTTTTTAAAGAAGATGCTTATAAAAAAGTTGTTAATAAAGGTAAATTAGTTGAAAAATTCCAAAACTCATATAAATATAATTATGAAAAAATAGAACAAAATGTTCATGAATTACAAGCTTATTTAGATTCATATGAATATAATTTTGGTATTCTTAAATCTGATTTATTAAGGCATGATTATTATCATAATGCATAAATTATTATGCTATCTATTTTAGAAGTAGCGGTTTCAATAAAAATCTTATTAATTTTCTTATGACAATATCTATTAATGATTTAAATTTAAGATATAGGAGTTAAATTGCAATAAAAAATATTTAAGTTGAAATTCAAATAAATGTTACTACTATTATGTAGTATCTAACTAAATTCTGTGAAATTAATGATGTTTGATCAGTTAAATATCTTATATCCTCTGTTAATAAGTATTTTTATTTTTCTTGTTGTAGTTGTTATTTCTAAAATAACAAAGTATAAACAAGCCTTAAAAGAAAAAAATTTAAGTATTATGCCTTATGACCTTTTTCATAAGCATAATGCAGGGATGGTAATTGTTTAACCTTTCTATTTTGATTCTTGCTTTATTTTCAAAGAAACTTTCTAAAATTTTTAACATAAGACGCTATTTAAATATATGTGCGTCTTAATAGACTATTATATTTAATATAGCAATAGCAGCTACTAATTGAGAGATTGATCGCAAGTTTGTTTGGCTATTTCATACCAGCAATTTTCAGGAGTGGTAGATTTATTACTAAAACCGTATATAATCAGCCTGTCTTTAGCTCTTGTCATTGCAACGTAGAGTAGTCTTATATATTCTTGCAAATCTTTTAATTTTTCAGCTTCTTTCAGCTCTTGCAAAAACTCAGGAGTATCGGCAGCATTAGCAGAGAAAAACATTTCTCCTTTATCATCCCAAATAAATTTATTGCTGCTTATCGGTAAAGTAGTAGAATCGCATAATATAACAATAGGAGTTTCAAGCCCTTTAGAGCCGTGGACGGTCATTACTCTTATTTTGTCTGAATGCTCTATATCACGTTTAATATAGATATCGTTATTCTCAAACCAAGTAACGAATCCTTGCAGTGAATTATCTATATCATTTGCATAGTTTTTGCTTAATGTTAATAGCTCATTTATCATATCATCACTATCATTATCGTAAAGCTCTCGTAAATTTAGATTATGTACCACTAAATCAAAGAAGTTCTCAACAATCGATATTTTATAAATTGCAATTAGAGAATCTAACTTATTATATATCTCCTCATGTGAAGAGAGTATATCCCATAAGCTATTCTCATTTTTATTTACAAGAAGTTCGTATAATTGCTGCTCGCTTATTCCAATAATCGGTGATTTTAGTAAACCGGCAAGATTTAAATCATCATCAGGTAGTAACACAAATTTAGCTAATGAAATTAAATCCATTATAGTTAGATTTTCCTTAAGGTTCATTCTATCGCTTGCCTCAACTTTAAGCTTAGCTTTGCTAAGTTCTTTGATCAGATTATTACTAAATTCATCTCTCTTTCTGACTAATATCATGAAATCTTTTTCAGATATTCTGTTTGCAGTAGACGGTAAAATTTCTTCGCTTTCTATTTGTTCTTTTATAAAATTTACGATTTTTTCTATGAGTAAATCGGCAGCAGATTTAGAATTTTCATAATCTTCAGGTAGTGCCCAAAAAAGCTCTTCTTGTTTTTCACTCGTCACTAATGGCCAAACCGTTACAGAGCCTTGATGTGTACGAAATGAGGATATTAAAGGATTATTCGCAAGGAATAAACTCGGGTAATTGGATTTTATATTTTTTAAAACATTATAAGTAAATTGTAAAATCTCTGTACATGATCTATAAGAATATTCAAGGGTGATATTTTTGAATTTCTTATTAGCATTTGTAAGATTTGCTTTTAGTCGCTCATTTACTAAGTTGAAATTACGAAGATCAGCCCCTTGAAAACTGAAGATCGATTGTTTATCATCGCCGACTATGAAAACACTATTATTTGGCCTCTCTACAGCATTAAACTCTGTTATTAAAGTAGTAATAATATTCCATTGCGAGAGGCTTGTGTCTTGTGCTTCATCAACAAGAATATGATTTATCTCGCTTTCAAGCTTATGCAGCAACCACTTATGAGTAGTTTTATTATTGAGTAATTTCTCGGTGTAGTAAATTAAATCGTCGTAATCGAGTAAATTATTTTCTTTCTTATATGAATCGTATTTTTTTAAAATAATATGCGCAAGTTTAGTAAGTAAGTTTGTATGATATTCTAGCTCTTCTATGCGACGCAGCTCATCTAATCGGTAAATTTCAGAGGTAATTTTTTCGAGCTCTAGTAATAATTTAGGATATTTCCTTATTAATTCTTTCGATAAAAGGCTTTTTCGTTTTTTCCCATCTTTGGTAAAAAAAATTTCTTTCGGTGCTATCTCCACATCATACTCGGCAAATAAGTTTTTTACCTTATCGTAAATATTATTTAATTCCCCTAACGCTAATCTTTTATTAGATATTTCTTTGGGAATTTGCTTATTTATAAATAACTTTCTGAATTTAATTTGCTGCTCGATTATCTCGGTAAAAATATCTTGCAGAGTTATTTCATGAAATCGGTTAAGTAAAATTTTCATTAAGTCATTATGTTCATCGCTTAAGTAAATTTCGTTTCTGATATTTAGGAAGATATCTTGTAATTTAGTTTCTTCAAGGATTGTAAATTCTGGTGTTATGCTGGCTTCTAAGGGAAAAGTGTTAAGGATTTTTTGACAAAAAGCATGTATTGTATAGATATTTAAAAGCTTATTGCTATTTAGTATTTTATCATATAAAGTTTTTGCGTTTTCTGTGTCTTGCGGCGATGGCTTATTGCCGCTCATTAAGAAAAGTGCTTCTTCTAGTTTCTCGGCGTTGCAAAGAGAAAGATATTTAAGTCTGCTATTAATCCTTACTTGCATCTCTATAGCTGCAGCATTAGTAAAAGTAAGGCATAAAATATTGGAAGGCTCTACGCCCGTTATTAACAGACGTAAAAATCGATCGGTTAGGATTTTGGTTTTACCGGTACCGGCAGATGCCGATACCCAAACAGAGTAATTCGGATCGGATGCTTCTCTTTGTAAGTCACTCATTTATGTATCGATTTTCTACTGTTACCCCGTGGCTTGACCACGGGGTCCAGTCTTTTTAATTATTTTTCTGGATCCCGCTACAAGCTCGTGGGATGACATCCACAGCCATATAACGACGCCGATAAATTACATATATTACGATTAAAGAAATAGCAAGTCCAAACCAAGTTAGAGCGTATTCTAAATGGTCATTTCTGATTGCTGCTAAATGATTTATTGCAAGAGGTAATAAAATATCTAGATTGCTAATATCTTTTCCTTCCGCAATAATATAAAAATTCTCAAGATCTAAGCCTAACACTTTGGATGTTTCTTTTAAATTTAGCGTTAGCCACACATTATTTTTTATATCGTTAGCAGGTAAGTAGATACGAGTTTTTTCTGATGGCATGGTAACACCGATAATCTCGTGTTGCCGGTCGTTTGTAGCTTGCGTGATAATATTTTTATTGTGATTACTGAACCAACCTCGTGCTACTAAAATAACTTTATCTTCTATGGTTTTAAAAGGAGTAACTAAATAATATCCGTCTTTTTCACTCGACATTGACCTTCTACCGTATAAATATATGTCTTTATTAGGCAAAAATTGACCGGTAATTTTTACTTTGTGATAAGGTAAACCGTCTTGAATTTCTGCTAAATTAATTGCAGGTGAGGTTAGGTTAGCTTGCATTGCAGCTAAAAATAATTTCTTTTCTTTTAAACGACTAAGCTGCCAAAAGCCTAAAGAGATAAGTATTGTAAAGGTTATAAATACAAGAAAATTTGTTTTCATAGATAAGGGGATTATTGATAATCGTTATTGCGAGCGACTAAAAGGAGCGTGGCAATCTCAGGAATTTTATATTATTTCATGAGATTGCCACGTCGAGGCTTTGCCTCTCCTCGCAATGACGTTTTACTAAGCAGTTTTTAAAATCCTACTGAGAAACTCTTTATGTTTTTGTAGCTCTTCTTTTGTAGGTTTAATAACAATAGTAGTTTGCTCTGTTTTGTTATTTACTTGATTAGTTGCTAAATTATTTATTACGGCCGATTTATCAACCATTTTAAAAGCCGATTGTCTGCCGCCCATTAACTCTACATATACTTCTGCAAGTAATGCGGCATCTTTCAAAGCTCCGTGAAGCTGCCTACCTGAATTATCAACTTTAAATCTTTTACATAATGCATCAAGATTATATTTTGAGCCTGGAAATATGCTTCTAGCCATTACTAAAGTATCAATAGTATTTGCTAGTTCCAAGAGTTTAATGTCGGTTCTTTTTAATAATGATAATTCGTGATTTAGAAATTTAATATCGAAAGGAGCATTATGAATAATCAGTTTGCTATCTGAAATAAACTCTAAAAAATCATCGGCTATTGTATGAAATAGAGGCTTGTCTTTTAAAAATTCGCCGGATATGCCATGAATTCTATAAGCCTCAAACGGCATATCTCGCTCAGGATTAATATAAAAATGAAAATTCCTGCCTGTTAATATCTTATTTACCATCTCAATAGCACCGATCTCAACGATTCGATGACCTTGTCGTGGGTCAAGTCCCGTAGTCTCGGTATCTAAAATTATTTCTCTTAAACTCGACATTCCAAATCCTTTATTAGTTTCGCTATTTGTTGTTCCAAGTCTAACATATCAACACCGCTATTTATAGCAAAATCTGCTTTTGCTATTTTGCTCTCTTGTGATAGTTGAATTTCTTTGATTTTATTATAAATTTCTATATCAAACGAAGATCTCGTTATTGCTCTTTGCATTCTTATTTCTTCAGAGCAGTATATTGTTACGACAAAATCAAAATATTTCTCAAATTTAGCTTCATAAAGCAGCGGTATTTCGGCAAAGCCAAATTTAGAATTAGCATTTTCTTTTTTAAATAAAATGAGTTTATCTATTAGTAAAGGGTAAATAAAATTTTGTAGTTTTTCTCTAGCTAGGTCGTTATTGTAAATTAAATTACTGATTTTTCTAATATTGAAAGACTCAAGTTCAGGTAGTAATTTTAAAATCTGAGTTTGCAAAACTACATCTTGATATAATTCTTTTATGCATCTATCGGCACAAAAAGTTTTATATCCTTTTTCTGCTAAATAATCCAACATAAAAGTTTTACCCGATGCATAGCTACCGGTAATACCTATTGCTAACATTTTGTTATAAAGATTTTATGTTCATTAGCGAGTTTTATAGTTAATTCCTCTTCGACTATAATTACGTTATTTTTTTGAATCGCTACCCCTTTGTAATTATATTTAGCAAGATTCTTTATAGTATTAGGACCGATCGTCGGCATATCTAGTCTATTATCTTGACCTAATTTCGCTATTTTTACTAATACTCCTCCATGAGGATTTTTACGTAAATCTGTACATCTCGTTATTAAAGTATCCGTTCCTTCGGCAGCCTCTATACCAAGTATATAGCCACTTTCAACTATAACCGATTGTGCGATATCGAATGCACTTAGATGATTCAATAATTTTATTCCAAGCTCAATATCATTTTTATCTGAACTTATAGGGTTAGTATCGGTTATAATATTGGAGTTACCTTGTTGATTTTTATATATTTCATTACTTGAAATTACCTTGAAACCATAACTTTCAAAAAAATCCGCTATTATTTTTAGCAAACTATCATCTCCTCGAATTTTTTGCCTAACTATTTTGAAAAGCAATAAACCGCCTATTTTATCTACGGCTAAATTTTTAAAATTTGGTCTATTAACTCCACCGATAAAAATAATATTTTTTACCTTATGCTCTTTAAAATATTTTATAGTTTCCCCGACCATACCGATTTTTAAAATCTTATATTCAAAATCTTTAATTTGCTCTATATCAGCTTCATCTTTAATTGCTGCGATATAGCAATTACCGCCTTGCTTTGTATAATTACCTGCTATTAAGTAAGGTAATGAACCTCTGCCGGCGATAATTCCAAGATTTGGTAGCATAATTAAGTTTTTAATTTAGAATTCTAACCATTTATTATAAGTCCATTTTTAATATAAATCTAGAATTCTTATTTGACCTTTACATTTTAATCAAATTAAGGCATAATGTTTGGTGCTAATATAGCTATAGTAATAAACGTAATTTAGAATAGAGGTTGCGGACTCGGGGGCAGTACCCGACGCCTCCACCAAAACTTTCTAAATAACTTGCTCCTAAAGGTAATTTGTACGTCGATCCGGTACTCGAATCCTCACGTTACTTGCGTGTATCCTGCGGTTCTGCGTTCCGTGTCGCCTTCAAATTTCTCTTTATTCGCCACGTCATTTAGAAAAGTTTAAATATGTAATGACTCTTAAAGAGTAGACAATACGAAGTTCATCGAGTATTTTTTGGGGGCGAAATAGGATCGACGTGCCTAATAAAAAGATTGCTTTTACTCGGGATGATTCCGCCGATGGCTTGTGTCATATGGGTCAAAACAAAGAAACGCAAACGATAATAATCGTTCTGTAGGTCGTTTAGCTTTAGCAGCTTAATCTTACGCGGCTGGAGGGTGTGCCGGGCAACAGAAAAACCCTCACTTATACTTGTTTAATTTGAAAAATTGGCATTGCCTAAAAACGGTTGATCTTGTCATTGCAGGCGAACGTAGAGAATGTGGCAATCTCATAAAGTAGGACTTCTGAGATTGTTTCATCAAAACTTACAGTTTTTCCTTGCAATGACTTAAACTGTTCAAATTAAACTTTGTTGACCTATTTTTATTTATTTTTCTCGTATGAATATTGAATATAAAAAATTTGTGCATGAATATATGCTAGAATTTGTGAAAAAAATTCTAACAAAAATTCAGCATGAAAATTTATATTGGGATCAGTTAATATACATATCGTACAGAACCGATAATCCTGCGGTAATTTTACCTTCAAAAGTTAAACAGGCATATCCGAAACAGATAACAATAGTACTGCAATATCAGTTTGAAAATTTAATAGTAAATGATACGGGCTTTTCTTTAACGGTAAGTTTTGACGGTGTTAAAGAAATAATTTATGTACCTTTTGATGCACTTATTAGTTTTGTTGATTCCAATAATAATTACAGTCTCACTTTTAGTCAGTCGTTAAATATACATGAAAATCCTCAACATGAAGAGGCAATAAGTAATAATAAAAGTTATCAGACTTCATCATCTTCAAGTCCAAATGTTATAATGTTAGATAAGTTTCGTAATTCTTCTAAACCTAGTTAATGCATATTATGGATTCAAAAGTAGTGATATATACTGATGGTGCATGTGCGGGTAATCCAGGTCCCGGAGGGTGGGGAGCTTTGCTTCAATTTAATGATACTAGCAAAGAAGTATTTGGGTATGAGTTAGATACGACTAATAATCGTATGGAAATTACGGCAGCACTTGAAGCCTTGAGGATTTTAAAAAAATCTTGTAATGTTGAGATCTATACCGATAGTAAATATTTGCAACAAGGAATTACTGCTTGGATTCATAATTGGATAAAAAATAATTGGTGTAAAAGCAACAATGAACCCGTTAAAAATGCCGATTTATGGCAAAAATTATACGCAGAATTGAGTAAACATACTATTATTTGGAAATGGGTAAAAGGTCATGCAAATAATAGCGGTAATATTGCTGCCGATAAACTTGCAGTGCAAGGAAGAGAAACTGCTATAGAAATTTTAAAATGTCGTGGATAGATAAGTGTTTTATTACTTTTTTTCACAAAAAAGTAGGAGAAGATGAGTTTTTGAATCAATATTATGAAAGCCGTAATATTGATTATTTAGGGCGTCCAAGGAGGTTTGTTATTTATAAAAATGTAAATGAACCTACAAAAATTCCGCCAAGTTGGCATGCTTGGTTACATCATTTAGTAAATGAGATACCAAAAAATATTCAGCTTTTTCCATGGCAAAAGAATAATAAAATAGTTAAAAAGCTGCCTAAAACATCAAATCTTAAATATAATAGATGGCAACCGTAATTAATTAATAAAATATAAAAAACAATGCAACAGAACATTATTGAAACAATTATAGGCTTTGTAGTATTAATTATTGCTTTGCTATTTTTGATTTTTGCTTACAAAACAGGTAGTTCTATAACTAGCTCAAAAGGATATCAGGTAACTGCTCATTTCCAAAGTGCGGAAGGGATAGCAGTTGGAAGCGACGTAATGATTTCAGGTATAAAAATCGGTAGTGTAAAGCAAATTACTTTAGATCCCAATAGTTTTGATGCAAGTGTATATCTAAATATTAATGATGATGTTAAAATACCTAAAGATTCTAAAGCCCAAGTAGTCACCAGCGGGTTACTTGGAGGTAAATATATTTCAATTGTACCAGGTAATGACGATGAAAATTTAGCGGCTAATGAAGAGATAAAATATACTCAATCAGCAATTAATATTGAATCATTAATTAACAAAATTGTTTCTTCATTCGGTAGTAAGTAGAAGTAATACGAAATAAAAAATCATTAAATTTAGCCGAATCTAGTTTAGATTCGGTTTTTTTATTGTTTAAGCTATTGTAAAGTGCTTATAAGAGGAGCATCGTATAAGTTTTGTAGGCAAAATAATTTGCTTAACAAAATGTAAACTAATAAAAGAGTAAATTATAAAAGAATCAAATTCAAACTCTGCTAAAGCAGATGTCGAAGGTATCAAAAAAGATATTGAAAGCTTAGTGTCAAGATTACGTAATTTAAAAGGTAATCCGGAGATATTCTAGATGAGCAGTTAGGTAATTTATTATCCCGTTATGGAACATTATAAAGATAAAGGAATGGATAAAGGTAAAGCTAATGTAGTGGATTTATGTGAGTCGACACGTGACCACCCTTTGCAGAATCTCGCTTACGCTTTTGGTGTAGGTGTATTGCTCGCTATTCTTATGAAATAGGTAATTCCATGTTAAAATCTCTAATATATAAATTATTAAAAAGTAGCATTAAGCAAGAAGAGAAATCTTATGGCAAACCATTTGTCTATTTTTTTAATATTCTAGGTTTAGTTTTAATAATTATTGCTAATTATTGTTATTGTTCGGATAGTCTGGAATTTTATTTTCTTATGCAAAGTGGAATAATTTCTATTATATCTTCTATGGTTATTGAAGCTGTTAGATGTTATTTAGATTGTTTAAGATCAAAAAGTAGAGAGTTAGTAGAGAGCATCAGTACATCGTTTACTGACTTAGTCTCAACTAAGACCTTAATAAGATATTTACCTACGATACTATGTTCCAAGTACCGTACTGACATTTTTAGTATGTACTTATATTAAAAGAAAATTCTTAAAAAATGTTACATATCCACTTTTAGGTAAGTAGTAATTTATCTCTCGGTTTAGGTAACTCTAAACCGAGCTTTAAATAACTCTGTCTTACTTAAAAATATAGTTTCAATTTAAGCTCTTGATACTGCATTTGGTAAGGTTCGCTTATACGACTTCGTTAAGCTTACTCTTAAATTTGTTATTTGAGTGTCTGATTTTGTTTTTGGGAAATCTACATTATCTTAGCCAAGTTTATGAAAGTGTTTAAGCTTTCTTCATCGTCTTTGGTCATTATATAATGCACTTTGACATATATAAGCATTTGATGTGTTTTGTCTGATATTTTTTTCTCTAAAAACGCATATGATTTATGAATATTGTTATGTTCATCTTGTATACTAAACACTTTATTTACTGTAACTGATTTATCGGATTTTGATATAAAATCATCAATAAAATAGTTTAAGAATCTCTAAATAATTCGCTTAATTGCTTATCATTTTCAAGTTCTTCATATGATAACGATCTTGCAGTTTTCAACTTAAAATATGATTTAATCATTTCAAGAGCAGAATATCTATCGCAGTTATTATTAAGAATTTTATATAACATTTTTTTATCAAAATATGCAGGTATTATTAATCCTTATTAATAATTTGCTGTTTGTAATAAGATAATTGACGCATAAACACGATAAAAGTAGCTGTAATACCTACAACTAAGAGAGAGTATAAATTTAGTGATTGAAAAAGCATATTTTGAATATATTTAATTATAACTACCAATGATAGTATAGTATTTTATTTTTCAATCTAAAAATGAACCATTATTACTGTATATTATTTATTTTTTCTTTCAATTAGTTTATTGATCACATATCTATCCATGCTAAAAAATAAAGTAAATTTAAAGTACTAATTGTTAGCTTGTTTCTTGCTTTTAACGTTACTATTTGCTGGGGAATACAGTTAAATCTATATAATTACAACTATAAAAAACATCGCAATATATTATAGCTTTTTTCTATCAATTCACGGAATATATTACGTTGCACTTCCTTTGCTTATTTATCGTGTAAAGTGAAATTTTCTATTGACTTTTATATAAAATAGTATAAATTTCTTTACAATTTAATTTTTTGTAAAGAATTTATTCTAGGCTATGAAAAAGAACAGAGAAGTTTAACAAGCGACCAAAAAGTAGTCACGGGCATTTTATCTACAGCTACTTTTCTTGAGTATTGTGATTTAATGTTGTACGTCCATTTAGCAGTATCAATGAATTGTTCTTTCCTACATATGATGCGAGTGCAGCTGCTCTTCTCTCTGCCTTTACCTTTTGTGCTACCTTTATATTTAGACCACTAGGAGCATATGTTTTTGGTTGAATAGGTGATAGATATAAATTAGGGTGAAAATCTACTGTTATTATCTACCTTAATGGCTTTATCCTGTATAATTATGGCAAATGCTCCTACTTATGAACAAGTAGGTTATTTTGCTGCTGTATTAATCACAATTTGCCGTGCAATTCAAGGTATAGCTTCTGTAGGTGAAATAGTAGTAGCAGAACTTTATTTAACTGAAATTACAAAACCACCTATACAATATCCCGTAGTTTCTTTTATTGCCGTAGCATCAGTAATTGGGACAACTGTAGCTTTAGCTATAGTATCTTTAGTTACTACTCAAGGATTTAATTGGCGTCTTGCCTTTTGGATAGATGCAATTATTGTAGTTGTGAGAGGTTACGCTAAAGCTCATCTTAGAGAAACGCATGATTTTGTAGATGCAAGTGCTAGACTTTTACAAAAATAAAAGAATTAAAAAACGATGAGATTTTTTACCAAAAACCTAATAAGAAGACAACTATATATTTTTTCATAATGGTTGTGCTTGGCCCATATTTTCTACTATACTTATATTACTTGTGGTGAAGTTTTAAAGAATGCATTTGGATATAGTGCAGCTCAGGTTATTCATCATAATTTTATTATTTCAATGTTCCACCTAGCTAGTATGTCTTTAATATGTTTTCTAAGTTATAAAATATATCCTTTAAAAATTCTTAGAGTAAAATTAGCTTTACTCTTATATTTATTCTATTTGTACCATACCTTTTAAAAAGTCACCTTTCCAGCTTCTTTTAATTCAAATAGGTTTGATAATATGTTCATTTGATACTGTTCCTGCTGTTTCAATCTTTTTTAGGCTCCGGTTTTAAACGCTTTACAGTAGTATTATATATGCTGTTTCTAGAGCCTTAATGTGTATAATCACTTCGTTTGGAATTATATATTTAACAAAATATTTGGGTCAATATGGTTTGTTTGTTGTGATGGTTCCATTACTTATAATTTGTATGTTTGGTCTAAATCATTTTCAAAAGTTGGAAAAAGAAGCAGGTTATTCATAGTGAATAATGATATTGTATAAAAACCTATAGCAAATTTCATTAAACTTTTCTTCAATTTCATGACACTCTAAATGTATAGCAACAACTAGAAACTTCTTAAATGTTTCCACAATGATCTGCTTCGCTTTTTCAGGTGATTTAGCTCCTAATGTTTGTACATTATGAATACGATCAAATAATTTTATAAGTGCGGTATCCTATCTTTTTTGCTTAATTAATAGGTTTAAGCTTTCCTTGACACTGATTTGTCCGTGAGGTTTAATTCTAGTTAAACCTTCTACATGTTTTGCTATTTCTTTACCAAAAATTTCAATGATCAGTTTTTCAGTAAGTTCTGTATCCTCAATAGTATAGTGGAAGTAGAGCAGCATTTATCATATTAGAAGTAAAAAGCTTAGGCGCTTCGTCTGCTACAAACTTTGCAAGCATAATCGCTACTTTGATCGGGTGCGAATAATACGGATCACCTGACTGACGCATTTGTGAACCATGATATTTACGAGCGTAGTAGATACCTGTTTTAACTTCCTCTATATCAACAGGATTTTTTACTTTAGTGTTTAAATATTCGAGTTTATCAACTAGCTTTTTAGCGTAAACACACATTTTAAACTTTTCTTTCCAAGAGTTTATATCTTCCATAAAAGTTATTTTATTTATATTAATAATAGTTAATTACAATTAAAGCAAAAGTGTAAAAATTGTAATAACAAATAATTTTTTAACTTTAAATAGATTAATAGTTTTTGGTTACATTGTATTTAAACAATTTCATTTTGTGTTATTATTTATTTTTGCTTCTTGTTCTTGCTGTAATTTATACCCTGCTGCTTTTTCTTCTATATATTTAAAAAAGAAATAACAAAAAGTTAAAAAACTAGTGAGAATAATAGCAAATGTTATTAATATTAACTTAAGCTCTTTCCTTGCATTGTGAGCTTTTAAACGCTTTTCCTCCTCTTCATCTATTATTCACTCAAAGGTTAAAGTTTCTTCTTCTTTATTTTCCATATTTTAACTCTTATAAATTAAATTATATTATGAATGACAGAGTTTAATTATCATTTTTAAGAAAAGTAATCTATAAAGTAATTAAAATAAGTCAATGACTATAATTATTTAGAGTTGAAAAGATTATCATTACGCGGGAATG
>NZ_LECS01000004.1:735378-753868 GCF_001602635.1 Rickettsia endosymbiont of Proechinophthirus fluctus | reverse complement strand
CTAAATTACAGCATAAAACAACTGCTTTTAGGTGATATCTGCTTTTAATCTTAATGTTTATATTCCAGGATAAACTATAGTATGCTAAGATATTGCTTTTAAAAATAAGTGATTATCAGTGTCAAAATTTTCTTTTAATATTCATCATCAGCATAAAAAAGCTAGAAGCGGTATTATCGTAACCGCACACGGTGAGATGCGTACACCCGCTTTTATGCCAGTTGGAACTAGAGGAACGGTTAAGGCAATGCTACCTGAATCGGTAGCAGAAACGGGGGCGGATATATTGCTTGGCAATACTTACCACTTAATGCTTCAGCCGACTGCCGAACGTATAGTACAGCTTGGTGGCTTACATAAATTCATGAATTGGGATAAGCCGATATTAACCGATTCTGGTGGTTTTCAGGTAATGTCGCTATCGAAGTTATGTAAGATAACCGAAGAGGGAGTAAGTTTCAGCTCTCATATTAACGGCGATAAATATATGTTAACTCCTGAGCGTTCTACCGAAATACAATATCTGCTCGGTAGCACAATCACTATGGCTTTTGATGAATGTACGCCTTACCCTGCAACCTTTGAAGAAGCTAAAACTTCTATGCAGCTTACGACTAGATGGGCGAATAGATCACGTAATGCTTTTGTTAAGCGGGAAGGCTATGCACAATTCGGTATTATTCAAGGTAGCGTTTACGAAGAATTACGTGAGCAATCGGCTAAGGCTCTAGTAGAACTTGATTTTGAGGGTTATGCTATAGGTGGACTGGCAGTAGGTGAGGGGCAGGAGCTTATGTTTAAAGTACTTGATTATGCTCCTGATTTTCTGCCGCAAAATAAGCCGCGTTATTTAATGGGAGTCGGTAAGCCTGTTGATATTATAGGTGCGGTTAGCAGGGGTATAGATATGTTTGACTGCGTAATCCCGACACGCTCAGGTCGCAACGGTCAGGCTTTTACGAAATACGGTACGGTAAATATCCGCAATAGTAAATATGCCGATGATAACAAGCCGCTAGAACATGATTGCCTATGTCCTGCTTGTAGAAACTATAGTAAAGCTTATCTACATCATTTAGTTAGAATCGGTGAAATACTTGGCTCTATGCTAATGACATGGCATAATTTAACATATTTCCAGAATCTCATGAGCCGTATTAGAGCATATATTAAACTAGGTAAAGATTTTGATTTTGATTCTTAAAGTGACTAGTTATAAAACATGCCTTATTACATGTAAACGTACTTAAGTAAGTTATGTTATGAAAAAAGTTTGTGCAGATCACACTTCAGTGATTGTAACTAGACAAAAACAAAAACCGGTGGTTATTTATGTCGCTTGAAGATCATAATGCTATGGAGGAAACTATACTTGTTAAAAAGTCCTAAAAATGCTGAAAGACTAAAACAAGCAATTAGCGATTTTGAAGAAAATAAAAATTTTAGGAATTGGATTTGATTGTAAATTAAAATAAAAGTATGAACTACTAATGCAAAATATTGATTTAATATCTGAAGAGGAAGCACAAAAATTACTAGAAGAACTCGCTGATAAAATTGCAGCGTATAACCATGCTTATTATATAGAAGATAATCCTTTAGTTTCTGATAGCGAGTATGATCAGCTATTTAATACCAATCTCAAGTTAGAACAAAAATTTCCTCATTTAATTTTAGAAAATAGTCCTAGCAAAAAAGTAGGGGCTAAAATAGCAAATAAATTTGCTAAAGTTACGCATCAAGTGCCCATGCTATCTCTCAGTAATGCTTTTGATGAGCAAGATGTGAGAGATTTTGTAGACCGTATAAAAATTTTCTTACGCCTTAATGAGTTTGCTCCTATCTTTTGTGAACCTAAAATAGACGGTTTGTCTTTTTCTGCTGTTTATAAACACGGGGTGCTTACAACGGGAGCTACAAGAGGTGATGGATATGTCGGTGAAGATATAACAGCAAATATTAAAACAATCAAAAATTTTCCTCATAAAATAGATAATGTTCTGGAGTTTTTAGAAGTACGAGGGGAAATTTATATTGAAAAACAAGATTTTTTAAATCTAAATAAAGAACAAGAAGAGCAGGGCAAGGATAAATTTGCCAATCCTCGTAATGCTGCTGCCGGATCACTTCGTCAGCTTGATTCTGCTATTACGGCTAAAAGACCGCTCAAATATTTTGTATATTCAGGAGGGGTAACTGAACAGAATCTCGCTTCTTCACAAGATCAATTACTTACAAAATTAAAAGAATGCGGCTTTAACATTAATGAAATATCTAAACTTGCGAGTTCTGAAGAAGAAATTTTCGCCTTTTACGAATATCTCAAAACAAATAGAGAAAATTTACCTTATGAAATTGATGGAGTAGTATATAAGCTAAATGATTTTGCACTGCAAAATAGAATGGGCTTTATTGCACGAAATCCACGCTTTGCTACCGCTCATAAATTTCCTGCAATAATAGGACAAACAAAGTTACTTTCTATTACTGTACAGGTCGGTAGAACTGGTACGTTAACGCCAGTAGCCGAACTTGAACCCATAGAAATAGGCGGGGTCACTGTTAGCAGAGCAACATTACATAATTTCCAAGAAATTGCACGAAAAGATTTGCGGATTAATGATTATGTATTCCTGCAACGTGCTGGTGACGTTATTCCTAAAATCATGGGAGTTGATTTTGATAAACGTCCTAATGATACAGAAACGTTTGATACTCCTTTATTTTGTCTGTCATGCAATTCTAAATTGCATTATACGCCTGAAGATATTATTATACGCTGTGATAATGGCTTTAACTGCCCTGCTCAGAATTATGAGCGTATCCGTCATTTTGTATCGAAAAATGCTATGGATATTGAGGGGCTTGGGCCTAAGCAAGTTGAGTTTTTAATAGATAAGGGATTGATTAGTAATCCTTTAGATATTTTCTTTTTAAAAGAAAAAAATGACTCTAGCTTAGCAAAACTTGAAAATATGGATGGATGGGGTAAAAAATCAGTAGAAAATCTTTTTAAAAATATAGAAAAATCAAAAAACGTTAGTTTGCCAAGATTTATATATGCATTAGGCATAAGGCATATCGGTGAACAAAATGCTAAATTACTTGCTAGAGAATTTGGCAGCTATAATAATTTTATAGCTCAAATGGAATTGCTTAGCACAAATGAGCCTGATATTTATCGAAAACTAAACAATTTAGAAGGAATCGGTGATAAGATTTTAGTAGATATTATTGATTTTTTTGATGTTAAAGAAAATATTGAGCTTATCAAAAAACTTGGTGAAATATTAAATATTGAAGATTATAAAGAGACTAGAGCACAGAGTAGTTTAACGGACAAGATAGTCGTATTTACCGGTAGTTTACCGACGATATCTAGAGCAGAAGCTAAAGCAACGGCTGAGAAGCTTGGGGCTAAAGTTGCAGTTGGCGTATCATCAAACACGGATTTAGTTGTAGCCGGCGTTGATGCAGGCAGTAAACTTAAAAAAGCTAAAGAGCTTAATATTAAAATTATTGATGAAGAAGAATGGCTTACGCTTATAAAAAATGTTTAAAGCAAGGCATTGCTAACTAAATGATAGTAAATAAAAAACTCGATGTCATTTCTGCGAAAGCGGGAATGACATAGAGCCATGCGTGCGAGTTGGTCATAGAAGTGAAATTTATGATTAATTTAAAATGAACTATCGTCATATTTATCATGCAGGCAATTTTGCCGATATAGTCAAACATTTAGTCCTAATTAGTATTTTAAAACAGCTCAAGAAAAAAGAAAAACCTTTTGCGGTTTTAGATGCTTTTACTGGGCTAGGTCTTTACGATTTAAACTCGGAGGCGGCTTCTAAAACTCTAGAAAGCGATACGGGAATTAATAAATTACTGCAAGCTACCGATCCTATTCCTCAGCTCTTACAAACTTTTTTAAATATAATAAATATAGCAGGCAAAAGTCACTACCCAGGTTTACCTTTTATAATTAAGCAATTATTAAGACCAAATGATCGCTTAATTGCCTGCGAACTTCATCCCAGCGATTATTTAAGTTTAAAAAAATTATTACCAAATGATACGCATAATATAGATGCTTATAATGCTATCAAAGCTTTGCTACCATTTAAAGAGAATAGAGGATTAATTTTTCTTGATCCGCCTTTTGAAGTAAAAAATGAGTTTCAAAAATTACTTGAAGCACTTAAAAAAATCAAGCTACGAGTTCTTAATAATACTGTCTTAATTTGGTATCCTATAAAAGATTTATCTTTAGTCCGTGATTTTTACCATAATTACAAAAATATCAGATTTAAAGAA
Source organism: Rickettsia endosymbiont of Proechinophthirus fluctus (assembly GCF_001602635.1). NCBI lineage: Bacteria > Pseudomonadati > Pseudomonadota > Alphaproteobacteria > Rickettsiales > Rickettsiaceae > Rickettsia > Rickettsia endosymbiont of Proechinophthirus fluctus. Next base: position 749,554 of record NZ_LECS01000004.1, on the reverse strand, counting down.
ACTATGATTATTGAATATGAGCTTTTAAATAGTGATAAAAATATGGTAAAGTGTGGGTTAATGTTAATTAACCCTCAAAATATTAGAGGAGAATTAGAGCAATTAACAGAATATTTAAGTGGCACTCTTAATTTGAAATTTACATACATTTATCTTTAATGTCTTTTAAAAAATATATCTTTTTACTGTTTATAGTTTTTCTTGTTCAAGGTTGTAGCAGTATTAAAAAATCTAGTGATACTACGTTACTTGCTACTACTTCATCTCAATTAAAACAAAAATATAAAATCAGCCATGCGGATTTAGTAGTACAGTATGATTTAACAAACAAAAATAGCGAATGTATATATGCAAAAAACTTAGGTCTAATAATTAATAACCCTAAACAAAATAAGATTTTTTTACACAAATTACATAATATAAACCCAGCAGAATTTAATAAAGCAGCCGAAATAAAAATAGCTAATATAAAGGCAGTTGTAACAAAACTACATTCAAAATATAAGTTTCTCTCTAAACCGGAAGCTAGCTATTTTGCAAAAAAACAAACCCATAGGAATAATATCTCAGAATTAACCAAGCTTGATAAAATAATTAGTACAATACCACTTATGATGCCGGAATATGAGCCGAAAATTACTAGCCATTACGGAACTAGGACAAGCCCTCATAAAAAGAAAAGAAAAAAGAAATGTTTCCATAGCGGTATTGATTTACAAGCTAAAAAAGCAGCACCGATATATGCGGCAGCAAGCGGAATTGTTATAAAAGCCGCTAGAGCACCTGATTACGGGAATTTTGTTGAGATTAAACATGGACGCAAATTTGTTACGAAATATGCTCATTTAAAAGAAATGTCAGTCAAGGAAGGAAATAAAATTAAGCGTGGTCAATTTATCGGTATACAAGGAAGCACTGGTAATGCAACGGGTGAACATTTGCATTTTGAAATTCTGTTAGATAATAAAGCAATAAATCCGTTTGACTTTATTTTTAACTACCATAAATGTTAAACTATGATCAAACTTTTATATCCTGAATTTTGGCAGAAGCGAAATATTATAGCTTATTTGCTTTTGCCTATAAGCTTGATATATCAATTTTTAGGCTATTTACGAGCTAGTTTAGCACATCCTATTATGTTGCCTGCTAAAGTTATTTGTGTCGGTAATTGTAGCGTAGGAGGTACGGGTAAGACGCAGATAGTAATGTATCTAGCCAAATTACTAAAAGCTAGAAATGTAAGTTTTGTAATAGTAACTAAGGCTTATGGTAGTAACCTTAAAAGTGCAACTACCATACATCAAGGACATACAGCATTAGAGGTAGGAGATGAGGGGGTAATACTTGCAAAGTACGGAGCAGTTATTGCTACTAAAAATATTAAAGAGATTGTGCCGTTAATTAACAAGCTTAAACCTGATATAATAATAGTTGATGATTTCCTACAAAGTCCTTATTTTCATAAAGACTTTACTATAGTCTCAGTAGATAGCCAAAGGCTTTTCGGCAACGGTTTTCTAATTCCTGCCGGTCCTTTAAGACAATATCCAAATAAAGTCCTTGATGCAGCTGATTTAATTTTTTTAGTCAGTAGCCACCAAGATAAAATACCGAAGATTTTAACTCCTTATGTCAATAAGTTAATAAATGCTCAAATAGTTCCTTCAAATAATATAGATAAAACTAAAAATTATTTTGCTTTTAGCGGTATTGGTAATCCTGAGCGTTTCTTTGCGACTTTAAAAAATTACGGATTAAATATAACCGGTTACAAAATTTTTCCTGATCATTATAATTATTTACAAGCAGATTTAGAAAATTTATACTCATTAGCTAAAGAGCATAATGCTACCTTAGTTACTACAAGAAAAGATCATGTTAAGTTGAATGATTTAAATAATAATATTGTCTGTCTAGATGTAGAATTATCTATAAACCATCCTGATTTATTAAATGAAAAAATTTTTAAAAAAGCTTAGATATTTAATTGAGTATTTTATTGTTGTTATATTCCTGAAAGTAATAGGAATATTCGGTGTAGATAAAGCGGCGGATATTTGTAGTTTTATAGCACGAAAAGTCGGTATATTATTTGCTGTTAATAAAATTGCTAGACGAAATATTAAAATAGTATTCGGCTATATGTGTGATGTTGAAAAAATCATAGATCAAACTTGGGATAATTTTGGTAGGTTTATCGGTGAATTTACATATGTTAGCAAGATGGATGAAGCCGAGTTAGAGCGTAGAATCGCAATAATCGGCATAGAAAATATTAAAAAACTTGAAGGACAACCTTTTTTATTATTTAGCGGTCACTTTGCCAATTGGGATATTAGTATTAAGATTCTTCATAAATTTTATCCGAAAGTTGCCGTAATTTATCGTAAAGCAAATAACCCATATGTTAACAAGTTGGTTAATGCAAGTCGTGCCGGTGATAAATTAAGACTTATACCGAAAGGTCCTGAAGGTAGCAGAGCTTTAGTCAGGGCTATCAAGGAGAGTGAATCTATTGTTATGCTTGTTGATCAAAAAATGAACGATGGAATTGAAGTGCCTTTTTTAGGGCATCCTGCTATGACTGCAAGCGCCATCGCTAAAATTGCTTTGCAGTATAAATATCCAATTATACCTTGCCAAATCATTAGAACTAAAGGCAGTTATTTTAAAGTAATAGTTCACCCGCAATTAAAGTTGGAGCAAACCGGTGATAATAAAGCCGATTGCTATAATATTATGCTTAATATTAATCAAATGCTAGGAGAATGGGTTAAGCAAAATCCTGCTCAATGGTTTTGGTTTCACAATAGATGGAAGCAATGAAACGTCATTGCGAGCAGCCGTAGGCTGCGTGGCAATCTCGTCAAATATCCTGAGATTGCTTCGTCAATTGCTATGCAATTTCCTCGCAATGACAAAAAAATGAGCCACGGTATGACATTTTAAGAAAGCATAGTCCGTAATTTCTCAAGTACTTCTTGAGCGTGGTTTTTAGCATTTACCGACCGCCAAATATGCTTAACTATGCCTTCCTTATCAAGTAAAAACGTAGCTCTATCAATACCCATATATTTTTTACCGAACATTGATTTTTCTATCCATACCCCTAATTGTTCGCATAAATTTGAATTTGCATCAGAGGCTAAATCAAATCCTAAACTATATTTTTCTTTAAATTTATCATGAGAGTCAAGCTTATCTTTGGATACTCCGATAATTACCGTATTAAGTTTATCGAATTCCGGTTTTAGCTTGTTAAAATCTTGTGCTTCAATAGTACATCCAGGTGTATCGTCTTTCGGGTAAAAATATAATATTACGAATTTTCCTTTTAAATCCGATAGTTTAATTACGTTATCTTGACCTATGTGTAAAGATAAATCAGGAAGTTTTTTTCCTAGTTCTAATGTCATAATACCCTCAAATTTATTTGATACAATAACTATATATTCAATATGTACTTTTTAAAATTGTTTTTTATAATTATATTATTTATGATACCAGTATATAATACTTAAGTTTAATTTTTATTAACTATTTCAATAAAGAGATTTTATAAGAACTATAAGTGAAGCACTTAAAGAATTACATTAAAATCTTAAGGACTCTGCTAAAATTATTACTGTTGATTTTAATAAAAAATGTCATGAAGTAGCAGATAAATTATCCGTCGAAATTAATGATTTAGAGGCATATGCTAAGGATAGTAAAGACCATTCTTTAGAAATTATAAAAGCACAATATAAAATATTTAACGAAAGAATTACAGGATTATCAGAAAATTAAAGATGATAAAGTGGAAGAATATAGACAGACTCTTGTGAAAAAACTTGATGATTTAAGTAAGAAAGTTGAACAATATAATAATAAACATAAATAATTGGAGAATATAATGAAAAAATTTTTAATAACCTTAGGTGCTAACGCTACTTTATTATTAACACCTAGTATTTTTGCAGATTTGCCTACCAAGGATGAAACAAAAGCAAAGGAAATACAAACTGCAGAAGTAGCTACAAGCAGTACAAAAACAATTAGCGAAAACTTACAGGAATTAAAAGACAATTTAACAAACCTAGCACAAACGGGAGCCGATAAATTTAATCAGACCTTAAGCAATACTTATAATCAGATAGCCCAAAGCGTTACAGAGATAAAAAAGAATGTGAAAGATCAGAAAGATAAACCAGGTGAAGAACTGCAAAAATCTATAGATGCTGTAAAAGCAAAAATGGAAGCTTATAAAAAAGCAGGCAACAAGAAGCAAGAAAAAATACGTCAGCACCTAGTGGATAAATTAGAAGAGCTAAATAAAAATATTAACGAATATAATCGTTAATATAACGATGAAGAAAAAGCAAATTCGTAATTTTTTAACGTCATTGCGAGGAGATGCGTAGCATCGACGCGGCAATCTCATAAAGTAGGATCAACTTCTGAGATTGCTACGTCGCAACTTATAGTTTTTCCTCGCAATGACTGCAGACAATATATCCTTAAAAACCGGTATTATTTATGACTATTACCAAAGCAAAAATTGCAGCTATGTTAAGCTCTAAATTGGGTTTTTCAAATCATTTATGCGAGGAAATAGTTCATACGGTTTTTTCTAATATTTTAGAAATAGCAAAAGCGCAAAAATTAACTTTAAAGAATTTTGGTAGCTTTGAGGTGAAACAAAAAAATCCACGTCCCGGAATAAATTTTCATACCAAAGCACCGATAATTATAGAATCAAAAAAGCATTTACGTTTTGTCCCTTCTTCTAAATTAAAAGCTTTAATTAATGAATCTACTCGATGAACTTCGTTATAATTTGTTGGCTTGTTGTATGTCTCAGAAAATGCTTTTTATGTCATTCCCGCGAAAGCAGGAATCCAGTAAAACCTATAAAAACTTGTTTTTTTAGGTTTATTGTGTCAATAATGTATATCAATATTAAGGTTATTTTTGGGACTCCCGCCTACGCGGGAATGACATAAAACGAGCCATGCAACAAAATCTGTATTCGGAGTATATGACAAACAATAAGCTAACAAAAAAATATTATTCTGCTAGTGAAGTGATTAAGCATTTAAATATTGCTTTACATCAATTAAGATATCTAGAGACAAAAAAAACTGATTTATCTCATTATAAAATAAATAATAGAAAATATTATACTGCTAATGATATTGATCTACTCCAAAAATCTTTAAATAAAGATATTACATCTCTTTCTACCGCTAGAATCGATATATTACTTACCAATTTCCATAATTTGTCTCTTCAAATAAAAAAAATTCTTGCCGATTCCTCGATGACGTGCGTATAGTACTTGTCATATCATGTTTTAAAGAAAAGAACATATTATGACAATAAGACAAATGGTAAAGCCAGTAATTATAGGTATATCTGGTCCTGAATTAACCGATGCCGAAAGAGAATTATTTGAAGAGCATAATCCTTTAGGTGTAGTTTTATTCCGTCGTAATATTAGAAAGAATGATAACGGTGCGCAGGCTAAAGAAGCCCTTATTAAGCTTATTGCAGATATAAAAGAAGTATTAGGGGAAAATACTATCATCTCTATAGATCAAGAAGGCGGTAGGGTACAAAGGCTTATAGCACCGACTTTTTATGACGCTCCGGCTGCTCAAACTTTTACTGATCCCCAAGCATGTAAACAAAATTATAGTGATATTGCGAAAGAGCTGAGAGAAGTAGGCATTAATCTAGATTTTGCACCGGTAGCGGATTTGCTCCACGAAGGAGCAGACAAGATAGTCGGCGATAGAAGTTTCGGTGGGGAGCCGGAAGTAGTCGTGCCTTTATGTTTAGCTGCTATAGACGGATTACAAGAAGAGAAAGTCGGGGCTTGTATAAAACATATTCCGGGCCATGGTAGAGCTACGGTGGATAGCCATAAAAAATTACCGATTGTCGATGTTGATATAGAAGAGTTAGCAAAAACAGACTTTAAAGTATTTAAGGAGCTCGCGAAGTACGATAATATTAAACTTGCTATGACGGCACATATAATTTATAAAGCTCTTGATCCTGAGAATCCTGCCACCCTATCAAAAAAAGTGATAGACTATATTAAAAATAATATCGGCTTTAAAGGGCTTATTATTTCCGATGCAATAGATATGAAAGCTTTAAGTGGTAGTATGGCAGATATGACCAAAGAAGTTTTAGATGCAGGCGTAGATATAGTACTTGAGTGTACCGGAGAATTTAACAAAATGTCTGAAGTTCTATGTAGTGTTTCGGAAAGTTCTATAGATAAATTTTCTGACTTGTTTATTGCGTAATGCTATTATTCATTTAATGTCATACTGCGGCTCGACCGCGGTATCTTAGGACACAGTTTGTGATGTAAGATTCCGTGGTCAATAAAGCCACGGGATGACAACGGAACTGCACAACGGCAGGTATTTAGCCGTAAAATGGCTATTAAGGAACTTATCCAATGAATCTAAGTTAAAATTAATTAAATAATTATATTGAAAAAATTTATTTTTACTATTAATCTGTTTTTTAATTTTTAGTTAAAGAATTAATTTTATAAATTACTTGAATAGTGTTATGAACAGTCTTGTGGATTTAAGTTCTAAAAGCTATAGGTAATCTTTACTAAGAATAGAGATATAGAGAATTTTAGGTAGCAGGAGGGGATTTGATTTGTGATATTATTAATCTGCTTAAAGAAGATTTAAATAAAGCAGATATAGAAAATGAGATATATATGCGTCTTAAAGAACCTTATTCTGTTTTAAAAAAGATGAAAAGGAAAGAAGTGCCGATTAATGCATTGAAAGACTTAATTGCATGTAGGATTATAGTTAAATCTAAAGCTCTATGCTATAATGCTTTGGACATAGTTAAGAGTTCTCCGCATTTAGATTGGTTATACACCAAAGATTATATCAATAGACCAAAAAGTAACGGCTATCAGTCTCTTCATAATATAATGCAGCTTTTACACTCTAAACGTAATTTTGAAATACAGATAAGAAGTGAAAATATGCATAAAGATGCCGAGCTTGGTAGAGCAGCTCATTTAAATTATAAAGCAGAACAAGACCGTCATTTGCAAAAAGTTTTTGACATTACTAATGACACGATATTTTCTAAAGCACGTCAAATGGTGAAACAATTTGAAGGATTCGAAGAGCAAATTGTAGAATATGAAAAAGAAATTATGCGTATTTGGCATACTAAGTACGACGAAATGCTAAAATGGGCAAATACTGCTGAAGTGCTAATATTTAACAAAGATTAGGGGGATAATTAGTTCGTCATCCCGTGGCTTGACCATGGGATCCAGTGTTTGGTGTCATACTGCGAGCTTGTAGCAGTATCCATCTAAAAAAATCAAAAATGTATACTTATTAAGTTATTTTTTTTGGATCCTGCGGTCAAGCCACGGGATGACACTGATAAGGCATAACGCCAATGTGGTAAAAATATAACATTTATTAAAACTTTATAAAAAAACTATAGCGCTGCTTGTAATTATATACAATATATAGTATGCTCAGCTCGTAGTTTAGAAACTATTGAAACAAAATATTAGGTTATTTCCTTATCAAATGTGGGATATCTTGACTCGCGTTTGATAAGCTTGTTTTAATACTAGGTACTAAATTTTAACTTAAATATAGGACAAAAATTATGGCTCAAAAACCAAATTTTCTAAAAAAATTAATTTCCGCAGGGTTGGTAACTGCTTCTACAGCTACCATAGTAGCCAGTTTTGCAGGTTCAGCTATGGGTGCTGCTATACAGCAGAATAGAACAACAAACGGAGCTGCTACCACTGTTGATGGTGCGGGATTTGACCAAACTGCCGTTCCTGCAAATGTTGGAGTTGCTCTAAATGCAGTTATTACTGCTAATGCTAATAATGGTATTAATTTAAATACTCCAGCCGGTAGTTTTAACGGTTTGTTTTTAAATACTGCAAACCATTTAGCAGTGACAGTGAGTGAAGATACTACCTTAGGGTTCATCACTCATGTTGTTAATAACGCTCACTCCTTTAACCTTACGCTTAATGCCGGTAAAACTCTTACTATAACAGGTCAAGGTATTACTAATGCACAAGCTGCTGCTACAAAAAATGCTCAAAATGTTGTTGTACAATTTAATAATGGTGCTGCTATTGACAATAATGATCTTAAAGCTGTAGGAAGAATAGACTTCAGTGCTCCGGCTTCTACATTAGTATTTAATTTAGCAAATCCTACAACTCAAAAAGCTCCTCTTATACTTGGAGATAATGCTGTAATAGTTAATGGTGTTAACGGTACATTAAATGTTACTAATGGATTTATTCAAGTTTCAAATAAAAGTTTTGCTACTGTTAAGGCAATTAATATCGGTGACGGTCAAGGTATCATATTCAATACTGATGCTAATAATGCTAATAATTTAAATTTACAAGCAGGTGGTACTACTATTAATTTTAATGGAACAGACGGTACGGGTAGATTAGTATTATTAAGTAAGAATGCTGCTGCTACCAACTTTAACGTTACAGGAAGTTTAGGCGGTAATCTAAAAGGTATTATCGAATTTAACACTGTTGCAGTAGACGGTCAACTTATAGCTAATGCAGGCCCTGCTAATGCAGTAATAGGTACTAATAATGGCGCAGGTAGAGCTGCAGGATTTGTTGTTAGCGTAGATAATGGTAAGGTAGCAACAATCGATGGACAAGTTTATGCTAAAGACATGGTTATACAAAGTGCTAATGCAGCTGGGCAAGTAAATTTTAAACACATAGTTGACGTGGGTACAGGCGGTACTACTGCCTTTAAAACAGCAGCTTCTAAAGTTACAATAACCCAAGACTCAAACTTTGGTAATACTGATTTCGGTAATCTTGCAGCACAGATTAAAGTTCCTAATGCTATAACCCTTACCGGTAATTTTACAGGTGATGCTAGCAATCCCGGTAACACTGCAGGTGTGATAACTTTTGATGCTAACGGTACTTTAGAAAGTGCTAGTGCAGATGCAAATGTTGCGGTGACAAATAATATTACAGCAATTGAAGCATCAGGTGCCGGAGTTGTCCAATTATCAGGAACACATGCTGCCGAGTTACGTTTAGGAAATGCCGGTTCTATCTTTAAACTTGCTGACGGTACAGTTATAAACGGTAAAGTTAACCAAACTGCTCTTGTCGGCGGTGCTCTTGCAGCCGGTACTATTACCTTAGACGGTAGTGCTACAATTACCGGCGATATAGGGAACGCTGGCGGTGCTGCTGCGTTACAAGGCATTACTTTAGCTAACGATGCTACAAAAACATTAACACTTGGTGGAGCAAATATTATCGGTGCTAATGGTGGAACGATTGATTTGCAAGCTAACGGTGGTACTATTAAATTAACAAGCACTCAAAATAATATTGTAGTTGATTTTGATTTAGCTATAGCTACTGATCAAACAGGCGTTGTTGATGCGAGTAGCCTAACAAATGCTCAAACTTTAACTATTAACGGTAAAATCGGTACTATTGGAGCTAATAATAAAACTCTTGGACAATTTAATATTGGTTCAAGTAAAACAGTTTTAAGTAACGGTAATGTTGCTATTAACGAGTTAGTTATTGGAAATGACGGTGCAGTACAATTCGCTAATGATACTTATTTAATAACAAGAACTACAAATGCTGCCGGTCAAGGTAAAATAATATTTAATCCTGTTGTAAATAATAATACAACTCTTGCAGCCGGTACAAATTTAGGTAGTGCTACAAATCCACTTGCAGAAATTAATTTTGGATCTAAAGGGGTTAATGTTGATACTGTATTAAATGTTGGTGAAGGTGTAAATTTATATGCTACTAATATTACTACTACCGATGCTAACGTAGGTTCTTTCGTCTTTAATGCCGGTGGAACAAATATAGTAAGCGGTACAGTCGGTGGACAGCAAGGTAATAAGTTTAATACTGTAGCATTAGATAACAGTACTACTGTTAAGTTCTTAGGTAATGCAACATTTAACGGTAACACTACAATTGCAGCTAATTCTACCTTACAAATCGGTGGTAACTATACTGCAGACTTTGTTGCATCTGCCGATGGTACCGGTATAGTAGAATTCGTTAACACCGGTCCTATTACCGTAACATTAAACAAACAAGCTGCACCTGTTAATGCTTTAAAACAAATAACGGTTTCTGGTCCCGGTAACGTAGTGATTAATGAGATAGGTAATGCAGGTAATTATCATGGTGCCGTGACTGATACGATTGCTTTTGAAAATTCAAGTTTAGGTGCAGTTGTATTCTTACCTAGAGGCATTCCATTCAATGATGCAGACAACACAAGTCCTTTAACAATTAAAAGTACCGTAGGTAATAAAACAGCTACAGGTTTTGATGTTCCTAGCGTGATTGTTTTAGGTGTTGATAGTGTCATCGCTGACGGTCAAGTAATCGGTGATCAAAATAATATCGTAGGTCTAGGTCTTGGAAGCGATAACGGCATAATCGTTAATGCTACTACATTATATGCAGGTATCAGTACTATAAACAATAATCAAGGTACTGTCACACTTAGCGGTGGTGTTCCTAATACCCCTGGTACAGTTTATGGCTTAGGCACAGGTATTGGCGCTTCAAAGTTCAAGCAAGTAACGTTTACTACAGACTATAACAACTTAGGTAATATTATTGCAACTAACGCAACAATTAATGACGGTGTAACTGTTACTACAGGCGGTATAGCTGGAACAGGTTTTGACGGTAAAATTACTCTTGGAAGTGTTAACGGTAACGGTAATGTAAGATTTGCTGACGGTATATTGTCTAATTCTACAAGTATGATTGGTACTACTAAAGCTAATAATGGTACTATAACTTATTTAGGTAATGCATTCGTCGGTAATATAGGTGATTCAGATACTCCTGTAGCTTCTGTTAGATTTACAGGTAGTGATGGTGGTGCAGGATTACAAGGAAATATTTATTCACAAGTCATAGACTTTGGTACTTATAACTTGGGTATTTTAAATTCTAATATAATTTTAGGTGGTGGTACTACTGCTATTAACGGTAAAATTAATCTTGTTACAAATACTTTAACATTTGCAAGTGGTACTTCAACATGGGGAAACAATACTTCTATTGAAACTACTTTAACATTAGCAAACGGTAATATAGGTCACATCGTTATCTTGGAAGGTGCGCAAGTTAATGCAACAACCACAGGAACTACAACCATTAAAGTACAAGATAATGCCAATGCAAATTTCAGTGGTACACAAACTTATACTTTAATCCAAGGTGGTGCTAGATTTAACGGTACTTTAGGAGGTCCCAATTTTGCTGTAACCGGAAGTAATCGTTTCGTAAATTACGGTTTAATACGTGCTGCTAACCAAGATTATGTAATAACACGTACTAACAATGCAGAAAACGTAGTTACTAATGATATCGCAAATAGTCCATTTGGAGGTGCACCGGGTGTAGATCAGAACGTTACAACATTTGTAAATGCAACTAATACTGCAGCATATAATAATCTTCTTTTAGCTAAAAATAGTGCTAATGCTGCTAACTTTGTTGGAGCTATCGTTACCGATACAAGTGCGGCCATAACTAATGTACAATTAGATTTAGCTAAAGATATCCAAGCTCAACTTGGTAACAGATTAGGTGCTCTTAGATATTTAGGTACTCCTGAAACTGCTGAAATGGCTGGATCTGAAGCTGGAGCAATACCGGCTGCGGTTGCTGCAGGTGATGAGGCTGTTGATAATGTAGCTTACGGTATATGGGCAAAACCTTTCTATACTGATGCACATCACACTAAGAAAGGTGGTTTAGCTGGTTATAAAGCTAAAACCACCGGTGTCGTAATCGGTTTAGATACGCTAGCTAACGATAACTTAATGATCGGTGCTGCTATCGGTATCACTAAAACTGATATAAAACATCAAGATTATAAGAAAGGTGATAAAACTGATGTTAACGGTTTCTCATTCTCTCTATATGGTGCCCAGCAGCTTGTTAAGAACTTCTTTGCTCAAGGTAGTGCAATATTTAGCTTAAACCAAGTGAAGAACAAAAGTCAGCGTTACTTCTTCGATGCTAACGGTAATATGAGCAAGCAAATTGCTTCCGGTCATTACGATAACATGACATTCGGTGGTAACTTAACAGTCGGTTATGATTACAATGCAATGCAAGGTGTGTTAGTAACTCCAATGGCAGGACTTAGCTACTTAAAGTCTTCTGACGAAAACTACAAAGAAACCGGTACAACAGTTGCAAACAAGCAAGTTAACAGCAAATTTAGCGATAGAACCGATTTAATAGTAGGTGCTAAAGTAGCCGGCAGTACTATGAACATAACGGATCTTGCGGTATATCCGGAAGTTCACGCTTTTGTGGTTCACAAAGTAACCGGTAGATTATCTAAAACTCAGTCTGTATTAGATGGACAAGTTACTCCGTGTATCAGCCAGCCTGACAGAACCACTAAAACATCTTATAATTTAGGTTTAAGTGCAAGCATAAGATCTGAGGCTAAGATGGAGTACGGAATCGGTTACGATGCTCAGATTTCAAGTAAATATACTGCACATCAAGGCACTCTAAAAGTCCGTGTAAACTTCTAATCGCTCCCGATTAGCAAGTTTATAAGTTCCTCAAGAAAAAAGTCCTCTTTGAAAAAAGGGGGCTTTGTTTGTTCTTTCTTCCCGCCTACATGCCTTGTTGCATGGCTCAAAACCTATTACATCCCCGCGTAGGCAGGGATCCAGAAAAAAGCGAGATAAATCAAGCTTTTAATTTTACAAACTTATTGTGTATAATCTTTAAATTACTGGAGTCCCGCTTTCGTGGGAAGGACATAAACGAGCCATACAACAACCCTCCGCCTATTCGAGAATGACATCACCTACTTTTCCACCCAGTGCAATACCTTCACTAACCTCAAATTTTATTGACTTCTAGTCGAAAAGATATAAATTTTTACAGCTAAAAATTTAATTTTAATAAATATTATGAAAAAATATATATTAGTGATTATTATGCTTCTAATAAGCGGAAGTATATTTGCTCAAAGTCAAATATCCAATTTAGTTGTACCGGTTAGCTATTTTATAAATCATGTATCCCAATTGGAAAAACTAAAAATCTTAATAAATATAAGCAATCTAGTGTAGTAGGGGTAAGCGGTATGGGTAAAACACAGCTTGCTAGAATGTACGCTTATGAAAATAAAGATAACTATAACATAATTTGGTTAATTGATTGTAATCTAAATATAGAGCTGCAATTACTCAAATTATCTAAAACTATTAATACCGAGGTAAAATCACCGGTGATTTCAGAAGATATGGCAGTGATGAAGAAAGATTTAATGGTTTATCTAGTAAGTAAAGATAAATGGTTATTGGTGTTTGAGAATTTAAAAATAGGCGAGAATAAGAAAATAGAGGATTTTATTAATTGGGAGTATAAAGGTAATATTATATTTTGTACCCAAGACGATGAATTATTATCTAACATAGTCAAAGCAAACGCTTTCACTAAGCCGGAAGCTGCATTACTTGCAAAAAATATATTGGAAAATAAAAATCTGGAATTAATAAATTGTTTGACTCAAGCATTTGGAGGTTATCCGATTCTCATAGTTCAAGGAGCACAAATATTAAATCAAATACAAGGTTTAAACTTAGAGAAATACAAGAAAAAGATAAAAGCCTCTAAGGATAAAATTGAGCTAAATATAAAACTTGTGTTAGCAATGAATTAAAGGCTAGTGCCAAGAGATTACTAGATGGGATAGCATGGCTTAATAATCAAAGTGTTTCAAAAGAATTATTAAATTCTATTACTGAAGATAAGCATAGTCTAGATGATGATATTTATCAGTTTTCTAAATTTGCTTTGAGCTCTAATATTGAACCTAATGCAGTTAATCCGATATTTGAAATGCATGATGGAAAAAATATTACAAATAAATAGAGATAAAGGAAATAAAGAATATCTTAAACGTAGTTTTACTAATCTTTTAAATTCTATACCTAAAAGTTTAGTAAAGGGACGTATTTTTAGAAATGCTAAAACTATACCGGATTAATTACAAAAAATGCAGAAAAATACGATATATCAATATATAAAATTTTAGAGTTATTAATTTATTAATACAATATGCTA
>NZ_LECS01000004.1:710206-735364 GCF_001602635.1 Rickettsia endosymbiont of Proechinophthirus fluctus | reverse complement strand
ATATAACTCAAAAAAATTAGTAAATTGGTTTGATAAAAACGATCAAAAAGGTAAATTTAAATTATGGACAATGAATAATGAAGAAAAATTTGCTTATGCTGCATATTTAGGATGCATAGGGTGGTATTATAGAACTTGGTCAAATCCTAAAAAAGTAATTGAATAGATATGAAAGCTAAGCAGGTATTTGATGAAGTGAAAGTATATGATTCCATAAAATGTAATGTAGTTTTCGGTTCGGCTATATCCAATATTCAGCTAGGAAATCTAGAAGAAGCAGAAAAAAATATCCAAATGATGGAAGATATGTTCAATCAAAATCTAGTAGATATCAAACTGACATAGCAACTATATTTTATGCAAAAGCTAAATTATTGAATATCTAAGGTAAAATTATGAAGCATGAAGAAGAATTGACGATACTATAAATGCTTGTATCGAAAACGGGATGAAACCTCAAGATTTATTTCTTACCGGTTCATATCTCATTAAATTAGATGTATTAAATAATCTTAAGAAACATCAGGCAGCTCTTTCTTTATTAGAAGAAGTATATGATATGAATAAGTCGAGTAAAAAAAGAGGCAAATCAAGTATTTGGACGAATTTTTACCCAAAAATCAAGAGCAAAACTAGGTTTAGGTGATGTTACCGAAGCTCTAGAATAAAAAAGCTAAAGCAATTTTTCTTAATGCTCCAACTAGACCTAACAAAGAGATTATTATATCACCGGATATAGATTTGGCAAAAACATTTGTTGCTGAAGGGGATGCACTAGTGTTACTTAATCAAAATGAGGAGGCGGTAGATGCTTATGCTACTGCTGAAAATATATATTGGAATAATTATAAGGAAAATATGAAAAATGTGTATGAAATAAGTAATATGTATTTTGCAGAGTTGTACTTGACCTAAGAAATTGTGGTATGAAAAATTCAGTAATAATCAGATAGAACAATTCGGTGCTGATCATCCGAATAGTATTAAAATTTTAAACCTTAAATGTGATGGTGCAAATTAGCTAGAATTTTTTCTGATTAGTGCAATAAAAAAACCGGACGCGGTAAGAATAATTCCAAGCCAAATAAAGCTTATCATTGGTTTGTAATATATTTTAGCATGGATTATATCGCCGTCTATATTACTTAAAACTGCGTAAAGATCATATAATAAGTAAGAGTATATATCACTTTCTTGCGATAAACTCTTTTCAACTATATAAAGTCTATTTTCCGGCTTTAATATGGTTATATTACGGCTATTATCCTCAATCCAAAATTCAGCGATTTGTCTATAATAATTTTTACCTTGAGCAAACTTAATATTTTGCAATGTTACTTTAAATTCGTTAAATGTTTTACTTGTTCCTACTCTGCTGGTAAAATCCATTTCACTTTGTAATAATGTATTCATAGTAATACTAAAACTAATTAGTGCAAAACCAAAATGCCCAAGGATCATACTAGCGTTACTTGCTTTAAGTCTATTTCTACAATAATTAGTTTTAACCAAAAGATAATGAATATTATGAAGCATAAGAAATATAGATGCGATTATAGTTAAAATCGATATAACACTAAATGTTACTTTTAATGATATTAAATAAGTAATTATTAGAGATAATATTAGAATTATAATATGTTTTTTAATAGAGCTTCTGGTAGTAAATAATCCTATGGTACCAAGAATAGGGATAACGAATATAATAAAATTATTAACAAAAAATGTTTCACTAATAATAATAGATTTATCATCGAATAAAGAGTAAATTGGCGGATAAAGTGTGGCAGCTATTAGCACAATAAGGCTAAGAAGGAGGAATATATTACCAAGGAGTATAGAGTTTCCACAATTCGTCATTGCAAAGCCACGAAAGTGGCTGTGGCAATCTCGGTTAGTTTTCTGAGATTGCTTCGTCAATGCTAATGCATTTCCTCGCAATGATGTGGTAGTATACCACCCAATACTACCAATCCCCATAATCAAAAATATCCCAAGCAAGTATATTCGTCTCTCAGGTGAGAATGCAAAAGAGTGAATTGAGGTAATAAAACCGGAACGTACTAAAAAAGCACTAAATATTACTAATAAAAAAGTAATGATGGATAAAATTACTGTCCAGTTTTGCATACGTCTGGTTTTTGTTGTTACAATTATAGAATGATGGAGCATAATTCCGGATAACCAAGGAAATAGTGAAATATTTTCTACCGGATCAAAAAACCAAAATCCGCCCCAGCCGAGTTCTCTATATGCCCACCAAGAACCAAGGCTAATTCCTATGGTAGTAAATAAGATACCGATATTGGAAAATGTTTTGAGAAGTCTTATGTCATTAATGGATTCCCGCTTTCGCGGGAATGACATAAGTGGGTATGAGAATGACATAGAGGCACAAACAATAGTAAACGGTACTACATAGCTAACATAGCCTAAATAAAGCAGAGGAGGATGGATGCTCAAAGCAATATCTTGTAGCATTGGGTTTAAGCCTAACCCTTCTTTAGGAACGAACGAAAATACGTTAAAAGGATTGGAGGTAAAGTAAATAAAGCTGCTAAAAAATAATTGTATGGCTGATAGAATAATAATAGATAAAAATTTAAGACGGTTATCTTCAAGTAAAAATATATAACAGCAACTAACGATTTGTAATAAACAAAACCATAATAACATTGAGCCTTCGTGGCTCGACCAACTACCGGCTATTTTATATATTAAAGGTTTTAAAGTACTGGAATTTAAGAAAACATTTTGTAGTGAAAAGTCAGAGATAATAAAAGTATAGACTAGGGTCAAAAAGGCAAGTATAGTACATGAGGCAGCTATGTAGAAGGGGTAAGTAATGAGGTAGTTGTCATTCCCGCGAAAGCGGCAATCCAGTCTATAAAATAGAGATTTTTTATGGATTCCCGCTTTCACAGGAATGACATAAAAGACAAAAGACAAACCGATAACCGACAAGTACATCGTTGTTAGTAGTAAAAAATTACCGATTTCACTCACTGCTTATTGTTGCCTCGGTAGTAGGTAATACGGTAATTTTTACGCTATCAATCTTATTGGCAATTTTCTTTAAAATGATTACCTTTAAATTAAATATTTCAATTACTTCCCCTTGATTTGGAATTCTAGCAATTTTATGGATTATTAATCCTGCTATAGTGTTTGCATCTTCATCCGATAAATTCCAATCAAGTTCTCGGTTAATATCTCTAATAGTCGTAGTTCCTTTTATAATGAACTCGGTATTAGACTTCTTAATAATTTCATTATTAAGTCTATCATGTTCATCAGTAATGGGTCCGACAATTTCTTCTATAATATCTTCAAGAGTAATAATACCTAGTAGAGTACCATACTCATCTACAACACAAGCAAAATGATTATTACGTTCTCTAAATGCATGTAGCTGGTCTACTACAAGTGCATTCTCAGGGATAAACCAAGGTGGAGTTAGAAGTTTATTAATATCAACTTTTTTTGCATCATTATTATTTTCGTATAATGCTTTAAGCAAATCTTTTAGATTGAGAATCCCTATTATATTATCTCTATTATCTTGCCACAAAGGTATACGTGTATGAGCACCCGATAATAAAGTTTTAATTATCACTTCATGAGGTAGGTCGATATTAAGGGCTATAATACTACTTCTGTGAGTCATAATTTCCGATACCGTCATATTACGTATATCTAATATCCCGCCGAGCATATTACGATCAGATTTATAAACTCCGCCTTCTTGATGGTAATGCTCAATCACGCCTCTTACTTCTTCCGTTCCTGATATTTGAGGATTTAAATTAATACGAAATATGAAGCAAAATATTTTTGTAATGTAATCAAGAGTAATATTAATAGGTTTGAAAAGCTTTAAAAATATTACGATAGTTGAAGCCATTTTTAATGCTAATTGTTCAGGTTTAGCAACGGCTATTGCTTTCGGTACTACTTCGGCAAAAACAATAATTATAAAAGCCATAACGCCGGAAGCAACAATGGGTCCATTATCTCCAAGAAAGCTAATAAAGAGAGTAGTAGCAATAGTGGTACAAACAGTATTGATTAAACTATTACCTATTAATAAAGTTCCTATGACCTTTTCTTTTTTCTTAAGAACCTCTAAAATTGTTTTAGCACGCTTATTACCGGCGATTTTAAGCTTATGAATCTTCCCTGGGGAAGAAGCGGTAATAGCAGTTTCGGTAGCGGCAAATAAAGCAGATAAGGCGATCATTATTATAATAACGATCACAAGTATGGTAGTCATCCTTTGTTAAAATATAAATTAACTATAAATAATTATATTAGTAATTATAGATTTTGCCTAATGTTTTTTTGTTATCAACGATTCCTTTTAGTATCTTTTGTTTTTCGGCTGTTAATAAGATTGTGAAATTTGTTATTTGTTGATGATGTCTTGCATGATTCGTGTCTAATCGCTATTGCTTGTTGCTGTATTAATAATGTATTAGCTTGAGCTTCCCTTAAATTTATACCTTGGTCTTTAGATTCTTCAGTAGTTAGAATTTTTTGCCCTTTAGAGAGTTTGATCGCACTATCGCATACGAAAACTCCGCAATCATATACATTCGCTTGTTGTTTGGTATTTAGGTCTGTTATTTTTGCATCGGGATAAATTTCGGTAATATATTCTGTTACTTTTGGTTGAGATTCCAATGGCTCACCATAGGGATCATTATACATAAAGTTTATATTACCTTTATCATCTTTACTAGCCATTAAGAGTAACCAATGTTTATGTCCTGTATTTAGTGGTATAATTGCAGGCTTATTATCTAGTATTAAATCCTCTACTGTAATACGAAGAGTATCTTTTAGTATTTCCGGCTCTTCTAAAGAGGCATGATGAAATATAGAGAACATATTCTTATCTATATTTGCTTCCAATATATTTTTTATATCATCTTCAGTGTATAAATAAGTAGGTTGTTTTATATTTCCTGTATTATAAACACCAACTTGATCTTCAGTATTTATAACCAGTGATGATTTTTGTTTAGGTATCTGCTGTTTTGGCTCTATTACTGGTTTGGCTAATTGTTGTTCTGCTTTTAGAGATTCCTTATACATTTCCTGTGGAATTCCTAATTTTCCCCATGGTTTTTGATTATTAGCGGGAACTTGCTGTTGCGGTGGATTTATAGAAGATGCAACAGTGGTTAGTGGTTCTTCTGTTATTGTCAGCTTTGCTTCCGTAGTTGGAGTTGTTGATTCGTGAGTTTTAGGTTCTTCTTTTTTGCTGAATATTGCTTCTTTAAAACTAGTTATTATATCTTTAAAATAGTTAAAAATTCTTTTAAAAAAAACTTGCGGTTGTGGTTGGTTTGCTTTTGGAGGTTCATATGATATTGTTTGTTCTACTTGTATATCCTTAGGTCTATCATTCATAACTTTCTTTGTATTAATAAAATGAAAGTCAATAGGATTTATATCAGTTTTACCTAAATCTTTTTGAAATTGCCTAGATATTTGTGATACATATTTTTTTAAGTTTTCAGCAGCATTATTTGCATCTTTTAAGATTTCATTAATTTCGAGTTTTAATCCGTAAATTTGATCTTCAGAGGTAATACCGAATTTAGCAGTGATAAGATTTGTTGCTTCGTCTGCAGAAAGAGGCCAAGTTTCTATAATCACTCTACCGCCTTGATTTTTAGCGTTTTTTATTATTTTATCTAGCTTTTCTTTATCAGGTATTGTACCGGAAAGTAATTGATCAATTTTACGATCAGATACAAGATTGTTAAAAACAGATGTTACTAAACTTATATCCGTAATTGTAGTGGCTTTATCTTTTGGTACTATACCATCGGCTATAGATAAATTTTGATCTACTTCATTTGTAAAAAAAACATGATCAACTTTTTTCATAATTTGCTTCCAATAAGCTTCTAGTTCAGAATTTTGGGGTAATGAATTATATTGATCAAAAGTAATAGTAGTTTTTATATTTAAATTTTGTAAATTAATTAAATCTTGTACCTTAAAAATGGGTTGTATATTATTGTTATTAAGTTGAATATTAAAAATCGGTGTTTTGCCCTTTTTGTGGGATTCTTGTAAGATCTCTGAAAAAATACGTTCTTTATCGGGTATATGTGATGCTTTATTAACCTCTAGCCGGATAATAGGCAGTTTATTTTGAGTTTCCTGCTTGTTTATTTTCTCTAATATCCGATCTTCATCTCCAAGCAACAGAGTAAATATAATAGGCTTAGCCATTACTAACCTTTATTAAAAGAATATTGGGTTCTGTGAAAATTTCTAATTGATTTGCTATTTTAAGATATTTTTGAGCAAAAATTATAAGGTTTTTGAAGGAATAGTTATTCATATTTCAAAAAAATCTTATAATTTGCAGCCAAAAAGAGCCAAAATTAAATCTTTTTAGAAATCTTCACAGAATCTACATATAATTATTAGAATTTTTGAGCTTTAAATCAAGCTATATTTAATAATCTGTGCTTTAGCTTATATAATTTATCCATTTTATGTGCTAATTCATGGTTATGTGTTACCATAATAATTGCGGTATTTTGTTCTTTTGCTACTTTTAAAAATAAATTAAATACTTCATTTGTAGTTTTGGGATCTAAATTACCTGTCGGTTCATCTGCTAAAATAATTTTCGGCTTATTAATTAAGCTCCGAGCTATAGCGACCCGTTGTTGTTCTCCTCCCGATAATTCTCCAGGCATATTATAGAGTTTTTTCCCAAGCCCTAAATCATCTAATATCTTTGTTGCATTTTCTATTGCTTCTTTTTGATCAAGACCACTAATAAGCCTTGGCATAATAACATTTTCAAGAGCAGTAAAATCTTTAAGTAAGTGATGTTGTTGATAGATAAAACCTAAATAATGAAGACGAATTAGATGATATTTTTGATACTTGCTATTTGGTATGATGACTTGACCTTTTGTAGGTTTATCAAGCAAGCCGGCAATATGTAGTAAAGTTGATTTGCCGCTACCTGAAGAACCTATTATAGCGATTAATTCACCTTCATTAACCGTTAGATTAAGATCATCTAGTACTCTAACAATAGTTTTACCTTGGCTGTAATGTTTTGAGATATTTTTTAAAATGAGGACTGTATTATTCATATCTTAGGGCATCCACGGGATTTAATTTTGAGGCTCTATAAGAAGGATAAATTGTCGCAAGAAAACACAATATTATAGATAAAGAGGTAATTAAAATAATATCCTCAGCTCTTACTTTTGAAGGTAAACTATAAAGAAAATAAATAGCTGCCTCGAAAATTTTAGTACCGGTTATACGCTCCAAATAATTCTTGATAGTTTGAATATTATAAGAAAAGGTAACACCAAGGATTACACCTAGTGTTGTGCCAAGTAATCCTATAAACATTCCGTTATAGATAAAAATAAGCATTATTTGCTTAGTGCTTGCTCCCATAGTTCTAAGAATTGCAATATCTGAAGTTTTATCTTTAACAAGCATAAATAAGCTTGAAATAATATTAAATGCGGCAACCGTAATAATTAAAGATAGAATAGTAAACATAGCCGTACGTTCAACAGCAAGAGCACTTAAAAATTGTGAATTTAAGGTTTGCCAATTAAATACATATAGGGTTGGACCTAAGAGTGATTGTATTTTATGTGAATATGTGAGAGCTTTATCGGGATCTAGACTATTAATTTCGATTAAATTAATATCGTTGCCGAGAGATAAGAAATTTTGTGCTGCGGTAAGCGGCATTAATATCGTTGTCAAATCATAATCATACATACCGCTATTGAAAATTACTATAACTTTAAATTCTTTTGATCTTGGCATACTGCCAAAGGTGGTAGAAACTGAATTCGGTGAAATTAATCTAATCTTATCCCCAACAGTTACGCCTAAATTGCTTGCTAATTGTTCTCCGAGTGCTATTACGTTTTTGCCGTGAAAATTATCAAAACTACCAAAATTTACATTTTTAAAAATTTCATTTCTTACACTTAGATCCTTTAATTTCATACCTTTAACAAGCACACCGCTATTATTACTTTTACCAAGAGCCAAAGCTTGACCGTGAGCAATGAATGTTACATGTTTTACATAATCTTGTTTTAGGAGTTTGGCTTTAATCTCTTCATAGTTATCAATACTACCACCTTGCCGATTTATCACTATATCCCCATTTAAGCCGATAATATTTTTAGTAAGTTCTATATGAAAACCGTTCATAACGGACATGACTACTATCAATGCTGCAACGCCGATCATGACGCCCACTAAAGAAAAGGCAGAAATAATAGAAACAAACTTTTCGTTTTTCTTAGCTCTAAAATATCTGAAAGCTATCTTGAAGATAAAATTGTTATTGATCATTTGTTTATTTTTTCTTACATCCGTTTCTAGGTTATTCCTGTGTGAATTAGCTTTTTTGTCATTGTGAACAGCCGTAGGTTGCGTGGCAATCTTATGAAATAATAACAAATTCCTGAGATTGTTTCGTCAACACTTACAGTTTTCCCTCGCAATGACGACACAATTGATGACATAAAAACATCTACACGTTACTAGAAATCTCAAAGATTTTATCATACTTAAATAATTTAGGTAATGCTACTAACCCAAATAGTGTCATACTGGATATAGTAATGCCAAGAGGAGTAAAAGTACCGTTATATAAAAATCCTACTAATTGCAGCCCAAATGCCGTTAAAATCAATCTAGCCACAGTGAAAATAGCCATCATACGAGCTTTACCGTCCGGAATAGCTTCTAAAAGCAATGGCCATAATATGTTAATCGGATATATCACGCCAAGAGATAATAATAAAGTAACTATTGTTATGGTTAAAGGATTATTAATATTATATACAACTAATATGCTATTGCCTAGTAGGAATAGTATTATAAATATAACTCCAAAATAGAAGCAATTTTTAATACCGAATTTTTTAAAGCAATAACCGCTTGAAAAGCTCATAATTGAGAATAGAGCTGCCATGGCTCCTTGATAAAATCCGAAATATTCTAAAGTTACACCTAAATCTTGCATATATAAAATAGGAGCAATCCCAATAAATATCCAATATCCTTGTGCAAGAAATATCATTGTAAGTATATAATATATAGCTTTTGGCGATTTGAAGATAGGTATATATTCTTTTAAAGAAGTACGTATTTTTTTATTAACTTCTCTTTTTGGAATAAATAATATACCAAGAATTAGGCTGATCAAACCTACTATAAGCAACACAACAAAATTGCCACGCCAGCCCCAAAATAAATTGACATAGCTACCTATAATTGGTGCTATTGCCATAGAAAGGGCAATAGTGCCGTTTAAAATGCCCATGAATCTTTGCTGTTCTTGTACCGAATAAATATCGGCAAGAACAATATATACTAGTACTGCAACCGATGATATCCCGCATCCTTGCAAAAATCTTCCAAATAATATCGCTGCATAATTATTTGCAAATACACAAAATAAAATACCAAGATTAAAAATCAGTAAACCGAGTATAATAATCGGTCTGCGTCCGTACCTATCTCCTAAATTACCGACTATAAGCGAAGTAATACAATAAGCAGTTAGATTAACACCAAGTAGTAACTCTGTCATAAAAGTTGAAAGGTTGAATGTATCTTGTATTTCAGGAAGACTTGGAATGAATAAATCTATTTCCGCTCCAGCGAGTATTTCCATGATGATTACGGTAATAATTAATTTCATAATTAATTGTTAGTTTGAGGTTATTTTAGCAAAGTATTATTGAAGCCGAAAGCCTTGCGCGATGTCATCCCTGCGAGGCATTGTTGCATAGATACCACATCGTCATTGTGAGCGAAAGTTAGTGAGCATGGCAATCTCAGGCATTCTTCCTAAGATTGCTTCATCAATTTATTATTGTAAATTTTCTCGCAATGATGGAAAAACCGATCCACGCAACAACATTTTTGCAGGAATGACATAAATAAGGACGCAGGAATGGCAGCAAAGCCACACAACAAATTAGCTTTCTATATTCTTATAGCTTACAATAATTAGTGTATTGTTTTACTAAAGAAAGAATAAATGAATACTTATGCTCGTCTAGCAATTTTTATTTATCAGGAGTATATACATGATACGATAACAGGAAGACTGAAAGGAAGTGCAAGCAGAAACTTTTAGTAATATATGTTAATAATAATGATGATTTCTAACATGTGGGACTATTAACAAAATAAATTTTAAAGCTAATTAAATTTATTTTTACTGCAAATTATAAGGCTTTTTTAAAATAGGATTAACTACTCCTTCAAAACTCTTATTAATTTTCGCTAAAAATTCTTTTTAATTATCAATTAAAATTATTTTGTTCCCAGTCCCCTATCAATTTTAAAAATTAATTAAAATATTACTGATTAATTCCTAAAGCTTGTTTTTGAGTATCGGTAGCATTCTCCATTACCCACTTTTGAACATCAGGACTTAACATATTATACTGATCTGCTGTTAAACTAGCAACCCAAGCTTGTTGATCGTCAGTACTCATAGCTTGTATTTGGGTTGTTGTAACTGAAGCTGGGGCAGGCATTTGCATTGATGAAGCAAATACTGAGCTCGCGAAAGTTAGAATTAATAAAATCTTTAATAAATTTTTCATTTTGTAAACCTTTTTTGTTTTGTAATTGCGATTATAACAAAGCTACGGCAGCTTTCAAGCTAAATTATATTAAACATTTAAATTTTTTATACTAAGGAACTTTTATTGTAATAAATATATCAATTATATACTTTATTGTCATTCCCGCGAAAGCAGGAATCTAGTAAAAAGCGTTCAGTATCATACCGTGGCTTGACCACGGGATCTTGTGTCACAGATTATGCCCTAAGATACCACACTCAAGTCGTGGTATGACATTGAGGTTGACTGGATTCCTGCTTTTGCAGGAATGACATACCCCTTTATATTGTTAACTGCTCTCTGCAAATATTTCGATAAATTTCTGAGTTTTTAGATAAATCATTATGTGATCCTTCAGCAACTACTCCTCCTTTATCTATGACTAAAATATAATCAGCTGATTCTATACTACTAATGCGATGGGCAATTGATATAATAATGTTCCCTCTCATTATTTTTTTTATAGACTCTAGTAATTTCTGTTCGCTCATCGTATCTAAAGCACTCATTGCCTCATCAAGAAGCAAAATTTGCGGCATGCGTAGTAATGCTCTAGCAATAGCTATTCGTTGTTTCTGTCCTCCTGATAATCTAACCCCTCTTTCACCGATTTTAGCATTTATACCGTCATGAAGTTTAGCAGCAAATTCTTCTATTCCTGTAATTTTTATTATCTCATTTATTTCGTCGTCGCTTGCTTCATTATTACCAAATATAATATTTGATTTTATAGTGCCGGAAAAAATGCTAGCCTCTTGAGGCACATAGGCAATTAATTTACGAATTTCAGCAGGATTTAAAAGAGTTATATCTTGATTGTTAATAAGGATAGTGCCGTTTTCTTGCCGGTAAAAACGCAGCAGTAACTGTATCACAGTACTTTTTCCTGCACCTGATCTACCTACAATACCAAGAAACTTATTGGCATTTATCTTCAAAGACATATTATTAATAATCCTTAAATTAGGTCTTGAATGATAGGTAAAATCAACATTTTTGAATTCTATCGAGATTGGATCGGAATTATTTAATTCTAAGTAATTATTATGTGCTATAGGTGTCTTATCTATAATTGTAATTATTCTCTCAAGGGCTGTAACAGGTAAATGCATTTCGCTTAGTAACTCAAAAATACCGCCACAGCTAACTCCGGCGATAATCGCATAATAAATAAACGAGATAATTTGTCCCGCAGATAAATGACCTTTCACTATATCTGAAGCTCCGATCCAAACGACTAAAGTAATCGCAAGAAATATAACGGCTATTGAAATCGCAAAGAATAAAGCACGAATTTTTAAACGGGTTTTGCAGTATATTAAATAGTTTTGTAATTTAGTGTCAAAATCGGCAATTTTGTTTATTTGATGGTTAAAAGCATAAATAGCTCTAATATTATTAAAAGTTTCATCAATATCCGATGCTAAAAGTGACTTAGATTCTAGAGCTTTTTTAGATAAAACCTTAACATGCTTGCCGAATTTAATTAAAGGAATTAATAAGATAGGAATGGTAATAATGACTATAGAAGCGAGTTTAAAGCTTTCAAAAAACATTAATGTAATGCTGCCAATTAGCATCACCGAATTGCGAATAAAAAAAGATAAGAAATTAACGATGAGAGTAGATATTTGATCTATATCATTTGTTAGGCGTGAAATTATATCGCCGATTTTTAGTTCTTCAAACTCTTCAATTTCATAATTAATTAAATTACTATAAGCTTCTTTTCTTATTTGATTAACTGCCTTTTCAGCAACATTATTGATAAAATATGAACGAAAAAAACTAGCAATACTTAAGATGATAATTAATAAACAAATATATAATATAGATTTATCAACCGATAAAATATGGTCTTTGCTCAAGCCTTTATCAACTAAATTTCTAAAAACACTACCGATTAGTAATAATGAAGCTGATACGCTAAGTAAAGAGATCATAACGATGATCAAATCTTTTTTATAGAACCTTAGATATTTAGCTAGTCTATATAAAAGTTTGATATCCATAAGAAAAAAATGTCATTGCGAGCGACTGTAGGTTTTGTTGCATGGATGTCAAATCATCATTGCAAGGAGCGAAGCGACATGGCAATCTAGAAAAATAACAAAAAAGTACTAATTTTAGCATTTTTTACTGGATTGCTTCGTCAATTACTTTGTAATTTTCTTCGCAATGATGATTTGGTAACCACACAACAATTCCAAAATATGGGGCGAGTGACGGGATTCGAACCCGCGACCCTCAGAACCACAACCTAATGCTCTAACCAACTGAGCTACACCCGCCATAAATTAACAACATAAATTTAGATTATCAGAAGGAGTTAGTCAAGAATATTTATTGTATTAACATATATTTATTTGACTTATATATTATAACTATATATAGTTACAACATGAATCAGTATATGAAACTTATAAATAAAGAAAGCTAAACAAAATCCTAAAGGACTCAGTTTCTCTGATTCATACTTTAATGACTAAGTGCGGTTGGGTTAAAGATAGGCAAAAAGGTAGCAATCAGATTTGGTACTTGCCCAAAGGAAATAGGTTATCTATTCACCCTTTTGGAAATATGGAAAAAGAATATCAAGTTTGACCATTTTTAAACTTTGCAAAAGGAAATGAAGATGAAAACAAATGATACATTTGATGGGTTTACTATAGAACTTTTTAAAGATATGGATGGAGATTGGCTAGCAAGGTTTGAAGAGCTACCGAATGTATCAGCTTTTGGTAATGCACCTGAACAAGCACTGCAAGAATTACAAAAAGCTTGGACTTTAATGAAAGAAAGTTATATAAGTCATAATCAACCTATCCCCTTAGCTCCGTCTAGGAAAGAGTATAGCGGACAGTTTAATGTTAGAGTAGATAAACGTGTGCATCGAGCTTTAGTACTTGAAGCACTTAGAGCAAAAATTAGTTTAAATGCTTTAGTATCTCAAAAATTAACTTTATCGGTAAAACAATGAAAAAAAAAGCAGTTATTTTATTAAGCGGTGGACCTGATTCTACTACGGTTCTTGAGATAGTTAGCAAAACGGATTATGAAATTTATGCTCTAAGTTTTAATTATCATAGACGCAATAGTCTAGAAGTCCAAAAAATCCAAGGATTAATTAAAGATTATAATGTAAAACAACATAGGGTTATTAATATTGATTTGCAGTCATTTATCGGTTCTGCATTGACTGATGATAATATAGATGTACCAAAATTTAAAAACACAGATCAATTACCAAGTGACATACCGGTTACTTATGTACCGGCACGTAATACAATATTTTTAAGCTATGCACTAGGAGTTGCTGAGATTATAGGAGCTAGAGATATTTTTATTGGGGTACACACTAATGATTATACTAACTATCCTGATTGTCGTCCTGAATATATAAAATCTTTTGAAGCAATGGCAAATTTAGCAACTAGGGTAGGAGTAAATGGAGAAAAAATTACTATCCATGCTCCTTTAATAAATATGACCAAAGAGCAAATAATTAAAAAAGGGCTTGAGCTTGGAGTAGATTATAGTAAAACAATATCATGTTATGATCCAACAGAAGACGGTTTATCTTGTGGTCAATGTCTATCATGCATTGTACGACTTGATGCTTTTAAAAAGAATAATGTACAAGACCCGATTCAGTATGTATCATTATAGATATATACTCATAGATAAAATTAATAATAAAATAATATGAAGTAAATTTGTATCCAAGGTGGAAACCGTTGTTCACCTTGTATACTCATTATTTAAAAATCTTCTGTATAATATGAATATGCAATATTTATATTATACAGAAAAGTAGTTAGTATATATGATAAATAGAGGACATTTATATGCCCCTTTTCCTGTGCTTGATTTAAACGATATAGTTTTACGCGAGTTAGTCGTGGAGGATGCACAAGATTATTTTAATTATATGAGTAAGCCGGAAATGGCTATTTATATAACTGATAGCAATAGGCCTAAAGACGTAGAAGAAGCCGGAGAGGAAATACGTTATTGGTCTAGTTTATATAAAAATCATAGAAGTTTTTATTGGGGAATTGCCATTAAAGACGATAATAAATTAATAGGTACTGCCGGTTTTAATATAATAAATCTAGAGCATCATAGAGCAGAAATAAGTTATGATCTAGATCCTAATTTTTGGGGTCAAGGTATGATGTTAAAATCTATAAAGAATATTTTAAAATTTGCTGATTATATTGGTATTATAAGAGTACAAGCAACAGTAATTACTGATAATTTTCGTTCAATTAATCTTCTTGAGAGATGCGGTTTGGCTAGGGAAGGAATTCTTAAAAAATACGAAATAGTTGCAAATGAGCATAAAGATTATTATATATACGCAAGAGTACTATAATAAGAATTGTTAAAATAAACATAAAAAAGAAAGTTAATGGTAGTAGAAGCTGATAAAAAAGCATTGGTTTGTTCGTTTTGTAGTAAAAAACAACATGAAGTAAAAAAACTGATAGCAGGTCCTGCAGTATTTATTTGTGATGAATGTATAGATTTATGTACAGATATTATGAAAGAAGAAAATAAAGTTGCTTTAAAGCAAATTACTTCTTCAATTCCAACGCCGCAAAAAATATGTGGCATTCTAAATGATTATGTAGTTGGCCAAGATCAAGCGAAAAAGATTTTAGCAGTAGCGGTTTATAACCATTATAAGAGGCTTGAATATGTACAATCCGGCAATAATGACGTTGAGCTTAATAAGTCGAATATCTTACTGATCGGTCCTACTGGTTCAGGAAAAACTGTACTTGCTCAAACGCTTGCTAAAATTTTAGACGTACCTTTTACTATGGCGGATGCTACTTCTTTAACGGAAGCCGGGTATGTCGGTGAAGATGTTGAGAATATATTACTACGTTTATTGATAGCATCTGAGTTTAATGTAGCAAAAGCACAAAAAGGTATAATTTATATTGACGAGGTTGATAAAATTGCCAGTAAATCGGAGAATCCTTCTATTACACGGGATGTATCGGGTGAAGGAGTACAGCAGGCATTACTTAAAATTATGGAAGGAACAGTTGCTTCCGTGCCTCCTCAAGGCGGTAGGAAACACCCACAACAAGATTTCGTACAGTTAGATACTTCAAATATCTTATTTATTTGTGGTGGTGCTTTTATGGGGATTGATAGCATTATAACCTCAAGAACTAATCATAGTTCTATAGGCTTTGCAGCTAACGTAAATATAGATAAAGAGAAAAATAATAGTGAGATTCTTAAATCCCTAGAGATTGAGGATTTAACTAAATTCGGTTTAATTCCTGAATTTATCGGTAGATTACCTATCGTTACTACTTTAGATGAGTTAGACAAAGAAGCTTTAATTACAATTTTAACTAAGCCTAAGAACGCCATAGTAAAGCA
Source organism: Rickettsia endosymbiont of Proechinophthirus fluctus (assembly GCF_001602635.1). Classification (NCBI taxonomy): domain Bacteria; kingdom Pseudomonadati; phylum Pseudomonadota; class Alphaproteobacteria; order Rickettsiales; family Rickettsiaceae; genus Rickettsia; species Rickettsia endosymbiont of Proechinophthirus fluctus. Next base: position 719,291 of record NZ_LECS01000004.1, on the reverse strand, counting down.
ATATCAGAAACAATTTGAGCTTGATGATGCTGAGCTTGTAATTGATGATTCAGCCTTAGAAACTATTGCCGAAAAAGCTCTAGCTAAAAAGACGGGAGCAAGAGGACTTCGTTCAATACTTGAGCATCTTTTGCTTGATAGTATGTATAAAGTTGCCGAGCTAAAAAAACAGCGTGTTACTATTACAAAAGAGGTAGTTAACGGCTTAGTCGAACCGATAATGACCTCTCTCATTTCTACAAAATCAAACAAAAAACAACCGATTATTGCAGATATACCGGCGTAAATATTATTTTTTCTCTATGTCATTCCCGCGTAGGCGGAAATCCAGAAGAATAACTTCAATATTGATGTAAGAAGTGAGACATGTGATAAAGTAAACCTATACAACACAAGTTTTTTATATGTTTTACTGGATTCCCGCCTACGTGGGAATGACATAAACAAGCCTGCAACAAGACCTACGACTGTTCACAATGATGGGTGGGTATCCACACAACAATGCCAGCTTGACCACAGGACAATACTAATTTAGTATAAAATTTATCATAAACTAGTATTATAGCGGTTTAAATACCATTAAGAAAAAAATAATACTCAAACTGATAAATACCGGCCAGCCTAGGTAGAATCATAATTTAAATAATTTATAATATTTTTCTGGTAGGGGAGTTCATGGTTTTAATGCTTCAAGTGCCATATTTTGTAGTGGAATTTGAGTCCATACCACCAGAAGCCAACAACTACCGGCGATGATGTATCTACTATAAGTTAAGGTAAGTCATAAATCAAAATAATTATAGCCAAGCATATTTACTAATATTATGCCGCTAACCGGTTGAATTATCACAGTTGGAGTAGTAAAAAGAAGATCAGCTATTGTAGTGCGAGTTGCATATGCCGTTGCATTCAAATCACCGGTTTTTTATTTGCCACCACATAAAAAAAGCAGTACCAAATAAAGTGGTAGAGCTAATAATATGCATAGTTTTTATAAAAAGATAATCCATTATTTATCTCGTTCTATTGCCATGAATACTAAAGTAAGTAATATTACTGGAATATTTTTAAATATCGGCCAAGCAGATCTAGCCACAATATTGGCTTAAGATATGTTAATAGTAGAGTATAAGCTAGTATTAATAAAATTTGTAAACTACATATCCTATTTATTTTATTTTTTAGTATCTATCATGGATGGAAGAGTACTGCTATATGTTCGGCAATAGCCACACTGATTTTGGATTATATCTGTTTTTATTTTCGTAATCCAGCATTAGGATTTTATGAAGATCCAATGTTTTATGCATCAACTTCTATTAAATTCATGCGTCTTGCTTCTTTATATTAGTATCAACATATTACGGCAATAAAGTTATAGAAAATATCACCAACAAAACATTAACTAATGATGTGTTTTTTCAAAAGTTTTACTATAATGATGCGGCAAGATTGACCGTAGCGATAGTACCTTGAATAATGTTTGAGTCTATTAAAGATTTAAATAGTATAGCATCATCTTCTATTATTAGGGTATCAGGTATATTGTCTTTAACCATTTTAAGTCAAATTTCTCTATGGTTACAATAACAACCGAGTTCACCTGCCGTTAAAGTATGATTTAATATTTTGCTATCGGAATAATAATTTATATTTTCCGAAGGACAAAGTACAGTATAACCGTTATTAAGGGATAAAAGAGTAGGGTTATTTTTTACATCTAATCCGGTAAATCTTTTGCCCCCTGAATCTGTTATAGATAAATTATAACCGTCTACTGCACTAAACCTTTCATAGAATAAATTATTATTGTCGAATTGTTTACTAATATTGTTATATCTATCAGTGCTGCGTAGGTTTACTATAAAAATTTTAATATCTTTTTATTCAAGTGGAGCAAGAACCTATTTGATAAGTTTTTAATAAAAAGTAATGATAAACAAATAAATAATTGATATTATAAAAATAGTTTTTAATTTGTATTTAATAAAGGTAATTATTTTCTGAAGCCGGTATATATATCTTATAATATTTTTCATCATCTTTATCAACAAAAATAATATTATTATATAAATCTTCTTCTGAATAATCTTTAGCAAATATTACTGAATTAGGGTTTACATCCCGCTTACTACTTTTTTATACAGCGACAATTTATGAAAAATCGATTTTTCTTGCTATGCAGCCGTCGTTCTCAGGATCTTCTATACCGTTAGAGACTAAGAAACAAGCAAAATACGTTTTGTTCGGATTGTATTTTGAGGTTTATATTCAAGTACTGATGTCATTAGTACAATACATATAATATAAAGGTATTCTTATATAAGATGATCTATATAATCAAAACCTATAGATATGTTATAATTTTCTAGCTTTGGTCTAACCGATTCACTGGTAAAAAATATCTTTATACTATCTTTATTACTAATAGTTCTTTGACCAAAAACACTATCAATAATAAGGTCATAATTGTTATGATCTATAACAATTGTTCATCCGTTTTCTTCAATGATTTCTTTTATCATCGGTAGCTCGTCTATTGTAAAGCCCGGCCACATATTAATAAAACTCATCCTTATAGCATGTTTGTTTTCTTTTTTAGAAGCTTCAATCTTATATGCTTACACGTAGTAACAATATGGCTATACACATTATGGAAAGTTTTTTTAACATTTAAATTACCTATTACGAGAAAAATTTATTTATAATTTTTCTGCTATTTTTGGTGGATTTTCTGCGTCCACTTCAATAATCTCAGATTTAGAGGAAACGATTTGATAACGCTCTAAGGTAGCCGGCATAGCTTTATTCCCTGAATCAATACCGAGTTTTTGAATATTCTTTACTCTTGACATAAAATTACGATTAAACGAGGCAGCAAATTTATCGTAATTAGTAACCATATTATGCAGGTTATTACCGATCTTTTGAGAATAATCTGCCATAGTACCGATGGAGCTTAATAGCTTTCTCACTTCTTCAATGATTACCTTATAATTTTCTGAGCGGCGATGATCGGTAATTTGAAATTTTGCAAATGATAGCATATTCATAAGTCCGCTAGGTCCTACTGGAAAGATATTACAGCCCCAAGCTTTTTGTAAAAATTCAGGGTCGGCTGCAATAACTTTCTCAACCGCTTGTTCAGTCGGCAAAAACATTAAAGTAATAACATTGTTAAAGCTCTGATCCTTTTTGTTTAGATTAGTTAAAATATTTGCGGCATATTCTTTATTCGCCAAAGATTTTAAATGGTAATTCATAGTTTTATTAAGACTCATGTTATTATCTTGCTCGTCTACAAGAAACTTTGAAGCTTTAGAATCAATAACCATTAAATTACCGGAAGGAAGAAAAATGAGCGCATCAGGTCTTAGCTTTCCGCTATCTAATGTCGTTAGACCGTATTGCATAATGAAATCTAAATTAGGACGTAAGCCCGAAGATTTTAAGATATTCTCAAGGGTAATCTCAGCAAGTAGTCCCGCCCCGATCGGAGAAAGTAGAGACTGTTTTATCAAATCAACCGTACCTTTTGATTGCTCTATATCTTTATTTAATGCTCCCACCATCGTAATTAACCGTTCAAACTCACTATTAAATTTTCCTGAAGCAGTAGCGATATTTTTCTCGGCTAGCTCTCTTGCCGCCGTGTTTTCCATTTTATGTATTGCTATTAATTGTTTAGACAAATCTTGACCTAAATCAAATAATGCAGCTTTAGCCGATGAAAATGACTCTTCTCTTATTTTTTCTGAATCCTTAATAGTCTGTGCTTGATATTCTATTTTACACTGCAATTGCTCAATTTTCTGTAAATATCCTATCTTTTCTTGATTTAATAATTGGTTGTTATTGCTAATTTCTAGATGCTGCTCTGATAAAAATTGTAGCTGTGTCCTTAAGGTTTGAGTTTTTACATAAAACCAAATTATTAGCGCTAATAAAATAAGTAGCGTAGTTATAATAGTGGGTAATAAATAAGGCATAGAATGAAGCAAAGTTTAATGTTAAATAATACTAAAGTACCGTATAATTTGCACTAATTATTTTGGCATTGCCTAGAAAAGGTTGATATAGTCATTGTGAGTTACTGCAGGTGTTGTTGCATGGCTCGTTTTATGTCATGCCTGCGCAGGTCTTGTTGTGTAGACCTAAAAACCCGTTCAGTGTTATGCCGTGGCTTGGACCACGATATCCAAAAATACAACTTAAAATACTAAAATTTTAATGTTTTAAACTGGATCCCGTGATCAAGTCGCGGGATGACAATTAGGAAACGGGTCCACGCAACAAAGCATTCCCGCTTTCATGGGAATGANNNTAAACTATAAAACAACTTTTTCTAGGCAATGCTCAATTTCAATACTACAAGTAAGACTATTTCGATATTAGCCTATAATATTTTTATAAACTTATAGAAATATAATAATGGATAGGTTATATAAAAAGCAAGTTGAAGAATATCTAACAAATTATGGTAAGCTTGTATTTATAAGCGGAGCAAGGCACGTAGGAAAAACTACAATATCAAAACAAGTGATTAAGCCTAATCCTAATTCAATTTACCTCAATTGGGATTATCTAGAAAATAGAAATAAAATCTTAAACAAACACACTGAACTTTTTAAAAATCTACTTTCTACTATATCCGATAAGAAACCGTGCTTAATATTAGATGAAATTCATAAATATAAAGATTGGAAAAATCTTGTAAAAGGATTTTATGATAAATTCGGAGAAAATATTGAATTTATTATAACAGGTAATGCCAAATTAAATATATATAAAAAAGGCGGTGATAGCCTAATGGGACGTTATATAAGTTTAACCGTGCATCCGTTATCGGTATCTGAAATAGCTAAAAATTTTGATAATGACATTGATTATATAAAAAGCCCCAAAAATATCACTATAGATGAATTTGAAGCTTTAATAAATTTTGGAGGATTTGCAGAAAGTTATTTAAAAGCAACTGCTAAATTTCATAGAATATGAGTAATCAAAGATTCGAGCAATTATTTAGAGAAGATGTAAGCAATACTGAAGATATCAACAATATTTATGCGTTAGAATTACTTGCTAGCATTATAAATGAACAAGCCGGCTCATTAATAAGCTATACAAACCTTGCTAACAAAGTTAGAGTTTCAGACCAAACAATAAGAAGATGGCTCTCTTTGCTAGAAAAGCATTATTATTGTTTTGCTATCAAACCTTGGTCTAAAAATGTTGTAAAAAGTTTGATAAAAGAGCCCTAAATTTACCTTTGGGATTGATCGCAAATAAAAGATATAGGAACGAGATTTGAAAATCTTGTAGCTTCTTACCTTTTAAAAGCCGTATATTTTTGGAACGAAACAGGGCTTAGTGATTTTGGTTTATACTATCTGCGTGATAAACAAAAACGTGCAGTCGATTGAGTAATAACAAAAGATAACCAACCTTGGATTTTAGTGGAAGCAAAAGTAAGTGACTCAACCGTTTCTTCAAGCTTAAAATATTTTTATGCATTACTTAACCCTGAGTTTAGTTTTTAAGTAATTCAAAATAAACAAGCTATTTCAGACTCTTGCTTTGATACACCGGGTTTTGGATAGTACCGGCTATTACTTTCTTAACTTGTTTGATATGAATTTTTGCAAAAAAGGTAATCTAGGCAAATGTAAATCATATGACTATTTCGTTGCTTATATCGAAATAGTCATTACCAATTCGATATTTAATGATAAGCTGTATCCTCGCACATACCACTAAATGTAGCTGAATTCACTATATTCACTTTATCTTCTAGCGGTCCGAGTGGCTGAGCCGGTTTTAACAATTCCGGTGTTAATATAAATTTAGTTTTTTTCTCGATATTCGATAAAAAAGGTAAATGTAAGCTATGAGGGCTGTATATTATTGCATATTTATCCCATTCTAGATATTGTCTATTCAAATTCTCTTTATATTCAGATGGCCCATATACTTCTATACTACCAAATTTATATTTTTTTAAAGGATATAACTCATAATCATAAAAAAAATCATTTGGATATTTATTACGCATACTTTGATTAAAATGAACAAATTTATCATTTTCTTTATGAAATACGAAAATATCTAGGCATCTTTCTCCGCAAATTACATAAATTTTATTATGTTTAACATGATATCCTAATTGTTCAAATTGTGGTAATATTTGTTGTAAACGTATTTCGTCTTCATGCATAATGCCGATATCTAAATCATCGTCAAAAGGAATTATGCCTTGATGTCTAACGGCTCCAAGCAGAGTGCCGCCGTCTATCCAATAATTAATATTATTCTTACCAAGTAGCTCATGAGTGTCTTTCATTAACTGATAAAGGGCAATAGCTTTTTTCTCGCTAATCCTGTATTTTTTTACTTGTTCATCACTTAAGGTTACATATCGCCAGTCATGTTCTAGTAGATAAGCATAACACAATATACCGACGAAAATAGTAAGGATTGAGCGTAAAATATTTTTAAAGGATAATATTGACTTTAATTTTATCACCTTGAATCTTAAATTACATTTCCCCTGCTGATATAATATTTTTAATCTATATAAAACAACCGGTTATGACTTTTTTATCTCAATTTGTTTAACAGTTTATTCTATCCTCTAAAGGACTAAAAGGCTGAGCCGGTTTTAACAATTCCGGCGTTAATATAAATTTAGTTTTTTTCTCGATATTCGATAAAAAAGGTAAATGTAAGCTATGGGATTGCTCTATCACTGCATACTTATCCCATTCTGGATATTGCCTATTTAGATTTCCTATAGGATCAGTGGGACCGTAAACCTCTATACTACCGAATTTATATTTTTTTAAAGGATATAATTCATTATCATAAAATGCACTCTTCGGATACTTATTTCGCACCGCTAAATTAGTATATATAAATTTGTTTTGTTCTTTATGAAAAATGAAAATATCTAAACAAGCTTTTTTGCATATATTATAAGCTCTCTTATAGGAAACAGTATAACCAAGTTGTTCAAATTGCGGTAATATTTGTTGCAAACGTATTTCGTCTTCATGCATAATGCCGATATCTAAATCATCGTCAAAAGGAATTATGCCTTGATGTCTAACGGCTCCAAGCAGAGTGCCGCCGTCTATCCAATAATTAATATTATTCTTACCAAGTAGCTCATGAGTGTCTTTCATTAACTGATAAAGGGCAATAGCTTTTTTCTCGCTAATCCTGTATTTTTTTACTTGTTCATCACTTAAGGTTACATATCGCCAGTCATGTTCTAATATATAAGCATAAAAAAATATCCCGGCAAATATAATTAATATTAAACCTATAATATTTTTAAAGGATAATATTGACTTTAATTTTATCATCTTTCATCTCAAATTGTATTTCTTCTGCCGATGTGACGTTTTTTAAATCTTCTGCTAATTCTGCAGATAATACTATGCCGCTAACTTCAAGCAATTTTATTGGAGCTTTTATAGATAGATTCTTCTCAGCTTTGAATTTTCTGACGATATCTAGTATTTCAAGCAGCCCTTCTGCTCCTTTTGCATTGATTTCATAATTTAAGTCACTGTAATTAACCCAGCTACCTTTAACATGAATAGAATTTTCACTATATAATATTTGGTATAATTCTTCGGTAATATGCGGCATGAAAGGTGCAAATAGTTTCAGTAACGTTTGCATAACATGATATAAAGTTAATATGCTACTATATTGTCCTTGTGGATTTTTGTGTTCCTCATCATAGCTTCTTGTTTTGCTTATTTCTAAATAATTATCACAAAATATCACCCAAAAGAATTTTTCCGTCAGATGCATAGCATTTGCATATTCGTAGTTTTGTAACTCATTTGTAGCTAGCTTAACTAATTCCACTAGCTTATTAACCATCCATTTATCAAACTCGTTAGTGATTTTTTCTTTAATATCGAGTAAACTCGCTTTTTTATCTTCACCTTTTAGTTTATCAAAATGTATAAAAACAAATTTAGCGGCATTCCATAGCTTGTTAACAAGCCTTTTGCCGTTTTTCATAACGTCTTCAGAATAGGCGGTATCAGCACCTAGCTTTGAATTTGCCGACCAATAACGTATCACGTCGGAACCATATTGTTCTAACAGTTTTTCAGGAACTAAAACATTGCCCTTAGATTTTGACATTTTACTTCGATCTTCAGCTAAACACCAACCGCTTATCATGATGTTTTTCCACGGCAAAGTATTTTGGTGTAAATGAGCTTTTAAAATAGTATAGAACGCCCAAGTTCTGATAATTTCATGTGCTTGAGGTCTTAAATCCATCGGAAATAATTTATCGTGCCTATCTTTATTAACAGCGAAATCGTCAGAAATCCCATGAGTAGAAAGTTGAGGCGAAACGGAACTTGTTGCCCAAGTATCCATTACGTCATAATCAGGTTCTACTTCTTCTTTACTATAACCCATAGGTAAATCTTTTAACGGATCGATAGGTAGCTGTGTAACATCGGCATATAAGATTTTTCCTTCCTCACCTACTCTTTTAGAGTACCAAACAGGGAAAGGCACACCAAAATAACGCTGCCTACTTATACACCAATCCCAACTAATGGCATTAATCCAATTCTCTAAACGAATCTTCATATTTTTAGGATGCCAATTTAACTCATTCGCTCTTTTAAGCAATTCTTCTTTATGTGATATAGTTTTAACGAACCATTGCGGTACAGTTAGTATCTCAAGAGGAGCACCTGATCTCTCGGCACATTTAACAGTATGAGAGATGTCTTCTTGTGTAATAAGCAACTCTTGTTCTTTTAAAATATCTATTATTTTTGTTCGAGCTTCTTTAATTTTCAACCCATCTATAGAAGTGTCATGTTGGAAGTCTATTGTACCTTTTTTAGTGATAATAGTTTTTAAAGGTAGATTATGCGTCTTCCACCAAGTAATATCCGTTTGATCACCAAACGTACAGCACATTACCAGTCCCGTACCTTTATCTTGTCGTACTAAAGGGTCAGCAAGCAGTGGAACTTGCTCATTAAAAAGTGGGGTTATAGCTGATTTACCGGCTAGATGCTTATAACGTCCATCGTCAGGG
>NZ_LECS01000004.1:614380-710180 GCF_001602635.1 Rickettsia endosymbiont of Proechinophthirus fluctus | reverse complement strand
AAGCCGGTAATAACTCAGGTCTGGTAGTGGCTATAGTAAGTGGGTCTCCTTGCTCGGTTTTAAACGTAATATAATTCATGCAAGAGGTTTTTTCCTTATCCTCAATATCGGCTTGGGCAAGAGCTGTACCATCTACTGGATCCCATAAAATCGGTTGATTAGTACGATAAATTTCTTCTTTTTGTACTAAATCAAGAAAAGACATTTGTGATATTTTTCGTGATAACGGACTAATAGTTTGGTACTCTAAACTCCAATCAACCGATAAAGCTATTTGGTTAAATAGACTTCTAAACTTTTCTTCTTCACTTTCTACTACCTCTTCGCAAATTTTTATAAATTCAGATCGATCCATATTATAAGCTTTGATCTGTTTCTGCTTTTCAACAAGTCTCTCGGTCGGTAACCCGTTATCGTCAAAACCCATAGGATAAAAGATATTTTTACCCATCATACGCTGAAAACGTACAATAAAGTCGGTTTGCGTATAGCTATAAACATGACCGATATGTAACTGCCCTGAAACTGTCGGAGGCGGAGTATCGATTACATAGGTTTCTTCTTTTACAACGTTTGGATTATAAGCATAAATTTGTTTCTCTTCCCAAATTTGCTGCCACTTTTTTTCATTTTCGGTAAAATTATAATTTTTTGGAAATTCTTTCATAGATTTTGTAGTTGATTCAAGAATATTGTTATAGAGGTTATATGTGATTATGACAATAGATGTTTTTCTTGGGGAGGATATGGATATTTAGGATTTGTGCAAGTGGTGCTTGCATGATTAATTACTTATTTACAATTGAGCGAACGAAAGTTTCTTGAAGACCTGTAATTTTGGCAATAACAGGAATTTTACAGTCCTGACTGAACATTTCCTTCGCTATAATTACTGCCTTATTATGTTTGCCCTCAGCTTTGCCTCTATATGTACCAGCGATAGTTTTCATAATAGTATCCTTATCTTGCTGTAATAGATGTATATCTAATACTTCTACTAATTCCGGTTGTTTTTGTTTTGAGAATTTTGCGTTAGTATACCATAAGAACGATCTTAGGTAAATATAACCTTTTTCTTTATCCAATATTATAATATGCTTAAACTCTGTTAAAAACTTCTCCCATAGTTTTATCATATCCTGCATATTGGATATGCTGCATCATATATTCTAGCATACCTAAATGTTTTTTCTTGACGATTTCATCATCTGTCATAGCTTGCAAATCTACTAATTGATAATCTTCCCCCATTAATTTCTTTGCCATCACACTATCAGTAAATAAACTCCACAGATTTCTTGGAGCATTATAAATTTCTTTACCGTTGTAAATAACTAAATTATAGACTAGCGGTAATTGGTAATTTATCCTTGCCTTGCTTAATGTCTTTCACATAATAGATAGTGTATATTTCCATCACCGCAAAGCCGTCCAATAATCAATTGTTGATTGGGCCTCTATTAATACATAAACAAATGCTTCTTCTTTATTATTGGTGCTAATTTTATATGTTATATTACTATATTTTCTTATTTAAAGATTCCTCAATGTAGCTTTCTTGTTCTACCGTTATTTTTGATAAATCTACTATTAAAATCATCGGGTAAATAATATTCCAAAAATTCTTGTGCTGCTACTGGGTCGTTCATTATTATTTTTACTAATGAATCATGTTTTAATTTTTTAGCCATAAAAATCTAGTAGCTTTATTTCGTGGCGTATTTTATCTTAAATTATCTATAAATATTTATTTAAATTTAAAGTTAATATGCTAATTCTAGACAAACTTTTGCTTACCTTAAAATTAATGCGTGCAGATAAGCTGGTAGCTTATTTGCTGGTTTTTTTTCCTGCTTTATTTGGGTTACTGCTTGCAAACCCCTCAAGAACGGAGTTAATACATTTATTACCGTTATTTATTTTAGGTAGTATAACAGCTAGAAGTAGCGGGTGTATTATTAACGATATATTTGATAGAAAATTTGATAAGCATGTCGCAAGGACTAAAGAGCGACCTTTAGCTAGCAAGGCTTTATCTGTTTCTTATGCTATTTTGATACTCTTTATTCTTAGCGTTATCTCACTTTGTATTTTGCTACTTTTAAACAAAACAGCTATATATATAGGTTTTTTTGCGGTAATAATGATTAGCCTATACCCGTTAATGAAACGTATTACTTATTTCCCGCAAATCTTTTTGGGATTTACATTTAAGCTAGGGGCCTTAATAGCTTATGCGGCAGTTCAGGATACACTTGATATAGCAGCGATTATTATGTATTTAGCATGCTGTTTTTGGGCCATCGGTTATGATACGATTTACGGATATATGGATATAAAAGATGATAAGAAAATAGGAGTGAAATCGTTAAGTATATATTTAGAGAACAAGCATTCTAAGCTTTGGCTTTATATATGTTATATAGGTTTTATATTGTTATTTATTCTAGCAACAAAAATGGCTAACCATAATATCGACTATTTACCTATTTTAGCTGCTTTAATTTTACTGATATTACAAGTAGCAACTCTTGATATTGAAAATCCTGCCAATTGTATGACAAGATTCAGAGCTAATAATTATATCGGATTAGTTTTGAGTATGGTGTTTTATTAAATTCTTTTCCTGATAACAGTCTTGTTAGGGATTAGATAATGTTCTTGATGTCATTCCTGCGAAAGCAGGAATCCATAAAAATAACATTAATATTGCTGTAAGTATTACATTTTTAGTAAAAAACATATAAGAATTTAATTTTTATATGTTTTACTGGATTCCTGCTTTTGCAGGAATGACATTGACCCGTGTAACAACTCCTCTAACAGCCCATAAAGTGACAATCGATATTGCGGTTATATAAACCGCAATTGATAAAGAGTTGCCGGTTACATACCATAGCATTAGGCAGATTGACGGAGTAAGACGTCCGATTAATGAAGCACCTATACTACTGCCAATACCGACTAACATATATTTATCGGCAGTTTTAAATAAATTATTTAGCCAGCAGTTCAAAGGTGCCAAGAACCCGACACCGAGTATTATAATCCAAATACGTACAAAATTAACATACCATATAGATGCATTATTCAAGCAGAGCCATAAAGGAATTATGCTTAAACTCATTAAAATAAGAGTACCGTTTAGTATTTTAAGGTAATGTAGCTTTTTTGTTAGATGCCCTATTATCGGAATCATAATCATATCAAAAATCAGAAACTCAGTATTAAATTTCATCATTATTTCGAGTGATATATCAGTGATAAGCGGAATAAAACTATTCAAAAAGACGAAAGGTACTATATAAGTCATACATGAGAAACCTATGGCAAAACTAATGCGTAAGATACTTAGTTTACAGTTCCAAATTGTAGTTAAGTCTTGTAATAGTGATGATACTACGTCATTGCGAGGAGAGGACCCAGGTGTCATCCCGTGGCTTGACCACAGTATCCAAAAATTACGTAAAGTAATTTTATCTTTTTTATTGGATCCCGTGGTCAAGCCGCGGGATGAAAATGAGGGCTTGACTACAATATCCTCGTGCTTTCTTAAAAAATAACCTACCAGTGCTGTAAGTCCGCCAAATATGAAACATAAACGCCAATATGTATTATACTCTACATTTAAAACTATAGTACTGATAAATGAAGCAAGAATAATACCGACCATAGTAGATGTTTGATAAAGATAAGAAGCTTTAAACGCTTGTTTTTCTTCTTTATTCTCTAAAATAAATAATTTAGCAATGGCACATTCACCCTCGGAATATATTCCTTGTAACGTTCTGAGCAACACTAATAATAGCGGTGCAAGCCAGCCTATTTGAGCATGTGAAGGTATTAAACCGATTAGGCTAGTTGTTAAAGCAACGCCGATTAAAGAGTAAGATAAAGCAAAAACACCGCCGTATTTTTTAGCAATTACGCCAAAAAAATAGGAGCCTATGGGACGTGTAAATAAAGACGTAGCAAGAACACTATAGGTAAGTATTAAAGCAACGACTTTATCATGATTCGGAAAAAAAATACCAGCAAGTAGCGGAGCAAGAAACCCATAAAGTGCAGTATCGAAATGATCCATCGCATTACCGATTAGGATCGAAAAATCCCTTTTACTTAATGCATTATTCATATATTAATAATTTAAAATTTATAATGGATTATACTAGATGAATTTGGAACATTGGTGACAATGTCTTTGTAAGTCCTCGGATGCTGAACGTTTAATATACGCTCTGCTCCTCGGCTTACAGAACGATTACTCTTTCCCAAGTTGATCTTCGTATAACAGCGCTTCGTTTTGTAGGAGTATATAAGTATGTAATCTTCCTTGTAAATATTTTTTTAAGAGATATGATTATAAAGTTATAGCTTAAAGTAATTGTAATGAATGAATAATTTGAAACAAGGAAAGTTTATTACATTTGAGGGAGGGGAAGGGATAGGCAAATCTACTCAATCTCAAATGCTCTATGAATATTTACAATCTCAAAATACTCCCGTTATTTTAACTCGTGAAGTCGGTGGTACTATTGTAGCCGAAAAAATGCGTGAAATTCTAGTACATGAAGAATTACTACCCATGTCCGAGCTATTACAAGCTATGGCAGCACGTTATGATCATATGGCACGGGAAATTATACCAGCTCTACAAGAGGGACATATTGTAATATGTGATAGGTTTATTGACTCAACTGTATGTTATCAAGGATTAGAGCTAGAAAACGGCATAGATTTAGTTTATAATCTGCACAAAACTTTAATGCCTTCTCTTATGCCGGATATTACGTTTTTTATTGACGTAGAGCCGGATATTGCTATTAAGAGAGTCAATTCACGAAATATGAACAATAAATTTGACATAAGAGGTATAGATTTTTATAAAAAAATCTATTATTGTTTTAAAGAATTAAGTAATAGATTTCCTGAGAGAATAAAAACAATTAAAGCTTCAGATTTAAGTCCACTTGAAGTACATGAGTTAATAAAAAAGCATTTATGAACAATACTTACTACATTACTACCCCTATATATTACGTTAATGATATTCCCCATATCGGTCATGCTTATACTAGCGTTGCAAGTGATGTAATCGCTCGTTTCATGCGACTTCGAGGTTTCGATGTAATGTTTTTAACAGGTACTGACGAACATGGGCAGAAAGTAGAAAAAGCAGCGATTAATAAAAATATTGACCCACAAAAATTTACCGATCAAACATCTGAGAGTTTTCGTCATCTGATGACTGCTATGCATATTTCCAATGATGATTTTATCAGAACAACGGAACACAGACATAAAGAAGCTGTAGCTGTTTTTTGGCAGAAATTACTAGATAACGGCACTATTTATGAAGGTTTTTATGAAGGGTGGTATGCAGTGCGAGATGAGGCTTTTTTTGATGAGTCGGAACTTACGAGGGACGGTTTAGCACCGACGGGTGCTCCAGTTGAATGGGTTAAAGAGCCTAGCTATTTCTTTAATCTTTCAAAGTGGCAGGATAAATTGCTTGAGTTTTATGAAGCAAACCCTGATTTTATCAGACCTATATCAAGGCGTAACGAAGTAATTAGCTTTGTTAAGTCTGGTTTAAAAGATTTATCGGTATCGCGTACTACTTTTAGCTGGGGAATAAAAGTGCCAAATAATGAAAAACATGTAATTTATGTTTGGCTTGATGCACTGGCTAATTATATTTCAGCACTCGGTTATCTTGACGAACAAAGTAATTACGGTAAGTTTTGGCCGGCTGATTTACATGTAGTCGGTAAAGATATCTTGCGTTTTCATGCCGTCTATTGGCCTGCTTTCTTAATGGCTGCAGAAGTTCCGCTGCCGAAAACAATTATGGCTCATGGCTGGTGGACGAATGATGGGCAGAAAATCTCTAAATCTCTTGGTAATACCATTGATCCGATTAAGTTAATTGATGAATTCGGTGTTGATCAAGTTAGGTATTTTCTGATGCGTGAAGTAACTTTTGGTGCAGACGGCAATTTTGCTCGTAGTAATTTAATTACCCGTATTAATAGCGAGTTGTCAAACAAAATAGGTAATTTATTACAGCGTACTACATCTTTTGTTTATAAGTATAATGACGCCAAAGTGCCTTTGCTTACGCAAGGTGTTATAGATAAAATATATGAGCTACCGATTTTAAAAACCGCAAGTAAATTTATCGAGCAGAATATTTTATTGATGGACAAAACAGAGATTAATAAAATTCTTGAAAATATTATTAATTTGGCCGAAGAGGCAAATATCTATATTGATAGCGAAGCACCCTGGAATTTGAAAAAAACCGATCCAGATAAAACGTTAGAAGTGTTATACGCTTTACTAGAAGTTTTACGCTATATTGCGATAATGCTTCTGCCTTTTATACCGAGTTCAGCAAATAAAATGCTTGATCAGTTAGGGGTAAATAAAGAAGAACGTCTATTTAAGCATTTAATACGTGATTATACTTTAACAGCGGGTAGCAATATTTTAGAACCTACCATAATATTTCCAAAATTTGAATAGTGTGTCATACCGTGGTGAGACCGCAGTATGACACACCTACTATGAGTATAATATGTTAATAGATTCACATTGTCATCTTAATTTACGTAGTAACTTTTCATCCCGCGACGCGATCGCGGGATCTAGTGAGGGTATTAAAACAACTAATATTAGTTGTTTTCTAGATACCGTAGTCAAACCATGGTATGATGCAGTGCTTTTAGATTCTGTCATTCAAAGAGCATTAGAAAATAATGTGCAGTATATGCAAACTATCTGCACTAAAATTGAAGATTTACCTATTATTCTAGAGATAGCTGAAAAATATGCAAATGTTTTTGCGAGTGTTGGGGTGCATCCGTGTGAAGTGAATTCTTTTATTAGTCATTGTGAAGCACTGCAAGTGCTGTGGCAATCTCAGGAAGCTTGGACAAGATTGCTACGTCAAGACTACGTCTTCCCGAACTCAGATGCTGAGGTAATTATTATGCTAACCCAGCATCCGAAAATTATCGGAATCGGTGAAACGGGGCTTGATTATTATCATCAGCCTTATGATCAAAAATTACAAAAAGATTTGTTTGTAGCACATATACATGCGGCGTCTAGTACACGCCTGCCTGTTATTGTTCATACAAGAGAAGCAGACGAAGATACTATTGACATTTTAACCTCAGAAATGCGTAACAGCACATTTCCAGGTTTAATACATTGCTTTACCTCTTCAAAAAATCTAGCGGCAAAGATGCTAGATATCGGTTTATATATTTCAATGTCAGGGATTATAACTTTCAAGAATGCTACTGATTTACAAGAAATAGTCAAATATATACCACTTGATAGGTTATTAATAGAAACCGACACTCCTTACTTAGCTCCTACGCCTATGCGAGGCAAACAAAACGAACCGGCATTTGTTAGGTATGTCGCTGAAAAAGTTGCCGAACTCAAAAATATAACATCAAAAGAAGTAGCAAATGTTACTACTCATAACTTCAAAACATTATTTTCTAAATTTGAAAAATATATAAATAATACTTTATAAAAACAGCAAGTTTGATAATTTAAAGTTGCAATTTTTAAAATAATATGTATATTTTATAGTATTTCAATTATTAGTATATTGGATATGGAATTTAATCGTAAAAATATCATCATTGGTTTTTTAGAAGCACATGAAGATCAGAAATTTACCTCTTATGGTATAGCTGAATGGTTGGTAGAAAATCACATTGACGAAGCAAGACTCAAGAAGAAAAAGATAAGGAGATTATAGGAATTGGTGCAGGTGAAATTAGCAGTAGTAAGCTTTCTACTGAACGAAGACAAGAACCTAATATTAGAATAGAGCTAAAACCTAAGCTAAAGTTTTATTATTCGCAAAACCCTGATTACTATGTCAATAATGAACAAGCCACAGAACCTAAAATAAATGCAAATAAAGAAGATAAAATAACTGCAGTGCAAGTATGTGATGCACTGGCATTATATCTTCAAAACAAATTGAAGATTCATAATATGCCTATTAAGCATAAGTTTTCTTCAAATAAATAAGGCACTAAAGGTAATAATAAATGGTTACTCCAGATTGGGTAGGTATGGAAGTTCTTAATGAAAAGTGGAGTTTACTAATTAAAGATTGTGCTAAATATTATGCATGAAAACAAGCAAGGCTTTGGTCTTTTGAAGTAAAAAAAATTATCAATCGTAGTAATTTACGAGAATCGTTTTTTCAGGCTTTATCAAATTCCTCATGTGCACATTATGGTTATTTAGTTGCTGCTGATTTAATTGAAAGTAGATAAAATGATACTAGGCATGGTATAGGATTTATTTTAGTAGATATAGAAAATCCTGCAGATAGTAAAATATCAATTCCTGCTAGAGAAAGACCAGAAATAGATTGGAATATGGCTAATAGGTTAGCAGAAGAGAATAAAGATTTTGAAAATTATATAAATAATATTGACACAGTCTATAAAAAACAGAAAGTAAATGATAGTACTTGGTTTAATATTAATGACCACGTAAATAAAATTCCTAAGCAAAATAAGAAGAAAAAATAAACATATTTATATATAGACCATTATTATCATGCATTTATAAAAATTTAAGCAGTGAGTCCTAAAATTACTGTACTGAGAATTTTTAGTGTTAAACTAAATTTATATTCATTATTTTTAAATTTGTGAATTAATTATGATTAACTGTGATTTAAGTACTAATTATACATATTATATGTTAGAGGGGCTTAGAGCACAAATTGCTCCAATGCATTTAGGTATAAAAATTCTAAAAGAAGCATATTAACATGAGATAACGGTTTTGCAAGAATTATGCATGCTTATTTAACGCTTTGTGAACGCATGACTAGAAAATATGAAAAACCCAAATTTAATAATCCTTGAAACAATTATTGATGATTAAACCTATTAACATTAATGAAAAAGTGATACTAAAAAAGTCTTTTTGTGAACTAAGGCATTTTCAGAAAGTAGGTTTTAAAAAAGAATTACCTCAATTATTAATAGTAGCACCTATGGCCATGGCGGGACATCACGCTACTTTACTTAGAACAACAGTACAAGAATTATTACTGTATACCGGTATTTATATTATAGATTGGACAGAAGCCAGTTATGTGCCGCTTGAAGCAGGGCATTTTGATATGGATGATTATATTGATTACGTAATGGAGTTTATCAAGTTTATAGGACCGAATGTTCATACTATGGCAGTTTGCCAACCTACTGTTCCATTGCTTGCCGCCATTAGCTTAATGTCGGAGAGTAATAGTCCAAATGTGCCGAGTTCGATGATTTTGATGGCGGCCCTATAGATGCTAGAAAAAATCCCACGGCAGTTAATGAATTCGCTCAAAGTAAAAGTTTAGAATGGTTCTGCCAAATGGTTACAATGCAGGTGCCGCTAAACTATCGCGGACATGGTAGAAAAGTATATCCCGGTTTTCTCCAACTTGCCGTCTTTATGGGTTTAAACTTATTTCGTCATATAGATTCACATTTAGAATTATGGCAAAGTTTATTAAATTCTGACTATAAAAAAGCCGATCATACTATTAAATTTTATGATGAGTATTTAGCAGGTATGGATATGCCGGCAGAGTGTTACTTACAAACTATAGATGAAGTATTCTAACAATTTTCGTTAGCAACAGGTAAATTAGTTTCTGAGAAGCATGCGATCGATTTAAAACATATTGCTAAATGTGCTTTATTCGGTATTGAAGGGGAATTAGATGATATTGCAGCGGTAGGGCAAAACAAAAGCTGCTTTAAAACTTTGTTCAAATATACCTGAATCAATGCAAAGATACCATTGACAAAAAGGGGCAGGGCATTACGGGGTATTTAGCGGAAGTAAATTTAAACAGTTTATAGTGCCTATTATCAAAGATTTTATCTATGATTTTGATAAAACTAATTTCAAGCAATCTAAACTTAAAGCAGCATAAAAATAGTCATTACGAGCGGGCATTGCCTACGTGGATTGTTTTTTCCGTTATTGCGAGGAAATTACGTAAGTAATTGACATAGCAATTCAGTAAAAAATGCTGATTTACAGCATTTTTTGTTATTTTTTCTGGATTGTTACGCTTCTTTCAGTCGCTCGCAATGATGGGGTGGTATCCACGCAACAATACCTTGCTGGAATTATATCACAGCCATACAACAAGATCATAATTAAAGGAGAATGGTGGTAATCTAATATTCAACTCTTATTAGTCTTTTGAATTTCTTGTTGTTGCTGTTGTCTGTATTCTTCCGCTTTTTCTTCGATGTAATTAAAAAAGAAATAAGTAAAAGTTAAAAAACCGGTCAAAATAATACCAAATGTTATTAGTATTGCTTTAAGTTGCTTTCGTGAATCTTCTGCTTTTAACCTTTTCTCTTCTTCATCTATGTCTTTATCATTTTTGACTTCAGATATTATTGTTTGTTCTTCTGTAGTATTTGCCATGTTGTAACTCAACTAAAATGAACCGCTTTATTACTAAGTTGTTCCTATAACTTACAGATTTTTGAAGTTTATAAGATTAGCTATATTTGAATGATGAGGTTTAAACTCATAAAAATAGGATATATAAGCAATAACGCTATGTCAATAGTCTTGAATATTAGCGGTGTTCAACCAAGGTTATACATATTATTATAATTTGAGTCTCCTAACATTATAGTATTAAGATAATTTATATCATCTGCTATGGTTTGAAGGTAGTAACACTACAATATCAAATCCTAGTGCTGTAGCCGATAATGTCGTAATAATGGCACAAACGGCAGTATTTTTTTGTAAAGGCTCGGTAATTAATGTTATTTCTACATCTATTTCTGTTGCTTGTTCTTTGGTGATTGATTCATATTTTTTTAAAGTAATAATAGTAGGTTGTCCTAAAAATTTATTTCGGTTTAATGTTTGCTGAAGTAAAGTTAGACCACTCAATATTTTTTTAAACTGTTTCGGTTTATCCTTAGATGACAAAGGCCATAGTCTTTTACCGTTACCTCCTGCCATAATCACCGGTTTTATTAGACTCCTTGCATAACCTCCTTCTAAAGGTAATTTGTATACCTTTGATACTTCAAGATTTGGTACGTTAAATTGCAGGATTTGCCTGTGCTCAGGTATTTTTATACGCTGTACAGGCTCACCACTTATTTGACTCCCAACTTCTGAAGTATCTGCGATATACGTCGATCCAATACTCGCATCCTCACTTACCTTTTTGTACGCTGCGGTGCTGCGTTTCATGTCTCCTGCAAATGCCTCTTTATAAGAAGGTTATGTAAGGAGTCTACCCTCATATGTTTTACAACTATTAATTGAACTAAATAATAAAGCGCTTTATAAATAGTTTTAAAAAATATGTCAAGTGAATTAACTATATTGGCAAGTTTTACAATAAAAAGTACTTCTGCCTGAATGCTTTATCTTGATAATAGTGTTAGAGCAGATTAAACAACTTTGTCCCTCTCTGCCGTAAACCTTAAGTTGCTTAGTAAAATAACCAGGTTTGTTATCGCCGTTTACAAAATCTTTAAGAGTAGTACCGCCGGCAGTTATAGCGTTAGTTAACACATCTCTAATCGCTTTAATTAAATTTTCTATTTCATCATCCCTTAAATCGTTACCTGATTTATCCGGATGAATTCTAGCTAAATGCAGACTTTCGGAAGCATAGATATTACCGACTCCGACTATAACTCTATTATCCATAATCGAGTTTTTTATTGGTATTTTTTTAGTTTGTAGCTTATCTTTTAGATATTCTAACGTCAATAAATCAGAAAAAGGCTCTATGCCTAAATCATTAAAAAATTCTTTTTCTAAGAGATCAGTCTTAAAACTATAAATCATACCGAATCGTCTAGTATCGTTGAAAATTAACTTTTCGCCGTTACTTAAATCAAAAATCACATGATCGTGTTTTTGAGTTTTATAATTAGCAGATTGCAGAGTAAATCTGCCGCTCATGCCTAGATGAACTATTAAAGAATAATCATTATTAAAATCTATAATTAAGTATTTTGCACGACGCCTAACATCCAGTATATTAGTATTTAAGATTTCTGTAGCTAAAAGCGGGGATAGCTTATAACGTAAATTATCTCTTTTTAACTCTACATTTTCTATAATAAGCCTGATTAGCTTATCTTTTAGAGAGTTTTTAAGAGTTTCTACTTCAGGAAGTTCCGGCATTTGATACTAATATTTATAATAAAAAACTATGAACCAAACAAATTTTGGCTTTAAAAAAGTAGACTACACTAAAAAACAAGGTTTAGTAAATAACGTTTTTTCTAATGTCGCTGATAAGTATGATTTAATGAATGACTTAATGAGTTTGGGATTACATCGCTTATGGAAAGATGAATTTATTAGGCAAATTCCAAATCTTAACTCTCATATATTAGATGTTGCTAGCGGTAGCGGTGATATTGCTTTAAAACTTGCTAAAAAAGCAAGAGATAGAGTTAATAATATCTCTTTAACTTTAAGTGATATTAATGAAGAAATGTTAAAGCAAGCTAAGAAAAAAGCAATAGATCTGAATTTATTTCAAAATCTTAAATTTACTATAGCAAGTGCTGAAGAACTACCGTTTCCGGATAATAGTTTTGATTATTATACTATAGCATTCGGTATTAGAAACGTACCTGATATAAATAAGGCTTTAAAGGAAGCATGTAGGGTTTTAAAGCCAATGGGTAAGTTTATATGTCTTGAGTTTTCAAAAGTAAAGGAAGGGTACATAAAAGATTTCTATAAATTCTACTTATTTAATATTATACCGAGTATTGGTCAAATGATAGCGGGTAATAAAGAGGCATATGAATATTTGGTTGAAAGTATAGATTTATTCCCCTCACAAGACGAGTTTAGAATAATGATTAAAGACGCCGGTTTTGAGGAAGTCGGTTATAAAAATCTAAGTGGCGGAATAGTTGCTATCCACAGTGCGTATACTCGATGAACTTCAAAAATTGGCTACGTCGTTCTACAAGATCTGCGGTACTTACGTATTAAGTATACGCTCCGCTCCTCGACTTGTGCACTCCTTGCTCTTTTTGAAGTTGATCTGCGTATACTATTCTTTATTTTACTTCGGAGTATATAATAGATGATAAGTAATTTTTTTAATTTAATACGTATTTTTCGTATCATCAGTAAAAAGCAAATCTTAATTGATTCAAGAAGCCCTAAATATTGCAGGTTTATCGGTTATATATTAGCCTTATTTTTTGCTCCGGTCTCGTTAATAAAAAAATCACGGGAAGATTACGGCAAACGCTTAATAGATTGTTTAAGTGATCTTGGACCTATTTATATAAAATTTGGACAAACTCTTTCGACAAGAGCCGATTTAGTAGGAGCAGAGATAGCAGGTTATTTAAAGTTACTGCAAGATAAGCTACCTCCGTTTGATGGTGGGGTGGCGAGAAGGTTGATAACGTCATTGCGAGGAGACATGTATATCGATGAAGCAATCTCAGCAAGCAAACAAAAGATTGCCACGCAGTCTATGACTGTGAGTCATGACGCCCTCCCTTTCTTACACCTCGACGATACCCCCATCGCTGCCGCATCAATTTCGCAGGTACATAAAGCACAACTTATAACCGGTGAATATGTTGCGGTAAAAATTTTACGTCCGGGTATTCATAAAAAATATAACAGAGATATTAAGCTGCTATATTTTCTTGCAAAAATTATCTCAAAATTTTCTAAAGCAAAAAGGCTCAAACCGATTAAAGTAGTCGATAAATTTCATGAAACTATGAAATTTGAGCTTGATTTACGTTTAGAGGCGGCAGCAGCTTCTGAGCTTACGGATAATATGCGAAATGATATTAACGTGATAATTCCTAAAATATATTGGGATTTAACATCAGAACATATACTAACCACCGAGTGGTTAGACGGCACTTCTATATATGATACTTTGCTACTGAAGGAAATGGGGTTAGAGCCTGCAAAAATATCTCAGGATTTTGCCGTAATGTTTTTCAATCAAGCCTATAGAGACGGATTTTTTCATGCTGATTTACATGCAGGGAATATTTTAGTGAATAAGCAAGGTAAAATAATTTTACTTGATTTTGGTATTATGGGCAGACTTAAAGAAAAAGATCGTTTAGCCGTTGCCGAAAGTCTATTTGCCTTTTTAAGGCGTGATTATAAATTAGTTGCTAAAGTACATTTAAGAGCCGGCTATATCCCATCCAATACCGATTTAGCTTTATTCGCTCAAAGTTGTAGAGCAGTTACCGAGCCTATAGTAGGGACGCCCATAAAAAATATTTCCATAGGTAAGCTGCTTGCACATTTATTTAAAATCACGGAAGATTTCGGCATGGAAGTACAACCGGAGTTGTTGCTATTGCAAAAGACTTTAATAATGGTGGAAGGGATAGGCAGACAGTTAGACGGTAATGTTAATATGTGGCAGCTCGCCGAACCTTGGATTAAAAAATGGGCCGTGAAAAATCTAAGCCCTGAAGCGAAGTTGTTACGATTGGTAAAGCATGACCTAGATAGTCTAGAGGATATTATTTGACATATAAAAAATTAGCCTTATATATTAAGAAATTTTTTATTATGAAACTAAAAGATTTATTTATTAAATATCCTATTACTACTCCTTTTTTGGTTGATTGTAAAAATGATAAATTAGTATTTCCTTCAGATAAAGAACAAAAATATAAAAGAGACCTAAAAGAAAAAATAGGAGAGGAAGAGTTGGAAAAATTAACAGCTTTAGATAAAATTGTTTAATACCACGAAAACTTAGAAAATATAGCTTTAGTAAGTATAGAAAGACATCTCGATAAATCATTTATAGTAGCGAAATTGCTTAATGATGTACAACGTGAATATTATAAATCCATATAGATCCCGATAATAATATTAAATCAATTTTGCATTTCTCAGAAATATATTTTATCGGTGATGTAGGGTGAATGCCGGCTGCAGTTTTAAAACACGAGTATAATGTCAGTACTATACAGCAAAAATCTTTACCGAAAATCATGGAATTATGGCCTGACCCTTACTATTACAACTGGATTCAGAAAAATAAAGAGTATAACAACCCGGATATAGATCCTCAGGTAATGGAGGATATTGTTTTATTGTGTGGAGAGGTTAGTATGGATTTACCGGTAAATGAAAAATTATAGTAAAAAACCATTGTAAGATAACTATGACTTTTAAAATTAACAAAAATTAAATTTTATTAATCTTTAAATTATATAAAGGTATTTAAATGTCTAAAAGCCAAGAGCAAGAGCAGGAATCCATTGATAATATAAGGCAACAGTTTGATAAAGAATATAAAAATCTTTCGTGGGTTCAAGTTGGATATTTAGCTCTTGGAGCTGACACAGGTAACAAAAAATATGATTAGTTAAATAAACGATATCTAGATCTTAATAAGGATAATTTAAGTATAATACAAAGTGTTATCCAAGCAGTCGGGAATGTTCCTAGTGCATTGCAGTTTACCTGGGAGGCTTCTCAAGTTTTACCTGATCTTGCATTGGAGCTTAATAACCTCAGAAAAGCGAGAAGTGCTACCACTAGTGTAGGTTCTATTGATGCTGGTTGCAAGCTGATAGCAGATGCAGCATCGCTTATAAAAAAATGTGCTTCTGTTTTACATTCCGAAACTATGTCTAATAGTTCAAAAGCAACTCTTTTACAGTCTAAAGTTATCCCATATCTTCTCACGCCTATTTTAAATAAGAGGCTTAGCAAAATAACAAAAAACTTTCAAACTTCCGAAACAGAAAAAATAAATGTATTAGACAAAATAAGTCCTAAATTTATCAGAGAACTATCTACACTAGGAGTAGATTTAATATCTAAAACACTAGAAAGCGATTTAAACCCAAAAGTACAAGAAATATATAAGAATATTAAACAAAAAAACGCGTCATCTCAAGGTGCTATATTAAAAATATACATGACATTTAAAGCACAAAAAATCGCTAAACCTGAATTAATTGCAAATACAGTAGCACTACTTGTAAATTCTAGCGAAAAATTAATTGAAAGTACTCCTTCAACTATAAAAGCTTATAGTCAGCTTAAGCAAATCAGTGTTGGACTAGAATTAACCTAAATATGGAAGGGTTAGATACTGAAACTAAAAAAGAGTTATTAAAAGGCAAAAAACCTCAAATAGTAGAGTTAGTTGAAAATGCCAAAAAAATTATTGATAATTTATCTCCTGTTTTAGAAAAAAATTACCACGATATTTAGATAGTAATAAACAGGATATATTAGATGTTTTAAAATATCCTAAAGTAACGGAAAGAATAGAATCATAAGGGGAAGATCCGGAGTTTATACATAAGGCATTAGATGCATCTACGTCTTTTTTAAAAGATGCTCTGCCGTCAATTACTAAACTTGCAAGTCTCGCTCTTCCTGATAGCGATAAAGTTGCTGATATAATACAAAAATTTCAGTTAATTAATTAAGCCACTTCCAAAGGAAGAGAAATCATAAGAAGAAAAGGTAAAAGAGGTAAAGGAATTGATTAGTCCTTTGATACAAATTAAAAACCATAATCCGGAAATAAGAAAAATAATTGAAAAAGACCTTCCTGAACTATTAACAAAACATGCAAGTAGTTTAGGACCGGTTGTAGATGATTTTTGAAATAAAACACCTAAGGGTCTAAAATTAAAATTAGACGGTGAAAAATTAGTAAAGATAGCCGGTCAGTAAATATGCATATGAATTAATTCAAATTGCCGATAAATTTAGCAAACATGAATACGGTAAAATTATTATTGCTGGCGTTCAAATTATTATCAGATCCAAAAGTGCTAGGAGTAGTAGCAGAAACTATAGTTAATTTAGGAAAAAGTAAATTTAGTAAAGATAAAGAAGTGGTAGGACCGCATACAAGTAAGGTATTAGAAGAAAGACAAAGAGAGATAGGAAAATCCGGTAGAGGAGCCTAAGTCCTGTGCACTTTTAATAGAATAATCATGATTATGGCTCTTTTTAGTTGGAAATGATCAAATTTTTTTGAAATATGCATAACTATTCCTTCAAAAATCTTATTAATTTTTGCTTAAAAAGATCTAATAATTATAATCATTAATCAAAAGTGCACAGGACCTAGAAACATCTTGTTATTATTTGATTAGAATTATATTGTAAATTCAAAGTGTCATTATGAAATTACAAGGATGATAGACAGAAATTATTAGTTAACACATATCACAGGTGCCCTTGATATATTCCCTATTTGTGTCATGCTCGGTTCAAGGCAATGTGGTAAAACTACTTTAACTCACGCTTATATTAAACAGCTTAAAGAAGATGAAAAGAGCTACTTTTTTGACCTTGAGGATCCATCTCACTTAGATCAATTTAAGAATCTTAAAACAACTCTTGAGCCTTTAAACGGTTTAATAGTAATTGATGAAATTCAAAGACAACCTGAAATTTTTCCTTATTGAAGAGTTCTTGCTGACTATTCAAACAAAAAATTTTTAATATTAGGTAGTGCTTCTGGAGCATTATTGCGACAATCTTCAGAATCATTAGCCGGCCGTATTGAATATACGGAGTTTACTCCGTTCAATTTAATAGAGATAAATGGAGATAAATGATTTTAGGGAGTTTGGTTAAGAGGTGGTTTTCCTAAATCATATTTAGCAAAAAATTATGTCCAAAGTCTTAGATGGCGTAATAGCTACATCACTAGTTTTATCGAGCGTGATTTGTCTAGTTTAGGAATATCTCTTAATGCACATGTAATGAGGCAGTTATGGATGATGCTTGCTCATAATCATGGGCAATTATTAAATTATAGCGAGCTTGGAAGGTCACTCGGTTTAAGACTATAAAACGATACTAAAATATTAGAGCAAACTTTTATGATTCGGCTATTAAAACCTTGAGATGAAAATATCTAAAAACGTCAAGTGAAAGCACCAAAAGTCTATATACGAGATAGTGGAATACTACATGCATTATTAGGGATTCACGAACATGATTGGTATGTTCATCCAAAACGCGGTCTTTTATTTGAAGGGTTTGTAATAGAGGAGTTAATACGTAAATTTAAAACGGATGTAGAGTATTTTTTTTGGCGAACGCAAACAGGAATTAGATTTATTAATTATTAAGAATGGTAAGAAATACGGCTTTGAAGTAAAAAATGCTGATGCTCCTAGTATTACTAAATCAATGCATACCGTTCTTGCCGATTTGCAGTTAGAACATTTATATATTGTTACCGCCGGGAATAATATATATAATATATATAAAAAAACAGAAAAATAAGTGTAGTTGGAATAGCGAACTTATCTAATTTACAGTTTGGTTAAAGTATATAAGTTACCATACTTCATTACCTTTAGTCTTATCATTACTTAATAAATTCATGATGACAATTAGAATCAGTAATATTATCTAGTAATATATCTAATTCAGATTTGTCGGTGCTAATAACTAAACTGTTATTAATTAATTTTAAACTACACATACGGGTTTTTAGTTTTTACGTAAGTGAATCTAATAGGAACGCCCGGCATGTCAAAAGCCTCACGCATATTGTTTACTAAATACCTAGTATAGCTATCGGTAATTTTTGCCGGATTATTGGAGAATAGCTTGAAAGTAGGGGGGCGGGTTTTTGTTTGAGTCATATATTTTACACGCACTCTTCTGCCTCCTTTTTGTAAAGGCAGCAGATGTGCTTCCGTAGTAAAATTAAGCCATTCATTTAATTTGCTAGTAGTTATTTTCTTATTCCAAATTTTATAAATTTTAAGACAAGCATCTAGCACTTGTTCAATATTTTGTTTATTTATTGCTGAAATGAATAGAACGGGGATACCTTTAACTTGAGGCAGATGAGTATTTATTTGATAATAAAATTCTTCCTGAAATGCTTCTTTTTCGGATTCTTTAACCAAATCCCATTTATTCACTACTATCACTATACTTCTTCCTTCATTTACCACATGGCTTGCAATATTTAAATCTTGCTGTTTTAAAGGAGCTAAAGCATCAATCATTAAGATTACGGTATTAGCCAATTTAATACTGTTAATAGTATCCGATGCCGATAATTTTTCTAAAGACTCTGTAATAGTAGATTTCTTGCGGAGTCCTGCCGTATCAATCAATTTAATATGATTATTTTTATATTGCCAATCAATTTCAATTGATTCACGAGTAATGCCGGCTTCAGGACCGGTTAATAATCTTTCATCATTAATAAGAGCGTTTATAAAAGTAGATTTTCCTGCGTTAGGTCTGCCACTAACTACTATCTGCAAACAATCTCCTTTAATTGGATCGGCTATATTTGTCTCGATTGATTCTTCTTCAGGTAACTTGGCAATAATTTCGTCATATAAATCAATTAAGCCTGTGCCATGTTCGGCAGAGATAGCTATCATACTATCAAACCCTAATTTATAGTACTCTTTATCAAAATCAAAAGCTTTCTCGCATTTATTAACTACCAATATAGCAGGCTTATTATATTTTCTAACAAAACTACTAAGTAGCTTATCATCAGGTAATATTCCGCTTCTACCGTCAACCATAAAGCAAATTAAATCTGCCTCTAAAATTGCTTTAGTAGTCTGCTCAATTAACCTCTCTCCCATACTATTAGGATTCTCGTCAAGTCCTGGGGTATCAATTAACAAAAATTCAAAAGAGCCGATTTTGCCGTCTGTATATTTTCTATCTCTAGTGACGCCTGGCAAATCGTGAACGATAGCTTTTTTACGTATGCTTAATCTATTGAAAAGCGTTGATTTGCCTACATTCGGACGGCCAACTAAAGTAATGATTTGCTTAGTCATTATTTAATATATTATTATGGTTAAGAGAACTAATAATGCCCCGATAAAACCTACTATATTTGCTATTATAATAGGTGTATTTTTTATTAATATGCCGTATATAAGCCAACTACAAAGAGCAATAGCACTTATAGTAAAGGCGGGCATAGACACAGAAGCCGAAGATTGGCAGGTAAAAATCTTATGAGCCTGTACATAGAACATAAAATTGCCGATTGTACCGACAATTGTCATATATTTTGTGTAAAATGTCATGAATCTTGGAGACATATATTTATTTTTAAAAAGTGGTCTATGTCATTCCTGCGTAGGCCGGAATCCATTAAAATCATATAAAAACTTGTTTTTATATGGTTATTTTATCAAATTATGTAACTCTTATATCAATATTAAAGCTATTTTTTTGGACTCCCGCCTACGCGGGAATGACATACGGCATCCTAAGATAACAACATTCCACATTGACTATCCCTTAAAATTCGCAATTACCGGTATATGATCTGAAGGTTTTTCTTGAGCCCTTAAATTATAATCCATATAGCAATTTTCTAAATAGTCAATAGTATTATTACAACCAAGAATCATATCAATCCTCATACCTTTATTTTGTTCAAAACATCCGGCTCTATAATCCCACCATGAAAATTCTTGTTTACTCGGATGCATTAATCTGTATAAATCCTCAAATCCGGAATTTAGAATAGTGCGTAATTTTTTTTGTTCAACTTCAGTAAAACAAGTAGTTTCAGCCAATAGCTTAGGTGAATATACGTCTATATCGAACGGTGCAATATTGAAATCACCGCCTATGATAGTTTTTTCGTCAAAAGATTTTTTAGTTGATAGATAATTGATAAAATTATCATAAAATGCTAGTTTTGCTACAAATTTATCGCTACCGACAAATGAACCGTTAGGAACATAGAGCGAGATTATATTACAAAACCCTATAGGTAATGATAATTTTATTTCTAAGAATCTTGCTTGATCACTACAGTAATTATTCGGAAAATCCTTAATTATTTCATCGGCAGGAAATTTTGAAATTATAGCAACGCCGTTATATGATTTTTGTCCGTGAACATAAGAATTATAAGGTAGATCGGATAATGCATCAAAAGGAAATTTTGCGGTTTCGCATTTTATTTCTTGCAATAATAAAATATCCGGATTTTCTTTAGATAAAAAATTACGCAATAAATTAAGTCTTGTTTTTATGGAATTAATATTCCAAGTAGCTATTTTCATGTTTGTTTTGCTATATCTTCTAATTTTGTATTACGGAATCGCCACTCAAGAAAACCAAAATGATAAATTAAGAGACTAGTAATAAATGCTCTGGCAATTACTATACTCATTGAATATCATATTGTATGATAATTTGTATTACTACTGTACATATCTAATAATATGCTAAAAGCTATAGCCTATAAATACAGTGATTGGAATACTAACTCCTCTTGGTGTCCTCTTAATTGCATTTTCTTTCATAATAAAATCTCGTAATATTATATCACAATTAGCTGTAATGAAAGCAAAAAACGGTCTCCAAAAACTTAGAGGCTCAATTTTGTGAATAATAACAATTGCAACTCCTCTCAGTAATATAAGTAACTGCTGCTGTCATGTCGGTATTGCCGCTTTGAATATCTAACTTGATACCAGTTATCTTGATTGTACTCAATATTGATACCTATTTTTGCAGCAATAGCGTTCATTAATTCTATATCCATACCGGAAACGGTAGTATGACCGTTTGAAGCAGCAATTAAGTATTGATAAGGCTCATTTACATACCATGCATTTATCAAAGTTTTTTTATCAGCTGTCCCTTCGCATTCTAAAATTGCTTGTTGTTTGTTCGTGTCTATGCTTAAAGCATAAATTTTTAGAAATGAGAAGTATAAAACCAAAGCCTTTAAGCACGAACTACTTTAATTTCACCGTCAGAAAATTTAATATTAAAAATTTTTTCATTCGCAGCAATAATTTTAGAAGATAAAAAATTACCCGTTTCTCCTTTAACTATAGCAAAACCTCGTTTTAATACGTTGTGATAATCAAGGCTTGCAAGTAACGTACTATTTAATTCTAATTTATACTCAAAGTTTTTCAAAGTATTATTTGCCGATTTTGATAGATAAGCTGTTTGATGTGTTAATTCTAATGTTTTGTAATTGATTATTTTAGCAGGGTTAACTCTTTCTTTAGAAAAAGATTTTATCTTTGTTTCTTGTAGTTCAATAAAGCACGGTAAAGCATCTAGTAAATTAAAACCGGTTTCGTCCAGTAATTGTTGCCTATTATTTATATAGTGAGAGAGATATCTGTGTATTTTATTGTAATTTACTATATTTTGTTCGTGATATTTAATTAACCGGCTAGTATTATTCAATAATATTTTTTCATAAGATTGTAGCGTGTTATTTAAAATAGAGCGTACCGGTACAGCAAATTCTGCGGCAGCAGTCGGTGTTGGGGCTCTTTTATCGGCTGCTAAATCTATTAAAGTATAATCTACTTCATGACCTACTGCGGAAATAATAGGAATTTTTGAGTTATAAGCAGCACGTACTAATATCTCATCGTTAAATGACCAAAGATCTTCTATAGAACCGCCACCTCTAGCAACGATTATAACACGTGGTTTATTTACCTCTTCTAAATTGTTAAATCCTTCAATTGCTTCAGCAATTTCATTGCCAGAATTTTCGCCTTGTACGCTAACCGGCCATATTATTATCCGAGTCGGAAAACGTTCGCGAATACGATGAATAATATCTTTAATAACAGCACCGGTTATTGAAGTGATAACGCCTATTTTATCAGGTAAAAAGGGTATAGGAATACGTATTTTATTAAATAAGCCTTCTTGCTCGAGCCTTGCTTTACGCTCATTTAGAATTTGCAGCATAGCTCCAAGTCCTGTGGGTTGCAAATTATCTACCGATAATTGATAACGTGAATTACCTGCATAACTTGAGAGTTTACCGCTAATTACTACTTCCATGCCGTCATTTAAAGGAAATTTGATTGTAGCAAGAATAGGACGCCAGCAAGTACAGGCTAAAATGGCGGTATTTTCTTTTAAGTTAAAATAAGCATGACCTGAGTTTGCTATTTTTAAGCCTGAAATTTCGCCTTTTACCTTAATATAGCCAAAATTATTTTCTAATAGTTCTTTGATTTTATTAGAAATCTCACTAACTGAAAACTCTTTGGTTGCTTGATGCGCAATGAAATTGTCTAGCATTTTATTAGTATTTGGTGTTTTGCGCTGAGGGTAACACATTATTAGTCATTACGAGGAGAAACTATAAGTTTTGACGAAGCAATCTCAGGAGTTTATCCTACTTTATGAGATGGCCACGTCAATGCTATGCATCTCCTCGCAATGATGATTATCATCTCCATAGAATAACCTTGTACTACAAAAGAGCAAGCAAAATTTTTTATTATTTGATATATTGCTAATAGCTTGCTATTATTTTTTACTATTAAAATATATTTATTACATATAAATGCTACTGCGAATAATATGTTTGCTTATTATCATAATATTTTCTTTGGTAAGTTTTGCCGCTCTTTCTAAGAATGGTCAAAATATTAAAATAAGCAATATTATAGCTGACTTCGTAGAGTATAATGAAAATCAGGATTTGATATATGCTAAAGGTAATATAAGAATTATTACGGATGAATATTTATTAACGGCAGATAATTTACTTTATGATATAGAAAACGATATTTTATGGGCAGAAGGTAATATCCGAATTAAGGATAAACAAAATCGGATAATAGAGGGAGACAAAGCGGTTTTAAAAGATGAATTTAAGAAAGGTATCATATCGGAATTCATTTTGCTTTCCGGTGATAATAATCTTTTAATTGCTAAACTTGCCGAAAGAATAGATGAAAATAATCTTAAGCTGCACCATGCCGAGTTTACCCCTTGTGATGTTACTTGTAATAGAAACCCTATTTGGCAAATTGCTGCTAAGGATACTTATATTCATTCCGCAGAGCATAGAGTAGTTTATAAAAACGTGTTTTTTGAAGTATACGGTGTACCGATTTGTTACTTACCGTATTTTTTCCATCCGACTCATACGGCCCCTGCAACTTCTGGATTATTGGTACCTGACGTCAAAAATAAAGGGTTTGGCATCCCCCTATATCTACGTGCAAAACCTAATATCGATTTTACTCTCACTCCAAGAATTTTTAGTAAATATCAAACTTATGAGCTAGAAGCACGTTATCGCCTGAATGATACCGATAATATGAATTTTCAAGTTAGTTATGGTAAATTACCGTATTTTCTAGAAAAAGATGGAAGTGTAGTGAAAAATAAAAAAGTTTCTTCTTATCATTATATAGCAAGCGGTCATTTTATTAGTACCGATAAAGTTTATGATTACGGTTTCAGGGTGGAGCGTACATCGGATAAAGCTTATTTAAAAAATTATTATAATAACTACGCTTCATATTTAACTTCTAAAATATTCTTAAATAAAATTCATGAGGTTGATTATTTTTCGGCGGAAGGATTAAGTTTTCAAGGCTTAGGTAGTAATGATCGTAAATATACCGATCCTCTAGTATTACCAAAAATCAATACAAAAAACGTGATAAATTTGAATGATAATGACAACAGCCATATCATTGTTGAAAATAATACGTTAATGTACAAAGAAAGAATAGGAAAACAAGTTGCTAGAACCTCTTTGCAACTATCCTTTATGCATAATGTGCTGACTGCTTCAGGACAAATTTTTGATTTTGCTGCTAAAGATAGAGGCGATTTTTATCTTGCTAGGCGAGCTTATGTAGATAAGCTGAGAGAAAGTAAATCATTTCAAAGGAATATACCGGCATTGCAAACTTTATGGCGTTATCCGTTAGTAGGCAATATAACAAAAACGATAAATTTACTTATTGAGCCGGTAGTTTCTTTTACTATGGGACGTAAACTATCTAAGAAAGATAAAAATTTTGTTATAATTGATCCTGCTAAATATGAATTATCCGAAAAAAATATCTTTTTATCCAACCGTTATAGCGGTATTGATTGCCATGATTTCGGTAATAGATTAAGTTACGGCTTAAATACTAGTATTGCTAAAGAAGAAAATTATTTAAAATTATTTTTAGGACACTCCCGTAATACAAGATATAGTATAAATTTGCCAGCTGATGATAAGGAAAATGTAGGGCAGATACTAGGTAATCTTTCTAATAATTTAGAAGTGTTTTATAGTTTTCGGAAAGATAGATATTTCAGACCTATTAGGGATGAAGTGGGAGGAAATTTTAACTATGATAAGATTAACTGTCTAGGTAGTTTTATTCAGCTTACCAATCTTAACAAATATTATTCCGTAGAAAGTATAAAGGTTTCAAATAATAGAGTACGACAATTTTATGGAGACATAAATTATCAGCTAGCGGAAAATTGGACTATAGGCTTTGGTGCACGCATTGATCTCTCTAGACGATCTCCAAATTTACTTACACGAACTATTAGGATGACATATTCTAAAGATTGTGTTAGAATTACTGCAAAGATTTATTCCGATTATCTAGCCGATGGAAGTAGAGGAATCAAAAAGACTACCTCTTCGCCGACTATTTCTATCGGTTTAAAAGTTTTAAACATGTGAGTATACTCGTTTTATTTGAAAAATTGGCTATGTCGTCTTATAAGTTCTGCGGTGTTCACGTACTAAATGTACGATCCGCTTCTTGACTTATAGACTCCTTGCTCTTTTCCAAATAAAACTTCGTCTACTTACTGGTCACTTATTCAGAGTATCACATGAGAAAATTATTATTAATCATTACCGTTTTTTTTACTTTTAATGTAGCACAAGCATCATTACCGAATATAGTAGCATCCGTAAATGATGAACCTATTACTCTTAATGAGTTCCGTGCTAGAAAAAAAATGATTATGACACTAAATAATGTTGCAAGTCTAACGCCTGCTCAAGAGAAGCAGCTAAGTGACTTAGCACTTAAGAGCTTAATTGACGAATCTTTGCTTTTTCAATATGCAGGAGATAGAGAAATTGCGCAAGAAGAGATAGAGAACGCTATTAAGTCTATTGAAGATCGTAATAAAATGCCTCACGGTTCTCTTCTTCAGTATCTAAAAAGCAGATCGGTTAATCCTGATAGTTTTATTTCCCAAATTAAATCCGAGTTGATTAAAATGAATATTTTATCAAGTCTATCAAGATCGGTACAAGTAAGTAATAAAGAAATAGATGTTGCAATTTTATCTAGCGATCAAAAAGACGTAGAAATTTCAATGCAAGTATTTACATCTAAAGATGGTGGCAATAAAGCGTTTACGCAGATGAATAATTTGAAAAATCGACTCAAAAAATGTGCGGATGTTAAAAAATCGCTTTATGATAATTTTGCTACTATGCAAATTATTACCGATAAACTTAGCAAGATAGAAGGCGTAAAACAAACTATTGTAAAGGACTTAACTCCTGATAAAGCAAGTAATGTTTTTGCAGTAAATAACAAATTTGAAATAACATTAGTGTGCAGCAAAAAAATCTTAAATGTTAATGAAGATGAAAATAATTATGTAGTAAATTTCCTAACCAATAAAAAGATTTCGCAAAAAGCACAAAAAATGTTTGAAAATATGCGTAAGAAAGCAGCTATAAAAATAATGCTGCCGTCTTAGTATGTGTTATTCTATGTCATTCCCGCGTAGGCGGGAATCCAGAAAAATAACCTTGATTATTAATACAGAATTATATTTGATAAAAACAAACATATAAAAACTTGTTTTTATATGTTTTACTGGATTCCTGCTTGCACGGGAATGACATACCATATGCTCCCTTCAATTGCAAAACACGCAGCTTTACATCAAGTTAATCCTCTTAAGAAGCACGGACAAAATTTTATTTTTGACAGTAGTCTATGTGATAAAATCGTACGTGCAAGTAACCTGGCAGAAAATAGCCGAGTATTAGAAATAGGGCCCGGCACAGGAGGGTTAACTAGGTCAATATTGCAGAAAAATCCTGAATCCTTAACTGTTATAGAAACAGATGAGAGATGCCTCCCGCTCCTTAATGAGATTAAAGAATATTATCCTAATCTAAATATTATTAAACAAGATGCTCTTAAAATAAATTTAACTGATTTAAGCTGTGATATAGTCAATTCAGTTGGATTTGCATACAAGAAGCGAGAAGCGAAGCCTATAACTAATAGGAGAGCAAACGATATAGGCGAGTCTAAATTAATTGACTATAAAGTAACTATAATCTCTAATTTACCGTACCATATAGGTACTGAGTTAGTGATTAGATGGCTGAAAGAAGCACGGCTAATTACTAGTATGACGCTAATGTTACAAAAGGAAGTAGTAGAACGTATTTGTGCTATACCCTCAACTAAAGCATATGGTAGGTTATCGGTAATATGTCAGTTAATAGCTAAAGTGGAAAAGTGCTTTGACGTAGCGCCAACTGCTTTCTATCCAGCTCCTAAAGTATATTCTGCGATAGTTAAACTAATACCTTTAGAAAATCCGCTGTCTATTGCTCTGATAAATAAAGTTGAGCAAATAACAAAGCTTGCTTTTGCAGGACGACGGAAAATGATCAAATCATCACTGAAAAATCTTTTACCTAATATACATGAAGTATTAACTCAGTTGAAAATCAATGATAATTATCGCGCTGAAAATCTTACCCCTCAAGATTATTTGAGAATTGCTGAAATATTATAGCTTGCATCATTCAGCTTTATCTAACTTTTTTGCTTCTGCTTCTTGCTGTAGTTTCTATTCTGCTGCTTTTTCATCTATATAGTTAAAAAAGAAATAACAGAAAGTTAAAAAACTAGTTAAAACTATGCATTTTGAGCTTTTAATTTCTTTTCTTCTTCTTCTTCAATATAAGACTCAAAGGTTAAAATTTCTTCTTTATATTTTAACTCTCTAAAATTAGCTTATATATTTAATTATAGAGTTTAATTATCATGTGAGAGAAATAATTTATAGGGGGGGGGAATAAGTCAATAATTATATATTTAATAAATCTATCTTACTCAAAAATACGGCTTTTTCTATTTACTAGGTAAATACAATTTAGTTCTTGAGTCTTATAATAAAGCAATTGAACTTGATCCTACAAATTCTAAAGCACAATATAATAAACAACATTTATTAAAGCGTATGTATTATTAAGTAAAAAACGCTGCAAAGCTTTTACTTATTACCTTTTCAATCTATATTCTGTTTGCTAGATTTCTTTAGTCTAAAATAAGCGAAGCAGTGATGCTATTCGTCTATTATAATTTGCTTGATTTCGACAATTGTCTTATACTAATGTTTAGCCAAAGTAAACAATTAAATAGCATTGGTTTGGTGGTTAGTTTTTTGTGGCAATCTCTAAATCATTTTCACTCATTAATATCTAGTTGCGATGTGAATTAATACATTAGGGTCACAGCTACGCATTAATTTCGGTTATCGCTACAGGTTTCCTTGATATCAACAATCTCAAGTGCCTATAAGATATTTAAAAGTTTCAGCGTGAGCGAAAAAAGACGTTTAGTAAATTTAATATTTAGGAACTTAATATTGAAACCTGAAAAGCTTGATTTTATGCTGTGTTCGCTGTTTGATACATTGGTGAATTTGCCCCAAAATGGCGAATGGTACCCGCGGCCGGACTTGAACCGGCAAGAGCTTACGCTCCACGGATTTTAAGTCCGTTATGTCTACCATTCCATCACGCGGGCAGCTGTGGATATTAAGGTTGCATTTGCTAAGTGGACAGATTAATAAAAAAAATACGAAAAAGCAAGTACTTTTATCGTTAATATATTAGTCTGATATGAAAAAGTTATTAAACACATTTAAAATCGTTAGTTTACTTATTAATTTATTAGATAATTAACTTAAATAGTGACAAAATAGTAATAATATGATAGATTAGTTTTAGGAAGTAATACTTTCTCTTGCATGTTATTGACATGTTTATTGACAAATGCCGCAAGGTAAGGTAGTTTTGCATAATGAATTTTTATCGGCTCTTATATTTAAGTAAGGCTTAAAGTAAAATTTGAGTTTTAGTTATTATAAGCGTGTGTTAAGTTCAAATAAGTAATTTCTATCTAATAAAGGTTTTTATGGCTACAAATATAGTAGGTAAAGTTAAGTGGTATAATTCTACAAAGAATTTTGGATTTATTGAACAGGACAATGGCGGCAAAGATGTGTTTGTACACAAATCAGCCGTAGACGCAGCAGGTTTACATAGCCTTGAAGAAGGACAAGATGTAATTTTTGATCTTGAAGAAAAGCAAGGAAAAGCCTATGCTGTTAACCTCAGAATTAAATAAATTTATAATACCAAAAGCAGCTATCCACAATTGTTTATAATTTAGGGTCGCCTAGTCATCTTTATCAAAATAGTAAATATTTTGTTTTTGTCTTATAATAACCTATATAATTTTAAGTATAATAAATTATTTTTACTAAAGGGCATGAAAATGCCCTAAATCTAATAATATTATTCTGGCTTGAATAAGATTCTAAAATAGTTTCATTATTCATTATCGTTTTATATATTTAGTGGGTGTTTTGTAATCTAGCTTAAGCATATTTTTTGATTCAGGATAATTATATAAGTCGTTATTTTAATTTACTATAACTTATTTTTTATACAATAGACCTATTGCATAACTTATCTTATAAAGGGAATAAGAACTGCTACTCTACGTAGCGTACATAGTTAAGTATGTAAGGATGAGAGATCAGCGTCGATGTCTCATATATCTTTAAGAAATGAGTTATGTTAAGAGGTATAATCAATAATGTGCATATTTTGATTTAAAACTATATTGGATTATATAATGAAAAATTTTAATTTATCTGAAGAATTAATTATTGCTCTTGAGACAATGAATATAACTGAGCCGACTGAAATACAAAAGCAATCGATTCCGGTTGCAATGGCGGGATCGGATATACTCGCTTCTAGCCAAACAGGTTCAGGCAAAACTCTTGCTTATTTATTGCCGTTAATTGATTCATTTATTAAAAATAAAACTACTGCTTTAATTCTTGTTCCGACTAGAGAATTAGCAATGCAAATACACAGTACTTTAAATAAAGTAACTACATCCTATAAAATTAATAGTGCAGTTTTGATAGGCGGTGAACCGATGCCTAAACAATTTATGCAATTAAAAAAGAATCCAAAAGTGATTATCGGTACACCGGGGCGTATTATCGATCACTTAAATAGGGGAAGTCTAAAAATTGATCGTATAGGCATAACCGTACTTGACGAAATGGATAGAATGCTTGATATGGGGATGAAAGAACAATTAGAAGAAATCAATAAATTTTTACCGGAAAAAAGACAAGTTTTAATGTTTTCCGCTACTATGCCAAAACATATTATTGCTGTTTCTCAAAAATATCTAAACAATCCGGTACGTATTATGGTCGGTGCTACTAATAAAGCAGCTGCAGAAATAAAACAGGAATCAATGCATGTTGCTGATAAAGAAAAATTTAGTGCATTAACTAAACAACTTGGTAATAGGGAAGGATCGGTTATTATTTTTGTGAAGACTAAACGTTCTGCCGATCAATTAGCTAAAATGTTAAAATATGAAAATCATACAGCAGAAGCTATACACGGTGATTTAAGTCAGCGTCAACGTGAAAGAGTAATTTTATCATTTCGTAAGTCAAACCATAGAATAATGGTAGCAACGGATGTAGCGGCTCGTGGGCTTGATATTCCTCATACACAGCATGTTATTAATTATGATTTACCTATGTGTCCTGAAGATTATTTACATAGGATAGGTAGAACGGGTAGAGCAGGGGCTACTGGGCATGCGTTGTCTTTTATTTCTCCTGATGATGTTATTAGATGGCGTGCAATCGATCGTTTAGTAAATAAAGGAGAATCTACGCCACGTAGTGAGTTTAGAAGTGATAAAAATAATCGTAAAAGATCATTCGGTAAAAGAGCCGGCGGTGACGGTAAAAAGTTTAATGCTTTTGATAGTAGCCGTAAAAGAACCTTTGATGGTAACAGCTACGGTAATAAAAGAAAGAAAGTATCGTAAGTTTGGGTTTACGTCATTTATATCATTATTGCTGCTCACAATGACGATTAGATATCCATGCGGGCGATGCCTTTGCAGGAATGACAACCGTATATTTTAAAGGAGGATAAATTCATAAGTTTAAATTTTTCACGATTTCAATATATATCTAATATTTTCTTTATATTAATAATTTCTTTTCCTGGAGGTTTAATTTATTTACTTACCGGTTCAACTCTTTCTTTTTGGCTTCGAGAATCCGGTTTTGATCAAATCACTATCGGGCTTTTTAGTTTAGTGAATTTTATTCATATATTTAAATTTTTATGGGGTCCTTTGCTTGAAACAGTAAGTTTTGCTCCTTTAAGTAAGCGGGGATATAAATATTGTTTAATTATTGCTTTGGTTAGTTGTATTTTTTGTGTATATATTCTAACAAATTTTAACCCTAACACTCATTTTATACCATTTGCTTTATGCTTAGTAGCTGTGGCATTTTTTTCGTCCATTTATGATATGTTACTTCAATCATCACAGATGTTACTGATTACAAATAAAAATTGGGGCATAAGTGAGGCAGCTTGTACTACAGGCTTTAGAATA
Organism: Rickettsia endosymbiont of Proechinophthirus fluctus; assembly: GCF_001602635.1. NCBI lineage: Bacteria > Pseudomonadati > Pseudomonadota > Alphaproteobacteria > Rickettsiales > Rickettsiaceae > Rickettsia > Rickettsia endosymbiont of Proechinophthirus fluctus. The sequence continues at coordinate 678,594 of NZ_LECS01000004.1, read as the reverse complement.
GGTATACTCATAGCAGGTTCAGGAGCGTTATATTTATCTACTATCATATCCTGGCAAGATGTTTATCGTGCTATGGCAATTTTATGTATGCCGTCATTACTATTAATTATAATCTATCCGCTTAAATTTAAAGATAAGATAATTATTAATGATTTTGATAGATTTTGGCATGCTTTTTATGATTTTGTCAAGAAACCTAAATGGCTAATAATTGTTAGTTTTATGCTTCTATATCGTCTTCAAGATAATTTGCTGTCAATTATGCCGAATATGTTTTATCTTGATATTGGGTATACGAAGAAAGATTTAGCTCTTGGATATAAAGCTTTCGGTATGTGTGCTACAATCCTTGGAGGTTTTATCGGTGGGTTTTTATGCCGAAAATATGAATATTCTTATTTGCTTAAAAGAGCATTAATATATCATGCTTTATCTAGCCTATCTTTTTTATTTCTCTATTTTTATAATCGAGATATTACAAGTTTGTATATAGCGGTCTTCTTTCAAGAATTTACCAAGGGTTTAACTATGTCGCCGTTTTTTTCTTACCAATTAAGATGCTGTAGTTCTAAATATTGTATCACCCAAATTGCTTTAATGACTTCTATTGCTTATATTAGTACCATATTGTTTGGTAGTATTTCAGGCTATGCAGCTACTTATTTAGGCTGGACTTATTTCTTTATTGTAGCAGGATTTTGTTTTATACCGGCTTATATATTAATTAGATATTTGCCGCCTTATGTTATTTCTAGCTAAAGCGGGAATCTAGCAAAATATTTATAATTGTCATTGCGAGGAGGTGTTGTTGTGTGGATCAATTTCACCTCTGTCATCACGTGGCTTGACACCGAGTGCTTTACCGGTCCCTACAACAATGCCTTGCGAGGAGCGTAGCGACGTGGCAATCTCTCTTAAATTGCATGAGATTGCTTAGTCGGCATCAATGCCTTCTCGCAATGATGTGGATAGGTAGTATTGGATTCCTGCTGCTGCAGGAATGACATACTTTTGAACACCATGTAAAAATGCCTAAATACAAATATATTGTAAAAGTAGTACTATCAATTTATAATAATCAACAAATTTGTTAGTGTGCTTTAATTATGTTTATTCAAACTGAAGATACTCCAAATCCGGATGCAATAACATTTTTCCCAGGGCAGGAAATAAGTAGTGATCAGCCGGTATTTTTTAGTGAGCTTGCTGAAGTAAAAGGAAGAAGCAAACTTGCAGAATCATTATTTTATATTAATAATGTAAAATCGGTGTTTTTCGGTAGTGATTTTATAACAGTAACTAAACAAGCTGAAGGTAATTGGCAAGTTATAAAGCCTGAGATTTTAATGGTTATTATGGATCATTTTGTTTCAGGCTTGTCTGTATTTGAAGAAAACACCAAAGCAGATAATGTAAATCATAACCTTGATGGGCTTTCGGAAATAGAGAAACAAATCATAGAGATTATTGAAACTAGGGTGCGTCCATCTGTTGCACAAGACGGCGGCGACATAATATATAAAGGCTTTGAAAACGGTGTAGTTAAATTAGCACTTCGTGGTGCATGCCTTGGATGTCCTAGTTCCACCATCACCTTAAAAAATGGCATTGAGTCCATGCTTAAACATTTTGTACCGGAAGTGCAAGAAGTTGAAGCTGTAGAGGAAGATTTTGAGTAATTTAGTATACTAACTGTGTTAGTCTTCGTCATTGCAAGAAGAAACTGCAAGTTTCGACGAAGCAATCTAGTAAAAATTTCTGATTTACAGAATTTTGATTATTTTTTCTGGATTGCCACGCAGTCTACGACTGCTCGCGATGACGTTAAATATCATATAGTATATTAAATTTTTTTGAAGAATAGTATGTCCTATTCTGCCTTTGCAGAATTGATTGTATCATTTTGATGCCAAATAACGTAGTGTAGTTCAACATCTTTTGGAGCACTATGATAGGTAGTTTGCTATTATAGCTTAAAAGCTTACCACCAAACCCAACACGATTACAATCTTGCATTGTATTTTTTGGCTTGCAATTCTACTTTTAGCTTTTCTTCATTGGACTCTGTAGGTAAATGAATTACATAACACTTTTGATTTTCAAGTGGTGTAGGATAGGGTGCAATATCTTTTAACCGCTTATCGGTAATAAATCAGTATTTAAAAAACATGATATAAGAAATAGTATAATTTTATTTGGCATATGATTATTTTTTTAATTAGAATCCATTATCTCGCCTAGAGGAATTATATAAGAAGCATTTATTTTACCATTGGCTATAATATCAGTACTAAAGCCTTCACTATAGTCAACATCACCATTTATTTTTGTACTTAAAAATAATATAGAATTTTCAAATTTATTTTCTTTTAAAATAGGCTGATTATTTAAACTAAAAACTTTTATGGCAAGCCTTTCATTATTAGGTAATCTAAAATATATTTCTGATCCATTATTGGATTCAAAAAAATTACATTTATTATAAGCACCTAATAATAATAAATTATTTAATATATCTATGGTAACTTGTTCTTCAATGTTTATAATCTTAGGAAATAATATGTAATTATTGTGATTATTTTGTATATTTGAAATAAGAATACTTTGAGAGTTATATTGTTGTTTTTCCAAATATATTTTTGCAAAATTATTTTGTTTTAATTCTGTAAAGGTTAGTTCAGCCTTATATTTTTGTTTGTCACTAGAAAAGTTAGGTAGCGTTTCTATTAGGTTGCGCTAAATCTTGTATTCAGCATATTATTTTGATTTAATGTGGTAAAATCTAATTCGGCATAGTATGTTGCTCAGTCAATGTCTAAACTATATACAGGCTTATCTTCCAATATCTCTTCAAATAAATCTTTCCATAGCTCGTGTAACTCTTGTAAAAAACTTTAAACATGTTCTTTAGTTTTACAAACATCAATTTGATTTGCAAAGCTTTTTGCTATAAAAAACTTTAAATCTTTTTGATCCGATAAAGATAAATTATGAATATAACATTTAAATGTCTTATCTACATAATTTATTAGTGATGCAGTATCTGCAGGAAAATTTTTAGTTATTTCTAATAATTCTTTTTTTATGCTGTTCTGAAATTATATTCATTTTCTAATCTAATCCCGTTTCTTTCTTAAAAAAGCCGGTATGTCATGAATATCAGACTCTTTATTATCTTGATCTAGAGTACTAACAACAACGTTTTTGCGTTCTAAAGTTTGGTTATTTGAAGCACGCAGAGAACCCCATATTTTTCCTAAAAATGATGGTTTGGGTGAGTCATCTTCAGATTTGTTGAAAGTATTGGTATGTAACCCTAGCTCTTTTTCATTTCCGATAAAATTTTGATTTATTGGAGAGTCGGGAATTTCAATATTTTTGGTACTGTAGCTGTTAAAATCAGGCATTTCTTCTATTTGTGTAGGTTGTGCTATAGCTTTATTATAAGTTTCCTCAGGAACTATATTGGTAGTTTCAGCTATTGCGGGTTTATATGTCGGTACTTTATCGGCATCAATACCGGTAGCAACAACTGATACTCTGATCATTCCTTTTAATTCCGGATTAAATGTTGAACCGAAAATAATATTAGCATCAAGGTTGTCTACTTCTTCTCTAATTCTATTAGCAGCGTTGTCAACTTCAAATAAGGTCATGTCGGAACCGCCGGTAATATTGATTAATACACCTCTTGCACCGCACATTGAGCTATGATCTAGCAGTGGATTTGAAATTGCAGATTCTGCCGCTTTAATAGCTCTATCTTCGCCACTAGCTTCACCTGTACCCATCATTGCTTTACCCATTTCACTCATTACTGCTTGAATATCGGCAAAATCAAGATTAATAAGTCCCGGCATAATCATTAAATCTGTTACTCCTCTAACGCCTGCATGTAATACGTCATCTGCCATTTTGAAAGCATCGGCGAACGTCGTTTGTTCATTAGCAATACGGAATAGATTTTGGTTCGGTATTACAATTAAAGTATCAACGAATTGTTGTAATTCAATAAGTCCTTTATCGGCAGTTTTCATACGATGACCGCCTTCAAAATGGAAAGGTTTAGTTACTACCCCAACCGTAAGGATGCCTAGTTCTTTAGCAATGCGTGCAATAACCGGTGCAGAACCGGTACCTGTACCACCGCCCATACCTGCCGTAATAAATACCATATTGCTATTTTCTAGGTAATTACGAATTTCGCTTTCTGATTCTTGAGCAGCAAGTGCTCCCACCTCAGGAGAAGCTCCTGCCCCAAGACCTCTAGTCGTAGAAACACCGAGTTGTATTTTGTTAGTGCATAAAGAATGTTCAAGCGATTGTGCATCAGTATTAGCTACTACAAAATTAGCACCTTGCAGATTAGCACTAATCATATTATTTACTGCATTACTACCTGCACCCCCAACGCCAAAAACTGTAATGGTCGGTTTTAATACTATATTTTCAGGAGCTTTGATATTTAAAACCATGGTACTCTTTTATTTTATATAATTAATGTTTAAGTATAATAAAAGATTTAGAAATTTCCATAAACTTTTTATGAAAAATATGGATTATTGTATTTTATAGTGGAATGCCGTTATTATGACATGCTTTGATTAATGCTTTATCGTTAGTGGCCATAGGAAGTACTTCATGCGTGGCAGTTAATAAATAAGTTGTATCATATGTAGTAAGATTGTTGGCTCTTGCAGTTTAATTTCATGTATGGAAAAATTTAAATTTGATATATTAAGGGGGAGAGAGTTTAAAAAATCTATAATTTTAATAACCTCTACTGATTTTATTCTAGCACGTTTTGCTGCTATTAATATTACATTAGTTACTTCAAGTCTCCAAAGAGGCGGTACTATCACTCTAAACTTATAACAATAATCTAATGTAAAATCTGAATATTTATCACGTTCATCATAAAAGAACCATGAGACAGTTATGGAGCAATCGGCTATAAACGGTTTAGAATTCACCATTTTCTACCTTCATCTCTAAGCTCTTTAATAGTATTAAGGAGTTCTAGTGTTTTGCCTTTGTGGAATTCTCTTATTTGCTTTACTATATTATCGATTTTAGGTTTTTGAGTTATAATTTTTGCAACCGGCATATTATGCTTACAAATGGTAATTTGCTCTCCGTCGTGTATATGCTGTATTAGATCAGAAAAATGAGTTTTTGCTTCGAGTCGGTTAATTTGATTAGATAAATTTTGTTTCACATAGGTAATATAATAATAGACTAATTTAATATTATCCTATTTATAAGATTTTATACAGTAATATTAATAGTTTAAATTAATATCTTTATATAAAACCTAAAATTGACTAACCATTTTTTCAGGTACTACTATTTTATCAAATTTTGCTTCCGATAGAAGATTGAGTTTTTTAGCTGCTTCTTTTAAAGTGATCCCGTGCTTATGTGCTTCTTTAGCAATTTTTGCAGCATTATCATAGCCTATATGCGGATTAAGAGCTGTAACAAGCATTAGAGATTTATCACGTAAATCATTAATGCGTGCTATATTGGGTTCTAATCCTTTAACACAGTGAGTAACAAAGCTATTTACGCTATCGGATAACAGCTCTATAGATTGTAGGATATTGTATATTATTACGGGTTTAAATACGTTAAGTTCAAGATGTCCGTTTGAGCCGGCAATAGTAACCGTAACATGATTTCCCATCACCTGACTGCACACCATTGTTAAAGCTTCGACTTGTGTAGGGTTTACTTTACCGGGCATAATAGAAGAACCAGGTTCATTTTCAGGTAAATGTAGTTCACCAAGACCGCATCTTGGACCGGAGCCGAGCAGTCTTATATCATTTGCTATTTTCATTAAGCTAACTGCTATAGTATTAAGAGTTCCTGAAAATTCTACTAGTGCATCGTGAGCAGCTAGACTTTCAAATTTATTAGGAGCCGTCTTAAAGGGTTGTTTAGTAAACTCTGCCACTTTCTCGGCAAATTTTATATCAAAGCCTATTTTTGAGTTAATACCTGTACCGACTGCTGTGCCTCCTTGGGCAAGTAGATAAACTTTTTGTAGTGCATTTTCTATGCGTTCTAAAGCATACTCTATTTGTGTAATATATCCAGAGAATTCCTGTTTAAGAGTTAAAGGAGTTGCATCCTGCAAGTGGGTACGTCCTATTTTTATGATTTTGTCCCAATCTTTTGACTTATCCTGCAAAGAGGTCAGTATATTATTCAAAGCTGGTATCAGTTGCTGTTTAGTTGCAAGTACGGTTGCTATATGCATAGCGGTTGGAAAAGAGTCGTTGGATGATTGTCCTTTATTAACATGATCGTTAGGATGTACCGGAGATTTGCCGCCTTTCTGGCCTGTTAATTCTTCGTTGGCAATAGAGGCAATAACCTCGTTCATATTCATGTTTGTTTGCGTTCCTGAACCTGTTTGCCAAACTCCTAAAGGAAAATGATCCTCAAATTCGCCTTCTAAGATTCTATCTGTGGCTTTATCTATACTTATAGCGATTTTAGCTTCTAAAGCACCAAACTCATGATTAACCTGTGCTGCACATTTTTTTAAAATAGCAAGAGCACGAATTAAAATTTCAGGCATTTTTTGCTTGCCTATTTTAAAATTTTCTAAAGATCTTTGAGTTTGAGCCCCCCAATAAAATTTTTCTTCTATTTGAATTTCTCCAAAAGAATCACTTTCGGTTCTGTAATTTTTCATAAATTGTTAAATGTTATATATATTATCTATTTTTTTCATAAAATGATCACTTACTGCATTCAAGTCTAATTGCTGGGCTAATTTAGCAAAGCTATAATATAATTTGTCTGTTAAAGAAGCTTTTTTTAGATTCTTAGCAATAAATATTAATGTGCTTTCTATCATAAGATTACGATTAAAACTATAAAATTTTTGCCAATGTTCGTTATATTTAGGTTCAGAGGATGCTATATAATCGGAATATATAGGTTTAGTAATTACTGCTTTACCTTGATATATATCAAATATAATATCATTAATTAATCTTTTATTCTTGAGGTTATTGATCACTTTATCAAAAAAATTGTTTAATATAGCTGTTGTTATCTCTTTTTCTGTAAGTGCATTTATAAATATGTCTTAATTGTTTTTCAAAACTCTCGATAATTTGTTCATTTGGTTCCCTTTTCATGACTTGTCTCTCAAGTTAATTGATATAATCAAAGTTTATGACTTTAATTTTAGTAGACTAAATATTTATATCGAAGTAAATAAAAAACAATATGTGATTTATTAAAAATATTATTTATGTAATGAATGAAAAAGTATAGAAGCGGCATTTGATACATTAAGACTTTCTACTCTCTGAGAAATAGGGATTTTGGCTAAATAATCACATGTTTCTGCAACTAATCTTCGTATGCCTTTATCTTCTGAGCCAAATACCAATACTATTTTGTCGGAAATTAATTTATCGGTAAAGTAGTCATTTGCAGAACCTGTTAGACCTATAATCCAAAAGCCGTGTTTTTTAAGATAATTCATACATGAGCGTAAGTTAGTAACTTTAATTATAGGTATTAATTCTAAAGTACCGCAAGCCGCTTTAGCAATGCTGCCGTTTTCATTTGGAGAATTATCTTGAGGTAATATTATAGCATTTATATCAAAAGCAGCGGCACTACGAATAATTGCGCCAATATTTTGTGTGTCTGTTATTTGGTCAAGAATCGCAATTTTACATTTTGGATTTGTTATATCTATGTCCTCTAAATTATAAGAAAAAATTGGTCTAATTTTTGCAGCTATTCCTTGATGTGTTTGGTTTTCCAGTAATTTAGATAAAATATCGTTATTAACAATTTCATAAGCTCTAGTACCTATTAATTTTTTATGTGTCTCAAAAATTTCCCTAGTGCATAAAATATTGTCAATTTGACGTTTTGGATTATTTAGAGCAGAAAAGACAGGATGTTTCCCATACATATAATAACAATGTTTAGAATCAAGTTTTTTATTTTGCATCTTATTGAAAACCGTCAGTAATTTGTTCTTGACAGAAACTACTATTTATTATAGAAAGTTACAACTAAATAAATGTGCAAGCTGCTATTTGTTTATTTGATGATTCGGCAAGAAGTTTTATTAAGTCCTAATACTAATTATATATTGTATTTTACAGTGAATTAGTCTATTTAATACAGTAAAGTTCTTTAGGAGGGGTGGCCGAGTGGTCAATGGCAGCAGACTGTAAATCTGCCCGCGTAAGCGTTCGAAGGTTCAAATCCTTCTCCCTCCACCACTTAAATGGTTCAGGGAAGCATATCATTTTATTTAAAAATAAAACATAATTGTGTATTTTTATAAATCTGAATAAAATTGATATAGCACTGTTAACAAAATAACTTTGAAATTATTTTATTAATAGTGCCACAATGCGGGTGTAGCTCAATGGTAGAGTTCCAGCCTTCCAAGCTGGCTGTGTGGGTTCGATTCCCATCACCCGCTCCAGAGACAGTGGTAACAAATAAGTTTAGCAAGAAAATGCACTTATAAAAAAACTTGTATTAAACCTAAAAAATTGTAGAGAGTAATAATATGGCAAAAGCAAAATTTGAACGAACTAAACCGCACGTTAATATAGGTACGATCGGTCACGTAGATCACGGTAAAACTTCCTTAACGGCAGCAATAACTATAGTGCTTGCTAAGACAGGTGGAGCACAAGCTACAGCGTATGATCAAATTGATGCTGCTCCTGAAGAAAAAGAAAGAGGTATAACTATTTCTACTGCACACGTAGAATATGAGACTAAAAATAGACACTATGCACACGTAGATTGTCCGGGACACGCTGACTATGTAAAGAACATGATAACTGGTGCCGCTCAGATGGACGGTGCAATATTAGTAGTTTCTGCTGCTGATGGTCCTATGCCGCAAACTAGAGAGCATATATTACTAGCAAAACAGGTAGGTGTGCCTGCTATGGTAGTATTTTTAAATAAAATAGATATGGTGGATGATCCTGATCTATTAGAACTAGTAGAGATGGAAGTAAGGGAATTATTATCAAAATATGGTTTCCCGGGTGATGAAATACCTATTATTAAAGGTTCTGCACTTCAAGCTTTAGAAGGAAAGCCTGAAGGTGAAAAAGCTATTAATGAGCTAATGGATGCAGTAGATAGCTATATACCGCAGCCTGTAAGAGCTACGGATAAACCTTTCTTAATGCCAATAGAAGATGTATTCTCTATTTCAGGAAGAGGTACTGTTGTAACTGGTAGAGTAGAGTCAGGAATAATTAAGGTAGGTGAGGAAATTGAAATAGTCGGTCTAAAAGATACGCAAAAAACTACCTGTACCGGTGTAGAAATGTTCAGAAAATTACTTGATGAAGGACAAGCCGGAGATAATGTTGGCATATTACTACGCGGTACAAAAAGAGAAGAAGTTGAAAGAGGACAAGTTCTCGCAAAACCTGGTAGCATAAAACCGCATGATAAGTTTGAAGCTGAAGTATATGTGCTTAGTAAAGAAGAAGGTGGACGTCATACTCCATTTACTAATGATTATCGTCCGCAGTTCTATTTTAGAACAACAGATGTTACCGGTACAATAAAATTGCCTGCTGATAAGCAGATGGTTATGCCTGGAGATAATGCTACTTTTACAGTGGAATTAATTAAACCGATTGCGATGCAGGAAGGGTTGAAATTCTCTATACGTGAAGGTGGTAGAACAGTGGGTGCCGGCGTAGTAACTAAAATAAATAATTAATTGATTTTATAAATACCTATTATTTTTTAATAATAGGTATTTATATTTTAAGATGTAATAGACATTTTTCCGAACCAGCTTATAGAGAAGAATTTGAAGGAGGTATAGAATATGCAGAACCACAGCATATATAACGGATGTGAGGATTCGAGTGCCGGATCGATGTACAAATTACCTCTAGAAGTACAGTTTAGAAAGATGTCTAAAAAAACATCTTGCTGTTTAAATATTAGGTTTACTGAATGAAAAATAAAATCAAAATTCGTTTAAAATCATTTGATCACCGTAGTCTTGATCAAGCTACAAAAGAGATAGTTAGTGCTGTTAAAAGAACGTTTGCTAACATTAATGGTCCTATTCCTTTACCTAAAAAAATTGGAAGATTTACTATAAATAGGTCTCCTCATGTACATAAGAAGTCAAGAGAGCAATTTGAAATTAGAAAGCATAAAAGATTATTAGTTATAGGTGATCCGAATCCGGCGGTTGTCGATGCTTTAAGTAAAGTTGATTTAGCAGCAGGTGTTGATGTAGTGATTGAATTAGAGAGTGGGGAATAAATGAGAACTGGTATAATTGCTCAAAAAATTGGGATGACTAGTGTTTTTAATGATAAAGGCGAAAGAATTTCTTTAACATTGGTAAAAGTTGATGATTGTCAAGTAGTAGGACATAAAACTCTAGAAAAACATGGATATAATGCTTTGGTTATAGGTGTAAAAGATAAAAAAATATCTAGAGTAACCAAACCTATGAGACAAGTTTTTGCTAATGCTAAAATATCCCCTAAAACTAAATTAAAAGAATTTAGAATTTCTGAAGAGAATTTTATTGATATAGCAGCAAGTCTAGAAGTAGACCATTTTACGGCAGGACAATTTGTGGATATAACGGCAACTACTATAGGTAAAGGATTTGCCGGTAGTATGAAAAGACATAATTTTAGAGGTCTTGAAGCTTCTCACGGTGTTTCGATATCCCATCGTTCGCATGGTTCTACAGGACAAAGACAAGATCCAGGAAAGGTTTTCAAAGGCAAAAAAATGGCCGGTCATATGGGATGTAACCAAGTTACTATTCAAAATTTGAAAATATTTGCCGTTGATAAAGAGCGTAAGCTTATTATGATTCAGGGTAGTATACCCGGTCACAAAAATTCGTATCTTTCAGTAAAAGATGCAATAAAAAAGATTTCAATAACTGTATAATAGATATTTAGACATGTTTGTTGAGGTTAAAGATTATCACATTAACAAAACGCCATGCAATATTATTGATATAAAAGTTTTATATAAGACTGTATAAGGTTAAAATAAAGATGAAAACTAAAATATTAAGTCTTGCTAATGAAGAAGTTGGTGAGATTAGCTTAAATGAAGATATATTTGCTGTTGAATTTATCAGAGATGATATAATAAAGCAGGTTATTGATTGGCAGAGAGCTAAGGCAATGTCCGGTAACCACAAAACTAAAACAGTATCAGAAGTATTAGGAACCACAAAAAAACCGTTTAAGCAAAAAGGTACAGGTAATGCAAGACAAGGCTCCCTTAGATCGGTACAGATGCGTGGTGGTGGTGTAGCTCATGGACCTAGAGTACGTAGTCATGCAACGAAATTACCTAAAAAAGTACGAAAACTGGGTTTAATTCATGCTTTATCCGAGAAATGCGCTGAAGGAAAATTATTAGTAATAGATTCTTTAAAGCTAGATAAGCCTAAAACTTCTGCTCTTGTAAATATATTAAACAAATTTCAAGGGAAAAGTTTCTTTGTAATAGATGGAAATGAAGTAGATATTAATTTTTCTTTAGCTGCAAAAAATATTTATAATACTGTGATTGTTCCACAAATAGGAGCCAATGTTTATGATGTAATACGACATGAATATGTCCTATTATCACAAGAAGCAGTGAGTGTTTTAGAAGAGAGGTTAAGATGAGTGCTTATAAATACTACGATTTAATTAGAAAACCTATTATTACAGAAAAAACTACAACCCTTTCGGAACAAAATAAATACGCTTTTTATATAGATAAATTTGCTGAAAAACTTACCCTTAAAAAGGCTATAGAAGAAATATTTAAAGTAAAAGTAAAAAAAGTGAATATTTTAAACGTTAAAGGTAAGAAGAAAAGATTTAAAGGAATTATAGGGACTCAAATCAATAGAAAGAAAGCTATTGTTACATTAGAAAAAGACCATAATATCGATTTTGCCGGAGGAATTAAATAAATGGCTTTAAAAAATTTTAATCCAATTACTCCTTCTCTTAGAGAGTTAGTTCAAGTTGATAAAACTAGTTTATGGAAAGGCAGACCTTTAAAATCTTTGACCAAAGGTATATCTAAAACCGGTGGACGAAATAATCAAGGTAGAATTACTTCTTGGCACAGAGGTGGAGGACACAAAAAATTATATCGTATTATTGATTTTAAAAGAAATAAAATTGATGTTTCTGCTATTGTTGAAAGAATAGAGTATGACCCTAATAGAACTGCTTTTATTGCTTTAATAAAATATGAAGATGGGGAATATTCTTATATTCTAGCACCACAAAAATTATCTGTAGGTGATAGAGTAATATCAAGTCAAGATGCTGATATAAAAATAGGAAATTGTTTACCTTTAAAATGCATTCCTATCGGTACTACTTTACATAATGTTGAAATGAAAGTCGGTAAGGGCGGTCAAATTGCAAGGTCTGCAGGTACTTCAGTAGATCTAGTGGGTAAAGATTCAGGATATGCTCAGATTAAATTAAGATCAGGTGAATTTAGGTTAGTACCTTTAGATTGTAAAGCTACTATAGGTAGTATATCTAACCCGGATCAAAAAAATATTAATTTAGGTAAAGCCGGTAGAAATAGATGGCTAGGTTGGAGACCGCATGTTAGAGGTGTAGCAATGAATCCTGTAGATCACCCTCATGGCGGTGGTGAAGGTAAAACTTCAGGAGGTCGCCATCCTGTTACTCCTTGGGGATTCCCAACAAAGGGTAAGAAGACACGTAAAAATAAACGTACTTCAAAATTTATCGTAAAGAAAAGAAAATAGATTTTAAATTAATTAGGTATTAGTATGGCACGTTCAATATGGAAAGGGCCTTTTGTAGATGGTTATTTAATAAAGAAAGTTCAAAAATTAATGGAATCAGGTAAATCTGAAATGATTAAAACTTGGTCTAGAAGGTCAACGATTTTACCTATTTTTGTAGGGTTTACCTTTTCTGTGTATAATGGAAATAAATTTATTCCGGTTTCTGTAAATGAAGAAATGGTTGGAAGAAAATTAGGTGAGTTTGCTCCTACTAGAACATTTCACGGTCATGGAGCGGATAAAAAAATCAAAAGAAAATAAAGATTTATATGGTACAGGAAAATAAAAATTTTGCTACGGCACAAGCTAAATCTATTAGAGTAAGTTCAAGGAAGCTCAATTTAGTTGCAGCCTTTATTAGAAATATGAAAGTATCTGAAGCATTGGTACAATTAACTTTTTCTCCTAAAAGAATTGCAAAAGTTGTAAAAGATTGTCTACAATCTGCTGTTGCAAATGCTGAAAATAATTTAGGTCTAGATATAGATAGATTGGTTATTACTAAAGCGACTGTAGGTAAGGCTTTCGTAATGAAAAGAGTTATGCCAAGAGCAAAAGGAAGAGCAACTAGAATAAATAAGTTTTTTAGTAATCTTTATATAACTGTTACAGAAAAAGAGGATAATTAAAATGGGGCAGAAAGTTTGTGCACATGGTTTTAGAGTTGGACCGACTTTAATTAAAGGTTGGGATTCCATATTATATGCAGAAAAACATTATAAAACTCTTTTTATACAAGATTTAAAAATTAGGGATTTAATAAACAAGGGGTTTAATCAAGCCCAAATTAGTAGAGTTTTAATTGAACGCCCGTCTAATAAAAGTATTATAATTAATATTAATGCAAAAAAACCAAATATCATTATCGGTAGAAACGGTAGTGAAATTGATAAGCTAAAAAAAGCTATCGAGAAAATGACTTCTTTAAAAGAAGTTTATATAAATATTCACGAAGTTCGCAAATTTAATATAGATGCTGCTATAGTAGCTCAAACTATAGCACTACAGCTTGAAAAAAGAGCTTCTTTTAGAAAAGCCATGAAAACAGCAATTCAGGCGTCATTTAAACAAGGTGGACAAGGTATCAGGGTTAGTTGTTCAGGACGACTTGGAGGTGCTGAAATTGCTAGAACTGAATGGTATATAGAAGGAAGAATGCCGTTACATACTTTAAGAGCTGATATTGATTATTCAACAGCTGAGGCTATAACTACTTATGGAGTTATAGGGGTTAAAGTGTGGATTTATAAAGGTGAATATACAGAAAATAAAAGATATAATTAATTTTAAGTATTAAAATGTTAGCTCCAAAAAAACAAAAATTTAGAAAAGCTCATAAGGGTAGGGTTGCTTCAACAGCAAAAGCAGGTACGACGCTTGCTTTTGGATCATTTGGTCTAAAATCTATAGATGGTTGGCGTGTTACTGCAAGACAAATAGAAGCAGGAAGAAAAGCTGCTACTAGATGTATGAAAAGGCAAGGAAGATTATGGATTCGCATTTTTCCTGATGTTCCTGTTTCTAAAAAGCCTGCCGAAGTAAGAATGGGTAAAGGTAAAGGTTCTCCTGAATTTTTTGCAGTTAGAGTTTCGCCTGGAAGAATTATGTTTGAAATTGAAGGGGTAGAAGAAAATGTTGCACTTAGAGCTTTGGAGCTTGCAAGTGCAAAATTACCTGTTAGAACAAGGATAGTGAGACGTTATGAATGATTTAAAATTATTAAGAAGTAAGTTATCTACTGAAACAATAGAAGAGCTTTATAAAAACCTTAATCTTTTAAAAAAAGAATTGTTTAATTTAAGATTTCAACAAGCTTTAGGTGATTTAAAAAATACTAGTAGGTTTTCGTTAGTCAAAAAGTCTATAGCACGTATTAAAACTGAATTAACAAAAAGAGCTAATAGTGAGGAATATTAAAATGCCGAAAAGAGTATTACAAGGCGTGGTTATAAGTTCAAAAGCTGATAAGACGGTTACAGTAAAAGTAGAAAGAAAGTTTAAGCATCCTATTTATAAAAAATTTGTGAAAGTATCCAAAAAATATGCTGCTCATGATTCAGAAAATAAATATCAAGAAGGAGATAAAATTAGTATAATTGAAAGTCGGCCTATCTCAAAAACCAAAACATGGGTAGTGATAAATGGGGAATAAAGTTTTTTAATCTTTGACTTTATAAGGTAGATTGTTTATTTTATTTCTCGTGTATAAAAAATTGGAAGTAGTTTATGATTCAAATGCAGAGCATCTTGGAGGTTGCAGATAATTCCGGTGCTAAAAAAGTTATGTGTATTAAAGTTTTAGGTGGCTCTCACCATATGGTGGCAAAGCTGGGTGATGTTATAGTTGTATCTGTTAAAGATGCTATACCCGGCGGTAAGGTTAAAAAGGGTGATGTTTATAAAGGCGTGATTGTTCGTACAAAGACTGGAGTAGTAAGATCTGACGGTAGTACAATAAAATTTGATCAAAACGCATTAGTGCTTTTGAATAAACAAGATGAACCTATCGGTACTAGAGTTTTTGGTCCTGTTACAAGAGAACTTAGGGCGAAAAAATATGTTAGAATAATGTCGCTTGCAGAGGAAGTGTTATAAATGATTAAATTAAAAGTAAAAAAAGGTGATGAAGTTGTTGTTATTACCGGAAAGCATAAAGGAAAAAAAGGTAAAGTATTAAAAGTTTGCCCGGAGGACAGTAAAGTAATTGTTTCTGGAGTAAATGTAGTAAAAAAGCATACTAAATCTAATCAAATGAGTGAAGGCGGGGTAATAACTAAAGAATTACCTATACATATCTCAAATATTGCACACATCGATCCAAAAACCGGTAATCCTACCAAGATAGCTTTTAAATTCTTAGAAGACGGTTCTAAGGTTAGAGTAGCAAAGAAATCAGGGGAAATTATTGGTAAGGAAGGTAAATAATGTTAAGATTTAAAGAATTATATCAGCAAAAAATTATTGAAAACTTACAAAAAAATTTTTCTTATAAAAATAAACACGAAATACCGCAAATTAAGAAAATTGTGATAAATATGGGAGTAGGGGAAGCAATAGCCGATTCCAAAGTAATTAATAATGCAGTAAATGATCTTACTTTGATTTCCGGTCAGAAGCCGGTTGTAACGTTAGCAAGAAAATCTATTGCAACTTTTAAGTTACGCGAAAATATGAAAATAGGTTGCAAGGTTACATTACGTAAAGATAGAATGTATGATTTTTTAGAGAGGTTAGTAATTGTTGCATTACCCCGTGTTAAGGAATTTCGCGGTTTTTCTTATAAAAGTTTTGATGGTAAAGGGAATTTTACTTTTGGGTTAAAAGAGCAGATCGTTTTTCCTGAAATTAATTACGATAAAATCGATACAATAAGAGGTATGGATATTACAATCGTTACATCTGCTAAAACAGATCAAGAAAGTAAATTTTTGTTATCAGAGTTTAATTTACCTTTTTATAATTAATTTTTAGGATATATATAATGGCAAAAGTAAGTTCTATAAAAAAGAACGAAAGTAGGAAAAAAAAATCACAAAGTTTACATAATAAACGTTTAGCACTAAAAAGTAAAATTTATGATAAAAATATTTCATTAGAAGAGCGTTTTTCTTTGGTAATGTCACTTGCACAATTACCTAGAAATTCATCATCTACTAGAATAAGAAATAGATGTGAGCTTACAGGTAGACCAAGAGGTGTTACAAGAAAGTTTGGTATATCGAGGAATAAGCTTAGAGAATTAATAGGTAGAGGCTTAGTTCCCGGTGTAGTTAAGTCAAGTTGGTAAAAGTCGATAGGTGAATCATATGTCAATGACGGATAATGTCGCAGATATGTTAACTAGAATTAGAAATGCTTATAAAAGCAAATTGATAAATGTTTCTTTTCCTAGTTCTAAAATTAAAACTTCAATTTTAGATGTTTTGCAAAAAGAAGGTTATATAAAAGATTATATAACTACTCAAAAAAATAATATTAGTTATACTGAGGTAGCTTTAAAATACTCTGTTAATGGTGATGCTTCTATATGCGAAATTCATAGAGTATCAAAGCCTGGAAAAAGAGTATATTCTGCTATTAAAGATTTGAAAGGATATTATAATAATATGGGTATATATATTCTTTCTACTCCTTACGGTGTTATGTCTGATAGAGAAGCTCATATTAAAAATGTCGGCGGCGAAGTAATTTGTAAAGTATTTTAAGGTAAAAAATGTCACGTGTTGGAAAATTGCCAATTATTATACCTGAAGGTGTAAAAATTGGTTTAAATGATTTAGAAGTAAAAATATCCGGACCTAAAGGCGAATTATCAAAAACTTTTAAAGGTAATATAGCAATTTCATTGGCAGAAAATAAGCTTTTAGTAAAACCTTTAGCCACAAATAAAAATGCACGTGCTATGTGGGGTACTGCAAGGAGCATAATATCAAATATGGTTACCGGCGTTAAAGAAGGTTTTAAGCTTAAACTTGAAATTAATGGAGTCGGTTACAGGGCGATGGTAAAAGGTAAATATTTAAATTTAATGCTTGCTAAAAGCCATAATACAAAAATTGAAATACCTTCAGATATTAAAATAGAGATGCCTAAGCAAAATATTATTATTCTTGAGGGAACAGATAAAGAAAAATTAGGACAATTTGCTTCAATGATTATAAAACAGAGACCACCTGAGCCTTATAAAGGAAAAGGAATTAAATTTGAAAATCAATTTATACCGCGTAAAGAAGGTAAGAAAAATTAAATTTAAGAGTTAAATATGTATAGTGCTAAGCTAAAATTTGAAAAAAGAAGAAGTAGAATAAGACATAAAATATCTAAAACATCTAATAGAGTTAGATTATCAATATTTAAGTCAGGTAGACATATATATGCACAAATTATTGATGATTCTAAGTCTATAACGATTGCTGCTGCTTCAACTTTAGATGAGAAAATAAAAAAATTAAAAAAATCTCATTGTAATATTGAAAATGCTATCAAAGTAGGCAAAGAAATAGCAAAAAAAGCTGATTCTGCAGGGATAAAAGATGTAGTGTTTGATAGAGGCGGATATAAGTATCACGGTGTTGTAAAAGCGCTAGCTGATGCAGCTAGAGAGAAAATAAAATTTTAGGTTATAAGGTTGTAGTAATGTCTAAAGTTAAAAAAAATGATGAGACTTTAAGTGAAGTTTTAGTTGATGTAAATAGAGTTACAAAAGTAGTAAAAGGTGGTAGAAGCTTTGCTTTTTCTGCTTATGTAGTGGTCGGTGATAAAGCCGGCAGAGTCGGAGCAGGACACGGAAAAGCTAAAGAAGTAAATGAAGCTCGAGGAAAGGCAAAACAAGCCGCTAAAAAGAGAATGATGAAAGTACCGTTATATCAAAATAGGACTATTCACCATGACGTTGTCGGTAAAAGTGGAGCTGCTAAAGTGATTTTAAGAAGAGCTAAAGCAGGTACAGGCGTTATAGCCGGAGGATCTATGAGAGCAATTTTTGACTCTTTAGGCATTCATGATATTGTTGCTAAATCAATAGGTTCAACAAATGTTTACGCAATGATTTCTGCAACATTTGATGCATTAAATAAACTTGCATCACCAAAATCTATTGCTATGAGAAGAGATAAAAAAGTAAATGAAATATCTGTACAATCTGCTGACATTCAAGTTAATGAATAATGTTGCATAAGTAAGGTGAAGTTATGAATAATAAGATCAATAATATAAAAATTACTCAAGTTCACAGTGCTATAGGTCGTAAGTATGATCAAAGGTTGATATTAGTTGGGCTTGGTTTAAACAAAATTAATAAGAGCGTTATTCTTGCAAATACTAATTCAATCAAAGGGATGGTTAAAAAAGTAAAGCATTTGTTAAAAATAGAAAATATGTAATTAGAGTTTTTAAATGAAATTAAATGAATTATATAATAATATAGGTGCTAAAAAAAATAAGAAAAGAATAGCACGCGGTATTGGTAGTGGTAAAGGAAAAACCGGCGGTAGAGGAATTAAAGGTCAAAAATCTAGATCCGGCGTTGCAATAAAAAGTTTTGAAGGTGGTCAAACACCTATGATCAAAAGACTACCTAAAAGAGGGTTTAATTGTATTTCAACTAAAAAATACAATATAATAAATATTTATAATATTGAAGAAGCATTAGCCGATGGACGTTTAAGTGCTGATGATAATATTACGAAAGAAAAATTGGTAGAAGCCAGAGTAGTTAATAATAAAAATAATAAGAAATTAGTGAAATTATTATCTATTTGTAGTGATGATTTCGCTGCTCCTCTATCATTAAAATTAGATGCTTATTCTTCTAAAGCTAAGGATTTAATCGAGAAAGCAGGTGGAAAATTATTATAGTATATGGGGCAGAATTTTTCTAAAAAATCCGGTAATGATTTAGTTAGTCGCATTGTTTTTACTATTCTCATTCTTATAGTATGTAGATTTGGGTCTTTTATACCTATACCTGGTATAGATTCAATTGCTTTCAGTAGTGTGGCTGCAAAGAATCAATCTGGAATACTCGGAATGTTTAATATGCTATCCGGAGGATCGCTAGGTAGAATGTCCATTTTTGCTTTAGCAATTATGCCGTATATTACTGCCTCAATTATTATCCAATTAATGTCTGTTGCATATAAACCTTTGGAAAATTTAAAAAAAGAAGGGGAAGTTGGCAAAAGAAAAGTAAATCAGCTATCGAGATATTTAACGGTTCTGCTTGCTTCTTTTCAGGCTTATGGAGTTGCTATAAGTTTAGAATCGATTGTAACAAATACTGGTCCTGTAGTAATCTTAGCAGGTTTTTTCTTTAGAGTTACAACCGTAATTACTTTAGTTGTAGGCACGATGCTATTAATGTGGTTAGGAGAACAAATTACACAGCGCGGAATAGGTAATGGTACGTCTTTAATTATATTTATAGGTATAATTTCAGGAGTACCTAGTGCTATTATTAGTATGTTTGAATTATCAAGAAAAGGAGCATTATCGCCTTTAATAGCGATAGCTGTTTGTATTGGAGTAGTTGTATTAATAGCTATAATTATATTTTTTGAAAGAGCCCAAAGAAAATTATTGGTGCAGTATCCTAAAAGACAAGTAGGAAATAAAATTTATGGAGGCGAAGCAACCCATATGCCTCTCAAGTTAAATACTTCTGGTGTAATACCTCCAATATTTGCTAGTTCAATTTTACTATTTCCTGCTACGCTTGCTAATTTTTCTAATAGTAATTCAGAAACTATGGGCATGCTTACTTATTACTTAGGGCATGGAAAACCTGTATATATTTTATTATATGTAGCATTAATTATGTTTTTTAGTTTTTTTTATACTGCAATAGTATTTAATTCTGAAGAAACTGCTAATAATTTAAGAAAATACGGTGCTTATATTCCAGGTAAAAGACCAGGAAAAAATACGTCTGATTATTTTGATTATATACTTACAAGGCTTACGGTTATAGGTGGGATATATTTAAGTATAATATGTGTAATTCCGGAGCTATTAATGAATAAATATGTAATCTCTCTTTCTTTAGGAGGTACGAGTTTTTTAATTGTAGTGAACGTGGTACTTGATACTATGACTCAGATTCAAACTTACTTATTTAGCAGTAAGTATGAAGGTTTAATGAAGAAAATAAAATTAAAAAATTAAAAATGAGCTTAAATAGTGATAGTAATTTTTTTAGGTCCTCCAGGAGCAGGAAAGGGTACACAAGGAAAAAAGATAGCTAAAAAAATTGATTTACCACATATAGCAATCGGTGATATATTTAGAACAATTATTAAAACATCAACTAGTGAAGCAGAGTTAATTAATAATTATATTAGACAAGGGGAGCTTATCCCTAATGAAATAGTTAATCAAGTAATCAAAAATTTTTTATTATCCTCTGAATATAAAAACGGCTACATATTAGATGGATATCCGCGTAATTTAGAGCAAGCGAAATTTTTTGAATCATTTATTAAAGAAAAAATTAAAATAATATATTTTGATGTTTCAGGTGAATTATTAATTAAAAGAATTTTAGGAAGATATAGTTGTAAAAATTGCGGTAAAATATATAATAAGTACTTCTTGCAGCCTAAAATTGATAATGTATGTGATGTTTGCGGTTCAAGTACATTTGATTATAGAAAAGACGATAATGAAGAAGTAATAAAAAAAAGAATTGAAGTATATAAGACAGAAACATATCCGTTAATAGATTACTATAAAAATAGTGGTAATTTTTATATAGTTAATGGAAGTAAAAATGAACAAGAAATAGAAATTGATATACAGAAAATACTAAAAATAAATTGACTTTATCAAAGATTTTTATATTATTTTTTAGTTACCAGTAAAATGTTGGAGATTATTTGTGGCAAGAATTGCAAGTGTTAATATTCCTGATAATAAACGTTTAGTTGTGAGTTTAACTTACATTTACGGTCTTGGGCCTACTATGGCAGCAGAGATCTGTAATAAAGCAAAAATATCGAAAGATAAAAAAGTGAAAGAACTGACAGATCAAGAGTTAATAGGTTTACGTAATATTATTGAAAGTGAGTATAAAGTTGAGGGTGATTTAAGACGAGAAGTTACGCTTAATATTAAGAAAAAGAAAGATATAAGATGTTATCAAGGACTTAGACATATACGTAAGTTGCCGGTGAGAGGACAGAACACGCATTCTAATGCTCGAACTAGAAAAGGTAAAGTTATTGCGATAGCCGGAAAGAAAAAAGCTGTAAAATAATAGTTTAAGTATAGAGTATAAATAATGAATCAGACGGTTAAAGTTAAGAAAAAGAAAAAAACTATCACTCTTGGTGTTGTGCATATCCGAGCATCATTTAATAATACTATAGTAACATTTACTGATATCCAAGGTAATACTATTTCTTCTGCATCGGCAGGAGGTAATGGGTTTAAAGGGGCAAGAAAAGCAACACCTTATGCAGCTCAAGTAACAATTGATAGAGCATCGGAAAAAGCAAAAGAATATGGTCTAAAAACTATTTCTATTAGGATTGGAGGACCGGGGGCTCAGCGTGAATCAGCAATGAGAGCTTTATTCGGACAAAATTTTGTGGTTACATCAATTTTAGATGTATCGTCAATTGCTCATAATGGAGTAAGACCGCCAAAAAGAAGAAGAGTATAAGAGAATCATAGGTATTAAATGTTATCGTTAAGTAAAAATTGGAATACTTTAATAAAGCCGAATAAAGTTGCTTATGAAAATTTTCCAGAAACCAATAATAAAGCTAAAGTTGTAGTTGAACCTTTAGAAAGAGGTTTTGGTTTAACACTCGGTAATGCTATGAGAAGAGTATTACTTTCTTCTTTACAAGGAGCAGCTATCACGTCTATAAAGATTCCTGCTATAGAACATGAATTTTCTTCTATACCCGGTGTAAAAGAAGATGTATCAGAAGTGATTTTAAACATTAAAGGTATTGAAGTAAAAATGCATGTTGCAGAAAAACGTATCATGAAATTAAAAGCAACAGGACCTTGTGTTGTAACAGCCGGTATGATTGAAACAGGTCATGATGTAGAAATACTGAATCCGGATCATGTAATTTGTGATCTAGCTAAGGACAAGCAGCTTGAAATGGAATTAACTTGCAAGGTTGGTAAAGGATATGTACTTAGCACAAATAGTTATGAGGATAATTTACCTATTGGTGAAATAGCTATAGATGCTTTATTTAATCCGGTAAAGAGTGTTACTTATAAGGTAGAAAATACTAGGGTAGGTCAGGTTACCGATTATGATAAATTAATTATGTTTATAGAAACTAACGGTGATGTATTACCTGAAATGGCTGTAGGTTTAGCTGCACGTATTTTACAGGAGCAATTACAATTATTTATTTCTTTTGAAGAACAGGAAGAAGATAAGCAAGTTAAAACTGATGCTTTACCATTTTCACCTTATTTACTTAAGAGAGTTGATGAATTGGAATTATCAGTTAGATCGGCAAATTGTTTGAAAAATGATAATATAATATATATAGGGGATCTAGTAAAAAGAACGGAATCTGATATGCTAAGAACTCCAAATTTCGGTAGAAAATCTTTAAATGAGATTAAAGAAATATTGACAAAATTTAATTTAAGATTCGGTATGGATGTACCGGATTGGCCACCGGAAAATATTCAGGAATTATCTAAACGTTATGAAGATTCTTATAATTAAGGACTAAAAAATGCGACATAAAATTAAAGGTAGAAAGTTAAATGTAACAAGTAGTCATCGGCAAGCAATGCTCGCTAATATGGCTGTAGCACTTGTAACCCATGAACAAATTAAAACTACTTTACCAAAAGCTAAGGAATTAAGACCTTATATTGAAACTCTAATTACTAAAGCTAAAAAAGCTGATTTAATGGTAAGAAGAAGCGTTTTATCAAAAATAAAAGATAAAACAGCAGTAGAAAAGCTTATAAATATTTTAGGTACCAGATATAAAGATAGACCTGGCGGTTATACTAGAATAATAAAAGCCGGATTCCGTTATGGTGATTTAGCACCAATAGCATATATTGAATTTGTAGATAGAGATATTAATGCTAAAGGAAATATACAGCAAGATGCTAATGAAGAAGTTAAAAATTAAAATATAAGGGACTCGGTGATGGCTAATCATTCTTCAGCAAAAAAAGCTGCTAGACAAACAGTAAAAAGAACTCTAATCAATAAAAAACGATCTAGTGCAATAAAAACTTTTATAAAGAAAGTTGTACATGAAATCAGTCTTGGTAATAAAGAAAATGCTAACATAGCTTTATCTGTTGCTCAGTCTAAGATAATGCAAGGTGTGAAAAAAAATATAATTAAATTAAATACCGCCTCAAGAAAAATCAGCAGATTATCAAGGCAAATAAAAAGTTTGAAAGTAAATAACACTTTATAGTAATTTAAAAGCAAAAACTAATAAAATTTTGCTAAATTATTTATATACTTCTTATGGATTATAAATGATGTTATTTTACTAATTAATAAAAAATATGGGCGATTAGCTCAGCTGGTAGAGTATCTCGTTTACACCGAGAGTGTCGGCGGTTCGAGTCCGTCATCGCCCACCAGTCAAAAGTTTTTAGTATTTCAACGATCAAACAATGAATGAAGCTATAAACTCAAGTTTTTCAGTTTTAAATGTTACAATAGTGAAACCTATCAAGAAAAACAATATCTTTGTGAAATGGCATTTCTAACTAAGTATATATTAGTTAATAATTTAATGCCATTGCTAGAAAATTACAAAGTAATTGACGAAATAATCCAGTATAAAAGTACTAAATTTTAGCATTTTTTAGTACTTTTTCTAAATTCCTGGGTTCTTTATAGTTATAGTTTTTTATTGTGTAAATCAGGAAACACGTTCAGTTTCATACAATAGACCTCTTCAGAAATTCTACTGCTAGAGGTAATTTGTACGTCGATCCTTACCACACATACTAGTATGTATGCTTCGGTTCAAAGTGAAGTGTCTCTTTCAAATTCCTCTCTAAATCCTTATTTCTGAAGAAGTCTAATAAAGTTTACGTTAATTCGTTGACAAGAAACGAGAAGAGATTGATATAGCTAGGGTTAAATAAAAATGGTGTGCTATTAATTTGTCATCCCGTGGTTTGACCACGGCATCCAAAACTTTTTAAGGTTTTCTGGATACCGGGAACAAGTCCCGGTATGACAGTTTATATCTTTTTATCTTGCTTTAGCCATAGTTACGTATTAATATTATACACTACTTGGCTGATTGTTTTTTGGAACCTGCGGTCAAGCGAACTAGAATGATATGGGTGGAATCGATCTGCGTAATAATGCTATATCGTGGTCAACAAGCCATGGTATGACACTTAATAAATTTCCTGATCCATACGAGTTTTTAGAATCTTTCATATACAGCATAATTCATAAAGCTTGATAGAAATTTATCTTGTCGGAACCTTTCTGAATTCTACTGTAATTCTTTTCTGCATTATTTATTACTTTTGCCGTTATTTTTACTAGATTTTCAAAAAAAATAGCAAAGTATAAATTGTACGAGGAAGTGGAAGTTAAAGCAGCTAATAAAGTAAAATGATAGTTGTTTAAATACAATGTAACCAAAAGCTATTAATCTATTTAAAGTTAAAAAATTATTTATTATTATAATTTTAACTTAATAAAAAATAACTTTTATGGAAGATATAGGCTCTGGGAAAAAAGTTTGAAATATACGTTTACGCTAAAAAATTACTTGATAAACTCGAAATTTACACACTAAAGTAAAAAATCCTATTGATATAGAGGAGGTTAAACAAGGCATTTACTACGCTTGTAAATATCACGGTTCTCAAATATGTCAATCAGGTGATCCTTATTACTCCCATCCGATTGAGGTGACGATTATGATTGCAGAGTTTGTAGCTGAAGAAGTTCCTAAGCTTTTGAGGTAGCAAAACATGTAGAATACCTAACTCGAATTAAACCTTACGGGGAAATTACTGCTGAAGAAAGCTTAAATCTATTAATTAAACAGCAAAGATATAATACGGCACTTATAAAATTTTTTGATAGAGTCCATAATATACAGACTTTAGGAGCTAAGTCACCTGAGAAAGCTAAAAAAATTATTGAAGAGACTTTAATAAATTTTGTAACTATAGCTGCATACTTTAAAATTCCAGTAATAAAAGAAGGGCTCTTATTTTGATGCTATCAGTATCTATATCCTAAAGATTATCAGCTGGAACGGTCACTAACGAAGTGTGAGGATAACTTTCAACCACTTTATCCAGCTTTTTAAAATATAATATTCCCCACGTAAAACCTATACTTACTAGAATTAATATAAACAATACTCCCTAATTATCAAAATATTTAACTAAAAAAACTAGTCCAAAAGAGGTAATAATATGCATTAAGGATTGTGATAAAGCAAATAACCAAAATATTAATAACTTAAATTTTATAAGAATTAATGGGTATATTTTATAGTATAGATAAGTTCATATTATATATGAACCTAAATTTACTATTGAGACAATAAAATTATTATGTATTATCTGTTCACTGGTGTAACCAAAGGTATTTTTTAATATATTACTACAATGTGAGTAGGTAAAATAAAAATGATACCAGGCCATGCAACATTCAATTAAAAAATAAGCCAAACAGGTTTTTTTATTGACCTTTTCTTGTAGCAGAAAATGGTTTTTTAATATTTATATCTCCTTTTTCAATAGCATCAGTTAAGCTTTCTTGAAGTTGGTGTTTTGCATATGCAAATACAGGAGTTTCCTATAAAGTAGTTCGTACAGTTAGTCCAATCACGGCAATAACTGTTCCCATCCAAAAGGCTATACGCCAACTAAAACTATAGCTGGTAGCTATAGATACTATACCGAGTGCTGCAACGCCTCCTACAGTAGATGCTGTGATAATCATAGCCACGCTTGAATATTGAGTAGGAGATTTTGTGATTTCGGTTAAGTAAATTTGAGTCCCCATAATCTCGCCCATTGATTAGATCCCTTGAGCAACTCTACATAATGTTATAACTATAGTAGCAGCTATACCTATTTCTGAGTAAGGAGCAAGAGTCGCTGTAATAGTAATTGCCATAATAGCTGTGGTGATAATAACAGTTACTTTTCTGCCTATATTGTCACCAATCCAACCAAATATTATATAGCCCCTACCGGTCTCAAAACGACAGTAGAACAAAATGCAAAAGCATTAAGAAGTGAATTAACAAAAGGATCATACTTAGGAAAAAATAAATCATTTAAAAGTATTACCATATGGACGTAAAGCATTAGGTCACAATACTCAAGAAATATACCAATAGATAAAATAGTCCTATTGCTTCTTTTTGCTTATGTGTTAAGCTTCTTTGTTCTTTCTCATAGCCGAGTATAATTTCTTTACAAAAGTTAAATTGTAAAAAAATTATACTGTTTTATATAAAAGTCAATAGGAAATTTTGCTAAGAAGTCTATTGATGATTTCCTATTTTACCTTATTAACCCTAAATCTTTTTTTTCAATTCTTTTTATATAATTATTTGGCGTACCTGTATTTTTATTAGAAATAGTATTATTAATTAATTGTTTCCCAATTCTATTTACTATATTTTCTGTACCGCTTAGTTCTAATTTCTTTTTTTACTGTATCGTTTTGTATTCCTTATGATCGTTAGTATTTGTATTTTCAACTGTTTTTGTTAACACGCTTTTATGAGTAGTTATTTGTTTCGGTTGTTTATAGAAAGGACTATGTGTCCTATCTATATCTTTTAGTATATCTACTATTATATTTTGTGATGTTATTTCTGCACTAAGCTGATTAAATCGCTGTTGTTTTTCTTGATCGGTAAATCTAAAGTAATTCTTATCTTGTAGTAATGCGTTTAATGCTACAGTTTGAATAGTGTGTTTATATCCTATCTCTGCTAATGCTTGTATATTTTTATAATTACCTATATCTGCTTTTTGTGTTTCTTGATTAATATTATGGTTTAGCTCCTTAATTAACTTTATCCTATCTTGGATCTGATTGACCGAATCTTTAGAACCTTTTAATGATTGTAATCCTATATTTATTGATGAAATTATTTGTGCTACATTATTACCGACTATAGCTGCTGATATCCCCGCCACGTTTACTATATTATTTATTACATTTGTTATAACCGATGCTATAAATAATGATTTAGTACCTTTATTACTTTTGTCTTTCGTTTGTTGCTGCTCGTTATGTATATATAAATCATCTTTTAAAATATCTTTTAACTTGGGATCAATTTTTAGAAGAGCTTGTTGTTTACTCAAATCATCACGATGTTTTTCTAATAATTTATTTTCTTGTGTAAGAAGACGTATCTTGCGAGTATGTACTACATTCTATTATGGCTTTAGCTACTATAGATGTTGCCATGGCAGCAGCTGATACAAACATAAATGGAGCTGTGGCAGGTGCTATAGTTTCCAGCATAATACTACTTGCTATTAATCCGAGTACGCTAGCTGTGGTTTTATTAAAAAGAATCTTTCCTGTTACGTTGCTTATTTTCTTTATATTACCCCATTTTGAGGTCTTAATACTATTTATAATACTGGATGTTCTTGAGTTATTTTGTGCTTTATACTCACTTTTATAAATTAGTATTAGGGTGTTGTTCATGGGTTGTTAAGGCATGTGTGCCTCTACTCATTAATTGCTGTATCCGTTCTTGCTCTATTATATATAAATCATCTTTACTTTTTACTGTTTCTTGAGAAATTATACGTTCCAAGTTACGCCTTTGTATAATTTCTATATCTCATACTTCTAAATATTGGAGGTTGTTTTTTAGGTGCTGTATCTATATTATTAGATGATGCCTTTACAATATCTAAATCCTTTTCTAGTGAGTGTGGCATATTTCTTTTCTTTTTATAGGTCTTGCCATTCTATTCGCTCCATTTGTATGCCTTTAATTTGTTTTAGAGTGCATTATAGATAATTATTAAAATTTGTTAATAGTTATCTATAATTAAATTACTTAAAATGCAAATTTAAGGTAAATCTTTATCATGAATTAGTGTTAATAGAGCAAAGAGAGATAAATAATAACATAAACTAACTAAAAGTGATTGTATTATTAAAAAATTCATATTTTAATTAAAATACAAAGTTATTTATTAATCATTATGTCAAATACACCTAAGTTAGAAAATCACTATAATAAATTGTTACAAGATATTATGCTTAAAACATTAGAGCAGAATCAAATTGTAGAAACCTATTTAATTCAAGAAGATTTTAGTAGTACTTTAGATGAGCTGCAAAAAATAAACGCAAAGCTTGAAGAATATTGTAAGGTTTTTGCTCTGCTTGAAAGAATTAAAACCGAATTAGCTGAAGAAGATAAAGTATATAACTAATTTATATAAAAGGTGCAAGCCGCATTTCACCTTTTATATTTAATAATAATTTCCTATTTCAACTCCTAGTTTTTAAAAGGTGATATACCGAGGCTATACCCTATAATAATAGGAATTACTATCATCAACAATCCTAAATTATTAAAACGTTCTGTTAAATAAACAAGCCCAAAAGAACTAATTACATACATAGCTCTTGAATAAGCATATATAAAGCTAGCATAGGTAAATCGTTTTAAAACCGGAAAACTTTTATAAAATATTGGAATTGCCGGGGATTCACTTGGAGAAAAAGTCACTACAATTAGTGGAATTAAGAGAATTTGCTAACCTTGCATTATATTATCTAATATTAATGGACTAGATAGAAGAAAAGTTAAAAATATTACTAATTGCATTTATAGCATAAACACGTAAGTGCTAGTGCTACAAAAAATTCTACTATAGAAATTTGTATTAAAAAATAATCAATTGCAGTCTTCTTATTAACTTTTTCCTGCCATACAGGATTATTTGTTATCTTTGCTACATCAATTATATTACTATCTTTTATCGTTTCTTGTATTCTACACTTAGCATCAACAAAATTCGGTGTTTCTTGCAAAGTAGTCCTAGCAGCACTACCTATTAATGCAATTCCTGTACCTACCCAAAATGCAATACGCTCATTAAAGTCATAGGATGTAACTCAGGTTTCTACGCCAAGGGCCACAGTTAATCCTAAGCTAGCACACACCCCTACAAATGCTACAGCAGGAAAGCGTTTAAGAACTCCAACAGATTCCGTTAAATATAATTCTGCTCCTACTCTTGCTCCCATGGATGACATACCTTGCACTATACGGCATATTGTTACTATGCAGGCGGCACTAGCACCTACTGAGGCATAAGTAGGAAGATTAACCATAACGATGCAAGAAAATGACATTAAAATAGTGGTAATAATGACTGTGGATTTCCGACCTATATTATCAGCCAAATAATAAAGCTCCTAAGGGTCTAAAAATAAAAGTAGAACAAAAAGAAAAAACTGCAAGAAGTCGATTAACGTGAGTATCATATTGCGGAAAGAAAAGCTCATCAATTAGTACTCCATATGAACATATAGCATAAGATCAAAATATTCTCAAAAAGTACCTATAGATAGTAAGCCTATGCCTATAGCTCGTTTTTGTTCTTTGTTTAAACTTTTTTGTTTTTTTTCGTATCCCAACACAATTTTTTCTAAAAAGTTAATTTATAGAAAGGTTATATTGAGAAGATTTCAAGTCTATAAATTCAAGGCAAAAGTTACAATGTTTTATGATTATACTTATTTAAAACTTCTTTGACTAATGAAGTTGTTATTTTTCTTTTGGAAATTAAAGCAAAATAGTTAATATTGTCTAATATTTCTATAATTTTCGAATATTCCCTAGGCAAATTTACTAAAAGAAAATCTATTATTTGTCGGGATATTGTTATCGAAGAAATAGCAAAATGCTTAAATATTAGAATTTTGATTAATTCATCGTCAGGTGAGTTTAATAGAATACTAAGTACTGATTTAATACGTGAAGATAAATCGGGTAAAGTAAAATTTCTGCTTTTATCAGATGCGGTAAGTAAAAGATATTTTTGTTTTTCGTTAATAATATTAAATATATGAAGTAATGTCGGCTCTTGCCAGTTTTCAATATCTTCAATTATGAAAGCATTATATTTTTCTGAAATTTCTTCATTAAAAAAAATATCTTTAATAATATAGGCATTGCTTAAATTTTGCCATATTTTGGTTAAATAAGTTTTGCCTGACGAAGAAGGTCCTTTAATTAATAAAGTAAATTTATAAGGGTTAACGCCAAAGCCGCACTGCCAATTTTTTATAATATTATAAGCTTGATCGTTAGAACTAGAAACAATAAATTCATCAGGATGATATTTACTAGAAGTAGTAAAACGAAATATATATTGCTGCACTGTTATAAGAATTTTTTAGTCGTCTATTTGATAGAATTTGCTAGATTTATAAAATTTAATTAGATTCAAAAGTAAAATTTTTGTAATCCCTGCAATCGGTATAGCAAAAAATATTCCAATAATTCCAAATAAACTGCCGCAGGCAAAAATTGAGAATATAATCCAAAGAGGATGTAACCCTATTTTATCACCAATAATTTTAGGGGTAAAAATATAAGACTCGCAAATATTTCCAACTAGATAAATTATCATTATATATAGTAATTTAGTAGTTACACCAAACGTTAAATAGCCGATAATTAGAGTTAAAAGAAATGATATAAAAGTACCAAGGAAAGGAATAATAACTAAAAATCCTGTTAAAATGCCAAGTAAAAGAGCGAGATCAATACCTATTACAGTAAATGCAATACTATAATAAGTAGATAATAATAAGCAAATATTTAGCTGTCCTCTTATGTAAGCAGATAACAGATTATTAATTGCCGATAATATTTCAAGGATTTTCGGTCGGGTTTTTATAGGTAATAATGATTTCATGTTTGCAATAATTTTAGCCCAATCACGTAGGAAATAGAATAATATTATAGGTATAAGTAAAAATAAAACAAATATGTTAATAGTGATAATAGTATAACGCCAAAAATTATTAGCAATACTGCCAAGTATAGTAAATATACTATTTATAAAATTGCTTAAAGAATTTTTGATTTTATCAGCAATATCAGGCTCTATAGAATAAATTTTTACCATTATAGGCGGTAATATTTCTGCCTGTAAATAATTGTTATATTTTGGAATATTATTTATAAAAGTAAAAATTTGTCCATAAATTATCGGCACTAAAATAGTTAAGCTTAAGAAAAATATGCTCAAAAATATCAGATAAATTATGCTTGATGCAAATTTATTTGATATTTTAAATTTTGATGCGATAAAACCTATAGCAGGTTGTAATAAGTAAGATATTATAAATGCGATAAAAAATGGTTTTATTGCATCTGAAATTAGCATAAAACCGCTGATAAAAAGCCCTAAAAAAACTAGCCAAAATATAACGGTTCTATTCATTATTATTTGCCTCATTTTCTATACGAAGATCAACTTCAAAAAGAGCTAGGAGTTCACAAGGCGAAAGTCACAGCGTATACTTAATACGTGTCTTGTAAAACGACGATGCCAATTTTTGAAGTTGATTGAGCATTAAGGTTTTTTAACTACTTGTACGGTAGCAGGACGAAGTAGTCTATCTCTAATTTTATATCCTGATTGCATTAAAGTAATAATACTATTCGGTGCATGATCAGGATGTTCTATCTGTGCAATTGCATTATGTAAATTATAGTCAAACATTGATCCTATTTCCGGCTTTATTTCTTCAATATGATGTTTATGAAAGACTTTGTCTAGCTCGTCTTTAGTCATCTGAACGCCTGCAATAATATTTGTGACTTCTACATCAGAATTTGCCGGTTTATGTGCTAATGCTCTTGAAAGATTATCACTAACATTTAGTAGTTCTTTAGCAAATGTAGCAATTGCATAATCTTTTGCTTCGTCACGTGCTTTTTCTAAACGCTTTCTTGTATTGTCTATTTCAGCAGTAGTTCTTATTAGCTTATCTTTTAGCTCTTCAATCTCGGCTTTTAACGCTGTTACCTCCGGATTTGCTGTTTCAACTATCTCTTCAGCAATATCATTTATTGTTTGTTCATTATTTTCTATATTATCGTCTATCATATTATTTACTTTATATTTATTTCTTTTTTGAGGTATATATAGATATAATAAAAATTTTTTCAATGGTATACTCGTTTAATTTGAAAAATTGGTGTCGTTGTTTCGTATTTTTTTATCCTCACGTACTAGTATGTATGCTGCGGTCAAAAAATATGAAACGGCTTACTCTTTTCCAAATTAAACTTTACTATTTATTTTTATTTATGGAGTACAAATTGTATTATGAGACAGTCAGGAAGAAAAAGCAACCAATTACGTCCTATTTCATTAGAATTATCCCCGCTTATTAATGCGGAAGGTTCATGTCTTATTAAAATCGGTAATACACATGTCATGTGTAGTGCTACTTGTGAAACTACCGTACCGCCATTCTTGAGGGGACAAAATCAAGGCTGGATTACTGCCGAGTACGGTATGCTTCCCGGTTCTACATCACAGCGTATTAAAAGAGAAGCAGCACTTGGGCAACAAGGCGGAAGAACGCAAGAGATACAGCGTTTAATAGGTAGGGCGATGCGATGTGTAATTGATGTGAGGAAACTCGGCGAGAGGCAAATTATCATAGATTGTGATGTTATTAATGCTGACGGCGGTACTAGAACTGCAGCAATAACAGGGAGCTACGTAGCATTGCACCTAGCTATTAGGTCCTTGATGAAAAAGAGAGTTTTAAAAGTGAACCCGTTAATTAGTCAAATTGCAGCTATTTCTTGCGGTATATATAAAGGTGAGGTGATACTAGATTTGGATTATTTAGAAGATAGTGATGCGGACGTGGATAGTAATTTTGTGTTTGCAGGTAACGGTAATTTAATCGAAGTACAAGGCACGGCAGAGAAAAATCCTTTTTCCGAAGAGCAGTTTTTAGCAATGTTAAAACTTGCTAAAGGCGGAGCTGCGGAATTATTTAAACTACAAAATCAGGTACTGCTTGGGTCTTAGAAAGTTGCTAAGTGGATCAGTGTTCCCGTCATTGCAAAAAATGCTATATTTATAGCATTTTTTTATTATTGCTCTGGATTGCTGCATCGCTTTGCTCCTCGCAATGACGGTGCATGTATCCACGCAACCAATCTTCCACGAGAAGAACGTATTTATTAAGCGTATGGATTATCATGAAAAGCAATATGTTTACCTGATAATATAATTATCTTATCTCGATTGGTATTATTTATAAATACCTTATGATTAAGATCTGTTACTTTAACAGTACGATGTAGTCCTAAGATTAATTCCGCAACATTACCTAGGCTTTCAAACGTAACACGCTGATTAGCGCCAATTGTTATTTTATTGGGGGATATATTAATATTTGCTGTTCTACTTTCTTCGGTAAAAGTAATAGTTCTATATTTTGGATCGTTCATATTTCCCTCTTTGAATGAATTTTAAGTTATACAATCATTACTACAATATGCCATATACTACTTCAATTAAAAATTTTTTAACCTAGCTCTTTACTCAATTTATAATTGCTATTATAGTATATTTTTTAAATTTAAGCGGCTATGGTATTAAGATTATATTATTGTCTATTATGCCTTATTAGTAGAATTATCCTCTGATCAATATGAGCAGTTTGTAAGTAGTACTGTAGAATACGGTATTACCGATAATCAAAATATTGGAATACATTTTTTGTACAAAGAAGATAAATTTTTGAATGAAAAAAACATAAGCATGGATGCTTCTATTTACTATAAATTGAAGCTATTTGAAGATAAAGATTTTGTTATTGCGGCTCAGCCTAAAATTTTAATGAGTAAGAGTAAAAAACTTAAAGAAGATTTTTTAGGCGAGATATCTTTACTAATGGGAATGTCTAAAAATATCCGCCCTGTTATTATTTTTAATCAAAATATCTTTAGCTTTGGACATTCAATTAATATTGGTTCTCAGAAGATGTATTATAATTTTTCTATTTGTGAAGGGATTAAATTTAAAAACGGCATAATGCTTACAAGTTTTACAAAATACCATACTCGGAAAATTACGGCTATGTATATGATAGTTCAGTTTATGAGCAGTTAGGAATTGCAAAGATAATTAATTGTGGTAAAGAGAATAGAAACTTGTTAACTACTCAAATCGGTCATTTTTGGGATCGCAGTCTTTCAAATTAAGAAATATAAAATATCAGGTATAAATTTTTCAGCATGGTTAGATGTATAAATGAAAATATAATATTACAGATAATCAGAGATAAAAATTTATTAGGTAAAAACAAGCTAATAGTTTAAAAGCTATGATCGAAGAAGCAATTATCGATAATGAGATAATGATTGATATATTATATGAAAATAGAATATTGCTGCTAATAAGCAATATTTCTTATATTAAAATTTATAATTATTCTTATATATAAGCCTATGTAGTGAATGGTTAGTGTATATATGACGATGTTCATAGTAATACAATAACTGCTATAAATGATCTAAAAATATTGTTTAGTAATAATAATATTTTTAGATCTATAATGCTGATCAAGAAATATTTTTTTTATAAATTATTAGAAAAAAATTTCGCCTATTTAACTAGTATCAAAGCAAAATATGCTCTTGAATTTAAAGTCGGACCAATTATTGCTAAGAAATTAATTATACCAATAAAATAATAATATTTTTCGTCATGTTTATAGCCACATTGATTTATCTGCTGGTTTTATTTCATGTTGTTAATAATATAGGCTATTGTTTGCAAAATATTTTAAAATCTCTGTTATGTATAAGGGCAGTAAGAGAATCGCCTTCGGTAAGGGTTGTATGGATTGAAAAGCGTATTCGGTGTCATACCGTGGTTTGACTACGGTATCCAGAAAATAATTAAAAATACTAATATTATTATTTTTAACTAGATCCCGCGATCAAGTCGCGGGATGACAGAGGTGGAATCGCTTCACAAAACAAGTAGTACTAAAAATCATTCGGTGGAATCACAAATTTTTTACAATGAGGAGAAAGCTTTACCGGTTTATACAGTTTTAGTACCGTTATAGAATTAAGTAAGTTAAGGTCAATAATGAAAAATATTTCATTAATTAATTATCCAAAAGATAAGCTAGGCGTTAAAATTATTATCGAAGATGACGATTATCTAATGATTAAAGAAATAGTGTTATATAATTTACCGTCTTATTTTCATGTTATATCTGTTCTGAAAAGTCTACCAAGAACTAAAAGCCGAAAGCCCTTAATTATGCTCTAGAATATTTACGTGGCGAGTATCTAGTAGTATATGATGCTGAAGATAAACCTGAACAGCTACTTAAAGCTCTAGCAATGTTTAAAAACTTACCTCTAGAATATGCTTGTCTTCAAGTTAAGCTTAATTTTTATAATAAAAATGCGAATATTTTAACCTATTCTCAAAAATGTTTAATATAGAATATAGTTTATGGTTTGAATATATCTTGAAAGGATTAAGTTTGCTAAAACTTCCTACACCTCTTGGGGGTACTAGTAATCATTTTAAAACGGATATATTAAATAAGTTTGGCGGATGGGATTCTTATAATGTAACAGAAGATGCCGAGCTTGATATAAGAATTTACTCACAGAACTATAAAGTAGCTATTCGTGATTCCTATACTCTAGAAGAGGTTCCGAATAGTTTAGGTAATTGGCTAAATCAAAGATCACATTGGATTCAAGGCTTTTTGCAAACATTTTTGGTATTTAAAGCACAAAAAGATAAATGCCAAAAGTTTACTTTATTGCAAGTAATAACAATTTATGTGTTCCTTATCTACTTATAATTTTTGGAGTTTACCCTTTATAATATTTTTTATTGTTATAAATAAAAATTCTATAATTAATTATTTATGGCTTATTAATGGTATTTTTTCGCTTTTATATCTATATGGTATAGCTCTGTATATATTAAAAAATTCTTTAAAAAGCGGAAAAGTAAAATTTCAGGATATAGTAGCTTTGAGCTTATGGGCTAGTTATTTTATATTACATACTGTAGCTTCATATAAAGCAGTATTTGAAATAATTTTCTGTCCTTTGAATTTGAAATGGAGTAAAACTAAACACGGCACTAGTTTAGAGGATTTTGAGAAAGAATAGACCTCTAATAAAAAAAATTTATTCTTGCCCCTTGAACTAACAAAAATAAAATATATATAGTATGTACATTTAAAGATTTAATAATTGGAGGTTAAAATGTCTTTTAAACCATTACATGATAGAATTGCAATAAAGCCTATCGAACAAGAAGAAAAAACTAAAGGTGGAATTATTATTCCGGATACTGTAAAAGAAAAGCCGATGCAAGGTGAAATAGTAGCCGTAGGTAATGGTATTCGTAATCAAAAAGGCGAAATTCATCCTTTAGAGCTAAAAGTAGGCGATAAAGTTTTATACGGTAAATGGGCAGGCACCGAAATTGAAATTAAAGGCACAAAACTGATCGTTATGAAAGAAAGCGACGTATTTGGTATTATTAATTAATTAATTATTTGTTTTTAAGGAGAAATTAAATATGGCAACAAAACTTATTAAACACGGCTCAAAAGCTCGTGAGCAAATGTTAGAAGGCATTGATATACTTGCAGATGCAGTAAAAGTTACTTTAGGTCCAAAAGGCAGAAATGTACTTATAGAGCAATCATTCGGTTCACCGAAAATTACAAAAGATGGTGTGACGGTTGCAAAATCGATCGAGTTAAAAGATAAAATTAGAAATGCGGGAGCTCAGCTATTAAAATCAGCTGCTACAAAAGCTGCAGAAGTAGCCGGTGATGGTACTACTACAGCTACGGTACTTGCTAGAGCTTTGGCTCGTGAGGGTAATAAGCTAGTAGCTGCCGGTTATAATCCTATGGATTTAAAGCGTGGTATGGATTTAGCGGTAAACGCAGTAGTAGAAGAAATTAAAAAATCCAGTAAAAAAATCAATAGCCAAGAGGAAATCGCACAAGTCGGTACTATCTCTTCAAACGGTGATAAGGAAATCGGTGAGAAAATTGCTAAGGCAATGGAGGAAGTCGGTAAAGAAGGCGTGATAACTGTTGAAGAAGCAAAGAATTTTAGCTTCGATGTTGAAGTAGTTAAAGGTATGATGTTTGATAGAGGTTATCTATCACCGTATTTTGTAACAAATTCCGAGAAAATGGTTGCTGAGCTTGAAAATCCTTTCATCTTACTATTTGAGAAAAAATTATCAAATTTACAACCGATGTTACCTATACTTGAGGCTGTAGTACAATCACAACGTCCGCTATTAATTATTGCTGAGGATGTTGAGGGCGAAGCTCTTGCAACGCTTGTAGTCAATAGATTACGTGGTGGTTTAAAAGTTGCGGCAGTAAAAGCTCCCGGTTTTGGCGATAGAAGAAAAGCAATGATGGAAGATATTGCTATCCTAACTAAAGGTGAGCTTATTACTGAAGATTTAGGTATGAAGCTTGAAAATGTGAGTATTAAGAGTCTAGGGACAGCAAAAAGAGTAACAATTTCTAAAGAAAATACTGTAATTGTTGACGGTAACGGTGATAAGAAAAATATTGAAGATAGAGTATTACAAATTAAATCTCAAATAGCTGAAACTACTTCTGATTATGATAAAGAAAAACTGCAAGAGCGTTTAGCTAAACTTTCTGGCGGTGTTGCTGTATTAAAGGTTGGCGGTGCTACGGAAGTTGAAGTAAAAGAGCGTAAAGATCGTGTTGAAGATGCACTTGCTGCTACAAGAGCAGCAGTTGAGGAAGGAGTTGTTGCTGGTGGCGGTGTAACATTACTTCATGCATTACAACCTTTAACAAAGCTTAAAGTAGAGAATAAGGATCAACAAGCAGGTATTGAAATAGTAATAGAAGCTTTAAAGGATCCGTTAAAACAGATTGTTGAAAATGCCGGTGAAAACGGTGGCGTAGTAGTTGGTAAATTACTAGAATATAAGGATAAAAATTATGGCTTTAATGCTCAAGATATGCAATATGTCGATATGATTAAAGCAGGAATTATTGATCCGGCTAAAGTAGTGCGTACTGCACTTCAAGATGCTGCTTCCGTTGCTTCGTTAATTATTACCACGGAAACTTTAATTGTTGATGAACCTTCTGATAAGGCAGAGCCAATGCCAATGCGTGGCGGTATGGGCGGTATGGGCGGTATGGATTTCTAAGTCTATATCTTCTTATAAGATAGGTTATGCAATAGAGCTAATAAACCCGTTTTGTTGTATTGCTCGTTCCCCTCATTGTAAGGAGGCATTGTTGCGTGGACCGCAAAACCTGTTCAATGTCATATCATGGCTTAACCATGGTATCCAGAAAAAATACTAATAATATTAGCATTTTAAACTGGATCTTGCTACAAGCTTGCAGGATGACAATTGAGAAACTAGTCCACGCAGGCAATGCCTGCTCCGCAATGACGATTTTAACAACGTGCTGTACAACACATTATTAAAAGTCGCAGTAGGACACAACTGATTTATGCAACAAATGGGTTTTAAAGCGGTTCTTTGCTTAATTTGAAAATAAACTCTTTAATCACACTCTTCCTAAAAAAATAAAGTATAGAATTTCTTGTAATTATTTCAATAAATGACTGCAAATATTTTTTAATTAATTATAATAGCTCAACCTTTGGTATTTATCCTATGAGACTGTTAACAAAATAATTTTAAAGCTCATTAAATTCTTTTTAACTATAAATTATAAGGTTTTTTTGCAATAGGGATATTTATTACTGTAAAAATCTCTTTAATTATCAATTAAAGTTATTTTGTTAACAGCCTTATATAGGATGATCAAAAGGTTTTAAGCGGTTTTACGCTTTAATTATTAAGAATAGATTTCTTGTTGTAGTTATAGGCAAGGTTAATCTATATTCGTTTAATTTAAAAAATTAGTAATAACAGTTTCTAGCTTTTGGTTGGTTAAACTATGCTAACTAAAATTAGTAAGGTTTTAGAAAATGACTATTCTTATTTTAAAAAAATCTTATAATTTATACAGTTAAGAAAGACTAAAATAAGATAATTTAAATTTTATATATAAAACTTAAAAAATTAGGTTCTAAAAGCAATCTAAAGGATAAAAGATAAAATAATAGGGTAGGGTAGTGCGAAGCTCACCACAAGCTTAATTTTTCTTATTAATATCAACTAAAGCTGGGTTTTCTTAATATTTACTAAAAATAGCAAATTAATTAGAAATATTAATAGAACTTCATTAAGTTTATTGCTTTAATTGGTGTTTAGTTATTCGTAAGTATAACTATTAACTGAATTAGTATAAATTATAAAGAGGGATATCTTCTTAGCGCTGGAAAAGAAGATGAGAGAGATTCTGTTAATTATACTAATGCAGAAATGTGATAATTTTTATCTGACAAAACATTTGATTGGAGAGATAGAAGCAAGTACCATCATGTTCATAAAGTAAAAGTCGGTGACAAGCTTGATGTACATTGAGATTATACCATGGCACATAAAACACGTGGTTATTATACATATGCGATCACTGATCATCCTAATGATTTTTCTCAAAGACTAACTTTTAGTGAGCTTAAGACATTTTTTGAAAATATAAGCCAAGACAAACCATTTTGGAGCCATCCATTACCTGCTTCTACTGATCACTCAATACTTCTGCTGGAAAGAGAAGCACGATTTTGCGTTCTTTTAGAGAGATGGATAGTCGCTGACCGGCATGGCATTTCATCAATCATGGGTTCTTGAATATGAAGCAAGTTTAGGCGGTGAAGGGCTTGGACATGGACACCATCATCACGATGCTTAATTAAGCTTTAAAAACTTAGTAGCGAGTGGTTATGCGCTAAGCGACTCAAAGCTTTGTTGTGCGGGTACCCAAGTCGTCATTGCAAGGAAAAATTAAAAATTTTGACAAAGCAATCTCGGACCAAAATCTTGAGATTGCCACGCTCCTTTCAGTTGCTCGTAGCAACAATGCTTAAATTCTTGTGTTACTCTCTACTTAAAACTTTGAGGCCTTCCTTTAAGCCGTCTTTTATAAATGAAATTTTAGCTTGTTTGCCGTCTGCGGTAATTAGTTCTATATAATTATCGTTTGATAAAATCATGTCTAGATCGTCTTTTGTAATAATAGCTAAAGCCTGACAGCCGTTTATTGTACAATTTACGTATTTTCCGGCTGCTATTCGTTTGTCACCGCTATTAATAACTGTACCTGCCGGAATTTGAACATTGGACGGGACTATTTCTATTATTTTTAATTCCTGTTTTTCTTGTTCCCCATTGAAATAACCTATGTGATAAATGGCTAATATTTCCTTTTCTTTATCTTTCTCT
The DNA here is from genome assembly GCF_001602635.1 of Rickettsia endosymbiont of Proechinophthirus fluctus. NCBI lineage: Bacteria > Pseudomonadati > Pseudomonadota > Alphaproteobacteria > Rickettsiales > Rickettsiaceae > Rickettsia > Rickettsia endosymbiont of Proechinophthirus fluctus. The sequence goes on along the minus strand of NZ_LECS01000004.1, from coordinate 637,847 downwards.
AGATTATTAATTTGTTGTGATAAGAAGCAAAGTTGTTTTTTCTTATTATTAAGAGTACAATTTAAAGTCCAAGCTCCATACTTTTTTGGTGCTGTTGATGCGTTGACGTTTTCTATGCTATACAAAACAAAAGTGCCGGTTATTATAAATAATCCACTAAAAATAAAAGCAATTTTTTTTATACAATCTTTCATATAATTTTTAACCTTTTTAAAATATTTTCTTTTCCTAAAATTTCTGCAATCTCAAATACGCTAGGTGATGCAGTCATACCTGTTATTAAAGCTCTTACCGGTTTCATAATGTCATTCAGCTTTAAGTCGTTTGCTGCTGCTATTTCTTTAAATTTATTCTGTACGGATTCCTTATCAAACTGCTCAAGTTCGCTTAAGTTTTCTATAATTTGTTTGATTAAATTCTTATCGCAATTTTCTATAATTTCTTTTGAATCTTGGCTGTAGATGATAGGCGAATCTACTAGATAAATTTGAGCAAGGTGTGTTAGTTCTAGTAATGTTTCACTTCTAACTAACAAGCTTGGCATTGCTTGTTTGATATAGCCTATTTCCTGCTCACTAACCTTAAACTTTTGCGGCAACTCTACTGCTAGGGGTAATTTGTACGTCAATTTGGTACTCGCATCCTCACGTATGTCTATATACGCTGTGGTACTGCGTTCCGTGTTTCCTCCAAATTCCTCCCTATAAGCGCGCTTCCGAAGAAGTTTATTATAATTTTGTTCCAATATCTCTACAGTTTTTGAAGTTAAGCTATCATTGTCAAGCATTCTTAAGTAATGAGCATTAAGGCTATTCATCTTAGCAAAATCAAGCTTAGCAGGTGATTTACCGAGTGAATCAAGATTAAACCAGTCTATAGCCTGAGTCATTGAGATAATTTCATCATCGCCGTGACTCCATCCAAGACGCAGTAAATAATTGCACAAACTTTCCGGTAAATACCCCATATCCTTATAAGTTTCAATGCCTAATGCTCCATGCCTTTTGGATAATTTTGCTCCGTCTGCTCCATGAATTAACGGTATATGAGTCATGCTCGGTACTGCATATCCGAAAGCCTGATAAATAGCGAGTTGCCTTGCTGCATTGGTTAAATGATCGTTACCTCTAATAATATGAGTTATACCCATATCATGATCGTCTACTACAACGGCTAGCATGTAAGTAGCAGTGCCGTCTGCTCTTAATAGTACCATATCGTCTATATGAGAGTTTTCAATTACTACCTCACCTTGTAGAGTGTCATGAATTGTTATGCTACCCTCTCTTGGAGTTTTGAGACGTATTACTGGCTTAATATCAGTAGGATAGATAGATGGATCTTTGTCACGCCACTCGCTATTAAAAATAAAATGCTGTTTATTTTCTAAAGCTTGTTGTCGCTGTCTTTCTATTTCTTCTTGGCGAGTAAAACAATAATATGCTTTACCGTTTTGCAGTAATTTTAGTGCAGCTTCTTTGTAAAGATTATTACGTTTAGACTGGAATATAACCTCACCGTTCCAATCAAGCCCTAGCCATTTTAGACCTGAGAATATAGCTTCTACCGCTTCTTTAGTTGATCTTTCTTTATCAGTGTCTTCAATGCGAAGCAAGAACTTACCGTTATGATGCCTTGCGAACAAATAATTAAAAAGGGCGGTTCTTGCCGAACCTATATGTAAAAACCCCGTCGGTGACGGAGCAAATCTAGTAATTACATTATTATTCATTTATTATCTTTTTTAAATATATACTAAGAACTGTGTCATACCGTGGCTTGCCACGGTATCCAGAAAACAATTAAACATACTAACATTATTAGTATGTTTAACTGGATCCCGCGATCAAGTTGGCTGTGTTGTATGGATCAGTTTTTGCGTCATTGCGAGGAAAGTGCATAGCAATTGACGAAGCAATCTAGTAAAAAATGCTAAAAGTTAGCATTTTTTTATTATTTTTCTGGATTATCACGCTCCTTACAGTCGCTTGCAATGACGATTCGGTATTCATGCAACAAGGCTGATCAAGTTAGCTAGGATAACACATACTCTTTCTCCCCAAACACATAAAATAATTTACATCTATATCATCGCTTAATTTCCACTCATTTTTAGCCAGATCATATACCAAGCCTTTCAGCTCTTTAATTTCAATTTTGGTATCCGTAAGCATTTCGTAAATTTCCAACGGTTTTAGGAATTTGCTATAATCATGAGTGTTTTTTGGTACCCAACCTAAAATATATTCGGCAACTATTATTCCAAGCATATAAGCTTTTTTAGTACGGTTAATCGTAGAAATTATTGCCATACCGTTTGGCTTAATATGCTTCACCAAATTTAGTATAAATTGCTGTACGTTTTCTACGTGTTCAATAACCTCAAGACAAATTACCACATCATATAGCTTGTCACTTGCTAATTCTTCTATAGTAGATTGTAAATAATTTATCTTTACGCCGTTTTCCTTAGCATAAGCAGTTGCCGTTTCAATATTACTTTGCAGTGCATCAATGGCTGTAACGTTAAAACCTTGAGCCGCTAAAGGCGTTGCAATTAACCCTCCACCGCAACCGACGTCTAATATTTCTAATTTAGAAATATCGTTAGACATCTTTTCAAACTCTACTTCTAGAGGTAATTTATACGTCGATCCGATACTCGCATCCTCACGTACCAAAGCGTACGCTGCGGTGCTGTGCTGCATGTTTCCTACAAATTCCTCTCTATAAGCGAGTTTGGAAAGGTGTCTATTGTAATGCGTAGTTATTTTCTCTATTATATATTCAAGGCGAATAGGGTTTATTCGGTGTAAGGTACCGAATTCTCCGTCCTTATTCCACCAATTATGAGAAATTTTCTCAAATTTTTCTAATTCTTTTTTATCGATTGAAGACATAGTCTATGATTCTTTCCAATGTTATCCCATGGCTTAACCACGGACTCCATAAGTACAGCCTAAGAACTTTAGTGGATCCCGTGGTCAAGGCACGGGATAACAAGAGGCCATACAACAAACATATATAATATACTCAGATGACTTTAATAATACTAGCCTTAATTTTAATTAGCTGCATATTTGCCCCACTTGGCTGCATTGCCCTATGGAAGAGATATATTTATTTCGGTGACGGGCTTGCTCATAGTAGTTTTTTAGTGGCTAGTATAAGTATTATAGCACATGTTCCATTAATATATTCAGGCATAATAGTTGCAATTCTTTTTTCGTTTTTTGTGTTTATTTTTAAAAATAATTCTGAAAAAAACGCAGTTATTAATTTGATTTCTAGCTTTATGCTAGCTGTTGCTTTAGTTATTAATTATTTTACTTCTTTGCAGAATAATATAGTGAATTTGTTGTTTGGGGATATTTTATCCGTATCTTTTAATGATTTGATGATACTTGCAATAGTGCTCATAACTATTATAGGCTTTATAGTATATTTTTATAATCAAATTCTTCTTATCATTATCAATAGAGATATTGCCGTCATAAAAGGCTTAAAGGTTAATATTATTGAGCTAATATTTTTACTTCTTCTCTCATTATCGGTATTTTCTGCTATAAAGATTGTCGGAGTACTTATGGTAACTGCTATTTTACTTATTCCTGCAATGATTGCACGGTTTGTAGCATATAGTCCCTCCCAGATGATTATAATATCAATTCTTATATCTTTATTTATTAATTTTTGTGCTGCATTTAGCTCTTTCTACTTTGATTTACCTTTAACTCCATTGTTTATTATATTAGGTACGTTTATTTATGGTTTGTTGTATTTAAAGCGATTATTATGAACCAAAATGCGTTTACTGAATATGTCCAAGAATTATTAGAACCATATGGTTCAGTAGTCGTTCGTGTAATGTTTGGTGGATATGGTATATATAAGGGTGGTGTTATGATAGGAATTATTAAGAGCAATGAATTACATTTAAGTCAGACCTAAGCACTTATGAATATTTTCAATCTTTCGGTTCTGAGTCATTTGTATATCAAAGTAAAGGTAAACTTGTAACTCTATAATATTGGAAGGTGTTACCTGAAATTATGGAGGATCAAGAGTTATTAGGTAAGTGGTTTAAATTAGTTTTGAATGTTGCTATTATAGTCAAAAGAAAAAATAAATGTCGTCCTGTGGTTTGACCAGCGTTGTTGTGTGTGGAATTTTTTTCCGTCATTGCGAGAAGACGTCATAGGCGTCGACAAAAAAATCTCAGGCACGATTCCTGAGATTGCCACGCTCCTTGCAGTCGCTCGCAATGACGTTAAATCTATCCACGTTTTTCATAATCTCAAGATAATCAATTTTGCCGTTTGTAAGTAGAGGTATTTCTGAATCGGTAATAATTACTTTCGGTAAATGTAGTAAAGGAATTTGAGCTTTAGATACAGCATCTGCAAAGTTCTCTCTATTTATATTGGAACCGGTAGTAAGTAAAATAATCTCGTCTGCGTGCGTTTTATCGGGAATAGAAATAGCAGCGTGCAAGGAATCAGGATCAATTTCGCTTGCAAGTTCTTCAATTTTTGTAAGAGATATCATTTCCCCTGCTATTTTAGCAAAGTGTTTTAAACGTCCTAGAGTTGTTATATATCCTTCAGAATCAATTTTGACTATATCGCCTGTGTCGTACCATTCTTTATAAGTACGGTGACCTTCTAAGTCTAAGTAACCAAGCATTATGTTAGGACCCTTAATGAATAAACGTCCTCCTTCATTTATTCCCTCTACTTTCTCAAGCTTATAATCAATTTTCGGTAATAATCTTCCTACCGTGCCTGCTTTATTATGCATAGGGGTATTGCAAGCTATAATAGGTGAGGCTTCTGTAATCCCATATCCTTCAAAAATACGTATGCCATACTTATTAAGCCAAAATTGTCGTGTAGATTCTTTTAATTTCTCGCTACCGGCAAATATATAGCGTAATGAGTAAAAATCATATGGGTGAGCGTAATTAGCATAACCGTTTAAAAAAGTATCGGTAGAAATTAATATAGTTGCTCCAATATCGTATATAACTTCAGGAATGCTACGATAATTTAGTGGAGAAGGATATAGAAACAGCTTAATACCGTTTAAAGTTGTAATAATTGCACCACTAAGACCAAAACAATGAAATAGCGGTAGCGCATTAAATACTATATCTTCAGGGCTAAAAGGTACTTTAGCAGTTATTTGATATCTATTAGTTTGTAAATTTCTGTGAGATAATAATACAGCTTTAGGTTCACCTTCAGTACCCGAAGTAAAAATTATCACTGCCGGTTTTTCGTCATCACGATTACGACAAAAATAATTGTAATAAGTTTGGGCACAATAACTTCCTATTTTTGCTTTTAGTTTTAGGGCTGTACCAATCTGATTTTTAAAATCTTCTAAATATATTATTTTAATACCGAAATCTAATAAGTTAGTTATTAATTCATGTAAATTTGCTTTCTCAATAAATTGTTTTGAAGTGTAAACTACTTTAATTTGTGCAAGTTTACAGGAGTTAATAACAGTACTTATGCTGCTGCTCCAATTAATTATAGCAGGAACATAACCGCTAGATTGCATAGCGTAAAAAGTAATTAACGTATTCGTGGTATTAGGCAACATTAAGCCTAAATTTCTGCCAAAGATATTATTCTTTTTGATTAAATCACCTAGGATAAAAGATTTTAATATTAAATCTCGATAAGTAACCGCATTATTTTCAAAATCATCAACTATTTTTTTCTTAAATCCATGAATTTTAGCAGCTTCTATAAGAGATGAGAATACAGTATTTTGATAGTCTGAACTTTCAAACATCATGTCAGCCATGATATCATAAAGAGTCCTAGATATATAACTGCGTCGTTCTTGATTGCTTGTAGCATCCATATTAGCGAATTTTACCGGCGGTAAAACGGTTATAGTAATTTTAGGAAATATTTTTCTTTTTAATATGTTTTTTAATTTTGATAAATGAGTAAATTGAGTACCGTCTATTCTAACCGGTAAGACGGTAGCACCGGCTTTATCGGCAATCATTCCCGGTCCTTCGTATATTTTCATTAAAGAGCCGGTAACGCTTATTCTACCTTCAGGGAAAATTGCTACTTTCTGATCCTTTTGTACCTCTTTTACTAAAGTCTTTATTGCCATTGGGTTACTTGGATCAACCGGCAAAGTTCTTGCCATACGTAAAAACGGTTTAATCCACCATATTTTTTGTATATCGGGACTAATTGCAAAAGTCATTTCTTCTCGTAAGTAAGTAGCAATTAGCGGCGGATCTAGATATGAAATATGGTTAGCGACCACTACTACTTTTTTACCTGCTTTTTGAAAATTTTCAAATCCTTTAACTTCAACCTTATACATAAGATCAAAACAGATTTGGAATATTCTTCGCAATAGCTTAAATGGAATAATTTTAACTTCAGGTATTAAACGGTAAATATGTATAGTAACGATTATATTAGCTAGGCTAATAAATAATATAATCCAGGGTATAGTGAAATTTAGGTAAAATAATAAAGATAGAATTATTGTGGATCCCACCATGAAAATGGAATTGATAAGATTGTTAACGGCAATAATTCGACTACGATGAGCAGGGTTTGCGTAATGCTGTAATATCGCAAAAAGCGGAACGATATATAATCCGCCTATCGCCGCTAAGAACAATAAATCTATAACTATGCGCCAATTATGTCTTTTCGATAAAAATACTAAAATACTTTTTAGCTGAGTAGGTTCGTAGTTAACGGAGCTAATTCTACTTGCAAAGAATAAATCAATACCGAAAATACTAATGCCTAGGGCTGAAATAAATAGATATTTAACGGTAATCTCATCTTCAAATATTTTGCTACATAAAAACGAACCGACCCCAACGCCAAGCGAGAAAACCGCTAAAAATAAATTAGCAACATTCTCATCAGCTTTAAAAGTTATCTTAGCAAGTAAAGGTATTTGAGAAATTATAGCAGCTCCGATAAACCAAAACCATGAAATACCAAGTATAGCTAAATATATCTGTTTTTTTGCTTTGGCATATTTAATCATATTTATGCTTTCATCTATAATATTAAAATTTATTTTAATATCACGATTTACGTTTTTAGATTTTGGGGAAAAAAGGCTTGTAATAAAGCCAAGAAAAGCTATGGTAATTAAGGAATAAATTATAAAATTATTGCTGATTGTATAATAGCTGCCGATTATAGTACCGATAAAAATACCGATAAAAGTTCCGGCTTCAACAAAGCCGTTAGCTCCAAGTAGTTCGTCTTTATTTAGGTGATCAGGTAATACGCTATATTTGATTGGACCGAAAAAAGTAGAATGCATACCCATTAAGCAAATAGAACAAAACAGGATTAACAGATTATTATGATGAAATCCGTAAATTGCAAAGGCAATTATACCGATTTCACAAATCTTAATAATTTTAATAAGATTTGCACGCTCGTATTTATCGGCAATTTGTCCTGCTATGCTTGCGAATATTATAAAAGGTAATACAAAAGTAGCATTAGCAATTAAAACAAGTAGATTATTATATTTACTTAAAGTTCCTGAAATACCATAAGTGATAAGGATTACCAGAGCATTTTTTAATATATTATCATTAAGACAACCGCATAACTGCACTATAAAATTCGGTAAAAATCGTCTATCTTTGAAAAGATATAATTTGTTTGTGTCCATGATATAAAATATTTTAAATGCCAATTTTATTGGGTGACTCTTATGTCATTCCCGTGAAAACAGGAATCCAGTGATTAAAAAATATAAATACAGTAAGCTTTTAAAACTAAAAACTCGATTTATCTCGCTTTACCCTGGATTCCCGCCTATGCGGGAATGACATAAGCGAGCTATGCAACAAAACCTAAACTCCCTAAATATTAGCAATTTATATTAATATGTCAAATGTGGTGCTTATTTACTTTCTGTTTCTAAGCATCTTGATTTTATTAATTCATCTATAAGAGAAATGTTTTCGTCCGTAGAATCAGTGTAATTTTTGACTATTGTTTGTAATGCAGATAAAGCTTGGCTTGTAGTATCTTTCGTTTTAACTTTCTTTCTTCTTTGTAAATTCTTTTTTAAGGCAGTTGATAAATTATCAAATTTAGCCGGTGATTTGGCTTTTTTCGGTACTTCTTTGATATAGTTGGTAGATGACATAAATAATTATCTTTTCACATTAGCATTATTATATTATATTATAGATATTTTGGAAAATAAAACTATAAATAATCTATGAATCAAAGTAATATAATCTCTCCTGAGTTATTGGATGCGAGAAGAAATATTGCAAGGCAAGGGGGCGGTGAAGCTAGGATCAACGCACAACATCAAAAAGGTAAGTTAACTGCACGAGAGCGCATAGAAGTATTATTAGATCCGAATAGCTTTACCGAAACAGGTATGTTTGTATCCCATAGATGCGATAATTTTGGGATGCAGGATAAAAAGTTTTTAGGTGACGGCGTTGTAACGGGACACGGTACGATAAACGGTAGGTTGGTATTTATTTATAGCCAAGATTTTACCGTACTAGGCGGTTCTCTCGGCGAATATCATGCTAAGAAAATCTGTGATATTATCGATCAAGCTATAGAAACCGGTGCTCCCGTAATCGGTATTAATGACTCAGGGGGAGCAAGAATTCAAGAAGGGGTTGATGCTCTAGCCGGATACGGTGAATTATTTCAGCGTAATGTTTTAGCGTCGGGTGTCATCCCTCAAATTACCCTAGTTATGGGCCCTTGTGCAGGTGGTGCGGTATATTCTCCTGCCTTAACCGATTTTATATTTATGGTTAAGAATAGTTCTTATATGTTCGTAACTGGTCCCGATGTAGTAAAAACCGTTACGGGTGAAGAAGTAAGCCAAGAAAAGCTCGGCGGTGCTAGGATGCATACCACTAAAAGCGGCGTTGCCGATCTTGCATTTAACAATGATATAGAAGCATTGCTTGAAATTCGTAAATTCTTTAATTTCCTTCCGTCATCCAATCGTAGTCCTCTTCCTGTTCGTTCGACTGTTGATCCTGCCGATAGAGTTGATATGTCTCTTAGCACGTTAATACCTAACACTCCTAATAAGCCTTATGATATGAAAGAGCTTGTTGAGCGTATCGTTGATGAGGGAGAATTTTTTGAACTACAACCTGATTTTGCTAAGAATATCATTATTGGCTTTGGTTATATGGAAGGTTATCCGGTAGGATTTGTGGCTAATCAGCCTTTGCATTTAGCAGGATGTTTAGATATAAACGCCTCAAGAAAAGCAGCAAGATTTGTTAGATTTTGTGATGCTTTCAATATTCCTATAGTAAGTCTTGTTGATGTGCCTGGATTTCTGCCTGGTACATCCCAAGAGCATGACGGTATTATTAAACACGGGGCTAAGCTGTTATACGCTTATGCGGAAGCTACAGTGCCGAAGATTACTGTAATTACCCGTAAGGCTTATGGAGGTGCTTATATAGTCATGAACTCCAAGCATCTTAGAGGTGATATAAACTATGCTTGGTTTAATTCGGAAATCGCTGTTATGGGGGCAGAGGGAGCAGCCGAGATAATATTTAAAGAAGAATGTAAAAATCCTGAAGCTAAAAAACAAAAAATCGATGAATATAGGAAAGTAGTAACTTCGCCTTTTGTTGCGGCATCTAGGGGATATTTGGATGATATTATAAGACCGCAAAATACCAGATGGCGAATATGTAAGGCGTTAAATTTCCTGCGTACTAAAAAAGTAGAACTGCCTTGGAAGAAGCATGATAATTTGCCGCTTTAGCTGTCATCCCGTGGCGTGACCACGGGATCTTAGAATACAGTCTGTGACACAAGACCCCGTGGTCAAGCCACGGGGTGACATTAGGATATAAAAAACTATGAATAAACCGTTATTTGATAAAATTTTAATTGCTAATCGTAGTGAGATCGCCGTTAGGATAATACGTACCTTAAAAAAGATGGGGATAAAGTCGGTTGCAGTATATTCTGAAGCAGATACAAACTCAATGTATGTGCAGCATGCAGATGAGGCTTATTATATAGGTGATTCCCCTGCAACGGAAAGTTATTTATCTATTAAAAATATTATTTCGGCGATTCGTGAAAGTGGCGCAAGTGCAGTACATCCAGGTTACGGTTTTTTATCAGAAAATCCAAATTTTGCCAATATTCTTAAAAGAGAAGGTGTTGTTTTAATAGGACCGAGTGCTGGAACTATTAAAAAAATGGGCGATAAAATCGAAGCAAAAAAGATAGCGATAGAAGCCGGAGTTAGCACCGTGCCAGGTTATATGGGAACTATAAACGATGTTAAACAAGCTATAGATATTGCTAAAGAGATTGGTTTTCCGGTAATAGTAAAAGCAGCTGCCGGTGGCGGTGGGCGTGGTATGAGAGTAGTGAATAATCCCGCTGAAATGGCCAATGCTTTTGAGTCGGCAAAGCTTGAAGCAGCCAATAGTTTTAGTGACGATAGATTATTTATTGAGAAGTTAATTCAAACTCCCCGTCATATCGAAATTCAGCTGATTGCCGATCAATACGGCAATAGTGTATGTCTCGGAGAGCGGGAATGTTCAATACAGCGTCACCATCAAAAAGTAATCGAAGAAGCACCAAGTTCTTTTATTACTGAAGATATAAGGCAAGAAATGTATCGGCAGGTAATATCCTTATCTCAAAAAGTGGGATATTATTCGGCCGGTACCGTTGAGTTTATAGTAGATAGCAATAAAAATTTCTATTTTTTAGAGATGAATACTAGGTTGCAAGTCGAGCATCCTGTTACTGAGCTAATTACCGGTATAGATATCGTTGAAGAGATGATACAAATCGCAGCTGGCGAGAAATTATCATTTACACAAGATGACGTAAAATTAAAAGGTTGGGCATTTGAATCACGAATTTGTGCCGAAAACCCAAGCCGAGGTTTCTTACCTTCTAGCGGTAGAATTATAGCTTATTCCGAACCTGCAAAGAGTCCTAATATCCGTATAGATACAGGGATTGGGCTTGGCGGCGAAGTAAGTATGTTTTATGACTCAATGATTGCAAAATTATGTACTTACGGTGAAACAAGAGAGCAGGCAATTGAGCTCATGCATTCTGCTTTGAGTTCTTATATAATTAACGGTATTGCTCATAATATCAGTTTCTTAGAAGCGGTAATGCTACATCCACGCTTTGTGAGCGGCGATATTTCTACTGCCTTTATTCAAGAAGAATATCCTGACGGTTTTTCCGGAGCTAGTCTAACTTCAGAAGTAACTACCGTATTTTTAGCAACGGCTATTTTTATTTATATATCAGAGCAAAGACGTGCTTCTTTAATTTCCGGTAATATTAATAATCAGGCTAACAAAATAGGTACAAGGTGGGTAGTAACTATCGATGATAAACTATTTCCCGTATTAATTACACCTGTTGAAAACGGCTATAATATACGTCACGAAAGCGATAGAATATATATTCGTAGTAACTGGAATTTAGGTAATGAACTTTTTACGGCTATAATTAACGGTAAAAAGACAAATGTGAAAATTGAGAATATCAGAACCGGTTATTTATTATCGCATGCCGGTATTAGCGTAAAAGCCTTTGTACGCTCTCCTCGTATCTCAGAACTTGAAGCGTTGATGGTCTCAAAAGTAGTGGTGGAAGAAAGCTCTGAACTACAAGCTCCTCTAAGCGGTCAGATTGCTGCAATAAAGGTGAAAGAAGGGCAGGAAGTGACGGCAGGACAAGAAATTATGATTTTAACTGCTATGAAAATGGAAAACCTGATTCTTGCCGAAAGAGATGGGAAAATAGCTAAAATTTTTGTTAATGAAAAGGATAATGTTATAAGAGGGCAGGTATTATTAGAATTTGCTTGATATATTAGATTCTGTAAAGGATAATTCCATTATTTATATTTTCAGATATTTTTTAGTGAAAATTAATAAGATGTTTGCAGTAATAGTTGTTCCTATTTCAAAACAATCTTATAATTTGCAGCAAAGAAGAGCAAAAATAGATTAATTTAATTTTCCTTCACAGAACCTAATATATTGTCTTTCGCTTATAATTCACTACTATAGTAAACTCAGCTCCATTTTATGACAAACGTAAGGGTAGAGCCTATATATTAATAGGCAAGACAACGAACAACGAAGTACAAAATGGAGATCGGTTTACTATATTCATTTATTTAGAATTAATTAAGTCAAAATTTTTCTCAATAACTGAAATATTTGAGCTAGCTTTTTCAAATAGATAATGATTTTTGTTGACCTTATTATATACCCAGCTTCTGTAAATTCTTCTTGATTAAAGTAACACTCTCCTAAATAATATTGTGCTTCTTGATAATAATTAGAGCTTTTGTGTATTTTACTATACATGTCTATAGCTTCTTTATAATTTCTCATTCCTAAAATAATTATTTCCTTCCGTAAGATTTGGATGAGCCATGCTTCCTCCGTATTTTAATTAGATTTTTTTATAAAAAAGTATATATTACCATGAAATATGATTCTCATGTTTCGTGGTAATATATATGTATCTAACAAATGTGTAAGAGGTTTTGTCGTCATTGTGAGGAAAATTATAAGTTTTGATTAAGTAATCTAGTTGAAAAATACTAATATTATTAGTATTTTTAACGAGACCCTATGGACAAGCCACAGGGTAACAATTAGGAAACTGGCCCACGCAACAACGTCTATGCAGGAATGACATAAGAGCAGGCAATGAAGCAATCTTATCGTAGGAATGACATTATTAAAGCTCAGAATCAAATATTTTTATATCACCGCCTAAAGACGTTTCTTCATCAAGTCCCTCAAGGGCAAAAGTGCCAAATATACCTGATTTAGAAGGAGTATGTTCTAACCTAGAGCCTGTGTTAGGTTGTTCAGTTTCAACCTTAAAATCAGAAACATAGCCCTCGTCTTCTACTACAGTATTTGTATTTATTGGAATTTTTTTCCCGCTAGAATAATCTTCTAACAGTGCTTTAATTTCTGTGAAATTTTGTAAATCTTTAGATAGTTGTTTTTTGAATTTAGAAAATTTTTGCTTTATTTGTTCTGATGATAAATTCTTATATCTGTCATAATGTGATGATATACGTGTTTTTCATATCATCTCTAATATGTATTGATGGTTAGGATTATTAGCTTTTTCACACAATGTAGAAATCTCAGTGATTTGAGTAAGTTGACACGATACATCGCTATGTAAGTTATCTTTTTCCCATCCTTTAACATTATAGTTACCGTGTTTAAGTAAATATTTTACTATTGTGACCTGACCATACTCTGATGCAAGCATTAAAGGTGATACATCTGTATTGTTGTTAATCGTTACCCCTGCATCTAATAAATGTTTTTACCGCATTTAAATTACCGTATATTATTGCTACTTCTAGAGCTAGATCTAGATTAGCATTTTTATATAAAAGATACTTTGCCATTTCTTTTCTATTTTTTAAATTTGCGGTACTTAATGGTGTGTTAAACGATATTCAGTATTAATATCAAAGCCGTATATTTCAACAAATTTTTTAATTACTTCAAGCTTATTTTCGTTGATTGCTTTAAAAAAGATTTGCTTATGAAGATCGTTTACATTTTGACCACCTTGTGCTGCTTCTTCTAAGGTTGTATTTAAATAAGTTACTCCTTTTATTAAAAGATCACATGTAATGTCTATTTTGTCAGTTTCTTCCAAACCGGCAGTAACATTTAGTGTATTAGAACCATAATGACTAAAATTTACATTCACTCCTTTTTCTTCTACAAAATACTTTACTAAAATTAAACTTTTATTGTGTATTGCTTGTATTAGGCTGGGATTAGATTCAAACGTAAGATGATTAAGTAAATATTCAGCTTGTGCATTATTGTTTTTAAGTTAATTTACGATTTCTTAACTTTAAGTTGTATTTGATGGTTTGCTAATTCTACTTTACTTACATAATCAGGCATGAAATTTTTAGCAAACTCGCCTAAAGTTTGTTCTTTAATAAAGTCTCCATAATTATCAATTATCTTAGATAAATTAAACTCGCTTATTATCTCAATTAAAATCCTGTCAGTGATAGAGAAATCGGCATCTTTTCGAGCCTGTTGTATAAAGCGTACAATGTCTCTTGCGTATCCTTCTTCTATTAACTCAGCTGTTAGCTCTAAATTAAGTATTAACAAGCTACTATTATTCTCAAAACTTGCTGCTCCTTTGATATGTGAATACGGCTCTAAAATTAGCTTATATTCGTCACTATTTAAGGTTTCACCGCATATAGCTAAACCGCCTGTGATAGCTTCCCACTTACCTTTTTTAGAAGCGGCTATAATCTCTTTCATTTTATGCGGCAAACGTTTACCAAGCATTGGGAAATTAATCGATAGTTTTTTGCTTGCGTAATTCTCTAGATCGTCACGATAAATTACCGCCTTAACATTAATTTCATCTTTAATTAAATCTTCAAAATCTTTGAGGTTGTTATTATGTTTACTGATAATAGCTATGCTAGCAAGTGGCTGCCTTACCCTGATATTTTCAGTGCTTCGGATAAATAGGCTATTACTGCAAATATCAAGCACGTTATCCATAGTAGCAACCAGCTCGTGATTTATTTCAAAGTCTGAGAGAGTAGGGTAGTTGCAGAGATGTACGCTAATCGCGTCATTGCAAGGCACTGAAAGTGCCGTGGCAATCTTATGAGATACTCCTGAAATTGCTTTGTCAAGACTTGTGTCTTTCCTCGTAATGACGTTTGATTTTCCTGAGAGTGTCCTGTCGTTACGCTCCTCACAATGACGTAATCCCTTATATATCGCTTCCGAAATCATAGGCACTAGTGCCGACATCGCAATAGCCATGGTGTCTAAACATGAATATAGAGTATTATAAGCATTTTGCTTATCTGTATCTTTTTCGCTTTTCCAAAATCTAGCTCGGCTTCGTCTTATATACCAGTTATTCAAAACTTCAAAAAATTCTGAAACTGCATGATAAGCGGTTTGCGTATCGAAATTATCTAAGCTCTCTTCAATTTTTTGTACGGCTATTTTAAGCTTAGATAATATATAAACATCAAGTACGTTTTTAGAGCTAAAATTAAGCTTGCCTTTAAGTGAATCGGCATTAGCATACATCGTAAAGAAATGGTAAGCATTCCATATAGGTTTGATAAATAGACGAAGCGTATCAAATACCATTTTGCCGTCTTTATCAATTAATAGTTCATGACCTTTAACAACGTTTGAAGATAACATCGTAACTCTTAAAGCGTCAGAGCCGTATTTATCAAATAGCTCCAGCGGATCGGCGTAGTTATTAAGACGCTTTGAAAGTTTTTGACCTGTAGAGTCTAAAATTACGCCGTGGCATATACAATTTAAAAACGGTGGGCGATCAAATAAAGCGGTAGATAGCACCATTAAAGTATAAAACCATCCGCGTGTTTGAGCTGAATACTCAACTATAAAGTCAGCCGGAAAATGATCCTCAAACCACTCTTTATTTTCAAAAGGGTAATGGGCTTGCCCATATGGCATTGAACCACTTTCAAACCAGCAATCAAACACGTCTTCTATTCTACGCATTGTTGATTTACCGGTTGGATCGTCGGGATTTGGTCTTGTCAGTTCATCGATAAACGGACGATGTAAATCAGTAACTTTAACACCAAAATCTTTCTCTAATTCCTCTATAGAGCCGTAAACGTCTATGCGTGGATATTTTGGATCATCGGACTTCCATACAGGCAGCGGCGTTCCCCAGAATCTATTACGGCTTATCGACCAATCACGGGCATTTTCAAGCCACTTACCAAATAAATTATCTTTAACATGGAAAGGTATCCAGTTAATTTGCTGATTTAACTCTACCATTCTATCTTTAAATTGCGTAACCTTTACGTACCATGACGGAACAGCCTTATATATAAGAGGCGTATCTGTTCGCCAGCAATGAGGATAATTATGAATATACTGCTCGGTTTTTAGCCAATTTCCTTGCTCTTTCAGTTTGATTATTATTTTGTCATTTGCATCAAATACTTGTAAGCCCTCTAAATCAGGAATTTCTTTAGTGAATTTACCGCTATTGTCAACAGGACAAACAAGCTCAATACCTTTCGATTCACAAAGTATTTGGTCATCTTCACCAAAGCCTGGAGCCATATGTACGACTCCCGTGCCGTCACCCTCAACCACGAAATCGCCTGCAAATATCTTGAAGCTGTTTGGATGATTCTCGAAATAGTCGAATAAAGATTTATAGTTCAATCCTTGAAGTTCTGAGCCTTTAATTACCTCAAAATTTTCTTCACCGCTAAGTCCTAATTCTTTAGCATATTTAGAGACGGAATAGGCAGCTATTATATAACAAACATCATTTTTAGGGACTAATGCATAATCTATATCACTACCGACTGCTAAGGCTAAATTTGACGGCAATGTCCAAGGTGTTGTTGTCCAAGCGAGTATACGGTATTCTTTAAAAGATCCTGTGGTCGTAGCCACGGGATGAGATAGTACAAAACTCACCGTTACAGCTTTATCGGCTCGCTCACGATAAGAATTATCAAGTCTTGTTTCAAAATTAGAAAGCGGTGTTTCGCATGCCCAAGAATAAGGCATTACCCGCATAGATTCATACAATAACCCTTTATTATATAACTCCTTAAATGCCCAAAGTACGGATTCCATAAAATTCTTATCCATCGTTTTATAAGAATTTTTAAAATCCACCCATCTTGCTTGACGAGTTACATATTCTTCCCAATCATTAGCATATTTCATTACCGAAGCTCTGCAATGTGCATTAAACTTCTCTATACCAAAATTAGCTATTGCAAGACGTCCTGAAATGCCAAGTTCTTGCTCTGATTGCATTTCAGCAGGAAGACCGTGACAGTCCCAACCAAAGCGACGCTCGACTTTCTTACCTTTTACGGTTTGGTATCTAGCATATACGTCTTTAATAAAGCCGGTAAGCAAATGACCGTAATGCGGCAAACCGTTTGCAAAAGGCGGGCCGTCATAAAAAATAAATTCTGACTCGCCGTTTCTATCATCAATAGATTTTTGAAATATATTATTGTCTTGCCAAAATTTTAGTATCTCTTGCTCTAAGCCTGCAAAATCAGCATTCGAGCTAACTTCAGGATAATATTTGGTATTTGTCATTATTTTAGAAATTATTTTTAAACATATCTTCATTATATGCAAGAGAGGTCATAATACAAGAATTTTTAAGGTATTTAAGAAAGTAATAAGGTGTATTACAGATTAAAAGATGATATAGAAATTTTGTCTAACTCAATTCATTTCACTATTAGTTACTACCTATCGTTTCAGTTTCATAAGCCGGATAATATTTGTGCTTCGTACCCTAAATACTGCCACTCTTCATTTAAATATTTAAACATTACTTTAACTCTAGTATATTTTGTTAAATTGCTAAGGCACTGTGCTTGAGCATCACTTGTCTACTTTATTACTTAAATTTAGTAGGAGCTTTTGTTTTTGCTCTAAATTAATAGTTTTCATAAGAGCTAGCAAATCACAGATTTTAAATATTAAATTCTTTATTGTTATCTTTATACTATTAATATCTCCATTATATTTCACTTCGTTAAATTTTTCACTTGAATCTCTTTCTCTATCCGTGCTTTTTTATAAATTGGCTCATAGCCCTTAATTTGCCTTATACATACGTTATAATTTAATAGTTGGGTATGTAAATTGGTTTTGCTAAAGAAATATCATCATAAGTTTTTAATTTTTTCCTAGGTGGATAAGTATATATTGGCTTCGGTTCGATTTGTTTAGTTTCTTCCATAAGCTCTTTTTCTAAATATTGTTGTTCTTTGGTATAGGCGATTGCTTTTAAACCTACATATTTCTTTTCTGTTTTATAAGAATAATATTTGTCATCATTTATCTTCTCTTGAATATCTAAATTATTCAGAGAACAGTATCTTTAGTGTTTTTGAATTTTCACCGAAATAACTTATAGGGATAACTTGATTGTTAACTAATGTTCTATCATGTTCTTTATTAGAACATTCTTTTTTAAATTGAGTTTTCATATTATGTGAATTAGCGAATCAAAACAATATTGCAACTTAATTGTAAGCTAGCCCAAGCTTTGTCTGCTGTATATATCGGATAATTTTTTCTTGTCCTTTTTCTTCCGCAAGTAAAGCCATCAAGGAAGAAGAATCAAGAATTATTGTTATGAGAAGACATTATTGGGTTACAAGTTAAAATTTAGAATTTTCTTTATTCGCTTCTTGATATTTCTGTTTTAAAAATTCATCAACAAATGATTCTGATTTAGGACCATGTTGTTTAAACAATGTTTGAGCTTCTTTTACAGTCTTATGATAAGTGATTAAATATAATTCATTATTAACTTTATTTATAAGTTTCAATAGCATTTTTATATTTGATATGGAGTTAATATTACCCATTAAGCATATCTACGTAAACATTCTAACTATGGGGATCTTTGAAGGGGCGAGTAATTTTTTCATCTGTGAGAAAGTTTTTACTATATTTTCTACGGCAGTCTCAATCAATTTATCGGTTCCAATATAATTTTCCGATTCGTCTTGGATATAAAAAAGAATAGATGAAACATAAACCGAGAGCAATAAGCTTCTTTTGGTATAATAGTTAAAATCAAGAGATTTATCACCGGCATAACGCCAAATAGCATCACAACTACGGAATGCAACTTCAATTCCTTGTATTGGGTTTAATGCAAAATAAGCGGCATTCTTACTATGAATAATAGGAAGTACGGTTTTGACTCTAGTCTTTACGGCCAAAGATATTTTTTCTCTTATTTTTGATGGTTCTGCTATTCTCTTTAAGCTTTCTAGCATAATTTTATCTAAATACTCTTCCATGAATCCTACTATTTCGGATAAACCTTCTGGAAAAACTATTAAGCTATAGCCTTTTGCAAAACCGCATTTTTCTTCTGCTTCTTCGAGTAGTTTATTATTCCATTCATTAAACGGTAATAATTCTAATAAAGATTGTACGAAGCTTATTTTTTTGATATGGTATTCTTCTTGAATGCTCATATTTTTAACCTTGACATATAACTGAATTATAGGGTATAGTTCAATAAACCACAATATCTTTTAAGGAGAGTAATTTTAGTGATACTAGTAAATGTTCACGCCGGTAATTGTGATAATACGCTTAAGAATTTTAAGAAAAAGCTACAAAGAGAGCTTTATTTTCGTAAGATGAAAGAACAGCGTTATTATGAAACACCTTCAGCAAAGCGTGTTCGTAAAGCACAAGAAGCAGCAAGAAGACAGAGAAAATTTGCTCGTAAAAAAATGTTTGATGAATAAAATTTCAAACAATTTTCATACTAAATATAAAGCTAGAAATATTAATATTTCTAGCTTTTTTTATTGTCATCTAGTTGCTTGACCATGTGTGAACGTTCAAGATGTCATTCCTGCGAAAGCAGGAATCCAAAAAATAGCCATACAAAATTTTATGTATTTGATGAAATAAATATAATAAAAAAACAAGTTTTTATATATTTGACTGGATTCCCGCTTTCGCGGGAATGACATAACAACAATCAATGCAACAACACCCTGCTTTTGCAGAAATGACAATAAGGCACTTAAAACTTGAAATATTTTCAATTAGCTTTTTTTATATGTTATAAAGAACTGTTATAGTCATATAAACAGTATCTATGCTTAGTTATCTTAAACACAATTTATATTCTTATTTTTCTAGTAGAGTACTAATTTTTACTTTAGCAACAGCAGCTATTATTTTTGCTTGTGCTACTTTTTATGTGATATCTTTAGAATCGAAGAATTTTAGTACGATTATTGGATTTTTATTAGTTGATTTAGCAATTTTTTTAATTTTAGGTGTTTTACTAACTCAAAAATTTTTTACTAAAAATAATAATAACGATAGTTCTAAATTACAAAATCGTATTGTAATTGCCTTTAGTTTAGTTGCAGCTATTCCAACTATAATTGTTTCGGTATTTTCTGTTTATTTTTTTAATCTTAGTGTTCAAGCTTGGTTTGATAAGAAGATTTCTACGGTTCTTGATCAATCCGTGATAGTTGCAGAATCTTATATTGCCGAGCATAAATTACAGCTAAAAGAAACGGCTTTAGCCGTTGCTGAAGATTTAAGCGATATGTATTATGATTTAATTCACAATCCCGCTTTATTTACTAAAACACTTAATACTGAAGCAGAGATGCGTTCGCTTGATGAGGCTATTGTTTTAAACAAATCTACTAATACTATAGTAGCTAATAGTTATTTAAGTTTTTCATTATCATTTGCAACTATCCCTGCACATTTAATAAAAAAAGCGGATTTAGGTGAACTGGTGGAAGTAAAATCCGATCCAACCAAAATAAGAATGCTGATTAAATTAAAAGAGTATAATGATGTGTATTTATTAGTTGGTAGATTAGTAGATAATAAAATTATCGACCATGTAGATGCAACTAACGGAGCAGCTGCCGAGTATAATAGCCTTAAAAATGAAATAGATAATATACAGATTAAGTTCTCTATAATGTTTATCTTTATTGCCTTATTACTTCTTTTTGTAGCTATAAGTTTCGGGGTTATATTTACTGCTAAAATAGTAAAACCTATTAAAAAATTAGTTACTGCAACCGATAACGTTAAAGACGGCGATTTAACGGTACAAGTGCCTGAAAATGAAGTAGATAAAGACGAAATAGGCACGCTTTATGTGGCATTTAATAGAATGATTAAGCAGCTTTCTCGCCAGCAGCGTGATTTAGTTATAGCACAGAGGGCTATGGCTTGGTCGGATGTTGCAAAAAAAGTAGCCCATGAAATCAAGAATCCGTTAACTCCTATTTTACTTGCTTCTGAAAGATTGCTGAAGAAATTTAGCCCTGAAATTAAGGAAAGGGTAGAATTTGAAAATTATTTAAAAATGATTATTCGCCATACTAACGATATTAAAAATATAGTATCCGAATTTGTTCTTTTTGCACGTCTTCCTGCTCCTAAATTTACGAAGAGTGAATTAGTTTATTTAGTTAAACATATTGTTGAAGCACGTAAATTACTTAATGATAATATTTTGTATAAATTTGAGTCTAACGTAGAACAATGTGATTTTATGTGTGATGCTACCCAAATAAATCAAGTTATGATCAATTTATTGAAAAACGCAGAAGAGTCAATAGAAGGACGAGAATCCGGAAAAATAGAAGTTACTATAGATGTTAAAGACGATTTTATTAGCGTTATTGTAACGGATAACGGTAAAGGATTCCCGCCTGAGCTAATAGGCAAAGCTACCGAAAGCTATGTTACGACCAGCAGTAAAGGTATGGGAGTAGGGCTTGCTATAGTTAAAAGAATAGTCGAAGAACATTGTGGCATTCTAGATATAGCAAACAGAGCAGTAGAGGGAGCAATAATCGATATAAAATTTGATTTAAAAGAATTGGATTTAAAGGCTAAGCGTTTGGAAATGTAGTATTTTACTAGAGGATACAGTTCTTAAAGAAAATTTAGAATCAATTATTTATCACCTAATATGAACACAAATCATAAACAAAAAGCAAAGTTATGAATGTAGAAATCACAGAGTTTTTAGCAAAGGAGCTTATTGCAGAACAATCCCCTAAATGGTTTCATTTACCTATCAAACCGGTTGAATTTAGTGGTCATGATAATAGAACCTTTCATTTAGGCGATGAAATGTTAATTAGATGACCAAGTGCAGCAAAATATGTAAGTGCGGTTTCAAAAGAACACAAATGGTTACCAATATTAGTACCTAACTTGTCATTTCATATCCCTAAGCCTTGAGCTTGAGGTAAACCTTCAAAACATTATCCTTGGAATTGGTCAATATATACATGGATTGAAGGAAAAAGTGCAAATAGCTTTGATACTAGTAGCTTAAATTTATCTCTAATTGCTTCNAGCAAAATTTCTAAATGAATTGCATCAGACTATTTGGGAAAAAGCATTAAAGTCTCAGTGGAATAAAAAACCTGTAATGGGTTCATGGTGATTTTGCAAGTGGTAATATTATTATAAAAAATGGTAAGCTTAATGCAGTAAGCGATTTTGGAGGTATGGGTATTGGTGATTCTGCTTGTGATTTGGTAAAAATTTGGACTTTTCTACAAAATGAAGCAAGAGAAATTTTTAAAGAACAGCTAGCATTAGATGATGATACTTGGGCAAGAGCACTAGGTTGGGCTTTGTGGAAAGCTTTAATTGCTCCACTAGATGGTTTGGATGCTGTTAAGAATTTACAAATTATTCATGATATTTTATATGAGCATGAAAAATTATGATTGAGATAGCTATTTATAAATACTATATCAATGAGTAATAGACATCTGCGAAGTATATAGACTAGATTTTAACTAAAGTTTTGTAATTATTATAAACCGTTTAAAGAAGGATCTAAATCTAGATATATAGAACAAAAATAAAATAATTTCAAAATTGTAGTTGACATAGCTGATTATATTGCATATAACTACGTCTATCCAAAGCGATAAATGAAAAAAAGTCGCAGCTGTTTTTAAAAGTAAATAATTAGATATAGATAGTGACAGTAAACATATACATATCACAAAAGTGATAATTAAACCTGTCAATTTTTAAAGTAAAACTGACAGAATCAAACTTGAGAGTTTGATCCTGGCTCAGAACGAACGCTATCGGTATGCTTAACACATGCAAGTCGAACGGACTAATTGGGGCTTGCTCCAATTAGTTAGTGGCAGACGGGTGAGTAACACGTGGGAATCTACCCATCAGTACGGAATAACTTTTAGAAATAAAAGCTAATACCGTATATTCTCTGCGGAGGAAAGATTTATCGCTGATGGATGAGCCCGCGTCAGATTAGGTAGTTGGTGAGGTAATGGCTCACCAAGCCGACGATCTGTAGCTGGTCTGAGAGGATGATCAGCCACACTGGGACTGAGACACGGCCCAGACTCCTACGGGAGGCAGCAGTGGGGAATATTGGACAATGGGCGAAAGCCTGATCCAGCAATACCGAGTGAGTGATGAAGGCCTTAGGGTTGTAAAGCTCTTTTAGCAAGGAAGATAATGACGTTACTTGCAGAAAAAGCCCCGGCTAACTCCGTGCCAGCAGCCGCGGTAAGACGGAGGGGGCTAGCGTTGTTCGGAATTACTGGGCGTAAAGAGTGCGTAGGCGGTTTAGTAAGTTGGAAGTGAAAGCCCGGGGCTTAACCTCGGAATTGCTTTCAAAACTACTAATCTAGAGTGTAGTAGGGGATGATGGAATTCCTAGTGTAGAGGTGAAATTCTTAGATATTAGGAGGAACACCGGTGGCGAAGGCGGTCATCTGGGCTACAACTGACGCTGATGCACGAAAGCGTGGGGAGCAAACAGGATTAGATACCCTGGTA
>NZ_LECS01000004.1:565176-614111 GCF_001602635.1 Rickettsia endosymbiont of Proechinophthirus fluctus | reverse complement strand
TGTCGTGAGATGTTGGGTTAAGTCCCGCAACGAGCGCAACCCTCATTCTTATTTGCCAGCGGGTAATGCCGGGAACTATAAGAAAACTGCCGGTGATAAGCCGGAGGAAGGTGGGGACGACGTCAAGTCATCATGGCCCTTACGGGTTGGGCTACACGCGTGCTACAATGGTGTTTACAGAGGGAAGCAAGACGGCGACGTGGAGCAAATCCCTAAAAGACATCTCAGTTCGGATTGTTCTCTGCAACTCGAGAGCATGAAGTTGGAATCGCTAGTAATCGCGGATCAGCATGCCGCGGTGAATACGTTCTCGGGCCTTGTACACACTGCCCGTCACGCCATGGGAGTTAGTTTTACCTGAAGGTGGTGAGCTAACGCAAGAGGCAGCCAACCACGGTAAAATTAGCGACTGGGGTGAAGTCGTAACAAGGTAGCCGTAGGGGAACCTGCGGCTGGATTACCTCCTTAAAGACTAAATTAGTATATTACTTATACAAATATAAGTAATTACTCAGTCCAAATATTTACTGTCACTATCTTTAACTAATTGTTTGCTTTTAAGACTATAATTTCTTTTCTTTTTTCAATTTCCTATATCTCTT
The DNA here is from genome assembly GCF_001602635.1 of Rickettsia endosymbiont of Proechinophthirus fluctus. Taxonomy (NCBI): domain Bacteria; kingdom Pseudomonadati; phylum Pseudomonadota; class Alphaproteobacteria; order Rickettsiales; family Rickettsiaceae; genus Rickettsia; species Rickettsia endosymbiont of Proechinophthirus fluctus. Next base: position 613,509 of record NZ_LECS01000004.1, on the reverse strand, counting down.
CTCAAAAACAAATACTGTTTTGTCTAAAGAAAGCATTAAAGTAATGAGGAATAACACTTATTTGCTTATATACTCATTAGACTTATTGCATATACTCCTTTTAAAGGTAGTTTGTCCACAGAATCTAGTAATGCTTGACAATATATATTAACAATATCTTTTTATTAAAATTTTGGAGATATTTAGATTAACTTATGAAAATTGCTAAATTACAGGCAAAGATACTTTTTTCAGCATTAAATAAATGGAATAACGCCGGTTTACTTGGATAATACAACTATATTACTTAAACACGATATAGAAATATTAAATTTTGATTGGAAGAAATTAGCTAGATATTCTTTTTTGGTTTCTTGAATATGTATAGTTAATGCTATTTTGTCTGATCATTATCTACGCGAATTATTAGAATATATTTTTAATGCCCCGTATCTGCTGAAATTTATTACCTTATCAACTTTATCGGGAATAATTTATTTTGTTGGTTTTAAAAGACAGCAACAAAAACCAGAGAAAATTTTTAGCAATGGGTCAGTATTATTTTGAGGGGTCTTAACCACTGTTTGTGCTATTTATCAACTAGGAAAAGCATTTGATTCAGGGAGTGGACATTTTTCCATTTTATTGCTTTTATCTTTTATGGTTTATGCCATATTAGAATATTTCTCTAAATCAAATTTAATTTGGTGTGTTGCTTTAATTGCACTAGGTAAGTTGGATAGGAGCAGAAACCGGGTATATGTCAGGATGGGGAGCATATTACTTAGGTATGAATTATCTATTACATTTTATATTATTTGGAGGAATATTAGCATTCTCTGCTCTTGCACTAGAAGAAAATAAAACATTCAATCATTTTACTCAAGTAACTCTTGTAGTTGGTTTATTATACTCATTTATTACAATGTGGTTATTATCAATATTTGGAAATTATGATCCTGAAGATTATTACTTAAAGCCGGTAAAGCCGATAGAATTATTTCATTGGTCTTTATTATTTGCTTTAATGTCTGGAGCAGCTATTTATCACGGTTCAAAACAAGATAATTCGGTAACTAAAGGATTCGGGATTACTTTTTTATTTATTAATTTATATACAAGATTTTTTGAATACAACTCATAAAGCAGTATTTTTACAATTCTAGGAATAAGCTTTTGGTAGCTTGGAAGTAAAGCAGAGAAAATTTGGAATCTTACTGCAAAAAAATAATTAATATATAAAGTTCTGCTTTTGTAAGGAACGTATATATTCAGATAGAACTTAAAAAATTGGCAGCAATGTCTTTGTAAGCCCTCGAATGCCGAACATTTCATAACTGCTGTTGTTTCTTGTCTGTGGCTTCTCGGCTCTTGTTAGCTATAAATTATAAGGTTTTTTTGAAATAGGATATATCCTCTCAAAAATATTAAGGATAAAATATATGAACTACTTAGGATATGGTGGTATTGCTCTTGGAACAATACTTGCAATAGTAATATCATTTAATGTGAATAAATCAATATTATGGGCTATTATTCATGGATTTTTTGGATGGTTTTATATTATATATTATTTGTTATTTAGAAAATAGACTTCTTGCATAACCTCCTTCTAAAGGCGATTTGTACGTCAATCCGGTACTTGCATCCTCACGTTGCTTGCGTGTACGCTGCGGTGGCAAGTGCTTCCGTCTTTCTTTCAAGTCCCTCTTTCTAAGATAGGTTATGCACGAAGTCTAATAATAGGAATCATCTACGAGAATAAAAGCTTTCAGTTGCTTTAAAGAGTGAAGTTTGTTAATCTCTATAAAAACATATTTGAGATTATATGATAACTACATATTTAAAGGACAATAGTTCTATAGTAAAAAATGCAGAATATATTATTAATGAATCCACATTATAGATTGATTTATTCAATATAACAGATGAAGAAAAAGTAATAGTAAAAAATACATTAAATATAGCAATACCGACTTTAAAGGATATATCGCAAATTGAGATTTCTGAGAGGTTATATGTTGAAAATGAGGCGTTATATCTAACTATTACGGAACTCGTTAATAAAGAGCAAGAATTTCCTGAAACACATTCTATAGTATTTATTTTGTATAAATGTTGTCTTATAACAGTTCGTTACGTAGCATTAATACCCTTTAATGACTGTATAAATAAATTTGCTAAGCAGCTTAATAACAAACATAATGCAGAAAATATTTTATTTATGTTACTGCGTAATATGGTAACAAGATTATCGAATATTGTACAGTCGATTAGTGTGGATATTGATGATTATGGACGTTTAATACTTGATAATAATATTAATGATTTGCGTATAGATTATACCAATGTATTAAAGAAAATAGGTTGAAAAGGTGATTTACTTTCTAAAGGCCATGAGTGTTTATTTTCTTTAACTATGGCTATTCAATATATTTTAAAATCTCCACAAATAACTCACAATAAAGCATCTAAGGATCTATTAGATACATTGCTTCGAGACGTAGACTCAATAATTAATTTTTCACAATTTATATCTAGCGAGATTGCAAGAACCCTAGACGCAGCACTCGGTATGATTGCAATTGAACAAAATAATATTATTAAAATTTTTGCGTTGGTTACTATATTTTTTCTCCCACCCACTTTAATAGATAGTATTTACGGCATTTTACCGTAATGCCTGAGCTTAAATCACCGTATGGTTATCCTATAGCCTTATTCTTAATGCTATTATCTACAATTATTAACTATAAATATTTTAAGAAACGGAAGTGGTTGTAAGTTTTTATTGAGAATAGTTCGATAGAATTTTGCATAAAAATCAATGACAGTATTTTATAGTCAATTGATTTGGACTCACCTACATCATTACTTGTTGCTTTCCTATTAGTTATAGGTTTCGTGCCTTGCGCCTTTTATGCAAATCTCATTGAATTGACTATATTACCAACAGTTAAAATTTCTTAAATTTCAATTTAATAATAATTAGGATTTAAATATGAGCGAATTAGATTTTGAAGTAGAAAAGACAAGTTTTGTAGTAAGTGTTATTGATGCTATTGAAGAGTATATAAAAGCAGAATTGTTATTTGACTATGAAAAGCAAAAAGAAAATTTTCAATATATCCAAGGTGATTTAAATAATTTGGAATTGCCTGAGATTATTAAAAATTCTGCAGTCATGCAAAAATTCTTTAGATTAAAATCAGAATTTAGGAAATATATTAAAGATAAAAATTATGAATTTTTTGCAGAAATATATAAAAAATCAAGTATATCTATAGAAGAGAAAATTGTAGAAATAGATACAAAATAGAGCGTATTAAAAACGATCAACCTGAAAATGAAGAAAAAAAGGCTTGGGAGTAGAATAAGAGTAATGAATTAGAGCGAAAAGCAATAGAAGAGGTGTATAAGAAAAAACAAGATAAGGAAAGTATAGATAGTTATAAACAATTAGGGGCAAGGGTACAAGCGGTAAGAGCTAATCATCAATAGAAAAGGTGGAAGATCATTTTTTAGTGCAAGAGAAAATATTAAGTGCAGAAGAAATGAAAGCTATTATTTCAAATCTTATCCCTTTTTTGCCGGTTACGTTATAGCCTTATTTTCAATGCTATTATCTATAATTATCAACTCTAAATTTTTATAAATACTATATAGCTTTATATGATTTTTTCTTATTAAAAACTTAACAACTATGAATAAAATACCAACTCTATCTTGACTTTTATAAAAATTGCCATATTATGCGGTAATTCTCATAGAATATGGTAATTAAGTGAATTATATAAGGATATAAATATGCAAAAAATATTGTTTAAAGGCCCGAATATAAGTATGAAAAATGAAAATCCTGATATCAAGGAAATAAAAACCTTAGCTGACTTACCTTCAGGTACAGGTAGTGAATATTTTATAAATGCACATGGATCAGAGTTTTTCTATAAACCTACTGATTTAGGTTTATGGGGAAAAATTAAATCATATTTTATGCCTGAGCCTTCTTACTTATCAATAAGTATATTTTCTGATGAAGGTACAACTCCTGTATTAGATATTACACTACTTAATAAAATACAAAATAATACCACTGCAAATCAATGTAATATTGTTCATATATTTTCTTGTCATTCAGGAGCCGCTCAACATCATTTAGATTGGATACAGGGCAACATGGTGTTATGCACTTATAATAAGGCCAGCGATGCAAATATTATGCGATTAGCTCAAAATAATTACGATGCTAGAACAAAAAATGACTTCTTATTGATTGAATATATAAGAGATTATTTTCATCTATTAGTAGCATCAGATTTTAGTATAAGCTATAAATTAGACGATCAAATTTATAGTTTTTCTTTAAGTGCTAATAAAATTAAAAAGATGAAAAGCATAGCGGAGTTGCCGGTTTTTCTACATAAAGAATATAAAGCTTTTGTAAAATTTTATAAAAATATTCATGCGAAATATCATGAATCATATCCTGAAATATTTAACTTAAATATAGAAACAAAGCCGAAAGAATTAACATATGATGACTTAATCAGGGTATTTAGTAGAGCTTTAACCTTAGAAACATATTATTTTAATAAATTTTCTCTAAGCAAGATAGAGACTATGTTAAATCAGAAGGGATTATACACTGATACTAGTATAGGGAATGCTATAGAGCAAGGCAATTCTGAACTATTAATGTGTTTACTTAATTATGGTAATACTAAAGTAAGTACCTATAATCTTGATAAGGCTATAGAGAAAGGTGATTTAGCTATTCTAAAAGCTGTACTTGAGCATAGTACTATAGAGGTAGGTAGCTCTAATATTTATATGGCAGAAGAGACGCATAATTTAGACGTTATCGAATTAGTAAAAAAATATTATTATTCTACTATAAAGACTATTACGTCTGAAGAAAATACTATAGATACAACACTTACTGTGGTAGAAGAAGTACCGGTATTAGGAGAGGGGACAGAGGGAGTATAAGTAATAAAATTCAATATTATTCCCGTGGAAGGCTTGCTTGCATGGCTTGAAAAACCTATTCGATGTCATTCCCGCGACAGCGGGAATGACATAAAACGAGCCATGCCACAACGCAGCGACTGCAAGAAGCGTGGCAATCTATAAAAAATAGTAAAAAATCTGTAAAAATGACGGCAAAACCAAGCCACGCGAGTAATGCCAAGTCATTTCAATAGACCTCTTCGGAAACTCGCTTATAGAGAGGAATTTGAAGGAGACACGGAACACAGAACCGCAGCATACAAAAGAGTACGTGAGGATTCGAGTACCGGATCGACATACAAATTACATATAGAAGTAGAGTTTCTGAAGAGGTCTAATAATATCTAAATATTTCTTAGAATTACTTTACTTAATTCATAATTCAAGTGTGAGAAGTTTATCTCTTCAAATCCTTTTCTCGGAATAATAATCATTGCAAATTTTATAGCCTTAAAGCTAGAATCACTAACAATAATTCTAATTAGATGTCGTATACGCCTTTTAATTTTGTTACGAACTACAGCTTTTTTATTTAGCTTTCTGCTAACTTTGATTCCTAAAAAGGTGTTATATTTTGATTCAAGGAAGATTTTTGGAAGTTTTGTGGCGATTACCAAAATAAAATATCTCTCATGGAGCTTCTTTCCAAGCTTATTTATAAGCTCAAATTCTTTTTGATTTTTTAAAGAGGTAATAGACAATTTGATAAATCAGATTATTTTAAGCAGATAATTTATTTCTACCTTTAGCACGACGTTTTCTTAAGATTGCTCTTCCGGTTGGAGTAGCCATTCTAGATCTAAAACCATGTCTTCTTTTTCTAACTAAATTACTAGGTTGAAATGTACGTTTCATAATATTTATACCGAACGAAAATAAAAATTAATTATTATAAATATGTCATCCCGTGGCTTGACCATGAGATGACATTAAATACTTAAATATGTGCTTTTGCTTTTTCTACGATACTTACGAATCCGTCACTGTTATTGACGGCAAGTTCTGCAAGTACTTTACGATCTATATCGATTTCTGTTTTTTTAAGAGCTCCCATAAATTGAGAGTAAACAAGCCCATGTTCTCTTATTGCTGCATTTATTCTTTGAATCCATAAGCCTCTAAAATCACGTTTACGGTTTCTACGATCTCTATAAGCATATTGTAGGGCTTTTTCTACTTTCTCAATAGCTACTCTAAAACAGCTATTTGCTCTACCTCTATAGCCTTTGGCTAATTTAAGGATTTTTTTATGTCGATTTTTGGAAATTTTTCCTGATTTTGCACGTGTCATTGCTTTAGTTCCTAGTTAATTAATTTATACCGTACGGTAAAAAATATTTTTTAATATTATATCCGTCTTGAGGACAAAGTATTGTAGTTCCTCTAAGGTTACGAATTTGAGCTTTAGTACGACGACGCATAAAATGTTTTTTACCTGCTTGAGATGCAATAACCTTGCCGCTAGCAGTAAGTTTAAAACGTTTTTTTACGGCAGATTTTGTTTTTAATTTAGGCATATTGTTCCTTATAATTGGTATTTCTAGGTTTAAGCGGTAAAATATTAGGTATACCAAAGCCATATTACCGATGAAACCTAAATAATAGTTTTTTGTATTAGTTATTGCAAGATTTTTTTATAAAAATGTACTATAATATTTTTAATCAATCGATAATAATTTAAAAATGTTTGGACAAAATCCTAAAAGAAGCATATTAAACGGTGACGGTACTCAGTTAGAGGTACAGTCTATTTTTAAGACTATACAAGGGGAGGGCATTTTTGTAGGTTGTCCTGCAATCTTTATTAGGCTTGGAGGATGTAATCTTGCTTGTAATTTTTGTGATACGGAGTTTGAAGATTTTGATTTAGTAGATATAGATAAGATTTTGAATAAAGTAGAAAGCCTGGCATTAAATTCTAAAAATGAAAAATCGATTAATTTAGTAGTAATAACCGGCGGTGAGCCGATGCGTCAACCTATAGAGTTATTATGTCAGAAGTTATTAGACCGAGATGTTAAAGTTCAAATAGAGACTAACGGTACGTTATATCGTTCTTTGCCGAAAGAAGTGTCTATAATTTGTTCGCCGAAGGTAGGTAAAACCGGTTATAGTAAAATAAGAGAAGATTTATTGCCTAAAATTAGTGCGGTGAAATTTATCGTTGCTAAAAATATTTTAGAATATAGTCTCATACCGGAAGTAGGGCAAACCTCTTATAATATACCGGTTTTTATTCAACCTATGGATCAAAACAACCAAAGACTTAATGGCGAAAATAATGAGTTAGCAGTAAAATTAGCATTAGAAAGTGGTGCTAGATTATCTCTGCAAACTCATAAATTTTTAAATATCCCATAGATTTAGGTCGCTGTATGACCCCTTTTCATCACCTAATAATATATACTATTCCAACGTTACCATTGTCAGAATTAGAAGGGTAAAGCTCTTTAAAAATTTTAATTATAACGATATAATTTCCCTAATTGTTTTTGTTGTGCTACAGAAGGGAAAGGTAAGCTAATTGTGTTAGCATCTATGTTGCTTTTTGATGTTGATGTTATCATAGATTCAATTGAACTTTCGGTACAGAATTGTTGGAGTTGTACTACATTTAATTACCTGCTTTTCATTGTCTAAATTAGAAACCTTCACATTTTCTGATTGTTCTCTAACATTTGTTTGGTAGTACATATATAATATACTAAACTAAATCTAAGTGAATTTAGCATTCCGGTTCTTTATTTTTAACAAGAGTATTGAGGCATAAGAATCGTCATCTTCACTATCTTCACTCGCGCTGTCACGCCCAATATAGTCATAGTCAGAAGAGTACATAATAGATTCAAGTAGAAAATCCTTATTATATCCTTGGCAGCAATTTCTTCTCCACAGTTTGAGGGATTTGCAATACGCTTAGGTTGTATCTGTTTCATAATTTCCTTACAAAATAATTTCGGTTAGAACTAAATTTCTTTTCAATATCCAATCAATTAAAGAATTTTAACTAAGGAATATATTACTCCTATATTCTAGTCAAAAATTAATTTACTTGAATTTTTAATTGTACTGAATTATGATAATGAAGATTTATTATAAGTTAATATGGAGTAATAATGAGTGAAATATTAGAACTTGAAGCGGAATTCCGCACGGAATTCGGTACGGGAGCAGCAAGAGCATTAAGAAGAGCAGGGCGTGTTCCGGCTATTATTTATGGAGCGGGTAAAACACCTGTTAGTATTTCTTTGGAAGAAAAGGAAATAACTAAATATTATAGAAAGCCGGCTTTTATCTCTCAGTTAATTAATTTAACAATTGATAAGAAAAAATATAAAGTATTGCCGAAGGCTGTAGAATTACATCCTGTTACGGATATAGTACGCCATGTTGATTTTGTCTTTTTAGAAGAGAAAACCCAAAAAATAGAAGTACCTGTAGTATATGAAGGGAAAGAAAGAGCTTTAGGCGTTAAAAGAGGTGGATACTTTAATATAGTAAAAAGAAGAGTTAGTTTATTATGTGATGTTAATAATATCCCAAGAAACGTAACTATAGATGTTACTAATATGCCTATGGCTACTTCGCTCAAATCGTCAAAAATAGAATTACCGAAAGGATGTAGTTTTATGACAAAAAAAGAATTTGTCCTTGCAACTATTATAGGACGTAGAGGAGCAAAAACTGAAGCTGAAGGGGAACAACAAGCCGCTGAAGCAGGGAAGTAAGATAATTCTCACTATAAGGACTTGCTTAGATACTTAAATCGGTTATTGCGAGGATTCGTAGGCGTTGTTGTTTGGCTCGTTTTATGCCATTCCTAGCTAGAAGCGGGAATCCGGTAATCTTTAATTGTCATATTGCGAGCTTGTAGCGGTATCCAGGCTTTGTTAATTTTTTTCTGGATACCGTGGTCAAGCCATGGTATGACATCGAGTAGGTTTTTCGATCCACGCAATAATGCTGAGCTAAGAATGACATTATTCTGTACTGCTTGCAAATCAATACTTCTTCAAAAATTTTCCATTACTATTTTTATTAGGTAAATTATTATGCTTCTTGTTATTGGTCTTGGTAATCCAGGAAAAGAGTATCAATATACGAGGCATAATGTCGGCTTTATTGCTATAGAGAAAATAGCAAACCAATATAATTCATCATTTAGTACAAAGAAAAAATTCAATTGTGAAATTGCTGAAACTATTAGTGATGGACAAAAGATTAGTTTTATAAAGCCTACCACCTATATGAACTTGTCCGGTAAGTCAGTGATATCGGTGAAAACATATTATAATATCTACCCCGCAAAAATCTTTGTTATTCATGATGATATTGATTTAGAAACAGGTAGAATAAAATTTAAAACCGGTGGCAGTAATGGTGGGCATAATGGTTTAAAGTCGATTGATGGGGTTATAGGTAATAATTATAACCGGATTAGGATTGGAGTCGGTAGACCGCAAAATAATCAGGATGTAGCAGATTACGTACTTAATCATTTCTCTAAACCGGAGTATAAAACAGTAATGCAAGCTATAGATAGAATCACTAGTAACTTTGGTTTAATATTAGAGAATAAGTTAGAAGAATTTAAGAATAAGATAGCTTGATATATTCAATGTTATTCCTACGACTTGATCGACGTTGCTGTATGGATGATACCAACTCGTCATTGCAAGGAAAAACTGTAAGTTTTGACGAAGCAATCTCAGGAATTCTATACTACTTCATGAGATTGCCACGTTTATGCTATGCATCTCCTCGCAATGACGGGAAAACGATATTAAAACTAAACAGCAAAGAAGCAAAGATTTATGACACAAAATTTTGAAATTGTTTTGCTGATGCAATGGATAGAACTCATAGAACTATAATTATTGAGGCTTTGAACAAAGATGCTAGAGAACAAAAGGGGTTAGTAGGAGATATTGAATCTTTTTCATTTTCCTGTTTAGATCAGGATAAAAATTTTGTTGTAGGCATTAGCGGTATGAGTTCTTGGGGGGATTTTACATTGAATCACTCTTTGTTAATGAAAAATATAAGAAACTAAAATTATGGTACTGTACTAATGCAAAAGGTTGAGGATTTAGCACGTGAACGAGGCTGTAATTTTATTCATCTTGTTACTATGGACTGCCAAGCAAAATCGTTTTATGAGAAACTGGGGTATAAAATTGAATTTGCTATGCACGGTTACGAAAAAGATTCTATAATGTATTATTTACGGAAAAATTTATGACACTAAAACTCGGAATTGTTGGGTTACCGAATGTCGGTAAGTCGACGTTATTTAATGCATTAACGGCAAGTCAGGCTGCAGATGCTGCTAATTATCCGTTTTGTACTATTGAGCCTAATAGCAGCAAAGTTTTAGTGCCTGATGCGCGTTTGCATACACTAGCAAGCTTAGCCGGAAGCGGTAAAATTATTCCGTCTTATATTGAGTTTGTCGATATTGCAGGACTTGTTAAAGGAGCAAGCAAAGGGGAGGGGCTAGGTAATAAGTTCTTATCTCATATCAGGGAAGTCGATGCAATACTGCACGTACTGCGTTGTTTTGAAGATGAGGATATAACGCACGTACATAACAAAGTCGATCCGCTGCATGACCTCGAGATTATTGAAACGGAATTAATACTTTCCGATATAGAATCGGTTGAAAAGTTTTTAGCTACAAGTGAAAAACGCTTGAAGTCAGGCGATAAAGCAATGGCAGAGCAGATAGAGCTGTTAAAAGAGGTTTATAAGGTATTAGGTGTGGATAAACCTGCAAGAGTGTTAAATGAAACTTTAAGAGTTGATAATTTAAAACAATTGCAGTTAATTACCTCTAAGCCCGTTTTATATATATGTAACGTACTTGAAAAAGATGCAGCTATAGGTAATGAATTTACAAAATTAGTAGCGGAAAGAGCAAAGAAAGAAAATGCTAAAAGTGTCGTAATTTCTTCAAAAATAGAAGCTGAAATTGCTTTACTTGAAAGCATGGAAGAAAAGGAAGAGTTTTTAAAATTTATAGGTTTAGATGAAACAGGGCTTAGTAAAGTCATTAAAGAGGGGTATAATCTTTTAAACCTTAAAAGTTTTTTTACTATAGGACCAAAGGAAGTCCATAGCTGGACTTTTAAAGACGGCACACTTGCACCGGCTGCTGCCGGTATTATTCATACCGATTTTGAAAAAGGTTTTATCAGAGCAGAAGTTATCAGCTATAAAGATTACATAAATCTCGGTAGTGAAGCAAAAGCCAAGGAAGTAGGTAAAATGCGTTTAGAGGGTAAAGAATATAAAATGCAGGATGGGGATATAGTACATTTTAGATTTAACGTTTAAATAACGATCAGCTATGAAAACAATTTGACCAAAATGGTCTCTTGAAGTGCAAAATAGGCTTGATTATATAGTGTAGCAAATTTTGGCTGTTGCCAAGGATAAAATTGCCCTGATTATCTTGTATGGCTCGTATGCTAGAGGTGATTGGGTTAAAGATATGTATACGGAAGATCATACTACTTATAGTTATACAAGTGATTTTAACTTTTTAGTAGAAAAAAAGGTAAATTTAAGGAGCATGCTACTTTAAGGGTGGAATCTAAGATAGAAAAAAGGTTAGAACAAACAGGCTTAAGAAAAGCCGAGTTTTTTTCGCTAGAACCTTGGATATCTATAATATGCGAATCTATAAGTGAGGTAAATGACAAGCTTGAAAAAGGGCGTTATTTTTATACCGACATTAAGCGTGAAGGTATTCTTTTATATGATAGTGGCGAGCAGCTTGCTCGAGCTAAAAATTTGTCTTGGAGTGAAGTAAAAGAAATGGCTAAAGAAGATTATGAATGCTGGTGTGGTAGAGACAAGAGTTTTTTATTGATTGTAAATACCCATTAGAAAGAGGTGATTTTAGTAAAAGTGCTTTTGAGCTGCATCAAGCCACTGAAAGTATTTACAGTAACATTTTATTAGTTTTTGCCCGTTACAAACCAAAGTTACACGATATAAGAAAGCTAGGTGGATATTGTGCAAATTTATAATGTTGAACTACTTAAAGTATTTCTGCAATCGTCTCCCGAACAAAAAGAATATTTTGAATTACTAGAAAAAGCTTACGTTGATGCAAGATATGATAAAAATTATAGAATTAGCAGAGAGCAGTTACTTTACTTGATTGAGAGAATAGAAAGATTAAAAATGATAATGGAAAAATTTTGTTTGGAGTGGATTAATAGATAAAACTCGATGAACCGAAATAAAAAAAATCATTTATGAAAATTATTGCGAAGATTCCACCATGGATGCTTCTATGCTTATTTATTTTATTACCGACTACGGAAACAATTTATACTTCAGGATTACCGAGTTTAACCAAATATTTCGGCATTGACGGCGGTCTCACTCACATTACATCTACATTATATTTTCTAGGGTTTACGCTTGGTATATTATCACTCGGCAGATTATCAGATATTTACGGCAGGAGACCTATAGCTTTATTAGGGCTTTTTATTTATGTTGTATCTTCAATTATTAGCATTTTTGCAGTTTAGCAATGTTGATGATAAGCTCGTTTTGTGCAAGCTTTTGGTGTAAGTGTAGGTTTTGTTATTGGGCAGGTATGGCTGGAGACTGCTATCAAGGCTTAGAGTTATCATATGTCTATGCTAGCTTATCTCTATGGCTGTTATTTATCCCTTCTCTATGTTCATCTATAGGGGACTATATTATAGAATATTCAAGCTGGCATTATGTTTTTGTATTTTTTAGCCTTACCGGTACTATATTATACAGTTTTACCTGAAATAAATTCTTATATAGATTTTTCCCAAAGCAGTAAATATTTTGAGGTGTTGCAGGTAATTATTAAAGATAAAATTCTTTGGTTATATGCTTTTATCATCGGTGCATTTAACGGCATATATTACGGTTTTTTCATAGAAGCTCCTTTTATTTTAATTGATAAAATGAAAGTTTCGCCATCTTTTTACGGTAAATTAGCGTTTTTGTTATCTTTTGCCGCTATCTTTGGAGGCTTTTTCAGAGGGTATTTAATAAAAAAACGCCCATGTACACGATAAAAAAGTTATGGGTTTAGGATTTATTTTTAGTTTGTGTGGTTGTATATTATTTGCGGTAAATGCTTTTATATTAGAAATTATTTCAACGAATCATAATCTTGCAATCGCTATGATATTTGCACCGATGATAATTCATATGGTTGGGCATCATCTACTTATCCCTATGATGCTTCGTTATGCACTGAAGGATTATGCTAAAGTAACAGGTACAGCAGGGTCTATATTTGGTGCAATATACTACGTAGTTATCGCTGCTGTAACTTTAATATTTGGTTTCTAAAATACACGGCGCAACGATAAGCAATTTTGCTTTATTATGCTTCGTTTTAAGTATTAGCTCTGCTATTTCGTTTTATTGTATTTGGATTTTATATAAGAAGAAAAAGTCAAATATCCCTAACTAAACACAGGTGTCGTCATTGTGAGCAGCTGTGGCGTTGTTGTATGGCTCGAAGAAAGCGTTCGATTTCATTCCTACGAAAACAGGAATCTAAGGTAAAGCGAGATAAATCGAACGTTTAGTTTTAAAAGTCTAGCATATTTATACTTTTTTGACTGGATTCCCGCCTACGCCGGAATGACATTAAGAAAGTTAGAGATAACCTTGTACATCATCTGTATGCTCTTCACCCTCAAGAGTCATATCCTCTTTTAAGGCTTCCATACTACAGCTACTAAATACATCAAGGTTATTCTGCTCTGCTTGCCATTTTAATCTAGCTTCTTTAAAAGTAACAATACCGTTTTCAATTTCTGCTAATGTCAAATTTTTTATTTCGTGTAAAAAATTCTCTATCTCTACTTTTGCTTCTGGATTTTTTTCGATGAATGGATTAAAAAACTCCTTGATACCTGCTAATAATTCTTTTTTCTCAGGTTCTATATCTTGAGAATCTAGAGCTTGAGCTATTGGTGTATTCACTGCATCCTCGTTGTTTGCTATATCCTCTTCCTGTTCAAAACTTTTATCAAGTACGTTATTAGAAGTATTAATATGGAATAACTCTTTATAAAAATCATTCATAACAATTTGGTCGTTAGGGTTATTTGCATTATAATTAGTTATTATTTTATCAATAGCTTCTTTAAACTTTTCATTATAAGGTATATCTCTAAAGGTGGAGCTTCCATATATAGATTTTTTAGCAAATTCTTTTAGTGCTTGCAGATTTTCAGTACTAGAATTACTCATCTCAGCATGTGTTGCTGGAATATAAGTAGCTATTTCTATTAATTTATTACCAAAAATGCTTTGAGCAGTTTGTTCATCAGCTTGTTGTGTTGCTGCTAATATTTTAGCGGGCATATTATTTTTCACTAGTTCTAGCATCCCTCCGCCGCAACAAACAGTTTGGTAATCATCATTATTTTCTTCTTTTAATGATAAATACAAAGCGTTTTCTATGTGATAGTTATTTTCTTTTAATAATTGCCATGTTTGTAAGGTTGGGTCATTAGCATATACTCCACCATCAATAATTTTATGTGATTTAGTATTGGTTATATTACGGAAATTGTGGCTGGGGAAATATCCAGGTGCTGCAGTGATGCCTTGTATTATATCTGAAAGGTAATAATTATTCTCTTCACTTTGTCTAGCATCTATAGTAGAGAAGGTCATAAGAGGATTTTGTTTATTATTTAGATCATAACCTGTAACTACAACATCACCGATTAAATCCTTGAGGGTATAATCCTTACAATATTTTTTCAATAATTTTACTAATGGTTCAGGAGAAAATTTATGGCTGAATAAGCCATTAAAACTCCACAATTTTCTAAAAGTTAATCCTACCGGAAAAATATTTTGTGCCATTTCTTCAAACAGTTTTTGAGCTTGCGCTGCACTGAATAAAGGTTTTCCGGGATTATTAGGATTCGGTAAATTAAGCAAAATAGAAATAAGTCCTCCAACACTGGTCCCTCCAGTAAAATCGAATATCTCACAAGTAGGCTTACCGGTTATTTGCTCCATTATTTTTAATTTTTCTAAATGGATATTTCCTTTTACTCCACCGCCTTCAAATAGTGCTAAGCTAATCTTATTATTGTTTATATCTACCATAACTACCTTTCAAAAAAAATACTAAGAGGGCAAAATACAATAAAAATTAACTTTTGTCAATAACTTATTTGTCTCAAATCTAAACTGAACAAAATTTAACTTATAAAATAAATTGTAACTATTAGTAAAGAAAGCTTAATTAATAGTGAATATTTTAGTATATAGCTAATATTATAACTATGATGGTATGAGATATGCTAAGTCATCCTAGTAATATAGATACTCAGTTATTAGCTCAAGAAGTAAATACAATGATGCCCTTAGTAGAGAAAGATTTAGCTGATGTTGAAGATACAATAACTTATGGAAAAGAATTATTATTTAAATTTGTTAAAGATAAGAAAATTATGGAAGCTTTGGCATTTATGTATTGTTTTGAGGGAAATACTGGATAAACTTTAGATATTAAAGAATTTTGTACTACAAATGATTTATTATATAGAGATGATTTTAGTGCCCTTACGGAGATACTAGATACTTTAATCCCCTTTATAGGGATATTTTCTAAATAATTTAATACTCATTCTACTATAAATAATAATGCTAAAATACGAAAACTTTGATAGCTCCTCTGATGAAGAGTTAAAAGAAAATTATACTTTATCTAAATATCTTAATTTTTTACTTAAAAATATACTAAATATTAATTATATATATAACTCTGAAGATTTTAAACTTAAACTAAGTTTAGTATTACATAATTTAGCTGATAGATTTTTTAAATATTCTACTATTAGAAATATTTATAAAAAAATTAAATCTGAAATATTAGTTGTAGATAATAATGATTACGAAGAAAATTTTAATACTATCAAAACTGCTTTTAATAAACGTAATTATTTAAAAATTATAACAAAGAAAATATAAGTGATAAGGATTATCAAAAGTTATTGCATTGTGTATTTAATCCAAATCACTCTATTCCTAAGATATTTGCTTTAGCAGACGGTATGACTGCTCAGCATGCAAAGAAAGTATTATTACAAGCATTGCAAAACAGTAATATCAACTTAAAAAAGTATAAGTAATAACCCATACATAATTCTAAAGGACTTTTAGCTTTTGCTGAAATGATTGGCAGGAATAATAAAATCAGCTAAAGCACCGGATTTTAGAAGAAATAAATAGTGATTTATCTACTATATGTAAGATCTCAAATACTAAAGAAGAAACTTTTACAATTAATCATATAGTACATTATAAAACCGGTAATGTACAAACAGATGTATCTGGCTTAGGACAGTATGATGAAATTTTATCTAAATTTGAGCAAGAACATGAATATAAACATGCTATTATAAAACGTATATTTGAAGTTGTACATGCTAAAGCATTGATAGCAAATTACCGCGAAAACTAAATTACTTTGCAGAAAAGTTAACACATTTGTTATTTATGCTTGTAACGCATAGAAATAATGCAACCTTATTTACGGCTCCTATATTTTTAGCATATAAGGAGTTTTTTCCTATGTTTGCTGAGCATGCCGTTGCTCAAACAAGAGGTATACTGAAAAACTATAAATATATGTTACCAAATTCCTGTCCAATAGATTATGACACTACAAATGTACAAAATGGTAATCTATTACTTATTAAAGAAGGTAATATATTAATAGAATGGCTTAGTAAAAAATTAAATAATCATAAACTAGCAAATATAGCACGAATATTTGACATCTTAGCTTCAATGTAATTTTACAAAAATATGGATAATGTAAAAAGCAATGATATAAAATCTTTTTTAGCCAAAGTTCATAAATTAGAGCATTGTCCTATAAAGTTGTTAAATTCATTAGACCAAAATTTAACTGCTTTAATTCTTAAAGTAAACAATATAGGAGAACGTAATTTAAAGCTTACAAAAACTAAATTGCTTGAAAAAAAGGATTTTTCTCAAGATTTAAAGGATTTAATTGAAATAACTTACTTGGAATTTACTGAAAGCTTAAAAAATATTGAAGGATTTTTAGCTCAAAAACAAGCATCTCTCAAGACAGAAATTAAAATCCTACCTGAAATTCTACAAATTTTATATGCTAAAATAAAAGAATGGTATGATATTGATGCACCTGAATATGCTAAGAATGTATTATAAGATATTACCCCCCAAATTTAATCAAACTATTTCCCCTACCCCGTTTCAAAAGAGATTAAAACTTTCCTTGTCTAAAAGAAAAGATATATATGATGCAAATGATGATGATAATAATCAAACTTTGGAAACAACTGATATAGACAATAGTATGAAAGAATATTCCAAACTAATTGGAGAACATACTAATACTATATACGATTAAAAACAGTATTAATATTATGGTCTTTTTGAGGTCCTAGAACTTGGTAGCTAAGAGTAAATGAATCAGGATTTAAAAATACATAGGTAGTATTATATTGATTTTTACCACATAGATGATTGCCTGTAGCTTGTATACTCAAATGATTTGAAGCATTGTTTCTACAAAACTTCGGAGGACTCGCATGCTCACCTATTAAGGGTTGTGCGTACTCGCTCCTCGTTTTACATTCCAATTCTCCAAATCATTTGAGTATACCCTTTCTGCATCAATAAATTTTAATTGATAAAATAAGCGCTTTTCAGGAGCAATAAAATATTTTGTAATATTACTATTCTTAAAAATATATCTATATTCTTGATTAGCGTGGATTTGATAATCGTAGTCGAGATAGTGAATTTATCATTTCTCTTTATTAATTTATTTAAACTTTTAAGTAAGAAATATGCTACCCCCTCACCGTAACCATAATTATCTATAATTCTGTTAATTTGGTATTTTCTGGAGAATCTTGAAAAAAAATTTCTTTTACTGAATCGTTTTTTGAAAGCATTTGATATATATATCTATATCATTCCTGCGAAGTTTGGGCTTTATTGTATGGCTGTTTATGTCATGTCCACGAAAGCGAGAATCCAGTAATTTAAAGGTTATACACAATAAGTTTGTACAATTAAAAGCTCGATTTATTTTACTTTACCCGGGATTCCCGATTTCGCGGGAATGACATCGCGTCAGTTTTTCGGACCATGCAACAAAGTCAGCTTGACTACAGTATGACGTTTAGTTCTGCAATATTTTCATTAGCAAATTAATCTCTTCGCGTAATTCTATATCGTTTTCCAGTAATTCTTCTACTTTCTTAATAGCATGCATAACCGTCGTGTGGTCTTTTTTACCGAATTTTTTACCGATATCTGCAAGACTTTTCGGCGTTAATGCTTTACTAAGATACATGGCTATTTGACGTGGTCTTGCAATTTCTCGTAATCTCCGTGATGAAGACATATCGGATAACTTAATATTATAACGGCTAGCTACCTTTTTCTGAATATCTTCAACGGTAATTATTCTTTCATTAGAACGCAGTAAATCCCGTAAAATATTTTGTGTGTTTTCGAGTGTAATTTCTTTTAAAGTAAAATTAGAATGAGCGATCACCTTATTTAAAGCTCCTTCAAGTTCTCTAACGTTTGAAACGATTTTAGATGCTAAAAAATCAATTACGTCTTTTGGTATTTTAACGTTCATCTGCTCAATCTTAGATTCTAGAATACCGAGTCGTAGCTCATAAGTAGTACTATGAACGTCAGCAACTAAGCCCCATCCAAGACGAGATTTTATCCGATCTTCAATATTATCTAAATCTGAAGGCGATCTATCACAAGAAATAACCATTTGACGGTTATTATCAATCAATGTATTAAAAGTATGGAAAAATTCTTCCTGCGTACTATCTTTACCGCAAATAAATTGAATATCATCAATCATTAACACGTCAACCGAACGAAATTTCTCTTTAAACGAGATTACTTCTTTGTTACGTAGAGCTTTAACAAATTGATACATAAATTTTTCTGCTGACATGTATATCACTTTGCGGCTTGGATTATGCTGCTTGATGTACCAACCGATTGCATGCATTAAATGAGTTTTACCAAGCCCTACGCCGCCATATAGAAAAAGCGGATTAGACTCAGAAACCGCACCTGATGATTCTGCAACCGCTCTTGCGGCTGCATAAGCTAGCTCATTTGGGGCTCCAACCACAAAATTGTCGAAAGTAAAACGTACATCAAGGGTTGAAAAGATATTTTCCGAATTAAGCGCACTGCTGCCGATATCGGCAAAAGTCTTAGTAGGTAATTCTGTAACTGTTTGAGTTGTTCCAGGTAACTCTTTAGTAATTATTTCAATTGACTTAATGGTATTATTATAATGTTGAAATAGTTGCAATATGACCATAGAGTACTTGGATTTTATCCAATCTCTAACAAAGTTAGTAGGGGCACAAAGAATAACGGTATTTAATGAAGACTCTATAAAATTAACTTTACTAAACCAGCTATTATATAGAGTTTCACCGTAATGATTGTAAAGATCTTGAGCCACGTGACTCCAGACATTTACATAATTATCACCTTGATCCGTTAAAATTATTTGGTTAGTACTCACTTAAAACTGCCACGGTAAGTTATTTTGTTTCCACCCTTTATCTTGATTATTGCCTTCAAAGCCGTCACTTATATTATAACAATTTTTATAACCTATATTAGTTATAAAATTTGCTGCGATAAATGACCTATATCCTGAACGGCACAGAAAAAATATTATTGCATGAATTTTATCGTTAACGATAGATAAAAAATTATCTTCAAAATCTTTATTCAATTGCCAACTTAGAAAGATCATCTTATTTTTATTATCTAAATGAGGTATCCCCACTTGCTGCCACTCTTCTCTAGTTCTAACATCTACAAGAAAAGCATTATCATTTGAAATTAGCATATCATAAGCTTTTGTAGAACAGATATTTTGAACCGACATATTTATTTTTTTGCTGTTATTGATAATAAAAGTTAATAGAATTTTACCCATGTAGAATGGATTTATTAGAGTGCTGAATTATTAAAGCATTTTAAAATGATCTTGGTATCTGATTATTTTAATAATATTATTATAAAAAATTTTTGCAAGATGTTATAGATGAATAAATTAAATAAAAACTCTTTACAAAAGAAACTTGTTTACCGTAGTAAAAATCGTGGTTGCAGAGAAATGGATTATATACTCGGTAGCTTTGCCGAAAAGTACCTATCCTTAATGGATGAAAAAAAACTTGGAAGCTATTCTTTAATACTTGATCAAAATGATAATGATCTTTATAATTGGATTAATAATAAATCTTCTGCTCCTTCTTATCTAGATGCCGAAATAATTGATAAATTACACAAAATAGCAAAAATATAAACTCCTGTAGAATGTTACAACAAAAATTTCCGGCGGCTGCCAAGTCTTTCTTTGCAATTGATAATTTTACTAAGAATCTTAAGCAAGATTTCATCTTGAGTGCGAGTAATGAAGAGGAGGCGTTGCAATTATACAAGCAAGCTTTATTTTTTTCTTCTAATGAAAATATTTATTACTTTCCAAGCTATAATACCATCCCTTATGGCCATACGTCACCAAATGCAAATATCTTATCTAGACGTGCAGAAACATTAATCAAGCTAACAACAAATAATAGTAATAGTAACAAATTACTCATCACTCATACAGCAAACTTATTAAACAAATTACCGCCGAAAGATTTTTTTTCTAAATATTTTTTGAAATTATCCCCTAAAATGAAATTTACTACGGATGAGCTTGCTATGTTTCTAGTAGAAAATAGTTTTACAAGAAATGCGAGTAGCATCGATGCTGGGGAATTTGCGGTTAGAGGCGAAATTATTGATATCATATTGTCCGGTCCTAAAGCTTATAGAATTCATTTTAGCTGGGGTTATATTGAATCAATAAAAGAATTTGATATTGATACGCAAATTTCGACTAAATCCTGCAGGGAGCTTATTATTAGTCCTGCAAATGAGATAGTTTTAAATAGTGAAACTATAGGTAATTTTAAGAATAATTACTTACGAAATTTTGGAGTTAATCATACTGATAATGCTTTATATGAGGCGGTAATATCTGGAAGAAAATTCACAGGATATGAACAATTACTCCCATTATTTTACGATTCCTGCTCTAACTTAATAGATTATTTAAACGATCCTATTTTCATATTCGATAATTTGTCAAAACAAGCCATTTTAGAATTTGAACATAGTTATAACGATTTTTATTCGGCAAGGTCAGAGGCAAATAAACTTAAATTTAATAGTTTCTATCCCACCCTTTCACCGACTAGCTTATATTTTACCGCTTCTGAAATAACGGAATTACTAGAACAAAAAAATAATATGCTACTTACTTTTGAAAACTCAGAGCAAGCTAGCTTAATTGAAAATATCGCTGCTACAAGTTTTATAGAAAAGAAAACGGTTTTCGATAAATTATTTGAGGTTATTAAAGCAAATTTTCATAAGAAAATTATTATAGGCTCAAGCGTTTTAAGTAGTTTTGAGCGAATCAAAAGCATAATTCAAAATTATGAATATAAATATAATGAGATAAATAAATTAGATGAGGCTAAGGCTTCAATAATAAATGTCGCGATAATTCCTTTAAATCAAAGCTTTTATACGAAAGAATATTTATTTATTACCGCTAGCGAATTATTAGAAGAAAAACCTAGCTCTACAAACACTAACAAAAAACTTAAAAATATCTTGCTGGAGCTTGATAATTTAGCTGAAGGCGAATTTGTTGTTCACAAAGATCATGGAATAGGGCAGTTTTTAAAGCTAGAAGCTTTAGAAATCAAAGGCAAACCACATGATTTTTTAAAGATTTTATATGCTGGCAATGATAAATTATATATACCAGTTGAAAGTATAGAGGTAATAAAAAAATACGGCAATGATAATGCGGAGCTTGATAAGCTTGGTAGCGTTGCATGGCAAAGAAGTAAGGCAAAGCTTAAAAAGCGTATAAAAGAGATAGCACTGCATTTAATACAAATAGCAGCTAAAAGGAAACTTAATAGTAGTGCTTCCGTTGAATTTGACCTTGAAGAATATGATAAATTTTGTGCTAATTTTCCTTTCAGCGAAACGGAAGACCAATTAATCGCTATAAACGATATTAAAGAAGATCTAAGAAACGGTATGTTAATGGATAGGTTAATATGCGGTGATGTCGGGTTTGGTAAAACAGAGGTAGCAATGCGTGCCGTCTTTATGGTAGCAAAATCTCTAAATGAACATTTACCTCAAGTAGCCGTAGTTGTACCGACAACTATTTTATGTAGTCAACATTTTTCAAGGTTCATAGAAAGGTTCAAAGGTTTTGGTTTAAATATCAAGCAATTATCTAGCGTTATTAGTTCTAAAGAAGCAAAAATTATAAGATCGGAGCTTGAAAGCGGTAAAATAAATATAATAATAGGCACTCATTCTTTATTACATAAAAATATAAAATTCTTTAATTTGAAATTGTTAATAATCGATGAAGAACAACATTTCGGTGTCGGTCAAAAAGAATTTCTTAAATCGCTAAAATCCTCTTCCCATGTACTTGCAATGTCGGCAACACCGATTCCTAGAACGCTGCAAATGTCAATGACCGGTTTAAAAGAACTTAGCATTATTGCAACGCCGCCTCTAAACAGGCTGGAAGTTCATACCTCGGTTATGCCGTTTGATCCCGTTATTATCAGAGATGCATTATTACGCGAACATTTTAGAGGTGGAAGAAGTTTTTATGTAGTTCCAAGAATTAGAGATATAGAGGATATCGCAAAACAATTACAACAAATTGTGCCGGAATTAAGCTATAAAATAGCTTACGGAAAAATGACTCCGAGTAAAATTGATGAGGTTATGAGCGAGTTTTATGCCGGCAAATTCGATATATTAGTCTCAACTACTATTATAGAATCAGGAATTGATATAGCCGAGGCAAATACCATGATCATACATAATGCTGATATGCTGGGTCTTAGTCAGCTATATCAATTGTGTGGTCGCATAGGTCGAAGTAAAATGCGGGGTTATGCTTATCTCACGGTAGCAAGTCATAAAAAAATGACATCGCACTCCTTAAGATGCTTAGAGATAATACAAAATAGTTGTGCTTTGGGCTCAGGTTTTACTATTGCAAGCCGTGATATGGATTTACGAGGTTTCGGTAATTTGATAGGTGAAGAACAATCAGGACAAATTAAAGAAGTAGGTACAGCACTATATCAAGAAATGCTGGAAGAACAAATAGCTATTTTTAAAGATGAACCGATTGTTTCAGAACAACCCTTTATCCCGACTATTAATTTGGGATTATCCGTCTTTATTCCAGATAATTATGTAGCCGATGCAGCTCTTAAACTTGGACTATATAGAAGAATAGGTAATTTAAGTAATGAGATAGAAGTAGAGACATTTAAAGATGAGATGATTGATAGATTCGGTTTACTACCGATTGAATTTAATAATTTACTTGATATTGTAAAAATAAAACTATTATGCTTTAAGTTAAATATTGAAAATCTAGATTCAGGAGATAACGGATTTGTGATTAAATTTTATAAAAATGCCGATATGACTGATAAAATTTTAAAGTTCGTTAGTACTTACTCTAATCAGGCAAAAATCAAACCAGATAATAAATTAGTATATATCAAGAAATTAGTAGATAAAAATATAATTGTTGAGGCAAATCAACTACTTTGGAATTTATCGGAGGTGTAGACTCGATGTTATTCCTGCTCTGTCATTGCAAGCAGCCGTAGGCTGCGTGGCAATCTCATGAAATAATAACAAACTCCTGATATTGCTTCGTCAATTGCTATGCAATTTCCTCGCAATGACGGTAACACTTTTTTAACATAATAAATATGTCCTATAACCTAAAGCAATTATTTCAACAACATAATGTAAAAGGTTTGTCGATTAATTCTAAAACCGTTAAGGATAAAGATATCTTTTTTGCGATTAAAGGACGGAATACTGATGGAAATAATTTTATTAAGGATGCTTTAAGCAAAGGTGCAGTATTAGTAATTACGGACAATAAAAAAAATATTGTTATAGATAAAGTAATTTACGTAAAAGATGTGCAGGCAGCTTTATATGAAGCCATAGAAATATTCTATCCTAAAAAACCAAAGGATCTAATAGCCGTAACCGGTACTAACGGTAAAAGCTCGGTAGTATCCTATATAGCTCAAACATATTCGTTACTTGGGAAAAAAGCAGCATCTATAGGTACGATAGGGGTAGAAATATTTGGCTGCGTTAATCTTATAAATGATGTACCGGAATTAACAACTTTAGACTATTTAAGCTTTAGAAAAATTGCTCATAATTTAGCTGAAAATGGTATAGAATATTTAGTTTTTGAAGCTTCTAGTCATGGTCTTGATCAAGCAAGACTTAGGGAAATAAAAGTAAATATTGCATGTTTTACTAGCTTTAGTCAGGATCATATAGATTACCACCATACAAAAGAAAATTATTTATTAGCCAAACTGAAATTATTTATAAATCATTTATTACCGAACGGTATCGCAATATTAAATTCTGATATAGAAGAAATAGAGTTTGTTAAAGATTATCTACATAATCATAATATTAAATTTATAACCGTTGGGACAAAAGGTGATTTAGAAATAACTAGACTTAACGGTTCTTTAAGAGGACAAAATATTAATTTTACATTTAATAATAGAGAATATAATTTTAATACCCCGATAATTGGTAGCTTTCAGGCTAGTAATTTATTAATTGCTGTTCTTAGCATTCATTATATTGGTTTTGCTTTTGATGATATTATAGATTCTTTAGTAGAAGTTAAAGCAGTAAAAGGCAGAATGGAGAGAATAGATAACACTAATATCTTCGTTGATTATGCCCACACTCCGGACGCTCTTGAAAAAGCTTTAACGGAACTGAAAAATATTAAATTACGTGATAGTAAGCTAAGCGTAGTTTTTGGCTGCGGCGGTAATCGTGATAAGACAAAGAGAAGTCTTATGGGGCAAATAGCCGCAAAACGTGCCGATACCATCATAATTACAGATGATAATCCACGCCATGAAGACCCAAAGCTTATTAGAGCTGAAATCATAAGTGGTATAGAGAAAGCAGATTATACAGAAATAGCAAATAGAGAAGAGGCTATTAAATACGGTATAAATAATTTAAAACAAGATGATATCTTATTAGTTGCCGGTAAAGGTCATGAAAATTACCAAATTATAGGCGATAAGAAATTACCTTTTAATGATGCTGAGGTTGTGAGGAAGTATATAAAAGTTTGTCATCCCGTGGCTTGACCCATAGTACCGGACAGTTTTAAAAAAAACTTGATGTCATCCCCGCGGAAGCGGGGATCCAGAAAAATAACTTCAATATTAATACAGAAGTGACATATTTGATAAAATAAACATATAAAAAGCTTGCTTTTTATATGTTTACTGGCTTCTCGCCTACGCGAGAATGACATAAACATGCCATACAACAACACATAAATAACAAAAACATATGATCTGGAATTCTAAAACATTAAGTGCTGTTCTCGGTATAACAATCTCTAATTCTATAAATTGTAATGAAGTGCAATTTAATTCCAAAGATGTTAAAAAAGGTAATTTATTTATAGCACTTCAAGGTAATAGAGATGGTCACGATTATGTTCTAGATGCAATAGATAAAGGAGCAGCAGCCGTAATTATTAGTAAGCGAGTAGAGATCAATGATAAAGATAAAATTATCTTAGTCGATGATTGTTTTGAAGCGCTACAAAAAATGGCTTTATATAAACGAGAGAATTCAAAAGCTCAATTTATAGCTATAACAGGCAGCGTTGGTAAAACTTCTACAAAAGAAGCACTGAAAGTATTATTACAACATGATTTTCTAGTTTTTGCTAGCCGAGATAACTTCAATAACAAACTCGGTATGCTTATTAATCTTGCTTCAATGGCTGATGATACGGAATATGCTATTTTTGAGCTTGGCATGAACCATAAAGGTGAAATAAGAGAGCTGGTTCAAATATTAAAGCCGAATATTGCCATGATTACTAATATTTCAGAGGCTCATTTAGAATTTTTTAACTCGCTTGAAGAGATAGCTGAAGCTAAATGTGAGATTTTTGCAAATTTTAGCAAAAATGATATTGCCGTTATTAATGCCGATACTAATTGCTATAACAAAATATTATCGATATTAAAAAACCTTTCTATCACCGATATACATAGCTTCGGTAGATCAGCTAAAACTTCAGCAGAATTAATTTTATATGAGAACCTAGGAGAGCAAGTCTACTTAAAGTATAAGATAAATAATAAAGTCTTAGATGTAACTATACCGTTTATTCCTCGGCATTTTACCGAAAATTATACCGGTGTACTTTTAATTATCGATATATTAGGGCAAGATATAGAGATAGCTGCAAATCACTTAGCAAATATTTCTCCTACTAAAGGAAGAGGGGAAATTATCAATATACAAAATTGTCGTGTAATTTGTGATTACTATAACGCAAGTCCGCAGTCAATGAAAGCTGCATTAGAATATTTAAAACAAGTACCTGCCGAGAATAAAACTGCTATAATAGGTGATATGCTAGAGCTAGGGGACAATTCTAAACGATTACATGAGAAACTAGTGCAGTACATATTAGATGCCGCTTGTTCTAAGGTCTATTTAGTAGGAATAAATACTAAATATATTGATGATTTACTACCTTCCAAAATAGCTAAAAAATACTTTAAAAATGTTGATGAATTAATTACGCATATTACGGGTTTATTTGAAGGTAATGAGCTGATTCTAATAAAAGGGTCAAGAGGCGTAAAACTTGATAAGATTGTTGATTATTATAAATAAATACACTAGGATACTCTTAATATTGTGTGGTTTGGTTGCCAGTCATTGCGCGGAAATTACGTAGTAATTGACGAAGCAATCTCAGGATGTTTGACGAGATTGCTGCCGCGCAGTCTACAACTGCGCGCAATGACGATTTGGTATCCAATAACATCAAAATATACTTTTAAATTTAAATCTACAAATGTTATACAATCTTTTACTCCCTTATATCCATAATTCACATATAGCTAATTTATTTCACTATATTACTTTTCGTAGCAGTCTTGCTATTATTATAACTCTAAGCCTTAGCTTTATCACGGGTCCGATATTAATAGAATTGCTGCGATCTCTTCAAAAAAACGGTCAGCCTATACGCTCAGACGGACCTGAATCGCATCAAACAAAAGTAGGTACTCCGACAATGGGGGGCATTATTATTATTTTGTCTAGTTGTCTTTCTACTTTATTACTTGCTGATTTAACGAATAAATATATTTGGATTACGTTATTTGGTTTTATTAGTTTCGGTATTATAGGATTTATGGATGATTATGCTAAGGTAACTAAAAATAATCATTACGGAGTAAGAGGAAAAAGTAAGCTTTTACTTCAAGGAATTATTAGCTTCATTATATGTGTTTTACTAGAATATCTAGATAAAAGTCCAAGTCATTTACTTAACGTACCGTTTTTTAAAAATTTAAGTTTAGATCTTGGTTATTGTTATATAGTTTTTGCTATATTTGTTATAGTCGGCTCTTCTAATGCCGTGAATCTAACGGATGGTCTTGATGGTCTTGCTACCGTTCCTATTGCCTTTACTGCCGGTTCTTTTGCTTTAATAAGTTATTTAGTAGGAAATCTAATTTACTCGAACTACTTACAGCTAACCTATATACCGAATACCGGAGAGTTAACGGTGTTATGTGCAGGATTAGTCGGTAGCTGCCTTGGATTTTTATGGTTTAATGCACAACCGGCAGAAGTTTTTATGGGCGATACCGGTAGTCTAAGTCTTGGCGGTGTGCTTGGTATTATTAGCGTTATTACTAAGCATGAAATAGTTTTAGCTATAGTCGGCGGCTTGTTTGTTATTGAAACGGCATCTGTAATTTTACAGGTATATTACTTCAAAGCTACTAAAGGAAAAAGAATATTTAAAATGGCACCGCTCCATCATCATTTTGAAAAACACGGCTGGGCAGAATCAAAAGTCGTAATAAGATTTTGGATTATTTCAGTTATATTTGCTCTTATAGGCTTATCATCCTTAAAATTACGTTAACTATATTCGTTTATCTATCTTTTATTTATCAAAATACATTACATAAATTAACTTTCTCTTTGCTTTTGTATAAGAAATTTGCTATAATACTGGTATTAATTTATAGTAGGTGTATGGCATGGTTAAAGAAATAGATATAAATAAATTATTAGCACAAGAAAATAATGCTTTAAATGCTATATTAAGCCAAGTAAATGAATTATGCAAGCAAAATAAGCAGTTGCAAGGTTTAATCGAAATACAAAATGAAACTAAAGAACTAGAAAAAGAACATAATAGATCGTTGCCTTGGTTTAAAAGATTTGTAAAAACAGTTTCTAATGTAAAGTATATTTTGATAAAAAGTGAAGAACAGTTAACAAATGAAGCAATAAAGTATAATAATAAAATATTAAAAGATATTGATAATAAGATATATAATATAGCGGCAAAATCTGTACCTTTAAAGCAAGCATTACAAGAAGAAATCGAAAAAAATTTTAAGGATTTAACAAAGAAAGATTTATCTAAAGATCAAAGAGCAAGATTATCGGAAGTATTTTTTAGTTATAAAAGTAAACCTGAAAGATTCTCAGCTCTACATATGACAAATCCCTTACAATTCATTAATGCTGAAGCACTAGAGAAACAATATAATTCTTTAAATGCTACAAAACAAAACATCCAAAATTTAATATCCAAAAATTCTAATATCAAAGAACTTAAAGAAATACAAAAACAGGTTGCTGAAATTAGGGCAGAAGTACCTCATACATTTTTTGAAAAATTAAATAATATTTGGCAAAATGTTAAAAATGTTTTTGTAAATAATAGTGAGCAGGTTTTAGCAAAAAACAAAGAGAGTAATACTAGAACAATTAGAAAGATTGATGAACAATTATATAAAACGAAGCATAAATTTGAGGAATTAATTGAAAATAAAGAAAGAAATATTAAGGGTATAATTGCAAAATTACCTGACAATGAGGAGTTACAAAAGATAGTAAGTAACCTTACAAATCACATGGCTTCAAAAAAAGAACCAATATTAGCAAATGCATCCCTAGTTAAACCTTTGGAAAATAACATTCCATCACCACCTCCACCTCCGCCTCCTTTACCGGAAAATAACATTCCATCACCACCTCCACCTCCACCTCCGCCTATGGCTCCGGCTGAGACATTATCTAAGTCTGTAGAAGCTACTACGGTTAAAAAACTGAAAAATCAACCACGTCCTTCTATAGATACTTCTGATTTAATGAGAGAAATAGCAGGGCCAAAAAAACTAAAAAAAGTTGAATTTGACCCTAATACAGGAAAACCGGTTGCACATTCTCATAGTAAGCCTGCTCAGAATGTTAACAAACCTAGTGGACTTGAATCAATTTTTGCACGAAGAGTTGCTATAGAGATGAGTGATAGTAGTAGCAGTGAAAGCGATAGTGGTAACTGGAGTGATGTTAGTGTTAATAGGAATAAATCAAAAATGCTTAAAACTAAAGGAGAACGAGATGCTAAAATGACTACGCATGCTCAAAAAATTAATAATAGGAACTCACAAAAACCATCATTTGTTAGATAATAAATTGTCATTCCCACGGAAGCGGGAATGACATAAAACACCATATAAATCTACCTAACTTCTTAGTTATTTCAACTATTCTTTTATCAAAGAAATTAGCAGTTTTTAAATCGCCTTGAGTAGGAGTAATATCAGGAGAAGATTTGTGGTTAGATTGAGTCATACGTCCTGACCAGCTACCTAAGCGGTGAATTTTATTGGGATCAGGCATATCTCATGATCAGAAAAATTCAGAGCAGCTTCAGCTTGCCCGACCCAAATCATACAATGCTGCATAGGGAAGTGAAATAGCTGCTGAATACTGCAAACTTATCACCTGAATAAAAACGCAGAATTAGTAAAAGTTGCAGCTATTTTATCTTTCCATTTTTGTTGTGCCCATCTAGTTGAGGTAGCTTCCATAAATATTTTAAACGATCTGGCTAAACTACCCATATAGGTTGGGACTCCAAAAATGATAGCACCTGCATTGTCTAATCAATCCCAATCGAGATTATTAGGTTTATCTTTATTTATTTGTATAAGAAACATTGGCTTCTGCTTCTTTTATGCTCTTATTTAGTTTTTCAGCTACTTTTGCAGTATGACCGTATCTACTATAATATTACGATAGCTACTTTAACCATTTTATTCTCCTATAAATTAACTATAAACTCGGCTTCAGTTTTAGACTTTATTTCTTTAATAGTAACATCATCAGCTTGTCTAACTAATATCATTTCATCTTTATCAATATCAAAAATTCCAAGATCGGTAATTACTCTGTTAACTACTTTTTTACCTGTTAACGGCAAGTTGCATTCTTTTAATAATTTAGCACCGCCATCTTTTGCGTTATGTTCCATTATAATAACTACTCTTTTGGTGTTAGCGACCAAATCCATAGCTCCTCCCATACCTTTAACCATTTTACCCGGAATAGTCCAGTTGGCAAGATCGCCTGTTTGTGCGACTTGCATAGCACCTAAAATAGTTAAATCGACATGCGAACCTCTAATCATCCCAAATGAAAAGCTACTGTCGAAATAGCTGCTTTCAGGAATAGCAGTAATAGTTTGCTTATCGGCGTTAATTAAATCAGGATCTTCCTCTCCTGCGTAAGGCAATGGTCCCATACCAATCATACCGTTCTCGCTTTGAAATATTACATTCACTCCTTGAGGTATATAATGTGCTACATGCGTAGGCATACCTATACCAAGATTGACATATAATCCGTCTTTAAGTTCCTCTGCGGTTATTTGATAAATTTCTTCTTTGCTCCAAGGCATATTTGATTTTTCCCTGACAGTTAATTGCCCAATACGTTTCTCATATTTTTCACCTACTATTAATCGTTGTATGAAAATATTAGGTGTGTGAATATTGTTAGGGTCAAGCTCTCCCACCTCAATTATTTCCTCTACTTCACAAACTGTAACTTTAGCGGCACCTGCCATGACTGCATTAAAATTTCATGCAGTTTTATTATAAATCACGTTGCCGCTTTTATCAGCTTTAAAGCCTTTAATAATAGCAAGGTCAGCTTGAAAGGCAGTTTCCATTATATATTTTTTACCGTTAAACTCCTTTGTTTCTTTACCTTCCTCTACAATTGTACCTATACCTGTTTTAGTATAAAAAGCTGGAATTCCCATACAAGCAGCCCTAATTCATTCAGCTAAAGTTCCTTGTGGGTTTAGCTCAAGCTCTAAAACCTTATCAAGATATTGTTGCTCAAAAATCTTATTTTCTCCGACATATGAAGAAATCATTTTTTTTATTTGTTTAGTTTGAAGAAGCAGCCCAAGTCCGAAGTTGTCAACACCGCAATTATTGCTTATAACTGTTAAATTTTGAACATTGCTTTTAAGAAGTGCATTTATTAAATTTCAGGAATATCGCATAGACCGCATCCGCCCGACATTATAGTCATGACGTCATAAAGAAGTCCTTCAAGAGCAGCTTCAGCCGAAGGATAGATTGTATTCATGCATTTTAAATTATTAATATCTATTCTTTAAGACATTAGGAAGATTTGCAAAAGAAGTCAAGGACATACATAAGTTTGGTATATTACAAAAATACTGTACAAGAAATTAAATTTAAGCATTGCTGCGTGTTTTTTGTATTCATCAACAGTATTAGTAACTGCATCAAATATTGATGACAATATAACAATTCAAGAAAATTCTAAAAAAAATTATAGTTATGTAGTGACTTATGATAAAGATATGTCCTCAAGAGTGAGTAGTAATGTTGCTATGTCATTAATTGAAGGTTACCGTCAATTAGATGATGCTATGTTTGCCGATTCAGATAATATAGCTATAAAGATCTTAAGTTATATTACAAGATTTACTGCTACATCTTGGATTATGGTAGGTAATCATGAAATAGGAGGTTTATGGAGTAAGAGCAAAGAATTTGATTTAAAAGTAACAAAATATGAAGTAGATCCTTTTGAGGGTACAACATATTTTAAAACTAAAGATTTTAATTCTTTGCAAGTTCATAAGCACATTGCTATAGATACAGGGGGAATGCAAGCAAGTTATTTGTTATCTGAAAATATTAAAGATAGATACATGGCAAGTAACAAAATTAATCCTACTTACGGTATAGGTTATTTATGAAGACTAGAGCAAGCAAGTTATATTTTTAGTACTAAGTTTGATGGTAAAGATAAAAGCGGTAATGATATAAATACATATGTAAAAGCGATTAACTCCATATACGGTAAAAATTATATTACTAAAAATAAAATTTTTTCATATGCTTATTGAGATTTATTTGATCCGTTTTTATCCTATTCAGGATATTCATTTATTAACTTAAATAATATTCCGATGATTGAATTAGGACCGGTTAAATATTTACCGGCTACTAGAGCGATACTTGCTCCATACGGTTTAGAGCGTGGTTTAGTTAACCATTTTGTTGTTGATAACAGAATATATTCAAGTTAATATTAATTACGGCAAAAATCAAAAATTTAAGTCTTACGGTGTCGGAGTTAAAGCTAATAACTGAGTCAAAGTTGAATTTATCGGTTTAGGTTTAGAAGCGACATTTTGGAATCAGCCTAAAATGTTAACCGCTACCCCTTTAAAAGAAAATTGTAAGCAAGGTGGACTTGGAGCCGTTAATTTTGAGCTTAGCTTAAATGAAACATTTAAGATAGTCGGCTCAGACGGTTACAAAACAGTGGGATGTATAGAAGGTATGCCTTTAAAATCCTCAGTTATAGTTAGAGCAGGGTTAAAATTAGCTTTATAAGAGAAGGCTTTGTTGCATGATTAATATGTCATTCCTGCGAAAGCAGCAATCCAGAAAAAAGCGTGATACATCAAGCTTTTAATTTTCAAAACTTACTGTGTATGCACCGTTTAATTACTGGATTCCCGCTTTTGCAAGAATGACATATTAATCATAATTTGTATATTTTATTATTCTTCTTTTATTATAAAGTATATATATTTGTATATAAGATAATTATGACTATATATGCTAACTATTTTAGAAAAATTCTTATTCTCTTCTGTAAAAACGTTCATCAATATACGTGAAGATACCGTATCTGCTCTTAAAAGGCTTGGTATTAACAATATTCGTGATTTATTATTTTATCTACCTGTTTCATATCAAAATAAAATATTATCGCCTAATTTAACTGAAGTTAGAGATGGTGACATAATCCAAACAGAAATTGTAGTTGAGAGCATTAATTTACCCAAGAAAAGTAGTCAGCCTTTAAAAATTACAGCTAGCAATGATACTGGTTCTTTGTTATTAGTATTTTTTCATAAACCCCCACCGTTTATTTTTAATAAGCTGCAAGTTGGTACTTCTCATATTATCAGCGGAAAGGTACAATTTTTTGATCATTACTTACAAATTGCGCATCCTGAATTTGTTGTAAATCCTAAACTCGCAAAAGAAATAGAGCCGATTTATTCCCTGACATATTTACTTAGTAACAAGCAGTTATATTCATATATCATAAAAGCAATAGAGATATTTGAAGAGAAGTGTAAGAGTATAGAAAATAAAGAAGTAAAAGATTATTTAGATATTATATTGCAGAATTTGCAAATGTTGCATGTGTTCCATCATTGCGAGGAGGCATGCATGCCGACGAAGCAATCCAGTAATGTAAAATTAATAAATTCTAGATTGCCGCAGCCCCTAAAGGGGCTTCGCAATGATGATTTATATACTAACGCCAAAAAACAACTAGCAGCTAAGGAGCTTATCGCTAATCAAATCTCTCTTTTAAATGTACGTACGCAAATAAGTAGAAGACAAGGTAATATTTACCCTAAAGCTGTATCTATTCAAGCAAATATATTAAATGAGCTAGGATTTGAGTTAACTTCTTATCAAAAGCAAGTCATAGAAGAAATAGAGTGTGATCAAAGCAATAAAATAGAAATGATGAGATTGTTGCAAGGCGATGTTGGTTCCGGTAAAACTTTGGTAGCTCTGCTGACGATGGTAAATGTGGTAGCCACTGGATTTCAAGCAACGCTTATGGCTCCAACTGATTTGCTTGCCAATCAGCATTATGAGTTTTTTGTTAAAGCTTTAAAAAATACTAATATAAGAGTCGGATTACTTACAGGTAAGATACTGGGGGCCGCTCGTAAAAATATTATGATACAACTTGACAACGATGAGATTGATATATTAGTCGGTACTCATGCTTTATTTCAAGAAAAAGTAAGTTTTAAGAAATTAGGTTATATAGTTATTGATGAGCAGCATAGATTTGGGGTACAACAGCGTTTGAATTTAATAAATAAAGGAGTAAATCCCGATGTGTTAGTTATGACTGCAACGCCGATTCCTCGAAGTCTTGCACTGACTATGTTTGGTGATATGACTATCTCAAAGCTAATGGGTAAGCCGAAAAGTCGTTTACCTATCGCTACAAATACCATGTCGGTTAATAAGATAGAGCATATTATAGTAGCGATAAATAAGAAGCTTATTGCAGGTGAGCGGGTATATTGGATTTGTCCATTGATAGAGCAGGGAGGGAAAGAAATGCCGGAAGAGGATAGTTTATTGATGGATGTGATGAATCGTTTTAACTCTATCGACAATATCTATCAAGGTTATACCGGTATTATTCACGGTAAGATGAAGAACGAGCAGAAAGACCAAATAATGAAGCAATTTAAGGAAGGTGAAATTAAGATATTAGTTGCAACAACCGTTATTGAAGTCGGAATAGACATACCTGAAGCCACTTTGATAATTATTGAAAATGCTGAGCAATTTGGTCTCGCTCAACTTCATCAGCTTAGAGGTAGAGTAGGGCGGGGTAGTTTGCAGTCATATTGTATATTGTTATACAATCCTAAAAGGCTTAGAAAAGTTGCACGAGGCAGGTTTGAGATAATGAAACAAACTAATGATGGATTTTATATAGCTGAGCAGGATTTAAAACTTCGAGGTAGCGGTGAGATTTTAGGAGTAAAACAAAGCGGCGAAATCACATTTTTCTTCGCCGATTTAGCGGACGATTATGACCTACTTCTTAAAGCGCATAAATTTGCGGCAATAGGCTCAAAAGGTAATGTAAATTTTGTTAACTTTCAGATCAAGCTCTTTGCCAAATCTCAAGTAAGCGAGCTGGTTTAGTTTAAATATGCTATTTCCGCTTGACATTGGCGTTGTTGCGTGGATCGATTTTTCCGTCATTGCGAGAAGAATTATGCAGTAATTCGATAAAGCAATCTCGTGCCAAAATCCTGAGATTGCCGTGCTCCTTTCAGTCGCTCGCAATGATGAAAAACCGTACCGTGCAAGCAAGCTTTTTTATAAAATCTAGAATACTATAAGTTAAAGTTAATCCTGTGTGACTTCAGCAAGTCTAGTAAACAGAGCGTCAATCATATCCCAGCCTTTTTTTTGAATAGTGAGTAAAGAAGAATCATTAATGTTTATTTGTTTTAATAAAGCTATTCCCATTTGTTCATGTTCAGGATCAAGATACATATGTGTTTTGAAATGTTTTGCTGCTTTATGATTAAAAAATATTGATCCTAGTTTTGCATAAAATATAGTAGCACATGACTCTATTACTAAATGGACAAGGACGGCTCTTTCACTATCTCCAAGAGTCATCATTTTTAGCGTAAACCAAGAACCTAAGGCCTCAAAAATAGCATCTGTAGTTTCTTCATTATTTTCTAGATTTTGGAATAATTCTATATTATGTCCAAATTCATCGGTAAGATGCTCCCATGCAAGTTGTTGAAATGCTTTTGTTTCAGAAAACACTACTCTTGCTAATACCATTTTTTGAAATGCGTCTGACCAAAGCCGAAAATGTTTAAGAAATTTATTTTTTCGTAGCGTACTATCTAACTTAATTTTAAATAGTTTGTTTTTTTTAAATTGCTCTTTATATTGTTCATTATCCAAAATTAAACGATCTATTATATTCATATATTTAATTATTAATATATTTAAATATATTAATATTAACTAAATCACGCTGTCACTCATTATTAATGTTTATTTACCAATTTTTAAAACCATATGTGTATTTATAGATGAATATGAATTGTAAGATCATAATGTGTATGCAGTAAATATATAAAACATTGCGACTTATCCATTTTAGATTTATAGCTATTTTTTGTGAATAACCCCTTAG
This sequence comes from Rickettsia endosymbiont of Proechinophthirus fluctus, assembly GCF_001602635.1. NCBI lineage: Bacteria > Pseudomonadati > Pseudomonadota > Alphaproteobacteria > Rickettsiales > Rickettsiaceae > Rickettsia > Rickettsia endosymbiont of Proechinophthirus fluctus. The sequence goes on along the minus strand of NZ_LECS01000004.1, from coordinate 577,104 downwards.
GATCATTAATATATAGGTAATTGTTAAGAAAGTGAGGTTTAAAATTAAGCCAGTATTTGAAAAATTAAACTCATTAAAGGAAATCGCAAGAGTAAAAAGAGTTGAATGCACGAAAGAAGCAAAAATTGCTATAAAACAGCAAAGTTTTAAGTTCGCCTGCTCATGTTTTGAAATAAATCCAAGTATCATTGTAGCAATTACAAGAGTCCCGTAATCAATCAAAGCCCAGCTAATATACCACAATAGTACCATTATAATTGCATGACAATAACCGCTATAGAAAAAGCGAGTTAAAGAATTACGAAAATAATAAATATACCATTGCCCTAAATAGATAGAGATTAGAATATTTGTAGTAAGAAACTGTTTAAATAGTACAGTGGTATATATTTGTAATAAAACACCGAATATTATTATATGGGTTTTTGGTTTATCATGAAAATTATAACCGGCAAAAAAGCAAAATACTGGCATAGTTGTACGACCTATGATCCGCATAATCGTTAATTCAGGATATAGATATAAACCTACATGATCAATGATCATGGCTATAATAGCTAAGGCTTTTAACCAATCCTGATAATTTGATTGGTGCTTATTTTTTGTTATTATCATAATTAACCGCTTTTAATAAATATGCCGTGCTGAAAAATGCTCCCATTCCAACTGCAATTGTACTACCTAGCATACAGACTTTAATCAGTAAAGATTCCGAATAAAAATATTCTAAATAATAATGCTTTATTAAAGCAATTATAATAGTCATTAATATACAGCATAACAAAATTTTACCGCAGAAAAGTTTTATACTGGCTTCTATATGAAGCTTATTTTGTTTTGTAGTATAGCTATATAATAAACCTAGATTATACCAAGCTGCAATAGATGTACCGACTGCAATACCGATATGTTTCAAAGAATCCATTAATAATAGGTTCATGCCAGTATTAATTATTATTGAAAATAAGGTTATTTTGAGCGGTGTTTTAGTATCTCCGTTAGCATAAAAAATAGGAGTTAAAATTTTTGCCAAAATAAAAGCAGGGAGCCCAAGTGCAAACGCAGAAATAGCCTCAGCTGTATTTGTAGTATCTTGGCTCGTGAATACTCCTCTTTCATAAATTATATTAATAATCGGATGAGATAGAATTATAATACCGAATGTAGCAGGCAACGATAATAATAATCCCATTCTAATAGCATTATTCTGTATTTTTTTTGCAGCTACTATATCATTTGATTTATAGATTTTTGACAGCTCAGGTAGCAATATAGTAGAGAAGCTAGTACCTATTATTGATAGAGGAAATTGATATATTCGGTCGGCATAAGATAATATAGAAATAGCACCTTCAATAAAGCTAGCAATAGATTGGGATATGAAAAGGTTTAATTGCTGTACGCCGGAGCTAATGGTTGCCGGTCCCATATTAATCAAAAGCTTTTTTACATCGGGATCGCTTGGGTTAAAAATTATCGGAAAGTTTAAATCCGCTCTTTTCACACAGACAAACATAAACGAAACTTGTAGTATTCCGGCCATTATTAAAGATAAGCTAATTGAGATAGTAGATTCTATATAATGATCAAATGTTAAAGTAAAAATTATTACGCATATACTTAAAATAACCGGTGAAAAAGCAAATGCAGCGAATTTTTTTATAGAGTTTAATATTCCGCCCATTAGAGCCGTTAATGAAACAAATATTAAATACGGTATTGTAATTCGGCATAAAAATACCGTAAGCTCAAACTTTTCTTTTTTACCGTGAAATCCAGGAACAATAAACAGCATTAATTGTGGCATGAAGATTTGCATTGATGCTATTATTACTATTAATGTCAGAAGTAAAAGGGTAAAAATCTCACCTGAAAAATTATTAGCGGCTTTCTTAGAAATAAGCATTTTTTCATTATAAATAGGAATGAATACGCTTGATAATGCTCCTTCTGCAAAAATTCTTCTAAATAGATTCGGTAGTTTAAAAGCAACATTAATGCTATCACCAATAGGAGTAGAGCCGAATAATGATGCAATAAACTGTTCACGCACTAAGCCAAATATGCGAGAAATTAATGTGAAAAAAGCTACTACGACTCCTGAACGAAATAATCGACTTCTTGCATAACTTGCCTCTAAAGGTAATTTGTGCGTCAATCCGGTACTCGCATTCTCACGTACTAAAGTGTACGCTGCGGTGCTGTGTTCCGTGTTTCCTTTAAATTCCTCTTTATTAGCTACGTTATGCAAGAAGTCGGTCACTGTTTGTTTTGTATCTTATTTTTCTGATGTCATTCCCGTGGAGGTGGGAATCCAGTAAAAACCTATAAAAAATAAAAACTTCTTTTTATAGGTTTATTTTGTTAATTAATGTGTAATTGTTGAGATCGGGATTAAGGCTACTTTTTCTGGATTCCCGCCTCCGCGGGAATGACATCAAGCACCATGCAAGCAACGTCATGAATTCTTATCCCTAGCTGACCCTATTCCTGCATTGATTAAAGCGTCTGCTTTTGATTTATTTTCCCATCCAGTAACTTTAACCCATTTACCTTTTTCTAAATCTTTATAATGCTCAAAGAAATGCACGATACGTTTTTTGAGCATGTCACATAAATCATCTAGCTCTTTAATATGATCGAAAGTAATATCGAGCTTAGAAGTCGGTACTGCGATTATTTTCTCATCAAGTCCTGATTCGTCTTCCATCATCAATACACCGACTGCTCGGCATTTTATAACCGACCCAGGCACTACCGGATGATGAGCTACGACAAGTACGTCTACCGGATCACCGTCATTTGAAAGAGTATGAGGAATAAAACCGTAATTGCATGGATAGCTCATGGTAGTTTGCATAAAGCGATCAACAAAAATTGCTCCTGATTCTTTGTCAAATTCGTATTTGATTGGACCGCTATTCATCGGAATTTCGATAATTACGTTTATTTCGTAATTATTTGCTTTTGCTTTGATTTTATCTATAAACATGTTTTTATTTATTTGGTTTAGTTGTGTTTCGTCATTGCGAGGAGAATTACAACGTAATTCGACGAAGCAATCTCAGGCCTATTTTACTAGATTGCCACGTCGCTTTGTTCTTCGCAATGACGCTGTTATTGCGGAGGTCTGTAATTCTCATCATGCTTTGCAAGTAATTGTCTTGCTATAAATTTCCCGTTCGATAATTGCCCGATGGCAATAATTCCTTGTCCTTTACGAAATAGCGCCGGAAGGGCTCCTTGATATAATATCTCGAAATCCTTAATATTATCGGTAATAACAAAACTTATCTTATCATCAGCAATTTTATTTATTGAGTCTGTTTTAACAAGCCCACCGACTCTTAACTCTTTGCCTTGTTCTATTTCATTAATTTTTGACGGCGGCAAAAAAAATACTATATTTTTCTCTAAATTGTAAAGTATTATACTAATTCCTAAACATGCTGAGCAGAAACAAATAATTATTGTTATTAATCTATTTCTTACTCTCTTTTGCATTAAAGTGCTGTTTATTTTTCAATGACTTGTAATTTAAAAAACTTACAATTAACAATGTCGCTAAGGTTAAAAAGGTAAATAAATACGCTACCGATATATAATTATTCATTTCTTAAAAATTCCATAATTTCCTTAGGTGAAGAATCTAAATAGAAATGTTTTAGATATTTTCCGTTTGCATCGATTAAATATGTAAAAGATGAATGATCAAGCATATAGTTCGGGTCGTCATCATCACCATGCACACGAGCATAGAAAACCTTGAATTTATCAGTTACATCTTTTATTTGCTGCTCGTTACCGGTAAGACCTATAAATTTCGGATGAAAATGTTTTAGATATTCTTTAAGTGCTATAGGAGTATCACGTTTTGGGTCAATAGTGATAAAAACAGGTAGAATATCTATTTTATGTTTATTTAAAATTTCTACAATCTCCGTCATTTTATTTAGAGAGGTTGGGCATATATCAGGACAACTAGTAAAGCCAAAGTAAATGAGGCTTAAGTTGCCTTTCAACTTATCACTATTAAATATCTCTCCATTTTGGTCTATTAGTTCAAAATCACCGCCAATTTTTACGTTATCTTCATAGATATTAACTTGACCGGCAAGTGGCTTTTCAGGCGTTCTTAAAGATAACAACAAATATAATGCTCCTACTCCTATTAATAAGCTAATTACGATAATTATTTTTATAACATTTGACTGTATTTTCATAAGATATTATCCATTTTTGTGTTGTCAATTCTAGCTGGTCCTGCTGCATGGCTCTTATGTTATTCCTGCGAAAGCAGGAATCCAGAGAAAAGTGAAAATGTCATACCGTGGCTTGACTACGGTATCGTATATCACAGGCCGTGTCCTGAGATCCCGCAATCAAGTTGCGGGATGAAATTAAAGATTACTGGATTCCCGCTTGCGTGGGAATGACATAAAAAGACCATACAACAAAGTCTACTCTTTTATACAAGCCCTAATTTTTTAGGTTTAAAATATTGTACCCAAATATCTATTAACAATTTAGTAATGATAATTGCCGAAAACATTGAAGATATAATCCCGATCGTTAATGCAACGGCAAAACCTTTTATTGCACCTACTCCAAATATATAAAGTAAAAAAGCAACGATTAAAGTAGTTAGGTTAGCATCAAGGATAGTGGCAAACGCAGATTCAAAACCGGTTCTAATAGCATAAAGATTAGACACTCCTTTATGCAGTTCCTCTTTAATTCTTTCATAAATCAATACATTAGCATCAACAGCCATACCCATAGTGAGTATTATTCCTGCAATTCCCGGCAGAGTTAAAGTAGCTTGGAAAAGTGAAAGTAAAGCTAAAATATATAACAATGCAAGGATTAAGGCTATATTGGCAAATAAACCAAGCACACCGTAAGACCAAATCATAAATATACACACTGCTATAAATCCTATAAGTCCTGCCTTTTTGCCCGATTCTATAGAATCAGCACCCAAATTTGGACCTATACTTCTCTCTTCAATAATTTTAAGTGGGGCAGGAAGCGAACCGGCTCGCAATAATAGTGCAAGCTCATTTGCCGACTCAACGGTAAAATTTCCTGTTATTATACCGCTTCCGCCTATAATCGCTCCGTTTATCGTTGGAGCACTTAGTAATTTATTGTCCAAAACTATAGCAAGGCGTTTACCGGTATTATTTTTAGTTATTTCACCAAATATTTTACTACCTAAATTGTTGAAAGAAAAAGCAACTACCGCTTGCGAATTTTGGTCAAAAGAAGCTGAAGCGGTTGTAAGCTGATCCCCACCCAAAACAACTTTTTTCTTTATAACGATATAATATTCCCCATGACTTTCGTTATCTCCCTTAACTAGCATTGAACCTACTGGAACATGTCCTTTTACCGCTTCTTCGATATTGGCATTTTCATCAACTAAATGAAAAGTTAGCTTTGCAGTTTTCCCTAATATATTCTTCAGGTAAGAGGGATTTTCTTCACCGGGAACTTGCAGTAATATATGCTTATCGCCTTGTTTCTGTAGGGTCGGCTCTTTAGTGCCGGTACTATCAACTCTCATGCGAACGATCTCAATAGATTGGTCTACTACCTTATTAAGTAAGTCCTTTAATCTAGATTCGCTGTAGCTAAGCTTTATTTTATTTTCATTTACTTCAGCGATAATTTCTGGATCGATTTTATTAATTATTTTCTTTAACGGCTTTAATTTCTCAGGCGATCTTACTTCTAATTGAATGCTATTTTGTCTAACTAACAGATTTTTATAGCCGATTTTATCCTCACGAAAATTTTTGCGTAAAGTGTCGGCAAGATTTTCCATTGAATCATTTAAGTAGGTGTCAAAATCAACATCGAGTAATAAATGGGCTCCTCCTCTAAGATCAAGTCCTAGATTTACTGAATCATGAGGTAGAAACTTAGAGTTTACCTGCATGAAATTAGGTAAGGCACAAATAACCGCAAAAACCGTACATATAATTGAAAGAAAAATTTTCCACTTAGGAAGATTTTGCACCGCTTACCTTCTTATTTTTTTTGTTTTCTTTTTTTACTGCTACTTCTTTTGTACGACTAGTTATATCGATAATAGCACTTTTTAAAACTTTAATACGTACATCTTTAGCTATTTCGATTTCAATATTATTGTCATTTTCACTTACTTTAGTCACAATACCATAAATGCCGCTATTTGTTAGAACTTCTTCGCCTTTTTTAACTTCACTTACTAATTTCTCTCTTTCTTTGCGTCGTGTTTCTTGTGGACGTAATAATAAGAAGTAAAATACAGCAAAAATTAAAACCATCGGTATTAAGCTTGTTAACCCCGATTGTAAAGAATTTGTTTTTGCAGGCACTATCTCAGTTTCCTGTATTTCTATAGTGTCGTTATTATTTGTCTGATTATCTTGCGTATTTGCTGACATATGTAATTTCCTAATTGTTGCAATAGTCTTCCTGTATAACCTCTTTCTAAAAGTAATTTGTATACCTTTGATACTTCAAGCTTTGGTACATCAAATTTTAGGCTTCGCCTTTGCTCATGTAGTTTTCTATGCTCTGCAGGCTCACCACTTACTTGGCTTCCAACTTTTGAAGTATCTGTGGTATACATCAATCGGGTACTCACATCTCACATCCCTTTTTGTACGCTGCAGTGCTACGTGCCGTGTTTCCTTAAAATTTCTCTTTATAAGATAGGTTATGCCTAAGTCTAATAAAATAAAAATAGCTACCTAATAGGTTTAATGCAAGGGTAAAATAATAATATTAAATATATTTAAATGTATTTAATACTAATATAAGTTATCACAAAACCGATAAATGGCTATTTTTATGACAGTTATAACTACTAGAATTTCTAATTAACTAGATATTATACGTAAAGCAATAGAAAGTTATATAGAAGAAAAAGCAGATTTATTAATTGCTGTGTCTTGTGTAGAAAAAAGAGAAGAAGTAATTTCATTAGAAGATATTAAGAAAAAATATGGTTTGGAAGATTGAATTTATGATAAACTTACTGATGTCATTTGCAAAAGGGCGTTGTTGCTTGGCTTGAAAAACATGCTCTATGTCATTCCCGCGTAGGCGGGAATGACATAAAACGGACAAAATCACTGGAGCGGGTGAAGGGATTCGAACCCTCGACTTCAACCTTGGCAAGGTAGTGCTCTACCCCTGAGCTACACCCGCTTAAATAAAATAACGGCGTTTTAATGTAAAAAGTTTAAGGGGATCAAAATTAATTACATAAAAACGCCTTAGTGCTTTTTAATCTAAGCGAATCTGAATATAAGTAATTATAAGATAAATTGCAAGTATTAAATTAGAAATTTATTGGCATTGCTAAATAAAGATATATTATTTAATAAATTAACGCCATTGCAAGGCAATTACAAAGTATATTGACTTAAGCAATCTAGTTAAAAACTCTGTAAACTAGAATTGATTATTATTTTTTTAGAGTGATACGCTCCTTTTAGTCGCTCAGCTCATTACGACACCTGTCTTGAGTTAGCAATGCTATAAAAAATCTAATTTTGTTAACTTGACTTTTATTTTTATATAAAACAGTATAGTGCTTTATTAATTTTAACTAATCTGTAAAAAAGTATGTGAAGTTACGTAAAAGAGCAAAAAAGTTTAGCCCGTAATCAAAAAGAAACAATAAGACTACTATCGATAGGTACGTTTCTTGCATATTTTGATCTCACGCTCGTACACATGGCGGTAATACTTAACGAGCTATTTTTTCCTGAAGCTGATGCACGAGCAGCTTCTCTATTGTCATTGCATATTGTGCAACATATGTATTTAGACCTATCGGTGCTTTAATATTCGGTTGGATAGGAGATACTATAGGTCGTAAGGCAACGGTCATTATTACAACTTTTTTAATGTCGCTTTGTTATCTTATAATGGCTAATTATAAAAACTTATGCTGTAATTGGTATTACGGGGACTTTTGTAGTAACTGCGTGTCGTATCGCTTAGGGGATGTCCTTTATAGGGGAGGTAGTAGGCCGAGCTTTATCTAACTGAAATGACAAAAATTCCTCAACGTTATTGGGTGGTGGCTTCGCTTGTTGTTTTTATAATTTTAGGTGCAACCGTGTAGCATTGGCGGTAGGAACACTTGTTACTTCTTTTGGACTTGATTGGCGTATTGCATTTTGGTTGGGAGCAGTTATTGCTATAGTTGGTGCTGTTGTAAGGACAAATCTTAGGGAGACTCCAGATTTCATTGATGCAAAAAGACGAATAAAGAAAACTGTAGCGTAAGCAAGGATAGATAGTAATCGGCTAAAATCAAGCCCTATTTGGAGTGAAAAAATTAATAAACCAACAGCAATAGCTTTCTTTTTGGTACATTGTGGAGCCCCGTTATGGTTTTATATTGTTTATATTTATTGCGGTAATATGCTAAAAACTCATTATAATTACAGTGCTACTCAAGTAATTCATCAAAATTTTATTGTTTGTGGTACAGAATTAATAAGTACAATAATTGTTACTTATTTGGTTTGTAAAATACATCCTTTAAAAGTCCTTAAAGTAAGATTAATAATATTTTCTATGGTAGCCCTTATGTCTTCTATCTTACTAAATAATATTTCAAATACTATAGAATTTTTTATTCCAATTATTTATTGTAGTATTTGCCCCTACTACTTTTCCGGCAGGTGCAGTGTTTGATGCAAGATTGCCAGTATTAAAACGTTGTACATGCGGTAGTTTTATATTTGCTTTATCCACGAGCTTTAATGTTTGCAGTTTCTTCTTTTAGAATAATTTACTTGATAGATTCTTTTAATCACTGGGGATTATTATTCTTGATGATTCCAATTCTAATTGGTTATACATTTGGAGTAAATCATTTTATAAAGTTAGAGTAGGAAGCAGAGAGTTATTATTAGAAAAAGCTTTGTGTCTTTCAAGTTCAATATTAAAAACTTTTAGGCATAACTTAGCAAATTCTTGTTCTAGTTTATAATTTATATTAGCAGCGACCAAAAGAAAATTTATTAAACTCGCTTCAATGTCGCTTCAATAATTTTGCTAGCTTTCTCAGGTGATTTAACTCCTAAAGTTTGCACATTATGAATTCGGTCAAATAATTTTATTAATGCCGTATTGTATCTTTTCTCTTTAATTAATAAGTTTAGGCTTTCTCCGCTACTTATCTTCCCGTAAGATTTAATTCTAGTTAGACCTTCTACGTGTTTTGCTACTTCCGGTCCAAAAATTTCGGTAATTGCTTCTTCAGTTAATTCAGTGCCTTCAATAGTATCATGAAGTAAAGCGGCTTGCAGCATAATAATGTTATAAAGCTTAGGTGCTTCTTCAGCTACAAATTCAGCAAGCATAATTTTTACCTCAATCGGGTGCGAATAATAAGGATCGCCTGATTGACGTATTTGAGAACTGTGTTACATGCATAGTGGATACCTTTTGTGATTTCGAGTATATCTATAGGATTTGCTACTTTAGTATTTAAATATTCGAGTTTATCAAGTAATTTTTGACTATAAACACAAATTGCAAACTTTTCTTTCCAAGAGCTTATATTTTCTATAAAAGTTATTTCTTATTTCATTATAATTTGTGGGCTATTAATTAAAAAATTAGGCATTGCCTAGAAAAAGTTGATAATTTGAAAAGTTTACGTCATTGCTACGCTTTTTGCAGTCGCTTAGCTCATGACGATATCAACCGTTTCGAGGAAATGCCAAAAATTGCAGTAATAAATAGCTGCAGATTAGGTTCTATGAAGGAAAATTAAATTAAGCTATTTTTGCTATTTTTTGCTGTAAATCGTAAGATTTTTTTGAAATAGGAACAACTATTACTGCAAAAATCTTATTAATGTTCGCTAAAAAATATCTGAAAATATCAATAATTTAATTTGCCTTCACAGAACCTAAAGATTATTGTTTTATTATTTTAAATATGAATCCTAAAGTCAAAATATAACTATGTCAAACCGTAATAGTTTAGAAGTACAAGAGTACGCACAAGCTAGCTCCTTAAATAATACTAATCTAACTGCATCATAGGGTGCATTAATACTAACTGTTGCAAATTTATTGTGTTCAAAGAGTCCAATATTAATAATCATCAGAATATACAAAGAGATAATAATATATCTTATGAGAATAATATTACAGACTTTGAAAATCAGGATACAAGTTGTGGTATATGTAAATGTCTTGGAGCGATAGCTACACTGTTTGCTGCAATGTGTATGTATTTTTATTTGCATAAACACCAAATTTTACACTAAAAAAATATGAGCAAGGCTTAAGAAAGTTAGGAAACCTAGAGCATCGGTTATGGTGGTTAGAAATACACCGGAGCCTGTAGCGGGGTCTATATCAAAATAATGCAGTATTATAGGAATAGCAGAGCCGAATAATCCGGCTACTAAAAAATTTAAAATAACTGCAATAGCAAAAATAACGCTAAGGTTTAAGTCAAGCAACATCACAAAGCTAAGTCCTGCTCCGATAATTGCAAGTACAAAACCGTTAAAAGCCGATACGGCTATTTCTTTTAATATAACTTTATTGACATTATTATAATGAATATCTTTATTAGCAAGGGCTCTAACCGTAACGGTCATGGCTTGTGTTCCGGCATTTCCGCCCATTGAAGCTACAATAGGCATAATTGCTGCAAGCGTTACAAGTTTTGCAATAGTATCATTAAAATGGTTAATGATCAGTGAGGTCATGCAGGCAGTGATTAGATTAACAAAGAGCCAAGGAAAACGATGTCTAACGGTATAAAATACATTGAAGAACGTATCTTGAGTGTGTACCCCACTTAATGATAATATATCTTTGCCGGCTTGTTCTTCGATAATATAAATTATATTATCGATTGATACGCTACCTACTAACTTACCGCTTTTATTTACTACCGGTACAATAGTTAAAGCATATTGTCTAAAAATGAAGCTTAGTTCATTTAAGTCGGTAAAAGCATCTACAAGTTTAAAATCTTTGTTCATCAAATCTTTTATCAATTCATTTTGTTTGCCTTTAATTAGCATGCTAAGAGAAATAATACCGATAGGGCGTAATTTATTATCCGTAACGATTGCCGCATAAAAGTCATTCTTTACGTTCTTGATAAAATTTAATGATTCCTCGACCGTCCATCCTTCTTGAAGATTAATAAAATCTCGTTCAATTACCCTACCTACCGTATTTTCGGGATATGTACAACCTACGGTAATTTGGTGTTTTTTTTCTTTAGTGAGATTACTTAGGATAAGGTCTTTTATATCATCGTCTAGATCGATTACTACTTCAATAGCATCTTCTATAACTAGCTTATTGATTAATTCTGTAGATTTTTTTATGCCTAAAGTTTCTATTATTAAAGGTTTACTATAAGCATTTAATGATACTAACGTTTCAGGCTTAATTTCATCCTGTAATAAAGGAATAATTATTTTATATGTTTTATTGTTAAGATTATCTAAGAAATCTGCTAAATCGGCATAATGAAGCTTGGCCAGCCTGCTTGCAGCAGCATCATAATTGTGATTTTCGATCAGATCGTTAATTTGATCAAAAATTTCAGCAAATTGATTGTGATGATCTGGTAAGATGCTTTTAAATATATTGAAATTAGGCATAGCCTATTGACCTAATAGTTTATTATAGACTTATTATAATTATTTAAAGCTGGGTAGCTAGGCTTGGCACAGAATTGTGTACAATTTGCTAATCAATATAAATTACAGAGTACAAATAAGCAATAGTTTTTATTTTAACTCCTTTTCATTTATCAGGAGTATACAATTAGCACAAACATTTGCTGACAAGACGAACTTAGGAGTAAATATAAAATCTGAAACAAACAAAAATTTGACTTCGTGAAAAACCGGCGAATGGTGCGGTCGAGAAG
>NZ_LECS01000004.1:490097-565166 GCF_001602635.1 Rickettsia endosymbiont of Proechinophthirus fluctus | reverse complement strand
TCTTTGTACAGAACAGCACCCTCAATGCTGCGCGTCTACCAATTTCGCCACGACCGCTTAAGTTTTACTCTATAGCAGATTATGAGTAAAATATCAATAGAATTCTTTTGATGTTATTTCCACCTTTCTATGTCATTCCCACTTCCACGGGAATGACATAAACTAGCCATGCGACCACACCTTTAGTCGTTCGTAATGACGGCAAAGCTATTCAAGATAAATCAACAACAAAACTAGGTGTAATCGATTGCTTAACAGCAGCTTTCATTAAACTATCTAGTTTTTCATCAATATTATCAAAATCAATATGATATTCTCTAGAATTTCCGGTTAACACTAGGGCAGAGTCTATACCAAGGCGATTTGCTGCAAGTATATCGGTGTAAACAGTGTCCCCAATCATTAACATGCGATTCTTAGGGGTATTATGACATTCTTTTAAAATTTTGCTATATATTTCTTCATATGGCTTACCACTATAAATTACTTTTCCGCCAAGCTGCTTTATTTTTTCGGCATAATAGCCGCTACAATATCTATAAACACCGTGCTGATTTATTCCAAGGTCAGGATTAGCACAAATATTGACCATTTTACGTTGTACAACAATTTTAAATAATTCATTGAATTCGTTTAAATCTAAATTTTCGTTTTCGTCTCTGTAAATAGTCATTAAGAAAATATTAGCTTTGTTAATATCGTCAGTGATAGGACATTGAATTCTGTTTATTATATCATTTTCTAAATGTCCTAAATGATATATTGCTGGTTTTTCTATACCGAACCGCTCTTTACTTTCTAGTATCATGTCTACTGCTATTTCACCTGAGCTAATGATCATTTCCGGTTCTGCATTTAATCCCCACGATTTAATTGTTTGATGCAATGAAACAATATTGCGTGGAGCATTAGTGACAAAATATACTTTTTTTCGTTCAATAATCTTATTGATATTTTGTACGACGCCCGGATAGGTACGCCCCCCTTCAATTATTACCCCCCAAAGATCGAATAAAAACACGTCATAATCATTAATTACATCGAAAATATGTTTTAACTTTAATATATTCATTGTTATCTCGCTAATTTTAAATCAAGAAACTTTACTATTTTAATAAGTTACGTTATAGTCATTTTTACTGTTTCTAGCAACAAGTAATAGAGCCAAATATATATAATATGTCGGAAATTGAAGAAAAATTTAACGAATCATCATACGGTGCTGATTCCATAAAGGTTTTAAAAGGTCTTGAAGCCGTAAGAAAAAGACCGGGAATGTATATCGGGGATGTGGGAGACGGGTCGGGTCTACATCATATGATTTATGAAGTAGTCGACAACGCTATCGATGAGTCGCTTGCTGGTTATTGCGATCTAGTACGAGTAACATTAAATAAAAACGGTTCAGTAACCGTATCCGATAACGGGCGAGGTATACCCGTTGAAATTCATGAAGAAGAAGGAATATCGGCAGCTGAAGTTATTATGACGCAACTTCACGCTGGCGGTAAGTTTGACCAGAACGCTTATAAGGTTGCAGGCGGTCTACACGGTGTTGGTGTATCGGTTGTAAATGCTCTTTCTGAATGGCTTGAGCTGCGTATTTGGCGTAATAATAAGGAATATTTGATGAGATTTAATAATGGTATAACGGAAGCTCCGCTTGCGGTTGTCAAAGAAAATATTGATAAAAAAGGTACTGAAGTTACTTTTTTTCCGTCTGTAGAAACGTTTACTAATATAGAATTTGATTTTGGTACTATAGAGCATCGTCTTCGTGAGCTTGCTTTTTTAAATTCAGGCGTAAAGATTTTACTCGTCGATAATCGCTTTGAAGAAGTGAAAGAAGTAGAGTTTTATTATACGGGCGGTATAGAAGCTTATGTAAAATATATAGACAGAGCGAAGCACGCTATCCATCCATGTATAGTAGTTAATACGGAGAATGCTGAGTCTGGTATAAGCCTTGAGCTTGCGATGCATTGGAACGATTCTTATCATGAAAATATTTTATGCTTTACTAATAATATTAGGCAGCGTGATGGCGGAACTCATCTTAGTGCTTTCAAATCAGCGATAACACGTGTTATTACCTCGTATCTTGATACTACGGGTCTTAATAAAAAAGCTAAAAATTACTTTAGCGGTGAAGATACTAGGGAAGGGCTATGTTGTGTGCTTTCCGTTAAAGTGCCTGATCCTAAATTCTCTTCTCAAACAAAAGATAAGCTAGTAAGCTCCGAAGTACGACCGGTTGTTGAGAATGCCGTTTATACAAAGGTTCTTGAGTGGTTTGAAGAGCATCCAGCAGAAGCTAAGGCAATTATAGCTAAGATTATGGAAGCTGCGAATGCTCGTGAAGCTGCTAGAAAAGCAAGGGAACTCACTCGAAGAAAATCAGCTTTAGAAGTTTCGAATTTACCAGGTAAACTTGCAGATTGCCACGCAAAAGATCCTGCTATTTCAGAATTGTTTATTGTTGAGGGGGACTCTGCGGGTGGTACTGCAAAGCAGGGTAGGGATAGCAAAATTCAGGCTATATTGCCTTTGCGTGGTAAAATTTTGAACGTTGAACGTGCAAGGTTTGATAAAATGCTCGGTTCGGACCAAATCGGTACGTTAATTACAGCGCTTGGAATTAGTGTTGAACGAGAATTTTCCTTAGAAAAGCTTAGATACCATAAAGTTATTATTATGACCGATGCTGATGTTGATGGCTCGCACATTAGAACTTTATTACTCACGTTTTTCTATCGTCATATGCCTGCGCTAATAAATAAAGGCTATCTATATATAGCTCAGCCACCGCTTTATAAAGTAAAGAAAGGAGCAGCCGAGTTTTATTTAAAGAATGAGCAAGCGCTGCAAGATTATTTGATCAAATCAACTATTAATGATGCAACCTTAATTCTGGACGATAAAGAGCAGTTAGTGGGTGATAATTTAGAAGAGCTAATTAATAAAGTGGTTAAGTTTAACGGCTTACTTGACCATGCTAGCAAAAAATTTAATCGCTCAATTACCGAAATTCTTGCTATTAATGACTTACTTAATAACAAAATATTTGATCCTGAAAGTGATTTAAGACTTAAAAAAGCTTTAGATGTTTTAAATAGCTTAGAAGATTCGCCTGATAAGACTAATTGGGAAGTTTTAAAACATGAAAATCAAATAGAGTTCTTCTGCTTTAGTAGGGGTTTAAAAGAAAGTAAAATATTATTGAAAGAGCAGTTAGAATCATTTGAGTTTGTACAAATATCAAAGCTTGCTTTAACGATTTTTGATATATTTAGTAAGCAATTAAAGCTTATAGTGAAAAGTCAGGAATTCGATATTTTAACACCGAGTCAGTTGTTAAATACCATTATAGAATGCGGAAAAAGAGGTATAAATATTCAGCGTTTTAAGGGTCTTGGTGAGATGAATTCCGACCAGCTATGGGAAACTACTCTTGACCCTACAAAAAGAACTTTGCTTCAGGTAAGAGTCGCAGAAATTGATGAAGCAGAAGGCATTTTCTCTACTTTAATGGGTGACGTTGTTGAACCTCGCAGGTTATTTATCCAAGCAAATGCGTTGAATGTCGTGAATTTGGATGTGTAGTATAATCGGTGTCATACCGTGGCTTGACCACGGTATGACAATTTAATCAGTTTCTCCTCGCAATGACGTTACAATTTTATCAAAATAATTTATGCACAAATTAATTATTCATGGTGGTACACCTCTGAAAGGTAGTATTAATATTAGCGGTGCTAAAAATGCCGTGCTACCTATTATGGCAGCGTCTATTCTTACCGATAAACTGCATATTACTAATGTTCCAAAGTTAACGGATGTTAGTACTATGAAAGATTTGCTCCGAAGTCACGGGGCAGATATTGAAATAATAGAACATCAAGATGAATTTGAGCTTATAATTGATACCAAAAATATAAATAACTTTACTGCAAATTATGAAATAGTCCGTAAAATGAGAGCATCGATTTGGGTGCTTGGTCCTTTGCTTACCAAATACGGTAAAGCAAAAGTATCGCTTCCGGGTGGTTGTGCTATTGGAGCAAGGCAAGTAGATTTGCATATTGCTGTATTAAAAGCTATGGGAGCTGAGATTGAAATAGAAGACGGTTATATTAACGCTTCAAGTAAAGGACGCTTAAAAGGTACTCATTTTGTTTTTGATAAAGTTTCTGTAGGTGCTACGATTAATGCAATACTTGCAGCTGTTTTAGCAGAGGGGGAAACTGTGCTTTTTAATTGTGGTCGAGAGCCGGAAATAGTTGATTTATGTAATTGTCTTATCACAATGGGAGTCGATATTGCAGGTATCGGCACTAGCGAAATAACAATTAAAGGCAAGGATTCTTTAAATAAAGCGAGCTATAAAGTACTTTCTGATCGTATTGAAGCCGGTACTTATATGTTTGCGGCAGCTATTACTAAAGGTGATGTAAAAATTTGTGGGATTGATTACCATATTGTAGAAAATATAGCTTTAAAACTTATCGAAACGGGTATAAAAGTCGTGCCGATCAATAACGGAGTTCAAGTAACTTATGAAGGAAAGTTAAATTCAGTTGATTTAGAAACTAATCCCTATCCTGGCTTTGCTACTGATTTGCAAGCACAATTTATGAGCCTTATGACGCTTAGTAGCGGTGTTTCAATGATCACCGAGAATATTTTTGAAAATCGTTTCATGCATGTTCCTGAATTATGTAGAATGGGAGCAGATATAGTAGTACGAGGTAATAAGGCGGTTGTTCGAGGTGTAGAAATGTTAAAAGGCGCAGAAGTTATGGCAAGTGATCTTAGAGCTTCGGTATCGCTAATACTCGCTGGTCTTAGTACTAATAGCAAAACCGTATTACACCGAATATATCATTTAGATCGTGGCTTCCAAGATTTAGAAAAAAAATTAAGTAATTGTGGTGCAGATATAAAAAGGGTATAATATATTCGATCAACTTCAAAAATGGGCTAAGTCGTTCGTTCTACAAGAGCTGCGGTACGCACGTATTAAGTATATGCTGTGTTCCTCACATTGTCAACTCCTTGCTCTTTTTGAAGTTGATCTGCGTATATTCGTTTCCTATTTATTTATAGTATACTATTTTTAACGGAGAAAAATTATGGCAAGAATTACAGCAGAAGATTGTAATAAAATTATACCGGATAGGTTTCGGCTTGTTGTCCTAGCAACAAGATATGCTAAATTATTAAATTATAAAGTAGAAACTAATCACATCAAAAAAGAAAAGCGTGATAAGCCTCCTGTTATCGCATTACGTAGAATTGCTGCCGGAAAAGTATTGGTAGCTCAGTTAGAACAAGATTTAATAAATAGTCTGCGTACAAGAACTATGATAGAGCCGCTTGTTAATCAAGATGAATCAGAAGCTGTAGAAGAAAAATTTGAGTATTTACCTGAAGTTTATATTGGGGAAGATTATTCTGATTTAGATGATCAAATCTTTATTGATGAGAATGGCGAAGATTATAAAACCGATAAGTAAATGCTTATCGGTGTTGGTACTGATATAGTACAAATTCCTAGAATCGAAAAAATATTACATTTATATCCAGAACTTTTTGCTAAAAAAATTCTAACTTCAAAGGAATTAAAACAGTTTGCTTTGTTGGGAAAAATAAACCATGCTGATTTTTTAGCCAAGCGTTTTGCTGCTAAAGAGGCTGTTAGTAAAGCCTTTGGAGTCGGTATAGGTCAAGGTATAAATTTTAAAGATATTACTATACTAAATAATGATTTAGGTAAGCCTATAGTAGAAGTTAGCTCAAACTATACAAACAAATTCTCTCCTTTTAATATTCACCTTTCTCTTGCTGATGATTATCCTGTGTGTGTAGCATTTGCTGTGATTGAGAGTAGTTATAATGTTATTCGTGGGTAGAGGCGTGTTACTGTGTGAACCCTATTTCATTCCCGCGGAGGCATGGTTGCGTGGATACCCAAACCGTCATTGCGAAGCGCGAAGCGACGTGGCAATCTCATGCAGTAATCACAAACTCCTGAGATTGCTTCGTCAAAACTTACAGTTTTTCTTCGTAATGACGACTTGGTATACGGGGAATGCCCCCTCTCGCAATGACAAAATATAAATTACGATCCGGCTTTGCTGTCTGCTTTAGGTAACATGATTTTTAAATTAGCTTTAGCTTCTAAATCAGCAATATATTTCTTTAGTACTTCTGCAGCTAATATATTATCAATAGTTACTTTTGCTTCTTCTTTTGTTGGAATAGGCACAGGTTTTTTCTCAAGCACTTTGATAATATGCCAACCGAAATCGGTTTTTACAGGCGTTGAAACTTCATTTACTTTTAAAGCAAAAGCTTTCTTTTCAAATTCCGGTACTAACTGCCCAGGTTGATTTAGTAGAATGTAACCGATAACGCCGCCGTTTGAAGCTGAAGCTTTATCAAGAGATAACTCTTCTGCAAGCTTAGTAAAGTTTCCGCCTTTGCTTAATTTGGTTTTTATATCATTAGCTTCTTTTTGAGATTTAACTAAAATATGAGCAACTTTTATTTGTTCTTTACCTTTAAGATTACCGACATATTTATTATATTCGTCATCAAACATCTTATCTGTAATGTTAGATTTTATGTAGTTTGCTAGTAATTCTTGTTGAGCTAATTGATTTTTTGCATTTTCAAGTTTTTCTTGGAATTCTTTAGAAGAAGTAATATTTGACTTAGCAACTTCTTCTTTTAACAAAAGATTATTAACATAAATTTTTATTAATTTTTCCTGATCTTGTGGTGGAAAATCATCAAAATTTTTGATTGTTTCACCTGATTGAAGATTAAGCTGAGGCTTAAATTCTTTCATAATTTGCGATGCTTTTACTTCACCGCCTTTATAGGTAGCAACTACCTTGTCTTTATCAGCAAAAGCAACACCGGAAAGCATGCTAACTGATAAAAATATAACAGATAATTTTTTCATTTATGACTCATAATTGTGTTAAATATAAGCTTAAATTTTATAAAAATAATATATAACCGTCAACAGCTATTTGAGAATATTTTATTTATTAATAATAATTTACAAATATTTGTAGTAACAAATTATTCATTTAAATAAAATTATAACATTTGATAATTTTATAAAATATACCTATATTTAAGTACTAAAATACTAAAAATATCATAAGGACCTTTAATGCTTTCTATTTTAAAAAAACTTTTCGGTACTGCAAATGATCGTACTGTAAAAAAACTATTTTCTGAAATTACAAAAATTAACTCGCTTGAACCTGCTATACAAAAATTATCAGATGAGGAGTTGAAGAATAAAACTGTGGAGTTTAAAGAAAAGCTTAAAAACGGAGCTACCTTAGACGATATAGTATATGAGACGTTTGCGGTAGTTAGGGAAGCAGCTAAAAGAGTTTGCGGTATGCGTCATTTTGACGTTCAGCTTATAGGTGGCCTGATATTACATCGAGGCATGATTACCGAAATGCGTACCGGTGAGGGTAAGACCTTAGTTGCAACGCTTCCTGCTTACTTAAATGCTTTAACTGGAAAAGGTGTACATGTTGTAACCGTCAATGATTATCTAGCACGCCGTGATTCTGCTTCCATGGGTAAAATTTACAATTTTTTAGGTTTATCAGTTGGATGTATTGTTGGCGGTATGCCTGATGAGGTAAAACGAGCCGCCTATAACGCCGATATTACTCATGCAACAAATAATGAACTCGGTTTCGATTATTTAAGGGATAATATGAAGTATAGCTTGCAGGAGCGAGTACTTCGTCCTTTTAATTTTGCTATCATCGATGAGGTTGATTCGATTTTGATAGATGAAGCAAGAACTCCGCTCGTTATCTCGGGTCCGGTTAATGATAATGCAGAATTATACGGTAAAATTGATAAAATAGTACGTCTGCTTAATGCAAGTGATTTTGAAAAAGATGAACAATTAAAAACTATCAATTTAACGGAAACCGGCATTACACATATAGAATTGCTTTTAAGTAAAGAAAATATTATAAAACCAGATACCAGTTTATATGATTTTGAGAATTTAACTTTAGTACATTATGTTAATCAAGCCTTAAGAGCTCATAATATGTTTACTGTTAATGTAGATTATTTGGTGCGTGAAGGTAAAGTAATGATTATTGATGAGTTTACCGGTCGTGTAATGGAAGGGCGTAGATATTCGGAAGGGTTACATCAAGCATTAGAAGCAAAAGAAAATGTGAAAATTCAAAATGAGAACCAAACTTTAGCGTCTATTACTTTCCAAAATTATTTTCGTAATTATCCTAAATTATCGGGTATGACCGGTACGGCTATGACCGAAGCACCGGAACTAAAAGATATATATAATCTCGATGTGGTCGTAGTCCCAACCCATAATAAAGTTACAAGGCTTGACCTTGATGACGAAATTTACGGTAGTAAAAAAGAAAAATATGATGCTATCTTAAAGCTAATTAGGGATTGTTACGATCGTGGACAGCCTATACTTGTCGGTACGATAAGCATAGAAAAGTCAGAAGAACTTTCAAGCATTTTAAATAAAGAAAAAATCCCTCATAAAGTATTAAACGCCAAATTTCATGAGCAGGAAGCTTTTATTATTGCTCAAGCAGGTAGGTTTAAGGCAGTAACGATTGCAACTAATATGGCAGGGCGGGGTACTGATATTATGCTTGGCGGTAATCCTGAAATGTTAATAGAACAGCTGGATAAAGAACATAATTATGAAGCTAAAATAGCTGAAGTAAAAGCTCAAATTGCCGAAGAAAAGAAGCAGGTTATTGAAGCAGGCGGCTTATTTGTAATAGGTACGGAAAGGCATGAAAGCCGTAGGATAGATAATCAGCTAAGAGGAAGATCAGGTAGACAAGGTGATCCTGGTAAAACTAAGTTTTTCCTATCGCTTGATGACGATTTAATGCGTATTTTTGCATCAGATCGTATATCAGGAGTCCTTAGAACACTTGGATTGAAAGACGGAGAGGCTATCCACCATCCAATGATTAGTCGTTCACTTGAGAAAGCGCAGCAAAAAGTGGAAGGACATAACTACGAAATGCGTAAAAATTTATTACGTTTTGATGATGTAATGAATGACCAACGTAAGATAATATACGAGCAACGTACTGAAATTATTAAATCTAAAGATAGTTACGGTTTCTTAAATAGTACTACTGAGGAACTCGCCAAAAAGATAGTATTAACTTTCATGCCAGTAGGCTCTTATAGAGAAGATTGGGATATAGAGAATTTAAGCGTAGAATTACATCGTGTTTTTTCTATAAAATTTGACCATAATGTAGTAAGTAAAAATGATGTAACGGAAGAAGAAATCACGAAGACCGTTATACAAATGGCTCATGATATATATAAGTCAAAAGAAAAAGTCTATAGTAGCGAGTTAATGCATAATGCCGTGAAATATATTTTATTAACTACCCTTGATCAAGTTTGGAAAGATCATTTATATAGCTTAGATCATTTAAGACAAGGCATATCTCTTCGAGCTTATGGCCAAAAAGACCCTCTTAGTGAGTATAAAAGAGAAGCATTTAACTTATTCGAGCAGATGCTTAATAATTTAAAAGAATTATTTATTCAAACCGTATACCATTTCCATATTGACTTAAAAAATGTTCAAAAAGAAGATGTTTCGCTTGAGTATAAAAAACTTCAGAAAAATATGCGTGAGAGTCGGGAAGATCCGGCATTTAGTAAATATAACGCAGGAAGTAGCCTTGAGACTGACCTTAAACCAGTCGTATCACGCATTGATCCAAAAGATAGAAACCCTGACGATCCTACTAGTTGGGGTAGGGTATCTCGTAATGAGCTATGTCCGTGCGGTTCAGGCAAGAAATATAAATATTGTCATGGTGCAAATGAATAGATGAACACCTATAATACCCTACGATTTTTACTCTATGTCATTCCCGCGAAGGCGGGAATCCAGCAAAACTCGAAAAAATCAAAAGGTTATAGCTATTTCTTACAATTTCTTTACATTTTTAGAAAAAGTAAAAATTCTTCGAGATTTTTATACTTTCTGGATTCCCGCCTTCGCGGGAATGACATCAAACGAGCCATTAATTCTTAAGACAATAAAACCTTTTTAAAAATTGTAGGGTATTATAATGAAAACCACTTTACCTCAGCGTTCTCTAAAAATCCAAGCTAGGCTTAATTTGATAGTGTAGCAAATTCTAGATAGTGCACAAGATAAAATCGCTATGATTATCTTTGGCTCTTTTGCAAGAGGTGATTGGGTGTGTGATCTACCTAACGGTTACCAATACGGCAAGGATTAATCAGTAGGAGTTCTCAGTATTGTCTGCGTGACTTCCTAATCGTCATTGCAAGGAAATTGCATAGCAATTGACTTAAGCAATCTCAGGAGTTTGTTATTATTTCATAAGATTGCCACGCAGCCTACGCCTGCTCGCAATGACGATTAGGGTATCCAAGCAAGCCTTTTGCAGGAATGACAATGAGATCTTTAGCACCTTTAAGAAATACAAAGTATAAATAAGTAGAATATGATAAAAGAACTATTAAATAGTAATTTAACTTTGTTGCTAAAGTCAAATAGAGTAGTAGTGCAAGATATAGAATATTATGTAAAACAATGTAGCTTTGAAAATGTTTTAAAAGAGTCTATTTTTCTCTTGATAAAGTGGGCCTAGTAAGGAGTTTAAATGAATTACGTGCAGTATCTACTACTGAACTATTTTCGGTATCTACAAATAATGCACTAAAAGTTGGCTAAATGGTTATTTGAAGAAAAAAAAAGCAAATGTTAATATGTGTAGTGATATTTTGAAGAATACTCCTTGAAATTCAGCTGCACGTCACGGAAATTGTAGCAGAATATCTAATATCAAAAGGCGCTGCAGTAAACGGGAACGAGGAGCTTGGCTAGGATCACCTTTATATGAAGCAGTAAGCACTTTAATGTAGCAAAACTATTACTTAAGAACGGAGCTGAGGTGGATCAAAGAAAATCCGGAGGAATACCTTTGCATGCGGTTGCTAAAAATGTTCGATGTACTTCTAAAGATATTAAGGATGATGAAATATATAAGCTGTTAGTATTATATGGTGCTGATATCAACGCAAAAGTAGAATGTACAATAGCATTTGTCGGTGAAAGTGAAGTCATAACAGAAGAATAATGATATTTTGAGATATCTTAACATATTTATATGCATTGCCTAGAAATCGTTGATACCCCGTCATTGTAAGCGGCTGTAGGCTCCTGTTGCATGGATACCAAATCGTCATTGCGAGCGACTGTAAGGAGCGTAGCAATCCAGAAAAATAATAAAAATGCTATGTATTTTACTAGATTGCTTCGTCAATTACTTTGTAATTTTCCTCGTAATGACGTCAACTTTTCAAATTATCAACTTTTTCTAGGTAATGTCTATTTATCGACACGGTAGTTATTGACAAGTTTAGGAAAAAGTTTTATATTCTTCACAAGTTTAAGAAAAAGTTAATAGTATATGTCTAAAGCGAAAACAGCTTCCAAAAATAACCCGACTGCTAGGGAACAGGCTAAAGAATATTTTCATAACGGTCAGAAAATCAAACCGGTCAAGCTTATTGCTGCTCAAAAGTCTTTTCTAGCTGCCGAATATGAATCTTCTGGAGATTTAGTCGTAGGGAGCAATGGTCAGCCATTACCTTGGGGATTAGTTAAAAGCTTATCTTAATATCTTCACTTCCAAAAGCCTCGGTAATAAATAATCGGGGGCATAGCTCAGGGGTAGAGCATCTGCTTTGCACGCAGAGGGTCAAGGGTTCGATTCCCTTTGCCTCCACCACTTCCGATAAGGGTTTCAAGGCTTTTTGAAATTTAGTAAAAACTTTGAATGTTCCTTTTGTTTTAATTTTCGCTCCATGTCTTGCTAAAAAAATATTCTGTACCTACTATTATTGGTTATGGTAAGTATTTACAACAGCAGAATCTAGGCAAAAATAATAATCTACATACTCAAAAGTTGAGGTGACTGTTTACTTGAGAAAGAAATATACGAAGCTTTGCTAGAACTCAGTAATTATAGCAGTGAAGAAAATAATAAATTATTAAGTACGACTTATTTTTTTATAAATTAATAAAAAAATAAGGACATAATATGAGTGGTACAACAAAAAATATAAATGCAAAGGGAGCAGCAAGCATGGGTCTTGATAGTTGGCTTGGCGTTACTGTAGGTGATAATATTACTCATTCTTTTAGTTTAGATACTAATAGTAATATTTTTTAGGTATCACCGATACTATGAATTACTATAATGGCTTAGGTAGTATAGACATAAATAATGCACGTGTTTATTTTAATATAACTAAGAGCTTTAGAAATAAATGCTAATAACAGACCTTTTAAATTGATTGTAGATGAGGATTTTCTATAAAAATTGCAGAGTTTAACACCTATGAAAATGAGCAATATATTTTTACAAATCATTATCAAGATAAAATGAGTTGTCAAGATATAAATACGTTAGCAAAAATAACTAATCTATCTCATAAAGAATTTGTTAAAATTTTATCTAATAATTATACGCTAGAAGCAATACAAGAGATTGCAGATAAATATAAAGCAATAGATAAAGAGGCATTAAATTTATACCAGCTAGGCACTCAGACTATGCAGATAGCAGACGATATAAGAAAGCTAGTAGCAGACACATCGCTGGTAGACTTAAAGAAAAATTTACCAAATCTTGACTCTGTAAGATTTGGTATGTAGGTATCAAGGGGAGTAAGTACTACAAATAGTTTAGTAGTTGAGAGTTTGCAGGACGTAATACAAGATTTTGATATGATTACTAATGGATTAAATAAAGAAGAAAAAGCAGCTGTGACAACAAGATTCAGTTGCTCAAAGATGCTTGCTCAAACAAAGGAAGCTATTTATGCCAAAGCATTTGATATTTCAACGCACTCTTTAAAAACGTAAGGTACAGGTTTAAAAGGTATGTTAATAGCTCCTTCTAGATTAATTGCCGTTCGTTTTAAAAAATTTTTAGATGATATAGGACAAGTAAGTTCTGAAGTTGTTATATCTGCTACTGATGACCGGGACGGTTATAAAGATATTGAAAGCGAAAATAAAGTAGATAAATTTATAAAAAACATGAGGGAACAATATGGAGCAAAATTCAATAATAGAATTATTAAAAAATTTAAAAGTTCCGATGATCCTGAAATTTTAATTGTAGTTTCAAAATTACTAACCGGTTTTGATGCACCGCGTAATGTCGTTATTTACATATGCAAAGAATGCAAAGAGCATCATCTTTTACAAGCAATTGCTCGTGCGAATCGTTTATTTGAAGCAAAAGGGAAAACTAAAGAATATGGTTACATAATTGACTATGTAGGGTGATCGAATCAATGTGCCTAACGATTTGGATTCTGAACAGCTCGAACAGTATTTAGCCGATGAAGTTATACACAATAAGTTTTATTTCTTGTTGAATAAATTTAAAAATCTGATGTCTATAGCTTCTAATTCTTATGAATTTTATGAAGAAAAAGAACAAGTTAATTTACAATATGAATAAAATTTAATAAGCTCAAAAAGATAGTGGAAAAGCGTTATAAAGAAAAACCGGATAAAAAATATATACCGCTCAAGTCATGAAGTTGCTTGATGAGTATGTTATTGCTGGTCATATTACTAAAACTGAAGCGATTAACATTCGGTCATGGATATGGCTAACCAAATACAAGATACTATTAAGGATTATATCAATATCGATCCTGCCTTTTATCAAAAATTTTCTACCATTAATAAATAACACAATAATACAGCATCATAATAAACGTTTATCGGATAGTGATCTTTTAAATAGAGTTAAAAAAATAAGAGCTGAATTTAAAAATGATGTGCCAAGTGAACTCGGCACTAACAAAACAATAATAGCTTCTTATAGAATTGAAAAGATCAAAATCAGCGTGAAAATGCCATTCAAATTGCTTTTGATACCTATGACATCATTAAGCAGGGAATAATTGTTCATTGGACAAAAAACACTTCCATTTTAAATGAAAAATTCACTTGATGATTATTTTGTTGATGTTGTTAAAAAAGAAATGAGGATTGACTTGAATAATGAAAATTTAAGTGATGTTGTGGAAAGCCTCATTGATTTTGCTAAAGATCATGAAGCTAAATGATTTGGCTTAAATAACGCAAATAGCGAATTATTGCATAATGCGCTATTATAGAATTTTTAAGCTATCAATATTTATATAATATCTTTAGTCGTATTATCGTAATATTTTCCTAATATGTCTAAAGTGTTTTGGTCATAGTCATTTTGAGCTTCCATATGCCATACCGGTTCATAATCGCGAGCTGCTAAAAAATGTTTTGTATAATGTTTTAATGCTCTCTCACCTGAGTTACCAAGTTTGTATGAAAGTGTATAAGAAATGGTGGGTTGATTTGGGGCCTTTTCTATTTTTTATTGAATATAATTATACTGTAATTCGTTTGTATTGTCTATAATGTGGATATTTATGTGTCTGTGTTGTAAGTTATATATCTCTGTTAACTTTTCAGGTTCTATTTTGCACATAGCATTCCAGCCTTTATCAAATACCTCATTATCTCGTATAGGATTACCGTTTTTTTCTTGTATAAGCTCATTCATTTTCTTACGAAATTTTGCGGTAGTTATTTTACCGGTTTTATACTGATCTATTATTCCATTAGTTTTTCTTCTTCTTTTGCCATAGTAGCAATATCCGGTATACTTAGTCCGCTGTATTTGCTAAATTTTATTATAGCGCGTGCCCTCTTGGTTAAAATTACCTGCGAATATTTAAAAACATGAGCTTTTATCATAGTGATTACCTATAAATTGTTAGTTTTAAAAATATAAAATTGTTAAATAAAAAATCAATATTATAATATTAAGAAATCATATTTAGGGTAAAATAATGAGTTTAAAATCCGCTTGGCTAGATACGCCTCTTGGTTCTATGCTGGCAATTAGTGATACAGAGAGGCTTTATTTGCTCGATTTTGTTGAAAGTAAAGGATTAAAGTATAAAATTAAAAGACTTAAGATTAACACAAAATCGACTATTACTGAAGATCGTATTAGACCGATTATATCAATTGAAGAGGAGCTTAAATCTTACTTTAGCGGTACTTTGCAAAAATTTAATACTCCGATATATCTTTTGGGAAGCGAATTTCAAAAATTAGTATGGCAAGAGCTAATGAATGTACCTTATGGTGAAACAAGAAGTTACTTTACCCAAGCTAAATTAATAGGTATGGAAAGATCTTATAGAGCAGTTGCAAATGCTAATGGAGCAAATAAATTTGTTATAATTATTCCGTGTCACCGCATCATCAATAATAACGGTAAACTTGGCGGTTATGGTTCAGGGCTAGATCGCAAAAAATGGCTTATCGAGCATGAGAGACAGAAGTATTAAATAAAAAATCAATGCCTGAATTTCGGTTACAGGAGTTTTAAAAAGTTCATATAATATAATTATAAATTTATATTATAGGATAAATTAATATGTTTAATAAGCTTCAAAGACAAGAATATTATCAGGCATTAATTAATAAAGATGACAGATATGAAAATATCTTTTTGTAGCGGTTAAAATAACAAGAGTATTTTGTAGACTGACTTGTCCTGCACGGGAACCTAAATTTGAAATTGTGAATTTTATAAAACTGCTAAGGAAGCTTGGCATACTTCATATAGACCTGGTCAGCGTTGCAAGCTCTTTCACATCCTTAGCGAAGCTTCAGGTTTAGTTTGTACTCTTGTTAATGCTATTGAGTTTAATCCTGCTAAAAGATGGAAAGATAGTGATTGTGATGAGCTATCAGTAGATGCTTCTACAGCACGTTGCCAATTTAAAAAACGTTTTGGTATGACGTTTGTAGAATATGCGAGAGCAAGGCGTATAGGTATTGCGATGAAGCAAATGCGCATGGGTGAAGCGGTCATGAATACACAAATTGATATGGGTTATGAGTCAAGTAGCGGTTTGCAAGATGCTGTCTCTGAAATAATGGGAGGACCGCCGACAAAATTTAACCGGCATTTAAATATTTTAAAAGCGACTTGGCTGGCAATTAGTGATAAAAAATTGCTTTATTTGCTAGAGTTTGTTGATAGAAGAGGTTTGGAGCGTGAACTTGAGAGGCTAAGGATTAAGATAGAATCTGCTATTATTCCTGGAAGCACTGAACCGATTTGAATGATTGAAGAGGATCTTCAATTGTACTTATAACGGTACTTTACAAAAATTTAATACGCCTATATAGCTTTTAGGAAGCCCATTTCAAAAAATGATTTGGCAAGGATTAATGAATATACCTTACGGTGAAACACGAAGCTATTTAAATCAGGCTAAAGTTTTGGGCAAACCTAATTCTTATAGAGCTGTTGCAAATGCTAATGGTATGAATTAGTTAGCAATCATTGTTCCTTGTCATCGTATTTATTAATAGCAATGGCAAACTTGGAGGCTATGGCAGGGGATTACATCGTGAAAAATGGTTTATTGAACATGAGAGAAAATTTACAACAAATTAGAAATATTTTACTTGAGAATGCTACTATTCCTGTAGAACGTAGAATGTTATTCTTGAAAACTAGAGGAGAGTATGGAGAGCATGACCGATTTATTGGTGTTACCGTGCCGACTTGACGTACAATAGCTAAAAGTTATTTATAATTTGGATATGGAGGATTTAAGCCGACTTATTACTTCAGAATTTAATGAAGAGAAATTTTTAGCATTAGCTATTTTGATGATGCAATATCAGACGGCACAAGATAAAGAGTGTTTGTATAATTTTTATTTAAACAATATAAAACACGTAAATAATTGGAATTTAGTGGATGCATCAGCTCATCATATAATCGGAGCTTATTTATAGGATAAAGAAAAGGATTATCTCTTTACACTAACAAAATCGGAAATTCTATGGGAAAGACGAATAGCTATAGTTGCTACTTGGTATTTTATCAAAAATAATACATTAGATACGACTTTTGCAATAACAAAATTACTCTTGAACGATAAACATGATTTAATGTATAAAGCAGTAGGTTGGATGCTACGTGAAGCAGGAAAAAAAGATGAAAAACAATTAATAGATTTTTTGGATCGCTATACTTTACATATGCCAAGAATCGCAGTTCGTTATGCTATAGAGAGATTACTACAAGAAGTGTACAAAAAATATCTTTTAAAACACTAGATTTATATTTAATCTATGTTAATATTTCATTTTAATTTATTAAGGGTATTATTATGTTAAAAACATTACTAATTAGTTTTATAACTTTAATTTGTGCAGTAAACTATGCTGATAACCAAACAGCGCAAAATCCTAATTCTACAAATTTTTCTTCTGATCAGCCCGATGATTTACCTGCAGAGGCAGCCGTGCACTTTGCACAGCCTTGGGCAAGACCTACAACAAATGTGCAAGGTAAAGTTAGCAATTCTGCTATGTATTTTACATTAATAAATAGTAGAAGTAAGAGTTATAATTTAGTGAATATATCTTCAGATAAGATAAGTGGAATAGAAATTCATCAAACAATTAATGATCAAGGGGTTAGTAAAATGGTAAAAGTGGATTATCCATTTTTAATTGCCGGTAATATTAATGTTGATTTTAAGCCCGGTGACATGCATATTATGCTTTATGACCCAAAAGTAGATTTAAATGTAGGAGATGAGTTTAAAATAACCTTTTTCTTTGATGACAATACACAAAAAATAGTGAATGTTAAAGTCGCAAATGACAATCCGTATAATAAAACGGGGAATTGAAGGTTATTGTTGCATGGTGCACTCTTCTATGTCATGCCCACAAAGGCAGGAATCCAGTAAAACCTATAAAAAACTTGTTTTTTTAGGTTTAATGTGTAATTTTTATATCAATATTAAGGTTATTTTTTCTGGATTTCGGCTTTTAGCTAAGGACCACTATACACATGACCCTAGAAATTACCGGAAGTGAGTTAATTAAATCTAAACTTATAGATGTTCCTGAACGTTCAGGGGTTTATCGAATGTTTGACGTTAACAAGCAAGTTCTCTATGTCGGTAAAGCTAAAAATTTAAAGAAACGCCTTACTAATTACATTAAAAGCAATTTAGATAATAAGACGCTTCAGATGATTGCAAATACTTGTTTTTTAGAGTATAGCATCACTAATTCCGAAGTTGAAGCACTACTTTTAGAAGCACAGTTAATCAAGAAATTTCAGCCGAAATTTAATATTCTTCTTAAGGACTGCAAGTCTTTTCCTTGCATTAAGTTACGTTTAGATCATGATTTCCCACAATTATTAAAATATCGAGGTAAAACTCTAAGTGACGGGAAGTGTTTTGGTCCTTTTGCCTCGAGTGTGGAAGTTAATACTACTTTGACCGAACTACAAAAAATTTTTAAATTACGTTCCTGCACGGATAATTACTTTAATTCACGTACTCGTCCTTGCTTACAATATGAAATAAAACGTTGTTATGCTCCTTGCGTTGGTAAAATAAACAAGGAAGTCTATAGAGACTTAGTAACTCAGGTTAAAGATTTCTTACAAGGTTGCACTAAAGAACTCCAAGAGAACCTATCTAGAAAGATGGAAGAGCTAAGTAGTCAGATGCGTTTTGAAGAGGCGGCAGAAATTAGAGATCGCATTAAAGCACTTAGTTATGTGCAGCTTAAGGCAGGGGTTTCAGATGTCGTTAAAGACGCAGATATAATTGCTATTGTGGAAAAGAACGGGCATTATTGCGTGGAAGTGTTTTTATATAGGGCAGGGCAAGCATGCGGTAATATTCCTTATTTTCCTACTTCTACCGAAAATAGTACCAAAGAAGAAGTATTAGAATATTTTTTATTACAATTTTACCAAAAACAACACGTACCTGCGGCAATTATAATTAATCATGAAATTAATGGTAAAGAGAATGTGATAGAGGCGATTAAGAAAATCAACAATATACTTCAGCTTAATATTACAGTACCTAATAAAGGCGGTAAGGCTAAATTAGTTCAAAATGCTGAGACAAATGCTTTATTTTCTCTAGAGCAGTATTTGAAGAAATTTGCAAAAAATCAAGAGATTATATTTGAAATTAAAGAGCTATTTGGTCTTTCTGAAATTCCTGAAAGAATTGAGATTTATGATAATAGCCATATTCAAGGTAAGTTTGCGGTTGGAGTGATGGTAGTTGCTGGTAAAGTCGGTTTTGATAAAAAAGAATATCGGGTTTTTAATGTCCATGCTCCCTCTCTCGTATGCCATTCCCGTGAAAGCAGGGATCCAAAAAGGTTAATGGATTCCTGCTTTCGCGGGAATGGCATCAAGAACTGCGGGGGTGACATAAAAGGTGACGATTATGAGATGCTCCGGCAAGTCCTAACAAGGCGGCTTACAAGGTTAAGGCAAGAGCCGCATAAATTGCCAAGCTTAATGATTATAGACGGCGGCAAAGGGCATTTAGGCGTCGTTAAAGAGGTGATGGATAAATTTGAAATGAATATTCCTTTTGTTTGTATGTCAAAAGGAGTAGATAGAAATGCCGGTTTTGAACAGTTCCATGTGATAGGTAAGGAAGTATTTACTCTAGATAAGAATTTGCCGGTTATGAAATATTTACAAATCTTGCGAGATGAGGCACATAATTTTGCCATAAAGAATCATAGACTAGGTAGATCACGTGCTATAAAAATATCACGCCTTGACGATATAGAGGGCGTAGGTGAAACTCGAAAAAAAGCATTACTGCATTATTTCGGTTCGTATAAAGCAGTATGCGACGCAACCATATATGAGCTTGCTAAAGTAAATGGTATTAACAAGTTACTTGCTGAGATGATTTTTAATGTTTTGCACAGAAAAAACTAATATTATAACTCATGAAAAACCTAGTTGTATGAGTCGCGATGTCATTCCCGCGAAGGCGGGAATCCCGTCACTAAAAAGTCTAGACATACTAAATTTAAAAAATTAAAAGCTCGATTTCCCTACTTGTCACTGAATTCCCGCTTCCGCAGGAATGACATCGAGCAGGTTTCTGGATTCATGCAATAAGGCTAGCTTTTTATATCCTCAATAGGATCTTTAAGTTCTTGGTATGCTTTTGCCTATTAATTTAGGTTCATCATTCTGAGATAAATCATTAATATTAAATTTAGTTAAGTCAGGATAATATGGAGTCATTGTACTATGAATAGAATAATTTAAAGTTCCTGTCATTCAAGAGTTAACAGCATCATTTTTTTTGCTTAGTAGAGTAATACATATTACGCATATTTTCTGAATACGTAGCCTATATCAGCTAAAGTGCTGCCATTAACGTCATCACATGCATTTAAGCTTAAATTTTATGCTCCCATTCTTGTCTTCAATAGGAATTATTATGCTATATTTTCCTTCAATACTATTTTGCTTAGACATAAAATCCTCATAATCCAATTATTAATCTTGAGTTAACATATTAAATTATTTAAAACTTCAAGTAAATAGATAATATATTTTATATGACTTTCTTCGTAATAGAATACCACCATCCTAGAATAAATATCACAAGACTCACCATTGTCCCTATAAACACTCCTCTAAGGTTGAAATATTGCAACGATAAAGAATAATATTCCCATATTAAGAAGATAGCTGCTCCGCCAAGTGATGATAAGACTATTATAGTTTTAAATGTTTTGATACCAAAAAGCGTTGTTATTAACGGTACTAATGTTACCGGTCCCCAGAAACCAGTGAAGAATACTACTAAGTCAATTACATTACTAAATTTTAAAGCTACAATTATTGCAAAACTTCCTATTATAACGTTAATAATTCGAGCAATTAATAATAATTTTTGCTGATTTTTAACCTTAAAAATAGGATTGATTATATCTTTAACAATAGCTATAGAAGTAACGTTTAAATCAGAATCAGCAGTAGACATAACGGCAGCTAAGAGTCCACTCATTACTATCCCTTGAATTATAGTTGGGATGATTTGGTTGATTAAATAAGGTAATACTAAATTTGACGGTTGGTTTGGATAAAGCTTATAAGCAATTAAACCATTTAAAGTAATGCAAATCAAGAAGAAAAAATATATAGCGGATTTTGCATATATTGCTTTAGTTGTTTGCATAGGATTTTTATTAATTAAAGCTCTTTGAATAAATGTAGGATATAGATTCATGACGCTAAAACTTAAAGCTGCTGCAATTGTATAAGAAAGTAGGTTGCTCCGATCAAAATTTGCATTTTCTGTAGGTAGGTTATTAATAAAATCTACAAAACCGATTTTATTTAAACTGATAAAAGTTATGGTTGGTATAGCGATTATCATCGCCAAAAATTGTAGTAAATTAGTAAAAACAATAGATTGTAAACCGCCTATTGTAGTATATATAAGTACTATACTATAACTTAAAATTACCCCATTTACATCATTTATTGCTAAGATATATTGAAAAATATAGCCGCTGACGCTTATTTGAGCAGCTAAAAAACCCACTGAAACGATAACCGAACTAACCCCTCCGATAAAACGACCTATATTACCGTAATATGTACTGAGGATATCGCCGATGCTTTCAGCTCCGTAATGTTTGGCAATTAAAGGCACTATATAGATTGCAATTAATATATCTATAGGTATTGTAAGTATAAGAGCGTAAGCATAATATTCATGCCCCAAAAAAGCCTTTTCCATAATGCCGAAAGTGGTGGCTCCTCCGACAGAACTTACAAATATCGTAGCTATTAATAACAGCTTACTATTTTGCGCTTTACTTTCAACATTGGCATAGTTCTTAAAACTACTATTTTTAGCTCGGTAATATATACCAATAAGTAGAATAGATATTAGGTATATGAATACGATAATATTATCAATAGGTAAATTAAACATAAATTAGATTTTAAAGCTCAAACTTAGCATTTGTTCACAGTATATATGTAGTCAAGAATGCTAGATTTATAATTATGTGTCATAATCTGTTCCAAGAAGTTCAGTATCCGGTGTCCAAAGATCTTGGTTGGGAGCATATTTCTATATTTTACAGTGGGGTTTAATTTTTTTTCAGTAGTTTTTGTCTTTATGGGATAGTTAGAGTTTGATTGAGTTGTAGTTTTTATATTTTTACAATATTTATGTATTTTAAAAATACCTATTTTAAGTTGCGGCATAATTAACCTTTATTTATGTAAAAAATAAAATCATTATTAACATTAATCAATACTTATTTCAAATAAAACATAATAAAAATTAATAAGTCAATATTTTTTAAATTAACCTATATTACAATAGTTCTATAGGTCATTATTGAGTATGTTTAAGAAACCTATTCATGTACTTCATCAGCTAATTCAAGTCCCAACTCTTCAGGCTTTTCATTAGCAACCACAACAATTTTAGATATTCTTGAACCGGTATAGAAATTTGCATTTAATTTTTCTATATCTTTAGTGGTAACAAGAGAATTATCTATTGTGTTAGAATTATTATTTTGAGACGCTATTGCAAGGCTTAAAAAAGCTTTTAATTCAGGTTTATCATCGGGTACTAATTCTATTAGTTTTTATCTCGATGATCTGCTCCATATTATTAAATTTAACCATTGCTGTGTAGCCTTCATGAATAACTAATTGAAGAGGTGTATATCCATCTAAATCTTTTAACTCTGTTGAAGCGCCTTTTTCTAGTAAAAATTCAGCTATATCATAAAGTTTACGGTAAATAGCCTTATGTAGAACTGTATGATAAAACGAATCTTGAATATTGATATCCATCACCTTGATGATCTAAAATCTTTTTTATAAGATGTTTTAGTTCAGCGGTTTGCAAAAACTTGGATTGGTAAAAAGAATATGCTCCGTAAGTGATGTGAAACTGTTCGAATAGTTTATCTAGTGTAATGTTGTAGTCGGAGTCTTGTGCAGAAGATGAAGATATCAGTGGTACTTCTTGAATGGCCGATAAACTAATGCTAGGGATAAAATTGGAAGAAACAATAGGAGTTAGGGTGTCATCTTGCTCTAGTAAGGTAATATCCAAACACCATACCTGTATCATAAGAAGATGTTTGTTCTGTTATTAGAGTAGCCATCGTTTCTATTTCTCTAACTTTAGCCATAAAATTACTATAATCATTTATATGAAATTAATATATTAAATAATATGAATTTTCAAGGTGAAAATCACTTTAAAAAATCCATAAAATCATTGGATTAAACTTTGTTGTGTGGTTCGATGTTATTCCTGTATGGCGTTGTTGTGTGGATCCATTCCCCCTCTTTCATCCCACGATTTGATCGCGGAATCCATTCTAAAATACTAATATTAGTATTTTAAATTATTTTTTTGGATACCGTGGTCAAGCCACGGTATGACATCTTAGTAATTTAACTCATCCTTGTTAAAAACCCTTGACTCCTTAATATTCCTATAATATTCTATAATTCCCCATTTAATCCCAAATGAACCCAAATTATACCAATGAATGTATTTTTATCTAAGTATGTAAATGGTGTTGATAAAAAGAGTAGGGTGTCGGTGCCGGCGAATTACCGTGCAGTACTAGGGAAAGAATTATTTAACGGTGTAATTGCTTATCCGTCGATTAGGAATAATTGTATAGAGGTGTGCGGTATTTCGCATATCGAGAAATTAAGGCAGATGATAGAGACGCTTGATCCTTATTCCGAGGAGCGTGATGCGTTTGAGACTATGATATTCGGGGAAGCTGTACAACTTTCCTTTGATGGGGAGGGAAGAGTTATATTGCCGCAATCTTTAATGAAGCATGCAGGAATCGAAGAGCAAGCATGTTTTGTAGGTAAAGGGGTGATTTTTGAGATTTGGCAGCCGCAGAATTTTGAGAAATATTTAAATGCCGCTCAAAAAATTGCTCATGAAAAGCGCTTAACGCTAAGGAATGCTCATTAATGATACAATCTCACGTGTCTGTAATGCTAAATGAAATGTTAGAGGCCTTAAGCCCAAAAGCCGGTGAGTCTTATTTAGATTGTACGTTTGGAGCAGGAGGATATAGCAAAGCAATATTAGAAAGCTGTAACTGTTATGTTACAGCCTTGGATCGTGATCCAAACGTAATTAAAAGAGCCGAAGAAATTCAGCAAAATTACGGTGAGAGATTTGATTTTGTAGAAACAAATTTTGCGGATAGTTTTGCAAAGCTTAAGGAAAAAAAATTTGATGGGATAGTGCTGGATTTAGGCATTTCGTCAATGCAGTTAGATATAGCAGATAGAGGATTTTCGTTTTTGCATGACGGACCACTTGATATGCGTATGAGCGGGCAAGGGCTTAGTGCCGAGGAGTTTGTAAATGCGGCAGAGGAAAAAGAGCTAGCTGACGTAATTTACAAATACGGAGATGAGAGCTTTTCACGAAGAATTGCTAAGAGAATTGTAGAATATAGAAAAACGGCGAGAATTGATAGTACAGGCAAGTTAGCCGAGATTGTTAGAAGTAGTATAGGATTTAGAAAAGGCAAAATTGATCCTGCAACTAAAACCTTTCAAGCCATTAGGATTTATGTAAACGATGAGCTTGGGGAGTTAGAGCAGTTTTTAGTGAATGTAAAAAATATATTAAAGAAAGACGGACGTTTAGTTGTGGTGTCTTTTCACTCTTTAGAAGATAGGATAGTTAAGAATTTCTTTAAAGAAAATTCGGAAAAGCCGGTAGTAAGATCAAAATATGCTAAAGACGACATGACGATTGATCCAAATAAATGGCTTAAGATTATTACTAACAAAGCTCTAGCACCGTCAGATAAAGAAGTAGGGCTAAATATTAGAGCGAGATCGGCAAAACTTCGAGCAGCAAAAGCGATATATGAGTAATTAATTATGAGTATAAGAAAGCTTCACTATTTTACATTATTGATAACAATTATAGCAATATGTAGTTTGTTTAGTATAAAGGAGCGAGTCTCAACTCTTGATTATCAATTAAGTAGCGTTGTAAAACAGATAAATAGTGAGAATAATAATATTCATATTTTAAAAGCAGAGCAAGCTTATCTACTTTTGCCGGTTAGATTGGAAAAACTTGCGGCGGCTTATTTAAAATTAGAAACAGTTAAATCTTATCAAATGATAAAAGATCCGTTAGGGCCAAATATCGATCAAAATATTAAATTTAATCATAATATTAGTATTTCCAAGAGTAGTAAATGGCGTTACAAAAGAATTACAAATAATAAGTATATACAGACTGTTTCGAGTAGAGTAAAGGATACTCGATGAACTTCAAAAATTGGCTACGTCATCCTACAAGTACTGTGGTACTCACGTATTAAGTATACGCTCCGTTCCTCGTCTTGTGGATTCCTTGCTCTTTTTGAAGTTGATCTTCGTATCTTGGTAGGATTGTTGCATGGCTTGGAAAAAGCGTTCGATGTCATTCCCGCGTAGGCGGGAATCTAGGGTAAAGCGAGATAAATCGAGCTTTTCAAAAAATCTTGATTTTAAAGATTTTTTATTTTTCAAATCAAGTTTTGAAAAGGTTTTAAAGTACTGGATTCCCGCTTTCGCAGGAATGACATAAGGATTGCAGAAATATTAGTGTTTGAAACACCATAAATAACATATGAAACAAATTTGGGAAAAATGGAAACCTACAATTAAAAGTCTAACAATTTGGAATGTTTGTAGTAAAAATACAAAAATCCGATTATTAATGGTTATTTGTGTCTTTTCTTTTCTTTTTTGTACTTTATCTTACAGATTGATAATCGTTGCTACGAATGGTTACGATAAAAATATTAATTCCTTTAAAAAAAAGCGTCAATTTAGAAAAGAAATAGTTGATCGAAACGGTAATTTATTAGCAGTGAACCTACCTTCTGCCTCATTATTTGCTAATCCACAAATAGTACTTGATCCTGAAACTTCCGTAAAAAAGCTAGCAGAAATTCTACCTGATATTAATAAAGCTAAATTACTTGCAGAACTTAAGTCAAATAAAAACTTTATATGGGTAAAAAGGGATGTACTACCTAGTCAGCAAGAAAAGATAACTAGCCTTGGGTTACTTGGTTTTGAATTTGAAGAAGAGCAGAAACGAATTTATACCTTTTCTAATTTATTGTCGCATGTTGTCGGTTATGTAGGTAGAGACTCGGTAGGGCTTAGTGGTTTAGAGCTCGCTTATGATAAGTATTTAACTAATTCTGATTATGAATTAAACGAACCAAAGAATCGGAAAGAACCGCTTCAATTATCTATTGATATCAGATTACAAAGTATTTTAAGTGAGGAGATTGATAAAACTTTAAAGCAATTTAAGGCTATAGGAGCAGTAGGCATTATTGCTGATCCAAATAATGGCGAGATTTTAGCATTAGTAAATAAGCCTGATTTCGATCCGCATTATCCGAGTTTAGCCAAACCAGAAGAGCTGTTTAATATAGCAAGTCTCGGGATTTACGAAATGGGTTCGGTGTTTAAGGCATTAACTATGGCAGTCGGCTTTGATACCGGTGCAATAAATATGAATGATGCTTATGATATAAGTTATATGAAAGTAGGAGGATTCCAGCTTAAGGATTATACGCCAAGGCAAGGATGGCATAGTGTACCTGAGATTTTTCTATATTCTTCAAATATTGGCACAAGTCAAATTATGCTTGAAATCGGTAAAAGCAATTTTAAAAAATATCTAAAGAAATTAGGTCTATTAGATCAGTTGCAAATAGAATTACCTGAACGAGGTACTCCGTTATTTCCTTCCGAGAAAAGATGGAATGAGTTAACGAGTGTTACTATGTCGTATGGCTACGGCATTTCGATTAGCCCTTTGCATTTTGTTAGAGCAATGTTACCGGTTGTTAACGGCGGTACTTTATATGATCTTACTTTATTAAAAAGAAAGGATGAAAAAGTAATAGGTACAAAAGTTTTTAGTGAAAATACCTCTACCCAAATGAAGAAATTATTTAGAGCGGTAGTAAAAGAAGGTAACGGTAAAAGAGCAGAGGTCAAAGGCTATCTTATCGGTGGTAAGACCGGTACGGCAGAAAAACTTTCACAAGGGGCAGGGGGAAAAAAGAAATATCTAAAAAATAGTAGAGCGTCATCGTTTTTAGGTATGCTGCCTGCATCTAACCCGCAATATATTATTTTTATTAGATTTGATGAGCCGAAACCGACTAAAGAAAGCTTTGGCTTTGCAACTGCAAGTTGGACAGCTGCCCCTACTGCCGGTAGAGTATTTGAACGTATGATATCTTTATATGGTTTAGAACCGATAGAACAAAGTGAGGAAGAAAGTTAAAATATTACTTAATAATTATAGATTGTGTCATTGCGAACAGGCATTGTTACGTAGATCGGTAAAACCTACTTGATGTCATCCCCGCCTATGCGGGAATGACATAAAACGATCTGTGCAACAAAAAGCCTAAATTTTCTGGTAATGACGCATTTATAAGCTAAAAAGGAGATTTTTATGTCAAAAAATAAAAATATAACAGATAAACCTAGTATACCTATCCCACGGCTTAAGTCTTTTGATCTTACGACAACAATAAATAATATTATATCAAAACAACTATTTATATCCACAAGTTCCGAGGCACAAGAAGAATTAGAGCTTAGCTATAATGATAAAAGACCTAACCCTAGTTGTTGTGAGTTATTGTAGAATCCATATTCATTTTTTAAAACTGTACAAAATAGAAAATTAATTTATATTTTGTATATGGTTGATATGGTCATTGGGTGGTTACAATTTTTCTATTGTCACCCCGTGGTTTGACCACGGGGTCCAGTAAAAATGACCACACAAAATGTTGTTTATATAGATCCTGCGATCAAGTCGTGGGATGACAACCTAATTGCCGATCAAGTCATGGTATGAACGCAGTACAAAACTATATAACAAAAAACTATTGATGTTAAAGATAAAACAGGAAATATATAAAAATAGCTTACAAATAATATTAAAATTGCTGTTTGCTTTGCTATGTTTTTTTATAATATTATTTCCGTTAGTGAGTTATAAAATAAATATTCAAAGCAGAATCTTTCCGGCGATGGAAATTATATTTATTTATTATTTTATGTCGTTATATTCCTTAAATATTTTTGGCATATTTTTTCTCGGTCTATTTATAGATCAAATAAGTGGTATGCCTATCGGTACAAATTCGCTAGTTTTTTTATCGGCATATACGATTTATAAATTATCTTCACAATATTTTGTAGCTAAAAACTATTTAATAAATTTCATTATTTTTTGCGTTTATTGTTTATTTATATTGAATTTTAAATATTTACTAATAACAATCAAGAAGCTAGAAGCAGACGGATATTTAATAATTTTCTTTCAATTTTTGATAACTATATTTTCTTATAATATAATTCGTCTTATACTTGACTCTCCTATGAATTACTTTAAAAAGTATGCTAAATAAGAAAATACTACATGGTGAGTTAATTTCACGAAGAGCCTTTATAATCGGATTAGGTAAACTCGGATTTTTATCGTTGCTTGGAATAAGAATGTTTTATTTACAGCTTATTAAAAGTGAAGAATATAAGACTTTATCGGATAAGAATCGTATTAATTTCGTTGTACTTCCACCGACTAGAGGAAGAATTTACGATTTAGATGGCAATATTTTAGCTACTAATAAACCATGTTATCAGCTAGTAATAGATAGAAGCATTAATAATAATTATAAGGATGAATTAGAAATAATTAGTAATATTCTAAATTTATCTCCGGAAAAATATAATTATATTAAGCAAAAAATTAAAAAATCTAGTCGCCACACTCCTTTAGTAATATTTGATCAGCTTGATTGGCAGCAAGTATCAATGATTGAAGAACAAAAGCATAAATTCGCTTCAATATTTATTGATATAGGTTATTTAAGGTTTTATCCTTTTTCAAGCGTTACTTCTCATTTAATCGGTTATCTTGGTCAAATAAATGAGCACGAGAAGCAGGAGTTAAATATACATAGTTTAAGCGATTTTAATATCGGTAAATCCGGTATTGAAAAATATTACGATAACAAACTAAGAGGAGCATTTGGTTATAAAAAAGTTGAAGTAAACGCTTACGGTAAGCAGGTAAGAGAAATAGCAGGAACCCCTACTAAATCAGGTGAAGATATGCATTTAAATATCGATGTGTTTCTTCAGAAAAATATCCAGCAATATTTAAATCCTAAAGGTTCTTCGGCAATAGTTATGGATACTAAAACCGGAAATGTACTAATTTGTGCTTCCACTCCGGGTTTTGAATCAAATCATTTCAGTAAATTATCGGAAAATTATTGGCAAAGTTTAACGAGTGATCCTTATAAGCCTTTAATTAATAAGGTAATACAAAATTCTTATCCTCCAGGCTCGGTTTTTAAAATAATTACCGTACTTGCAGCCCTTGAAGTAGGCATTAATCCTAATAAAACCGTTTTTTGCGACGGTAGCTCTGCTCTTGGTACTAATAGCTTTAGATGTTGGAATCATAGCGGACACGGAACGTTAGATATGATGTCTGCTTTAAAGCATTCTTGTAATATTTATATGTATGAATTAGCAAGAATAGTAGGTCCGGATAAAATTCTTGAAGTTGCAAGAGAATTTGGCCTCGGTTCAAAAACCGGTATTGATTTAGCTCCTGAAAGTAGCGGGTTTGTACCGTCAAAAGAGTGGAAAAAGAAAAAATTAAAGCGTCCTTGGTCAATAGGAGATAGTTTTAATTTAGCAATCGGACAGGGGTTTCTAGGGGTAACGCCGATGCAGCTTGCAAGGTTTATTACAGCTATTGCAAGTAACGGTAAACTGTATACGCCTAGAATATTAAAAAATGATCCGGAATTTTATAATGTCAATATTAAGCCCGAAAATATCATAATAATCCAAGAAAGTTTGTATAATACCGTTAATGTTGCGGGAGGTACGGCGTATTATAATAGAATTTTAGGCAAAAATAGGCAGCTCGCTGGTAAAACCGGTACTTCGCAGGTGCAATGCAAACTAAATGCTAAAGATGATTTAAGCCGTAAATCTATTGCTTGGGAGAGGCGTAATCATGCCTTGTTCTTAGGCTTCGCTCCTTATCACGATCCTAGTTATTCCGTTACCGTCTTTATTGATCATGGTGGAGGCGGTAGTAAAGCCGCCGCCCCTGTAGCTCGTAAAATTATGTCGGACGTATTGGATAAGTATTTATAGCTTTTTTTAGTTTGTAGTTTGTGCTATTATGTGTCGTAATGTGTTATTAATTACAGATAGGTCACAAGATGGCAAGACTGAATTTAACTATTCCGGACGAACTAAATAATAGTTTAGCATAGTCAGCAAAAAACTTAGACAGATCAAAAGGGTATATATAGTACGTAAAGCAATTGAATATTATCTACAGGAAATACAAGAAGATTCAGAAGATGCAAAATTGCTTTGCAAAGAATTAATGCCTCTGATTTTAAAACTTACACTACTGACGA
The DNA here is from genome assembly GCF_001602635.1 of Rickettsia endosymbiont of Proechinophthirus fluctus. NCBI lineage: Bacteria > Pseudomonadati > Pseudomonadota > Alphaproteobacteria > Rickettsiales > Rickettsiaceae > Rickettsia > Rickettsia endosymbiont of Proechinophthirus fluctus. Next base: position 534,628 of record NZ_LECS01000004.1, on the reverse strand, counting down.
AGTGAGGGAATGGTTAAAAAAGAAAAATGTTGAAAGTTATATGAGAAAATAAGGCACGTGCAGAATTAGCTGAATTGTGTGGTATCCAGAAAACAACTTAAAATACTAATAATATTAGTATTTTTAATTAGACCCCGTGATCAAGGCACTAGGTGACAATGGCAAAACTGATCCACACGGATAATGCTAGCTTTATATAATTATATCTTAACTCATATCACAAAATACTTTATTTTAGTTAGTAGTTTGTGTTATTAATAACTAGGCTTTGCATGCGGAAAATTGAATTAATCTATTTTTTGTTGTAAATCATAAGATTTTTTTGAAATAGGAATAACTATTATTGCAAAAATCTTATTAATTTTCTTTTACAAAACCTAGGAATTATTATAGAGGTATATATATGTCTCAGAAAAAGCAGGATGAGCAAATAATAAAAGAATTAGAAGAAAGACTAGCAAAACTTAAAGGCACTCCTCCATCACTTGAAGAATTAGAAGAAAGGTTTGCAAAGCTCCAAGATAGACCTTATATCCCCACAAAAAAATCCGGTAATGAAGTAGACGATCTAATTGAGCAGCTGCAATCTGAGCTTAAACTAGAACAAAAAAGTAAAAGCCTTAATGATCAAAAAGACCAAGCAATACGTGATAGGCTAGATAAATTAAGAGAAGACAGTCCTATAACGCAAAAAAAGACACCTATAGATATTTCTTTTAATGATACTAAATCAATAATTACCGATACTATAGATGCTCAGGCAGATATAGCTAGTTCATATGCTAATCGCTCTACCGAGTTAGAGGAGAAAAAAGCATTACTCCATTTAGCTCATAATCTAACTGAAGCGAGAGATATTATTAGGGATATATCCCCTATATCTAAAGAATATGCGCCTAAACTATTAGATGTTATTGCTAGTGGGTTAGGTAAAATTTATGAAGGAATAAAGAAAATAGCTTCGCCTGCCGTTAATATTATAAAAGAAATAGGTAGTAGTCTTGTTAATTCAATTAAATCACTTCCTCACAAATCTTCCAAGCAACAAATAAAATTAAAGAAGTTATATAGAACATATGTTGATTTGAAAGGAATAAAGCCAAAGATAAAAGAAGAGTTTCTTAAAAAACATTATGAGCGAATTGATCAGCTACAAACTCCTAAGGAAATATTTGTAGAAACTGCCAAAATTACTCAATCTATAAGGATAGCCGGAAAACAAAAGATAAATACTCTTAAACAACAACAAATTATTAATAGAATGAAGCAGAAACGTCCTACTGCTTTTATAAATAATAATTCATTTACACCGTCTAATACTCCTACTAATAAAGCAAAGTATTCGAAGAGCAACCAAAGGTAAATGCTATGTTATTCCTGTGAAAGCAGGCATCTAGAAAAATAACCCTTAATATTGGGCAAAATTATACCTTTAACAAAATAAGCATATAAAAAATTGTTATATGTTTTACTGGATTCCCGCTTTCGCAGGAATGATATAAAGAGCATTGACTGACCCACGCAACAATGCCATGCGAGGATGACATACTGAATGTTCGTATAAAAAAAGGACCAAGGTATTTAAAGATTATTCTAATCCTTTCATTCTGCTTGTCTTAGCTTTATCAAACGAAGTATCTTTAATTGCTGCTTCGGTAAAATCGGCATTTGTTAGGTCGGAGTTATTAAAACCCGCCTGATCAATTTTAGCTGATTTAAATATACTATCTGTTAATATTGAGTTTGAAAAATCTGTTTTAGTAAGTATTGCTGCAGAAAAATTAGCCTCTTTTAAAGTAGAATTTTTTATTACCGTATTTGTTAGGTTAGCATTTTTAAAGATACTATTTGAAAAATCTACTCTATCAAATATTAAGTTGCTCAAGTCAAAATTTGTTAAATTCATATTTGCTAAGTGAGTTATTTTTTGCAAATCTTTTACCGAATTTATTACTATATTATTTGGTAGAATTTTGCTCGAATTATCACTATTTAAAATAATATTATTAGAAACATTAGTATTAATAAAACTGGAATACGCTTGGTAGTTAATATTATTTATTTGCGAATTAGAAAGGACGGAGTTAATAACCGCAGTATTTGTTAGAGTGGAATTTATTAGAGCTACTTGGTTTAAATTGCCTAAAGTAATTTTAACATCTGAAAAATTTACGTTTTGTATTAAAGATTTAGAAAAATTTATATTATTAAATTGTCCGTTAGTTATATTTGAGTTTATTATTTCACTGCTGTTTAAGTCAGTATTAATCACTATAAATTGTTTAAAATCATTATTGCTAAAAATATTATTAGTATAGCTAATATTATCTAAAGTAATATTTGAGCCTTTAGTTTTATTAATCCTTACAAAATTAGCATTACTATTTTTTATTGATAAATTATTAAATTTATTATCGTTTAGACTCATATTATTTAATATCGCATTATTGATTTTAAAATGCTTTAAAACTGAACTACTAATTGTACTATTTTGTAAATCACATTTAGTAAGGCTAATATTTTGTAGTGTTGAATCTTGAAAGGAAGCGTATGAAAAGCAAGAGTTATTACTTTGTACGTTATTAAAATTTACTTCATTAAAAATACTTTGTGTGAAGTTAGAATCCTTAATTATTACTGCTGTTAATGTAGTGTGACTTAGGTTGCTAGATTCAAAATAATTATTAGTAAAATTGGTATTATTTATTATACTTGTTTCTAAATCCGTACCGTAAAATATTGAATTTGTTATATTAGTATTTTTAAAGCTATTATTCTGTAGGGTAGCTTTTTGAAAATTAACACCGTCGATAGTATTATTGCTCCATAATACATGACTAAATTTAGAATTTTCAAAGTTGACATTTATTATAGTAGTTTTATTAAAAGCAGTATCGCTAAAATTTGATTGAACAAAATTTGTATTTTGTAATGTTATATTGTGAAAAATTGAACCTTGAAAGTCAGCATTATATCCGGAAATATTTTTTATTACCGAATCTGCAAAATTACTTTCTTGAATTATAGCATTTGTAAGTATTGCTTTTTCTAAATTGCTACCTGTAAAATCAGCACGTAATATTTCGCAGGAAGTCAAATCTATTCCTGATAAATCTTCATTGATTAGCTGTACTCCTATTAATTTTACTCCTTTTAAATTTGAACCAAACTTCTCTTTAAGGTTCACTTTAAGGTTTTTAGAATTTTGTGATATTATATAATTCCGAATTACTGTGCTTTGGCTATCCGTAAGTAATCCGTTCGCATCACGAGTAGATTCGGAGCAGCTGCTTAATAACAAATAAATCGTAATTATTGAGATGACTTTAAGCATTTGCTTCCTCATATTCTTCGTCATTTATCCTATTGGTAGGAGGTATATGTAAGCTTAATAATTTTAATTTACGATGCAAAGCCGATCTTTCCATACCGACAAATGAGGATGTTTTTGAAATATTATTATTAAAACGACTCATTTGTGCCGATAGATATTGACGTTCAAAAACTTCTCTAGCTTCTCTAAGCGGCATAGATAACATATCAAAACTATCTTCAAGTTTTGTAAGATTAGTACTATTTGCTAATATTTCAGAAGGTATCATATAAGGTTTTATAATTTCATTATTACCTGTAGTTAACGGATTCATAATTAAAGTCCATTCAACAACGTTACGTAATTGTCTAATATTGCCCGGCCATTCATAGGATTGAAGAGCAGCGATAGTTTCATCTGCAAAGCTACGTTCTTTTAAACCTGAAAATTTTGAAAGTTGCTTAACAAAATACTTAACGAGTAGCGGTATATCTTCTTTTCTTTCATATAATGAAGGTACTTTTAGAGAGGATACATTAAGGCGATAATATAGATCTTCTAGGAATTTGCCGTTATTAACTTCATCTTGGATATTTTTAGAAGTACCGGTGATAATTTTTATATCAATTTTAATATTTTTTCCGCAAGGTTTTGTAATAGTTTGATCTTTAAGGAATTTTAATAATTTTACTTGGATAGGAATAGGAATATTACTGACCTCATCTATATATAAAGTACCGTTATTGGCAAATTCTAAGATAGTAGGGCGTTTATTATTTGCCTCCTTTTCCGATTCGCCGAATAATTCTTGATTGATTTTTTCTGTAGTCATACAGGTAGGGCTGAAAATAATGAACGGATTATTAACCCTTTTAGATTGTTTATGAATTAATCTTGCTGCAAGTGCTTTACCGCTACCGACTTTACCGTGAATCATTATACGACTGCTAGAGGTAGCTGCCTTTGCTATTGCCATTTTATATTTTAAAGTTACCGAACATTCGCCTACTAATTCAGTTTTATCTATAACCTTTGATTTTAAATCTATATTTTCGCGTTTTAACTTTGTTACTTCACAAGCTCTTGTAAGTAAAATAACTAATTTATCATTATTAAACGGTTTTTCTATATAATCGTAAGCACCCATTTTTATAGCATTTACTGCTGTTTCTATAGTACCGTGACCGCTAATAATTATTACCGGCATTAAAGGATAGCGTTTTTTTATTATCTCTAAAATCCCAAGTCCGTCAATTTCGCTTCCTTGAAGCCAAATATCAAGTATAACTGCAGAGACCGGTTTTTCGGAAAGTATTTTAAGGGCTTGAGTACTATTAGCGGCAACCTTAGGGTTAAAACCTTCATCTTTCAAATTTGCAGCAATGAGATTGCGTATACTCTCTTCATCGTCTACTATTAAAACATCTAGTTGTGACATTACAATTTACCTTAAAAATATTAATACTAGGTTCTTGCGTACGATTTCTAAAAAGATTTAATATTTTACAATATTTTTTAGCGAAAATTAATAAGATTTTTGAAAGAATTAGTGATTCATTTTTCAAAAAAAATCTTATAATTTGCAGCAAAAAATAGTCAAAATTAAATCTTTTTAGAAATCGTACGCAAGAACCTAAATATATAGGTTAATGGCGAATGTAAAAGAAAGCAACATTTTTTTATAACATTTTTGTCACAATAGCTATTTATGATGTAAAGGTTGGCTAAGATTACATAATATTAAAATTATTTAAGGAATTTTAATTAATTTTATTTGCAGTTTGTAGTGTTATAAATGATTATATATAATGAGAGGGGTAGGATATCCAAGTCGTCATTGCGAGCGACCGTAGGGAGCGTGGCAATCTCATGAAATAATAACAAGTTCCTGAGATTGCTTTGTCAATTACTTCGTAATTGCCTCGCAATGACGATGACGATTGTGTATCCAACAGTAAAACCAATTTTAAAAATTATGCTTAACATCTTTTTAATTATTATTTCATTATTTATTTGCTTAATAACCTACCTATTTATCAGCAAAACGGATATTTTAACAAATTTATTGATTTTAAATAGCTTCACGACTTTAGCGAGTTTATTGATTTGTTGTTTAGGTTTATACTCAGGTAATAGTTCATATTTGGATATAGCAATTATTTATTGTCTTTTAAGCTTTATAGCAACAAACGGATATTTAAAATATTTCATAAATGAATCGAATGAAAACAAAACAGATTGATAGACATCTTGCCAAATTCGCTTATAGAGAGGAATTTGTAGGAGACACGAAACGCAGCACCGCAGCGTACACAAGCGTACGTGAGGATGCGAGTATCGGATCGACGCACAAATTACCTCGAGAAGTAGAAGAGTTTGGGAAGATGTCTAATACGGTAATTTTAGGATGTGGTCTTAGCGGCATGTTAACGGCGCTTTCTTTTGCACAAAAGGGTATAAAAACTACTATATTCGAGAGTAAATCGGTAAAAAGCCCAGAGTTTTTTAAAGATATAAGAACTACTGCTTTAACGCCGCATTCTAAAAATTTCTTATTCTCTATTGATATATGGGAAGAGCTTGAGAAGTTTGTAGCAGCAATGCAAGACATATATGTAGTAGATAACAAGGCTTCAGAGATATTAGACTTACGAAATGACGCTGACGCTGTACTTGGATATGTGGTTAAGAATAGCGACTTTAGAAAAATGCTATTGTCAAAAATAACTAATAATCCGTTGATAACATTAATTGATAATAATCAATATCAAGAGGTTATAAGCCATAATGACTACTCGATTATAAAATTTGATGATAACCAAATTAAGTGTAATTTATTAATTATATGTGACGGAGCAAATTCAAAAGTGAGGTCTCATTACTTTGCTAATGAAATTGAGAAACCTTATCAAACTGCTCTTACATTTAATATTAAGCATGAAAAACCGCATGAAAATTGTGCTATGGAACATTTCCTGCCGCTTGGTCCTTTTGCTTTGCTGCCTTTAAAAGATCAATATGCTTCATCCGTAATATGGTCAACTTCTTCTGATCAGGCTGCTTTAATTGTTAATTTGCCTGTAGAAGAAGTTAGGTTTTTAACTCAAAGAAATGCCGGTAATTCCCTAGGTAAAATTACTATTGATAGTGAGATTAGTAGCTTTCCACTAAAAGCCCGTATAGCAAATAGATATTTTCATAACCGTATAGTGCTTATTGCCGACACTGCCCACACAGTACATCCGCTAGCCGGACAAGGGCTTAATCAGGGCATAAAGGATATAGAGATTTTGAGTATGATAGCTAGTAATAATGGCACATTACAAGAATATCAAAAGCTAAGGCAAGAGGATAATTGTATTATGTATAAGCTGACTGATGAGTTAAATAATATTTTTTCAAATTATTCCAAAAATTTAAGATGTTTAAGACAAATAGGATTTAAGGTGATCAATAATTTAAAACCTGTAAAAAACTTGATTACTAGCTATGCGATGGGGAAGAGGTGAGTGTTCTTTTGTATCATTTTTAGCTAGTTCTGATGTCATTCCCGCGAAAGTGGGCATCCAGTAATCAAGAATCGATAAAAGCATTGTTTATTTATACTGTTTAAAAGATGGATTCCCGCTTGCACGGGAATGACATAGAATGTGAAATAACATAGAACATAATTTTATAAGATATGCATGAGTAAAGAAAATTTAAGCAGTAAATCATCTATTAATACTCCTAAAGAAGGAATAAAAAATGCAGCAGAAGATAATAAGCTTAAATCTTCAATAAATACTCCTGAAAGAGTAGAGCTTTTAGAAGCAGCACAAACAAAAGCTTCTGAGCCTGCACACAGGAGAACAGCAATCGTAAAATAAGCCAGAAGGAAAAAGAACGCTGTAAGAGGATACGGCACTTTACGGTGCTAGAGTTGCTTGTGCCGGAATCGCTGCAAGTGGAATAGTAATCGAAGTGGTACAGGAGGGCAGTAAAGTTATCACTAGTCCTACTCATATTAGTAGAAGGAGTAATTAACGTTGGAGCAAAAGTAGCAAAAGCTTATGATCCAGTTGATACACTTCAGCAAGGTGCAAAAATTAAAGAAAAAGGTCCCCCAAGTCCTGGTTTAGCTGATAAGGCATTAAATAAAATCATGACACTACCCGGTGGTGAAACTGCAGCAAATGTTCTAGAGAAAACATATAAAACATTAGGTAGTAAAGCAGTAAGACGTGCGGCTAGAATTGGCGGCGTTGCAGTATCGTTAGTCCTTAATCCCACTCCCGTTGGGGTTGGGCTTGCTGCACTTTCTTTATCAACCGTTGCTTACAATGTTGAAAAAGAAACTTTAGAAGTAAAAGAAGATAAGCGTTTAGCTAGAAAGAACAAACTTTAGAAAATATTAAAGCTAATTATGTGAAGCAAGCAGAATTAGTAGTTACTACTCGAATAGATAAAGCAAAAGATAGCCCTGAACTTAAAAATGTCTTGGATACTCAATGAGCTAAAATTTACCAAGAAAAAGTTGAATCTGAAAAATTAAATACAACTAGAACTAAAGAGATTTTAAAAGCAATACGAAATACTACCTTAGAGACGGTATCTTTATAGTAGCACAAGCAAGCTCTGTAGGCGGTATTATAAGGCGGTTTGGTAGCAGGTGCTACTGGAAGGAGGAGCAGAGCTAATGTAATAGGTGAAGGAGATGCTAATTTAGTGCGTATGGAGTGAAAAAAAGATAAAATAAATCAAATAAATAGTTTAAAACATCAATAGGAAATTATGAAGATAATAAAGACTTGCTTGAAAAAGAAAGGCAAGCAAAAATAGATACCAAAGCATTAGAAGCATTTTTAACTATACCCTCTAAAATTGATCAATTAAGTGAAGGGCAGCTAAGAGAGCATTTTAATGTAACTAGAGCAAAGGTTGCAGCGAGACCTGAATTTGCTCCTCCTGCTGAAAAAACTAATTTTGAAAAAGTTAAATCGGCAGTAAAAGTAGGAGTCGGTTATTTTGTTAAATCGCAATTTGGTGATTTAAAAGAAATATACGGTAAAAAAGAAGAAATATTTCAATCTTTTATAACTCCAAATGTTAGCAATAAGTTAGCAATAAAGTAAAACCTGAGTAAAATAAAGCTCATGAGCAAGCCCAATATATGCAAGAGAATTTGTCACGTGGCAAGGGGGTTCGTTATGGTGCTAGTGCACCATCATCACAATTAACACCGAATGCTTCTAAACACCATGAATCTTCAAGAGGATTTTAATTGTTAATAAAGACTTATAATTATCTTATAGATTATATCTTGCCGCAGAGATGTTTAAGCGGTGCGGAAATACTAGGGGGAGCGGTGAATTTTGTAGCGATTGTTGGAAGAAGCTAGAGTTTATAGCAAGACTCTATTGTAGTATATGTGGACAAAGATTTAGTATAAAAATCTTGGATAACTGCATTTGTGGAAATTGTTATAGCAACAAACCTAATTATAAGTTTGCTCGCAGCTTATTTAAGTGTAATGAGCATAGAAAATAGTTCAGCTTTTATATAATAGATATAGCAGCGAGGATATAAAAGATATTGATTTAATCATACCTGTACCTTTAGCTATGGCAATTGCAAAAGTTACCGATAAAATGTTAAAAGCTGAGATTTTAACTAAAGCAAAATGGACTAAGTCTCAGGCTTTTCTCTCACGAAAACAACACAAAAATAATATAAAGAGTAGTATCAAATTTAACACAGAGTATAATATTGTAAGTAAAAAAATCTTATTAGTCGATGATGTCGTTACCACTGCTGTTACTATAAATGAATGTGCTAAAATTTTACGATAAGCCGGGGGTGGCGTCGGTAAAAGTCTTAACCACAGGATCCAAAAAATAATAAAAATTTTTAGTATTTTTAACTGGACCTCATGGTCAAGGTACGGGGTAACACAGAAGGTAACTTATGCAAAATGAAATAAAAAAAGTTTGTGTTATCGGTGCGGGAGTAATGGGTTCAGGGATTACAGCGTTAATTGTTAATTCCTCTTATAAAGTAGTGCTGCTTGATATTATCGCTAAAGATTCCGATGATCCTAATAAAATAGTTAACACCGCTAAAGACAATTTGCATAAACAAAAATCTCCACCTCCACCTTTACTTTTCCTGATAAAGCAAATTTCATTACCATCGGTAATTTAGAATATGATTTAGATTTAATTAAAGAATGTAATTTAGTGATTGAAGTTATTGTTGAGAAGTTAGAAATCAAACACCAATGATAAAATTATTCCTTATCTTAAAGAAGATGCAATTATTGCTGCTAATATCTCTACATTACCGCTTGAAAGACTCAAAGAGAATTTACCAGATAATATTAAATCTAGGTTCGTTATTACGCATTTCTTCAATCCGCCAAGATAATATGGAACTGCTTGAGTTAATTATAGACCCTATGATAAAGGCTGAAGTAATAGAAAGAGTATCAGAGTTCTTAACGAAAACGCTTGGTCAAATTATAGTAAAATGTAATGATACGCCTGGTTTTATTGCTAATAGAGTAGGGTATTTTTTACTTGAATTAGTAGCCCGTAAAGCGATAAGTCAGAATCTTGATGTTGCTACTATAGATAAAATATTTATTACATTTTTGGGGCTGCGGAGTACCGGAATGTTCAGTTTATATGATCTAATCGGGTATGACATAATGAAGTTAATTTCAAGTTCATGATTTGCCTCTCTTCCTGCAAATGATGCTTATCATAAAATAATATGTAAAGACCCCTGTCTTGATAAGATGATAGAGAAGCAGTTAATTGGACGTAAAAGTGACAGTGGATTTTATCATTTATCGGTATCAAATGGCAAAAAGATTAAAGAAGTTATCAATATAAACGACTTATCATATAGTCCTGTTCAAAAAGTAGATATTTTAATCTTGATGCGCTTCTTGTAAGTGATTCGGTTTACGGTAAATTGTTTACTGAAATTATCACAGAATTTTATGTTTATTTAGCAGGTCTAGTCCCGTCGATTACGGATAATATTTATGATATCGATACTGCTATGAAGCTTGGTTACAGCTGGAATATGGTCCATTTGAATTATTGACTATAGCGGCTAAAAACGGTTGGAATGCGGTAATTAAAAATGCCGATTTAATGCATATCCCACTTCTGCAATATTTAGCCAATAAAGAATATCAAAAAATCGATAAACAAAAATTTAATTCTCACAAAGATCTTTTACAAGAAAGTCAGATAGTATTAGAGAATAGCTCGGCAAAATTAATACTTTATCAAGATGTTTTGATTTTTGTTATTACTATAAAAATGAATTGTTTAAATCATGAGGTGTTTTATTTACTACAAGAAGCAGCAAGTAAAGCCGAAAATGACGGTAAAAATCTTTATATTGATCCGCAAGGAAATAATTTGTCTGCCGGTGCTGATTTAAAACTTCATATAACGATCTACAAAATAAGGTGCTTAGCAAATTTTAAGATATTATTGATACACATAATGAAACAAATGAAGAAGAGCTACTTGCCTATGAGCAGGAAATATTGTTAGAACTTGTAAAAGATCCAAAAACTATAGAGAAGCTGAAAGTAATTGTGGGATAAACTCCTACTATGTCATTCCTGCGAAAGCAGGAATCCAGAAAAAGTAGTCTTAATATTGACAAAATAAACCTAAAAAAACAAATTTTTTGTAGGTTTTACTGGATTCCCGCTTTCGCAGGAATGACATAAAAACCGTGCGAGTAATGCTACTCCACAATAACATTGCCTATAACACCACGATAGTAAGTTTGAGGGTCGTACATAGCTTCACTGTAAATAGCAGGAGTAGAGAATATGCCCTTATTAACTGCTTTGATTTTATACTGATACGTCATTTTTTGATCAGAAATAGTACCGAAAATCATAACTCTATCATCACGATTATTTATATATATTGGTTTCCATATCATTACTTCCTGATTGCGTTCTAATATATTTATGTGGTTGTTATCCGGTAAAAGCTCGAAGCCTGCCGGTAATAAATCAAGTAGAACCATATTGCTCAAGGTTTTATTACTACCTGAACGCATAGTGATTTCCACCGTAATATTATCACCTAATTTTACTTTGCTAACCTCTTTATTATTTTCATCGAGATATTTTTTTGTTATTTCTATGCCTTTAACTATCTCTTTATGTTCTGTTAATTGCTTATCATAGCCTGAAGTTAAAAGCTGATAGAAAAAGCCGTTACTTGAGGATGTTAAGTCGATATTCTTATTTTCTACCGACAGCTCAGCAATTATCACTTTATTGCCTGTTAAAGTAACTTCTTTATCTGTAGAGGTTACTTTAATAGTAGCCTCATCTACATGATTTATTTTATCGGCATAGGCAAGACTTGCCATAATAGCATAGCTTGCGGATAGGCTATTATAGTTATCTTTAGCAAAAAGAGCGATATCCTGTACAATTTTTGGGTCAAAGTCTTTTAACCGTTCTGGAAAATGCATAGAAATTAAGTATAAATACTGACTATATTTTATTAGAGGATTGTAATACTGATAGTCTGTTTTTGATATAGGTTTATTTAGAGTAAATCTGTCTAATAATTTCTCCGCTTCTTCATTCATTTGCAGCATTTTATAGCTAGCTGCTAAATAAACGCTAGTCAAATCATCTTGCCATGTATTTTTATGGTACTCGTCTAAATATTTTAAAATATTTGCAATATAGCTTGTAGTAATAACGCTGTTTTGCGTCAGGATATAAACCGCATATGCCTTTTCTCTTGCTTCATCTAAGGAGTTTATTGATCTGTTAGCCATATTCTCTAAATAGTAAATACCTTGATTAAATGTATCACTTGGAACGGCTAAATATCTAGTTGCTCCCTCGCTTAAGAAATGCATAGCATAAACGGAAATAAATGGATCGGAATCGTCATTAAAATTGTTCCAATATCTAAATCCACCGTCATAATTTTGACGTTCTGATAAAGTTTGGAATATTTTTGATAATGATTCATCCATTTTTTTACGATCAGTTTTAAGAATCTGAACTAGCTCTTGTTCATTATATAATAAAATATTGGCAAAATTTTGGCTTATTAATTGTTCAGTGCAACCATAAGGATAATTATCTAGGAAATCTTTAAAGCCAGAAATAATAGCTAGCGGTGATTTAGAAGCGGAAATTTGTAGTTTAGCAAATTCAGGATATACATCCCGTAAGATTTTTAAATTAGCCTTGTTGTCTGTAATAAAGCCTGTATTAACTGTTGTAACGCTCGGACTAGCAGGGCGAACGCTCGTAGTACTAGTTAATTCGGAGCTATGTACTACTGCCATAGATATTATATCCGGCTTTAGGTGATTTATAGAAGCCATAACCTTTAAATCTGCCGAACCGAGTTGATCAGTCGCTTTTAATTTAACATTAATAGTAGCTTCCTTATTTTCGTCTATTGGGATCTCTTTAGGATAATCTAATATTTTAAGTCCTTCACTTGTTTCAATATTTAGAAAAACCTGAGCATTTCCTGAATCTTTTAGGTTATTAAATATTGTTACCGGTACTGTAAATTCATCATTTGGAGCTACAAATAAAGGTAAATTTGGATTGATAATAAGATCAGATTGGACTAATAAATCAGCTTTGGAAGTTCCTATAGAGTCAAGGCTTGAGGCTACCCCTATAACTCTTAAAGTGCCGTTAAAATAGCTTGGTATATCAAATGTGACTTCTCTCTCATCAAGATCTGCTTCTAAAATTCCTGACCAAAATGCTACGGGAGGTTGGCTTTTTCTTTTAAACGGATTAAGGTTTCGAGCGATATTTATACAACCGTCTCCAGCAGGAGCCGCCATATAAGCTTTCATTAATAAAGGACGCTCAGGTAATATTAAATCCATGATTTGTGATGTTCGGACTTCCAAGGCTTTATCGTTAATAAAATAATTAAGCGGGTCGGGAGTCTGATAACCAGCAAATGATAATATCCCTGCATCAACAGCAAATATTATTATTTTACCGGGATTTGTAGTACGGTAACGAATTGCTAGCTTTTCTCCCGATTTGATTTTTGCAGGAAGTGTTAATCCAATATCTTGTTTATGTTTATAAATGCCTGCAGTAAACGGTACTACTGCATAGCTAAACGGTGATATAAAGCTTTCCGTAGCTTCTATGTCTCTGATAAATTGTACATTTACATATCCTTTACCCTCAAAGCCGTCAGGAATTTTTATTTCTTGAATGCTATTATTTGCATCAGCTTTAAACCATTCAAAATTATGTACTTTATCGGTCTCAATAGTAATTAACCCATAACCTGTATAAGGAGTTATAATATTTAAAAGAATAGTATCACCGGCTTTATAATCATCTTTATCAAGTTTAACTTTTAAATTTGCTTTGTCTGTTAAATTAGCCGTAACATTTCCTTCACCTATTACCGAAAATTCAGCTTGGGCAAAGATTGTATCTGCTTTATCGGTTAAGTAAATAACGTAATCGCCTGCTTCTTTAGTAGGCACTTTATAAATATAACTTTCGTTTGCCGTGATATTAATTTTGTCAGAAGATATATTAGTCTCAATAGGTACTGAACTGTAAGAATAATTACCGTTACTATCTGCTACTAAGTTATTTACATAATTAATCTTTTTTAAGTTAAGAGTTAAATTAGGTGCAGCTACTTTTTCTGCTTTATTTGATATGGCTATGAATTCTATTGCCGCGCTTGTTTTTGTCTTAATATATTTTAGATCGCTATTGCTTCTAAATCCTATAATATAAGGCAGAGGTGACACTATAAGCGATTTGCTTGCGTTTACGCTTCTTCCTGAATCAGGCTCAAATCCTTCTGCTGAAAATGTTAGATTAAAAGTAGCGTTATAATATTTCTCAAGGTTAAGGTCAAAGTTTGCTGTACCTTTAGAGTCGGTAGTAATATCTCCTAAACGTTCGTAAAAAAACTCTTTATTTCCTTTGCTACTATAAAATTTATATTCTTTAAATCTAGGTACGAAAAACTTGGTAGGTCTAATATCAATAAAGCCGCTGACTTTTCTCTTTTCTGCAGGAGTGCCGTAAAGATTTATGAGATTAACGGTTGCTTTAAGATCTTTTGGATTCATCCATAGCTCATCTTGTGAGTTATTGAAGTTTATGTTTATTTTCATGCGGTCAGGCTGAAAATCACCAACCCTGACAGATACGCTATTAAGATAGTTATTGCTGCCTTTATCTCCTACTAAATATAAGCTTATATTGTATAAGCCGGTTAAGGCATCATCAAGAGTTGAGAATAAATATTCGCCCAATCCTTCTGCATCTAGAACTATTTTACTTTTATCTATTACTTTTCCTCTAGGGTTAGTTACTTGTATTTCTAAAGGTAAGCCGTCAAATTTTCCTTGCCAGTCGGTTTGTTTGAGCATAATGCCTATGTGACCTTGCTCGCTTGGTCTATAGATACCACGATCGGAAAATAAATAAGCTTTTAACCCTTGATCAGAACTAACGGCTCCTGCTACATCAAACCGAGAATAATTAACTTGTCTATCAATTCTACTATACGGCATAAATGAAAAATCATCCTTAGTAGTTAATATATAAGCCACTGGAGTTTTTTCTTTTGAAAAATCATTTATATTTGATAAAACGGCATGTCCTTTACTATCGGTTTTGCTGCTTACTAACACCTCACCGTTAAGTCCTATAATATCTGCTTTTACACCTCCAGCCGGTTTACCATTACTGATATAAGAAACAAAGATATGATGCGTCCCGGTTTTATCGGTTTTTACTATACAACCAAGATCGGTCACTAAAATTAATCTTTTATCTTGAGATATAATGTTATTATTGTCTTTAGCATAAACTTTTGCTAGAAATAACCCCTTGGAATAGCTGCCTGCTTCTTCTACATTAAAATATTTACTGAAATCTAAATCGGTATAATGAGGTAAATTTAAATTTTGAGAGTTCACTATTACTTCCTCTTGAAATACCTCGGAAATATTATACTCATTAAAGGTATATTCATTTATAAAAGTCGGGTTTTGGAAAATATTATATCTATTTGTTTGGCTGATTAAATGATTAACTTCTTGCTGATTAATCTTATCGATTTCTAAATATAATTTATCTATGCCAAGTGAATATACGGGAAGCTTTCTTTCGCCGGCTAATGAAAGAATAGAACCGTCGGACATTAGCTTAACTTCTTTAGGGTTATCCGGTATTTGTACGATTTGAAAATAATCTGAGCCGAGTGTTAAATTATCCGATGTTTTAACACCTTGATTTATTTTAACAAGCAAAGCTCTTGAGGCAAACGTATCTACTTTAAAACTATGCATAGTAGTAATGCTTGGGACGGAAGATAAAAGCTCGAAATTTATTTTTTCACTCGATTTAAGAATATCATCGGTTATTTCTTTCGGATTTTGCCATTTATAGTTTTTTTTGCCTGCAACTCCTAAGAAAGCCGGCTTATCCTGTGGTAATAAAAATAACTCTAAATGTTTTTTTATTTCCTCACCCGACACCGGTGTATTTGTGGTAATTATAATTATCTGTTCCGGTTTTAGTTTATCATCTTTAACAATTGTAGCAGTACTATTAGTGATTTTTAAATATGAGGATAGACTTGGAATTAATACATTTTCTTTATAAGAATATCTTATGTTATTTGGCGTCTTATTATTTTGATCTTTTACATTTTTATATGTGAAAACTTCTCCGCCATGTAGAGGTTTAACACCGTCTTTTATAATTACGGAAATTATATCTTCTTTATCTGTAAGCGGTGGTATATTAGTAATAATCGTAGCTTCCGTATTATTGGTATTGAATTTGATAGAAAACGGTAATTTTTCTTTAGTTGAAGATTTTATAAACTCTATTCTTTCCTCTAGAGTTTTAGGATCGATAGGATAGTTAAAAGCTATTTTAGTTTGAACGAATTTTTTGGAAATATCGATATTATCCTGTAGATAATTCATTTCTTTAATAATAGGAAGTAGTGGTAAAGTCGTGAAACTTATATTATTACTTTTTAAACCGACAAAATTAGGGAATATATAATCTTCGATAGTAATCTTATAAGTTTGATGAGCTACAAAATTGCTTTCTGGAGTAAAATTTATGTTATACCACCCGCTAAATCGCCATTCTCCTTTAATATCAGGTGAAATAGATATGTAATCATTTATTTTTTTTCCGTTAAGCCCTAGCTCTCTTTGTGGCTTTGTACACCATTCTTTAATTCTAGAGTCGCAAAGGTCAATATTTAACGCATTTTGTCCTGCTAACAGATTTTCGTTAGTTAATTTAAAATATAAAGGTATTTTTTCGTTAAAGCTTGCAGCAATTAGTTGTAAATTTATTAAACATACGAAAAGAGTAAATACAAATTTGTGGAAAATATTTTTCATATCTATAGCTTATTATTTATGATCACTTCAATTATATATAAATAAAATTAAGTAAAGTAATGAATAAGGATATTTTTTTCAATATTCAGCAAAAATTTTTTTGTTATTTGGACAAGAAGAGTGTTATAAGATTATCATAATACTCGGATTTACTATATTAGGAGCCAACTATTTGCACTATTTGTGTATTACTTTTCACTACAATTTTAAATATATTGTTAAAATATACATTTGAAATAACTTTGAATCTTGCTCTAAATATTAAAGGTTTTGCTTTCCCTAGCGGTCATATGAGCAGCGGCGTAGTATTTTACGGTTGGTTTTTTGCAAATATTATATATTCCTTATTAAGAATAATAATAGTAGTGACTTTAACCGGTATGGGATTTTCGCTGATTTATAAGGGATATCATTATCCGGTTGATATTATTGCATCTATAACAATTGGAATAATGGTTATTGTTGTATATATAGTGTAACCAAAGAAGAGATTATTCAAAAATACCCTTATATGTTTGGAGCGTTTTTATGGCTATTAACCGTACCGATGGTAGCTTATCTTAAAATTATTGACGTGCATTGTCTTGCTTGGGTATGGACGGTATTTTGGGGATTACTCGGTTTTACTATTTCTGGAGGACTGTTTTATAAATATTTTGATTTTTCTCAATCAAAATTAAATCGTTTTATTAATTTAGCTATCATTGTTGCTTCAGTAGCTTTGATTGCATATATTAATTATCTATTCAAACAATATTTGGGATATAAGTTTTATTTAACTTGGTTCTTAATAGGTTTTAGTTTTCCACTATCGGTGAGGTTATGCCATATTCATATAAGATCAACGCATTAGTATATGAAGTGAGTTAAGTTGCACTTCGTTTCCTTATTGATCGTATAAAGCGAAATTTCCTATTGACTTTTATATAAAACAGTATAAGTTTCTTTACAATTTAATTTTTTATAAAGACATTATGCTCGGCTATGAGAAAGAACAAAGCAGCTTAAATCGTAATCAAAAAGAAGCAATAGGTTTATTATCTGTTGGTACATTTCTTGAATATTTTGACCTTATGCTTTATGTACATATGGTAGTAGTATTCAATGAATTGTTTTTGCCACAGGCTGATCCAAAAGTAGTTTTTATTTATTCTGTATCTGCTTTTTGTTCAACATATTTATTAAGACCTTCACCTGTTTCAATGTCTATATCTTGTTTAGCATAGATGATGTGAAGAAAGATGAGTCTCCCAAAAGACAAAAAATTGACCTCAGTCGAAATGATTTATTGTTGCAGAAAATTAAGAATAATGATCCTGAAATTGTTCGTGTAGAACTACCTTATGAAGAAGATAGTAGTTTTTTGTCAATTGTAATTAAAACTTTAGAGAAAAATACTGTAGTAAAAGAAATTGATTTATATGGTAGCAACCTTAGTAACGATGATATAAAAAATCTAAGTAAAATTGTAAAGTTAAATCAAATATCACATTTAAACCTGAATTCTACTTCTTTAGATAGTGAAAAAATAAAAATTCTTATTGATGCTTTAGCAGATAATACCTCTCTTGAATATTTATCTTGAAATTCTATTGCGCTGAAAATAGAAGATTTAAGAATTTTAATAAATGCTATTAAAAACCACCCTAATTTAAGTTCTTTAGCATTAGGTAGTAGTGAAGTAGGAAATAAAGGAGCAGCAATTATTAGTGAGTTGTTTCATTCAAAACTACCGTTAAAATCCTTAGATATAGGACAAATGAATATTACTGCCGAAGGGATAGACGTTATCGCAAATAATATTAGCAGTGCAAAATTAATGTCGTTAAATTTAGGGTATAATAACCTTAGAAACAAGGGAGTCATAAAATTACTGCATGCTTTAATGGCTAATCAATATATTAAAGAATTAATATTAAATGAAACAAGAATCTCCGAAAAAAGTGCAGAAGTAATTGAAAATTTTTTAACCTCACAGCTATTGAGACTTTAGATTTAAAACAAATAACTTAGGAGATGAAAATATATAGCATCTGCTTTAAAATTAAATCCATGGTTAAAAACTCTAAATCTTAATAACAAGAATTTAACCCATAATAATATAACAGAACTTACTACTGCATTAACCGAAAATAAAGTGTTAGAAACTTTACTCATAAGCAATAATATTGAAATAGGAGATCTAGGTTTTAAAGTAATAGCGAACATGCTACAAAAAAACAATTCTCTAAAAAAATTAGCGCTTATGAACATTAAATTAGGAGATCTAAGAGATAATAACATAACCAATTTGGGTGCGGAAAGCTTAAAAAGCATTCCAGGTAACATGACGATTTTAGTAGACGGTAATGATATTGATAATTCAATATTTGAGAAAAGAGTTGAGGCTTTAGGAGAAAATAATTAAAATTATAAAATAATATTTATATGGCAAATCTAACAAATGCACAGCAAGAAAGGTTAACAGTAGAGTGTATTAAATATGTAGATAGCCAGACAGTAGAGGAATCATAAGAGATAAAAAATCGAGAGAGGCTTTATTAAAAAGTATTATATTAAACGAGTCTATATCTGCCTTAAAAATCCTTACTGAACACTATAGGAAAATACACAAAAATAATAGTGAAGCCCTGGATGAAAGTTTTGAAAAATTAGCAGTTCTAGCGGTTTTAGCAAGTAAAACAGAAAAGATTATTCCAAAACAACTTGTTCCTTATATGGTATTTCATGTTGGATTTGCTGACGAGAATCCTACCCACGGGCTATTCAATGACAACAACAACTCAAATCTGCAGAATTTTGCATATGCTTTCCGTACTCGACTTAACTCAAAGATTAATAAAAGAAAATGATACTCCTTTACAAAATAGACGCTTTGATGCTTTAGGTAGGTTAATTCAATATAATAGCCAATGTAGTGCCGTATGTTTTGACGGCAAACAAATTTTAGTAGCATTCAACGAATTACATAATTCTAGTGTGAACACAAATAAAGTTGAACAAATTGAGACACATACCACAAAAGTTTTTAAATATTTACAAGATTATGCTACTTACACAGCTTTACCTACAGAAGAGCAAAAAAATTTTCTACAACAATAAAATCTATCTACTCAACGAAAAGCGCTACTTCTAGATGTTGCACAATATTATTATAAAAATAATAGTGACCATAAGGATATATTACCACGTATTTTGCAAGAGCTAGAAAAATATCCGAATAATAAATCAAGAGGTTCAACAAAAAGTCTGTAATGTAACCAGTGTAAGTCCAAAAGTAGTGAAGGCAGTAGCTAGAGCTAGAAGAGATTTGATGAAATGAGAAGATGCATTAAACCCTGATACTATTGATGCAAGTAAAAAATTTGTCCATTCAATTATTGAAGCTATAAAACAACCATATAAAATTGTATTAGATGGTCCACTTAGCGATAAAGCTCATGCTGAAATGAGAATAATACAGTATATAAAAGCACAACTTCCAGATCGTGATAATCAATTAAGTGCAGAAATATAATACATAGGATTTAATACATAGGATTGCCTAAATTTTGTTGTATTAGTTGTGATTTAATTATAAATAAAGAAACGAAAAATGTAGATTTGCATTTTACTGATAAGAGTAAACAAAAACACTTAATACCGCTTAATATTACTACTAGCGGAGGAAATGGAGTAGGATATGAATGGGATTTAATAGATGTTATAAGAAAAAATCCTGACTGGTTAGAGGATTTGCTAGGTAAAACAGTATATGAAAAATATAACGCTTTATCAGAACAGGAGACCAAAATAGCAATTAACGGTATAGTAAGATATATATAGGCAAAGGGGAATTAAAGATTAAGGACACCCTGCTTAAAATAACCCCGGAGAAAGAACATAGCAAAGATAAAGAACATGAACCTTTGAAAAAACAGAGACAAAAGAAATTGACTGCTGACACTGCTTCTATTGAAGCTGAAGCAAAAAATGAACCTAGGCAAAAGATAATTGCTGCTAAGTACAACGGAAAGCTTTAAACGATCAGTCAAAAAGCAATATCTCAACTGGGAGATAATAACTCTATATAGAAGAAAAATCTTTATTTCCTGAGAATAAATGTGTTGCTTTCTTGCTTAAATCTCACTTGGTAAAGCTAAATCCACCTCGCTCAAAATATAGTCCGTTCCAGCTTACGGCATTTAACTAAGTCTTTAAGTTCTTTATCCTTTACATAGGTAATTGTGTTTAAGAAGTCAAGATAAGTTTACAAGTCTTTTATAAAAAGGTTTAACTGCAGCATTATATCTTACAGACGTAACAGTGGCCATATATAATGCTGCCCGCATCGTTTTTCTACCACCTTTAGTTTTTACTAACCTAACACTTAAACCTGAAAAGCTTGATTTTATGCTGCGTCCACCGTTTGATTCATTCATAAAAGTGAAAGAAATTGAAGAATGGCGCACCCGAGAGGAGTCGAACCCCTAACCTTATGATCCGTAGTCATATACTCTATCCAATTGAGCTACGGGTGCCTAAGTTTGAAGTACTTATTTCTAAGTCTGATTTCTTGTTGTTAACATACGAAGAAGCATATATAAAAGCATAGTATTTGTCAAGAAACATAAAGTGTTCTTATGTTTCTCTGAATAATAAAATATAAAAAATTTCAATCAATAATTGAATTATCATATTATATATTGTATATAGAGGTTCATAAATTGATATGAGAAAAAAATGAATAAAATTAATCATAATTTACTTACTTTGGATTAATATGACTGCACAAGCAGACAATATATCAGAAAGTGCTAAAAAAAATTTAGCAGTAATTAACGCTTTAAATGTTGAGGAAAAGTGGTAGAAAGGTAATGTAATAAATTGTAAGTCGGGAGAAACTTTATTAGAAGAAACAGAAAAATATAATTCTCCTAAGTTAAAACGTTTGACTCATTGTAGTTGTTTTGCGTATGCTGCTAGTGCAGCATTGGGGTTGCCAAATCAGTCTCTACCATCCTGAAAGTGATAAAATTTTTATACCTTACTTTATCAAATAAGCAAGTTGAGTGGCTTGAAACAGACCGAATAAAGAACGGATGGCATTTTGTTAAAGCAGGAAATCGTGATGATAGTTTTATTCAAGTACAAAAATTTGCTAATCAAGGGTATTTTGTTCTATCCGTATATAACAATGCTAATCCAAAAAGAGCAGGGCATATTGCCGTTGTAGTACCAAGTAGTAAGGATATAGAGAAAATAAAAAATGAAGGACCGGACACGGCTCAAGCCGGTAATATTAATTTTTCCTGTAGCTCTTTGAAAAAGGGTTTTAGGAATAAAAAAGATGCATGTAAAAACAACGAAATAAAATTTTATTATTATAAAATATAACAGATATCAGTAAGGTAACCGGACAGTTTTTATTCTATGTCATTCCCGTGGGGCATTGCCTGTATGGATCGATTTCCTGTTGTCATACCGTGGCTTGCCCACGGGATCCATAAATATGATAAAAAAATACTAGTATTTTTAACTGGACCCAGCAGGTACAGGCTACGTGGTGACAATGGTGGAATCGATCTACGTAGGCAATGTCCTCCTGCAGCAGCGGGCATCCCCAGTGTTTTAAGTTATTTTTTTGGATACCGTAGTCAAACTACGGTATGACACAGTGGATTTTACTGATTCATGCAACAATGTCTTGCAGGAATGACGCTGATTTATGCAACAACGTCCCTGGTTTGCAGGAATGACATAATCAGCTTTTTTAGTTATTGGCTATTTTAGAGATTTATGCAACAGCATCTACCCATGAAATTTCTATGCTACCGACTAGATCCACTTGAGGAGTTGCGCTGTAGCTTGGTAAGTTATCATACACAAGATGAGCTAAGCCGGCTATTCCGTTTACTATTCCTGCTGTATTGTCATAAGCAAATTTTGCTGCTTCTATTCCTGTATAAGTCGTATTTTTTAATAACTCAAATGTGTTCTCCGGTGAATATGCAAGAGCTGTTCCAACACAAATCCCCATAGCAACTGTAGGATGAGCATAAAATCTCCATGCAGCCATTGATATTGCTGCTTTTACAAATATTCGCATGATAATCTAATATATCAAGTATTGACAAAGTACTTACATTCTTTATAACATTGAAAATGTTTGTATTATGAGTATCAAACTAGCTTCTTACGAACAAGATATTGAAGATAATTTTGAAAAGCAGCAAAAAATTGATGATAGAAGTGAAATAGTTTTACTTCAAAAATTTGCAAAAGCACATCTTAGTAAAAAAAGATCTGTTACTATTAGGATTGCAGAACATGACATAGAAGCAATAAAAATTAAAGCTTCTAAGCATGATTTGCCTTATCAGACCTATCTTAACATGCTAATTCATTCAGACACTACTAAACTCTAAATATATGACCAAGTATAGATATAATCAATGAAAAGAACGTTAAGTTATTGAATGAGTGTGGTTGGTATAGGCTTTGAAGAAATTATACAGTCGATTGCTGACGGTAATTTATTAGATATTAAATTACATCATAATCAAGAGCAATATAAAGGTCAAAAAATTTTATATGTTCAAATGATTGCGCAAGTATATGCAGTACTTAATATATAAAAGGTGATAAAGATGCTATTTTTTCCTTAACACTTTATTTCCTAGCAGAAAAGCAAAAAAGGAATTTTTAAAAGATAAGAAATAATATATGCGTTTTATAGAAGAATTTATAAATAAAGGATATTTCCATCAATGTACCGATTTGGATCGGTTAACTGTTATAACGAAAGAAACAAAAATAGCTGCGTATATAGGCTTTGACTGTACTGCTACATCACTCCACATCGGTAGTTTAATGCAGATAATGATTCTGCGATTGCTTCAGCAGCACGGGCATAAGCCTATTGTAATTATCGGCAGCGGTACGAGTAAAATCGGTGATCCTACTTGGAAAGACGAAGTGCGCAAAATTTTAAGCAAAGAAGATATAGCTAAAAATGCCGAAGGTATTAAAAAATCTTTGTCGAAGTTTATCAAATTCGGTGACGGTAAAAGTGATGCTATTATGCTGGATAACGCAGAGTGGTTAGATTCGTTAAATTATCTAGATTTTCTACGGGATTTTGGTAGCTATTTTTCGGTAAACCGTATGCTGACTATGGATTCGGTAAAACTAAGGCTTGAGCGTGAGCAGCATTTAAGCTTCTTAGAATTTAACTATATGTTATTGCAGGCCTATGATTTTTACTATTTAAGCAAGCATTACAATTGCAGCTTGCAGCTTGGCGGTAGTGATCAGTGGGGCAATATCGTAATGGGAGCCGATTTAATTCGTAAAATAAGCGGCAAAGAAGTATTTGGTATGACGACACCGCTACTTACGACTAGCTCCGGTGCTAAGATGGGCAAGACTGCTGCGGGAGCGGTATGGCTTAATGAAGATTTGCTAAGCCCGTATGATTATTACCAATATTGGCGTAACTGCGAAGATGCCGACATAGTTAGATTTGCCAAATTATATAGCGAGTTCACTCAAGAAGAGCTTAATAGGTTTGAGAGTTTAGCGGCAGAAGATATTAATGCAGCTAAAAAACAGCTTGCTTATGAGCTAACTAAGCTTTGTCACTCGGAGCAGGCAGCAAAATCAGCTCTAGAAACTGCAGTAAAGATATTTGAAGAAGGACAAATCGATGAGAATTTACCTACCATTGTTTTAGAGCAGGAAGTATTACAAGCAGGTATTAGTGCATATGAATTATTTCATGAAGCAGGGCTTGCTACTTCTNGCACGCAAGCTTATAAGAGGGAATGGTGCTAAGATAAATGATAGATTAGTCGCAGATGAAAATATGATAATTAACACTAATTTCTTACTCGATAAAAAAGTTATAAAGCTCTCTGCCGGTAAGAAAAGACATATATTAGTTAGGGTTTGAATATTTTTCTAGATTACCATGTTCCCTTCAGTTGTAGCATTATTGTATGGCTCAAATATATTATGTCTAATTGAAACTGTAACTTTCAATTAGACAAATTGTATATTTTCTATCTAATGGGCCCTTATAACATAAGTTAAATTCAAATTTAAACAGTAATGACTAAAATAAGGCTTGATGAATATTTGCTGCAAAAAGGTTTTGTAACAGATATTACCATAGCACGAAGTTTGATTATCCAAGGTAAAGTACATAATAAGCATGAGCAGTTAATTAAGCCTGGGATACAGGTTAATATAAATGACACCGACATTAAGGTAAAGCTACCGCAGCATAATTATGTTTCAAGAGGGGCATTAAAATTAATTGCCGCTTTGGATTATTTTAAAATTGATCCCGAAAATTTAGTTTGTATTGATATCGGTAGTAGCACCGGCGGTTTTACAGAAGTGTTACTTGAGCGTAAAGCAAAATTAATTTTTGCCGTAGATGTCGGTTATGGCGAACTTCATCCTAAATTACGCGATAATCCACACATTAAGGTGCTTGAGAAGACTAATGCACGATATTTAACCGATAAACAAATAATAACGAAGCCTGATTTAATTGTTTGCGATGCCAGCTTTATTAGTTTAACTACTATATTACCGACTGCACTAAATTTAGTTAAAGAAGATTGCATGCTTATTGCTTTAATAAAACCGCAGTTTGAGGTCGCAAAGCATGAAGTAGAGCAGGGAGGAGTTATTAAAAATTCTCTCTTACATCAAAAAGTATGCGATAAAATCAAAGATTGGCTTGAGAAAGAGCATAATTTTAAAATATTCGGTATAATAGCAAGTCCAATACTAGGAGCTAAGGGGAATCAAGAGTTTTTAATATGCGGAAAAAGAAAACGCTTATTTTTCTATAGTTTATCCTTAATTTGAATTGTTTTAGTAATCATTGCATCTTCTAATGTATAAATTATTCAATGTTTTTATAAATGCTTCACTTGCTTCTTTAATAAAATGTTTAAATTGGCATGAATTTGTAATTCTGCAGCTATTAGTATTTTTATTGAAACATTCTACTATATCCATATTAGGTTCTAATTTTTCTATTATATCTCCCAACTTCATGGAAGAAGGGCTAAATGCTAGTTTCATTCCTCCTCCTTTTCCTTTACTATTATTAATATATCCTAATTGTGCTAATCTATGAATCACTTTTATCAAATGATTAAGGGAAATATTATGGTACTCTGATATCTCTTTTACACTATAAATTCTGTCCGTTTTTGAAGCAAGATATATAAGGCTACGTAATTCGTAGTCGGTAAAACTTGTTAACTGCATAAAAATTTTATTTATTTTTACCTTAAAAAAACGTCTATATAAGTCTAGTTACTATAATATGTATTTTAAATTCATATTTGTAGTAAAGGTTATATTATTCAAAAAGGAGTAATGATGTCTAGAACAACTATAGTGAGAGCAATAAGAAAAACTGCTGCGCTATTTAAGAATTGTGATATTACTAAATCTTTAAATTTTTATGGAAATTTAGCAACTAAATATGAAGCAGTGGTAAATGAATTTTTAATAGTAAGGGTTTTAATACTGAAAAACCTGAGAAAGGAATACAGCCAAATGCAATGAAAAATTTTTTAAATCTTACCGGCAGTAGTATTCTAAAGGTTTTAAGTGCATATAGCGAAACAGATGAAGTAGATCTTTTAGAAGTGATCTAATCCAAGCATTAGAGAATGATCATAAATGTAAAAGGGCGGTATCAAAAATTGTTGATACATGTAGGGCGTAATATATTCCTTCAGAGTTATATCAACCTGTTGCTGAAGAGCTTATATCAAATGTAGATGAGGGTAACAAGCTGGTAACGTAAAAATATAGTAGGAAAGCATTTTGTAAGTGCTGAAAAGAAGCAATATGATGAATTAAAAGCAAAGTATAATATAGTGAGTTTTGAGAAAGTCATAAAATAAAAATCGAAATAGAAAGTGCTGAACAAAAAGTAATACCGCACAAACATAGGCAAATTATTACTTTTAAAGTAGGAGAAAGATACAGTGAATTTACAGTTATAAAAACCGGTCATGATGAAGAAGGTCATTATTATGAATACTTAATAAAGAAAAATCCTAATGGAACTGTAACAAATTATCTATTTGATTCTGAAAATCATCTGCTAAAAGTTACACCCTTCATATATTGCATCGGATATAGAAAACAATAAAGATCTCGTTCTTATCAGTGGCGGGTCGGGAGCAAGCCATTCTATTTCTAGAATTAATAGTATAACAAATGAAGAAAATGTTAAGCTTTCCGCCGTTATGCACATTATTCACTCTACTAGAAATAAAAACAGTGATACATTGCAATTAGATGCAGCTGTAAAAAAATTAACTGATATGGCAGCAATATGCGATACTGAAATTCACTATAAATTTTATACTCAAGATAGTTATAATAATATTAATGAGAACGATAATATACATTATCATACCGGTAGAATAGCTGAAGAATTTTTATTAGGCCTTGAAAAGGTGAAACTGATGAAATTTGTGGTCCTCATTCTTTTAACGATTATGTGCAGCATATATTAGCAGCGAAAATGGGGATGATGTGTATACTCAGATTCATGTAGAAGCATTTTGTTCATCAGGAGGAGACTATGATTCATCTCTAAGCAGACCAGAGGGATTATCGAGTATTTGCCCCTTTATGAATATGTAGTTTTACAAAAATATAAAGTTAAATATTGCTTATATATTCTAATTAGTGTATTTTCATTACGGATAAGCATTATAAAAATTATAGATAGGTGGGTTTATCCCACCTTTTTTGTTATAAATATCAAATATGCAAACTATTGAACAACAAATAACAAACGTAATAGAAGAATCCTTGACAGATATGGGGTTTGAGTTAGTTCTTGTGAGGTTTAAAGGTGTTAACCCTAAAGTAGTCGAGATATTGATTGATAGCTTAAACAGCGAAAAAGTATCTGTGGAAGATTGTACTAAAGCAAGTAGGACTATCTCCGCTATTCTAGATGTTGAAGATTTAATAGAAGCTGCATATTCTTTAGAGGTAGCATCAAGCGGTCTTGAACGTCCGTTAGTAAAGTTTGAAAATTATAATAGATTTTTAGAAAGAGAAGTTAAAATCAAACTTAAAGAATTATTGAACGGCAAAACTAGTTATCAGGGTAAAATAATTAAAGCCGAAAATAATAAAATATATTTAAAATGTGCAGAACAAGAAGTACTAATTGATTATAATTTAATTAAAAATGCTAATCTAGTGTTAACTGAAGAAGTATTTAAAAAATTGCTAAAGCAATAAGAGATAATGTATGTCTAATGTAGGTAATGTAGAAATTTTACAAATTATAGATTCTGTAGCTCGTGAGAAAGGAATATCAAAAGAAATTTTGATTTCAACGGTTGAACAAGCGGTACAAGCAGCAGGACGAAAAAAATACGGTAATGAATATAATATTAAAGCTCAGATAAATAGGAAAACCGGTGAGATAAATCTTTTAAGGATCTTAAAAATAGTAGAAGATGTAGAAGATTACTTAACGCAAATCTCACTTGAAGAAGCGTTAATCAAGAATCCGGAAGCTAAAATTGGTGATGAGATATATGAATATTTACCGCCGATTGATCATGCTAGAGTATCGGCTCAAGCTGCAAAACAAGTTATAACTCAACGTGTTATAGAAGCTGAACGTGAAAAACAATATCATGACTTTAAAGATAGAAAAGGCGAAATTATAAATGGGATAGTTAAGAGAATAGAATACGGTGATATAATAGTTGACCTGAGTCGTGCTGAAGCAATAATAAAAAAAGATCAATTAATTAAGGGTGAGAATTTTAAACCTAATGATCGTATAAAAGCATATGTACAGGATGTAAGGCAAGAAACAAAAGGACCACAGATTTTCTTGTCTAGAGTAGATAACCAGATGCTAGTTAAACTATTTAAGCTAGAAGTACCTGAAATTCTTGAATCTATTATTCAAATAAAATCAGTAGCACGTGATCCCGGTTCAAAAGCAAAAATAGCGGTATTTGCTTCGGATAGTAGTATAGATCCCGTAGGCTCATGCGTAGGTATTAGAGGTAATAGAGTAAAAGCCGTAACAAATGAATTAAACGGAGAGAAAATTGATATAGTATTATGGAGTAATGATCTTGCACAGTTTATAGTTAATGCTCTTGCACCGCTTGCACCTGGGGAAATCACAAAAATTTTGATTGATGAGGATAGGCATAAGGTAGAAGTAGTAGTTTCGCAAGAAAATCAAAGTATTGCAATAGGTAGAAGAGGGCAGAATGTTCGTTTAGCTTCTCAGCTTACAGGTTGGAATATCGATATAATGACCGAAGAGCAAGAATCAAAAAGAAGAAATGAAGAGTTCTTAACTTCTACGGCATTATTTATGGAAGCTTTAGATGTTGAAGAAGTTATAGGTCAGCTTTTATCGGTAACAGGATTTAATTCAGTAGAACAAATTGCTAGTAGTGAGATTAGTACTTTAACAAGAATTGAAGGCTTTGAGGAAGAACTTGCCGTAGAGATTAAAAATCGAGCTATTAATTACGTCGACCTTAAGAATGAAAAGATTATCAAAAAGCTAGAGGATCTAGGAGTTGAGCAAGAATTAATAGATATATTAGAATTATCGCTTGAATTAATATTACAATTTGCCGAATATGGTATAAAGACCATAGAAGATTTAGGAGAGATGAGTGTAAATGAATTTAAAAATTTAGCTCCAAATTCTAATATAACGGATGAAAATATTAAATTGCTGATTAAAACTGCTAGACAGCATGGTGCATTGAAGGATAGTTAGTGGGTTGAATGTAGGGTGTATGTCATTCCTGCGAAAGCAGGCATCCAGAATAAATAGCTTAGTAATTACGGCGTCCTTGAAAAATAAACCTATAAAAATAAGTTTTTTTATAAATTTTAGTGGATTCCCGCTTTCGCGGGAATGACATAAACAAACGAGCCATGCGAGCAACGCCGCTTTTAGCTAGGAATGACATAATCAAATAGTAGACGGAAAAAACAGAAACACAAAGGTTTTAAATATGACGGATAACCAGGAAATCAAACCCAAAAAGTTGACACTTGGCAATTCAAAATTATCGCTTAATAAGTCTTTTGACTCTCTTACAGGAGCTCAAAGCTTTGTTAATGCTAAATCTAAAACGCTAGTAGAAGTTAGAAAAAGCTCTACCGGTAGTGCTACTACCCTTTCATTAAATAAAGAAAGGAATAGCTTAGATCAAACTGTTATTGATGCTAATAAGGAAGAATTTAACAGACGTTTATCTATTCTTAAAAAAGCTGCTGAGCAATCTCAATTACATAATCCTTCAAAAATAAGCACTTTAAGCAAACTTGCAAGTATTAACCAGTCTGCTAACTCAAAAATAGAACCGCTAGAAACTGATAAAGAAGTTGAACAAAAACAGCAAAATACCGAAGAAAATAAAGTAGAAGTTAGTGCTAAAATCGTTCAAGATGATGAAGATATACCGTCACAAATACCTAAAAAGAAAGAAGAAACTTTTATAAAGTCTCCTTTAGTAGGAATGCACACACGTTACGGTATAGAATCAGAGAAAGAATTAGATAAAACAGCAGATAGTAAAATAATAGCACCAAAAATTAAGCTAGAAGAGCCAAAAAAATTCAAAAAAGCCGATCTTTTCAATATGCTTAGCGACGACGAAAGCGGCAGCGGTAGAACTAGAAGTCTTGCTTCTATAAAAAGAGCTAGAGAAAAAGAAAAGCGTAAATTAGCATCACAAGCACCTGAGAAAGTATATAGAGAAGTGACGATCCCAGAAGTTATCGGAGTCGGCGATCTTGCAAATGCTATGTCTGAAAGAGTGGCTGATGTAATTAAAGAATTAATGAAACTCGGTATTCTTGCAAATGCTAGCCAAACAATAGATGCCGATACGGCAGAACTAGTTGCAACAAATTTAGGGCATACGGTAAAAAGAGTCCAAGAGTCAGATGTTGAAAATGTTTTAATGAGTGATGATAAGGTTGAGGATTTAAGAACGCGTGCTCCGGTTGTGACGGTAATGGGTCATGTCGATCATGGTAAAACCTCATTGCTTGACGCTCTTAAGTCTACAGATATTGCTGCAGGTGAGCTAGGCGGAATTACACAACATATTGGGGCTTATAGAGTAACTCTTGCAGATGGTAGAGCAATTACTTTTATTGATACTCCGGGGCATGAAGCTTTTTCGGAAATGCGGTCAAGAGGTGCTAAAGTAACGGATATAGTTATTGTAGTGGTCGCAGCAGATGATGGAATCAAAACGCAAACGGTTGAGGCAATTAATCATGCGAAAGCAGCGGGCGTTCCTATAATTGTAGCTATTAATAAGATTGATAAGCCTGATATTGATATTGAGCGTGTAAAGAACGAATTATATGTCCATGAAATTATTGGCGAAGAGGCAGGTGGTGACGTTATGATTATTCCTATCTCGGCACTAAAGAAAATTAACTTAGATAAACTTGAAGAAGCAATTTTATTAATTGCAGAAATGCAGGATTTAAAGGCAAATCCTTTCGGTTCAGCTGCCGGTGTTGTAATAGAGTCAAAAATTGAACAAGGAAGAGGAACGCTAACCACTATATTAGTGCAGCGAGGTACTTTAAGAAACAGTGATATTATAATAGCTGGTACTGCTTACGGTAAAGTTAAAAAGATGACTAATGATAAGGGACTAGAAATAGTAGAAGCAACTCCGTCTGTTCCTGTAGAAATTCAGGGGTTAAATGAAGTGCCTTTTGCCGGCGATAAATTTAACATAGTACAAAATGAGAAACAAGCAAAAGATATAGCCGAATATAGAATGCGTCTTGCTAAAGAAAAAAAAATATCTATTGCACCGCGTTCAAGTTTAGAAGATTTGTTTTTAAAAGCTTCCGGTAATAGTAAAATTAAGGAATTACCTTTAATTATTAAAGGTGATGTTCAAGGGTCGGTTGAAGCTATTTCAGGTAGCTTATTAAAATTACCGAGTGATGAGATAAAGCTTCGTATACTTCATAGTGGAGTAGGTCCGATAACGGAATCTGATGTATCGCTTGCACATGCTTCTTCGGCTATTATTGTCGGCTTTAACGTTAGAGCAGGGGTAAATGCCTTAACTGCCGCAGAAAAAGAAAAAGTCGATATTCGATATTATAGTATAATATATCATTTAATTGATGATATAAAAGCCATTATGAGCGGTATGCTTGATCCGATCGTTAGAGAGCAGTATATCNGCAGAAATTAGACAAATATTTAATATTACCAAAGTTGGCAAAATCGCCGGTAGCTATGTAACTAAAGGGATTATTAAGAAAGGAGCGGGCGTACGCTTATTACGTGATAATGTAGTCATTCATGAAGGAAAACTCAAAACTTTAAAACGCTTTAAAGATGAAGTTAAAGAAGTTAGAGAAGGATATGAGTGTGGTATAGCATTTGAAAATTACGAAGATATTAGAGAAGGAGACGCAGTTGAAGTTTTTGAGCTAATTCAAGAACAAAGACAATTATAATATACTCGTTGAACTTCAAAAATTGGCTACATTATCATACAAGTACTGTGGCGTTGTTGCATGGATACTACTAAATAATCATTGCGAGTAGTTGTAGACTGCATGGCAATCTCATGAAATAATAACAAACTCCTGAGATTGCTTCGTCAATTACTTCGTAATTTCCTCGCAATGACGAAAAGTTAGAACCACGCAACAACGTCCTGCTTTTGCGGGCATGACATTTAGTAGAATATCCCTTTTTGATAAATTAATCAATTTTAAGTAAAATATAATAAAAAGTTAATAATTATTAGCCTTTATCTTGACCTCCGCATAATTTCTATTATAATGCAATGTTGATTATTGTAATCAGAAATGAGGAAAAATTATGGCCATAACATCAATTTTTAATAAGTTACAACATTTAATCCCAAATAATACCTCTCCAAAGTCGGCCTCCTATCTTGCTAACAATGAATTTGAGTTTATAACTTCTCCTACTAAGCAAGAAGAAAATACTGATTTTTTAGCAGCGTTAGATAATTCAATTAAGCAGTATGACGCAAAAAGTGCAAGATGTAATAAAAAAATAGTAGCAGCTCAAGCTAAATATCTTTTTTTAAATTCTAAAATAATCTTCCAAGAAGCAGTAAAGGGTCAGTCAGATATTCTATGCATCTCTCAAATCAGATTTACAGATCTTTTAAATAAGCTTGATGGTAGTGAAAAAGTAACTAACACACCTAAAAGTAAAGGTTTTTTCAGTACATTTAGTTCATCATTAAAAACAGTTT
Organism: Rickettsia endosymbiont of Proechinophthirus fluctus; assembly: GCF_001602635.1. Lineage (NCBI taxonomy): Bacteria > Pseudomonadati > Pseudomonadota > Alphaproteobacteria > Rickettsiales > Rickettsiaceae > Rickettsia > Rickettsia endosymbiont of Proechinophthirus fluctus. The sequence continues at coordinate 501,574 of NZ_LECS01000004.1, read as the reverse complement.
ATAATTTTGGAGTAAAGAGTTTTAATATTATAAAAAATACATCTAGTATTCTTTCTTCTCAAGTTGCTGAAACTTTTAATTTTGTGAGTAATAAAGTTTTTTCTTATTTAAATAATAATGCTGAAGAAACATTGAATTTCTTAGATCAACTAGAAACTCTTCCTGATAATGAGTTAGTAGAAGCAATTTTAAACACGTCTGAAAATGCATTAGATGAAGTTTTTGAAAAGATAACATATAAAAAATTGGTAGAATTAATTAATAATATTTCCGATGAACAAGCACAAAAATTAGTTCATTATATTTTGCCGGAGCATTTTGAAAAATTAATGCAATTTATTCCATTAGATAAATTAAATACATATATGGATACTACCCTTTCTTTAGAAAAGCTTACCGAGCAGGAACTAAAAAAATTATCAGATGAGGATATTTCTGATGAACAGCTTGAAAATATAATTATTTTAGCAGGAGAAGAAAAGCTTGCAGAAAATTTTGATATTATTCCAAATAAAAATTTAGTAAGAATCATGAATCATATTTCAAATGATAAGCTAGCACCAATAATTTCGCACGCCTCAGATGAAAGTCTAGTAAGAATCATTGATATTATTAATTCGGATAATCATGATTTATCGAAATCATTAGTTGGGCAAATAATAGCCTTAATACACGACAAGAAGTGTGTAAAACAAGAATCAGGTGCAGTCTCTGATAGTGATTCCGGATTCTTTGATTATGAAGATGAAATAAAAGTATCAGACAATCAAATAGAACACTCTAATAGTGATTTTGCTATGAAATTATCTTATAATTTTGGAGTCTTTAATTATGAAGATGATGTAGTATACTTATAATAAAGCTCTTATGTCATTTCGTTGATTATAGAAATCCAGTAAATGGATTCCTACTTTTTTAACTAGGAATGGCATAATTGATTGCGATTTTAGCATCAGGAGGGCGTATGTATAGTGGTTCGATAGAGCTATTTAATTTTACATCGCTTGACAATCTACTAGCAATATATCTACAGGTAACCCAAGCTTTAACTCGTGCAAAACGTGGCAAGGTTATTATATTCGGCAAATGCATAATTTGGTGATATATAAATTTAAGTCCGCTACCGCAACAAACTATATTCCCTTTCTCATTTGTAAGCAGTTTTACAGCATACTCGAAATCTATCAATAACGGCTCTTCTATTTGTCCTGATTTATGAAAAACTTGCATATAAAGCTGTGAGCGATAAGCGTTTAAAAAGACATATATTTTATCATAATCTTTAACTTGAGTTATGGCTCTAAAATAAGCATATTCAAAATTGCTAACCGCTACTGCTTTAATATTCTCCTTGGAAAATAATATACCTTTAGCACTAGCAAGCCCTATTCTAATGCCGGTAAAGCTACCGGGTCCGTTAGTTACCGCTAAATAATCTAAATCATCATATGAACATTTAGCTGATTTCATCACATCTTCTATCATCGGCATTAGATTTTCTGCTTGCATAGAAGGACGTAATTCTTCTATACATGCAAGGATATTCTCATTTTCGGATATTGCTACCGATGCAGTATTATTGGCTGTGTCAAATGCTAGTATTTTCATAGATTATTATTTGAATAAGTCACTATGTGTACCGGTATGTATATAGATAGTGTACCAGGAAATTTTTGAAAAGTCCTTATGTCATTCCTGCGAAAGCAGGAATTCAGGCTAAAAAAATCTTGATTTTAAAGATTTTTTTATTATATTACTTTCTTCTTGAGTAAAGCTTTTAAGAAGCTTTACTCAACTGGATTCTCGCTTTCGCAGGAATGACATGGAATAAAATAGTAGAGGTTTGCAGAATCATATTAAATTAAGGTTTTTATACATTTCTTTATACGTAGAATATTTATTAATATTTAAACCTTTTGCTGATTCTTCTAATATTTTTATTGATTCTGCATTTAATGCTTTTTCCTGTGCTATTTTATGATATATCGCTTCTCTTACAAAATTCATAATAGTATCATTTTGCAGTGTGAACCTTAAGAAAATGATGTAATTCGTTTGGTATATCTATCTTAGTCTAGTCATATTACATACTTATTTAAGTAACTACTTAAGTAAGTATATCATAAAATAAGAAAAATAAAAGTAAAAATATAGTCTCTAAAAATTATTTAAAGTATATTCAATAAAAATTTGGCGTGCTTCAACCTGTCTATTATTATGAAATAAATATCTATTAAAAAAATAGTTTGTTAGAGCTAAAGCTTGCCGTTTTTCTTCTAATGTAATCTCACTATTATCTGAAAGTAAAAATCTTGGTAATATCAATAATTTATCTTTATAAGGTTTTCCTACTTCATATGATAATGCTCTAGCTGATTTAGGTGATACATAGATTAAATCAGTTGTAACATGGCTCACGCCGCACTTGGTAAGATCAAGCTTATAACCCGTCTCGGCAAGTAAAGCTAGCTCAAAATTAATATAATCACGAAAACAAAAATTCTTTGATAAATTATCTAAATAGTTAATTAGAAATGAAAAAAATTTAGAATGTTCTTCTCTTTCATGAAATAACTCTTTGATTAAAGATATAATGGAATTAAAGGCATATAATTTAGTTTTATTTGTGATAAAATAACCGGTGTAAGATTTAATGAGTTCACATTTAGCCATGCCAATATGTTCATGTAATCTTGCCTGCCAAAGAAAATCTATAATATTCCCTTCTTGATATATAAATTTACTTTTTTTAGAAAATTCTTTTACAACTCCCGAATATAAACCATGATTTTTAGTAAAAACTGTAATAATAAATGTATTTTCTTTCAAAGGTTTTTTAGCAATTATTACTCCTATATCTTTGATATTCATGGTTTTTTTATTAAATTTTTGTCATTGCAAGGAAAATTACGGAGTAATTGACGAAGCAATCCAGTTAAAAATGCTAATTTTTAGCATTTTTTTAATTATTTTCTGGATTGCCGTGTTCCTTTCAGTCGCTCGCAATGACAGTTTGATATCCGTACAACAACCTCCTAGCTTCCTCAGAATTCCCTGTATATGATATATTCTTATATCCTAGTTTGATTGCAGTAAATAAAGCGGCGTGATCCTTCCCTACATTTACGGTAAGATCTAAAACTTTTTCTGGAAATTCTTTACTTAGAGTTTTAAACATGTAATCAATTGCTAGCATACCGTAATATTTTACGCTAGAGGCATGATTTGTTAATATCAGCTGTTCTTCTACACTAGATAAAAAATTACGTGCTTCTTCCAAATTTCTTATTTCATAAACTATACTCATTTAATTATCTCTTTTAGGTCCTTTAAATGTGAGACGGAAGATATAAAGTCATACGTTAAATTTTCAAATTTAGAGCAGATAATCTTATTAAATCCAAGTTTTACGGCTTCTTTTATTCTTGTTTCTGCTTTTGCGGTTTTTCTTATTTCACCCGATAAGCTTATTTCGCCGAAAAAGACGCTATGTTCGGGTACAGGGTTGCCGGTTGCAGCAGATATTAAGCTCGCTGTGACTGCTAAATCAGAAGCAGGATCAGCAATTTTAAGTCCCCCCACAATGCTTAAATATACCTCATAATTAGCAAGATTCAGTCCTATCCTACTATTAAGCACAGCAAGTATCATTGATAACCTATTAGCATCCCAGCCCACCGCAGAGCGTCTAGGAGTTACCATATTTGAGGGTACTATAAGGGTTTGTACTTCCATAAGTAATGGTCTTGAACCTTCGATTCCTGCAAAAATAGACGTACCTATAACGTTCTGTTCTCGCTGCATTAAAAATAGTTCAGACGGATTTGTTACTTCAATAAGCCCGCTGCAGTTCATCTCAAATACTCCTATTTCACCCACACCGCCAAAACGATTTTTATATGAGCGTAAAATACGGAAATGATTATTATGATCTCCCTCAAAATATAGCACGGTATCCACTAAATGTTCAAGTATCTTAGGACCTGCTAGTTGTCCGTCTTTAGTGACGTGACAGCTTAATAAAATAATTATATTGTTTTGCTTAGCATAATTAACAAGCTCATTTGCACATGTACGAATTTGCGAAACAGTGCCTGGAGGTGATGATAATTCTTTTGTGGTAATTGTTTGAATAGAATCAATTACTATTAAATCAATATTATTTTTATTAGCTTCTATACTCGCAATAATATCTTCCAAATTAGTAGCTGCTAAAATATCGGTATTATAGTTAGTTAGGTTTAGCCTTATGGCCCTTAATTTTATTTGGTCTAACGATTCTTCGCCCGTTATATATAAGCAATTCATCTGTGATGCAAAGTTACTTGCTGCTAGCTGTAGTAACAAAGTAGATTTGCCTATACCAGGGTCTCCTCCTATTAATATAGCAGAACCAAACACTAAACCGCCGCCTAGTACTCTATTAAATTCACCTATAGGGGTAGGGATGCGTAACTGCTCGGTTACATGCCCTGAAAGCTTATCAAAGTCTTGCTTGCTACCGACTTTAACAATTGCTTGATTTGTACTTATTATCTCTTCGACAATACTACCCCATACACCGCAATCAAAGCACTGTCCTGACCATTTAGGACTAATATTTCCACAGTTAGAACATATGTAATGTTTTTTGGTCATGTTTGTTTTTTAATGTCTTGTTACGCGGTTTTATGTCATTCCCACGAAAGTGGGAATCCAGAAAAAATAACCTTAATACAGGTACAAAATTACATACTATTAATAAAATAAAAATATAAAAACAAGTTTTTATATTTTATATGTTTTACTGGATTCCCGCTTTTGCGGGAATGACGGTAAAGCTCAAAACCAACAGCTTACTCTTACCATATAGTTTTTCACGTATAATTTCAATATTTTCATCTAAAATATAATCATCTGTTTTAGCCATCTCAATAACTATAATAGCACCGTCTTTGAGCCAATTATTTTTTATCAGCAGTTTCATTACTTTAGGCACTATATTTTTATGATAAGGGGGGTCTATAAAGACAAGATCAAATGATTTATTAGACATCTTCCCAAACTTCGCTTCTAGAGGTAATTTAGACGTTGATCCGGTACTCGCATCCTCACGTACTAGTGTGTACGCTGCGGTGCTGTGTTCCGTGTCTCCTTTAGATCCCTCTCTATAAGCTGGTTTAAAAAGATGTCTAGTAGCTTTCGTTAGATTTAAAGCATTAATATTAACAAAATTAACATTATTTTCAATGTTTAGAGATTTAGCAAATCCTTCTGCTATTTTTAATGAGGATGTATCAATATCAATTAAGGTAGCAAAACCTGCTCCTCTTGATAGGCTCTCAAAAGCAAGGCTACCGCTACCGGCAAATAAATCGAGAATGTGAGTATTTTCGTTAAATAATTTATTACCGGTAAACTCACCGGAGGTTAATATACTAAATATTGCCTCTTTGAGTTTACCGGTGGAAGGTCGATATTTGATATTTTTAGCGGTAGGTATAATTTGGTTTCTATATTTACCGGATATTATTTTTAACACTTATTTAGTTATATGCTTCTTTTATTGAGCGTGATTTTTTTTCGTCTTTTATTTTTGTGGCAAATCCTTTGCCTTGAGTGTTAGGCTTAAATTTTGCTGCGAATGTATTAGATTTTGCTTGTTGTTTTTCTACAGTTTTATCTTTCTTTTCTTTGAGTTCTACTTTTGGCATTGCTTGGTTTAAATTATTTTGTGCTTGTTTGAAAAGATCTTGTTCTTTAGCTTTATCAATATTATTATTTACATTATTTAAATTTTCTTCCCTTTCTTTAGATTTTTCTGTCTCAGCTTTTTGTCTTGCTTGTTGTTTTGCTGTTACTAATTCCTCAACATTTTTAGGAGGCGGTGAGATATATTTATCTATACTACTAATTAAGTTTTCAAATGACTTCTGAAGATTGTGTAAAGGTTTTTGAGTGAGTTTATAAGTTCCGGTAGCGACTAGCCCTCCGGCCAAAATACCTGCGCCTAGCATGACAGCTTTAGTAGTAAGGGTTGTGCCGGTGACCAATAACACAGGCATTGCTACGCAAGATGCAGCTGCTACTGCAAGACCGGCTACTACGGCAAGTCCTACTAAAAATTTTTTACTTGCTAAAAAATTTGTTACGCGGCTAATTCCTGATATAGTACTTTTAGCAAGTTTTGTACAAAGCTGTCCTACTCCGGTTTTCAGAAACCAACTGCTTTTCTCTTTTGCATGAATTTTATCTTGTAATTTAGCATGTTCGTTAACATTGACAGATGTTTTTTTACAGTCTTTATCTTGATGATCTAAATTCCCTTTAGCCTCACCTTTAGTATCATGCATCTTTGTAGCATCGTTGATTTTTGCTTTATCAAAATCTGCTCCTTCTTTATTAATTCCAGCTAGATTTGCTGCTTTTAGATTCGCTTGTTTTAGATTTGCTTCTTTAAATATAGCCTCGGCTGCTTCCACTGCTTGCATATCGGCATTTTCCAACACTGCTTTAGTGAAATTGGCTTTAGTAAGATCGGCACGTTGCATAATTGCATTTTTAAAGTTAGCGTCCTTAGCATTAATATTTTTAGCAATAGCATCCGAAATATTTAATCCCTCGGCTTCTGCTTTTTCTAAAGTAGCATTACTTAACTTAGCAAATTGTGCCGTTGCATTAGTAAGTGTAGCGTTTGTAAGATCGGCATATTCAAGATTTGCTTTATCAAGCTGTGCTTTTGTTAAATCAGCGTTCTTAAGTTTAACACGCTGCATGATAGCTTCTCTTAAGTCAGCTTCTTTTAAAGATAGTATATTTTCAAATTCAGCATCGCTAAAATAGGCATTTCTTGCAGTTATGCCTTGCATGTTACATTGTGCTTTAAATTTTGCTTCTAATGCATGTGTTTTATTCATAAAAACATTTTCAAGATTAGTAGAAACGATATTTGCTTGATCTAGAAGTGCATTATTTAAAACTACCCCCTGCATTTGAACTCTTTGCATATCTGCATAGGCAAGCGATATACCGGTAAGATTAGAATTTTTCCATTCTGAATCTTTAATAATGAACTGTTCGGCATCGGCATTAACCATCATAACCGCATTAAATTTGCTATTTGTTACCTCTACTTCAGATAAATCTACTTTAGGCATGTAAGCTCTCGACATATCACTATTTTCAATTTTGCTCTTTTTAAGATCAGCAAAAAGAAATCCTGCGTTACGAGCCGTAACATTTTGAAAAACGGCATTTTGTAAATTAGCTCCTTCAAAATTAGTAAAATCTAAATTACAATTTGAGATTTTGACATTCTCTAAGTTGGCTGAAGCAAATAATGTATTCTTCAGGTTAAGATTAGTAAGAGTTTTACCTGATAAATTAATCGCTGAAAGATCAGGAACTATATTTAAATCTTCTGAAAGATTTTTGTGCTTTCTAACAAATTCGGTAAGAGATAATTTTGTATTGGATTGTTTTGCTGCTTCAGCTAAATATAGATCAAATTCGGCAGAAGTTAATTTTATATATTCTTTCGGTATATCTCGTTCTTTGGCAGTCGAGCCTATAATATATGATGGGTCTAGTGTGATTTGTATTTCTTCGTCTTTTAACTGCTCAAAAATACCCTCTAAACCCTTGCCGCAGAACATTCTAAGATTATCTAAAGCATATACTTCAGTTTCTAATTTGTTTACTTCATGCTGTAACTTGTTGATTTTTTCTAGTTCGTTTTGTCGGTTTCTAGCAATAGTTTCTGCACTATTCCAAAAAGCATTTAAAAGATTGGTAGCAATCCCAGGATTATCTAAATTTTGCTTTAGAGTTTCTAACTCTTCTTGCTTAGTCTTTAGTTCTTTTGATTTGATGTCCCATAAAGTTTTTTCGTCTTCTCCAGCCAAAATATATTTCTTTGTCTTCGTAGCTTCATCTATAACTATTTCTTTGATATGTTCTTTTTCTAAATCTTTATCTATATATTGATTTAATCTTTCAAGATCTGAAAAAGATAGTTTTATATCTCGTATTTTATCTTGGAGATTGGGGATTTTATAGTTATCATAATCATAATCTTTATAATTAAAATCTGTATAATGAAGATTTGCTCCTCTAAAGTCGGTACCGATAAATGTACAATCATTAAATTGTACATTTGTTAAATCTGAATCACATAATATGGTATTTGTTAAGTCACAATTATTAAATACGGCATCTGTTAGTATTGTACCTTGGAAATTAGCATTGGCTAAATCTGCGTTAATTTCCATATTTTCTAAACTAGTAATGATAATGTTATCATTATCTTCAGCGAAATATTTATTTTTGATAAAATCATTTAGCAAGACACTAGGGTTATCTTTTATATAACCAAGGTAATCGTCTAGGTCTTTTTCTGCACATGTATATATATTAAGATTTGTCATATGTATTCTATATGATTAGTTAAAATGTATTAATAATAACACACTACTAATTATTTTCCAGTATCTTATTATTTATTTCTTTATAATCTCCGGGTTTTAGATTACCTATTGTAAAACTACCATATTGAATCCTAATTAATTTGTTAACTTTTAGTCCACAATACTCGAATATTCTTCTAATTTCACGATTTTTTCCTTCAAATAAAATTACTTCAAACCAACAATTAGTCTTATTTTGCTTAAGTAATTTTATCGAATGAGGGTTATAAAATATCCCATCAATTTCTAAATTTTTATAATTGCTTTTTAGTAGAATATCAGACTTCCCATATGCCCTAACATGATATACTCGCTTTAACCTACTTGAGGGGAGCTCAAACTGACGCGCTAAATCACCGCTATTAGTTAGTAATAATAAACCTTCGCTATTTAAATCCAGCCTACCTATTGAAATAACACGAGGTAAACCGGTTAGCTGTTCAAACACCGTTTTACGAGATAAAGGATCTTTATGAGTGGTAATTAAACCAACAGGTTTGTAATAAATCCAAAGCCTTGGTTTGTGTATATTATTGATTAATGTGCCTGATACTTCAATTTGATTACTAATATCAACATTTGTAGTCGGTGATAAAATTGTAATGCCGTCTACTTTTACCTGTCCTTCAACTATCAGCTTTTCAGCATCACGCCTAGAACAAACTCCTGCATTACTAATTATTTTAGCTAATCTATGCATTTTTAAATATAGTAATTTTCAATAGACCTCTTCCCAAGCGTCGTTTTTAGAGATAATTTATACGTCGATTCGGTACTCGTATCTTCACGTATTTCTATATATGCTGTGGTGCTCTGTCCCGTGTCTCCATTAAATGCTTCTCTATAAGTTGGTTTGGGAAGAGGTCTAATAAGAATACATAAAAATACCCTTAAAAAGCAATATTAATAATTTTACATTAATTATTAATATAATGATACTATACCGCTACATATGTTTTAACAAAATTATACGCATGTTAATTTTACTTATCAAAACTTTTTATTCTTTAAAATTCTTATTGTCTTTTTTTAGCTGATTTTCTTTTTAACAAAAATTAAGTCCTTTGCTTTAATCTAAACTTCATTAAATTATGCAAAAACTTATTGGTTCAATCCTGTTAATTTCAGGTACTTGTATAGGTAGCGGTATGATAGCACTACTACCCATGGTATTAGCAAAATGAGGTTATAATACCTAGTATAATATGGATGTTTGTAATTTGGTTTATAATGTATTATACTTCTTTAATTAACCTAGAGCTTAATCTTCAAGCGGGTAAAGGCTTAAACTTGGGCATTGGGAAAATATTTTTCAGGACATACTGCTCAAATCATTGGTACTGTAAGCCTTAAGCTCCTTTCATATGCTTTACTTGCGGTATTTATATACGGAGGCTCTTCAATATTACAGAAGTTATTAGCTTTAAATACAAGTATAACTTATATAGGAGCATGGTGTATTATTATTACCTCTAAAAGAAATATATATATGGGGTATAGTCACTCCGGTAGTTTTTACTTCATTTAGTTTTCAAGTAATCTTCCATACCTTAACTAATTATTGTAACAAAAATGCTAAAGACGGCGTTTTTATTTGGAAGCTTAATTCCTGCAATAGTATATATAATTTGGACTTGTAGTATTGCAATTTTATTACCGGTTTATCTGTTATATAAAGCAAAGATAAATAATTTATTATCTTGAATTACAAAAACAATATCTAATTATTATATGTGTAATTGTTGAAATGCTTATAATGGGCTATGAACTTGTTAATATAGTAACTAAATAATAAGGTTATTTATTATTAAATATACTAGTAATATTGAAAAATAGGAATTTTGTAAATATAAATATTATGATAATAGGAAATAATATAGCAACAATAAAACATGTAAGAAATAACGGGCAAATATCCGTGGGGAAGCAATATGCAGGAAAACAGATACAAGTTTTAACATCAAGTGACGGTACTATAGCCCGGTAAGTTCATTCCTTATAATGAGATGTGGCTTTATAGGAACAATAATAATGAGGTGTTTGATAAAGCAATAGGATAGACAGAAAAAAATAAAAGATAAACATCATCATTGCAAGGAAGGTACGAAGTAACTGATGAAGCAATCTCAGGAAAAATTCCTGAGATTGCCACGCTTACTAACGTTCGCTCGCAATGACGATTTGGTATCCACGCAATAATGACGTAAAACAATTCTGATTTAATTAGAGTTAAAAGTTCTTGTCTCCAAATTACCAAATTTAGAAAATTGACTATCATAATAAAGCGGAACATTTCCAACTGGTCCGTTACGATGTTTTGCAACAATTATATCGGCAATATTATATACTTTGTTGAGCTTCTCTAACCATGCGGCATGTTTAGCATCGTCTGCTGCCGGTTCTTTTCTCGTTAAATAATATTCTTCACGATAAATAAACATTACTATATCAGCATCCTGTTCTATAGTTCCCGATTCTCGAAGATCGGATAGCATAGGTTTTTTGTCCTCACGTAGTTCTACTGCTCTTGAAAGCTGAGATAACGCAATAACCGGAATATTTAACTCTTTTGCTATTGCTTTTAAACCTTGGGTTATTTCTGAAATCTCGCTAACTCTATTTTCGGATTTACTTACTCCTCTAATTAATTGTAAATAATCAATAAATAATATACCGAGATTATGCTTGCGCTTCATTCTTCTAGCTCTTGTTCTTATAGCGGAAATAGATAGAGCAGGGGTATCATCGATAAAAAATTGTAATTCTGATAAAGTATTTGCTTCCTTGCGAAGACGGTTATATTTTTCTTCACCTAGAATCCCCGTACGAAGAGAAGTAGAATCAATTTCTGCACACATTGAAAGTAGACGTGTGGTTAGCTGTTCTGAGGACATTTCTAAAGAGAAAAAACCTACTGACTGAATTTCTTGATTATCTCTAATATTTTTAAGACGCATATTATTACAGGTATTAAGTGCAAGATTTATAGCAAATGCCGTTTTACCCATAGACGGACGTCCTGCAAGAATTATA
>NZ_LECS01000004.1:469112-490086 GCF_001602635.1 Rickettsia endosymbiont of Proechinophthirus fluctus | reverse complement strand
ATGAAAGCCGCATAATTTATTATCTAGATCAATCAAACCGGTAGATATACCGATTATATGATCATTATTTTTCATAGCCCTATTAATACTAGCTAGTGATTCTGAAATAGATATACCGATTTTGGTAAAACTTTTTTCATTCAAGCCTTCGCTAGCTAAATCGTAAAGTTTAGCTTCGGCATGTTCAATCTGTTCCTTTGCTTCAACTTCTAATGAAGAATTATAGGCATTATTTACTACTTCTTCACCGATATTTATTAAATTACGCTTTATTGCTAAATCATATATTATTTTACCATAATCAACCGGATTTATTACCATCATTGACATAGTTATCAATTTTGCTAAATACTCCGCTCCTTCTACTTCTTGAAATAGTGCATCTTGAGTTAACATACTACGTAAAGTAATAGGTGTAGCTGTCAGCCCTTTTTCAGTAATTTTCTCAATTGCCTTATAGATTTTTTTATGAATAGGTTCAAAAAAATGTTCATCATGTAAAAATTCCGATACGTAATTTAGTAATTCGTTATTGGTTAAAATTGCCCCAAGTAGCATTTGCTCTGCTTGAACATTTGAAGGTAAAACCCTTGGTATAGGTAAATTATCTTCGTTATCAGCTAATATATTTGTTTCGTTATTTATTTTATTACGTGCCATTGTTGTTTGTTAAATTATTATATGGTTTGAAAAAAGAAGCCCTTTATGTCATTCCCACGAGGTATTGTTGCGTGGATACCGAGTCGTCATTGCAAGCAGCCGTAGGCTGCATGGTGATAAAAAAATTCTGTAAATCAGAATTTTACTGGATTGCTTCGTCAATTACTGATGTAATTTCCTCGCAATGACGTTAAAACCAATCCACAAAACAAAGCCCAAAACAGAACATTGTACATTATTCATTCTTTGCTTCATTTCTATGTTCAGCGATTAACTTACGGTGAAAAATATTTATTAATAATATTACAGGCTTTTTTAAATGCAAGTTTTAATAGTAAAGTTGATACTTTATTGCTCATAACTATCCCAGCGTTTAATTAAATTAGTTTCGATATCGAAAAAATCTAAAACTCTAGTAATAGAATGATTCACTATATCATCTATACTTACAGGGTTATTATAAAAAGCCGGCACGGGCGGTGATATAATGCCGCCGTAACTCGCTACTTTTAACATATTTTCTAAATGTCCGATGTGCAAAGGAGTTTCACGGGTCATTAAAATAAGTTTCCTTCTGTCTTTAAGTACAACACCTGCCGCTCTACTAATTAAATTATCTTCCATTGAGTGAGCAATACTTGCTAAGGTCTTCATACTACAAGGGGCTATTATCATGCCTGAAGTTTTAAAAGAGCCGCTTGAAATAGTAGCACCTAAATCTTTATCGTCATAATAATAATTAGCCAGTAGCTTAACTTGATCTATAGAATATTTAGTTTCAAGCTTTATAGTAAGAGCTGCTCCCTCTGAAATAACCAAATGAGTTTCGATATTTTGTTGTTTTAGTACTTCAAGCAAACGAATACCGTATATTGTGCCTGAAGCTCCAGAAATTGCTATAACAATTTTTGTTTCTTTATTCATCTAGGTTTCTATAATTTATCAGTTTAGTATATAATAAAAAAAAAATTATAAAATACATTATATATGCGAATAGCAAAAATATTATTACCGGTAGCAAAATTATTTCCGTTAGATTATTTAATACCTGAAGATTTAGAGCTAAACATAGGTGATCTTGTTGTAGTGCCTTTTAGAAATAAGGAATTAACCGGCATAGTATGGGAGCTTGTTTCAAATTCCGAGGCAAAAAAAATAAAAACTATTAGAGCGAAAATACCGTTAAACTTCAATATTACTTCAGAAGTTTTAGAATTAATTAAATGGATGAGTAGCTACTATATGTCAGAGCTTGGGAGCATAGCCAAGTTAGTCTTACCTATGGATATTGCTGAAAAACCGATTAAAGTTAAGGAGCAGAAAGTCCATAATAACTTTGTGCTACCTGATTTGTCAGAAGAGCAGAAACAAGCAGTAACAATTTTAAATGAAAGTAATAAGCCAACACTTGTTAAAGGTGTTACGGGATCAGGTAAAACAGAAATATATTTTCATCTAATAGCAGATTACTTAGCAAAAGGCAAACAAGTGCTTGTTATGTTGCCTGAAATTGCTTTAAGTACACAAATTATTAATCGTTTTATAGAGCGATTCGGTTTTGAGCCTATCATATGGAACTCAAGCGTTACCAAAGCTCACAAGAAAATGATTTTAAGAGGTATATTAAGCGATAAAGTTAAAGTAGTAATTGGGGCTAGAAGTAGTTTGTTTTTACCTTTTAAAAATCTCGGTTTAATAGTTATAGATGAGGAACATGACGATTCCTATAAACAAGATGACGGTATATTATATAATGCTAGGGATACGGCTATCGTAAGAGGTACATTTGATAAAACACAAATTGTTTTGTGTTCGGCAACACCGTCTATTGAAACAATACATAATATAGAAATTGGTAAATATCAATTGGTTACATTGGTTAATAGATACAAAAATGTCGATTTGCCAAATATAGAAATAATCGACATGACTAAAGAAAAGCTATCTAAGAATTCCTATTTATCCAAGCTTCTTATAGAAGCTATCAAAGGTAATTTAGATAATAAAAAACAAGTCTTATTATTTCTTAATAGGCGTGGTTATGCTCCGCTCATGCTATGCAAAGCTTGTGGTCACAGATTGACCTGTAAATTCTGCTCTTCTTGGATGGTAGTACATAAAGCGATTAAAAAACTTGAATGTCACCATTGCGGTTATCAAAGTAAAATTTTTAGTTCTTGTCCTGAATGTCTAGAGGATGAAACATTAACTATCTGTGGTCCAGGTATAGAGAGAATAGAGGAAGAAGCAAAAGCACTTTTCCCTGAGAGTAAAATTGCGGTGATAAGTAAAGATCATGCTAAAAGCCCGGAAAAAATAGCACAGCTTCTACATCAAATGGAAAATTTAGAAATTGATATTTTAATAGGCACACAAATAATAACAAAAGGTTATCACTTTCCGAATCTTACTTTAGTTGGAGTAATAGATGCCGATCTTGGAAGCAATAATGCCGATCTTAGAGCATCTGAGCGAACTTTTCAGCTACTACATCAGGTAGGTGGTAGAGCGGGTAGAGGTGATAGTAAAGGTGTAGTATATTTACAAAGCTATTATCCTGATAATACAATTTTTAGTTATGTTAAAGCCGGTGATGAAGATAGTTTTTTTGCGAATGAACTTGAAATAAGAAAATCAGCAGATATGCCGCCATTTTCCAAAATAGCATCGGTAATTTTGTCAGGTTCCAGTGAGGCTAAAATTCTAGAAATTGCTAGGGATATGGTCCGAATTGCACCAAAAGCAAACGTGAAAATTTTAGGACCGGCAAGCTCATTAATGTCAAAGCTCGCTGGTAAATATCGTTACCGAATACTTATTATAGCCGATAAGAAATTTAATTTGCAGAAATATTTAAAATTTTGGCTAAGCCTTATAAAAATTCCTTCTTTTTGCCATCTAAAAATAGATATCGATCCTAAAAGTTTTTATTAGCTTCTATATCTTTCTCCTTGATTCTTCGACGGTGGAACATTAGATGAATGAGGAGAAGGGTTGGTAAGAGATTTTTGTATTTCTTCTATAGCTTTTTTAGTATTTTGAGTAGAATGTTTATAGCATCTTTATAAAAAGCAGCTTTAGCTTTATCTTCGGTAAAAGAATATTGTATAAAATTACCAATATTTTGCCAAATAGGATTATTATCCATTTTTGTAGTTTCTGCACACCATTTACCTATCTCTTGCAGTGTTGCTTCAACTTTAGCTATAGCAGCTGGATTATGTTTATTATCATCATAAATCTGAATAATATTATTTACTTTTTCTTTAAATTCAATGTGTTTTCTACTTTGTTTCAAATGAGCTATTATATCATCATTGTTTACTAATTCTCTCAGATTATCAATTATATCAGATAGTGTAGGTGGTTCAGGTAATTTATAATGTTGATTGATTTTTTCAAATTTATCTTTGTGTGGATGATTCTTGATTAGATCATCTTCTATAAAAGAAACAAACTCTTTTTGAGGTACTCCTACTTGTTTTATTAGCCGTCCTAATGATTGTGCATAAGCTTTAATAATAACATCAAGACGCTTCCCTGCCATAGAACCGCTTAATGCTATATAGTGGCTAAATTCTGGAATCAAAGCATCTTTTTGCTCTATTTTCTCTTTTACGGTTAAATTGGATTGTTTTTTAGGTGTTGTTTCCGGTACTTTTGTTTGTTCCGGAGCTGGTTTTGAAAAAATAATAGGCTTTTGGGTTTCAACTTGCGGAGATGGGGTGTCAACAAATATATCAAGTGCTTGGGAATGTGTAGTTAAGTCAGTCTGTTTTTTATGTGCCTCGTTCCATGCCTTTATTTGCTCAGAAGTGGGTTTTAGAGGGACAGCCGGTTTTGTATTTTTGGTGGGTTATTTGACATATTTTTTGATTTTTTTCCCACTCTTGTATTCTATCTTGTACTGATTTTGGAATATTATCTTATGCCATATTAAACTCCTATGTTTATTTACATAATTAAACAGCTTGCTTAAATTTTTTATAAATTGCAAGCAAAATTTCTTTTTGTAATGCAATATTTTTACTATAAGATAGTTAGGTTATATATTTTATATATTAGAATCCAAGTTATTAACTAAAATGAGATATGAATTTTATGTACCCCCATATTAGACTTAGAAGAAATAGAAAAGCTTTTTGGCTTAGAGAGCTAATATCCGAAAGTAATTTATCGGTTAGTGATTTAGTGTTGCCTTTATTTGTTGTTGAAGGACATAATGAAAGGCAAGAAATTAAAACTATGCCTGGTATATATCGTTTATCGATTGATCAAATAGTAGAAACGGCAAAAGAAGCAGCAGAGCTGGGTATTAATGTTATTGCATTATTTCCGAGTATTGATCAAAGTCTAAAAAGCGAAAATGCCGATGAGGCTTATAATTTAGATAATTTAATATGTAGAACTATTAGAAGCATCAAAAACGCTAATATCGATATTGGTATAATATGCGATGTAGCACTTGATCCTTATACTACACATGGTCATGATGGTATTGTGCATCATGGGGAAGTTGATAATGATAGATCAGTAAGAGCTTTGTGTAATCAGGCATTAGTGCTAGCAAAAGCTGGAGTAGATATGATGGATGGAAGAATCAGGGCTATAAGGGAATATCTTGACAAAGAGGGATGTATAAATGTTGGAATTCTTGCTTATGCCGCTAAATATGCTTCAAGTTTTTACGGTCCGTTTCGCGATGCTGTTAAGAGTAATAAGAAGAATTATTTAGATAAATCAAGCTATCAAATGGATGTACGTAATATTAAGGAAGCAATGCTTGAGATTGAGTATGATATAGCAGAGGGAGCCGATATGGTAATGGTGAAGCCTGGTATGCCGTTTTTGGATGTTATTCGTGAAGCAGCAAATAATTTAAATGCTAAAATTTTTGCATATCAGGTTAGTGGAGAATATGCAATGTTAAAATTTGCAGCAGAAGCAGGGGCAATGGATTGGGAGAGAGCTTTGATGGAGTCATTAATTAGTTTCAAACGTGCCGGTGCCACAGGTATATTTACCTATGCAGCTCTTGAAGTAGCTGAAATATTAAAGAACAATAAAATTAGGTACAAAACGGCTTCTGATATAAAATAAATAATATGTTTTATAATTATGTCAAAATTATCAATGTAGTGTAAATCATTATAAAGAGGCGAAGATGACGCAAAATAAGAAATCAATATTTAAAGGTTGGAATTTTTTAAAGCCTAAAGGAGAATGTAGTGTAAATCATTATAAAGAGGCGAAGATGACGCAAAATAAGAAATCAATATTTAAAGGTTGGAATTTTTTAAAGCCTAAAGGAGGCGGAGCTAATGAGGTAGGAGAGCATGGCGGAGTATATCAAAGCTTAGACGGTAAAATTACGGCGATGATAAAAAAAGAGGCTTCAAGCTCAAAAAATATAGCCGAGTTTTTAGGATCTCAAATTTTTGAAGCTATAAGTCCTGGAAATGGAGCAAAGGTTAATTTAATTGCTCCTGATGATTTTAATAAATCTAAAGCCGTTGATTTGCAAATATATGTCAAATCTGAATTTTTTGAGAATTATAGTAGTGATATGTATGTGGACATGGATAAACATATGTCTGCTAAAACTAAACCGAGTGCTTGGTTTAGAAAGGACGGCGGTAGACCACTTTTTATGGGGACTAGAAATAAATTATTTAGAACCTTAGCAAATGCTTTTAAGGAAATTAAGTATCAGAACTTTGAAAACATTATGCCGGCAAGTTTATTGATAGGCGATTTTGATATACATGTTGGAAATATAGGAGTTATCAGAGATCAAAAAAATCCAAAAACTTTACCTAAATTAGTAAGAATTGATTTTGCTGGTAGTTTTGATAATTTAACAAATAATATATATCCGCATTCAAGAGCCAAACATTTGCCTGGATTCGGTCCCACTAACCATTTTAGAGAATTTCCTTCTAATTTAAGAACAAAAAATCCTAATTTTGCCGATAGCTTACTTGCAGTTTCTAAAATTGATTTAAGCAAAACTATTGATAAAAGTTTTGATGCATTAACTAAATATTATAGTAATGAAGCAATTGCAGAATTTGCAAAACAAGCGATGCCAAAGCAATTTAATAATAAACAATCTAAAGAAATAACGCCTGAAGAAATTAAGGCTAGTTTAATAGATACAATGAAAAAAAGGCAAGAATCCTTAAAGGAATACGGCTTAGAAATTAAAGTCAATAGTTTAATTTCTAAAAAATATAGTTTTCCTTATTACGAAGTGAAAGAGCAAGGCTTAAAAACATTAATGAAAGAGTATCCTGATTATTTTGCGAAAATTCTTAATTATGAAGAAAGAAAAAAAGGAGGACAAAAACTTAAATTAAGAAATAAAATTACTACTAATTTTGCAAGAATTTTAGAAATACTTGGTATTAGAGATAGTGCGAAAAAACATTTAATAAAGACAATAAAAAGTTTAAATGAAGATATTAAAGATGAAAGAAATTGCACTGGTTCTTCTGATAAAATAAAGAAAGAACCAAAACAAAAATTGGTAAAGACAAATATATATGCAATCAGAGAATATGTAGATGCTCTAGAAAAATTTAAGAAAGAAGTTGGAACGGATGATATTGTTAGTGTTACTCCAAGTCAATTAGGTCTAGCTAAAAAAGCTAAACAAAAAGACCAAGATTTATTAAAATTAGATGAAGAAAATCTAAAACATATAAAGAATCTAAAAGAAAAGGTTATGAAGCTTACTCAAACTACTGCAGCTAGTGTTGTTAATAAAAAGTCTATACCGGCTAAAACGAGATAATAAATGAACCAAGCAACAAGAAGCCTACAACTAAGTAATTAATCAGTAAAAGCCCATATTGTATCGGCAGCTTAATTATCTCAATCTTTTTAGAAAAATACATGCCTTTTACTACTTTAAGATAATAAAATGCAGCAACTACGCTGGTAAAAATACCACAATAAGCTAATGCGAATTCTTCTTGATTAATTGCTTGGTAAAAAAGGTAATATTTACCGAAAAATCCTGTAAGAGGAGGGATTCCAATCATTGAAAACATAACTATGCTAATTACGGCAGCTATAGTTTTATGATACTCTGCAATTCCTTGTATAGTTTTAAAACTAGCTTTATCGACGTCTTTACCGAGCAGTATAATTAAGCAAGTAAAAAATCCTATACTCCCTACCGCATATATTAGAATATATAGTAGAGCTGCTTTATATCCTTCTTGATTATGCAGAAGAACGCCGATTAATACATAACCGATATTTAAAATAGTACTATAAGCCATTAATCTTTTTAGAGAAGTTTGACGAATGGCTCCAAAAGCTCCAAACAGCATAGATAATATAGCAATTATCTTTATTAAATTATAATTAATAGGATAGTAATTAGCTATAATTAATGTGCTGATATTTAATAAAACAATAACCATACCTATTTTTGAGGCAGCGTTGAAATAAGTAACCGAAGTAATAGGTGATCCTTCATATACGTCAGGGACCCAAAAATGGAGTGGAACACTTGAGAGTTTAAAGAAAATACTACTTAAAAATAGTACAATGCCGATTATTAAACCAAGATTCATTCCGGAATTATCATTTAGTTTATATAAGATATTCTCAAATTGTAGGCTTCCGCCGAATCCGTATATAAAAGAAATACCAAATAATGATAAACAACTAACTAAACTACCTAAGATAAAATATTTTAAAGCACCTTCCGATGATTTCATATCATTTAATTTGAATCCTGCAAGTGCATATGAAGTTAAAGCAGTAAGCTCCATACCGCAGAATAATAATAGAAAATTCCGTGATGAAATTGCAACAAAAATACCTACAACCGATAATAACATTAAAGTAATAAATTCACACTTTAATTCATCAGCAACAAGAATAGAGTAATCACGGTATATAATCATGGAGATAATAGTGAATAGTAGCACTATGCTTTTACTAATACCGATATTTATTCCGGTAGCAAATGAGTACCATACTCCTTCATAACTTGAATACTTAAAGGTAAGAAAAATTGATAATATGCATAGTAAAATAATGATATTAGAAATAATTCTATTTTTATTTGGGATCATTATGGCAAAAAACTGCCCTAAAAGTGCTATTAAAGTCAAAGTTATTTCAGGAAGTAGCAGTAGCATATAAAACTAATATTATTTATGGAAATATAAATATTAGTAAATAAATCATTTTTTATCAACAAACTTATATATAATATTGCACTTTAATACTACCTCTAATTAAAATTATTTTCTTCGTAAAATTATATTATACAAAAAAAGCCTAAACATGATGAGATTGTACGTAGTGCATTTGAAAATCCTATAGTTGCTAAAGCCCTCTACAGCTTAGTTCTAATAATCCTTCTTTGTCCTTATTCTTTAGCAGGCTTCGTATCCTGTGCAAATATATTATTACCGGCTATTAAAATTCCTATGGCTAATATTTCATAACTATAAGTGCTAATTTTATTGAGTGTATAATGTCTTATATATTAATAATTAATAGTTGCAATAAATAAAAAAATAAATTATTTTGGTTAATCAATTTTAAATTGCTTAAATAAAATTAAATTCTTAAACTCACACCTATAATTGTTTTAATCTAATTAGGTTTTCTAATAAAAATATGAAGCCTTCTACTTCAAAATCATTAACTGACAAGTTAAGAACCTTATATAGTTCTCACGATACTTTACCAAAGCTAATAGAAGATACGCAAAAAAGCTCAGTCTTTAGATGAATATTCAGTAAAATTACAGATATTATTTAGTGAAGACGATGAAGCAGCTAAAGCAGCATTACGCGATAAAATTGTCGGAGAAAAGAGAGCGATAGAAATAGAGAATATTTTTAAAGCCATAGATACGGAAAGATAAGAGAGCTGTTTAATAAAAATTATCAAGTGCAAGAAGAAAAATTGATAATATAGTTAAGTCACTAAATGAAGAACGTAAGTTTGAGATACTTCGCAGAAATCTACCTAATAAAAGTGAATCAGAAATAAAAAATATAATTGAGCAAGTAAACAGAATAAAAGCAGATGTCGGTAAAGTACTGTTACTCGGTAGTGCAGGAATAGGTAAAACCACGTTATAATGCATTATCTATCGTATAAATGGGGAAAAGGGGAGTTATGGAGCGATAAGTTTGATTATGTTTTTAGAGTTAAAAGAATTATTAAATGAAAGTTAGAAAGACGGTTATAGTGGGTATTTTGATATTAATAATTTATCTCAAAGTAAGCTTAATTGTTTTATCCATTATTGTTGAGGCAGTAGTGAAAGTACCTTAAGTGTTAAGGAAATAATGGATATCCAAAATAAAGATAAGATGTTGTTATTACTTGATGGGTATGATGAAGTAGCACATCTAAATACTCGAGATGTAAAAAGTTAATAGATAAAATATTAGAATATCAAAACGTAATAATGAGTTCTAGACCTAATGTGGTTGTAGAAGAAATGCGTAAAACAGGTTTGCGCGGAAAGTAGACAATACAGGACAGGCTGGGATAGTGAGGGAATAGAGCAATATGTACATAAAAATTTTGAGTATGATAAAGAGCTAGGAGTGCAATTAAAAAGCTTTTTGGATATTCATAGCCAAATAAAAGAAATATGTGAAGTTCCTATCAATACTGCATTAATATGTTTGGTTTGGAGTGATCAAGCAATAAGGGATCAATTTCAAAAAAAACAGTAATCAAAATTTTATAAGTCGTTTATATAGTGAAGTAATAAACTGGCTTAATAATAGGCATATAGAAAAAAACAAAATATAAAAATAAAACTGAAGCTAATAATATAGATGAAGTGATAGAACAAGGATGATTAAAAAGCAAAGGAAGTAATGATCAATTTATTCACTTAACTATTCAAGAATGCATAACAAGCGGAAATAAACTAACTAAACTATTGGGAGATACATTAACATTAAATTCTTCTAATAAATTAGCTATTTTCTCATAGTTATAATAACGTTTTATTAAATCTTTGATTTGTTCTTCTGTTAAATGTGATAAATCTTTATGAGCCATAATTTAATATAAATTAATTGATTCTTAGGTATATAATTGTAACTTATAAAATTACAGCTGTAATAAAAAAACAATATAAATATACAACTATTTTTATTATAAAAGTAAAAATAGAAATTAAAAGACTATCAATATGAGGTAATTAGTAAACGATAAGCTTTGTAAAAAGCTTTTAGACTTTATAAATGTAATAACAAATGTATATGAAACTTTTAAATACTCGACAGTGGAAACCTTGATTACTATTTGGCTTTCCAGTTCGATAAACTACAAAAATTGGCTAACTGTCCAGACTAGAGCATGATAAGTTAGTATTACAGAAAAAAGATATTTTTGTTTAGGTAAAGTTGATGGTAATATTTTAACAGTCCGTTTTACATTCCAAGATAATCATATAAGAATTTTTAGAGCAGGATACTGGCGCCAAGGTAAGAGAATTTATGAGCAAGAGAATAAAATACACTGATGGGGAAATAGGGGAAGTAAAAATAGTAAAAGATTGCTTGCCGCACCCTAGAGAACTTTTATTAAAAGATGATTCAGTAAAAGTAACCATGTCTTTAAGTAAAGAGAGCGTAGAATTTTTTAAATCAGAAGCAGCAACTGCACATGTTCCTTTACTAGATAAATATACTAAGTATTATAAAGAAAATAAATGAGCATAACATACTCTTCTGCTTTTAAGAATTGCTCTTTGTTATCTGCATGAATTCACGTACTCACTTATTAAGTATAAACTGTACACACTCACCATTTGATAACAAATTCAATTCTTGAAATCATGTGAGTATACCATAAACTGAACTGGCGGAGAGAGGGGGATTCGAACCCCCGACACGTTGCCGTGAACACGCTTTCCAGGCGTGCGCCTTAAACCACTCGGCCATCTCTCCCAAATTTTTAGCATTGCCTGTATGGCTTCCTATGTCATTCTCACAAGGTATTGATGTTGTTGCATAGAGTAAAAAGCCTACTCGATATCATCCCAGCGGAAGCGAGGATCCCAAAAAATAAACCTATAAAAACAAGTTTTTTATAGGTTTTATTGGATTCCCGGTTTCTCGTGGGAATGACATAAAACAATCTATGTCACAAAGCCTTTAGTCGCTTGCAATGACGACTCGGGTATCCATACGACAAAGCTAAGACTTATTCTGAGCAAAAATATTATTAGCTTCTTCTAGCTCATTTTTAGTATTAACACCAACAATTAAATCATGATCAGTAGATAATAAATATGAAACTTTTTCACCGTGATTTTTACATATTTTTACTATTTCAGTTAAATAAACTTCCTTATGACCGTTAGTATTAGTAGCAAATAAAGGTAAGTATTTATTTAAAATTTCGCTACTGAAAGCCATAATACCTGAATTACAAAGCTTTATGTTTTTCTCTTCTGCGCTTGCATTTTTATGTTCGATTATCTCTAAAAATTCACCATTTTTATCAGTAGATATTCTCCCATATTGAACCGGATTTGCTCTCTCAAAGCTTAAAGTCACTAATGCAGAATTAGTAAGGCTTAAATAAGCTATTAATTCATGCATAAGTTTTGGAGTAATAAGAGGATGATCAGCGTACAAAACTAATATTGTTTTATTTTTATTAATTAAATCTATTGCTGCATAAGTAGCATGAGCTGTGCCTTTAGGTTCTGCTTGCAGTACAAAGCGACACATATTTTCATAGGGCATTAAATGTTTTTTAAGTTCTTCTGAATACACTATAATTACATCATTTGTAACGTTAAGCGAATTCTTTAATACCGTTTCAAGCATTGGAACTCCACCGACTTGATGCATTACTTTCGGTAAATCGGACTCCATTCTAGTACCTTTACCGGCTGCTAAAATAATTATTTGATAATTTGCATCGTTATAAGTCATGGTTCTCCTTGTATTATTTCGTAAACATCATCAGATAACTCATAATTCCCAAAAACTCTTTGCACATCATCGCTTTCTTCTAAAACTTCCACAAGCTTTAGTAATGTTCCGGCTTTTTCCTTATCATCTATAATTATTGTATTTAATGGGATCCAGCCTATATACGAATCTTCAGGTATGCCGTATTTGCCAGTGAAAAATTCTAGAACTTTAGAGAAATTTTCAATATCCGTATAGATTGTATGGGTGGTATCATCGGATATAATATCATGCCCTCCGGCTTCTATGACTGCCTCTAAAACATCTTCATTAGATGCTATATTTATTGGATACTGAATAACTCCGCAATGGTTGAATAAATAATTGACACTACCGGTTTCGCCTAAACTCCCACCATATTTAGTAAAACTAGAGCGTACTTCTGCAGCAGTGCGGTTTTTATTATCGGTTAAAGCTTCAACTATTATAGCAATACCATTCGGTGCATAACCTTCATATCTAATTTCCGTATAATTTTCGTTATTAGAAGAATCATTAGCACTATTAAGAGCTTTATCTATTCTTTCTTTAGGGAGATTTTGACTACGTGCAGCGGTTAAAGCATTTCTAAGACGTGGATTATTTTCAGGGTTATTAGAAAAACCGGTTTTAGCTGCAGTAACTATTTCACGAATTAATTTAGTGAAAACTTTTGCTCTTTTTTTATCTTGAGCCCCTTTACGATGCTGAATATTTTTGAACTTTGAATGACCGGCCATATTTATTTCTTTTCTTTCAAAAGTAGCATTATATACTCTGAAGTAAAATGAAAAGTAATATACGAAGATCAACTGGAAAAAGAGCAAGGAGTCTGCAAACTGAGGAGCGGAGCATATAATAAACACTCAGCATCCGAGGACTTACAAAGACGATGTAGCTAATTTTTCAAGTTCATCGAGTATATTGTTTTTCTCCACAAATGATTAATTAACCTTGTTTTGCTTTAAATCTTTTATTCTTTTTATTTATTACAAAAATTTTGCCTCTTCTTTTAACGATCTGACAATCTTTATCACGTTTTTTTAACGATTTTAATGAGCTAACAACTTTCATAAAATATACTTTGACATTTAATTTGGATTGATAATAAACATTTTTATTTAATCAGTCAATTAGGTTCTGTACTCTTGTAATAGAATAATCATAATTATGGCCATTTTTAGTTGCAAATTATAAGATGTTTTTGAAATATGAATAACTATTTCTGCAAAAATCTTATTAATTTTTGCTAAAAAGCATCTCAAAATTATAATCATTAATTAAAAGTGTACAGGACCTAACAATTTAAAGTATTTTTAAAATACCATGTTTCGTGGTTTTTAACTATAAATTTAACCAATAATTACAAAGGGATCAGATTATGAATAAATATTCATTATATAACTTTACTCAAGAAACCATAAATGAAATCAAGCAAAATGGAAGAGAATGGAGTTTAAACAAACCAGATTATGATGAATTTCTTGTTGAATTACCGAAATTAGTTCAAAAATTTGATCTATCTGAAATAATTACAAAAGTAGATTATAGATTATCCAGGTAAACATGTATCCATATTTAATGCAGTAGGGGAGCTAGCATCATATGCTCAACTTGCTAAATGGGCTGAGAATGCTATTAAAGATGAGCAGCAAGGTGAAAATGAAAAAGTTAATAATCAATGGAAAGCTATAAAAGCAGTATTAGAGCATGCTAAAACATCAGGTATAGATTATTGTAGTTTTAATAAGAGGCTAGGAAAATAATAAAGGGGCAGCACAAGGCAATCAGATACTGAAACTTCTTTTAAACAAAGTGAAACAAAATATTGACTTAAGTATAGATGAACTGAAGATAGCTAAAATCATAATAGATGAGGCAAATAAAGGAGGATACGGCTTATACGTTATTCCAAATCATTATAAAAATAATGAAAATGTAAAACATGCAGCTAACGAACATAAAAAATGGTATGAAAGCGTAATTAAAGATGATGATTTTGCAATGTTAAGCTTTAAGCTATAGTGTGGATACAAGCTCTATATTGCAAGCAAAAGATCTAATTGATCTATCTGAGGATGATTCTACTATATCTCCAGAAATGTTAAAGGAACAAAATAATCTTAACGATCAACAACTTGCAGTTTTGGTTCATCAAGCAACTGCTCACGCTAACAGAGAGGAAATACCACATATACAACCTTCTACTAGTTCTAATAGAGGAGAGAGCGGTACAGAAGATACTATTTTAGGTATGCAAGCTAATGATTTAGTAACATTAATTAATGCCGGAGTTCAAGCTTTAGATGGGACTACTAATCCTCAAGATGCTCAAGGTAGCACTGCTGAAGACTTTGTAACACAAGTAATTAATCTTTTGCAAGCGATAGGAGGCGATATTAATAATTTGTTGGATATGGTACCCGATATATTAGGTAATCCTCAAAACACTAATGATGCTGCTTGGGATTTAGATTAAATCCTTACCTCTTACATGCTATAACTTCCCTTGCTTCGTAAGATAAGTTATGGTAGGCTAGTTTATCTTATTGTAACTCAAGTTATTTTAGCGTTGTCGGTATGGTTTGGAAATTATGCCAAAATTGTTATTGCGAGCGACTACAAGGAGCGTGGCAATCTAGCAAAACGGTAAAAAAATTCTGTAAATCAGAATTGTTTACTGGACTGCTTCGTCAATTACTCCGTAATTTTCCTCTCAATGATGTTAAAACCATACTACTCCTATTATTATCCTTTATCCTCTTCTCTAAGCCGGCTCTTGCCGATCCTGAAATAGCTGAATCCTTTAAATGTTCAAAACTTTTTCCTTACTTTGAAAAAAAATTTAATATCCCATCTAATACGTTACATTCAATAGCTTTAAAAGAATCGGGGAAAAAACATACAACCCGTAAAATTAGAGTAGTATGGCCTTGGACAGTAAATGTTGAAGGAAAAGGCTATTATTTTAACACAAAAAGAGAAGCCGTAAGTTTTGTTAGAGTAGAGCTTATAAAAGGGCGAGAGAGTATTGATATCGGATGCATGCAGATTAACTTAAGGCATCATTTAGGGGCTTTTAATTCCCTTGAACAGGCATTTGATCCAAATAATAACATTCGTTACGGTGCAGAATTTTTGCGTTCAAAATATGATCAGCTAGGGAGCTGGCACAAGGCGATAGCTCATTATCATTCGGCTACACCTTCTTTAGGGTTTAAATATAAACAAGATGTAGTTAAAATAGCAAGTAATATGGCTCTTTATAAAGCATCCTTACATAGTTATCTAAATAATAATGAAGGGGCTTTAGAAGATACAATTCCAGTAAATAATAACAAAGTTCAAAAAAAATCACTTTTTAGTGGTAATAAAAGATACAGAAGTAGTATTATGATACCGGTTCCTGCTAAAATTAATTAATTCTATGAATATTAAATTAATTACATGTTTTTTAATATTAGTAAGTGCGGTAAAAGTAAATGCAGATTTTAACAATATTCAAGATAATTTTGAATATCAGGAAGAGCAATTAATAATAGAATTACCTTGGAGCGATTGTACCGAAATTCATAAATTATTAGAGGAAAAATTATCTTTTTCAGAACAACAAATAAAAAAAGAAAATAAAATTCATGAGAAATATAAACAATTTTATTTAAAACATAATAATCCTACTAATTTTTCTATGCGATTTCTTGAGAAAAAATCTGAGACTAATGGAGTAGAAACTTTAATATCAGGTTTTTTAAAATTTTGTGAAGATAATTTTCAAACTAGTAAAAGTAAATCTAATTCCCTAAATTATTATATTAAAAAACAACAAGACCAATGGTTTAATGATATAAGAAATGAGAATTACAAAATATATTATAGAAAAAAATATGCAGATAATATCTTTAGAAATAATTAATTAAGGCAACTATATATCTTGTATAACCTAAATTGTTTCGATAATGTTATATAAAATTGTGTTAGTATAGTTAAGTATTAGATTTTAAAAGTGTTGTTGATTTATTCGAAAAATTACCTACTGAACAAAAGTGCATAATTATTTTACTGATATATGTTGGGCTAACGTAGCTTATTGTCCGTATTGCGGCAACCAAAAGATTTTGCATTATGCGGATGGAACTGATCACAAATGTT
The DNA here is from genome assembly GCF_001602635.1 of Rickettsia endosymbiont of Proechinophthirus fluctus. Classification (NCBI taxonomy): domain Bacteria; kingdom Pseudomonadati; phylum Pseudomonadota; class Alphaproteobacteria; order Rickettsiales; family Rickettsiaceae; genus Rickettsia; species Rickettsia endosymbiont of Proechinophthirus fluctus. Next base: position 473,314 of record NZ_LECS01000004.1, on the reverse strand, counting down.
AGGCATGTAAAAAGCGTTTTAGTATCAAAGTTGGCACAATTTTTGAAAATAGTAAGATTTCTTTAAATAAATGGTTTACAGCAGTTTTGCAAGTTACTACGCAAAAAAAAGTTTATCATCGTTACAGCTTTCAAGAGATATTAATGTTACCCAAACCACTGCATGGTTTATGCTTCATAGGATTAGAGAAGTGACTAAACTAGAAAGTTTTAGTATTCCTTTAAAAAGCACTGTAGAAATAGATGAGACGTATATTGGTGGTAAAGAAAAGAACAAACATCAAAATAAAAAAACTAAAAGTACACAAGGTGGCAGCACACAGACAACAACCGTTGTAATCGGCATGATAGAGAGAAACGGTAACGCTAAAGCTCAAGTTATAACAAAAGTTAATTCAAAGACCATAGAAAAAATTGCAATAAATAATATTCTAATAGGGTCAACTATTTTATCTGATGAATGGGGAGCTTACAAGGTATTAGAAGAGTTATATAATCATGAATATATAAAGCACGACTTAGGTCAATATAATAAGAGAGTCTGTGTCCACAAATACGATAGAAAGCTTTTGGGCGTTGTTTAAGCGTGGTATAATCGGACTTTATTCTATTAGAAAAAAACACATAGAGAGATATTTAAATGAGTTTGTATTTAGGTGCAACCATAAAAACTCTAATGTAAGAAATATATTTAATGCTATACTTTTAAATACAGGTAATTATTTTTTTTATAAAGCCTTGGTAGGTCGGTATGAAACTCAAAGTAGTTAAAAACGGAGAATTATCTTGTAACGAGGTTTTAGCAATGATAGGTCAAGTTCCATTAAAAATTAATTCTCCAGAGATTGCAGAAGACAAAATCCCTAAACCATTTATAAAATGGACAGGGGAAAAAGAAGCCTTATCAAAGAGTTGTGCTTACGCTTACCTGCTAGTTACAATAATCATTATGAGCCTTTAGGAGGAGCACTTTTTTTGCACTCGTTCCAGACAAAGCTATTATATCAGATATAAACTTAGATTTCATACAAGGCAGTTAAGGATGAAGCTCGAGCATTAATTGAGCTGTTAGCTAAGCATAAAGCTAATCACTCTCAAGATTATTACTATGCTGTTAGAAAGAACGCAAATAGCGATAACCCTATTGAGATAGCAACACGTTTCATATACCTTAACAAGACTTTTGTTATAATGGTCTTTATAGGGTAAATAGCAAAGGAGAGTGCAACGTCCCGATGGGAGCTTATATGAATCCTAATATTCTTGATAAGGATAACATACTTGCTTGCGTGTAGTAAAGCTTTACAAAATGTTGAAATAATATATCAGGATTTCAGCAATATTTCGCCTAAGCCTAAAGATTTCGTTTATATAGACCCGTCATATCAACCTATTAATAATACTTCATTTACAAAATATACAAAGCTTGGCTTTACAGAGGCAGATCAGGTTAAGCTTTATGAAAAATGCAGAGCATTACATAAGAAAGGTGTATAGTTTATTTCAAATTCAGATAGCGATTTTATATTATATCATCCAGAACGTCATCCTAATTGCCTAGTTATAGAATCTAAGTGGCAACAATCAGGAGGATTGGTTGATGAAAAATATACTTATCTGGTGCTAAACATAAAAAAACAAGGAATTTATGATACTATAATAATAATTGATGGTGACAGATATAAAAAAGAAGCCTTGAAATGTTTCAAGGATCAAGTTGGCAGTAATTTAATAGAAGTGTTTAGTATGTCTGAATTTACATCTTGGGTAAATAAAAAGAAAATATAGGTTATACAAGTATATAATTCCCTTAATTTATTTCAGTACTTGATGCATATATTATTTAATTTATATTAACTGTTAATATACAGGGTGATTTATGTTAAAGAATTTTATATTAGTATTGTTGTGTATAAGTAGTTATAAATCTCTAGGAGAATCTAATAAGACTGAGAACAATGTTTCAGCGATAGAAAGAAAAAAAGTTTCTAGTAATGATAAACAACTCAAACCTGTCTACTTAGAGCATTTTGATCTAACTTCGGATTTAAATCCTACAGAAAAAAGCCTATTGAGTTTAGAACCTTTATCACCTAATAATAACAATACGAAACCTATAATTGTAGATATTCAGGAGAATTTTGAAGGGCTAGATAGCGTTAAAGGGGATGATATTCGCACTGCAAGACAGAGAGAACTTGTTCAAAAGAGTTTGCTAGGAGATTTTTTAGGGGGTTTTATTTCTCGACCGCCACCAACAATTTTAGGAGAGAAAATTCAAGATAGGAGAGGATTATATATTCAACAGACTAAAGCTAAAAAATCACCGAAATAATGCAGTAGAGGCGATAAGTAACAGCTTATTTATCAAGCATGCAGCTAATGATATAATAAGTCGATTAGGGATGATTGATAAGGATTTTTCGGATATTATAGAAATATCGGCTAAATGCGGTTATCTTACGAGCTTACTAAAAAATGCTTATCGAAGTGCTGATATTACCGTAACAGATATGTCGCCTTTATTGCTTGATTCTTTTGAGCATAATCATAAATTATTAATCGATGATGAAGATTTAGCATTGCCAAAAGACTCTTTTGATTTAATTATTTATTCATTAGGGTTACACTGGATAAATGATGTACAACGCTTTTTATCTAATATAAGAATATTTTTAAAGTCTGACGGTATTTTTATCGGTAATTTTGTCGGAGGAAATAGCTTAAAGAATTTACGTAAATCCTTAATAGATGCCGAAATAGCAAGTGATTTTAAGCACTCTCCTCATATTGCTCCTTTTATTCATTTTGCTCATGTTCCGATTTTATTTTTGCAAGCAAGATTTGCCGAAGTAATTGTTGACTGTGAAAATATAGAGCTAAAATTTGATAATCCTTTAGCTTTAATGAGAGAAATAAAAAATATAGGTGAGGCAAATTCACTAAATGCTAGTCATAATTATGCTATTTCTAAAAAGATGTTTTCTTTACTACAAAATTATACAAACGGCTTTGAAGATAATATTAATTTAATTAGTTTTATTGCTTCACCAAATAAGAATAGTATAAGATTAAAGTTGTTATAAAGGTGATAGTGGTGTATTTTAGCAGTATTACATCATTGCGAGGAAATTATGTAAGTAATTGACACAGCAATCTCAGGATATTTGACAAGATTGCCACGCAGCCTATGGCTGCTTGCAATGACGATCCAACAATTTATTAAGGGCAAACAAATATGCAAGAATTTGATTTAGTGGTAATAGGTAGCGGTCCAGCTGGTTATACAGGCAGTATTAGGGCTGCTCAACTTGGTATGAAAGTAGCGTGTATTGAGAAAAGCGATACTCTTGGCGGCACTTGTTTAAATATAGGATGCATACCATCGAAAGCTTTACTTAATTCTTCCGAAAAATATGAAGTAGCTCTAAAACATTTTGAGAATATAGGTATTACTGCGGATGTAAAACTAGACTTACAAAAAATGCTAGCTAATAAAGATAAAGTAGTTCTTGATCTCACAAAAGGTATAGAAAGTCTCTTTGCCAAAAACAAAGTTACTAGGATAAAAGGTGAAGCTAAAATTAGTTCTAGTAATATCGTTGAAGTAAATAAAGAGCAAATTAAAGCCACAAATATCCTAATTACTACAGGTTCCAGCGTCATAGAAATACCGAATATCAAAATAGACGAAGAATTTATTGTTTCATCTACCGGTGCTTTGAAACTTTCTAAAGTACCTGAGAACTTAATAGTAGTCGGTGGAGGGTATATAGGCTTAGAACTTGGTTCAGTTTGGCGTCGTTTGGGAGCTAAAGTAACGGTTATTGAGTATGCACCGAGCATTGTACCTATGCTTGATACAGAAATTGCTACAAAGTTTATGAAACTACAGCAAAAACAAGGTATGGAGTTTAAACTGAATACTAAAGTGCTCTCTGCTAAAGTAAAGTCAGGAAAAGTAAATCTAACAATAGAGGAGGACGGTAAGAGTTCAGTAGTAACAAGCGATATTGTGTTGATGGCGGTAGGCAGAAAAGCCTATACGCAAAATCTAGGGCTTGAGTCTGTCGGTATTATTACGGATAAGCAAGGTAGCATTGAGATTAATGACCAGTTCCAAACAGCAGTTTCAAATATTTATGCAGTAGGTGATGTGGTAAAAGGAGCTATGCTTGCTCATAAAGCCGAGGAAGAGGCTGT
>NZ_LECS01000004.1:442557-469085 GCF_001602635.1 Rickettsia endosymbiont of Proechinophthirus fluctus | reverse complement strand
CAGGCAGGACATGTTAACTATAACTTAATTCCAAGCGTAATATATACTTATCCTGAAGTAGCAAGCGTCGGTGAAACGGAAGAACAGCTAAAAGAAAAAGGCATTAATTATAAAGTCGGTAAGTTTCCGTTTTTAGCAAATAGTAGAGCAAGAGCAATCGGTAGTACGGAAGGTATGGTTAAGATCCTTGCCGATAGTAAAACCGATAGGGTTTTAGGAGCTCATATTATAGGAGCTGATGCAGGTACATTAATTGCCGCGCTTACGGCTTATATGGAATTTGGAGCAGCTTCAGAAGATATAGCAAGAACCTGCCACGCTCACCCAACTTTAAGTGAGGCTATAAAAGAGGCAGCACTTAGTATAGATAAGAGGACTATTAATATTTGATATATTTCTACGTCATTGCAAGGAAAAACTGTAAGTTTTGACGAAGCAATCTAAAGCGTCCTGCTTTATGAGATTGCCACGCTCCTTGCAGTCGCGGCATTGTTGCATGGCTTGAAAAATCAGTTCGGTGTCATCCCGTGGCTTGACCACGGTATCCAGTAACACCACTCAAAATACTAATAATATTAGTATTTTTAACTAGATCCCACGAACAAGTCGTGGGATGACAGAGATGAAGCGAGCCATACCACAAGGCCTTCAGTCGCTCGCAATGACGAATTTAAGGATATTTATGACCAAACAAGAGCTGCGTCTTAATTTCAAAGAATTTTTAATAAAAAACCAAGATAAGATTAATTCCGATTTAGTCAAAAACTCTCTAATTAATAAAATTAGCCGGTTATTACAGGAGTTAAAAGTAAAGACAGTAGGACTTTACTTTCCTCTAAAATACGAAATTAACTTACTTGAAATAACAAACTTACATCCTGAAATAAGATTCTTCCTACCGAAAATCATAAAAAATGAGATAAAATATTGTTCTTATCATTATAACGATCAATTGGCTTTAGGGGCTTTGAAAACCTATGAACCTATAAATAATGATTTTTTTATTCCTGAGTTAGTTATTATCCCAGGAGTTGCGTTTAGTAAGGAGGGTTATAGACTTGGATACGGCCAAGGACATTTTGACCGATATCTTAATAATAACCGAAATATATTAACCGCCGGAGTTTGTTTAAAAGAACAATTAATAGATAATTTTCTGATTGAATCTCATGATCGTAAGCTTAAATTTATGATTTCAGTATAATAACCTTAACTTTTTATTGTATAAAATATTAATTTATATTTTATTATAAAAATCAACTTAGGGTAAAATGGTTGATATAATAAAAAAATTGTCGTATTGATCGGTGTACCTTTTGCTTTTTTTGCACAAGCAGTTGGAGATTGGCTAGAAACAGGACAAATATCCGGCAATACTCAGACTGGAGATATTTGCTTTCAATTAGCATTAGTAGGAGTAGGGACACTTATCATAGCCCAGGCATTTAGTAACTTGCCTGATTATGTATACAACGAATATGTCAAAGTAGTACAAGATAGTGAGATATCAGTTATATTAGTTGGCTAATTTGTTTCTATTCATAATAGGCTACAAGTTATTCGATTTGTTATAAGTTATTACACAAACTTATTATTGCATCTTTATATTTTTGTTTGTGTAAATATTTGCTTTTTAAATTTAGATTTTTAAAATCCTTGTGATTCAATGGCGGATATTTACTAAGCTTTATTAAATCTTCATCTAAAATAAAATGCTTACGAGGAATATTTATAGTTTGTGCATTCTCTTCACGATAAGCTGCAAGCATTTGAATTTTGTGATTAAAACTCTTATCATCACTTCCATATTTTATTTTTTTCCAAGCATCTTTCGGCTCAACCTTATAATTTCTAACATCTAATAAAGCACTAAGAGTAGTTTGATATTTATTAGTTAAATTATTTCTAACAATTATATTATTTAACTCTTTATATATCTTATACAAATACTCCACGTCTAACATTGCATAATTTAACATATCACTAGTAATAGGGCGTTTTAGCCAGTGAGATTTTTGGTGGGTTTTATCGATAGTAATACCGATTAGCTTATAGCAAAGGTCATCATAGCTTAGCTGTTTACCGAATCCGCAAATATTTGCTGCAATTTGTATATCAAAAACATTAGCAGGTAGTGTTTTAAATAAATTATAGAAAATCTCTAAATCTTCACGAGGAGCATGAAATATTTTAGTAATATTATTATCTGCAAGCAGCTTATTAAAAATATTCAGATCTAAATTGCTTAATGCATCAATTATTCCGCAATATTCTTCTGCCTTAACTTGAATTATACTAAGTTGAGCATAATAAGTATAGCGACGCTCAAATTCCGTATCTATGCTTAAGCATGCCTTATTTGCTAACCGGTTACAAAATTCTTCTAATATTTTTTGATTATCGATAATTTGCATAGAAGCTATTTATAAAGCTCCGATAATTTTTAAGAAAAGATTAGTATGAGATAACGACAGAACCACTTCAAGACCGATTAAAATAATAATAATCCACTCAAGTTTGGTGGAATGTTTATAATTAAGATCGTTTGACAGAATGTCTAAAAGCTCGTGAATCATATTAAGACGATGATTCATTATATTTTGCCGTATTTCTATGTCTTGAAACTCTGCTGTCATGAGATATAGAGGCTCATAACTCGGACGACGCCAAAAAAATTCTGGAGTATCGAATATATCGCTATGCAAACTGATTGAATAACGCTCGTTAAATAATATACCTATTTGCTGTAATATCTCCTTTTTAGAAAGCGATACGCTACCGGTTCTAGCTAGTTCCTGTTGTATAGGGGTTGTCTGAACAATCAAGTTACTAACAGATTGCTCAAGAACGCTAAGTTTAACCGATTGTGCAAGAGCATGGGAAATAGAAAGTTTAACAAAAACTGATTTATCTGCTAAGATTATTTTATTTTTTTCTTCATCAATAAATGTTTTCTTGACTTCCGTATTATATTCAAAATAAATATAATCGGATACCGGCTCTTTAAGCTTATTTACTGGTACTAAATCAGTATCGCTTAAAACTATTTTTTCTTGAATTTCATCGCCGCCCCAAATAGTTACACAACCAAACGGAAAGAAAAATATCTCTATAAAATCAGAATCTTTATTTATCTCTTTCCGAATATATAAAACATCATCAAAATGTTGAGGTTCAAGACCAATCTTTTTTAAATTAGTCACTAGATCACTCATCTTATATTCGGAAGAAGTACAGTATGATGAACATCTCATGATTATTAAGTTTAATTTATATAAATTTAGAGTATAGTAGTGAGGAACCTATAAAGTCAATAATATTATAATTATGTATGAAATATTAAGTAATAGAGAAGTTATCAAAATAATAGGTTTCGATTCCGTAAAGTTCCTACAAAATCTCATTACTAACAATATTTGTAAGAGTATAGTCAATTCAGTTGAATTCGGATACAAGGAGCGAGGAGCGAAGCCTATAATAATAGGCAAGACGATGAGTAACGCAGTAGGCGAGTCCAAATCAATTGACTATAATTATTGCTATACTTATTTGCTTAATAATCAAGGAAGATATTTATTTGATTTTTTCGTATATGTTCATAACCCTGAGGAAATTTACCTTGATATTGATAAAAGTAATAAAGCTGCTTTGATAGAGTATTTAAACTTCTATAAATTTCGCTCAAAAATACAAGTAATAGATTGTAGTAACGAGTATAAAGTTATCTACTCACTTCAAAAATTAGATATAGACTCGCTAATTACGGTTCGTGATCCTCGTTATGCTAAGCTTGGTTTCCGCTCAATAAATAAGCTCGATGTCATACCGTTGTGCGGTATCCATACAATAATTAAAAAAGACTGGATCCCGTGGTCAAGCCACAGGGTGATAGAGGGGGAACCGCCCCCCTCAACAACATCTCCCCGTGAAAATGGGAATCCAATATACCTAGAAGATAAATATAATTTTGCAATAATAGATGGTGTGGAAGATTTAATCACAGATAAATCTATTCCAAATATGTATGGTGCTGAGGAGTTAAATGCAATTAGTTTTGATAAAGGTTGTTATGTCGGGCAGGAAGTGATTTCAAGGGCTAAATATCAAGGAGTTATAAGAAGAAAGATATATAAAATTACAGCAGATGAAGATTTATCTTCATTAGTTAAAGATGCAGAAATACTCGCAGATAACAACAAAATCGGCGTAATATGCTCAAGTTATCACAATAAAGCAATCGCCTTAATCAGAGAAGAAAAATATCTTGCCGATAAAGAAGCTGAAGTTACCGTTAAAGGGATTAAAATCAACTTATCTCTCGCACCTTGGTATTAAATAATAGTTAATTTTTTAATAACTACTTGACATTTATCAAGTTTTCATGTATTATTATAATTATAAACAGACACACAAGACACAAACCATATTTCATGGTATTTTTTATAAAAAATTAATATAAATTTGGAGACTTTTATGTATACACCTTTTCAATTATTAACTTCAGGAAACATACAATTAATACCGGCTATATTAAACAGAACTAATGTTAACAACAAACTTAATATTTTTGAAGCTCTTTGTAGTTTAATACCTCAATAATAAGATCAGAATGTTAAAAATGTTTTAGCAAATATTGCTGTACAGATATTAAACAAAATGATCCTCATCCCTGACACTAATTGGGATAAGAAAGATACAAACGGTAATACTATACTTGAATGGGGTATTTGGAGTAATAGCTCCAATGTTATTGATGTATTTCATCATAACCCTGCACTTATGGCAAAATGTGTTTCAACTGAGAAAGCACAAATTCGTAATTTTTTCCGTGTTGCTATGGAATCGCATATTTCTGATGATTTCCGTAAGACACAAATTGAAAAATTTACACAATTAGGTGGAGATATTAATGATCTTGGTCAAAATAATTATATTGCTTTATATTCTACAATAAATATCCGCTTATTACTAATAATCCGAGTAATCAAAATATAAGTTTATTTCAAACTCAAATGGATAAATATTATAAAATAATTGAGAATCTAGTTAAATTATTGTAGTGAGGGAATAATAAAAATTGATCTACACATGCAAGAAAATAATATCTTGTTTTATAGTATAAAAGACGATGGAATAGGAGTACTGAAAGAGGAATTGCAGAGTATATTCGGTGTTATTTGTCGTAGGCTCTAAAACACGTACGGCAGGAGGTAGAGGAGTAGGACTTGCATTATGTAAGAAAGTAATAGAACTGCACGCCGGAAAAATTTGGGCAGAAAACGATAAACAGGGAAAGACTACTTTTATTTTTACGATGCCTTTATAATTGAAAATGTCATTCCATTGATCACAGGAATACAGTACTGTTTGCTGTCATACCGTGCCCCGCCACGGTATGACATTATTATGAAAAAAATTATTTTTAATAAACAACGAGATTTTATATCAATTATAGAACCGGCGTTAAGCTGTCTAGATGCACAAGATAAATTAAAGGAAGCTATTAAAATACTAGCGTTGCATGGTTTTAAAACTTTAGTAGATGATAAGATTTTTTCAGGTGATGCATTGCCTTTTTTCGCTACTTCTAAAGAGGAAAGGTTAAGAATGTTTACAGAAGCTATGGAAAATGAACAGGTTAAAATAATTTGGGCTTTTCGTAGCGGATATGGATGCAGTGAATTTGTAGAAGATTGTTTTAATATAGAACAAAAAGGGGATAAAGTCCTGATAGGCTATAGCGATATTACCGTTTTGCATTTATCACTAAATAATCATTATAATATCCCAACTATTCACGGTTCAGTGTTAACTTCGTTACTATCGCCTACTAATCAGGATATTATGCCTATAATAAATGTTCTTAAAGGAGAAAAGAGTGGAATACAACTTATACCTATAAAGAAAATTAGTGAGGAAAATATAACAGGTACAATAACAGGCGGGAATTTAACGGTTTTAACTAAATTGATTAGTACTGGTTTGCAAATTCATTCTCATTCCTATGCTGCTTTATGTCATCCCCGCGGAAGCGGGAATCCAGAAAAAATAATACTGGATCCCCGTTTCCACGGGGATGACAATAAAATTCTATTGCTTGAAGACGTTAATGAAAAAGCCTATGCCGTACATCGTAATCTAGTTCAATTAAAAAATACCGGTATATTTGAATGCATAAAGGCAATAATCTTTGGTGATTTTACTAAAGGGGATGAGTTTGTAGAACAAGCTATAAAAAGTTTTTGTTTAAATCATATTCAAAATATTGGAACTTATAAAGCAGCAGGAATAGTGCATGGAGAAGTAAATCATCCAGTTATTATGAATCATGAAGTAATTATAAACAGTAATGTTTTAAGTTTTACTAGCCCTTTTGAAATAGTAGAAAACAAATGACAAATTCTATCAGAATAGGTACAAGAAAAAGTCCACTTGCTTTAATACACACTAATTTAGTTATTCAGCAAATCAAACAATTTTTTCCTGATATCAATTGTAAAATAGTGCCGATTATTACTAGCGGGGATTTAATCCAAAATAAACCATTATACGATATAGGCGGTAAAGCTTTATTTTTAAAGGAAATAGAGCAAGCCTTGCTTGATAAAAAAATTGACTTAGCTGTTCATTCTTTAAAAGATGTACCGGGTAGAATACCTGAACCGCTAGTAATAGCTGCTGTTTTAGAGCGTGAAGATCCCAGAGATGTTTTTGTTTGTCTAAAATATAAATCTATAGAAGAGCTGCCGCAAAATGCCGTAATAGGTAGCTCGGCAGTACGAAGAAAAGCATTTATCCAAAAAATAAGACCGGATTTAAAGGTAACGGTTTTTAGAGGGAATGTTGATTCAAGAATAAAAAAGCTAATGACCGGCGAAGTTGACGCAACAATTTTAGCATATACAGGTCTTAAAAGGTTAGAGGTGTTTAATCCGGAGTATTGCCATTTGATAGAGTATTCACAGATGTTACCATGTATAGGGCAGGGAGTCATTGCAGTTGAGATTAGAAAAGATGATAATGCTATGCTTGAGATATGCAACCAAATTAATCATCTTCCCACTTTTGAGCTCATAAAACCCGAAAGAGCATTTTTAGAGTATCTAGATGCTAATTGCTGCACCCCGATTGCTGCTTATTCACAATATCTAGATGCAAATCCTAGACATCTTTCCAAACTCGCTTATAGGGAGGTATTTGAAGGAAACACAGAAGCACTTGCCACCGCAGCAGCGTACAAAAGCAATCGCACAGATGCGAGTACCGGATTGACGTACAAATTACCCCTAGAAGTAGAGTGTGGGAAGATGTCTAATATACAAACTAATTTTATGCTCGGTAACCTTGATGGCAGTAAAATAACTTTCCATACCGAAACTACCAATATAAAAACTTCAACAGAAGCAGGCATAAAAGCCGCTAAAATGATGTTGGAAGCTATCTGTAAATAAATTTTAATCGATAATTTAATTCTTTTTTGCTGCAAATTATAAGATTTTTTTGAAATATGAATAACACCCTATCAAAAATCTTATCAATTTTTGCTAAAACAGCTCTTTACTTGCTAATTACAATTTATTTACAGATAACCTCTTAAATCAACTAGATAAATAGATATTTAGGGAATATACTCCTAAAATATCTAAATTTGCACGATATTATCATGACAATACAAAGATTTTTAGACTTAGAATTACCAAAAGGACAGTCCTGTTTTTTGTGGGGAGCACGTAAAACTGGTAAGTCAACATATCTGAAACAACGTTTTCCGGATATATATAGATTTATTACAAGCTGATATCCTATAAAGTTTACTTTCAAAATCCTGAACGTTTAAGAGAAGAATTTAAGTCAAAAGACGGCATCTCAACTATTATTATTGATGAGGTGCAAAAAATTCCCTTACTGTTAGATAAGGTTCATTATTTAATAGAATCTAATAAATCTTTACAATTTATCCTTTGCTGCTCCAGTACCAGGCGCTTAAAATCAACAGGTAGCAATTTACTTGGCAGAAGAGCTTGGAGATATATGTTTTTGCTGCTCTATGCTATTCTGAGATAAAAGAGCTTGATTGGCATAAAATTTTTAATCATGGACTAATACCTGATCATTATATTGCATCAAAAAAGATTCATAAATATCTTGCGTCCTATTTATATGACTATATTTTACCTGAAGTACAGTTTGTGAAGCAAATTTAAGAAAACGCAAAGCACTTGCAAGGTTTCTAGAGATTATAGGCATTTCAAACGATAAGATGATAAATTATAGTAATATAGCAAGAGATTGCGGTGTTGATGCAAAAACCGTTAGAACATATCTTGAAATATTAGAAGATATATATTTAGGATATCATCTTTATCCGTATAGATCACTGAGCAAAAGGCAAATTATTACGGAAATGCCTAAATTTTACCTTTTCGATACCGCACTTAGCAAAAATTACCTAAGGAAATATGGAATATCAGGAAATGACAGGGCTTGATGCTGGTAAATCTTTTGAGCATTATGTATTCTTAGAATTAATGGCTTATAAATATTAAAACAACAAAAGAGATGAATTATTTTAAAGAAGGATATGAGGTTGATTTTATATTTCAAAATAATGATGCATTTGAAGTTAAAATTGCTTCTTCTATACAAAAAAATCATTTAGAAGGTCTATTAGAATTTAGTAAAGATAGTGATTTTAAATTACATATATGGACATTTAGTATAGAGCTAAGTATTATTAAATTAATCGATTAAAGGCTAAAAATGCATTCTTCTTTTGAATGGGATGAAGAAAAAAATAAAATTAATATTGGTAAAAATTAATATTGGTAGCATAACATAAGCTTTTATGAAGCTCAAAAAGCTTTTCTAGATATCAAATATAAGAATTTTTGGAGCAGGATACTGGCGTAAAGGCAAGAGAATTTATGAGCAAGAGATAAAATACACTGATGGGGAAATAGGGGAAGTAAAAATAGTAAAAGATTTCTTACCACATCCTAGAGAACTTTTATTAAAAGATGATTCAGTAACAGTAACCATGTCTTTAAGTAAAGAGAGCGTAGAACTTTTTAAATCAGAAGCAGCAACTGCACATGTGCCTTATCAAAAAATGATTAGGATTTTACTAGATAAATATACTAAGCACTATAAAGCAAATAAAAGGGTATAATACTATAAACTGAGCTGGCGGATAGGGTGGGATTCGAACCCACGGTACGGTTGCCCGTACGCCAGTTTTCAAGACTAGTGCCTTAAACCACTCGGCCACCTATCCAAGAAAATTCATACCAAATAATCTTATATATTTCAAGGGAAATCTTGCAATATATGAATCTAAATTACAAATCCGAATTGTTTTTTCACGTCATTAACCGTTTCAGAAGCTCTAATTCTTGCTTTTTCTGCTCCTTTGTGCAGTATTTTTAATAAATATCCTTTATCATTCATTAATTCTAAATATTTATCACGTATTGGTTGTAGATTTGTAATAATAATTTCTGCCAAATCTTCTTTAAATTTTGCGAAACCTTGGTTTTGATAATTACCGATTATTTTTTCCAAGCTTTCTTCGGATAAACTGCTATAAATATCTAATAAATTACTAATTTCCGGTCTTGTTTCTTGATCATAGCTAACAAAACTTAAATGATCGGTTTTGGCTTTTTTTATTTTTTGATGAATAAGATCGTTATCGTCTTTTAAATTGATACGGGAAAAATCCGAAATATCAGATTTACTCATTTTCTTTAATCCATCCCGTAAGCTCATGATTCTTGTGCCTGTTTCACTAATTAAAACCTCAGGAACTTTTAGAATTTCTTTGTTAAATTTTCTATTTATTACCCCTGCAATATCTCTTGTTAGCTCTAAATGCTGCTTCTGATCCTCACCTACAGGCACTATATCGGCTTTATATATTAAGATATCCGCTGCCATAAGTACCGGATAGGAAAATAACCCAAGACAAGCCTTGTCTTGATCGCTACCTGCTTTATCTTTAAATTGCGTCATGCGCTTTAACCATCCAAGCGGTGTAACGCAATTTAGTAGCCAAGCAAGTTCAGTATGCTCTTTCACCATACTTTGGGCAAAAATCGTTACTTTGTCGGGGTTAAGCCCTGCTGCTAAATAAATAGCAAGCACCTCCATAATTGAATTGTTAAGTTCTGATGGCTTAATATCAACCGTGATAGCATGCAAATCTGCTAAGAAGAAAAAACAATTATATTCTTCCTGCATTTTAACCCAGTTTTTAATTGCACCAAGATAGTTACCGAGATGTAAAGAACCAGTTGCTTGCACACCGGAAAGAACAGTTTTTTTCATTTAATACCTTTTTATTTTACTCATTGTAAAATTATGTTATAAATACCATTTTTATTAATATAATTATCTTAATAATTATGCTGTGGCGTTTAAGAATTTTATCATTTTACGGATTATTATCGTTATTTACATTTATTTTTTTTCTTATATGTTACATACCAGTAACATTTTTCAATGTCAACTATCAAATAAGATATAGAATTGCCATTATCTTTTCTTATGCTTTTGTGTGGCTTGCAAAAATTTGTTGCGGTTTAAAATATGAAGTAGAGGGGCTTGAGAAATTACCGAAAACTATTGCAATCGTCGTGTCTAATCACCAATCCTTTTGGGATCAAATGTTTATGCAACTGATTATTCCTAAACATTCTTGGGTATTAAAGCGTGAATTATTTAATATACCCCTGCTTGGTTGGGGACTTCGGATGGTTAAACCTATTGCAGTTGACCGTGGTACTAATAGTTCGGTTGCTCAGATTTTAAGAGAAGGTCAGGAAAAAATAAAAGAAGGATTATGGTTAATAATATTTCCGGAATCAACTAAAGTTCCGCCTGATAAAACGGTCAAATTTAAACCAAGTGCCGTAAAGCTTGCTTCAATTACTAAAGTTCCAATTGTGATGATAGCTCATAATGCCGGTTTATTTTGGCCTAGAGGTTTTTGGTTTAAGCAACCTGGAACTATAAAGATAAAGATTATAGGTGTAATAGAAAAAGAAGAAATAGAGCAAACAGACGTACGTATACTTAATGACAAGGTTGAGCAAATTATTAACAGTGAAAAGCAAAAATTATTAAATTAATATTAGGTTTTAAAAATAATTAGTATTATCATAAAATTACAACTTAGTTCTTATGGAGGTATTTATGGTCAGGACAACAGCGTTAAAATTAATTGCGGTTATCGATAGTAAGCAAATGATGCTTTACGACGCTCAAGGAGTTAAAATTACTACTAATACACCTTTAAAATTATCTTTGGATTTAGAGGAGCATCACCACCATAGAGAAAAAAGACAAAGCCTTTACCAAAATAAATCTACACCGGCTTCGTTGTTTGAGCCGCATACTTCGCTAAAAGATATAGCACATAAAGAAGCAGCAAGGAGCGTTATTAAACATTTAGAGAAAGTAACTACTGCTGATCAAGCTAAATATAAGGAATTGATTATTGTAGCAGAACCGCAAATGCTTGGATGTGTTAGACAAGAACTTAAAAACGGTCTAAAAAAGATGATTACTAAAGAAATTGCTAAGGATTTAGTGCAACATAGCGTAGATGCAGTGGAGCGAGCAGTATTTTCTTAGATAATCTTTATATGTCATTCCCGCGAAACCGGGAATCCAGTAAAACCTATAAAAAACTTGTTTTTTTAGGTTTATTTTGTCAATAATCTGTAATTTTTATACTAGTATTAAGGTGATCCTTTCTAGACTCCCACTTTCGCAGGAATGACATAGAAGTCGTACAACAAAGTTTTTAGTCGTTTGTAATGATGATACAAATTAGGTGCCTAACTTATTAAATATTTCTTTTGTATTATTTGCGATAGTTAAACCAATTTGCTTATCTGTATTCTCAAAAGTTTTTATAGTCTTTTCATTAGGAATCTTAATATGTGGTTTGAAAGGCGAACCGCCGCTATTTATACATTGAGTTAGAAAAATATCCTCATGGCTTCTGACATAGTCATCCCCATTTGCTTAAATATTTCTGCTGCTTCAAGTTTTATATCTGCTGAAACGCGTAATCTAATATCTACTGTATTTATAATATAGCTCCATTCAGTTATTATGATCCGCTATAGTCAAATGATTTGAATTCACTTACATCGTCTCTCGTCGTTCTCCAATTATCTATAAGGCTGCGCTTCTCGCTCTTTGTAATTACATCCAATTGATTTGACCACATTTTAGTATATATGGCGGCATGCGTCAATACACTCATATTTTAATTCAGAATAGTTGCACTAATAAGAAAAAGTGGTAAAATATCATATCGAACAAATTAAATATTATGAATAATTATGCCACAAATTTATTTTAACGGTCCGGAAGGACGAATTGAAGGAAGATATGCAAAAGCTACCGCGCCTAACGCCCCTATTGCATTAGTTCTTCATCCTCATCCTTTATATGAGGGTAATATGAATAATAAAGTAGTTTATAATGCCTATAAGATTTTAGCAGATAACGGTTATACAGTCTTACGTATTAATTTTAGAGGAGTAGGGGGATCACAAGGTAAATTTGATAACGGAGTTGGTGAAGTGGTTGATGCGGGGGCAGCTCTCGACTGGTTACAGCAGAATAACCCAAATGCTCAGTCTAATCTGATATTAGGATTTTCTTTCGGAGCATGGATAGCTATGCAACTTGTAATGCGACGTCCGGAAATAAATCATTTTATTGCTATTTCACCGCCGGTTAATACAATTCATAAATATGACTTCTCATTCCTCTCACCTTGTCCTATTCCAGGGTTTATATTACAGGGAGATAATGATAGTATAGTATCGGCAGATGATGTAAAAGACCTAGCAAATAGATTATCTAAGCAACAATCCCATATTAAAGTTGATTATAAAATTATTAATGGAGCTGACCATTTCTTTCGTTATAAAACTGAAGAATTTTCTAAAGCAATAAATGATTATTTAATAACAATTCAATCTAATTATCATCACCATAATAATAATGTAAATGAAGAAATTAGTAAGCACCCAAAGAAATTATTTTTATATTAGTTTTTGTTGTGTGGTTTGGCTTATCCGTCATTGCAAGCAGGTGTTGTTGCAGGTACCTAAGTCGTCATGGCGAGGAAATTGCGTAGCAATTGACGAAGCAATCCAGTAAAAATTCTGATTTACAGAATTTTTTTATCACCACGCAGCCTACGGCTGCTTGCAATGACGACTCGGTATCCACGCAACAATATCTCGTGGGAATAACATAAAAGAATCCATATCACAACGTCTACAATTCTAAATAAGCTTCTATTGCTAAAATTAATATTTCATCTTTTTTAGCATCTAACTCTTGAGTTAATTCTTCATAAATTTGCCTATCTGATAGAGAAGTAAATTTTTTAAATAGCTGCACTAATTTTAAAGAAGGGATAATACGAAAAGCATCTTTTAATATTTTGATCTTTTTATTAACATTAAGCTTATTATTTAAATTAAAGTAAAATTCTAGTAATTCGTCGTTATAAAAATTTAAATCTACAGCCGTTGCCAAATAATCTATAGCATTAGCCGTATTATTACTTTCTATTTCTTGCTTCACTGCTAATAAATAATACTCAGCAATTTCCGGCATAGACTCATGTTTATGAAATTTTGCGAGCTTATTCGTTATAAAAATAAATTTTGTCCATAGAGAAAGTCTAGCATAACAACGCATTAAAGTAATTAAATTGTCAATATCAAGTTCATTGAAATTATAAGCCTTGGTTGCGTAATTTTCTGCTTTCTCATAAAAAGATTTATCATAATAAAGTTTTGCTAGATTTTTGCTACCGTAAAAAACAAATTCTTTAGATGTAATAAGTTTTTGAAAATAGGAAATTTTTCTATCTACATCCTCTTCAGTTACGGCTAAGATTAAATTATGGAATTCTTGTGAATCTTTTAGATCTTCAGAAGATAAATTTTTGCGAGCAATAGAAGCAGATTTAACTTTATTATTCATAATATATTCGGCAAAAGCTAAAATTAAAGCATATCTATCATGATTAATTTTTCGTTTACTAAAAATATTATGTATTTTAGATGGTAAATCGATAATTAATATTAGAAATCTAATGACAATAAAACAAGAAATTAGTAATAAAAGGCCTAAAATAAGACTAAAGAACAAGTTAGTCTCTATATTATAATCATATAAACTAATAAAAACTTTTGAATCAAAGCTCTCTATAAAAGTAAACCCGAAATAAAGCAGTAAAAAAGTAGCACATATTAATAATAACCTAAACATCTTTATTTACAAACTCCTGCATAAATTTTTCTGAATAAAGACAATCGATTAGATAGTTTAAGTTCTCTAAAATTAGAGGTTTATCTTGTTCTTTTATCATCATAGCAGAAGGTTTTTTTTCAATTTTGATAAACTTCGCCAGCCACTTATGGTTGGTAGGAAAAATTACTTCCGTACTACTTGATTTAGAAAAAAGATAATTATTATATGCTTCTAAGTTATTTAAAATATTCCTTATATCTTGAGGTAGCAGACGGGATTTTACTATTCTTAGTTCTTTACTATAATCCTTATCTTGCATGAAATTATATACTAATAGATTTACATTTAATAAGTAATTAATATAGTCAAGTGATACCCATACGCCTACCTCATCACTCGTCGCTCTCCTATTAGTTATAGGCTTCTTCGCTCCTTGTTTTTTGTATCCAAATGAAGCTGAATTGACTACAGTTTCTAATTTTGGTTCTAATAAATTAGTCGGTGCTTCAGGAAACTTTAAAGAACTTACGTAATTTAAAAGCGACTTGGTAGATAATAGAGGAGCTGCTTCCTTTTCTTCCAGGGTAGTATTTTCTTTATTTTCTACTGCTTGATCAGGAATTTGGCTTAAATCCTTATTTTCACTTTTAAAAAGTTTTAAAATATCGGATCTATTATGATAAAGAGTAAAAGAAGATAAGACAAATATTGCTATAAAAAAGATGTTTTTGCTTTTAAATAAACTATCGAATTTGTGCATTTTCAGATAATAACTTGATTATATCGTTAAGGTTTTGATCATCACAATAAACCACATTTTTTATAAAAGGTCTAACTATATTTGCAACTTTCAAACTTATGGCTACAACTAAACTATCTTGTAAGTACTCTAGTAAATTATTTTGCAATAATAATTTTACTAAAGTCCTAGCACTATTTTGAGAATAAAGTAATATAAAATCAATATTATTTTTAAATGCTTTTATAATAGATACGGGCAGCTCATTCAAATATTCTACATTATAAATGATATGTCTAGCTATTTTGCTAGGTAAATCTTTAGTAATTTCATTTGAAGATAAATATATAGTCTGCTCATATAAATCAGGAGGAAAATGCTTAATCAAATCTTCCACGTTTTTAGCAGTATACATTACTTTCTTGCCTAATAATCGTTTTGACTTACTACCTACTACCCAAATATCTTGTTTTAAGTTATGACCGGTTAAGATACTTGCTGCATATTTACTAGTTATTATTATATTTGAGTAATTATCTAAAATATCGATATTAAAATCTAGAGTTTTATATTTAATTAAAGGACAATGAATATCACGTAAATCTAAATTATATTTACTTATTTCCTTTATAGTTTCATTATTTTCTTCAATATGTCTAGTTAATAAAACCGATTGCATACAATATTTGTACTCCAATATAAAAAGCAACTGCCCAAATAATAATAGCAGCTATTTTATTAATTATAGTGAAAATCGTACTACTTTTATTTAGCTTTCTAATATTATAACCTGCAACTGCTAAAGAAAAAAACCATATCCAAGATATAAGTATGCAAGTTAAGGTAAATATAATTTTTGCAATACCGCTATACTTTAAAGCACTAATACCTATTACTATAATCGTATCCATAATTGCATGCGGATTTAATATTGACACCGATATAGCAAATAAAATTTGTTTTTGAGCTGAAAAAGCCCTGGAATTCATTGTAAGATCAATAGGCGGCTGATTCCAAGTATTATATCCCATATAAATTAAGAAAATAAATCCAACAATAAATATAGATAATTTTAACCAAGAAATTTCAAGAATTAACAAAGATATCCCAAGAACTGCCATACATATAAGCATAGTATCACATATTGAGGCTGCAATTATGCTAGGTAAAGCCTTGCTAAACTTTGGCTGTGTTGCTCCTTGATTGAATATAAAAATATTCTGTACTCCGAGCGGCACTATTAAACCGAGAGCTAAAACGATGCCATGTAAAAAAGCACTTAATATATCATTATTCATTTAAATAGCCATTTTATATACTAGAGCTATGCTCCAAATTGTTACTGCTCCCATTTTATTAATTATTTTTAATATTATAGCATTTTTATTTAATTTTCTAATATTATAACCAATTATTGCCAATGATAAAAACTATATACAAATAAACATGTAAATAATTTTAATGTCATTTCCTTGATATTTGTAAAAACCAATATTTAATATACTCATTATATATGGGTTTAATATAGATAATATTGACATCACAATATAGAAACTAAACTTTGTTTCTACATAGAAATAGGCTAAGGTTCTATTGTTAAATTAAAATATGATTGATGCCGAGTATTATATTCCATACAGATTAGAAAAATAAATCCAATTATGAAAAAAGGTATTTGTTATATATCAAATCATAAAAATAAAGAAGAAATCATGATTGAAAACGATTATATGTATAAGTATATTATAACATAAGCAACAATTACACTAGGTAGAGCTTTTTTGAAGCTACGATATTTTGCACTGTGATTTAATATAAAAATACTTGGTATAATGGAAGAAATAGCAAAATACGGTATTAAAAATATTATACTTAATATATATCATTCATTATTGTAATTTAGTTTTTATTTTTAATAATATTAATAAAGACGGAATAGTTATAATAGTAGTAAATAAAAAGAAATTTTGCCAACCGAAATTTACTACCATATAGCCTGAAATTATAGGAAAAATTGAGCGCGAAATCCCCATCATCGATGAAAGAAAAGAATATTGAGTAGCTCGAAATTGACCTTGACAGAGTGCAGAAATAAAAGCGATATAAGCAGTCATTGTCATACCGCCGGTAATACTTGCTATGCCTATCGTAATAAATAATAATAAAGAATTTTTACCGTTTATTTCAAGAAAAATAAATAACATATGTCCTAAAGCATGAATAATACCAAATAAAAATATACTATTTAATATATTTTTATGTTTCATAATAACCCCGCCGACAAGTCCACCGATTATAGCTCCTACAACTCCACAAAACTTTCCAACGCTTGCTATTTCAAAAGCATCATACTCAAGATGAAGTAAAAACGGATTAATCATAACATTAATTAAGTTATCCGGTAACCTATATAATACTAGGAAAATTAATATAAGAATAATGAAATAAACAGAACCTATAGGTTTTAACGCATTATATATAAAATTTATTATGTTTTTTTTATTTTGATTATTTTTTGTATCATTCTTGATTATCTGTATATGTATGTTCTCGTTTAAATAACAATACTTAATTCCTACAATCAATAAAATTAAATAAATAAATACTAAACCGGCAAATATTTTATATATTTCATTAAATGTTAAATAAATAGATAAATAAATAGCTCCAGAACCGGCTAAAAGCATACCGACCCGATAACCGAATATATATATTCCTGAAGTAAACCCAAGCGATTCTTTAGGTACTATTTCCGTTCTTAAAGCACTTAATATAGTATCTTGTGCAGCACTAAAAAAAGAAATAATTAAAGCTGTGAAAGCAAATAATAATAGATTAGTTCTAGGATCTAGAAAGCTGAAAATATATATAAGAAATATCAATACACTACTAGTTAAGCAAATCCAAGATAATCTATGACCGAATATTTTGTTTAAATATTTAATTTGCACTGCATCAAAAATCGGTGCTAACAAGAAATTAATAGAGTAGGGAAGCGTTATGAATGATAATATACCGATTGTTTGCAGTGCTATATCTTCTTTAGCAAGCCAATAATTTAAAGTATTACCGGTAATCATTAGATTAAAACCGCTAATAAGCCCAAACAACCAAATAATACATAAACGAGAGTTATTTAACATGAATTTATATACTTCGAGTAAATGAAGAATTGATAGACGAAGATCAACTTCAACAAGAGCAAGGAGTCTATAAGGCGAGGAGCGGAGCGTATACTTAATACGTGAGTACCGCAGAGCTTATGAAACAACATAGCCAATTTTTGAAGTTGATCGAGTATATATGCCTTTAGCTCTAAGTGCCTATAGGCTTAATATGCAAAAATGTGAGTATTCTGTTGATTTGCAGCATGTAATGTAATCATGTTATTTTAATGTCTCAATATCGTTCTTATCTAATTTTGTTATTTTCATAATAGTTTCTAAAGAAAGCCCTTCTTTTTTCATTTCTTTAGTCATAGTAATTTTCTTTTTTTTCTACCTTCTTCAATACCTGCTTGTTTCCAGCTATGCGTTAAGCTATTCATAAGGTTTCCTCCTAATGCAGGGTTTAAATGCGATTTAAGTATTTTTTCTATTTCTATTTTATCATTTTCCCTAATCTGATTCAAGGTGTAGAGGACAAAATTAGCTCTATATAATCTATACCGATATTAACTTTAATAAATTCTGGTAAAAGATCAGCTACTTCTTGCCATCTCTTTAATAAATCTCATTTGTGGATATGTTTTAAAAAAAACTGCAAGATTCCAGACCAAGCTTTTTCTTTTAATTTTTCATCAGAAATATTTTGAACATTAATTAACTGATAATCATTAATCCATATGTATTTTTTATAAGTGCACTGTTTTCAAATAACTCCCATAGATTAGTCATAAAGTGACAAAAGAATGTAAGAGAAATATAGCTCATTCTTATAAAAATAGCGGGGTAGTATTTTTAAACTTAAAAAATATGCAAAAAATGCAAGATAAAAATATGTTTTTAAAAACTTTACAAAAGTCAAAATGTGATTTTTCTTTTCCTAACTAAGATTTATTAAATCTTATTGATGAGATGGAACTGTTTTACATATACCGATAAGCAGGAATTATGGAAGACAAATCAGGACAAATTAGATAAGATCACAAAATATTACTGGTGATATAAAGAAATAACACCTTGGAGTAGTATAAATTAATTATTTTAATTGACTTTAGCACTTAAGAGATTTAAAAGTTAACTTTAATATGTAAGGTTACAATAAAAATGTTACCGCCTAAAATTTTCTTTGAAAAAGTTAAAGAAATAATGTGGCCTATAGAAAGGAAAGAATTAAAGCTATTTATACCTATGGCTTTAATGATGTTATGTATCCTTTTTAATTTTGGGGCTTTAAGATCTATCAAAGATAGTTTAGTAGTACCCTCTATGGGGGCTGAAATTATTAGCTTCTTAAAATTATGGTTAGTATTACCCTCGTGCGTAATTTTTACCGTACTTTATGTTAAACTTAGTAATAACTTAAATTTTGAATATATTTTCTACATTATAGTCGGCAGTTTTTTACTATTTTTCTTATTATTTGCCTATATTATTTATCCAAATCAAGATATTTATCATCCTAATGATGAAATGATAAATAAATTAATTGCTTCATACCCTCATTTTAAATGGTTTATTAAAATAGGTAGTCAATGGAGTTATGCACTGATGTATATTTTCGCGGAATTATGGAGTGCAGTAGTCATAAACTTAATGTTTTGGCAGTTTGCCAATCACATTTTTGATACTTCTAAAGCTAAAAGATTCTATCCCGTTCTTGGAATGGTCGGTAATATCGGTCTTATAATAGCAGGCAGCGTACTTGTCTTTTTCTCAAACGGGCAGGACGGCATTGATGCAGAATTATTACCGGATGCTTTTAATTTATCTGTCGGAAATGCTATAATGCTTCAGCCAATCATGTCAATTATTGTTACTGCAGGAATAATTGCTATGCTTCTATTTAGAATAATAAATAGATTTATTTTAACAGATTCCATAAATGTTTTAGATGCAAAAAAAGTTACAGCTAAAATGAAAACAAAACTTTCGGTAATTGAAAGTATCAAATTAGTAATTCACTCACAATATATAGGTCGTATTGCCTTATTAATAATCTGTTATGGATTATTAATAAATATAGTTGAAGGACCTTGGAAAGCAAAAATAAAAGAATTACATCCCAACACTATAGACTATGTTCACTTTATGGGCAGGTTTAATATTTGGATGGGGATATCATGCGTTACTTTCATGATAATAGGCAGTAATATTCTTAGAAGACTCGGTTGGCTCATTTCGGCATTATTAACTCCTATTATGTTGTCTATTACCGGTTTGATGTTTTTTATCTTTATAATTTTTATTGAAGAAATAGGAAAATGTTTCGGTGATTTTAATCTTCTATATGCAGCGATTATTGTTGGAGCAATTCAGAACATACTGAGTAAATCGTCCAAATATTCATTATTCGATTCAACAAAAGAAATGGCGTATATTCCTTTATCTTTAGAGCTTAGAACTAAGGGAAAAGTTGCCGTAGAGGTAATAGGTACTAAATTCGGTAAATCGCTTGGAGCATTTATACAGTCTTTGATATTTATTATTATTCCGACTGCTACGTTTGATTCTATTATAATATATTTATTAGTAACTTTTATAGTTATGATGAGTTTATGGATTTGGAACGTTATAAAATTGAATAAGGAATATATAGAGCTGTGTAAGTAAACGTCATTGCAAGCGGGTATTGTTGCGTGGATATACCACCAAGTCATTGCGAGCAGTCGTAGACTGCATGGCAATCTCATGCAATAATAACAAACTCCTGAGATTGTTTCGTCAAAATTTTCAATTTTTCCTTGCAATGACGAAAAAACTTATCCATACAACAAAAGAAAATCACACTATAATACCGATTTAAAGATGAAAAAAATTCTTAAAATAATATTATTTATAACTATCTTTATTATACTCGCATATAGTGGGTTGTGGTTTACTATTATGTTCTCTTTATCACACTCTATAAATCAAAAATATGCTGGTACCAACCTTAATATAGAAGAGGCTGATAATAATCCTAATCAGCAATATCTTATTAAGTTTTCTAAAGTTCAGCCATATGGTTTTCCTTTCAAATTAGGTATTTCAGTAATTAATTGGCAAGAAGAGAGTATTAATAGAGTAACTGAATTTACCACACCGATAAATATCGGTTATGATTTACTTAAGCAGAAATTATTTATACATTTTTCTGGAGAAGCATTCGGAAAATTTAAGCCGGTTCAAAGAGGCTTTGGAGTAAGATTTTATAATGAGAACTGTATGTTATCAACAAAAATACCGTTAAATTTTAAATTATTTGAAATAGTACGATTTAAAAAAGATTTATTTGAAGTTATAAATTTAATAGAAAATATTAAATTTACTTCCGGTAAAACAGAAATTTTTGACTTAGTCGATAATCAAAAATTATATGAAGAAGATCATACTATACTTACTATGTTATTTGACAAAAGTAAGTATTATACAAGTAAACAGGATTTCCTTGATAACATACCGCAAAAATTAGCAATTTATTATGAAACCGAAATAGTACAGAGTAACCTTGAGGATAGAATAATACCTGCCGGCTTATTATTATATAGACCCGCTTGGAATAATAATTTCAAATTTTCCGGTAATTTCTTGATTAGTACTAGTAGTGTGAATTTTAAAGATATTGCTAAAGATTTAACAATTGAAGTTACTAATGCAAAAATCAATAGTAATAACTTTGAAAATAATATTAATTTATTATATAAAGGTAAGTTAAACGATTTCGGCAATAATAATATTGATCTTTGGGTAGATTCGCAATTTAAGCTAAAACCTGGTTTTATAATAGGTTCATTAGAATTTATAAAGAAATATTACGATAAGCAAACCTATTTATTTAAACTTTCTGATAATAAGCTATATAAAGATTTTAATAATGAACTAAGCTATATTTTAAATAATAATGAACAATATAATTTTAGTATTTTTGAAGATAGGGAATATAATTTTAATTTAAATATTAATTTAGTAACTGAATTAAACAAATTAACTAGAGCACAGATAAATGCTTTAAGTCTCTATTCAAACGCATCGGGATTTAATATAACAAATGAAACTATAGTAAATGCTCTTAAAGATTCTTACAGTAAAGGTACGATAATAATTAATGATTACTCTAGAATAATAGATGTTTTAAGTGCATATATATACGGAGTAGGGGATTTTAAAGATTTTTCGGAAGAGAGTAAGGAAGTATACGGGAATGCTTTGAAATCATTTTTAAAAACTATTTCTGATCACCCGAATTCATCTAATTTAATTGATGCTAGCATTGAATATGTGTTTGATTTGTCCGATTTAAACAAAGCTAAAATAGGTAATATAGATGATATAAATAAACTTATACCTTTATATTATTTATCTTTATATCAAGCAGCAGTAAAAAAAGTGCAACCCGGTGAAAATGTAAAAGAAAAAATTATGGAGTTAATTCCTAATGTTAATCAAAAAATATTAGAGGAATGTATACTCGATGAACTGCGTTAATCATCATTGCAAGCAACTGAAAGGAGCGTGGCAATCTCAGGATTTTGGCACGAGTATAAAAATACCAACCATGAATATTATAGTAAAAATACAGCAAGATTTAAAAGATGAAGTAACTAAGTTAAACAATTTAATCATTAGCTGTTTAAAAAGTGATGAAGAGTTAATAGAAAAGGTCGGTAAATATTTACTAGAAGCAGGCGGTAAAAGAATTCGTCCGCTTTTAACTATAATAACTGCTAAAATGTTTGATTATAAAGGCGATAATCATATAAAGCTTGCAAGTGCCGTTGAATTCATTCACACCGCCACATTGCTTCATGATGATGTGGTAGATGACAGCACTTTAAGAAGATTCAAACCTACGGCTAACGTTATTTGGGGCAGTAAAACAAGTATTTTAGTGGGTGATTTCCTCTTTAGTCAGTCTTTTAAGTTAATGGTAGCTTCCGGCTCTATTAAAGCTATGAATGTTCTAGCTAAAGCTTCAGCAATTATTTCCGAAGGGGAGGTAGTACAGCTAGTGAAGTTAAATGAACGACGTATTATAACTATAGACGAATATCAGCAAATAGTTAAATCTAAAACCGCCGAACTATTTGGAACTGCTTGTGCAGTTGGAGCTATTATAGCAGAGCAGGTAGACCATATTTCTAAAGATATGCAGGACTTTGGGCAATTACTCGGTACGATATTTCAGGTTATAGATGACTTGCTTGATTATTTGGGTAATGATAAACAGGTAGGCAAAAATATTGGCGATGATTTCTTAGAAGGAAAAGTTACGTTACCGCTGATTTTTTTATATAATAAGTTAGCGCAAGATAAGCAGCTTTGGCTTGAAAATATAATTAAATGTGATAAGCGTACTAAAGATGACTTTGTAAAAATACATGACTTAATGGTAAAGCATAAAATTTACAATGAAACAGTTAATTATTTGAGTAACTTAGAAAATGCAGCAAGTAAGTTATTAAATAAAATTCCGGTTCAGAATATTTATAAAGACTATTTGTTTTCGATTATTAAATTTATTTTAGATCGCTCTTATTAGTTATTTGCATTCGTAGCTCAGCTGGATAGAGCGTTGCCCTCCGAAGGCAAAGGTCGTTGGTTCAAATCCAATCGAATGCACCATATAAAATTTTTTATTTTCCATAATATAGATTATAGAACAACAATTACTTATGGCTGGGACGGGAGGATTCGAACCTCCGGATGACGATACCAAAAACCGTTGCCTTACCACTTGGCGACGTCCCAATGTAGAAATGTATAGATTTTATACCAATAAATAGCGGAAACGTCAATTACAATATAAATTTATTTCATTATTAAGCCAATGCCTCGCTTGCGTGGATAATAAATCATAAATTTTAGCTCTAATTTTGTTATAATATTCCTTGATATAGTTTATTTCATCAATATTAAGTAGTTTCATATCAGTCAATTTACTAGCATAAGGAACTAGGCTTAAGGTCTCAAACTCAAGCCATCCATTATTTTCTTTTACATACATCAAATTCTCAATCCTAATACCATATTTTCCAGGGACATAAAACCCCGGTTCATTAGATAAGATCATACCTGCTTTAAGTATTGTTTTATTAAGAAGATTTATGCTTTGCGGTCCTTCGTGAACACTTAAGAAGCTCCCTACCCCATGCCCTGTACCGTGTGGATAATCTAGCATTTCTTGCCATAAATATTGCCGAGCGAGTATATCAAGATTAGCTCCTGCGATGATATTTTTTGGGAATTTGGCTTTAGCTAAAGCAATATGTCCTTTAAGTACTTGCGTATAACGCTTTTTCTGCTCATCTGTCGGTGTACCTATTACTATTGTTCTAGTGATATCGGTAGTAGCACCTTGATACTGACCGCCGGAATCTATCAGTAATATCCCCTGCCCTTCAATTTTTTTAGCAGTTTTTTGGTCAGCTCTATAATGAATAATAGCACTATTTTCCTGAAATCCGCAAATAGCAGGAAAACTATCCGAAACATATCCCTCTTGTTTAGCTCGTTGCTCTGTAAGCTTTAAACCGAGGGAATACTCGGTCAATTCGTTATTATGTTTTTCTGGATCCCTGTTTTCACGGGGATGACATTGAGAAAAATCAGCAAAAAATTCACATAAAGCTACTGCATCTTTAATATGCAAATCGATTGCATGCTTAATTTCTACATCGTTCTTACAAGCTTTAAGCATTAAGCATGGATCGGTAATTTTTTGTACTTTTTTATCAGCTACTAAGTCCATTATATGAACAGATGCTATAGTATCATCAATAAAAATTCTATAAGTTGGTTTGGAAAGATGTTTATTCTCACTATCTCTTAAAATATTTTCAAATTCTTCTTCCGGTAAAATCGTTATTTCAGGACGAGCATTAATAATTTCGGCATCAATTCTTGTAGGATTTATAAACAAATATAATTGTGTAGAAGTGAGTATCACTTTTGCAAACATTAAAGGCGTATAAGCAACGTCACTGGCACGTAAATTTAGTAACCAACATATGGAGGAGCTATCGAGCATGACTAAGACAGATTGCTCGGTGTCATTCCCGCAAAAGCGGGAATCCAAAAAAAATTCACGACATTTACTTATTTTATCAGTATGACTAACGCCCGCCAACTTAATATCATGCAAATAAACTTTAGAGTTTGGCTCTAGCGGCTGATTTGGCCAAATCTTATCAACTAAATTTCCATTAATCTTCTGAAAATTGAACTTTAAATTTGATATAGTGGGATAAGTAAATAATTCAGAATCGTATCCTATTTTTGCATCTTTACCAAACTTAGATATATCTTTTAAGTCAAAAAGCTTAAAAAGCTCTAAATCCAGCTCTTTATTTGCTTGCTCTAAATAACGTCCATCGGTAAAGAATAATGCTGTATCTTTATATATAATAGCTATACCGTTTGAACCAGTAAAACCTGTTATATATTCAAGTCTCTTTGCATAGCTTGGAACATATTCACTCATATATTTATCGTTAGACGGAATTATATAACCGTCTATATCATATTCTGTGAATAAATTTCTAAGCAGATTAATGCGGAGTTTTGTCATATTTATATCTCTTATGTCGCGCTTGGAGGCTGAGCCGTCATTGCAAGGAAATTACTTAAGTAATTGACTAAGCAATCCAGTTAAAAAATTTTTTATTATTTTTTCTGGATTGCCACGCTCCTTGCAGTCGCTTGCAATGATGGCTTAGCATCCAGCTAGGTAACGTTCATAGACGGGAATGACATTTATACCATCCATAATACAAAGGAATACCAAAGATAGTAAAAGAACTAGCGATAATCAGAGTTTTAACAGGTGTTTCATAGATAACCCATGCACAAAAGATAATCGATATTATAGCTATAAGTAAATAATAATACGAAAAATTTTCTTTTGAGCTAAAAATCATCTTTAAAAAAGCTAAGCTACAAATTAAATAGACGAATAAGAATGTGATTGCCGAGAAATCTATTATTTGTGTAATCTGTTTGGCCAAATTATCATTTGCCGTAAAGACTAATAACGGCACAATGCCAAGGCAGCTTACAATAATTCCGTGAGTTGGAGCGTTATTGCTATTTTTCTTAGCAAAAAATTTCGGTAATAAACCGTCTTCTGCAAGCCCAAGAGCTATCTGTCCGCTAGTTAGCACCCAAGCATTGAGCGTACCTATACATATAATCGAGGCTATAACCGTAATTACGCTTGACCATTTACCCCCGAATAATAATGAAGCGGCATCGGCATAAGGAGCTTTAGTACTGACAAGTTCAGAAGCAGGGATTAATCCCATTATACCTATGCTATTAATAATATATAACACTGCTACGCAAAAAGTTCCAACTATTAT
>NZ_LECS01000004.1:440694-442507 GCF_001602635.1 Rickettsia endosymbiont of Proechinophthirus fluctus | reverse complement strand
CCTGCCGTGGTAGTTGCACATTCTATGCCAATAAATCCCCAAAAAGTAAGAAGTACAACTCTTCCCATAATGCTCGGGATGCTTAAATTCTCTACTTCCTTGGCAATAGTTATATTATCTATATTAAAATGTGATAAAGCACATAAACCTACTATAAGCAATGGAACAAATTTTAAGAGAGTTAAATAAAACTCTGCTTTTCCTGCTACTTCAGGACCTTTTAAATTTAAAACCATAATAGCACCTAATAATATGATCTGTAATATTAAGTCTAAAATCGCTTGTGATTTAAAAAAAGGCGTTAGATAACCTATTGCCGAAATGACTACTATACTTGTACTGACAAAGGATATAATCCAGTAAGTCCAACCGGTGAAAAAAGCTATTTTATCCCCCAAATTTTCCCGTACATAAACGTGCGGACCTCCTGTTTTAGGAAATTTTGCACAAAGGGTAGAAAATACAAGTGCTATACTCATAGCACCGAATAATGAAAGTACCCAGCCCCAAATGCTGTATATACCGAACGGTGCTAAACTTAACGGCAAGATAAAAACGCTAGTACCGATTTGACCGCCGGTTACTAAGGCAAAAACCGCCCAGAAACCTAATTTTTGTGACATATTAATCTAATTTAAAGAAACAGCTTTAACATAGCTGAAATAATGATTTTTAGCAATAGTTAAAACTACTATAATTATTTTATTCTTGATTGCTAAACAAAAGATTGATAGCTTTTTAAGCTATCAAAAATAATCTTAGGAGTTAATATGCCAAATCGCACCGCTAAAGTTTATACAGTGAAATCAGGAGATGCTTTGTTTGGTCCATAATACCAAAAAATTCTATAAGCAGCAGGAGTATTATTTTCAGCATAAGCTTTAAATATTTCTTCTCCGTTATGTCCTTTAACAGATTTTTTTATATTTATGGGTATTTAAACTAGGATGACGAGGGTTTGCCTATAGATATGTCAGTGTTTTTTTACTGCTTTTAAACGTTTTTCTAATCCTTTATTATTTTCGAGTTCTTCCAAATCTTTGCGTTAAAACCTTTTTGTGATTAAATAGCCAACTTTCTTTTAAAGGTATTGCCGTATAGGGTTCTAAAATAATTTGTCCTTTTTTACTATTGCTTCTAGAATAGACTTTTTATCATTTTCGATATCAGCATCTCTCATAAGTCTAATTTCAGCCCTTCTTTTTTCCTTTTCTTCTGTATTAAGCGGAGAAAAGAAATCAATTCTTTCCTCTAGTGCTTTTAAGAGAATATTTTATTATAAACCCAGTTAAACATATTTTAAAACCTTTATTGATTCTAAAGTGTTACACGCTAAAAGATTTGCCGCAGCCGCAATTAGCTTTTTCATTAGGATTGGTGAAAGTGAATTGGGATTTGAATTTAGTCTCTACATAGTCCATTTCAGAACCTAGAATATACATTAATGCCTTTGGGTCGATTAGTATCCGTACGCCCTTTTCTTCAACTACTTCATCGAATTGATTTTTACTATCGGCATATTCCACGTAATAAGTCTGACCGGCACAACCGCCTGACTTAACTCCTACCCTAATACCAAATGTAGGCTTGGTGCGTTTTTCTATTAGCAATTTTACTTGCTTTGCAGCAGAATCGGTTAATGAAATAACATTTTTCATATTTTAAGAGTCTTTTTTGCTTTCTTGTTTCTGTTTGTAATCGGCTATAGCTGCTTTTATTGCATCTTCAGCAAGTAGTGAGCAATGTAATTTGACCGGTGGAAGTGACAATTCTTTTGCTATTTCGGTATTTTTAATAGTCTCGGCATCTTCTA
>NZ_LECS01000004.1:424088-440678 GCF_001602635.1 Rickettsia endosymbiont of Proechinophthirus fluctus | reverse complement strand
ACTCCGTTACTAAAGAACTTGAAGCAATAGCTGAACCGCAGCCGAATGTTTTAAATTTAGCATCTGTAATAATCCCGTCATCATCAACTGCGATTTGTAACTTCATAACGTCACCGCAAGCAGGAGCTCCAACTAGTCCTGTACCAACATTTTTATTTTCTTTATCAAGCGATCCAACATTACGAGGATTTTCATAATGATCTATCACTTTTTTGCTATAAGCCATTGTTATTCTCTAAAATTTGGTTTTGTATGTTATACTTGTGTGAATACCTAAGCCGTCATTGCGAGGAAAAAACTGTAAGTTTTGACGAAGCAATCTCAGGATATTTGATAAGATTGCCATGCAGCCTACGGCTGCTCGCAATGCCGATATTCTCAATGTACAGCCCATTTAATCTTTTTCAAATCAATTCCCTCTTGCATCATTTCCCAAAGAGGGCTTAATGCCCTGAGTTTATCGATTTTTGAGCATATTAAATTTACTGCGTAGTCAACTTCCTGCTCGGTAGTAAATCTACCTATGCCGAACCGAATTGCAGTATGGGCAAGCTCTTCACCGATTCCCATAGAACGTAAAACATATGACGGCTCTAAAGAGGCAGAAGTACAAGCAGAACCGGAGGAAACCGCTAAATCTTTAATGGCAAGGATCATTGATTCTCCTTCAACTCCGGCAAAGCTTAAATTTAAATTACCTTTATATCTTTGATTTTTATCGCCGTTTAAATAAACTTCTGAAATTCGCTTATGTATTTTATTTAAAAACCTGTCGAATAAGTAATTTACGTGTTTAGTATCTTTTTCCATCTCACTATACGCTATTTCAGCAGCCATGCCAAGCCCTACGATTAAAGGAGTCGGTAGTGTACCTGAACGCATACCTCTCTCCTGCCCGCCACCGTTTATGAGCGGTGTAACACGCACACGAGGTTTTTTCCTTACATATAATGCACCTATTCCTTTCGGACCGTAAATTTTATGCCCTGAGATACTGGCAAGATCAATATTAAATGCGTTAACATCAATTGGAATTTTACCAAAACCTTGAGCAATATCGGAATGAAAAAAAACGCCCTTTTCACGGCAAATTTTCCCGATTTCCTTTAAAGGCTGAACAACACCTATTTCATTATTAACCACCATAACTGAAACTAACATAGTCTGATCGGTAATGGCATTTTTTAGAGTTTCTAAATCGATTATTCCATTTGGCTTAATCGGTAAGTATGTGATTTTTATACCTTCTTGCTCTAAATGCCTGCAAGCATCAAGTACGCATTTATGTTCACTGACTACGGTAATAATATGATTCTTTTTATTGCTGTAAAATTTTGCTATTCCCTTTATTGCAAGATTATTAGACTCAGTTGCACCGGAAGTGAAAATAATTTCTTTAGCATCCGCTCCTATTAACTTTGCTACCATACTCCTTGCCTCTTCAACGGCGTTTTCTGCCTCCCAACCGAAAGAATGGCTGCGTGAATGAGGATTGCCGAACTTGGTAGTAAAATAAGGCAACATTGCCTCCATTACTCTTGGATCTATTGGAGTCGTCGCCTGATAATCCATATATATCGGTAAGGTTAAATTGTTTAATTGTGGGTTCATATGGTTAAATTAATTCATGTTTTGGTATAGTTTAAATAGTCATCGATGTCATTCCTGCGGAAGCGGGAATGACATAAACGGAGCCGTGCAACCAATGTAGCTTTTAGCTAGGAATGACATCGTAAATCTCCTCAAAAGCCTCTATAAAAGCCTCTATATCACTTACCGTATTAGTATGGCTTAAAGATATCCTAATCGAAGATTTTGCTTCTTCTTCCCCTACACCCATATTGGTTAATACATGCGATTTAGATATTTTTCCCGATGAACAAGCAGAACCGGAACTTACGCAAATATTATGTAAATCAAACCCGATTAATTTCGCTTGTGCATCCGTATTTGGTATAGTAATTAAGGTAGTATTAGGCAACCTAGCTACGTTATTACTAATAATATTTACATTAGGATATTTTTTTAATTTTTCCTCTAAATTTTCTTGTAACTTTTTGATTTTTATATAATTTTCTGAGATATTGTCTGTCCTCAATGCAGAAGCTAAACCAAATCCTGCAATTGCTAAAACATTTTCAGTGCCTGAGCGTACTGATTTTTCCTGCCCTCCTCCTATAATCATTGGAGTAACTTGAAAATTAGAGTTAGAAATTAAAGCAGCACCACCCTGCCCCCCTCCTATTTTATGCCCTGAAATTGTAGCAAAATCTAATCCTAATGCTTTGATATTTATTGGTATTCTGCCAAAACCTTGCACTAAATCGCTATGAAATTTTGCCTCATATTTTTTAGTTATTTTACCTATCTCAGCTATATCTTGTAAAACTCCGCTTTCATTATTAGCCATTATTATGGAAACTAGTTTTTTACTAGTATTACTTTGAGCTAACAACTCTTCTAAATGTTCTAAATCAACTAGCCCTTGCGTATTAACACTTATAACTTTAATATTTGGAGCGTAGTTTATATGGTTATAGATCGATAAATGTTCAATAGCTGAAATAAAAATATCGCCGTCATAAAAATTTTTCATTATTAAATTATTACCTTCAGTTCCTGATGAAGTAAAAGTAATATCATATTCTCTAGATGATAAGGTTATACCAAGAGCCGTCGCTATTTGTGCGCGTACTGTTTCTATGAGATTCTTAGCAAATCTACCTGAGCTATGTGCTGATGAAGGGTTAAGCTCCTTGTCCATTAAACTTATTATGAATTCCTTAACTCTAGGGTCGATAAAAGTAGTAGCATTATGGTCTAAATATATCATATATTTAAATTTGAGTTTAAAGCATCTTTAATTGAGATATTTTCAAAATAATCTCTAATATGCTTACCAAGACCTTGCCATAATTTATGCGAATTACATTTTATTGTATCAGGCACGCAAGTTTTAACTGACTTCTTATAGCAGGTAGTCATTATAAAATTTTCGTTAACGGCGTCCATAATATCGGAAATTTTTATTTCTTCTAGGTTACCGATTAAAATATACCCACCTTTCGATCCTCTAATAGCCTTAACTAGATCAGCTTTTTTAAGTTTAGAAAATATCTGTTCTAAATAGTTAAGCGATATATTTTGTTTTACGGACATTTCATTCAAAGTGACCGGTTCGGCACTTGATTTTGAAGCCATTTCAAGTATTGCCATTACGGCATATCTTCCTTTCGTCGTCAGCATCATATAACCAACCTATTAAAACTTAAAATTGTTTAATATCTACAATACCCAAGTAATTTAGTCAAGTATATAATTATATTATTTAATAAAAAATTAGCTTGTTAATATAAACTAAAATTTAATTGTGTAAAAACTAGTAGCAGTAGAAAAGAAGGAGAGAATATTATAAATAAGTGTTAATCCAACATTACCTAGGGACGTTGTTGTATGGTGCAAAAAACACCTTCGATATCATTCCTAGCTAGAAGCGGGAATCCAAAATTGCTTTGTCATCATCCCGCAAGTTTGTAGAGGGACCCAATTAAATATTAGTACTTTAAATTATTTTTATGGTCCCAGTGGTCAAGCGAACTAGGTGACATAATGGGTTTTACCAATCTACGCAACAATGCTGGAGTATGACATTTAGCTGGATGCCTGCTTCGCAGGAATGACATTTAATTATAAATAGTTAATTTATTATCCACGCCCTCTGTTTGTTGTTCTATTTCTAGCTTTAGGTTTTGAAGAAGCAGCAATATTTTTTAAATTAGTTTGATAATTTTTAATTTTCTCTATTCTTGCCTCTCTTAGTTTTTCATAATGAGTTTTAGCATTTTTTCTGAAATCTACTTTGGTTTCCATATTTTTTACAAAATCAGTAACAAGTATTCGTAGATGCCCTTGAATATCGATTTGACAATTTTTATCTAAAGCACCGGGCCATAGTGTCTTGTATTTTTTTATAGCACAGTACATGTCTAAAGCTTCAGGTTGATAATGACCGCTATTATTACGAAGGCAATCAATTTTCCCCTATCATTTATACCTATAACTCCTGCTGCTTCCGCAGGCTTTCCACTTAAAAATGAACCGTGAACAAGATTTTTAGTATTTGGCAAATATTGATTTTTATGAGTACCCATATAAATTGTTCCATCCTCTCCCATTACAAATGCTTGAACATTATTCATGCTTTTACTTTCTTTACCGATAGTAGAAGCTACTTTACCGTTAGCATCAAGTAATCTTTGAGAGGAGGTATCATAGAATAATTGGTGATTTTTTTCTTCTGGTCCCATACGTAATATTTTAAATTTATGCCCATCCCATATTTGTTTACCTTGAGCTATTTCTTGAAGATGATGTTCTGCAAAGTTTTGGATTTGGATGAACTACTTTAACTCTTACAGAATCTACTATATTGCATCGTTTAATTTTCCTAACTCATGTTCCGGTATTAAAGCATGCTTAAATTTCTTTATTAATCTATTCCAATTATCTCTAGCTCTAGTTTTGGGATCTCTAAAAGGTGTATCAATATTTCTTCTGACATCTCCAACTAGATAAACTTTATTATCTTTTTGGACTAAGTTATCTTTGTATAAAGGCTCTCCTTCTTGACTTATAAGTGGACCTTTTCTTGCAATAGCAGCTAATTGACCATCCTTATAAAGAATAATTTTTTCATTACTTATGAATTAATTTGTATTTTACCCTGATGCTTTAAATTACCAATACCGATACCGTCAATATCTGCAATTTGAATATCTCTATTTTTATCAACAAATTTTCTAATTTCTTCAGAATTATTGATAAATTGACCGTTATCCTTTAATATTCCTTGTATATCGCCGATAGTATAAGTAAATTCTTCTTTGATTGTTTTTGTGTCCTTTATAAGACCTACTGCAGCGAAAATTTGTTGAAAGAAATTTAGATTGCTCTTTACTTCAACATTTTTACTCCAATAGCTTCTCGTTCATGGATTACCAATTGATCCGGCTTTAAGTAGCCACCTTTATCATAAATATTAATTACTCTTCCTCTTATAAGGTCTACTTCTGTTGCTTCTTTATCTTGTGAAAATTCCTTAACTTGCGGCTCTTCTGCAAACCTTACTTTCTTTTTTTTCTTACCCATTTAAATAAATTTATAAAAAAATAACTTTAGGTTTCATTTTAACAATAAAAACTTTTATTTTTTTAATAATAGGCTATTTGTTTAGTAAATTGAGGATTTAAAATCACATATTATATGCTAACTGATTTTTCTTACATATAGTGCGATAGGTTCTTGTTAATTTGCCAAATAGCGACAAATACTAAACAAGTTGTAAACATTTGTAGTAGCTGTAATAATATGCTTAATTCCGGTATTAATATAATAATAACCGGTTGTAATATTATCGGGACTCCGCTTGAAAACATTACTAACCTTATAGAAGTTTGTATTGAAGTTTTAGTAGTAAGTAAATTAGCTAAGCTATATACTAACAAAACTATAATACTTCTCTCTAATAAGAATGTTACAAACCACAATAATATAATAGCCGGCATACCGAAATAAATAAATAAATTGGGGGCATATAATAAATGATTGGCAAAATATTTTTTTATTATTTCAGGAGTTAAAATTACTTCATTTTGCTTGAATATCTCAGAATAGTTAACAGTACTTGGGAAATTTTTCTTAGTATTGGCTACAATTAAATTTATCTTCAGCTTATTCTCTTCAAGTACAAACGGTATTTTGCTTTTTTCTTTGTTAGAAACTTGATTTTTTGTATCAATGACGACTATTTTATTGTTATTCTTACTATATAAATATATAGGCTCTACTTCTTCAACTGAAATGTTTGAATTATTATATTTAATTTCCGGTAATTGATTGATAATATATTCAATGTTGGCTGTAACTTTTGATGATTGTATTCCGTTAAAATAATCTTTTAAAGTTATTATGTAATTTAATATAAAAATACAATAAATTATTGATGGAATAAAAGATAAGGTAAATACATATCTTATTCCGTACCCTTGATAGTTTTTATATACATCTTTATAAAACTCTATAGAGCGAATTGATAAATGTAATTGACGGAGTAATACTTTTAATCCTCCTAATATAAATGATAATAAATACATGTATAAGTAATTTATTTAAGTTTTTAACCTCTTCCTTCTTTAATCCGGTTGAGGTAGCTATTAAATCAGTTTTTACACCAGCTGTGATTAAATTTTTGGCTATATTAATTGTGCTTTAAGTATTTTTGCTATTTCTATTATATCATTTTGACCGAGTTTGGTCAAAATGTAGAATAAAATTAACTCTATATAATCAATCCCTATATTAACCTCAGCAAATATAGGTAAAAGGTCTGCTATTTCTTACCATCTCTTTAACAAATCTCGTGTATGAATGTGCTTCATAAAAAATTATAAAATTCCAGACCAAGTATTTTCTATCAATTTTTCATCAGGAATTTCATGAACATTAATTAGCTGATAATCATTAATACAACTAGCTTTTACTAATTCACTATTTTCAAATAATTCCCATAAATTTAAAGGAGCAGTATTATTTTTGTATGCCATTATAAAACACTAAAGGATATATGAAAGGAAATTCTGTGTTTTTTAGTACTTTCTATAATATTCAGCAATATTTAACATATACCTAAATAACCAAAAAGCCATATAATAATATTAACCAATGTCTTAGAAGATAATTAAGGTGATCATAAGCTTTTTAAGCAAGTAGAAAATATGGCTTTGCAGCGTGACTCTCTTGTTGTACCGGTAAAACTACTTATTTCATTTCAGTAGAGAAAAATAATAAACGAATACAAAGGCCCGATAGAGTTTTGTTTTATAAATCTTTGAGTATTGCAGGAAACGCAGAGTTAATTAATATAACGCATTCTCATTTGTTAGAAATAGATGTTAGTGATCTAACGGCAAATGCTTTAGCAGAGAAGATTTTAGAGCATACAAATAATATTGAGTAAATGAATAATATTTTAGATTACAAAGCATACTACGATTGAATTGAGAATCTGAAGCTAGAAATCAAGCACATACGAATTCGTGCACATTTAAGCGTAAATAAAGAATTGATAAAACTATATTGAAATATTGGTGTTCAAATAATTAAACGTCAAAAGCTTGAGAAGTGGGGAGCAAAAGTTATAGAAAATATTTCTAAAGACTTATTAAAAGAATTGCCTGAAATGAAAAGATTATCTTATTAAAATATTTCTTATATGAGGCAATTTGCTGAAGAATATAATGATGAACGAATCCCCCAACAGCCTGTTGGAGAAATTCCCTGGGGATATCATATAGTCATTGTCTCAAAAGTTAAAAATCATACTGAAAGGCTTTGGTATGTATGCACACAAAACTATAGAAAATGGTTGGTCACGTAACGTACTAACCTTGCAAATTAAAAGCAATTTATACGCAAGATCAGGAAAAAGTATAAATAATTTTGGACATACTTTACCGGCAATGCAGTTTGATTTAGCAAAATCAATGATAAAAAATCCTTATAATTTAGAATTTCTAGATATTAAAGAAAATATTTTAGAACGAGAACTAGAAAATAAGCTAATAGATAATATTAAGGATTTTTTATTAGAACTCGGTCAAGATTTTGCATTTATAGGTAATCCATACCTATAGAATTAG
Source organism: Rickettsia endosymbiont of Proechinophthirus fluctus (assembly GCF_001602635.1). Classification (NCBI taxonomy): domain Bacteria; kingdom Pseudomonadati; phylum Pseudomonadota; class Alphaproteobacteria; order Rickettsiales; family Rickettsiaceae; genus Rickettsia; species Rickettsia endosymbiont of Proechinophthirus fluctus. Next base: position 432,981 of record NZ_LECS01000004.1, on the reverse strand, counting down.
AAGGAGAGGATGATTACTTAGATTTAGTTTTTTATCATGTTAAACTTAAATGCTATGTTGTTATTGAATTAAAAACGGGTAAATTTAAACTTAAATTAACCGAAGAATTTACCTACGAAATGAAAAAGCTATTTACCTAGTCCAAAAGATTTAGCTAGGTTAAAGAAACGAAGAGAAAAAGGATAATTATGAGTAGTGTAAATATTAGTTTAGTAACTCCTGATAATATTACAAATATTTTACCTTTGATGGCTCAACTTGGCTATCCTTCTAGTTCAGAAGAATTAATAGCACGTTTTAAGAATTTTATAAATAGTGAGGGGTATGGTGTTGCTTTAGCTAGTTTAGATAATAAAATAGTTGGATTTATTGCTTGGTCTAAATCGCTGCTTTTCGCCTCAGATAAAACTAGAATTCATATTGAAGCTTTAATTATTGATGAGAATTATCGGGGAAAACAAATAGGTAAAAAGCTTATGGAATATTTAGAAGAAATAGTAAAAAAATATAGCCTCGTAATCGTTGATCTTACTTCTGGTTATCGATGTGCTAAAGACAGTATGCATATATTTTATGAAGTGTTAGATTATCATAATTCCAGAGAAATGGCTAAATTATATTTAAGAAAAGAGTTATGAAGAATGAATCTGTAAAGAATATACGTTTAACCACTGCAACCGTTGCTGATTATCCTCTAGTCCAAAATATGGTACGGTTTTATATATATGATATATCGCGTTATTGTGGGTTTGAATCAGATGAATATGATTGGACATTGTCACGAGATAGTTTATATGAAGCTGATAATTACAAAAAATATTTTATAGAAACGGATAGGAAAGCCTATTGAATTAAATTAAATGACGAAATAGCAGGTTTTATATTGCTTAATAAGGTTGGAACGCATTATAAAATCGATTGGAATATGGGGGAATTTTTTATTATAGCAAGATTTCAAAATAAAGAAGTTGGTAGGCAAGTAGCTAAGCAAATTTGGCAAATGCATAAAAGATTATGGGAAGTTGTGGTTATTCCTGAAAATAAGCTGGCATTAATATTTTAGCGGAAAGTCATTAACGAATTTACTAGAAATTAAACTTGTTCAAATGAGTGATTATAAGGCCGAAAGAGTTATTTTTGAATTTGATGCCAATATATTATGAATATAAATTTTACTACAACCTAATCTCTGCTTTTGCTAAATCTTTTAAAGTGCGTGATCCGGTGCATAGCATGGTAATTTTAAGCTGCTCGATTATCAATTGTATCTCTTCGAAAAGCAAGCTTTCAGAAGTATCTGCTGCTTTTAAAAATTGACCGGCAAGTCCAAAAATATTAGCTCCTATACGAATTGCTTTTGCACCGTCAATGCCGGATTTTAACCCGCCACTGGTAATAATCGGAATATCTTTTGAAACTTCCCGCACCATTTTTAGAGAATCTAAAGTCGGGATTCCCCAGTTAATAAAGCTACTAGCTATACGGTTTTGTAACGAATTTGTAGCACGATAAGCCTCTACTTGACTCCAAGATGTCCCACCGCTCCCTGCAATATCAAGAACCTTAACCCCTGCGTCAATAAGACTCTCAGCAACTTTTTTAGATAAACCGTATCCTACTTCCTTAACAATTACTGGAATAGAGAGGTAATGAACCACTTCTCTTATCTTAGGTAACAGCTTTTCCCAGTTTCTATTACCTTCCGGCTGTGTCAGTTCCTGTAACACGTTTAAGTGTAAAATTAAGGCATCGGCTTTAATAGCATCTACTAAATACTGACATTCTTTGGGTGTTACGCCATAATTAAGCTGTACTGCACCGATATTGGCTAGTAAAGGGATATCGGGAGCTATATGCCTTACTGCAAATGTCTTGATTGTATCCGGTTCCGTTAACAAAACCCGCATAGAGCCAAGCCCCATAGCAATACCGGCTTTTTGAGCGACCTGTGCAAGTCTATAGTTAATATCTCTAGCTCTAGTCGTGCCTCCGGTCATACTAGAAATTAGAATAGGTGCTTGTAAAGATTTGCCGAGGAAAGTAGTAGTTGTATTGATGCTATCGTAGTTAATTTCCGGTAATGCATTGTGAATAAAGTGAATAGATTCAAAACCGTTTTTAAGTGTAGATTCAACATTTTTCGTAAGATTAATTTCAATATGGTCTTGCTTTCTTTCTATATCTAAATTCTGATCTTTTAGCATTTTCTCACTAATTCTTTTTATACTTAATCTATATATAATATATCTAGGTTCTGTGAAGATTTCTAATTGATTTTTTATTTTGAAGTATTTTTTAGCGAAAATTAATAAGATTTTTGAAGGAATAGTTATTCATATTTCGAAAAAACTTATAATTTGCAGCAAAAAAGAGTCATAATTATGATTATTCTATTAAATGTCCACAGAACCTAAGCATTAAAGAAATAATCAAGTGCTGCAAGTTTTGAAGGTAAGTTTATTAATGGGTCTGAACGTTCAAAATCATAAGCATTGTAAAGGAGTACAGTCTGCTTCTATAATGTAAGCGTGTATATTTTTAGGCTCATTATTTTCTAGCTTATACCCTATAACATAGCTTGAGTATTTTTGTTCGATCAATTCTAAACTCCATTCTATATCCTTATCCCACCATAGTTTTATATGTGGCATTTCTAGCCATTTTAAAAAAAAGCAAAAAATGAGAAGTAGAAAGTGGGGTAAAGCTTATGTTAATATATTGTTTATCATTAAATAACTTGTATTACCTTTAAAATGCCCCGCTTTGAGCTTTATATTCTCCGGCCTGTTGTTAATACCAATTAATTTAATTTTTCTGATAATTGTGTAATTACTTTATGCATTTTATAGCCTCTTATTAATTCACTAAGTAAGTTAAAACTAATCTAAAAAGGAATTATGATAAGATTTGAATATTATCTAACTTTTTTTGAAAAGCAAAAAGTCCTTAGTTTATGATATGTTTACTGTGTGAAGTATTTATAAATTGAAATAGCAATAAGACATGGTGGAGCCAGGGGGAGTCGAACCCCCGACCTTTTGAATGCCATTCAAACACTCTACCAACTGAGCTATGACCCCAATATAGTCAATTGATTTGGACTCGCCTGCATCGTCATTCTCCTATTAGTTAGGTTTAACTCCTCGCTTCTGGTGTGCAAATCCCACTGACTTGACTATAACAAATTAATTCTCTTATACTATAATAATAAAACTAAATCTATAAAATTTAATCTTTATTTTGCTAACAATGTCATAGCATCTCTGGACGATATTATATTATCTACTAATCCAAATTTTTTTGCTTCTTCCGGTGACATGAAATTATCACGTTCCATACTTTTTTCGATATGTTGTAACTCTTGTTCAGTATGTTTACTATACAATTCGTTAAGTAACCTTTTGATTTTTAGGGTTTCTTGAGCGTGGATTTCTATATCGGTAGCTTGCCCTTTATAACCTCCTGATGGTTGATGGATCATAATACGACTGTGAGGTAAACTATAACGCATCCCCTTCTCGCCCCCGCACAGTAAAAGTGAACCCATAGAACAAGCTTGACCTATGCATAATGTAGCCACTTTAGGTTTTATATATTGCATTGTGTCATAAATTGCAAGACCTGCGGTTACAACTCCTCCGGGGGAATTGATATACATATATATATCTTTTTTAGGATTTTCTGCTTCAAGAAACAATAATTGTGCAACAATTAAGTTTGCCATATGATCTTCAACAGTACTACATACAAAGATTATACGTTCTTTTAGCAATCTTGAATATATATCATAAGCACGTTCACCGCGTGATGTTGGTTCAATTACTATCGGTACATACGACATTAATATTTTCTCCTGAAATTGATTAATTAAATAGTTTTTCGTCATTACGAGGAGGTTATTTTAATAACCGACGTTTGGTAACCTCATGAAGTAGCATAGAACTCCTGAGATTGCTTCGTTGAAACTTACAGTTTCTCCTCGCAATGACTTATAATAGATTATTACTTCTTATCTTCTAAAGCATTAGCAAGTATATCTCCCATATTGGTAGTATTATCACTAGAACCATATGTTTTGAGAGCTTTTTGACGTTCTGCTATTTTATGAGCTTTTACCGATAATAAAATTCTACCGGTTGATTTCTCGATAGAAACAACTTTTGCTTCTATTTCTTTGTCTATTTGAAACATTTCAGGCTTCTGCTCGTCTTTTTCATCCGATAGTTCAGTGCTTTTAATAAAACCTGCTACTTTATCGTTTAATAATACTTCGAGTCCTTCATCTTTAACTTCTGTTATAAGGGCTTTAACTATGGTGCCTTTTTTATATTCATCACTGATTTCTTGATATGGATTCGGCGACAATTGTTTTATACCTAAACTAACTTGTTCTTTTTCAATATTAATGGCTAGAACTTTGCATTCTATTTCGTCACCTTTTTTGTATGATTTTAATAGATCCGTTCCTTTATCTTCCCAGCTAATATCACCTTCATGAATCATGCCGTCCATATTATTACCGAGTGCAACAAAAATACCGAAATCCGTAATATTTCTAATCGGTGCTTTAATTATAGTACCGACAGGATTATTTTCAGCGAACTTTGTTAAAGGATTTTCTTGGCATTGTTTAATACTTAAAGAAACACGATGCTTTTCAGTATCGACCTCTAAAACTACGAATTCTACTTCTTGCCCTATAGTTAGCGTTTTTCTAGGATTTTGATTAGATTTTAACCAACTAATTTCGCTTGAATGAACAAGTCCCTCAAGCCCGTCTTTTAATTCTATAAATACGCCGTAATCAGCAAAATTTGTAACTTTACCGGTCATTTGTTTACCGACGTGGAATTCTTCTTTAATTGCTTCCCATGGGTTAGAATCAAGTTGTTTTATACCGAGTGATATTCTTTTGGTTTTTTCATCAAACTTAATAACCATTACTTTAACCTTTTGGTTAAAGTCTAACACTTCTGAAGGATGGTTCACTCTTCCCCAAGAAATATCGGTTAAATGTAATAAACCATCAACACTTCCAAGATCGATAAACGCACCGTAATCAGTAATATTTTTTACGGTTCCTTCTAATACCATGCCTTCTTTAATTTTAGATAGCATCTCATCTCTAGCTTCGGAACGTGATTCTTCTAAAATGGCTCTTCTTGAAACTACTATATTACCAAGCTTTTTATCCATACTTAAAATTTTAAACGGTTGCTTGATATTCATTATAGAAGTAGGATCTTTAATAGGTCTAACGTCAACTTGGCTTCCCGGTAAGAATGCTACTACACCGGATAAATCCACGGTAAAGCCTCCTTTTACACGACCGAAAATCGTACCGTCGACAAATTCGCCCTTGGAACACATGATTTCTAGTTGTCCCCATAATTCCTCTTTAACTGCTTTTTCACGGCTCAATATTGTTCTGCCGTTACGTCCTTCAATTTTCTCGATGAAAACTTCAACTACGTCCCCAACTTTAGGTAAAGCTAAAAATTCAGATTTAGGTATTCTACCTTCATTTTTTAATCCAACGTCAACAATAATTATATCGTTTTTTATTTCGATGACTTGACCTTTAACTACCGTTTTTTCTTTTATATGACTTGTATCAACGGTTTCAAGCATTTTAGAGAAATCTTCTGCAAATGCGTGATTCATTGCTGCAAGTTGTGGAACAAATCGTTGTTTTAGTTTTATTGACATATTCTTCTCGTAATATTAGCTAAAGTGCCTAGGCTAATAAAATTTTTTTGAAAGGTTAATAAAATTGGATGCTCTTGCATGGCTAAAAAAAAGTGTTCTATGTCATTCCCGCGTAGGCAGGAATCCAGAAAAAGCAAAATTGAGCTTTTAATATTAAAAATTCAGTGTGTTTTTACCTTTTAGTGACTGAATTCCCGCCTACGCGGGAATGACATACTAGCCATGCAATAACGCCATAAAATCGAATAAAATAACCTAGCACTTTTTCACGTTATTTTATTCTTTATATAATTTGTTACTTCTTCTACGACTTCCATAGCCGAAAGCTTTGAAGTATCGATAATTAAAGCATCTGAAGCCGGTAATAACGGTGCAGCTTTTCGCTCTTTATCTCTTTTATCTCGCAAAATTATTTGCCGTAAAATCTCATCGAGTATACATGTTTTTCCTTTTGCTTGCAACTGCTTATATCGTCTTTCAGCCCTAATTTGAGGATTTGCGGTTATAAAAATCTTTAAATCGGCGTCCGGTGCAACAACGGTGCCTATATCCCTACCCTCCATAATCATTCTAGGTGTTGTTTTTACTAGATTAATCAGGTATTTGTTTAGATTATTTCTAATTTCACTTATTACGGCAATTTGCGATGCTATATTTCCTATATTCTCATTCTCTAAGTCAAAATTATTGTCAAGTTTTAATTCTTTAGATAAAGCAATTACCGCATCTATATCAGTGACATCTATTTTTTGACTAATACAGTAAAACGCAAGCTGCCTATAAACAATACTTGACTGAAAATATTTAAGAGAAAATTTCTTGGCCAGTATTAAACCGATAGTCCCTTTACCTGAAGCAGCAGGACCGTCAAGAGAAATAGTGAAATTTTGAGAAATATCAAAGGCTTTAGTTTTTAAATCCACCATAAAATTATAGACTAAATAATAAAATATTATAAGTAATGGAAATAAAGCTTGAAGTCTAGTACATTAATGAATTTTTTAAAAAAACAAGGGTTAAAAACTACATATAGATTTAGTTAGTACACCTTATGATGGGGTAATCAACAAATTAATTTTTTGATTTACAGCTTTAGCGTATTTTTGAAGGCTTAAGAAATTAGGAATATGATGTCCGCTTTCCATTCTTGCTATTTGCGCTTGAGAATTAGACATTTTTTTAGCAACATCCGCCTGAGTCATATTAGATGCAAGACGAACCTTTATTAAAATGCTTGCTATCTCAAATTCCATTTTTCGTGCTTCATAAGCTTTTTTTACTTCGGGGTTTGATAATAACTCTTTTTTAAATTTATCAAAGTTTTGCATTAAAACCTTCCTTTAATCTTAAGTTTTAGTTATTGCAATAGCTGTTTTAGGAGTTTTTTCTATTTTTTTAATAAATGTATGCAATATAACTATTTTTTATCAATATAATCTTTTAACATATAACTTGAACTAATCAATTGACACTTATCTTAATTGTAAATATTATAAGGTCCATAATTCAATAAAGCCAAAACTACATAAAGATTAAAAAAATTATAAGGGTGATTAGCTCAGTTGGTTAGAGCATTACGTTGACATCGTAAAGGTCGGTGGTTCGAGCCCACTATCACTCACCATTCTCCATTTTGCAGTTATTATAAAGTAAACCCACTCTTTTGTAAAGAAAATACTAATTTTTTAATTAAAGTTAATAACTTGAAGCATTTCTATTAGTATTTCACCCCACTATTTTAACTCTTAATAAACACCAATTCGTTATCAGATGAGTGTTTAGTACTAAATGCATAACCTAAATATGAGAAATTCTTAAGTAGCTCAGGTGAGTCAATTAGGTTGTTAGCAATAACCTTGACCATCGCCCCTCGAGCTTTTTTAGCATTTATACCGATTGTTGATAATTTACCGTTCCTATTTTCTTTAAAATGAACGTTAACTAATTGATATTTAAGTTTATTGGGGTTTATTACAGATGAATATTCTTGTGATGCTAGGTTAAGTAAATATTTATTTTCCTGTTTAGCAAGAATTTTATTAATATAGTTAGTGACTTCATCTTGCCAAAAGTTTGTTAAATTTATTTCATTTAATTTTGTTGCCATTTCTAATCTATACGGCTTAATAGTATCTAGCGGTTTTAAGACTCCGTAAAGTCCTGATATAATAAGCAAATGTGATTGCAAGAAATTTAATGCATGATTAGTTAATTTTTCTATATGTATATTATTAAAAACATCTCCTGTATAAGCAAAAATAGCCGCTTTACTCTCTTGATTATCAAAATCCTTAAATCTTTCTTTATTTATATGTGCAAGTTTTGCACTTATATTCATTATTTTCGATAATTGATTCTCAGAATAGCTTTGGAGTTTAGAAAGTAGTTTATTAGTTAACGTAAGGAACATTGGAATCGTCAGCTCCGTCTTGGGAGCTAACTTCTTGAAATTTAGAGTTTTAGCAGAAGAAATAATAGCAAGCATTTCTATCTAGCCGGAGTACTCGGAAGAGATGAAGTAGTGCTAGCGATATTTCTGTTAGTACTATCGATTGTTTGCATAATTGCATAGCTTGGACCACCGTCAAGCTCTACTACTTCTTTGGGTTTCGTAGTTTTTGGACCGGTACAGCCAATTAAAGCTATAGAAGCAAATAAAATTATTAAATACCTTATCATAAATACCCTGTTTTAATTTTACACTTAAGATAGCTGCCTATTATTATAATGTCAAGTGAGAGGAAAATTTTATTACCCTACCCTATAACCTTTCAGTAATAGTCTAAAGATTCTTCATAATATTTTAAATCTAATTCTGCATAATTTAAATTAGGTTCATCTTTGCTGCTTTCTATTTCGGGTTCAGGTTTAAGCTTATCATAATTTTTTCTAGTTTTTAAATAATATTCTAAAGTTTCTTCATATTCCCATCTAGGTAGAGGGTGATTATTAGATTCTTTTTCTAAATATATCATTATTGATGATGTTTTTTCCTTTAAAGATTCATTACATAATTCTTCAACAATAGGATAATATTCTTTCTTATTCAGATACTAAAGGCATGATTGTTGGTGTACTATCATTTAAGTAATTATATAATGCTTCAAAAAAAGAATCATATTGCCTATTACCTATAATATCGTGATATATAAAAGAGTCTATATTAAGTGCTTGAATAATCAGC
>NZ_LECS01000004.1:422501-424018 GCF_001602635.1 Rickettsia endosymbiont of Proechinophthirus fluctus | reverse complement strand
CCTTAAATAAATTTTTAGGCATTCTGTAATAAACCGTATTATAGAATTTTTCGCTTTCAGGAAATTTGCGTTTGCGGATAGAGAAATTACCGAAATTTCTGATTTCGATACGCTTTTGTTGTTTAAGAGATTCGTTTAAATAATCTAAAATTAAATCTACTGAATCTTTAACATCTTCTTTAGAAAGATAATTCAGCTTATCATGTATTTTATCTATTAAATAATTCTTAGTAATCATTATTAAAAAATCGCTTTGATTCCGTTAAAACTATTTTTAAAAAAACTAGGTGCTATACTATCAAAATCTTCAAATATTATGTCCATTAATTTTGGTTTTGGTTTTAATTGATAATCTTTAACTAGTAGATTAACATTAATTTTCTGAACTTCCTGTAACCATTTTAATGCAGTATCTTCCGAGCCTATAGCATCCACAAGCTTTAACTTTAAAGCCTGACGGCCTGAATATACTCGTCCGTCTGCGAGCTTTTTTACTTCTTCTATAGGAAGATTACGCCTCTCTGAAACAAGTTCAAGGAAGAAATTATAAGTATCTTCTATATTGTCCATAATGGCTACCCGCACTGCTTCCGTCAGTTTTTCGGTAGGATTTGGGACAGCTTTTAATTCACCTGATTTGAAATTATTAAACTTAATCCCCAATTTTTGAGCAAGTTCCGTTACCTCGGCTGTTTGTAGTATTACACCGATTGAACCCGTAATAGTTCCGTTATGGCTGATAATATAATCACCTCCAAGAGAGATTAAATAACCGCCGCTTGCAGCCATTGTTCCCATAACTATCACTACCGGCTTTTTTGCGGATATTTTACGCAAAATATTATAAATTTTTTCAGCGCCGACTACCGTACCACCGGGAGAATTGACGTTAACTATTAATGCTTTAATATGAGAATCATCGATTATTTTTTTGAGTTTTTTGTCACGCTTTTCGTCTTCAAGAATTATTTCGTCTATTAATACGGAAGCTATATAGTCTTCATTACTATTAATAGGTAACATCTCTTTTGGAGCAAAATCTTTACCGACTAGTAAGAATACGATCGCAATTAAAATAATAGCTGCTAGCTTCCAAATTAACAAACGAGATTTTATTTGTCTTCTTTCAATTAAATAATCAGGTGTTATACTCATAATCTTATATACTGTTTTAGAATACTAAATGCAGACCTATACCTGTGGACAGGCGTGAGGAGCGAAGCCTATAATATAATAAGGTGAGGCCGACGCACAACGAAGCACAATATAGGTATCAATTGACTATAGACCGTTTTTAGGACGTTCAGGACTCTTCATCATCTCAAAAAACTCACCGTTAGTTTTAGTATTTTCAAGTTTTTTGAGTAAAAATTCTATTGCTTCACTGCTACCCATTGGATCGATAATACGACGAAGGACCCACATTTTATTTAATATTATTTTATCTACTAATAAATCTTCTTTTCTAGTTCCTGATCTAGTGATATCAATAGCCGGATAAATACGCTTATCGGCAA
>NZ_LECS01000004.1:417773-422474 GCF_001602635.1 Rickettsia endosymbiont of Proechinophthirus fluctus | reverse complement strand
TATCTCGGAATTACCTGTACCTTTAAACTCCTCAAAAATTACCTCATCCATACGAGAACCGGTTTCAATTAAAGCCGTACCGATTATAGTAAGCGAACCGCCGTTTTCAATATTTCTTGCTGCTCCGAAAAATCTTTTAGGTCTCTGAAGAGCATTAGCATCAACACCGCCCGTTAATACTTTACCTGATGACGGCACTACGGTATTATAAGCACGAGCTAAACGTGTTATCGCATCTACTAAAATTACCACATCTTTTTTATGTTCTACTAAACGCTTTGCTTTTTTGATAACCATTTCTGCAAGCTGCACGTGCCTACTTGCCGGTTCATCGAAAGTAGAGCTAACAACCTCCCCACGTACGGAACGTTGCATATCGGTTACTTCTTCAGGTCTTTCGTCTATTAACAGTACTATTAAAAATACTTCCGGATTATTGGTTGTAATTGCATGTGCTATATTTTGTAATAGTACGGTTTTACCTGTACGAGGCGGTGCTACTATTAATGCACGTTGTCCTTTACCCATAGGGGCAACAAGTTCAATAACCCGTGTACTAAAATCCTTACTATCTTTATTATTATTTTCAAGTTCTAATCCTAATTTTTCATCAGGATATAAGGGGGTTAAATTATCAAAATGAACACGATGATAAGCTTTAGAAGGGTCTTCAAAATTTACTCTATTGACTTTCAGTAAAGCAAAATAACGTTCTCCAGCTTTTGGAGCTCTGATCTGACCTTCTACAGTATCACCGGTACGCAGACCAAAGCGACGAATCTGACTAGGAGAAATATAAATATCATCAGGGCCTGCTAAGTAGTTTACTTCCGGCGAACGTAAAAAACCAAATCCGTCAGGTAGTACTTCAAGTACCCCCTCTCCCACTATTAAAACTCCCTGCTCTACGGATTTTTTCAAAATTGCAAAAACTAATTCTTGTTTAAGTAATGAATTAATATTTTCAATTTTTAATTCTTCTGCTTGTGCTTGTAGTTCCTCCGGTAATTTACGTTTTAATTGTTTTAAATTAATAATATTACCGTTCTCTGCAAAATTATTATAATTGTTATTGGATTCAGTATTGTTAAGTTCTGCTGTGGATTCTTTATTAGTTGTGTTCATTATTTTATTATTAATAGATTATAATTGAAAAGTTGAGTTAGCAATCAAGTTTAAAGGTAAGTAATATACTTATTTAAGTTAGGAATCAAATTAGATTTTTAGAAAGTTTTATTTATTCTTGCGGTTTAAAGAATTATTTATCTTGTTAGCTTATAAGAGTTGGCTATGTATGTAAAAGCATACTAACAACGTTAATAGCACATTGTCAACCCAAATCGTCATTGCGAGCAGGTAATCGGTAAATGGTCATTGCGAGAAAATTACGAAGCAATCTTGGGAGTTTATTATTATTGCATGAGATTGCTGCACAGCTTACGGCTGCCTAGCCTGGTAACCTCTTCTCGCAATGACGGATGAATATCAATCCACGTAACTCTAGCAATCCTTTGATTTTAACAATAACACATTTGTATTAAGTAATGGCATGTATACATTTTTAACTTCATTTAATAAGGCCTCATTGCTTATTGTTTGGTTTAATTCGTTGCGTACCGCATCAAATATTTCTCTTAAACTTTTCTCTTCTACCATATATTTAAAAATATATTTAGTGCTTCTAAATATCGACATTGAGATATTAACATTATTTAATATCCCATTATTAATAGTAAAATTAATAGCATTATTTACTGCTGAAGGATTAGATTCCAAATGCTCATAAATTTGTTTAGCAAAATTGGCAATATTATGGAAGTATGGTATATTATCAAGGTCATCAAGAGAGGCTACACTATCTTTTTGATTTGATACGTAAACTGAATGTTTAATAATATTACCGGTAAGTATTTCAGAAATTGCTTCTCTAGTTACTTTATCCATCTTTTTAATTTTTTGTAGAAGTGAAAAATCTTTTATATAATTTTCTGGTCTTAATAAAATTTTCTCTAAAGGATCAAGATAATCAACAAAATTTAAGTCTGCTTTTTCTACGAATTCATATAACTCAGGAACGGAATAGGCTCTATCCTGTTTGTGCAGGAACATATCATAAACTCCGACGTCACCGAAATTTTGGTAATCTGAAAATAACTCCCAACCTCTTTTATACCAGTTAGTAGCAGGCAAATTATCTAGAATTAGCTTCCCGTTCATTACTTCTTCGATACGGCTTTTAGTATCTTTATTTATCATTTTCATTACATCCTGAATTTGATAAACACCGGTACGTCCGTATTTAGCATATACCATTAAACCCATACCACCAGTCGGCTTTAAAGAATCTTTTAGATTTTTTAAACCTTCATCAGGATTTGCTAAATGATGAAGCACGCCGGTACAATTTATATAATCGAATTTTCCAAGTTTGAGATTAGGTATATTTAATATTGAATCATTAATCCATTTAATATTTCTAAGACCTCGTACTTCTGCACGTTTTTGTGCTACTTCCATGCTAGGCTTGCTGAAATCTAGATATATTATTTCGGCATTTTTATCTTTTAACTGCTCGGCAAGATAAATAGTCGAATCACCGGTGCCGCCGCCTGCTATTAAGCATCTAAAATTATTATTAAAATTTTCTTTTCCTTGATATAGAAAATGGTTTAATTCTCCTAAGAACTCACCGCATGTTGCAAGTAAATATCCTTGTTCTTGATTTGGGTCTCTGAAAGGATAAGGATAATCTTGATAATGCTCTTGTACTTCTGCTAAGTCTTTAGAAATTGTAGTATTTTTTGTTTTCTTTAAATTTCTCATAAATTATTATTTTTTACATTGTTATTATATATACTTAGTCTATCTACTCTTTTAGAAGTATATCTTTTATAATTAATTGAATAGTATAATTATCTTGCCAATTATTAGTTTTTAACGTTCCTATTGCGGCAATATTTTTTGCTTTAGGGCTTAATAAAACATCTTCAAATGCAGTTCCTACCGAATTAAAAGCAATAGCAGATAAGGCTTTATTACCAAAGCCTCGCTTATTTGGAACAAGCATACATTTAATATGCTTACTTCCAACGATATCCGCTTTTAATACAAATAAATCATCAAATTTAAATATAGGCTCATGATTTCCTTGACCGAAAGGCTCTAAAGTGTTTAATTCCTCCATTAAAGGGAAATTCACACTATTAACCGTTAAATCAATATCATATTCCGCATGCTTATAATTTTCTAGTTTAGTTATACTAATTCTAAAAGCATTATTAAAAAAATTCTGCAATTCTTGTAATTTTTCAGCTGTTACGGTAAAACCTGCCGCCATAGCATGACCTCCGCCTGCTATTAGCAAATCTTTGCTTTTAGCATTGATAATTTCAGTACCAAAATCAATACCTAAAATAGAACGGCATGAAGCTTTACCAATCCCGTCATTTAAAGCTATAACTGCCACCGGCTTATCAAATTTTTCTTTTAATTTGCTGGCAACGATTCCTATAACGCCTGGATGCCACCCTTCTTTTACGATAAATAATACACTACTATCTTGTTGTGTCAAAGCAATTTCCATCGCTTCTTCTATCATTAATAACTCAATTACTTTACGCTCATTATTGTGTTTTTCAAGTTCTTTAGCTAATTTATTTGCTTCATTAGAACAACTAGTAGATAGGAGATGAGCCCCTAAACTTGACTTTCCTACTCTACCGCCTGCATTGATACGCGGACCTAGAATAAACCCTAAATGATAACATTTTGGTATTTCATGAAGCCCTGCCATATCATATAATGTTTTAATCCCTATATTTTGCCTTTGTTGCATTACTTTCAATCCGCTTGCAACAAATGCACGGTTTAAGCCTGTTAATTTCATCATATCGCAAACAGTACCAAGAGCCACTAAATCTAGATACTGCATTAGATTAGGCTGAAGTATTGTTTGCGTGAAATAATTTTGCTTCTTTAAATTCGATAATATTGCAGTTGCAAATAAGAAAGCAACTCCTACGGCTGCCAAATGTTTATATTCGCTTTTTTCATCAATACGATTTGGATTTACTATAGCTACTGCATCTGGTAATATTTCCGTAGCTATATGATGATCGATTACTATAACATCAAGGTTAACGTCTTTTGCGTATTTTAGGGCTTCATGTGCCATAGCACCGCAATCAACCGTAATTAATAATTCTGTGCCGTTATCTTTAATTTTTTGCATAGCAAAAGGAGTTGGACCGTATCCTTCAGCTATACGATCAGGAACATAAATATCACATAGTATATTTAAATCTCTAAAAATATTTTTAAGTAAAGCAGCTGAAGTAGCACCGTCTACATCATAATCGGCAAAGATACATATTGTTTGGTTATTTAAAATAGCTGTAACAGTTCTATCTACAGCCTTTTCCATATCAAGTAGATGAAAAGGATCAGGTAATAAATTTTTGATTTTCGGTCTCAAGAAATTTTCTACTTCCTCTAGATTATTTACTCTTAATGATACTATCCTAGCAAGTAAATCACTAATTTTGAAACTACGACATAACTCAGTGACTATATCTTCGTTAATCAGTTTCTGCTGCCAGATTTTACCGTTTATAGATGCTTGTGGTTTCATTTGTTTATTAGGCTGTATTTTTGCTGTATATCGTCATTGTGAGTAGGCATTGTTGCGTGGATCAATTTCAC
>NZ_LECS01000004.1:309568-417723 GCF_001602635.1 Rickettsia endosymbiont of Proechinophthirus fluctus | reverse complement strand
GTGAAATTGATCCACGCAACAATGCCTACTCACAATGACGTATCTCCAAAAGTTTTTTAGCTTCATCATCTGCAATTAAAGCTTCAACAAACTCATCTAATTGTCCGTTTTTAACTACTTCGTCTATCTTATAAAGTGTTAAGTGTATTCTATGGTCGGATACTCTTCCCTGTGGGAAATTATAAGTACGTATCCGCTCCGAACGATCTCCCGAACCTACCTGCCCTCTTCTGCTATCGGCTCTTTCTTGTTCCTTTTTACGTCGTTCTTCTTCATAAATTCTAGCACGTAGAATTTTTAATGCCTTTGCTTTATTTTTATGCTGTGACTTCTCATCTTGCAAGGCTACGGTAATACCAGTAGGGATATGAGTTATACGTACGGCAGAATCGGTAGTATTAACGTGCTGTCCACCAGCTCCTGAAGCTCTATAAGTATCGATTCTTAAGTCTTTATCTTCAATTTTAATATCAACCTCTGCAGCCTCAGGAAGTACTGCAACCGTTGCTGCCGAAGTATGAATACGTCCTTGTGATTCCGTTTCCGGTACTCTCTGTACTCTATGAACGCCCGACTCAAATTTGAGCTTAGAAAATACATCTTTGCCTTTTATTGACGCCGATGCTTCTTTATAACCGCCTATTCCCGTATCGGAAATTGCTAATATCTCAAAACGCCATCCTTTTAACTCAGCATATCTTTGATACATATTAAAAAGTACGGCAGCAAAAAGTGCCGCTTCTTCTCCGCCGCTTCCTGCTCTAACTTCAATAATAGCACTTTTACTATCCGCATCATCTTTTGGTAATAAAGCAATTTTTACGGCTCTTTCAAGTTTTGGTAACGAATTTTCAAGAGTGTATATTTCGTCTTCAATCATTTCTAAAGTGGCATTATCAAGTCCCACTTCTAGCTTCAAATTATTTGCTTCTTCAAGCTCAGATTTAGCCTTATTATATTCTTTAATTTTTGCTACAACATCTTCAAGTTCTGCATATTCTTTAGATGCCTTAACAAACTCGTCTCCCATAATGCCGGAAGATAGTTTGTTGCCTAAATTTTCGTATTTGTCTAAAATTTTTGCTAAATTATCTGAAAAACGCATGTTATTTTATTGTGATTTGTTTATGGGTGAGATTTCAACGTTATTGCAAGAAGCAACTGAAAGTTGTGACGAAGCAATCTCAGGATATTTGACGAGATTGTCACGCAGCCTATGGCTGCTCGTAATGACGACTTATATCAACATCAAAACGGGACTCTCTATAAACTTTTTAAATGCTGTCAAGAACTCAGCACCGACTGCTCCGTCTACTACTCGGTGATCGGCAGAAAGAGTTACGTCCATAATTGTGGCTATAGTTATTTGATCATTCTTGACTATAGCACGTTTTGCAATAGCTCCGACACCCATTATACAACTTTGCGGTGGGTTAATTATAGCATTGAAATTCTTAATACCGTACATACCGAGGTTAGAAATGGTAAATCCTCCACCTTGAAATTCTTCAGGGGTTAATTTATTATCTTTTGCTTTCTTTATTAATGCTTTCATTTCACGAGATAGTTCTAGAATATTTTTTTGATTGGCATTTTTAACTATCGGTGTAACAAGCCCGTTCTCAATCGCTACCGCTACTGAAATATCGATATTATTGTAATATCTAATTGCATCTTCTCCCCAGCTAGCATTGGCATTTGGCACTTCTTGTAAAGCTTTGGCTACTGCTAAAATAATAAAATCATTAACCGATATCCTTGTTGATTTATCTTCAGAAAAAGATTTATTAATGTCTTCTCTTATATCTAACAATTGATCGACATTACATTCTATAGATAAATAAAAATGTGGAACTGTTTGTTTAGATTCAAGCAGACGCTTTGCTATAATCTTGTGGATATTATTATTTGGTACTAAACGATATTCTTCAGGATTTCTGATAACTATTTTATTATGAGCAGTGCTAGGAGTATATGATAAGATATCTTGTTTGACTATTCTACCGTGCGGACCGCTACCTTTCACGCTCTCAAATCTAATATTTCTCATTTTTGCAAGTCTTTTTGCAAGCGGTGAGGCGAATATTTTACTAGCATCATGTTTTATAACTGTTACCTGTTCTTCTACATTAGTTATATTCTCGTGGGGTTTCGGAAGATTAGCATCTGTTTTCGGTGACGGTGATACACTATTATTTTTTGCAATAAACGCATCAATGTCTGTTTTTTCTTCTCCCTCTTCACTTAACACGGCAATTAAAGAGTTAACAGGTACATTTTGACTATTTTGTGGGATAACTATTTTGGCAAGTATACCTTCGTCTACTGCTTCTACTTCCATCGTTGCTTTATCTGTTTCAATTTCAGCAATTACTTCTCCAGGATTAACTTTGTCCCCTTCTTTTTTTAACCACCTAGCTAGATTTCCTTCCGTCATAGTTGGAGATAAAGCAGGCATTAAAATTTTAATCGGCATAACTTATTTAGATTTGACTTTTTATTGTTGTTATTACACGTCATTGCGAGGAGAGGCCAAGCCTCGACGCGGCAACCTCATGAAACAGTAAAATTCCTGAGATTGCCACACTCTCTATGTTCACGCGCAATGACGATTTGAGTAGCTATTGCACCTTAATATCAGGGCTAACGATCATTATCATCTGTTTACCTTCCATTTTAGCATGCTGATCGATTTTAACGAGTCCTTCGAGCCCTACTTCTATACGTTTAAATAGTTCTTGACCGACCTCTTTATGAAGAATCTCTCGTCCCTTAAACCATAAAGAAATTTTTACTTTATCTCCGTCTTTTAAAAATTCTTTTATTTTTCTTAACTTAGTTTCAAAATCACCTATACTAATATTAGGTTTAAATTTCATTTCTTTAAGTACGATGATTTTTTGTTTTTTGCGTGCTTCATGTAAACGTTTTTTGCTTTCGTACTTAAACTTACCAAAATCTAGAATTTTACAGACAGGTGGTACAGCATTCGGTGATATCTCGACTAAGTCAAGACCGGCTCTTTCCGCCATATCTAATGCTTCTCTAATATTTACGACGCCGTGCATTTCGCCGTTTTCGCCTACTAAACGCACTTCTCTAGCTCTGATTTCTCTATTAGCCTTAGGAAAATTATTTTTAGAAATAAAATGTCTCCGTATTATGTTTATAAATAAATATATATTGCATTTAACTTATTTTATTTAAAATTACAAGTAAATAAAATATTTTATCTTTAATTTTATTTAGAAAGTTTTAAAAAAAATTGAAACTATAAGGCAAATTCCAAATATTAATAAACAGATTCGTGTTAATTTAGCGACTCTTGCCTGTATTTTCAAGTTTTTTAGGTCTATAGCATGCTTATGAGCTTGCTCTTGTTGTGCCATATGCATTAATTCCTGTAAAGTACCGGGATAAATACTCTCATACTCACTGATTAAATCAATTGGCGGTAATATATGTTCAAATTTTTTACGGTAAAAATTATTATCAGGTTCGTTTACACTAAAAGTCTTAGCATAACCTTTATTTAATCTATTATTTTTGTTAAAAAAACGTTTAGTCTCTTTCATATCCCTGTTTTATTTTTTGAAATGTATATAATATATTACTTTCAACTATTTTAAAATAATCAATTAATTGCGTTTCTTTTTTTTGCTGTTGTTTGGAGCTTTTCATATTTATTATATTCTGTAGCTCTACATATACTAGTTTTATAAAACTTTGTTTCATTGATTATACTAAATTTATAAAATCTTTTTTTGGTATTAGCGGTTCGTCCCTAAAATTTATAGCATTATTAAATTTATTGCAACAGGTTATAAAATTTTTATCACATCCGGCAGTAATTTTTACTTCCTCGGCATCTTTAACATAATCCGGTATAATATCTAATATAATCAAATCACCGAAATTGCTTAGAACTTTACTGTTAAAACGATTGTGCTGAATATAATTTGACCGCCGTTATAATAGCTGTTTTCCTCAAAAATACCTGCAATGATTATATGGTTTTGTACGGAATCGTTAAATTCTGCTTCTTTTAAATCTAAACTGGAATTCGGTACAAAAATTCTCTCTTCACTTTTTATAGCATGATCGCTATTTGTTAAGTTTAATTCCTCACCGCTAGCTCGCTTAATTTGAAAACAATAAACAAAATTCGTAAGCTTTGTAATTACCTCTTCAATCGCAATACTCATATAATCACCTCCACTAACTCTATGTTGTATAACTCTATAGAACCGTCATTACAATAAGAATATTCAAAACTATCTATACTAAATCTAACTGTTACGTCAAAAATAAAATCAGCAGTTAAAATTACATCTTGACCTAAGGGACTTGGTAAGGTCACTATACCATCGTTATAATCTACAATGCCCATAGTTCTTACATTAATGTATAGAATGACACTATTATTAATTATTAATCGGTTTAGTAAAATAACTCGTTCGTAATAATTCCTAAATCTCAAAGCAAAATTACTTCCACATCTTGCTTTAAAAAAGCTATTAAATCGCTCAAATTCCGTACTGCTTAACCTTGCATTTTTGATTAAATATTTCTGACTCGTTAATTGCGAAAGGATCTTCACTATTTTGCTGTTGACATATTTAATAGTTTTTACGTGAGTAACAATGGTTTGAGAAATTTTTCATTAATATTTACTGACAATAAGGAGGTATTTATACATTGTTTATGCTTAAGTTCTCTTCCGACTAAGACCATAATATCTCTAAATTGTGTTATATTTATATTTTGAAGTTCCTAATTAGGCATTTTTTATTACTTCGTCATATAATTCTACTAAACCTTCACATGCGTTATTATTACCCGTAAATATTGTACATTTAAAAGCTTTTTCAATTTTATAAAATCTTGTATTAATGTACGAATGTTATTAGAAGAAAGTGTTTTAAATTCGTTTAATGGCTCATATGCATTTGTTAAAAACGCTTGAGATAGATAACTTGGGTTGTTATTCTCTTGGGGCATATATTTATTACTTTGTTAAATTGGAGCTTAAGTAGAAGTTAACAGAAATTAAATCTATAATTTAAATTTAGTAATATTTTTTGCTAAAAAAAAGTTCGGCATTGGAAAAAGAGATTATTTTTTTAGACGGTAGTTGCAATATTATTCTGCCGGTATTATCGATATCTTTAAAAAGACCGGTTACTATATCATTTTGATATTTAACGCTAATATTTTCATATAACTTATAAGCATGTTCTAACCATTTTTTTCTAATAAAAGGAAAACCGTTATTATGCCAAATTTGATAATATTCTTCAAAATTTTCTATTAATATCTCAAGTAAAGCTTGCGGTTCTATAGGTGGTAGATTTTCGCTTATTAAGCTAGTAGTAGGCTGGTCGATATTATCAGGGTGATAGCTAATATTAATGCCGATACCGATAATAAGGTAATAATTATTTTCTACTTTAACAGATTCAAGAAGTATACCGGCAATTTTCCGACTGTTAATTAATACATCATTGGGCCATTTTAGTTGTATAATGTTATTTTCATTCCTTATGTCATGCCCGCTTTCGCGGGAATGACATAGAGAACTATAGGAGTGACATAAAGAGGTTATACTATCATAAACGCTAAGTGCCGTAACAAAAGATAATTGCGGCACTAATTCTAGCTCTTTATCAGGCTTTATTAGTAAACTTACATGTAAGTTACCTGACCTAGACTGCCAGTGTTTGCCGCTTCTACCATGTCCATTAGTTTGAGATTTGGCAAGTACTGCATAGTTTGAATCAACTTTAGTATTCTGAGCCATTTTCATAGCCTCAGAGTTTGTACTGTCTAGCTTGTCAAAAACAATTAGTTTAAATTTACCGATATTCATTTTTTTGATTAGCCGTCATTGCGAGGAAAGGCGAGTTTTGTTGCATGGCTTGAAAAACCCACTTGATGTCATTCCCGCTTTCGCAGGAATGACATCAAAACACCTCACTCGCCCCCTACTGACATGACTTGTAGCTACACTATATTTGCTTTGAATTTTTGGTGCTTCGCTTTTACTCTTAGTTATAAAGCTTTCTAAATCTTGTTTAGTAAATTTAAACTTAGCAATATTTTCATCAAAGGTTTTAGTTTTATCAAATCTTACATCTTTATTTTTATCTATTCCAAGTACCTCAATGAAACTATCTTTTATTTTACTTGAAGCAGCAGTATCATTTAAGGTATACAATAAAGCGTTCAATGAGTTTGTATCGGCTTTTAGTGTATTATTACGACTAGTTGCAGCAATAATTACATATTCTTTAAGCTTTTCATTTAATTCTTTTTCGTTTAATGCTCCGGTTTTACAAAATGATAATAACATCTTTGCTTTATCATCATGATTTTCAATAACTCCTTCTTGCCATTTAGAAGTATTATTTTCTTTTGACTGAATAAACATTTCTAACAATTTAGTGCCCAATATTTTATGTAGATTTTTATTATCATAAACTTCATAAACATTATAGTAGAAATTTTTGATGGTCAAATATTTTATCTGCTTCTTTGCCAAGGTCATGATTATTCAAATGTTCTCTAGTTTGACAATATCCTTTAATATGCATATAATTAGAATATTTTTGTGCATCTTTGAAATCCAAAATATCTATTCCGGTAGTATCTAAAACAGCAGTGTTTAAAGCATTTTCACGTAACTGTTTATTAGTTGCTCTTAGAGTTTCAGTATATTTAAATTTTCCTCCTATTTTTGCAAGTGTCTTAAATAATATATCAGCTAAAAACTTTACGATATTACTTGGGCTTTCAAATTTTTTTGCACTATATATAGCAATATTTGCATCAGCTTCCATACACGTACCAAAAGCCATAGCTAGAGTTCTACCTTGTTGTTTAGCTAAGGTAATCTCCTCCATATTATCAGTTATTGTTTTTGTATCAAATTCCAGTTCATTGCCTTTAAAATATTTTGTTGGTATACTATCTCTATATCTATATCTGCCGTCTATATATTTTTTACTATCAATTTCTACCGGCTTAAAAATAAGCGGTATAGAAGCAGAAGCACAGCAAGCTAAAGTAATTTCAACATTTGGCGTATCAAAGCTATGGAAAATAGTTAGTTCACTTGTCTCGTGCTGAGTTGTCATAATTACTAAATCTTTATACTGCACTGGATTGTATTTTCGCAGTAACGCTATATCCTTAAAATATATTTTACCGTCTTTTTGGTTGTATCTTTCTCTTAATTCATCAAGAGCTTTATCATCTTTAACATTTACTATATCTGATCTCTGTAAAAAATTTCCTATATTTTCTTTAATAACAAGTCCTAATAGAGCATATAAAGGTTTACCATCTTTATTTAACTGTACTATATCCACAGAAAATCCTTTTTTTCCAAGTAAAGTTTGCAGATTTGTATTTTTAGAAATTTCTTCAAATCGCTCAGGCGGGTGTCCCAAGAGCTACCACTGTGGCAGTTATAGCACCAGCGGAAGAACCTGCTACCGCCTTGACATTATCTAAAATACCAGCTTTTTTTTGCTGTCTCATAAGCTCCGGAATATATTGCTCCCTTAGCTCCTCGTCCACTAAAAGCTATAATATTCGATAGGAGCTTTCTGTGCTTGCTCTAACTCCTGCAATGTTTTTGTTTGATTGCTAGAAGATTGTAGAATTTTTTTAGGTCTTTTAACTCCTCTAATATATCAGATTACTCATTAACTACAGGAGTTTGTGACTCTTGCTTCAGATTATTAATAATAGGATGTTTTCTTACCTTTATATCAGCCATAGTTTTATTTTATTAAGTTATCTTCTACAAACTTCCAGTTGATCATATGCTTAATAAATATGTCAACATAATCAGGTCGTTTGTTACGATAATCAATATAATAAGCATGTTCCCATACATCACATGCAAGAAGCGGCTTCATACCGTGTGCTATAGGTGTACCGGCATTAGCAGTTTTTATAATTTGTAACCTGTTATCGTGATATACAAGCCATGCCCAGCCGCTACCGAATTGCCCTACTGCCTCTTGCTTAAACTGTTTGCAAAACTCTTCAAAGTTACCGAAATCTTTATTCATTTGTGCTAATATTTTACCGCTTGGCTTACCTCCACCCTGTGGCTTTATTGAATGCCAAAAAAAGGTATGATTCCATATTTGGGCTGCGTTATTAAAAATAGCTGCATTTGAGTTTTGTGATGACCATTCTATTATTTCTTCTAAATCTTTTTTTTGTAATTCTTCTTTATCTTTGAGTAAATTGTTTAGATTTTGTACATAAGTATTATGATGCTTACCATGATGATAATCAAAAGTCTCGAGAGTAAAATATGGTTTAAAACTTTCTTTCTCATAAGGTAAATCAGGTAAGATAAAAGGATATGAGGTTTGATTAGATTTGTTGCAATAGGTCATGTTATTTTCTCCTATGTTGGTTTTTATATATTTATAGCGAGAATCAATACGTCATTGCGAGGAAAAATTGAAAATTTTGACGCAGCAATCTCAGGAGCCCTACTTTATGAGATTGCCACACTCCTTGCAGTTGCTTGCAATGACGATTTAGTATCCACGCAGGCATGACATCATAGTAACTTATAAAAATNNNNAGCTAAATAAAGCGATCCGGTTATTATAATATTTGCTTTATTATCGCCGTTTATCTTCTTTATATCACTAATCGCTTCTTCGAGTGAGTTGCTTTCGCTAAAATCAATACCACTCTTTCTGCCTTCCAAATTTATTGTTTCTGCACTATAGCTTAGCGGTTCGGATAAAACTTTAACGCCGTAACCTTTAATTATCAAATCCTTAAAGTAAGAGCAAAATTCCTCAATATTCCTATTTTTAGTCATACCGAGTATTAAATATATCGATGATTTTAAATTATCACGCATCCAATTTGTCAAAACTTGAGCTCCGCTATTATTGTGAGCTACGTCTATCCAAATTTGAACATTATCACCTATTAATTTAGAATATTTTTTCGGTTCTATTTTTTCGATTCTAGCAGGCCAAATAGTATTTTGTAATCCTTTAGCAATAACCTCATTATTAATATTAAATTGTGTGTTAATAAGGCTTATTAAGGCGATAACGCTTGCAGCATTTATTAATTGATGATCACCAAGTAGCGAAGGAGTCGGAAACTCATAGGTAAAATTTCGTGATGAATAAATAAATCCGTTGTCCGTCTTTTTAATACCAAAATCATATTCATAACAGAAACTCGGTACTTCTAACTCTTCAGCCTTGGCAAATAATGTTTCATAAACTTCCAAAACTTGCATACTTATAACGCAAGGAACGCAAGACTTCATAATACCAGCTTTCTCAACTGTTATTAGGGGTAATGTATTACCCAGCATATGCATATGATCATGTGAAATAGGTGTAATTAAAGTAATTAACGGTTGTTCTACTATATTTGTTGCGTCTAACCGACCGCCTAGTCCCGTCTCTAAAATTAATATATCGGCTTTTGTTTTCTCAAATGCTAAAAACGCTGCTGCCGTAGTACCTTCAAAGAAGCTAGGTTCAATATTAAATTTTTCGCTTGCTACCCTCACCTGCTCACAAACCTGCCATAATTCATTATCCGAGATTTTCTCACCTGCTACTACGATTCGTTCATTAAATGCTAATAAATGAGGAGATGTATAGCAATGTACCTTATAACCGGCAAGCGTAAAGATGCTTTTAAGCATAGCACTACTTGAACCTTTACCGTTTGTACCTGCTATATGTATGACGGGAGGAAGCCTTAAATGAGCGTTACCTAAGGCTCTTAAAAGTCTTGCTATATTTTCAAGATCATATTTAATGTTATGTTTCCAGGTCGGCACCGGAAAATGAGGCATTAGCATTGTTATTGACTTTTTTCATGAATGATAGGGTTATACCATATTTGTTGTCAACTTAAAGATCGATGCCATTCCTGCAAAGGTGGTGTTTTTGCATGGCTCGAAACAGGGTAAAGCGAGATAAATCAAGCTTTTAGAAAGCTTAAAAGTAGCGGATTCCCGCTTGCGCGGGAATGACATCGAAACTTTAGATCAACTGTTTTTAGGCAATACTGAAGTTCATCGAGTTTTTGGTTTTACTGCATTGATAAGTCCAATTAATAATACTGATTTAATTATTCCCGGTATTATAAAAGGTAATACGCCGCCGTAAAAGGCACCGCTTGCTCCTAAAAGTGTAGAGAGCCACATCCAGCCTAAACTCATAATAATTATATTACCGATCAAACATAACGATATCTGATTTAACCATTGATTAGAAGTAAAAATTTTATCTTTTAAGCTAGCCATAACATATACGGCAATTACAAAACCTGCTAGATATCCTCCGGTAGGACCGAATAATATTCGTAAACCGCTTGAAAATTCTCCGAACACAGGGATTCCCATTGCTCCAAGAGTTATGAAAGATAATATTGTTAAAGGTGCGGTAGTCTTATTATATGTAAGTCCGATGAATATTACTGCAACGGTTTGCAATGAAATAAATATAGGCTTTATAGGTATTACTATTTGTGAACAAATAGTAAGTAATGTCACTCCTAAAACTATTTCTATTGCTTGCCTTGTGGTTAACGGTAGTGAGATTGAATTAAGTTGCATAAAATTACCGCATGATTTATTTTTAAGTAATTACACTAAATAGAATTATATAATGTCCTTGTCAATAAAAATGAAAATAAAAATTTATAATGATCTAGGAGTTTCAAAAGAAAGTATTAAGCATTGCATGCATACCTTAAGACTTTATGCTCCAAAGTATAACGTAGATTATATTACTGCACAAGAAATTATAGACGAAAAGTGGGATCAAAACACCTTATTACTTATTTTACTCGGTGGAAGAGATTTATACTATGTACAAAAATTGCAAGGCAAAGGAAATGCTAATATAAAGAATTATATTGAAAACGGTGGTAATTTTCTTGGGATATGTGCAGGCAGTTACTACAGCGGTAACTATGTAGAATTTGCTAAAGGAACAAATATAGAGGTTATAAGTAAAAGAGAATTAAAGATTTTCAATGGAACGGTTAGAGGACCATTGCTTGCTCCTTATTATTACAACTCACATAAAGGAGCAAGAGCCGCTTATCTAAAAATAAATCCAACACTTAATTTAAATATTAAGGATTGTTATGCTTTTTATAATGGCGGTGGATATTTTATTGATGCAGAAAATACCAAAGATACTGAAATAATAGCAAGTTATGAGAATTCTCAGGCTGCAATAATAAAATGTACTTACGGCGATGGGACAGCTATTTTAAGTGGAGTCCATCTTGAATATGATCCTGCACTCATAAAAAATCAATCTCTTAATAATATTCAGAAAATACTAAAAGCTCATGATACGGAAAGAATCAAATTATTAAATTATATATTGGACTTCTTCGGAAACGCGCTTATAGAGAGGAATTTGTAGGAAACACGCAGCACAACAGAACCGCAGCGTATGTAGAAGTACGTGAGAGGATGCGAGCAGTGAATTGACGCACAAATTAGCTCTAGAAGTAGAGTTTCCGAAGAAGTCTATTTAAAAATCTAAATCTGTATAATAGTTTGGAGGGGTAAAGCCAGGGATTCTATCTTGTAGTAATAACCTAAAAGCCGGTCTTGATTTAATTAGTGAATACCAATGTTTGATAAGCGTCCATTTATCCCAATAAATCTCACCGAAATAATCGAGTACCGATAAGTGACAACTTGCGGCAATATCAGCAATAGTTAGTGAATCCGATACAAGATAGCTTCTTTTTTCTAGTAAAGAAGTTATATATTCTAAGTGATAATTTAAATTATTTTTTGCAACACGTAAAAACTCGGTTCGTGGGCTGCTCATTTTAGCAATTGATCTTATAACTTTTTCATCGATAATAATCTTAGTAACTTCACGATAAAATTTATCGTTAAACCAAAAGAATAATCGTCTAATTTCGCAACAAATATCAATATCTTCATCTAAAAAATTAAAATTCGGATATTTGCTATTAAGATATTCAACAAAAGGATAAATACCTACCACAAATAAGCCGTATGATTCTGCTAAAATAGGTACAGTTCCGGCAGGATTTATTTTTAAGAAATCTTTATTGAATTGCCAATAATCTTCTTTAATCGTAGTAAATTCTATATCTAATGCTTTTAAGAAGACACGGGCTTGTCTTGAAAGAGGACAAATAGGATTATGATATAACTTTTTCATTAAATTGTGTTACAGTCCTAGTCATCCCGCGACTTGATCGCAGGATCTATCAATATTTGTTAAGCTATTTTCTAAGCTCCCGCGATCAAGTCGTGGGATGACAATAAGGTCTATAAGCCGGATTCTGTATGAATATCAATTCATTGCAGTTATTTATCTAGGATAAACGTTACCGTTTACCTCAAGCGATCTACCCGCATTACAAGCCGGCTAGAGATAACCCGGGAACTTAATAAGTGTTCTGTAACGCCTATTTGATCTTGCTCTTGGTGGGGTTTACCATGCGTAATTTGTTACCAACTTACCGGTACGCTCTTACCGTACCTTTTCACCCTTACCAAAAATACTCGATCAACTGCAAAAATTGGCTGCATCATTGCACAAGTACTACGGTACTCACGTATTAAGTATACGCTCCGTTCCTCGTCTTGTGAACTCCTAGCTCTTTTTGAAGTTGATTTTCGTATTCATACTTGGCGGTGTATTTTCTGTGGTACTGTCCCTAAAGTAATAATACTCTGCCGGAGGTTAACCGGCACCATACCTCTATAGAGTCCGGACTTTCCTCGTGATCTATAGCTTTGCTATATTATCACGCAACTGCACGACCATTTAGAATTATGGTCAATTTTCTTAAATTAGTCAATAATATTTAGCATAAGTTCAATTAACTTATTAGGTTCTGTGAAGGTTTCTAATTGATTTGCTATTTTGAGATATTTTTTAGCGAAAATTAATAAGATTTTTTTTGAAAATGTGACTTTTGTACACAGAATATAATTAAATTAACAAGTATAATAACAAATTTAAAATTTCAACTATTTTATTAAAGATATTCTTAATTTAACGTTGCTACTATTTTTTTCATACTGTATAAATATGTATTTAATGCTCCTAAACACATAAATTGTTAGCAAATTTTGATATATGATATGAAAAAATTAATTTATTATTTTGGCAGTAATGGTAGTGATGGAAACGCTAGAATGAAAAATATACTTGGTAACAAAGGTGCTGGTCTTGCCGAAATGTCCAACCTAAAACTACCTATTCCTGATGGTTTTACAATAACTACAGAGCTATGTAATTATTTTTATACCCACAATAATAACTTTCCTAAAAACTTTCAAAGCGACTTAAAAAAAGCTATCACTGAACTTGAAATAATTACCGGTAAAATTTTCGGCAGTACACGCAATCCTTTATTGTTATCGGTGCGTTCGGGCTCTACGGTTTCAATGCCTGGAATGATGGATACTATCCTTAATCTTGGAATGAATAACGAAGTGTGTAATGCTCTTGCGGATTCCTGCGGTGATAAACGATTTGCTCTTGATAGTTACAAAAGATTTTTAGAAATGTACGGTTCAACGGTATTATCTATACCTAGTGATCTATTTGAACAAATTTACGAAAAGCACAAGATGCAAGCCGATATTCATAAAGATAGCGATATTACCGTAGAATTATTAGAAAAAATTATTGATGATTTCAAAAGGTTGCATATTAAGTATACTAAGCAACTAATTAATGATCCTTATGAACAGTTAGAATCGGCAATTAAAGCGGTGCTACATTCTTGGATGAGTAATAGAGCGGTTATATATAGAAAAATCAATAATATTTCGGAGGATTTTGGTACGGCTATTAATATCCAAGCAATGGTTTTCGGTAATTTAGGTAAAACTTCAGCTACGGGAGTTGCTTTTACTAGATCACCTTCTACAGGAGAAAAAAAGCTCTTTGGAGAGTTTTTAATAAATGCTCAAGGTGAAGACATAGTATCGGGAACTAGAACACCTATGCCTATTATTGCAAATGATTCAAATTCTATGCAAGCAATGATGCCGGAAGTGTTTAAGGAGTTATCACAAATTGCACAAAAGCTTGAAGAACATTACTTAGATATGCAGGATATAGAATTCACTATAGAAAATAATAAGCTATATATTTTGCAAACACGTACTGCAAAAAGAACAGCCATCGCTGCTATTAATATTGCCGTACAAATGGTAGAAGAAAAGCTTATTTCTAAAGAACAAGCCTTAATGCGAATCGATCCGGAATCATTAAATCAATTATTACATACAAGAATTGATTACAGTAAGGGGCTTACTTCTATTGCTGAGGGGCTACCTGCTTCTCCTGGGGCTGCAACAGGTATTGCAGTATTCTCACCTTATGATGCCGAAAAATTATCTCATCATCATAAAGTAATTTTAGTACGCCATGATACTAGTCCTGAGGATATTAACGGAATGCATGTTTCTTCAGGTATTGTAACTATTAGAGGGGGAATGACTTCACATGCTGCAGTTGTGGCAAGAGGTATGGGGAAGCCTTGTGTTTGCGGTACAAGTAATTTATCTATAGATGAGAAAAAACAAATATTAACAGCAGGCGATATAGTTATTAAACAAGGTGATATTATAACGATTGACGGAGGTAGCGGTAAAATCTTCTTAGGTGAAATGCCATTAATTCAACCTACTTTCAGTGAGGAATCAAAATTAATTTTAGATTGGGCAGACGAGATTAGTAGCTTAAAAGTTCGTGCAAATGCTGAAACAGTTAACGATGCTTTAGTATCTGTAAAGTTTGGAGCTCAAGGTATAGGTTTATGTCGTAGCGAACATATGTTTTTTGATAAAAATAAAATTCCTTTAGTAAGAGATATGATTATTGCTCCTGATATAGAACGGAGAAAGCTTGCCGTGCAGAAATTATTACCTCTGCAAACTGAGGATTTTAAAGCTTTATTCAGAGTAATGAAAGATAAACCGGTAAATATTAGATTACTTGATCCGCCGTTACATGAGTTTTTACCTACCACCGAAGAAGATAAAAAGAATTTAGCCAATAGCTTAAATCTACCTTTATCCATGATTAATCAACGTCTTCATGCCATGCATGAAGTAAATCCTATGCTCGGTCACCGTGGATGTAGACTTGGTATATGTTCGCCAGAAATTTACCAAATGCAAATTGAAGCAATTTTTACAGCTATTTTTGAGCTACATAAAAAAGAACATATAGAATGCAACTTAGAATTAATGATTCCTTTAATTAGCAATGTAGGTGAAATAAAAAAGCTTAAAATGGATATTTATGCGGTAATAGAGGAATTAGAGCAACGTTATAGCTATAAGTTTTCCTTTACGCTCGGTACTATGATAGAACTACCCAGGGCAGCACTCGGCAGTAAGAAAATAGCTAAGGAAGTTGACTATTTTAGTTTTGGTACTAATGATTTAACTCAGACTACATATGGAATTTCTAGAGATGATATTGCCTCTTTTCTTCCATATTATTTAGAAGAAAAGATTTTTGAATCCGATCCATTTACTACTCTCGATGAAGCAGGAGTAGGAGAATTAATTGAAATTGCTATAAAACGCGGAAAAAGCAGTAATGCTAATTTGAAACTCGGAGCTTGCGGAGAACATGCAGGGAACCCTGCCTCTATAGAATTTTTTCATAGAATGAATTTAAACTATGTTTCTTGTTCTCCATACCGTATCCCTATAGCAAGAATCGCCGCAGCACAAGCTAAAATTAAACACGGGTGATAAAGGTGTTGTTGCGAGCGGGTATTGGATACCTATAGTACCGGACATTTTCGTTCTATATCATTTCCGCGTGGCCTTGTTGCGTGAATCAATTTCACCTCTGTCACCCCGTGGCTTGACCACGGGATCCAGTGAAAAATACTAACATTATTAGTATTGTTTATTGTTTTTTGGACCCCGTGGTTAAGCCACGGGGTGACACAGTGGGTTTTACCGGTTCACGCAATGACCAAAAAATTATTTACAATATTTACAAATTAATATGATCATAATACCAATATTAAGCATTTTTGGGTTTTCATCTTTTTTTGCCAAATATTTCAAAACAAAATTGACTTTCGCTATTCCCATAACAATCAGCATATTAGTACCGATTTTATATTGTTTTGCTATGTTAAAGCTATTACTGGCTACAACATATATATATTATTTCATCGGTATATTTTTAGCTTTCATGTCATTCCTGCATTTTATAGGCGTTGTTGTAGGGGGTGGCTCCGCTCCTGTCATCCCGCGACTTGATCGCAGGATCCAGTTAAAAATGTTTAGTATTTTTAAGTTATATTTTTGGATACCGTGGTCAAGCCACGGTATGACACCGCACGCATTTCTTGATCTACGCAATAATACCTCCTTCATGTCATTTCTGTGGAAGCAGGAATCTAGAAAAAATATAATTGAAATCATTGTATTTACTTTATTGATTCTTTTGTTTTTTCTTTATACCAGAGATGCATCGCTGCATTCTTATGATGATTTCTCACATTGGGGAATATTTACTAAAGAATTATTATATTTCGGTGTTTTTGAAAATCAGTCTTCGTTAACTTCCATTATTACTACTCATGCCCATTATCCAAGAGGAGCTGCCGTTTATCATTATTTTATGCTGCTACTTTCAGGTTATTCGGACGGTAACGTATTATTTGCTCATTTCTTATTACATTTAGCATTTCTAGCTCCTTTAGCCGCAAATAAGAAATTGTGGCAAACCGGAATGTTGTTTTCACTGTTACTTTGCAGCGTAGTATTATATACGACCGGAATTCGTTCAATATATAACGATAGTACTATTGGCTTAATGTTCGGAGCTATTTTTGCAATTTATATCCTTGCGGAAGACAAGAAAAAAGCATTATTGCTTATTTTACCTATTACGATATTACTTGCCTCTTTCCGAGAAATTGGAACATGGCTTGCTAGTTTTGCTTCGATAATTCTTATAGCTCATTATACAATTTTTTATAAACAGCCTAAAAAATCAAGTGATTATATTACGTATCTGATTTTACTTACTTTACCTATTTTGTGTAATTTTATTTGGATGAGTTATTTTAAAAACACCCATGATTTTTTTGACAGATGCGAACATAGTTTTAGCAATTTAGTATATATTGCTGAAAATTTTAATGAACAGCATAGATCATTATTACTAAATTACGGTAAATTTCTCTTGTTATTCTTATTAAAAGAAGGAAGTTTAGTTGTATATACTATTTGTATAGCTGCATGGTACGGAATTCGTAAATATAAACCGGATTTGCTGAAAGAATATAAATTTTTCCTGATAAATACGTTTGCGTGTTTTATAATTTTTGCTTTGTGGCGGTTATATTTATATTTCTTTAACTTTAGTTATGAAGAGGCAATTAGAGGGGCATCGTTACTTAGATATCTTGGATGTTATGTTATAGCTATCGGAATGATTGCAGCTTCGTATGTTAAAAATAGTATTTTCTTACACATGCAAAGTAATAAAGAGTTATTTATATTCCTTCTGCTTCTTGCTGTTTCTACGTTTTCTGTAGTAAAAAATATACTAAGAATCAAACGCTTAAACTTAGAACAAAAGAATTTTATCCAGCAAACAACAGAAGTGAAAAAGCTATTGGAGCAAGGCAATAAAATTGAATTTAACTTTAGCGGTAAGAAAGATAATTTACAATGTTATATATTAAATTATAATCTAGTACCGTATTTAGGTAAGAAATCCTTACAAGAATGCATAAAAGCTCCTAAAGAAGCGATTATAGAAACAAAGGAAGAAGCGGTATACGCTCCTTTTAAATAGCGTTGAGGATTTGTTGCACAGCTCCTATGTCATTCCTGTGTGGCCTTGTTGTGTAGATATTATCCCATCATTGCCAGCAGTTGTAGTACTTGCGTGGCAATCTCATAAAATAATAACAGACTTCTGAGATTGCTTCATCAATTGCTATGCAATTCCCGTAGCTCAGATGGGAAAGCTGATTCACGCAATAACATCACGCGAGAATAACATAAAACCAATATAGATTTTAACAATTATGGATATAAAATATAATTTAGCTGCCGCTTACCGAATAATGGCGTATTTATCGCTGGATGATCATACTTATACGCATCTATCCGCAAGACCTAAAAATGCCGTTTTTTACTATATTTATCCTTTTGGACTAAGATTTGAAGAAGTAACTACAGAGAATCTTTTAAAAGTTAATTTAGACGGACAAATTTTAGAAGGAGAAGAATATCAATATAATAAAACCGGTTACTTTATTCATGGTAGTATTTATAAAACACGCCCTGATATTTCTGCTATTTTTCATTATCATACTCCTGCAGCTATTGCCGTTTCTGCTTTAAAATGCGGGCTTTTACCGATCAGTCAATGGGCATTACATTTTTACGACAGAATATCATATCATAATTATAATTCTCTAGTACTAGATGCCGACACACAGAGTAGTAGACTTGTTACTGACCTTAAACAGAATTATGTGATGTTACTTCGTAATCACGGTGCTATTACCTGCGGAAAAACTATTCATGAAGCTATGTTTTATACTTACCATTTAGAACAAGCTTGTAAAACGCAATGCCTACTAAATTCTACAAAAGAACAAGAGCTTATAATACCTTCCGTAGAAATATGTAAGCAGACGGTAAAAGACTTATTATCGTTTGAAGAAGATTTAGGCAAACGTGACTGGGCAGCTTGGCTACGACTTGTGAAGATGTGATCACAATACTACGACCCCAGCGGCTTTACTTGCTTGTTTTAAGGATTTATCCAGTGTTGCTATTGGTAACCCACAGCGTAATACTAGTTCTAAATAGCTAGCATCATAAAGTGTTAATCCATATTGTACGGCTAAATCCATTGTCTCAAACCATATATGTTCCAATGTTATTTGATCAATTTTGATGTAAAGATCCTTTAAAGTATAAATTGCTTGGTGACGTTGATTTGCAGTAAGACGTTTTGCACGCTCTGCACATAATAATACATTTCCAATCTCAAGCCCCCAAATAGCAGGGACAATTGCTCCTTCTGTTATGGTTTTATCTAGTATATCCAAGCTTGCTACTCCATCAGGCATAAGCCATGATAAAGCAATTGAAGAATCTAAAACAAACGAGACCATTTTTTACTTCTTACCCTCATTTTTGTAATTTAGCCATACTTCTAAATCCGATGGTTGTAAATTAATTTCTTTTGCAAGTTTTCGAAGTCTAAGAGCTGCAATCTTTGCTATTTCAATATTATTATGAGAATCAATAGGAACAATTTTTGCAGCAGCTGTTCCTCTTTTAGTAATTAAAATTTCTTCACCTTTACTAACTCGGTCTAATAATTTAGAAAAATGGGTTTTAGCATCAAAGGCTGTAATTGTGTTTTTCATATAATCAACTAGTTAATGAACTAGTCAATTATAACATATTTTAAATTTAAATGTCAAAAACTTTAATAGATATCTTTCCAAACACTTATAGAGAGGAACGTAAAGGAGACACGAAAGCACTTGTCACCGCAGCGTACAAATTAAGTACGTGAGGATACGAGTCTAGGCTTGATGTATAAAAATTACTTCTAGAAGCACAGTTTGAGACAATGTCTAATGCCTACAACCGTTACCGTGAATATGTGGAGGATAGAGTTTTATATGCTTTAGCATCTTTTTAAGTAGTGTATCACGCTTAAGTTTTGATAAATAATCTAAGAAAGTTTTGCCGTTTAAATAATCTATTTCATGCTGAATTACAGTTGCTAAAAAGCCTTCTGCTGCTAGTTCTTGCTTATTACCGTTATAATCAAGATATTTTACCTTGATTGCTTTTGATCGTGTAATAGATGCTTCAATGCCTGGAAACGATAAAGAACCCTCAATAAAAGTTTGTTTTTCTTCTGAAAAATATGTTATGTCCGGATTAATAAAAACTATAGGCGATGATTTATTATTTTCATGTAGGTCAACTACCGCTATACGCTTTAATATTCCTACCATATTAGCACCCAAGCCCACTGCCCTTTCTATATGTAAATTCTGAAGCATTTTATCGACAATAGTACGAATATTATCATCAACAATGTCTATATATTCTGCTTGTTTTTTAAAAATATCGTTTGGTGCATAAACTATTTGATAGTAAGGTTTATCTTGATTCATTAATATACTCCGATAAATGCAGAGTGATTTTTGCATTGCTAAATAAAGATAGATATCGTTATTGCGAGCGAGCATTGTTGCATAGACCGGTTTTCCCGTCATTACAAGGAAATTACAAAATAATTGACGAAGCAATCCAGTAAAAAATTCTAATTTACAGAATTTTTTAATTATTTTCTAGATTGCCACGCAGCCTACGGCTGCTCACAATGATGACTCAGTGTCCATGCAACAACGCCTCCTTGCAATGGTGTAGCTTTTTCAAACCATCAATATTTATTTAGCAATGCCATTATTTCATTACGATAGCTGATAATATATTCTGATTATAAGGTTCTTGCAAATGATATGAGCGTCTTTTACTTGGATATTTTAACGGATGTGTGTAAGTATCTTCAGCAATATTTTTTATATCTTTGACGCCTGCTTCTTTAAGTTTTAACTCTACAAAAGCCGGTAAATCAAACATATAATGATTTTCTTTTATAGAGTTTATAAAAAACTGTTTATTGTTAATATCCTTACTTAAGAAAGCTTTATAATATTCATCATCAACTTCATATGAACTTTGAGCTATAGCAGGACCTATCACTGCTATTAAATTCTTTGCTCCTTTTTCTGTTATTTTAGTAACTATATTACTAATAATGTTATTTATACTTCCTTTCCAACCTGCATGTGCCGCTCCGATTATTTTACCGTCGCTGCTTGCAAGTAATACCGGTACACAATCTGCTGATTGTACCGCTAATACTAAATTTTTCTTAGTTGTAATGCTGCCATCTGCTTCAGGTACGGCAATTATGGACTCGTCAGCATTAACAATTTGATTGCCATGTACTTGGTTTAAAATTAAAATATCTTGTGCTTTAAAATAAGTAGTAATAGATTTTTTGTTTTCAACTATTTCTGTTTCATTTATAGAGTTATTTTTTTTTATATATCTATGACTAGAATTATTGAATGTTTTATCAAAAATTTTATAATAAACTGATCCGTTTATTAATCCTTCCATGAAAATATCCCATATTAATTATAATAGTTTTATTAATACTTTATCCGGTCGTTTACAAAAAAATAAACAGCTAGAAAAAATAATAGCACAATTTCATCAAGACTATAACCTAATCCCTATTATTGGCGTAGAAATAGAGTTTTATTTAAGTCACAATATTGATATAGCTAAATTTGAAATACTTTCAAGAAAATACTTAGCTAGATTTAAAATTGCTAAAATAAAAAAAGAAAAAGGCAATAACCAATTTGAAATAGAGCTCCCTCCTTCTGTAAACTTAATACAATATATAAAAAATATATTAGAGGTTAAAACTATTTTAAAAAAAATGGCACAGCGGTTAAACGGTTATATAGATTTTTCGCCTAAGCCGTTTTTGGATGATTATGGTAATAGTATGCATTTTCATATTAATTTTCATTCCGAGTTCAATGATTATTATATAATTTTAGCAGCACAAGGGCTATGTCACTATATGTTAGACACCCTACTCGCTTTTATGCCTACTACTCTAGATTATTCACGGATAAATAAAAAATTTATGGCTCCTACGCATATATCGTACGGTGGAAATAATAGAAGCGTAGCCGTACGAACTCCAAATGCTTTTCCCAAACGTTTAGAACATCGCTTATCTTCCCCCGAAACCGATCCATATATAGCAATTTTTACTATTTTAAAGTCAATATTGTTGGCTTTGCAATCTCCAAGTTCGCTCCAAACAATAGAAAAAATTTACGGGAATGCTTTCGATCCACAATATAATTTAACTCCATTACCGACATCATCTCAGGCGAGCTTTATGTTATTTAAACCGGATTTTTTTAAATAATTTGTATTTTGTTCACAAAACCTAAAAACTAAACAATAATTGTTTTTTACAACTAAAATAAAGATTGATATAAAATATTAAATATAAAACTGCCGAAATTGTTTCAATTAAGTATTTTATTTTTCTGATGAAGTGCTTTAAGCTGCACTTCACTCTATATTTTCATAATTTTTCATTAGATAATTAAATTCCGCACCATAGATAAATATCATATTTATAATATAAAAGAATATTAATGTAACTATTATACTACCAAGTGAACCATACATTAGATTTAATTGATTATAGTAGACTATATAAGTTGAAAGCAAATAGCCGCTTATTATCCATAATATCACAGTTAATAAAGCCCCTGGAAATACATCAATAAAACTTAGTTTTACATTAGGTAATATATAATACAAAGATGA
The DNA here is from genome assembly GCF_001602635.1 of Rickettsia endosymbiont of Proechinophthirus fluctus. Lineage (NCBI taxonomy): Bacteria > Pseudomonadati > Pseudomonadota > Alphaproteobacteria > Rickettsiales > Rickettsiaceae > Rickettsia > Rickettsia endosymbiont of Proechinophthirus fluctus. The sequence continues at coordinate 395,237 of NZ_LECS01000004.1, read as the reverse complement.
GGCACCTAAAAATAATAAAATTAAAATTAAAAAATATCTTATAAAATTTAAAATGATCTTATATTTTTCAATGGTCTCTAATATTATCGGAATTTTTGTAAATAATATTGGAATCACCACTAAAAGAAACATAGTAAAAGTAATCAAGGCACTAATTATAAGAAACTGTATAATACTAAGTAATCTTCTTCTTATATAAGGAGGTGGAGATTTTATTTGATATACACGATTTAAAATAGTCCTTAAACATTCTACAAAAGAAGAAGCAGTCCAAATACTGCCTACTATGGCAAGATTCATTAAACTTTGAGGAGGAGCACTTAGTAATTCGCGTATTCTTTTTTCTATTGATTCCATTGCTTGTTCTGGAAGACTCTCTAGAAAAATTTGTATAAAATTTTGACCAAGTTCTGAAGCTCCTAAAAAGCTTGTTAAAGCTAATAAGAATACTAGGAAAGGGAAAATAGATAAAAGTATCATAAATGACATATATCCCGAATGTTCAACGCCATCATCTTCTATTGTTCTAAATAAGGCTACATAAAGACAATTACAAATTTTTCTCATTATAAAAGCTAAGTTGTTATTATTAATTTTATATTTAATCTTAAATAAGTTCGCTGTAAATAATTAATTTATAATTAAAATGCCACTATACTTTATCCTTGATTTGAAATATTAATATAGAAGAAATTTTTTCCTTGCATTAATTTTATATTTTTCTATAATGCACCAAAATTTATTTTTTATAAATTGTTACTTTATGCTTCAGTAAATAAGTTTTTAAAACATAAGGTATTCATATTTTACAAATAATTTTAAAGTTCTTATGATATTTTTATTTGATAAGAAATAATTTTATTCTTTAATAATTATTTACCAAATGATTACAAAAAACTTAAAAAATGTTATTTTATAGTTGCTTATAATATTAATTTATGGTATTATTTCTACTTATACTTGGATAAGTTTAACAGTATTAAATTATTAATAACCACATGTTTTATAACAATAAAGGATAATATCATTTTTGTTCAAAGAAAATTTTTAAATATAGATATAATTAGTAACCAAGGAGAGGATAATGGGTAGAAAAAACGATATTATACAAAAAATCGATAGTTTTATCGGCAAGAAAATTTATTCTTTAAGACTCGCTAAGGGGTTGTCTCGTCAACAACTGGCTGAAGTAATTGATGTTACGCATCAACAATTACAAAAATATGAAAAAGCAATTAATAGAATTTCTGTAGGAAGGCTAGTACTAATCGCAGAAGCTTTAGATAGGAATATTGATTATTTCTTTGAAGGTTTAGAAGAAGCTAATAAACCGCAGCCCGTACATACTCAACATCAACGTATGTGTATTGAAGTTTCAAGAAATTTTATGAAAATTAATAGCACAGAAGAACAACAAGCCGTTAATAATTTAGTAAAATGTTTAGCTGGAAAGAAAAACTAATGCATAACAGCAAGTTTCCATCCTGATTACGTTGTGATATAATTTATGTCATCCCCGCAGAAGCGGGAACAACATTGCTTGCCTTGATAATATACAGAATACAAATCTTGATCAGCGTTGTGGAGGGGAAGACTCTCTTTTAATAGGTGTTGATTTATTTAAATTTTCCGACTGAATGATATCTCTTGCATTCATTAATGCTCCCATAATTTTTATATTCCCTTTGATATTAACTCTATCTCTTCCTACTACCATTTTAGCTTTTTCAATATCTGGATTATCTTTACTTATAGGTTTTAATTGAGACTTTCCTGATACTACCCTTACATCTTCCGTTTTAACACTAGGGTTTTCAATTGCTGCTGCTCGTTTTTGTTCTTGTAATAACTTATCTATAGTTTGTAAACGTACCTCTTTAGATAAAGTTTTATCATCAATTAAATTAGTTTTAATGAAACTTTGTTGTTCTTCAGTAGAAGATTTAGTACCAAATGCCTTTACCAGCTTATCTACTTTTTTTATTGATTCCTCTTTTTTTTCTTCAAGAGTTTTAAGGTTACCATTTGGAGAAAGCATAGCACGAAAATTATTGACTTTCTCAACTGCAAGCTTAGAGATATTATTTAATATACTAGAAGTTTCTTGTACAATTCTTTCTTCTGCCGACACTACCGGTTCTTTAGATTTTTCTAATGCTTCTGTAACAGGATTAACAGCGTGAATTACTTCTCGAGCTTTGTTATATATATCATCGTGAGGCTTGTGTTCTTCTATATTTTGTCCTTTTAACCCTTCAGTTAAATTTTGAGTGTCTCTATCTAAAGCTGTCTCATGCGCTGCATCTTTAGCTTTTTTAAGTACCTCTTTCTCAGAGTCATTAATATTACTATTATCGATCCCGCTAGAAACTGCCTTAGTTATTTCAGGACCTCCTTTGCCTTCATAAATACCGTCTACTAACCCTTTAGTCATTAGCTCTCTATCAGGTAAATTGGTCTGACTTTCTGCAATACCTTTTTCCGCTGATGCCATAATAAGTGCTTTATTAGGTAAGGATAAAGAGGCATCACTATGAGTAGCTATAGTCTCGCCTACCCCTTTAACAATCATTGCTTTGTCGTGAGCTTCAAGCGAGCTTCCTGCAACTGTGTTAGTAATTTCTTGAATTATTTCGCCTTTGACTGCTGCTGTAGCCGGACCATCTAAAACATTAGATATAATGGCTTGTATGTTTGTTGTTTTTAATTCAGTATTACTTAGAGGATCAAACAAAATATCATTTACTTTTTTTATTGTATCTTTTTTAGTTTGTTCTGCCATAATCTTATCTAAATGCTGCTGCATCAATTGTTGTTGTGCCGGACTGAGCACTTGGGCTTCTACACCTTTCTTTAATACAGAACCTAATAATTTTTGTTTTTCCGCATTGCTTAATTCAGAGACATTAACCTTATCACCTACTGCTATAAGCATTGCAGTAGAAAGGTTACTTTTGATTACAACATCCTTAATACCGTCAATTGCTGCATCTCTACTTGCATCATCTTTAAGACTTAAACCGACATCTACTGCCTTTTCTAACACCTGCTGTTTTTGCTTTGGCTCAAGATTCTCTGAATTTAAAACGATAGCTACTGTAGCTTCAAGCATTTTTGATTTTTCTAGGTCTGGGGTATTCTGATTATTTTTTATGGTTTCTAATACTGCATTGACTCCAGCTACTTTTGCATCTGGTTTGAGGTTTTTATTATTGACCGTATTTTCAGCGAAAGCAATGATATTAGCCTGCTTTTCAGCAATATCACTTTTCTCATTATTAAGAATTGCCGTAGCTGTTTCTTTAATTAAATCAATTTGTTTATTGCTATCAATTTCTTTTGTTAAACCTGCATTTACATAATTTAATAAATCTTGCATGCTGCCTGATAAAGCCGTAGCTGCATTAAGAAGATTTGGATTCACTTGTTGCGACTGTGGCATTTGTGAAGTCTCAGGTTGCAGTGGTTGGTTAGTAGGAGTAATTAGTGGTACTTGTTGTTTATACTGAGGTGGTTCAACCGATGAACTTGTGGTTTGCTGTGGAGTTATTAGCGGTTGTTCCTTACTTTGTCCTTGTCCTATTATAATATCTTCAGCTTGTGATAAATCAACGCTCTGCCCTTGGTTTAGTTCCACCTCCTTCATCATTTCTTTATATTTACCACGTGTTACCGCAAGTGTATAAATTTCTCCACCATGCTCTATATAAGCTATTGCGTCATCTCCGGTTCCGGCAAATTTTAAAGGTTTTGGTGAGCTTATTTCTTTAAGTTGAGGTTTACCGTTTGGTCCTTCTTCGTAGTGGGCAGTGAAATATACGGCTTTATCTTTGGAGGGCTTTGTGCCATCAGCTTTTAATGCTACAATCGATAAATGCATTGACCCATCGGCTTTATCAAGTTTTATAGGAAAATCTATTTCCCTATATGAGCTGATCTGAACTTGAGTACCGTCTTGTTTAGCTAAAGTAAAAGGCGTAGTTTTAACAGTTGTTTCATTTAAGGTACAGAGTTCATCACCTGCATCATTTTTAACTACTGTTGCTCTAAGATCGCTTGCACTTACGTGATTTTCCCACTGTACCGGTTTAAATCCACCAGGGTATCCACTAGCGGCGCTAAATGTATTATGCAGATTTTTATAGCCGGCTATTTCTATTGATTCTAATTTCTTTTTAAGCTCAGGCTTTTCTAAAGCCTTATCAATAAATTCTCTATTAGTCGGATTACCGAAAAAAGTACTTAATGTTTTATCTTTATCTTTTTCTTCTTCTATTTCTTTTCTTTTTTGTTCAGCTAAATCACGGTCTGTAAAGGCTGCCAGATCTTTTAATATTTGTTCTATTAAATTATCTTTTTGCGGTTGTATAATTGTTTCTCTTACAGCCTTGGTTATTGGATCTGATGCCTGACTGTCAGGAGAGATATTGCCCGATAAAGCACTCATTGAAGGGGTAGATTGAGTAGCAGATGCAGAAGTAACGATAAAACCATCGTCAGCTTCTAGTTCTGGGGTTGTAGTTTGAGATAAAAATTCTTTTTGCTCTTGTTCTTCTGTATATTCCTTATTTGCTAAAGGATCAAATTCACTTGTATCTAGGTTACCGTCTTTACTCATAAAACCTCTCATTTAACCAAAAATTAATTAGCATAAACTGTAAGTGATGCGTAGTCAAGCCGATGTTGTTACATTGATCTTTACCTTCTTATGTCATTCCCGCGGAGGCAGGTATCCAGTCACTAAAAAGTCTAAGCACACTAGATTTTTAAATTAAAAGCTCGATTTATTTCGTTTTTTTCTGGATTTCCGCCTCCGCGGGAATGACATAACATATCCTTTTTTCACAGTTTGAGTTATACTGTCAAAGATAGTATATAGAGATTTTAGTAATATCAAGACAAAACTAATATCATTGAGAAAATTTAATAGAATTTTTATATTCTTTATTGAGTGCTTTAGTTGCCCAAAGCCAGGTTAAGCAAGTAATTATAAATATAATCATTAAACAGATGGAAATAGATTGATAACTAGCGGAAGGTAATATTATAAATACCAATGATTGTAAAAATGCACTACCAGATTTACCGAGTTTTGTACCTATCACGTCGGCAGCAGCTTTGCCTTTTATTTTTATTTCCAGATCTAAAGGAACATAGGCCATTTCTTTTGTTGAATCAAATAAGGTATATTTGCTTGATTTACTAAGCACATTTTGAATAGCACCTATTGTTATAGCAATTAAAGCAGGATCGGTTAGAATAAAATTTGCTATTATTAAGCCGGCAAATCTTTCAAAATTATTAACGGCAAAAAATAATATACCGGTAATAAAAACTATTAAAGGGGTGATAACAGCCGCCGTAAACCAGCCAAGTCTTCTCACTATATTTGAACCAAGTAGGACAAATAAAATAGTAAATACTCCGGTATAGCTCAAATAACTTCCTATAAAAGCTGCATATTCAGTGGGAGTTTGATAAATTTTAGTAGCTGCTGCTTTCCAAGGACCTTCTACTAAATTAATGGCAATGCCATAGCAGATAAGCAAAGTTGCAATTAATCTAATATGTCTTGACGATAGAAGCATCTGAAAACTTTCGGCAATAGTCATAGATTTTTTCTTTGCTTTAAACCTGAGTAACGCCATATGCTCTTTGTCTAGTACTTTATGATTAAGCAACCAAAAAGTTTTAATAGCTATTATTCCTAAAATTAATACTATAGTTAGTATAATTTGTATAGAAAGTGTATGAAAAGACGATTGCAATGCAAATTTATTAGTTACGTAATCATTAATATTACTTAGATTTTCTAAAAACTGCCCTGCTAAATAAATACCTGTTTGACTAAGTAAACCGAATAACGGATAAAATCTTTTAGATTCTTCTACTGTAGTAATATTATTAACAAACTGCCAAAAAAGTAATGCGAAAACTACGTTTGGCCATAATTCGGCTATTATATAAAATAACGAAAAACTCCATTTTGATAAAAGCAATATAAACCATTTTAAATTAGGTAAACTTGCCGTTAAATTTTGAACGGTTACAGGACTGAAATGTAGCATTTCATGATTTGGAAAAATAACGTAAGCAAAAAGAGCAAAGAATGTTAAAAATATTGATATAATAAGATAAAATATATTTTCTGCTTTCATCTTATTAACAAGCTTTACATATATAGCAGTCATTAAAAAAGCTGACGGCATCACTCCCCAAAACTTCAAAAACGAGATAATCTCGGCACCGATCATAGTAGTAACAATACTATCTTTTAAAGCTCTGATTAGATTTTGGATCAATAAAATACAGAACATTAATAAAGTGATGAATAAAAATTTAGAAACTTCATGGCGTTTTATAGGCCAGATATAATCGGTAAGTTTAGAAAAATAGCTATTGATTTTAGAGGAAGAATTTTCTATATTACTGGGGTTAATCGTCATTATTTGGTCTAACCTATCTTGCTATTGGCTAGAGTTATATATTAAAGATTGTCTAAATTTAAGTCAAGTTAAAATCTCATTAAAATGAGTAATTATTGGTTAAATATTTATAAACCAAGAGGTATAAGTTCTGCTCAACTTGTTAGCATAGTAAAAAAAATACTCGGTAAAACCAAGATAGGACATGCCGGTACTTTAGACGTAGAAGCGGAAGGAATATTACCGTTTGCTGTAGGTGAAGCTACAAAACTGATACATCTGCTAATTGATGCTAGAAAAACCTATATTTTTACCGTAAAATTCGGAATGCAAACCAATAGCGGCGATTGTGCCGGTAAAGTAATAGCAACGAAAGATTGTGTCCCTTCTCAAGAAGAAGCTTATGCCGTATGTTCTAAATTTATCGGTAGCGTCACACAAATACCGCCGGCTTTTTCAGCTCTTAAAGTTAACGGTGTAAGAGCTTATAAATTGGCTAGAGAGGAAAAAAAAGTAGAATTAAAGCCACGAAATATAACTATTTATGATCTAAAATGTTTAAATTTTGATGAGAAAAATGCTATCGCTACATACTATACGGAATGCTCAAAAGGTACTTATATAAGGACTTTAGCAGAAGATTTGGCATTGTCCTTGCAAAGTTTAGGATTTGTGATAGAATTACGCCGTACTCAGGTTGGAATATTTAAAGAAGAAAATGCTATCCGAATTAAATCGCCTGACGAAATTACCAAAAATGCCCTAGAGGAAAAAAGTATAAAGATAGAAGCAATACTGGACGACATCCTGGTTCTTGATGCAACTGACAGCCAAGCACAGCAAATTAAATATGGACAGAAATGTTTATTTAATTATGAACAAGTCTTTAGACATCTTGCCAAATTTGCTTATAGAGAGGAATTTAAAGGAAACACGGAACGCAGCACCACAGCGTACACTTTAGTATGTGAGGATGCGAGTACCGGATTGACGTACAAATTACCTCTAGAAGTAGAGTTTGGCAAGATGTCTGTTGATCTTTTGTGGGTTCGTTATAAAGGCACTTTGCTTGCAATAGGTAGTTTAAACAAGAGTTGCTTTAATTCTTTACGAGTATTTAATTTAACACAAGACTTCTTTTAAAACTGGAAGTCTATATATTTAAGGAGAAATTATCGATGTCGATTACTACAGAACGTAAACAACAATTAATTAAAGAATATGCTATAACGGAAAATGATACCGGTTCAAGTGCAGTGCAATGTGCTATCTTAACTGAAAGAATCAATAATTTAACCGAGCATTTTAAATCTAACCATAAAGATCATACTTCAAGACGTGGATTATTAATTTTAGTCGGGCGCCGCCGCAGATTACTTAACTATATTAAAAAGAATAATGTTAGCAAATATTTAGATTTAATAAGTAAGCTAGGAATTAGAAAGATTAAGTAGTTGGATAATCGTCATTGCGATCAGCCGTAGAATGTGTGGCAATCTCGTCAAATATCCTGAGATTGCTTCGTCGAATTACTTCGTAATTTTCCTCGCAATGACGTGGTAGAATACAATAAAATATAAATTATGAGATGAGATAAATAGATGTTTAACGAAATAACTAAGAGTGTTATATGGAATGGGCAAGTGCTTGAGCTTAGTGCAGGTAAAATAGCAAGGCAAGCTGATGGGGCAGTTACGGTAAAAATGGGTAATTCCGTTTTATTATGTACGGCAGTAGTAGCTAACAAAGCAAAAGAGAGCATAGGTTTTCTTCCTTTAACAATTAATTATAGAGAAATGGCATATGCTGCAGGTAAGATACCAGGGGGATTTTTTAAACATGAGGGAAAAGCATCAGATAGAGAAGTTTTAGTATCTCGTTTAATAGATAGACCGATTAGACCATTATTTCATCCGGCTTTTGTGAATGAAACGCATATAACTTGCAGTGTTCTTTCATATGATCCTGAAACTCCGGTAGATATACTTGCAATTATCGGTGCATCGGCTGCACTTAGCCTATCCCCTGCTCCTTATCTAGAAATAGTTGCAGCAAGTAAAGTAGGTTTAATCAATGGTGAATTTGTTTTAAATCCGACACTTGCATTATTAAAAACAAGTCAGCTTGATTTAGTAGTTGCAGGAACATCAGATTCAGTAATGATGGTTGAATCGGAAGCTCATTTACTTTCTGAAGAACAAATGTTAGAAGCTGTAAAATTTGGATTTGAAAGCTTTCAGCCGGTAATAAAGATAATTAAAGAACTAGCAGAAGAAGCTAAAAAACCAAAACTTGAAATGCAAGCTTTATATCCTGCTTCATTAAAGAAAGAAATTGAGAAGTTATTTATAAAAGAAATTGAACAAGCTTTTGCAATTAAATCTAAACAAGAACGTAGCACTAATTTAGATTTAATAGCTGAAAAAGTTCTTACACATTTTGTAAGCGACATAGAAAATAAAAAATATAGTAATTATCAAATCGAATCAGCTTTAAAAGCTATTGAATCAGATATATTACGTAACGAGATTTTAGAAAAAAATAGACGTATCGATGGAAGAAGTACCACGGATATAAGACAAATTGCTTGTGAAATAGGTTTACTACCTTCCGCACATGGTTCAGCTTTATTTACTAGAGGTGAAACGCAAAGCTTAGTTAGTACTACATTCGGTACTAGTTTAGATGAGCAGATAGTTGACAGTTTAGAGGGTGAATATAAAGAGCGTTTTATGCTCAATTATATCTTTCCGCCCTACTCTGTAAATGAAGCAATGCCAATGAAAGCACCTAGTCGTCGTGAAGTCGGACACGGTAAACTCGCATGGCGTGCTATTAATCCAATATTACCTAATAAAGTACAATTTCCTTATTCTATTAGAGTAGTTGCCGAAACTACGGAATCTAACGGTTCTTCTTCAATGGCAACTGTTTGCGGTAGTTCTCTTGCTTTAATGTATGCCGGTGTACCGATAAAAGCACCGGTTGCGGGTATTGCTATGGGACTTGTTAAGGAAGGTAAAAATTTTGCCGTATTATCGGATATTCTCGGTGATGAAGATTATTTCGGTGATATGGACTTTAAGGTTGCAGGAACTAGTGAAGGGATTACTGCATTACAAATGGATATCAAAATATCCGGAGTAGATTTTAAAATAATGAAAGTAGCTTTAGAGCAAGCACGACTCGGTCGTTTGCATATACTGGAGCAAATGAATAAAGTTATCAGTAAACCAAATAACGAACTAAGTAAAAATGCTCCTTCTACTACTACTATAAAAATAGATAAGGATAAAATTAGAGATATTATAGGACCGGGAGGTAAAGTAATAAAGGAAATTTGTGAAACTAGCGGTGCTAAAATAGATATAAGCGATGACGGTACGGTGTCTGTTTATGCTTCAGATAGAGATAAGCTAAAAGTTGCATTAGATAAAATTAAAGCTATTGTCGTTGAACCTGAAATCGGTGAAATATTTAACGGTACGGTAGTGAAAGTCTTAGATTCCGGTGCTTTTATTAATTATGTAGGTAATAAAGACGGCTTTGTTCATATTAGTGAAGTATCAGGAGAAAGAATAGAAACGGTTAGCAGTGTTTTAAAACAAGGCGATATAGTAAAAGTTAAGCTAATAGGCTTTGATAATAAAGGCAAAGCAAAATTAACTATTAAAAATGCTGATAAAGATAAATCTTCAAATAATACAAAACCAAAAACTAATGTTAATAATACTAAGGACAATTCAGAACCTGAGCAGCGACATGATTCTAGTAAAAAACGAGCTTGGAATGAAGATAATAATGCTGAAATTGCTGAAGTAATTAAAGAACGTAAGTATTTTAATTGATATGAAGCTTAATCGTCATTGCGAGGAAATTACGAAGTAATTGACGAAGCAATCTCAGGAGTTTGTTATTATTTCATGAGATTGCCGTGCAGCCTACGGCTGCTCGCAATGATGGTTCGGGTATCCACAAAAATAGCTCATAATACTAATAATTTGCTGGATACCGTGGACAAGCCACGGTATGACAATGAGTAAATAAATGACCAACACAAATAATTACCGAATCATCGCAAAGAGGGTTATTTCTAGTGAAGCAAGTGCTTTAGAAAAATTATCCGAAAATATCCCTGAAGACTTTAACAGAATTATAGAATTTTTACTATCTTTCAAAGGACGGATAATCTTAACCGGCATAGGCAAAAGCGGTTATATTGCAAGAAAAATCGCTGCTAGCTTTTCTTCAACCGGTATGCCTGCTTTTTATTTACATCCGGCAGAAGCAAGTCACGGCGATTTAGGTATGGTGACGAGAAATGATCTAGTAATTATGTTATCTAATTCCGGCGAAACTAAAGAACTATTTAATATAATTGAATATTGCAAGAACTCTTCCATAAAAATTGCTGCAATGACAATGAATAAAAATTCTACTTTAGCTAAAAGAAGCGATTTTTTATTAATAGTACCTGAATACCAGGAAGCTTCTGTAATTGGAGTTCCTACTATATCATCTTTAATCATGCTATCACTCGGTGATGCTTTAATGACTGTTATACATGAAAAACGAGGCTTTACTAAAGATGATTTTAAAATTTATCATCCGGGAGGTACAATCGGCGCTAATTTAACAAAAATTAAAAACCTAATGCGTAGCGGTGATGAAATACCTTTAGTATATGAAGATACTTCCTTTGCCCAAACTATAATTATTATGAATAAAAAACGTTTAGGTTGTACGCTTGTAACAGATAAAAACCAAAATTTGATGGGAATTATAACCGATGGGGATTTACGTCGTCATATTAACGATCAAATCCACTTAAAAACAGCATCAAGCCTTATGACCAAAAACCCTATTCATATCTCATCGGAAATATTTGCAAAAGAGGCTTTAAATTTAATGAAAGCCAAGAATATCACTAATATACCGATTGTTGATGATAATATTATTATAGGCATTATTCATATGCATGATTTACTACGCATAGGGGTTAGCTAAACTCTATGCCCTCTTCTTATAAACGGCGAAAAAAAATTTGGAAATCTGTATATCTTTTAATAACAGTTGGAATTTTATATATAGGGTATATATTAATTAAAAGCGGTTATATTAATGAAAAAAACGATATTAACGTTACAAAAAAAAGTTTAAAAGACAATAAAAATTTTGATTTAAAGTATAATATTATATTGAAAGATTCAATTTTTGAAGGAGTAAGTAAAAATTTAAATGCGTATAAGATTAAAACTGAACGAGCTATAAAAGAGTCGAATAACAAATATAAACTAGATATAATAAATGCTATTTATAACGTAAATCAAGACCAAACTCTTATTATCAATGCGAAAGAAGGTTTTTTAGATGAAGAATCAAGCATATTAGATTTAAAAAACGATGTAAAAATTTTTTTTAATGAGATCATATTTAACACTAACGATGCAAGGATTGATTTAGTCAATAAGAATATAACCGGTCATTCCCCTGCTAAGTTACTTTACAAAAACTCTTCAATTACTTCGGATAGTTTTAATACAAAAGATGAAAATAATATTATAATTTTTAAAGGCAATGTTTCTACAATCATCGATTTATCGGATTAGACATCTTGCCAAACCAGCTTATAGAAAGGAATTTAAAGGAGACATGGAATGTAGTACCGCAGCGTACAAAGAAGTACTTGAGGATACGAGTACCGATTTGACGTCTAAATTACCTCTAGAAGCAAAGTTTGGAAAGATATCTATTATTAAACTTGTTTTACTTCTTATAATTAGTAATATAATATATGCTAATGATAAAAATATTTCAAATTTACATGTCACATCTGATAGTTTAATTATTGATAGAACCAAACAAAAAGCAGCATATCTTGGAAATGTTATTGTTTACTTCGATAATGCGATACTTAGAACGAAAGAATTATATATTTTTTATAAAACAATAGATGAAAAGCAAACTATTGATCATATAGTTGTCCCTACTAAATTGACTGTAGAAAGAAAAATAAATAATGAATTATTACTTGCAGATAGTGCTAAATATTTTTGCGATAATAAACAACTTATTCTAGTTGGTAATGTAATATTACAGCGTGACGATAATGTTTTAAAAACTAATAAACTAATCTACTATGTAGATATTATTAAAAAATAGAGCTATTTACCGTTGGTACGTCATTGCAAGCGATTGCAAGAAGTGTGACAATCCAGAAAATAATTAAAAAAATGCTAAAGATTAATATTTTTAACTGGATTGCTTCATCAATGACTTACGTAATTTTCTCGCAATGATGTTGAAAATTAATCCACGCAACAAAATCTTAACAAATAAAAAAGATGGACAGCTTACACGTTAAAAATATATCAAAATCCTACAAAAAAAGGAATATATTAACTGATATATCTCTGAATATAAAACAAGGAGAGATAGTTGGTTTATTCGGTCCGAATGGAGCCGGTAAAACAACTTGCTTTAACATTATTATCGGTTTAATGAAACTGGACTCAGGGCAATTACTTTTAAATAATATAAATATTACCAACTTGCCTATTTATTTACGAGCAAGGCTTGGACTCGGCTATCTTCTTCAAGAACCTTCGATATTTCGGGAATTGTCGGTTGAAGATAATATTAAGGCTGTAGTTGAGATATCTAACAATAATAAAGAAATAATTGAACAAAAAACCCATAATTTGTTAGAGAAGTTTTCGATAGTTCATTTAAAAGATTTATCCGCTGCTAGCTTATCAGGCGGTGAAAGACGTAGGCTTGAGATTGCACGTGCACTTGCAATAGAGCCTAAATTTATCATGCTTGATGAACCGCTTGCCGGTATTGACCCGCTTGCTATTTCCGATATTAAAAATCTAATTACTTATTTACGTGAATTTAATATAGGTATATTAATTACCGACCATAATGTACGTGATACTCTCGATATAGTCGACCGTGCTTATGTTATTTTTGAAGGTAAAGTATTATTAGAAGGAAGTGCTAAGGAAATAGCAAATAGCAAGAAAGTTAAGGAAGTGTATTTAGGTGAGAGCTTTAGTTTCTAGACTATGCAAATTCGTCATTGCGAGCGACTTGCAGGTGTTGTTGCATGGATTGTTTTATGTCATTCCCGCCTACGCGGGGATAACATCGAATAGGTTTTCCAAGCCATGTAACAAGGCTCTTTTGTAGGAATGACATAAGAGCCATGTAATAATATTCAAAACAGTTTTCTATGCAAATTAACAAAGAAATTTTTAGGGCTTATGATATAAGAGGCAATAGCCTTAAAGATTTAACAGAAGAAGTAGCTTATAAAATCGGCTTTGGTTTTGCCGAGATGACTATAACGAAAGATAACTATAAAATCTGTGTCGGTTTAGACGGTCGGCTTAGCTCCCCTACCCTTTGTAAAGCTTTAGAACTAGGATTAACTAATGCAGGGGCTGAAATCATAAATATTGGCGTAGTTCCAACACCAGTTTTATATTTTGCCGATAAACACTTTACGCCCGCCGGTAGTATTATGGTCACGGGGTCACACAATCCTCGTGACGATAACGGCTTTAAAATACTACAAAATGGTAAACCTTTTTTCGGTGATCAGATACAGGAGTTATTGACTAAGATTTTGGATAACTACTCCAATACCACACCAGCATCCCCTTATGTCATTCCTGCGAAAGCAGGAATCCATAATATACAATCTAAATACCTAAAACGTATTTTAGATGGAATAAACATTAATCCAAAATTAAAAGTGGCTTGGGATTGCGGCAATGGAGCAACCGGCGATATTGTTGAAGAACTTAAAAAGCATCTCTCAAACAAGAATATAATCATACATAGTAAGATTGATGGGAATTTTCCAAGCCATCATCCTGATCCTACAAATCCTGCTAATTTGCAGGAGTTAATAAAAGTGGTTAAAGAACAAAATTGTGACCTTGGTATAGCTTTTGACGGTGACGGTGATAGAATCGGCATTATAAGCTCAAGCGGTAAAATATTATTAGGTGATCAAATTTTATGCATTTTTGCTGAGGATATTTTAAAGGAAAATCCAAACGCAACTATAATAGTTGATGTAAAAGTCAGCCAATTTATAGTCGCTAAAATAAAATCATATGGAGGACATCCTATAATATGGCGAACAGGTCATCCTTTTATTAAAAGCAAAATGCTTGAGACAAAGGCTTTACTCGCTGGCGAAATGAGCGGGCATATATTCTTTGCCGATAAATATTTTGGTTTTGACGATGCAATTTATGCAGCTCTTAGATTTTTAGATTTACTTAGTAGATCAAGTAAAACTCTAGATGAGATAATAGAGGATGTACCGAAAAGCTATAGTACACCGGAAATTAAAATTGTTGTTCCTTCAGAGTTAAAATTACAAATTATTCAAGAGATTAAAGAAAAATCATTAGAAGAGAAAATGGAGTGTAATGATATAGACGGTGTACGGGTAAATACTGCACATGGTTGGTGGCTCTTGCGTAGCTCTAATACCGAATCTATTATAGTTGCAAGGGCTGAATCAGATAGTAAGAATGGTTTAGAGGAAATAATCACTATAATTAATAAATATCTTGAAAAATACGGGTTATTAATTAATTATTAACACATTATTGCTTTCTAAAATATTATTTTATATATTTTTCTTACATTAAATTAATATAAAGAAAAATAATATGTTAAAAATCTCAAATATCAATCACTCATTTGTTGATACTAGATTAGTTACAATAACGCCAATAGGTGTAAATACATTAAATATTAACATTGAGGCGCCATTTTAGTAATAAAACATAAAGACCTTGAGCCTACTGATAATCCTCTTAACAGTGACGTAGCCGCATCTAACGGTTTAAATAGTCTGACCATTGACTACAGTGATGCGGGCTTATTTAGTGCTCTAACTATTAGTTATGACAACAAACTTGGTACAATAACATTTAGTGGACCAGCAGATAGTAATGCTAATACTGACACTTTAGGAAATACTAATGAAACCGTTTAAGGGTATGAGGTCATTCCTGCTAGGCGTTGTTACATGGATAGGTTTTTCCGTCATTGCGAGGAGTTGCGTTAGCAACGACGCGGCAATCTAATAAGATAATATAAAAAACTCTTGAGCTTGCCATGCCATCATAAATGCTGGCTTGCAATGACTATACAAGTTTGTATTTTTTAGTTAAACAAGTGACAAACAAAGAAATATACTCAAATGATTTGGAGAATGGGAATGTAAAACGAGGAGCGAGTACGCACAGCCTATATTTAATAGGTGATCCGAAGTTTTGCAGAAACAATTCTTCAAAGCAGAAGAGTATAATTATATTATGCGGGCCGACTGCTAGTGGGAAGTCTTATTTAGGTCATGAACTGGCTAAAGCTTATAACGGCGAAATCATTAATATCGACTCAATGCAGGTTTATAAGGAAATTCCTATTATTACCGCCTCCCCTCCGAAAAGCTACAAAACTGAAATCTTGTATCACTTATATAACTTCTTATCAATGACAGAAGATTTCTCGGTAATAAAATATCTAAAACTTGCGACAGAAAAAATAAAAGAAATAACCGACAGGGGTAAGCTACCTATATTAATAGGTGGAACGGGTTTATATATTAATTCTTTAGTTTTTGGCTATAATAATATTCCTGATATATCAGAAGATTTACAAGCACAGGTAAGAAATTTACATGTTAAAATAGGCAATATAGAATTATGGGGTAAATTAGAGAAGTTGGACCCGCTTGCTGCTTCTAAAATAAACCAAAATGATACTCAGCGTTTAATTAGAGCTTATGAAGTATTCATGCAAACCGGTAAATCTATTTTTTCTTTTCAAACTTTGCCAAAAGAACAAATCTTATCTGATTTTAATTTCAAAATTATTTTCTTAAATCCTGAGCGAAAGTTTTTATATAAAACATGTAATGAGCGTTTAGATAAGATATTTAAAGAAGGGGCAATTGACGAAATAGCTTTAATAAAAAAGCAATTTGCTCCTAAAGATTATACGAATTTGAAAGCTGTAGGGATAAAAGAAATTTTAGCTTATTTAAACGGCAATCTCACTTTAGATGAGGCTTTAAATGCAGCTCAAATACGAACCCGTCAGTATGCTAAAAGACAAGTTACTTGGTTTAAAAATCAGATACAAGATAAAATCACATTGGAATATGCTAACCAAGAAGAATTTACTCAAACTTTAAAAAACCCTTTTAAAACTATATAGCTTATCTACGTATTGCTTCTTTCTTTTTATTATTGGAAATAGGAGTAATGGAAAGTGTATTTGTCTTAGGTCCTACAATATTAATCTTACTATTTAAATTTGAGACGATACTTTGTGCTTCTTTTAATACATCAGCCGGAACTTTATTTTCTAATTCTGGTTTCTTATCAGATTTGTGATTAAGGTAACCAACTCCTGCTTGAACAACATTTAGTATTTGTTTAATAATATTCAGTGCTTGTCCTTCTTTCCAAGCTAAACTACCTATACTAGTAGCAACATTAATATATTTTTTATTTTCAATATTTTCTAAGATTGGAATTAGCTTATCCGGTTGATTGAGCATAGGTGTTAGTATACTATATAATTCTTTCTTATCGAGCTTATTTATACCGGGTACATCTTTTAAAGTTTTATCTAAAATACCTGTAAATATTTCCTTATTATCGTTTAAATATTTTTTGATCTCGGGATTATCTTTAGTTAACATTACCAATTCTTTAGCTATTCCCGTATAATCACCTTTAACAAATCCATCAAAAACCTTTTTTAATTATTCAGGATTATCAAGTAATATAGACATTACATTCGTAAGTTTTATAGTATCTTTTGTTTCTAGTCCATAATTTTCAAACTGCTGTTTATAGTGTGGCTATTTTTTTCATCTTGCTCTAAAATGCCTGTAATTAAATTATCGAATAAACCCTCTTGACTTTGCTCTACTAATATATCTTTTAATTTAAATAAAGGATCATTAAGGGCGGAGATTATATTACCGGTTAAACTCATATAATCGCCTTTATTTAAGTCTGCAATAATCTCATGAGCAACTTCCGGTTTTGACATAACTTCACCTACTATACTAAGCATTTGTTTATTAAAATTATATTCTTGCGTTATGCTTTGTATATTCGGAGTATTTTCAATAATAGCTGCAGCAATATCTGGTAAGACTGTTTTATTATCAGCAAAAAAACTTTTTAATTTATCGTCACCCGCTACCATACCTGCTACCATTTCTAAAGATTTCTCACGAGCCACCATTACTCCTTGATTTGCATTCAGAGTATCAAAAATCTCTTTTGTCTCAGGCATTTTATTTAATAAAGTAGGAATAGTCTCTACACTTTATAGCTTTCAAAATATTCTTTTAAGAAAGGTTTAGCTTGTTCTTTAGTTTCTATTAAGAAACCTTCTATAATTATTTATTTTTCAGGAGATAATTTATTAAACCTTTTTAGAGCATTAGGATTGTTTATATTTTCAGCCAGCTCTTTTTTAAACTCAGGATGTTCATCAAATATTTTTATAACTTTTGCATATGTGTCATTTACTTTGAGGTTTTTGTAATATATCATCAAAAGCTTTTATATAGTCGCTTGGAAGTATTTCAGTTATGTAATTCGCAATATCGTTACCTTTTTCATTAAAAAATTTTCAGCAATTTTTATCCGTGGATAACATTCCTAATGTTTTAGAAGTTACTTTATTCCATAGTCCGGTACTTCTTGCTTTATCTCAAGTGCAATTTCTTGAAGGTTTTTAAGTACAGCATCATTTTTAAAACATTCTTTTAGTATTTCGAGTCCCTTTTCATCTAAAGCACTCTTATCTTGAAATTCTCTAAAACCTGCTTTTGCTAAGATTTGTCCTATTTTTGGTAAATCATCGGAATGCTTTTTTAGAAAATTCTATATTTCGGATTTTTCAAGAACAGATTTTTGAAACTTTGAATCAAGATATATATCAGAGGAGCTTGCAAGTTTAACAAGATTATAACTATTTACGGGATTAGTGAAGGCAAACTTCGCGCCTTTTAATAATGCTCCTATACTAACTGGTAATATTTTTTCTTTGGAGATGCAAGGTCATAAATAAAGCTTGTCAATGCCTTTCTGCATCAGTAGAAGATAATGTCCTTTTAACAGTTTTATTAAAATTCTTTAATTTAATATCTTTAATGGAATTTGTAACTGCCGTAAAAATAATGAAATATATTTAATTACATAAACATTAAATTATCTTAAAATTGATTCAAAGAAATAAATTATAAGCACTACTTAAATATTTTAATTTATGTTACATAATATGGTAATTAAATCAATTTGATCTAAGATTTATGGAGTTATTTGTGTATTTGTTTATTTTTTGTAGGTAATGATGCGTAAGTATGTGATTTATCGTGATTATCTACTACATGCACTTTACTATCTAAATTTGAAACTATATTTTTTGCTGCTTTTAAAACATTTAATTTATTAATATTTTCGAACTCATTTTTAAAGTTGTCTTTTAACTGTTCATTGAAGATTTCTTTTGGTAAATAAATTCCACCGGTAATAGTGCCTACCCCAGTATATTTAGATTTAGAATATAAAGTAGAGGCAATATTACTTGCTAACTTTTCTAGATTTTTTGGCTCTAAAAAATTATTTATATTATCAGGATTTTCTTTAGAATATTCAGAAATGATAGGTTTTAGCATCTGATTTATCATGTAAAAATCTTCACCTCTATTATCACCTTTATCAAAAAGTTTTTGTGATATTTTCTCGCTTAAAATATTTGCTAATAAATTACTCTTAATATTTTGTTTATTTGCAATATTTTCATATAAAGGGTTCAATACTTGTAATGGAGAATTTACATGATTTGTAATATGTTTATATTGATTTGTTCTAGGAGTCGCTAGGTTAGTAACCATATTCATAGGTAGTGAATTTAGTTTTTCTATAATATAGTCTTTAATCGTTTGATTTTCTTCATATAATCTTTTTACTTGTTGAGCAAAATTTTTTTTACTAAGTACATTTTTTTTTCCTTCAGCTTGTATTTGTAAAAATAATTTATCAATTGCCTTATCAATTAATTTTGCTTGTTGTTCTTTAATTAGTTTAGGTACTAAAGGAGGGATAGCCTTATCAAGATTGTAAGTATCAGTAAGTAGCATTAAATTATCAGGTAATTTAGCCTCTGCTAAATTAATTTTTTTAAAATTACAATCTTTGAAAGAAGTGACTTTAGTTAAATCTGCATTTTTTAATGATACGCCTGAGAAGTCGATATTAGATAAATCACCTACTAATATAGCTCCCTCTAAGCTGAATTTTCCATTTTGTATTTTATATAAATTATTTCTAAGAGTAATTGCATCTATAGTTTTATCTTTAAAATCTTGTGATGGACTAAATACGTCTTTTAGTTTTTCAGTAGCATAGCTAAAACCTGCTTTTATAATATTCGGCAATTGCCCTTCCAAATAATTTGTTTTTTGAGCTAGATTATATATAGCACTAGCAGCCTCACGATAATTACTTTTTTCAACCTCTTCTATAACTTTAACTAATTCATTAGGATGGTTTAACATTGATGGAAGTACATTATATAATTCTTTCTTATCAAGGTTATTTATACCGGGTATTTCTACTAAAGTTTTATCTAAAATACTTGCAAATATTTCTCTATTATTGTTTAAATATTTTTTAATTTCAGGATTGTCTTTAGTTAAAGCTATTAACTCTTTTGCCATTCCCGTATAATCACCTTGAATAAAATCTCGAAAAACCTTTTTTAATGATTCAGATTGATCAAGTAATATAGGCATTATGCTCGTTAGCTTTGTAACATCACTCGCTTCCAGATTATAATTTATAAGTTGTTGTTTTATAGTTTGGCTATTTTTTGCATCTTGTTCTAAAACTCCTGTAATTAAATTATCAAATAGACCTCCTGTACTTTGCTCTACTAATATATCTTTTAATTTAAATGAAGGATCATTAAGGGCGGAGATTATATTACCGGTTAAACTCATATAATCGCCTTTATTTAAGTCTGCAATAATCTCATGAGCAACTTCCGGTTTTGACATAACTTCGCCTACAATACTAAGCATTTGTTTATCAAAATTATATTCTTTTATTACGTTTTGTACGCTAGGAGTATTTTCAATAATACCTAAAGCAATATTTGGTAAGATTGTTTTATTATTAGCAAAAAAACTTTTTAATTTATCATCACCAGCTACCATTTCTAAGGATTTCTCAAGAGATATCATTACACCTTGATTTGGAGCATTAAGAGTATCAAAAATCTCTTTTGTCTCAGGCATTTTATTTAATAAAGTAGGAATAATATCTAAAATTTTAAGATCAATTTTGTAGGTTTCAAAATGTTCTTTTAAGAAAGGTTTAGCTTGTTCTTTTGCTTCTTCTAAGAAATTTTCAATAATTATTTGTTTTTCAGGAGATAATTTATTAAATCTTTTTAGAGTATTAGGATTGTTTATATTTTTAGCCAGTGCTTGCTTAAAATCAGGATGTTCATTAAATATTTTTAATAAATTTTTCTTTTCGGGTTTTTGTAATATATCATCAAAAGTTTTTATATAATCGCTTGGAAGTATTTCAGTTACTCCTGTACGTATGTATTGCGTAATATCTTCACTCTTTTCGTTAAAGAATTTTTGGAAGTTTTTATCGGTAACCAGCATATCTAAAGTTCTAGAAGTCACTTTATTCCAGTCCGGTAGCTCTTGCTTTACTTCAACTGCAATTTCTTGAAGTTTTTTAAGTACTTGTTCATTTTTAAAACATTCTTTTAGTATTTCGAGTCCCTTTTCATCTAAAGCACTCTTATCTTGAAATTCTCTAAAGCCTGCATTTGCTAAGATTTGACCTATTTTAGGCAAATCATCCGAATGTTTTTTTAAAAATTCCCATATTGGAGATTTTTTAAGAAGTGATTTTTGAAATTCCGGATCAAGATATATCTTAGAAGAGTTAGCAAGCTTCACAAGATTATAAGTATTTACAGGATGAGTTAAAATAAATCTTGCTCCGAGTAATATCGTTCTTAAGCTTATACTCTTTGAAGATGATAAGTCCTGAATTGCACTCTTTAGTACTTTATTAGCTTTAGAAGAAGATAAAACTTGTTCTACAACTTTTTGATAGTTTTTATTATTTATAACAGCCATAAAATCACTTGCAATGTTTAAATATTCTAAATCTATTTTAAAAAATTTTTAAAAATAAAGATCAGGTATTTTTAATTTTTTGTTATTGTTGTTCTTAATATGTATACTTCGACACAACATGTTCAGCATAAGTGCTATCTGAGTATATTATTTAGCCTCCACTGTGGCGTCCATCTCAGTGAATACTTCTTCCCATGAACCGGTAGTCGCTGCTTTTGAATATTCAGTTGTTCTATTTTCAAAAAAGTTCGTATGTTCGACTCCGTTTAGCATTTCATCAAGCCAAGGAAGGGGGTTATGATTTACCAAATATACATCTTTGAGTCCTAGCTGCATTAAACGACGGTCGGCAATATAACGAATATATTGTCTTACTTCATATGCCGTTAATCCCTCAATACCGCCAACTTCAAAAGCAAGTTCAATAAAGGCATCTTCAAAATGCACAATAGTCGTACAAGCTTCATAAATACGTTTACGTAAAGTTTCTGTCCAAACTTCAGGATTTTCTCTTACAAAAGTCTTAAATAGAGTAATAATTGAGTTAGTATGAAGTGTTTCATCACGCACTGACCAAGCAATAATCTGTCCCATACCTTTCATTTTATTAAAACGAGGGAAATTAAGCATGATCGCAAAAGAAGCAAATAGCTGTAATCCTTCAGTAAAAGCTCCAAATACTGCGAGTGTAGTTGCTATATCTTCTTTGGCATCCACTCCGAATTGCTGCATATAATCATACTTGTCTTTCATTTCCTTATATTTAAGAAATGCTGAATATTCTACTTCCGGCATACCTACCGTATCAAGTAAATGTGAATATGCCGCGATATGTATCGTTTCCATATTAGAAAATGCTGATAACATCATTAATATTTCAGTCGGTTTAAATACTCGTGAATAATGCTTCATATAGCAATTATTCACTTCAATATCTGCCTGTGTAAAAAAACGAAATATTTGCGTTAATAGATGTTTTTCCCCTGGAGTTAAGTTATATTTCCAATCTTTAACATCGTCGGCAAGCGGTACCTCTTCCGGTAGCCAATGAATTTTTTGTTGAGTGTGCCAAGCTTCATATGCCCATGGATATGAAAACGGTTTATAAATTGGACTTGCATCAAGTAGTGACATAATTTTTCTTCTTTTAATTTTTCTATTTCTTCTTTTGAAAGCTTAGTATATTTAATTATTTGCTCTATCGGCTTTTGATTTAACTCTTCTGTTTGAGTAGCAAGCATCGCTTTAATATAATTATCATATTCTGCTTCGCTCCAGTTAAATTATTCAATAGTTTTATAAACTGATAATGCTATTTTCATCTTTTGTATGTTGCGGGGGTTCTTTTGCTCTATCGAATTTAGCCATCATATATAACCAATCATTTTCTAAGCTTTCTAACTCATCTGCTTCTTTGGTAAATTTGTCTAATTCAACAAATACGCAAGCATTTAAGTTGATGCTTACCGTTACCGACATTAATAGTTTGATGATAGCTAATACATTCTTTTTCCTCGGGCAATGCCTGAAGTCCAGAAATAATTACTACCATTACTACAGGAGCTAGATCAACATATTCTTTTCCTCTTTTTAATTGCGAAGAAAATGCTATACCACTGTCAAATGGTACTCTTGATAAAGAAGCATCGGCATAGCTATTTTGCATCTCAACAATATAAATATTGCCGGAGTTATCTTGAACTTTTACGTCTATTATACTCCTTGTATTCTGTCCTAAATCCGGCGCTTGTTCGTTTGAAATATACTCAAGGTTGATAATCCTTAACTCTTCAGGTAACCTCATAATATATTGAGAAAGCCTAGTCACCTTGTTTTATCCGTAAACAATTTTTTAAATGCTACATCATTTGTTGGGTCTAAATATATCTTTGCATAGTTATACTTACTGACAAGCTAAGCATTCTGCGTAGTTACCGGCTTCTGCTAACTTATCGTTTTGTTCCTCTAAATCTTTAAAATCGGCCTTTAATACGTCATGTGAGACCTTATCGGCTCGCTGTATTGATGTCGATCGACAGTAATATAAACTTTTTACTCCTTTTGTCCAGGCTTTAAAATGAATATTATTTAAATATTTCTTACTAACATTCCCTGGTAAAAAGATGTTTAAAGATTGTGCTTGCGTAATGTAAGGAGTACGATCGCTTGCCAGTTCAATGAGCCAATTCTGATCAATTTCGTAAGCGGTTTTGAAAACCTGTTTTTCTTCTTCGGATAAAAATGTTAAATGTTGTACTGATCCTTCATGTGTTGCAATCGAAGACCAAACTTGATCATTATTAAATCCTTTCTCTTCTAATAACTTTTCTAAATGTTTGTTACGCACGTTAAAAGAACCGGTTAAAGTCTTTTGTACAAAGCTATTAGCGGCAAACGGCTCTATCCCGGGTGAGGCATTACCTGCTATTACCGAAATTGAGGCGGTAGGTGCTATTGCGGTTTTATTGCTAAATCGTTCATTACTTCCTGCATCTAGAGCATCAGGACATACTCCTTTTTCTTTACCGATTTCTATTGAGGCTTTATCAGTTTCAGCAGATATATATTCAAATATTTTTTTATTCCAAACTTTTGCCATAACCGATTCTATCGGTACTTTTTTCATTTGCAAAAATGAGTGGAAGCCCATTACGCCAAGTCCAACGCTTCGCTCACGTAAAGCCGAATATTTAGCTCTTGCCATAGTATCCGGTGCTTTATTAATAAAGTCTTCTAAAACATTATCAAGGAACAACATAATAGAATGGATAAATTCTTTATCGTCTTTCCACTCTTCGTAATACTCTAAATTTAAAGAGGAAAGGCAGCAAACAGCAGTTCTTGACTTGCCTAGATGGTCAATTCCCGTCGGCAATGTAATTTCGCTACAAAGATTAGACATTTTAACTTGAAGCCCTAATTTTTTATGATGCTCAGGGATAGATTTATTAACACTATCGATAAATAACAAGTAAGGTTCACCTGTTTCTATTCTAGTAGTTAATAACTTAACCCATAAATCTCTTGCTCTAACTTTATTGACGACTTTTTTGGTAGCAGGACTAACAAGGTCAAAATCCGTATTGTTTTCAACTGCTTTCATAAATTCATCGGTTATAGCTATACCGTGATGAATATTAAGAGCTTTACGGTTAACATCTCCGCCTGTCGGACGTCTTATATCGATAAATTCTTCAATTTCAGGGTGATTAATAGGCAAATATACAGCCGATGAACCTCGTCTAATAGAACCTTGCGAAATAGCAAGAGTCATAGAATCCATTACTTTAATAAACGGTATAATACCAGATGAATGACCTTTATCACGAATCCCTTCATTAATAGCACGAACATTACCCCAATAACTGCCAATCCCACCACCGCGTGCAGCAAGCCAAACATTTTCTGTCCATAAATTTACTATATCGTCTAAGCTATCATCGGTCTCATTCAAGAAGCATGAAATAGGAAGTCCCCTACCCGTTCCGCCGTTACTTAAGATTGGTGTTGCTGGCATAAACCACATTTTACTCATATATTCATATAACTTCTGAGCATGCTGTTTATTTTCGGCATAATAACTAGAAACTCTTGCAAATAAATCTTGAAAATCCTCACCTTTCATAAGATATCGATCTCGCAGAATAGCTTTACCGAAAGGAGTAAGTAAATTGTTATGGTTGTTGTTTATAGTGATTTGAAATTTATTTTTTTTAAACGTGTTCATTATAGGTACTAATGGGGTTGTAGGATTTATAATGCTTATTTTGAAAAAATGACACCATATTCAGTGTATAGAAGCTTCACTTAAGTAGACACGAGAATAATAATTTATTCAATATAAATATTTATTTTTTTTTTAGATTTTTGACTTGACACAAATCACTCTTGATTACTATATAGCATTGTTTGTACATATATTATACTTTCTTAAGGCACAAACAGTCTTATCCTGCGGAAGTAAGGTAACGTTGAGTGGTTCCTGGTTGCATTTTCGCGTAGACATAAGTTTAAGGATTGATTCCATCGCTGTCATCTCACGATCAAGTCACAGCGTAACAGAAAGAAAACTGATCCATGCAACAAGACCTTATCTATAGGGGAATAACATTAAATACATTCTCTATCATTCGTATTAAGAGACCTATCGGTGTAACCTCATCCTTATATTCACCAATAAACTATGCAACAAACGTGGCGTGTCGGCTACTCTCCAATCAACTTCTACAACATAATATCCTGGCTCTCTATCTGGAAAAGTTACTTCAATCATTTTAGAAGGAACTAATGTATGATCCCAGTAAGGAAATTGATCAGAAAGTTCACTATAAATTTCTTCTAAATCATCGTGTTTCAGTCTATTTGCAAAGGTAAACTCTGCTTTTGTCATTTGCACTATATAACAGCAAGTTTTATGTGATACAGTATAATCCCATGCTATTGTAAGTTTTTTCTTACCTTCTAATGGTATAGTTTATCCAGTTAAACATTGGATCTTTTAATTCCGCTCTTATTTCTTCATTAGTAGCATTTACCCAATCTGTATCATCTGTACGCCCACCATTAAGAATATGCCCATCTAGTGGTAGCGGTTCCCCTGCGACATCATTTCCAAAACGCTCATCACTTCCTTTCCCTGTTTCAAATTCGTTAAGTTTCCACTCTTCATCTATTAGCTTCTTATCTACACAAACTTTTCCCATTGTGTAAAGCGGGAATATTATTCGACCATGTTTTGGAGTTGGTGGATTGTGTTGTTCTTCATTTTTCATAAATTCGACCTTTATTTAAGTTAAAAATATTAAGTAACTACAAAATACTAAATGTAGTTATAGTAATATAAAACTTAAATTGTTTTTGATATTATAATAAAAATACAGCTTCATAATACTGGACAGCCATGTCTAGCACCCTAGGAGTCAATCCATGCAAGCAACAAAGTTAGAACCTAGGCTCAAGCATTTTGATTGTAAAGATTTTTTATTATATAGCCATGGCTGGGTTACGGTAATAGTGTCTTGAAACGTGCTGGCAGCAGCAAGAGGTTGTGACGGCAGACGTGCATATACGGTATAGTTTTTTGTGACCGGTTCAAGACCTAGTGTATAGCTATCGGTAAATGTTACAGTACTACTAGTACCGTTACCGATGATTTGAGTAAAACCGCCATCTTTATACAAATTATAATTCAGCTTACGTACCCCATTAATCATATTTCTTGGGTTATAAATATTAGCAGCTCCCGTACTGAAAGTGACGGTATAGCTAACAAGTAGTGATAATAAAGCACTACAAGTAACTGAAGCAGTAACGGAAGTTGTGCTAATGGCACCGACATTAAAACTACCGAAATTTACGGTTGGAACTGACGGATTACATGTTGCAAGTAACATCATAGCATTTCCTGACATAATCATGTTGATTAATAATATTATTATTGATTTCTTGACATTGCTTAAAAAGAATTTGTCATACCGTGGTAGTCAAGCCACGGTATGACAACGGAGCGTTTTTAGTTCACACAGGAGTAACAATAAGTCTTCATTTGCATATTGCTTCGCCTAAATCAATTACAGGGTCATTTAAATCTCTATTAACCGGTACGCTAAAATGACAGTATTTATTATTCTCCGCATTCTCGTCACAAATAGAACCGTTTAATACTTCAAGATCTTTAATATATATCTTACCGTCATAGCCTACAAATATTTCTTCATCTAAACCTTCAATACTCACGTACTATCAAATACTATCATTTCAATGCTTTTAATTATTTTAATATTAAAGTCTAATAATACCGCTGATTTTGTTCTTGGAGCAACTTTCAAAGCAATTTCTTCAAACTCTGTATTAAGAGGTAGATTTTCATCATCTAGTCTTATTTCGGAAGGAACATACGGTGTTAAGTTAGGTACAAGCATTTTACCTTTATCATCGGTATCACCCGCTATTATTATAAACCCCGACATTCTTTAAACTATTTACTTTAATCAAAGCAAGACCTCTGTTAATCGGTCTTGTCTCATAACAGCTTTTATCAATAGAGAAAATTCCTCCTTTGATATTAAACTGTTTCATTATTGCGGTATCATTTTTCTGCAGATAAACTCCAATATCATTATTTTTACCGTTACGGTTAACTTGTACATTGTAATTTGTAGCTTTAGCTTTGGATCAGGTTAGCATTATATTCCCATCCCATATTTGAAGTAATCGGCGAGGAAACACCAAGTTGCTTTGTATGATATTTATTTTGATATAAATCGGTCAATGAAATGCTTTTATTGGAATCTAAATTTAAGTTAAATGGTATATAGGCAAAATTATTTTTACTTTTACTGTTTAAAGCGGTACCTATAGTAAAACTTAAGAAACCTTTTTTAGTAATATTTCTTTGATAAGTTGATGATAATATATTTGAGCATTTACCTTTTTGCATTGTGTTATTTACGACAAAAGACAAAAAATTAACACTTATATTACCAAAATCGGTATTACCACAACTAGCTGAAATGCCTATAATAAATTTCCGATTTTTAAATTATTACCCCTACTGCTCCATTATTTTTTAAAAATTCAAAATGTCCGCCGCTTGTTAAATAATCATTCATACCAAGCATATAATCAGTATTTAGAATTTATAAGCACTGCTATATATAGTAAAATCTTGTCTTTGAAAACCTGCTTAGTAAGAGAAATGTGAAAGCCCGGAACGTAATAAGCTCGGTGATGCGTAATAAGGAATAGTAATTGTCTACACTTTACCGGTTATATCTTGCGTTTTAACTATTAAATCACCTCTACCGGTGATAACCGGAATATTGGTTATATCAAAATCCCCAATATGAGCTTTAGCATTATATATAGGTATACTATTTGAAAATATCTCTATACTGCTTGGAAGTTCTGATTTCCCTCTAAAATCCAGTAACGGATAGGTAACTAAATTCGGTCTAAATGCAAAGTTAGTAGTATACTGAATACCGGCAAATCTAGTGGAGTTAGACCAAGAAGACACTTTAGTTATGCTATTATCCCCTACCCACCAATTAGTCATCTTATTCACATTCTCATATGTCCAATTTGTGTCTAAACGTGTAAATTTATTTTGGTTTTTTGTGGTATTTGTGATTTTAGAAAAATTTGATTTAACGGCTTCAGTTTGAAATAAGAAACTATAACTATACACCGTGTTCAGTGAAATAATTGAGCTCCTCTACTCCGGCTAAATAATTAATATCATCATTTGGACTAAGAGTCACATCATAGTTTAAATATACCACACTAATAAGTTTAGTATCGACGTTCTTCATAGGACCACCTGAAGCATCAAATGATTGAGGTTGAATTTTTCTGCTGGAAAAGTAATATTTAAATCTAAATTCTCAAAGTTTAAATCATATTTAGTACCCTCAAGCAAATCTAAATTAATATATGCAGTATCATGATAATTCACTAAACCCTGCTTAAGATAATCTTCTTGAACATCAAAATGTTCTATATCTTCAAGAGGAATTAAATAATGACCTTGAGCGTTGCACTATAGTCGGCAATATATCGGTTTCGGTATAATTAACTTCTAACGAAACCATAAATTCACTCTCACCCGCAATTTCATTAGCGCTATTCTCAAATTCTACTGCTAGAGGTAATTGGGGCAATAACCCTAACTCCTAATCCTCATGTACGTTTGTATCCGCTGCGATTCAAGGCGAAGTATCACCAAGAGATTCAGAGATAACTCCACCTGCAAAACTCACCGGTATAAAAAAATAATACCTATGAAAACTGATATTATTGTATTTAAAAAGCACATTGCTTTAATTTATTTAGTTTTAAAGATTTTTAACCTGATATTGTTATAGCTATACTATGCTGAACAACAAGATCTACTGTAGAGGTAACACTATTCTCTAACTTCACTCTACGAGGTAATCCTTTTATAACAATTCTATAGTCTTCTGCTTTAGTAGAATAATTCTGTGTGTTTTTTAAAGCTACCCGTATCAATTGTATTTTACCATCATGTAAGGTAAACGTTACCGGAGTTGCCACTAAATCTTGAGTTTCTTTATATTCATACCATCTTTATATGTACACTTTAAACGAATTAATTGAAACTTTTTAGGTGCATAATCATTATTTTGCACCGTCATAGTCGCTATTCTATTACTATATATTGACAGGTACGATAGTGGCACTGGCAAAAGAATTAAAAGTCAAGAATATAGATAGGATAGGTAGAAATCTTAAAAAATATTTATATCAATATGCCACGATTATTGTAATTGTATCATTATAAGTATCGGAAGGAACATTTGCTCCTTGAGGTATTTTGCCGTATATTGCGAGCGTTTGATCTAGTCCTGTTCCCATTACCCAGTCACCTGATTGATTGCCCCAATTCTGCGTTCTCCCTGCATGGGAGTAAAGATTATAAGGTAAATAACTATTAGTATTAATAAGACCAATCATTTTCGGGTACTAGTTGTAGCAGCAGGTGCAGTACCGGCATTTAATGAAACAGTATAATTAGTACCTAAAGTACACTTTATTATAATTGTATTTGTTTGCAGAGCATCGACAGTTGGAACATACGTACCGAAAGCTAAAGGAGTAGCCGAACTATACAAGACGGTAAAACCATCGTACTAACAAGGAAAAAAAGCATTAGCGGAGGAGGCAAAACTATTGCCCGTACTTATAGTTAAGATAATAAAACCGATAATATTTTGTAGAATCTTAATTTTCATAATTAATTATAAAAATAATTAATTTCTATTATTAATCTTTTACAAAGTTTAACGATTTTACAAGGCTAGTTTAAGAAATGGTTATATTTAAATATGAATTGATGATATGTACCCCACAGAATTTGTTTTGGTTTTTCTTTAAATTTTATTTTTTTACATTAAAATATTATGAATATAACCCAAATTAGCTATAAATAGATTCTTTATATAGAAAAATTACAAACAGATAAAGAATCTATTATAATTACCAAAAGCGATAGGGAAGTAGCACAAATATTACCTATAAATACTAAAAAAATCTCATTATTCGGTATGCTGCAAAACAAAGCCGAGATAAAAGCGGATATATTAGAACCCGTAGAAGAAAAGTGGAATGCAGTACAACCTTTAAATGCACCTCGTCTAGTATAATATCCGACAGTTTTTAAAAATCCCTCTGAGAAAGTGTTGGATTTCTATAAATATACTCACATAACCATTGATTATTTTCTCAATATCCAATAAAATCCTTTTTAAAATTTAAATATAAAAAGTATGCATAATACTGATGTTGTAATAATAGGTGCCGGTCCGGTTGGATTATTTGCAGTTTTTCAAGCAGGAATGCTTGGCATGAAGTGTCATGTTATTGATGCACAAGAAGTTATCGGCGGTCAATGTATTACCCTATATCCTGAAAAGCCTATTTACGATATACCGGCATATCCTAAAATTGTAGCAGAAGAGCTAATAAAACAGTTAGCACTTCAAGCAGCTCCTTTTAACCCTATATATCATTTAAATCAGCAAGCTATAGAGCTAAATAAACAAGATAATTTTTTTGAAATTAAAACCTCAAAAAATACTCTTATTAAAAGCAAAGTTATTATTATTGCAGCAGGAGCAGGTTCATTCGGTCCAAACAAACCGCCCCTTGCGAATATTGAAGATTTTGAAAGCAAGTCAGTTTTTTATTTCATCAATGATAAAAGCAAGTTTGCGGGTAAAAATATAGTTATAGCAGGCGGCGGGGATTCGGCTGTTGACTGGGCTATTTCTCTTTCAGATATTGCAAATAAAATATATTTAGTACATAGGCGGGATAAATTTACGGCAGCTCCTGAAAGCGTAAGGCAATTAAGGCATATTGCAGAAACCGATAAAATCGAGTTAATAACCGGTTATCAATTAAATGCTTTAGATGGTAATAATAGTGAACTTCAATCGGTTATAGTTAAAGATTTACAAAATAATACTCGCAAATTGGATACCAATATATTACTACCTTTTTTTGGGTTAAAACAAGATTTAGGTAGCTTAGCAAATTGGGGGTTAAATGTTAAGCTTCACCATATTGAAGTAGACTCTTCCTATTATCAAACTAATATAGAAGGTATTTACGCCATTGGCGATATTGCTCATTATGTTGGTAAGCTTAAGCTGATTCTTACGGGTTTTGCTGAAGCGGCAAGCAGTCTTCATCATGCTTATAGTAGAGTATTTGACGGTAAGGCTCTACATTTTGAGTATTCTACTACCAAAAATACGGGGAAAAGAAGTAAGAGCGTGACTAAATAAAGAGATCGTCATTGCGAACAACCGTAGAGAACATGACAATCTCATGAAACAATAACAAACTCCTGAGATTGCTTCGTCAATTACTTACGTAATTTCCTTGCAATGACGTTAAAACTGAACGGAGACAAAAATAAGAGTGAATAATATAATTGACGGTAAAGCATTAGCCAATGAGATACTAGCAAACTTAAAGCTAGAAATTCAAGAACTTACAAGCCAAACCAACGCTTCACCAAAGCTTGCTATAGTCCTAGTAGGCGATAATCCGGCAAGCATTATTTATGTAAGAAACAAAATAAAAAATGCACATCAAATAGGAATTTATACTTTATTAATAAATCTATCTGCTACTATTCATACTAATGATTTAATATCAAAAATCAATGAGTTAAACCTTGATAACGAGATTTCAGGAATTATAGTTCAGCTTCCTTTGCCAAGCTCCATAGATAAAAATAAAATTTTATCGGCAGTATCGCCTTCTAAAGATATCGATGGTTTCCACCCTTTAAATGTCGGTTACTTACATAGCAGAATTAGTCAAGGCTTTATTCCCTGCACTGCTCTTGGTTGTCTTGCAGCTATAAAAAAATACGAACCTAATTTAACCGGTAAAAATGTTGTAATTATTGGACGCTCAAATATAGTAGGCAAACCTTTAAGTGCTTTACTGTTAAAAGAAAATTGCAGCGTTACTATTTGTCATTCTAAGACACACAATTTACGCTCTATTACTTCTAAAGCCGATATTGTTGTTGCTGCAATAGGCTCACCTTTAAAATTAACTGCAGAATATTTTAATCCTGAATCTATAGTAATTGATATAGGCATTAATAGAATTAGCAGCAATAAAATTATCGGTGATGTTGATTTTGCAAATGTTCAGTCTAAAGTACGATATATTACTCCCGTCCCAGGCGGCATCGGACCGATGACTATTGCGTTTTTACTTAAAAATACGGTTAAGGCATTTAAGGATTCATTATATACTCTTGATACGTAAAAAGTAGATAGACGACGCCAATTTTTCAAATTAAACGAGTATCTTATAAACATTTGCAAGTTCTACATAATGTCTTACATTATCTTGCATATATTCTAAATCTTGATCGGTTAAATATCTAACAAATTTTGCAGGGGATCCCATCCATAATTCTTGAGATTTAATTATCTGGTTTGGCAGGATAAGACTGCCTGCAGCAATAAAGGCATATTCTTCTATTACTGCATAATCCATTATCGTAGCACTCATACCGATAAAAGCATTATTATGTATTGTACAGGCATGAATAAGAGAGAGATGACCGATAGTTATATTATCGCCTATTTCTACCGGTCCGTTAAACCTTGAAGCATGAATTACACTACCGTCTTGTACGTTAGTATTATTTCCTATTTTTATCGATTCAACGTCGCCTCTAAGAACCGTATTAAACCAAATGCTTGAATTACTACCTATTTCAACATCTCCTATTAAAGAGCTGCTTTCGGCAATATATGCACTTTTATCGATTCTTGGCGTAACTCCTTTGTAAGGGATAATGAGCATTAATTATAATCTACCCAAGAAATATTACCGTCTTTACGATAATAAACTATATTGATACGATCATTATTTATATTTTTAAATACTAATGCAGGTAAATCTTCTAAATCCATTTGCATTACCGCTTCTTTTACTGATAATTTTAATATTTCTACAGGCTTTTCAGCGATAATTGCCGGATTATCATTATCTTCGGCGTTAGAGGTTTCACTATCAGATTGCGGATTAATAATATATTTGGTACCTTCGTAAGCAATTTCTGATATTTTTACTTTACCCGCATGATGATTTTTGAATTTTGATTTATATTTTCTAAGCTGTTTTTCTAGTTTTGACATAGCTTTATCAAAAGCTACATATATATCACTACAACTATCATTACTTTTGACTATATTATGTTTACCGGAGCCATATTTTACTATAATATCACATTTAAAGTTAATTCCTTCTTTTGAAAAATGTATATCTATATTTATTATATCGGTAAAATATTTTTTAACGACTTGCGTAGCCCTCTCTTTTGAATATTCTTGTAAATTATTACCGATAGAAATATGTTGACCTGAAACTGAAATAATCATAAATAACCTTTATAATCTGAAATAATTAATATATAGGCGTTACTAAGTAACACCTATACAATTAATTTATATTTAGAGTAATTTCAAGTTTTATTACAAATTAATTTATTTAAACTTTAGCCGTAGAGTTTAGGACGCTTATCCTTATTTTGTTGAGATTTAATGAGTTTTTTAGCAGTCTTTCTTATATAATTAGGCTCAATTCCAATTTCTAAGCAGGTAGCATTAAAATTTTCATTATTTTCAACAAGCCATTTTTTAGCGTTATATTCTGCTTTTGTTGCCTCTTTCTTGGTAGAAGTATTAGTTGCATCTATTATTGCCTGCATAATAATAGCACTTCTAAGAGCAATATCGGGTATAGAATTATAAAGTGTAATACGCTCAAAAGGAGTAGTTAATTTAATGACATATGGTTTAGTCATATAAAACCTCTAATAATTATTAATAAAGTAAGATTTTATTACAATAAATGTAACTACCAGGTTTTTCTTTTTTAACAAAGGCCTTAAAAAGTATAATAATTTTCAAGGCTTCAACTAGTAGTGACTAATTTGGATTAATAGAGATATCTAGTAATTATAATATTAGGAATAAGCTAGATGTTAGGTTCTGTATATTTTTTGATAAAATACGATATTTTACTCTTGCAGAAATAGAAAAATTGTTATATACATTGTTATCTTTTACGTATACTCAAATGATTTCAAGCATTGAATTTTATTTTGAGATGTGAGTACCCGCAGCCTATACTTAATAGATGAAGATGCAATCCTTGATAAAATGAAAGAGCAATACTTAAAAGCAGGAGAGTATAAGGGGGTGTAGCTCAGTTGGTTAGAGCATCTGCCTGTCACGCAGAAGGCCGCGGGTTCGAGTCCCGTCACTCTCGCCAACCCCTTTCAGGTTTTGGGATTTCCTGTCGTTTTCTAAAAAATTCATATGCTCCTTTTATTCGCCTTTTGTTTTAATTGTTATATTAAACTCTTTTAAATTTTGAATTTTAAAATATTATAAAAAGCTAACTTTGTATATGCCTTAAAGTAACCTCAACTCATTTGTTCACACTTTTAGTTAAATTTCTATTGTATTCTTAAAACTTCTTATTATGATTCTATCTATAAGCTCATTTTTAACAAAATTTATAGAATTTAATAAGAAAATAATTATGTTTAGATGCTTTCAACCCTCAAATCAAGAATTAATAAGAACTATACAGAAAGAAAATACCGCAAAAGCACAAAAATTAATTGCCGCAATAAAATTAATTGCCGCAATGGGTATTACTGAATTAAGTAAAGTTAGGGATATTTATATTAGCATTAGCAGGGCTATTTGCAGCATCCGTACCTATGAGTTACATTACCGTCACCTATAAAATTCAATGTACCGCCTACACCGCCGGTGCTAAGTACTGCTCCATTTGCTCCTACGCTACCGGTTAGCGTAACCCCATCTGCTAAAGCTAAGATAGAGCCATTCTTATTTAAAGCTACGGGAACAAATACATTAGCTGAGAACGTAATGGGGACTGCTCCGATATTTATGAGTTTTAAGCTGCTGCCGTTAGTTCCAATCGTACCGTTAACATTACCGCTTTGTATTGTCAGTGTGCATTGGTTATTTCCTTGGTTATGTGCAGAGGTCGTAACTGAACTTGGTCACACCATTTACTATTAACTCACCATCTGCTCTAAATAATATGTTACCACCCACTCCTAGGTCTAAAACTTGGTTAAATGTTACCTGCTATTCATACTAAGTAACTGCGTAAATACCATATTATCGACTACGACATCACCTGCTTCAGTCTACTATGAAATTCTTAAGGCGATGAGTATTCTATAGTATAAGGTCCACCGTTATTTGCTATGGTTAGGTATTTTGTGATTGCTCCTATTCTCACTATTCCATATTCATCATTGCCAGATTTGTTTAAATTATTATTTTAGCAAATTTACATTCCCATTTGCTGCATCTATTGTATATATCGTATTATCCGCTATTCTAATATCACCTATATCTCCGGCACTTGGATCATTGATTGTTAAATTAGCATTTATTTGTATTTTTGCTTTTATAGCGTTTAATAATGCAACATTGAAATTAATATTAGTAGCTTTTAATATTGTAGAATTAAGGCCGCCCCAAGTAAAACGTTTACTGCGGCTAATGAGCCTATATTACCTATATCGCCTGTTATTATGTTACTACTACCAAGATCATGAGCTAGATTTAGTATCCCGTGACCGTTAACTCCGGTAGTATTATTTATATTACCTGTTAACGTTGTGATATTGCCGTCAAAAAGAGTAAGTATAGAGTTATTGTTAGTAAGATTTATATTTGCAGCATTAATTGTAATATGACCTGCTCCAGACATATAAATCTGTGCTTCCCCGTTTCCTAGATTTATTCCAGCAAAGGAAGAGAGTCTATAATAATAGGTGAGCTCAAGATAGTCAGGAATTAAGCAAGAAAAATCGCATTTTGATTGAAAAGTCAAAAAGAATTACTTTACTATAGCTTATATTAATTTAATATGTGTTGACTATTAACAAATCTCTATTTATTTATCGGTGTTCCTACCAAAGCATGCTTAAGTACTTGATCAATATTTGATACAGATATAATTTCTAGGCTTTCTTTTATATTCGGCGGTATATCTTGCAAATCTTTGACATTTTCTTCAGGAATCAACACGGTTTTAATACCTCCCCTACTTGCAGCAAGTAACTTCTCTTTAAGACCACCTATAGGTAAAACATTGCCTCTTAAAGTAATTTCACCAGTCATTGCTACAGTACGATGTACAGGTATTTTAGTCATCAACGAAACAATAGTCGTAAACAAAGCACAGCCAGCAGACGGTCCATCTTTTGGAATAGCTCCAGCCGGTACGTGAATGTGAATATCACAATCTTTATAATTGTCGTACTTTAATCCAAAATTTGTTGCTCTACTTCTAAAACAACTATAGGCAGCCATTGCCGATTCTTTCATAACATCACCGAGTTTTCCGGTGGTCTTTATTTCACCTTTCCCTGGAAATGCTAAAGCCTCTATAGTTAAAAGCTCTCCGCCTACTTCAGTGTAAGCAAGTCCCGTAGTACTTCCTATTTGATCTTCTTTCTCGGCAAGCCCGAAATTATATTTCTTAGCTCCTAAAAATGCTTCAAGATGATTACTATCTATGGCGATATGCTTAACACTTTTATCTGCTAAAATCTGCTTTAATGCTTTTCTAGTTAATGCCCCTATTTCACGCTCTAAAGCTCTTACACCTGATTCCTTGGTATAATATCTAATTAAATCCAAAATTGCCGCCTCGGATATAGTAATTTCATCTTTTTTGATTTTATGCATTTTAAATTGTTTTGGAACTAAATAATTTCTGGCAATTTGGAGCTTTGTTTCCTCTACATAACCGGAAATATATATTTTTTCCATTCTATCACTTAAAGCTCTAGGTAAATCATGAGAGTTAGCAGTAGCAATAAATATTACATTTGATAGATCATATTCTACTTCTAGATAATGATCAACAAAGTGACTATTCTGCTCAGGGTCTAATACCTCAAGCAAGGCGGATGCCGGATCACCTCTAAAATCAGAACTCATTTTATCGATTTCATCAAGCAGCATTACAGGATTACTAGTCTTAACTTTCTTAAGTTGACCTAAAATTTTACCAGGCATTGATCCAAGGTAAGTTTTTCTATGCCCTCTGATTTCTGCTTCGTCTCTAACACCGCCGAGCGCAAGTTTAGTATATTTTCTGCCCATTCCTTCGGCAATAGATTTTACAAGTGAAGTTTTACCGACCCCTGGTGGACCTATTAAACATAATATAGGTCCTCTAATTTTACTTGAACGCTGTAATACCGCTAAATATTCTATAATTCGTTCTTTAACTTTTTCGAGTCCAAAATGGTCACGATTTAAAATTTTCTCTGCTTGGTTAATATCTATTTTGCTATTATCATACTTACCCCAAGGCAGGCTAAGCAATGTCTCAAGATAGTTACGCGTTACTCCCGACTCCGCTGACATTTGGTTCATAGTACGGAGTTTCTTAAGTTCAGCCTCAGCTTTTTCTTTTGCTTCTTTTGATAATTTTAAACTTTTAATTTTTTTCTCAATATCGGCTAGTTCTGATTTATCTTCATCAAGCTCTTTTTGAATAGCTTTCATTTGTTCGTGCAGATAATAATCACGCTGCGTTTTTTCAATTTGCTTTCTTACTCTTTGCTGCAATGCCTGCTCGGTTTCTGAATTTACTATATTGGAAGTAAGGGTACTAATAACCGTAGTGATACGCTTAAAAGGACTAGTTTCTTCTAATAAATGCTGCTTTGCCTCAAGTGAAGTTATCAAATGTGAGGCTAATATATTTATAATATCTATGAAATTAGTGCTATTACTTGTTTCTTTATTGATAGTTTCAATAATTTCTGCATTAACTTTCTTATCATTAATCGCATATTTACTAAATAGTTGTACTGCATTATCAACGAGTGAACGCATGTTATTAACGTCACATATTTCTTCATCTGGAATAATTTCGTAATTTGCTTCAAAAGCTTCGTCGCCTTTGATATTGCTTAGCTTTACTCTTGCTACTGCTTCTATTAAGATTTTTGCCGTATTATTAGGCAGCTTCACTATTTGGATAATCTTGGCAAGTATAGCTGTGTTATAAAGTTCGTGTGTACTAGGGTTTTCTTGATCAAATTTTTTCTGTAAAGTTACTAAAATATATTTACTATTATCTTCCTCGGAAATGGTAGTATGAGAGAGTGCTTGCAACGATTTTGGCCTACCCACAAAAATAGGAGCAATTACTCCCGGGAATACTACCATATCTCTCAGTGCCATTAACGGAAGGGATTTTTTATGCATCAATTAAAACCTTTTAAAATTTCTAATTATTAACTATATAATATAGTATTAACCTGATTTCAAGCTACCATTATTAATTATATTTATGAATTTATTACTACAACCTCCTCAAAATGTAGCAGCCGCACATAATAGAATAAAACAATATCTACATTTAACTCCGATCGTTCACTCTGAAAGCTTAAATGAGATGCTCGGTCATGAGATTTTTTTTAAGGTTGAATCATTACAAAAAACCGGTGCATTTAAAGTTAGAGGCGTGTTAAATCATTTATTAGAATTAAAAGACCAAGGAAAATTACCTGATAAAATAGTCGGTTATAGTACGGGTAACCATGGAATTGGTCTTGCTTATGCGAGTAAATTATTCGGTATTAAAACAAGGATTTATTTACCGTTAAATACTTCAAAAGTAAAACAGCAAGCAGCTCTTTATTACGGCGGTGAAGTTATATATACATATACTCGACAAGAAGCGGAAGAAAAAGCAAAAGACGATGAAAAGCAAGAATTTTACTATATGCATCCTTCCGATAGTGATTCTACAATAGCAGGAGCAGGCACGTTATGCTATGAAGCATTACAGCAGCTAGGTTTTAGTCCTGATGCTATTTTTGCCTCTTGCGGCGGCGGCGGTTTAATTTCTGGCGCATATCTTGCCAAGGAATTAATATCACCGACAAGCTTGTTAATAGGTTCAGAACCTTTAAATGCCAATGATGCTTATTTATCTATTAAAGATAATAAAATATATAGATTGAACTATGCTCCGAATACTATTGCGGACGGTCTTAAAACCTTGAGTATATCAGCTCGTACATTTGAATATCTGAAAAAACTTGATGATTTTTATTTAGCAGAAGAATATGAAATATATTACTGGACAGCGTGGCTTACTCATTTACTTAAAGTAATATGCGAACCATCAAGTAGTATAAACATGGTTTCAGTGGTAAATTTTTTAAAAACACAATCCAAACCTCAAAAATTACTAGTACTAATCTCAGGCGGTAATATCGATCCTATTCTTTATAATGAATTATGGAAAGAGGCGTATTTAAGCATCTCACCTAAATCTTTCTGTTCTGATGTCATTTCTACGAAAGCAGCAATCTAGTAATATTTCATGTCATACTGCAACTTGATCGCGGTATCTTAGAACTCAGCTGGTGATACAAGACCCCGTGGTCACGCCACGGGGTGACAATAAAAATCTAGATTCCCGCTTTCGCGGGCATGACATAGAAGCAATGTAACAACGCCTCCTCACAATGATGAAGTTATATTAAAATTTAACCCTTTCTTCTTACTGCTTCTTGATTTTTAGTAGAAAGATTAGGAGTGATTTGCGGAGGTTTTATATTAGAACTTCTTAGTTTTATTAAATCTTCAAATATGGTTTTATCAAATGCTATTGGATTGATTTTTCTGAGTTCCGCTAAATTAAAATTATTAATTTGTTGCGGTTGAACTATAATAGGCTCACCCGTAACAGGAATTAAATTTTTAAA
Organism: Rickettsia endosymbiont of Proechinophthirus fluctus; assembly: GCF_001602635.1. Classification (NCBI taxonomy): domain Bacteria; kingdom Pseudomonadati; phylum Pseudomonadota; class Alphaproteobacteria; order Rickettsiales; family Rickettsiaceae; genus Rickettsia; species Rickettsia endosymbiont of Proechinophthirus fluctus. The sequence continues at coordinate 354,736 of NZ_LECS01000004.1, read as the reverse complement.
TTCAGGATTAGTTGCTACTTTATCTTTATTTTCATTTAAAAATTTTGTTAGACCTGCAGCAATGTCAGGATTTGTTAAAGCATTTGAAAAGATTTTATCATTAATTGTCTTCACTACATATTCATCACTCAGAGTAATATATTTATCTACAACTTTTCCTAATCTTTGTTCCAAATAGTTTCTACCGGTAAATATCTGCTTAAATTTTTCCCATAAAGAAGTACCTCTATCATTAATATCTTTTAATTCAGTGGCTATTTTAGTACTATTCTCAGTGAGATAAGTAGAATCTAACTTATTTAACTTCCTTATGATTTCAGGATTCTTTATACCTGATGAGTTAGTAAGTATAATAATTTGTTCTAATTGCTTACTAATTTTATTATTTTTTTCTAATCTATTAATAACCTGCTGTACCGTATAAGTGGCTGCATTTTGTAATGCCTTAAATTCCACTTGAGATAATTGATTTACTCTTGGGATAAACTGCTTACTATTTTTATTAAATTTCTGGTTTTGATCTCCTTGCATAATAAATTTTTCATATTTCTCAAGTTTGTCTGGAGTGTTTTTAGGATCTTGTTTTAAGATTTCTATAGCTTGATCTTTTACAGCCTGTACATATTGCTCTTTAGGTATAGACTTTCCGCTTACGGCTATTAATGCTTCTTTAGTTGCTCTTATAGGATTGGCAAAGATTTCTTCTTCATCTTCTATACCCATCAATGATAATGCATCAAAAGGTCCTCCTGTATTTAGAGGAAGTACAAAACCCTTAAGTGCTGCTTCAGCCCTTGCGACATCAAACTTTAGCTTATCTGCTACACTAGGTATTAGTTTTATATCTTGTCCTAAATTGATATGCAAGTTATCTACTAATTTTTGTATATCTTTATTTTCTACAACTTCACTAATAATTTTACTGGCAAGTACTTCAAGCGTACTAGTGATATATTCTTCAGATTGTAAATATTGTTGAATAGGATCGAGAGTAACAATATTTTTATTCAAAGTATCTAATCTCCTATCTACGTTTTTTATATCAACTATTTTATCTTTTACTGCAGCCAATATCTCAGTCACTTCATCGTTTTTTTTAATAGTATCATCTATATTAGTTATAATCTCTGCCATATAATACTCATTATTAAGTTATTTGATATAATGAACAATTATCAAACTTTTTAAAAATTCGCAACTATATTATCATATAAATCACTACTTACTATGCCCTGACTGTTGCCCACTCTCTCTACTTTTATTAAGGTTTTCAACATGAGATATAGGGGGTGATATAGAAGATTTATAGCCTTGGGGTATTGTTTTATTTTGCTTTACAATATTTGGTGCTTGTTTTTCTCTTTGTGGTGCTTCCGACAAATTTTTCGTTTCTATATGTAAACTATTACTTTTTTCAAAGTTAGCAAATGCTTTATCTATATTTTTTTGAGCATAATCCGTACCGGTAAAAACTGCTACTATTCTTTGGCATAGCTTAGGTTTGGTTACTCTTTGTAATGCTAATGCTATACTTTCTCCCCCCATCCGTGTGTTCCTTAAATATCCAGGATTTAACTCTGCTAATACTCTTTTAATACCGTTAACAAGTGCAGAATTGCTGTTCTCAAGTAATGGGGCAAAATTCTTGATAATTTCTTTACCTTGCTCTATCATTTTTTCAGACGGTAGTTTACTTATCGCTGGTAATAAAGTTTTAATTATATTAGGCTCATTTACTCCTAACTCATTAATAGACGATAAAGCTTTTGCTCCTTTTTCATTTGTTTGAAAAGTAATTTTTAAAAATTCAGCTATCTTTAATGCTGCTTGTGTTAATGCTTCTACTTGTTTTGGATCATTAATTTGCTCTTGTTTATCAAGTTTAGGGATAGTATTTTTAGTAAGAAATTTTCTGTAGTTACCTAATGTTGTTTCTGAAACATTTTCTTTAAGGCTATCTAATGTTTTATCTATTAATTTCTCTCTATATTGTTCTTTAGATATTTTTTGGTTAGCTAATTCTAACATAGCTTTTTCTAATGGTTTTTTAATATCCATCACTTCATCTTCGCTTAAGCCATTATGTTTTTCGTCGTTCATCTGCTCTACTTGAGATTTACTTAAATCTATGGCAAACCAATTTAAAATTTATGAATGAAAATTAATTAAAACTTATAAAAAGAATTGTATTTTTTCATAGAAGAGGTCCTGATCGTAATTTCATCAGGGATTTCAGTTATGAACCTTGAAGGGTAAGAACGGACTATTTCATAAAATATTTTTCTGCTTTCAGCATGAGTAATGTAGAGATCTTTTTTGGCTCTCGTAATACCGACATAAGCAATGCGGCGTTCTTCTTCTAAGCCTTTTTCGCCATCTTCGTCTAGAGATCTTTGAGATGGAAATACCCCCTCTTCCCAGCCCGGTAAAAATACCACGTCAAACTCAAGCCCTTTAGCTGCGTGCAGGGTCATTATAGTAACCGAGCCACCGTAATTGGTTTCAAGCACTTCATTTTCCATAACTAAGCTTGAATGTTCGATAAAATCATGAACATCGTTAAATTCAGCAATAGCTCTAAGCATTTCGTTAATATTTTCGATTCTACCGAATGCTTCTTCGGTTTTTTCTTCTTGAAGCATTTCAAGATAACCGGAATCATCAAGTATTGCTTTAACTACGTTTATTGGAGCATCTATACTAAATCTTTCGTACCAATTATCGATTTTAGTAACCAAATCTTTTAGAGTGTCATATGATTTTGCTTTAATCTCACCTATTTCTAGCATTTCTTTAATGGCTGCGAAATTAGAAATATTTCGCTCAAGTGCATAACCTCTAATTTTACTTAAGCTAGCTGTACCTATTGCCCTTTTTGGCACATTTATAATACGCTCAAGTGCTAGATTGTCATTTTGATTCAAAGATATACGGATATAAGCAAGCACATCTCTTATTTCCATACGTTCATAGAACCGCAAACCGCCTATAATTTTATAAGGCATAGCACTATTTATAAACGCTTCCTCAAAACTTCTTGTTTGAAATCCGGCTCGTACTAATATTGCAATATTGCCGGCATTATACCGGTTTTCTCGCACTAACTTATCTATTTCACCGGCTATATATCTTGCTTCTTCTTTATCACTCCAACACGAGATAATTTTTATCTTTTCACCGTTTTCCCTATCCGTCCATAACGTTTTACCGTGACGGTTTTTATTATTATTGATAACATTGAAAGCAGCAGCAAGTATTGGCAAAGTTGATCTATAATTCTGCTCTAATTTAATAATTGTTGCACCTGCAAAATCTTTTTCAAAACGTAATATATTCCCGACTTCTGCTCCTCGCCAACCATAAATAGATTGATCATCATCCCCTACACAGCAAATATTTTTATATAAACTTGCGAGCATTCTTGCCCATAAATACTGGACAACGTTAGTGTCTTGATATTCATCAATTAAAATATATCGATATTTTTCTTGGTAATATCTTAGTATTTCAGAGTTTTTAATAAAAAGCTCATTATTATAAAGTAGCAAATCTCCAAAATCTAAAACATTAGAAATAAGTAAATTTTTCTGATATTCTTCGTATACAAGTTTTGCAACCCTCTGCAACGGTAAATTAGTATCTGATACTGATAGTTTAGTTGGTAATAATCCTTGATCTTTCCATCTAGAAATTACGATATGTATTAATTTAGGAGCATATTTTTTAGTATCAATATCTTTTAGCTTTACTATATCTTTCACTAGTTTTAATTGATCATCATGACTAATAATAGTAAATCTATTATTTAAACCAAGATTTAAATGCTCAATCTGGTCACGTAATATCCTAGCTGCCATTGAGTGGAAAGTGCCTATATTAAGACCATAGCAATTAATTAGACTATTAACTCTTTCAGCCATTTCTTTAGCAGCTTTATTAGTAAAAGTAACGGCTAGAATATTTTGAGGTGAGGCTAAATTTTGGTGAATAATATTAGCTATTCTTGAGGTAAGTACCTTTGTTTTACCTGTCCCTGCACCTGCAAGCAATAAAAGTGGTCCTTCAGTGTGAAGAACTGCTTTTTGCTGCTCTGGATTTAATGTATTTATGAAATCTTGATTTTGCATTTATTTTAAGGATGTTGTGCTATGGCTCTACTATATCATTGCCGCTTTTGTGGGAATGACATTAAAGCATTAAAATATCACCTTATTCTTCTTAGATTTTTAATAATATACGAAATAGTAATTATCGGACTACAAATAATTATTTTAAATAACCTAAAATAAGAGCTTAAATTTCTATCTTCAATAAACCAATTATATAAATCATTTATAGGTTTAATCTCAGCAGGAATAATATATTGATCTTTAAATAATGCTTTTAAAACTCTTTTTGCCTGTTTTGCTTCTACTTTACGCTCTATTGTTAAGCTTTGATCATGTACTCGGTAGAAATATAAAGATTCCGGTATATGAGCAAATTTCGTAACAAGCCCAAACCTTAGCCAATATTCATAATCATCCACTAACTGTATATTTTCATTATATCCACCTACTTGCCTTGCTAAATCGGCTCTATATAAGAAACATGCACCGACGCAATCTCTAATCGGTAAAAACTCAGGAGGTTCTTGATAAAGTCTTATTCCTACTTTACCGTGGTCATCAATCAAAGTATAATCAGTATATACAAGCCCTATCTCAGGTGAATTATCAAGTATCTTAACCATTTTTTCTAAAGCATTTTCATGGAAAAGATTATCATCTGAAGTCCAAGTAAAATACTCTCCCTTGGCCTCTTTAAAAGCAATATTAAGACTTGCCGGTAATCTTTTATTGGTCTCATTTACTATTACCTTAATACGTGAATCCTGCTCTGCATATGTCCTAGCTACTATAACGCTATTATCTTTTGAGCAATCATCAACAATAATAAGCTCAAAGTCTTTAAAACTTTGATTAAGGCAACTCTCAATAGCAAAAGGTAATAGCTTCTTTCTATTATAAACCGGTAAAACTATTGAGATTTTTGGAAGATTACTATGCATGTCCTCCTAACATATCAAAAGTATTTAAACTATTAATTATATTTTCTATTAGTTCTGATTCTTCAGCTTTACATCCATCTTCAAGGATTAATAATATATTGCTTAAAGCATTATTAAGCATTTTGGGTATTATAGTATTTTGCTCTTCAAACCTTTTAATTAGTTGCATCAAAGGATCAACATATTCAATTGTTAACGATTCTTTATATTGAGCAATAGCTCGGCAAGACAATCAGATACTGCCCATAACAAAAGATCAGCTCCTTCACTATCTATTAAATCAAATACTTCATAAATTTTTTCAAGTTGTACTTCAATATTATCTACAAGCACTAGCATAATTTTTACTATTTAGATTATTATATTTTCTATGTCATTCCCGCTTTCGCGGGAATCCAGAAAAAATAATCTTAATACTGCTACAAAGAATTATATTTTTTATATTCTTTACTAGATTTCTGCTTTCGCAGGAATGACATAAAAGGAACCATGCGGGCATGCTTAATTCTATATATTTAGATATTCAAATATCCCTTCAAATGAGCCTTCAACTCCAAAACCTGAAGCTTTATGTCCTGCAAAAGGTGCTTTTGCATTTGCAGGTAACGGGTCGTTTAATCGATACCATACCAAAATCAAGCTTAGACGCTATCATTTTGTGCCACGGGGATATATTATTTGAATATACATATCCTTGCAAGCCATATTCGGTATTATTTGCATGTTCTATTACTTCATCCAAATCTTTGAATTTATAACAAGCCACTACCGGACCGAAGATTTCTATTCTAAAGATATCCATATTATCCAAACAGTCAATAATAATAGTAGGCTCAATAAAATTATCAACAGTTTTACCGCCGCAAATTAATTTAGCTCCTTTACTTTGTGCATCAGCGAGTAACTTTTGTATTTTTTCTATGGCAGCAGAATTAATTAACGGACCTACATCCGATTCCTTATCAAATTCGTCACCAGCTTTAAGCTTAGTAAATTTAGCCTTTAGAATTTCTATAAATTTTTCATATATAGATTCTTCTATAAATATTCTGTTAGGTGAAGTACAAGACTGTCCACTATTTCTAGTTTTAGCGATTACTAAATCACTTACTACTTTCTCTAAATTATTATCTGCCGTTATAATGAAAGGAGCATTGCCGCCAAGTTCCAAAGATAAACATTTTAGAGTATTTGTGGCATTTTGATATAGAATTTACCGACATTTGTAGCGCCGGTAAATGATAATTTCTGAAGTCTAAAATCTTCACAAAAAGCCTTACCTATAATATCTGAACTACCTGTAATTACATTAAATACTCCGGCAAGCAAACCGGCATCGCTTGCAAATTTCGCAAGTACTAAAGCTGATAGAGGCGTAAGACTTGACGGTTTTAATATAACGCTGCAACCCGCAGCTATTGCAGGTACTACCTTGCAAGCAATCATTGCATTTGGAAAATTCCAAGGAGTTATAGCAGCAGACGGTCCTACAAGCTCATATTGCGTAATAATTTTATGAGTGTTACTATTACCGGGTTTGATAGTCGAATGAATATTATGTATAGCATATGTATACCAATCAATAAAAGAGGCTCCATATAAAATTTCTTTTTTTTGATTCAGCAAGTACTTTACCCTGCTCTAGGGTTAATATATGACTTAACTCCTCAATATTTTCAATTACTAAATTATACCATCTTCTAAGAATTGCTATTCTCGCTTCAAATGCACTTCGTGACCATAAAGAAAAACTAGTCACCGTATTATTAATCGCTGAATTAATTTCAGATAATCCTAAATTCGGAACTGTAGCAATTTCTTTTAAGGTCGCAGGATTAATAACGGATATTTGCTTCCCGAACTCTATAAATTCACCGTTTATATAATTCTTTCCCGTAATGTTTTTAAGTAAGTTCATATATTTTTACCTGCATGGATACTAAAATCGTCATTGCGAGCGAACATTGGTGTTGTTGCATGGCTCGAGACAAGTGTTATAAACTTATCTTAAAATTATACGGCAATACTAGCAAGAAAAATATTTATAATGAATTATTTATACCAAAATCTTCACCACCCATTTGACTTTCTAATACATCATAAGAAATATTTGCCAAATTAGCATGTTTTATAATATTAATGATATCTTCAGGAGCTATTGCATTTAATATAAGATTCAATATTTCTTGAGGAAATTTATATCCAATGTCAGATAATATAGCAGAGTTTTCAGTTATATTATAATAAAGTCATACACCTAGCTTGTTTAAGTCTTCTAGCATATTTTCTCACAATACATTTGATACTTTATCTACCTTTATAGCCTCAGCTATTTTAACCCATAACTCAGAGGGACTTATTTCTTCTTTGCCAAAAGCTATTAAATTCTTGAATGGCTCTAAATAATTACCTTTAACTCCTTTAATATTTGCCCATGCATACTCAATAACCTCAGATGAAATATCAGAGTAATATTTTTTCTTAGGATTTATTAATTGTGACTCTCAAGAGATCACAGCTGAGAGAAATACTTTTTCTAAGTTATTAAATAATCGCCTTTATTAAGATTTATACTTGCTAACAGCCAATCATTTGAGTCATCTCCATTAAAAATCCAATTCTGATGAACATATTGAGTCCAAAGTCAAATTTTTAAATATATTAGTAGTCGTAGGCTTATCTGTAGCTAACCTAAGATCAGGAGCCTTTATCACTTGATCATATCTAACTCCGGTTATTTCTAGCTCTGTAAATTTTTCACTTTGGCTATTTGGATAAAAATGATTTAAGTAAAATTTAATTGCAGAATATATTAAAAATTTTTGTGAAAATGCGGCTTCTGCTAACTCTATTTCTAAATTAGCATTTTTCAATGCTTCTAAATTTTGTATGTTAAAACTACCTCATCCAACTAAAAATTTCATAAGTAATGGATATGTATCAATATTTTGTTTTTGTGGTGGTATACTTGTTCCAAGTCATTATATATTTGTACCTAATTAAATTAATACACAATGACTATAATAAGTATATGTTAATTTACAGCTAAAAAATCTAAATTATTTATTTAGAAATTTTTCAGCCTCAAGAGCCGCCATACAGCCTGTTCCTGCAGCAGTTACTGCTTGTCTATAAATTTTATCCTGAACGTCACCAGCAGCAAAAACACCTTCTACACTAGTTCTAGTAGTGCCTGACTTCGTGATGATATAATTATCGTCATCCATTACAATTTGTCCGGTAAATAGCCCCGTATTCGGTGCATGCCCAATAGCTATAAATACACCGCTACAATTCAATAAACTAATCTCTTTGGTGTGAACATTTTGAATTTTAACTCCAGTAACGGATTTTGGTTTATTGCTACCTACAATCTCATCTACTACATGATCCCAAATTACTGATATTTTAGAATTTTTAAATAATCGATCCTGTAATATTTTCTCAGCTCTAAAACTATCTCTTCTATGCACTATAGTGACTTTGTTAGCATGATTGGTTAAGTATAAAGCTTCTTCTACTGCACTATTTCCTCCCCCTACTACAACTATTTCTTGATTCTTAAAAAAGAAACCATCGCAAGTAGCACATGCCGAAACACCAAAACCACGAAATTTCTGCTCTGAAGCTATACCAAGCCATTTTGCTTCCGCACCGGTACAAATGATTATGCTCTCCGCGTCATATTCATTTCCTGCTCCTGTAAATACTTTAAAAGGTCTTTTTGATAAATCCACCTTTTCTACGTAATCACTAACAATTTCCGTACCGACATTTTTAGCCTGCATATACATCTGCTTCATAAGCCAAGGTCCTTGCACCGTTTCCGCAAATCCTGGATAGTTCTCAACACCGGTGGTAATTGTAAGCTGCCCACCTGGCTGCATACCATTTATTAATATTGGTTTTAAAGCAGCTCTAGCTGTATAAATAGCGGCACTTAAGCCCGCAGGTCCTGAACCTATTATTAGTACTTTAGTAGTAATTTTCATAATTATTATTTATTAATTTAAATGATGCCTATGTCATTCATGCGAAAGCAGGAATCCAGAAAAACATATAAAAAACAGTTTTTTTATATGTTTATTGTATGAAATATGTAATTTTTGTACTAAGGTTAAGGTTATTTTTCTGGATTCCCGTTTCCGCGGGAATGACATCCTGAACGTTCGTACAATACAAGATCATACAATCTAAGACTTCTTTTCTAACCAAGATTTGACATAGTTAATTTCTTCAGGGTTCATTAGAGAAGGAGCATGACCGGCATATTTTATTTCATAAAGATCAAAAATTTTTGTTTCTTTCATCTTTTTAAGAGTAGATTTTGTTAAAATTTGAGATTTCACCCCATGAATTACTAATATTCTACATTTTATTTTATTCCATACAGACCATAGTTTAATATCTTCCTGGTTACTAGCATTTTGCATTCCTTTTGTTATAGCAGGATCATAATTCATTTTATATTTTCCGCCGAATGTAGAAATGACACTATATTTTGTTAAATAATCCCAATCTTCTTCATCTTTAATACCGCTTTGTGCATAAATAAGTTTTAAATGTTCTTTTGCACTAGCCAAATCATCTAAGAGTATCGTTTTTTTAGCATAACCTCCAATTTTAATTAAAGGAGCAGCATCAATAAACGCCCCTATATCATTTAATATTAAGGCTTTAAAAATATTTTTATATTTACTGGCAAGTACCATACCTATAATACCGCCCATTGAAGTACCAAGCCAAATAGGATTTTTGATATTTAGCCTTTTTAAAAAAAATAACGTATCTTTAATATAAGTCGTATAGTTATAATGATTAGCTTTTTTAAAATTTTCGCTATCACCGCGACCGGGATAATTTATTGCAATTACTCTATAATTTTTACTCAACTCTTTAGCTATTTTATCAAAATCATGAGCATTTCTAGTTAAACCGTGAGCACATACTATTATATTTTTATTTTTAGGATCACCGAATTCTAAATAAGAAATTTTATGTTTCGGTATATATTGAAGAGGTAATAAATTAATATAGGGACCAATTTTTATTGAATTAATTTTCATATGAACCTATTAATACCAATTTAGAATAAATTGTAAAAAAAATCATTGTCATCATGTTATTAATTTAAGTCACTTAAAAATATACTGACCATGGTCGGCATATATATCACTACAAAAAGCAAAGATAAAAACACAGTAGCTGCAACTTTTTCAGGGTAAAATTTCTGTAAATTAGCTATAACTATAGTATTTGCTGCGAGTGGTGCCGTAGAAAGTAGTTTTAGGGCATTATAATAATCATTGTTATACCATTTTGTTACAAAATGATCAAACATGATAAATAACCCTACTCCCAAAGGATAGAATAGAAATTTAGCAGCAAAAGTAGCAAGAGTAAATTTGATATCGACTTCAAATTTTTGTAGAGACGAAAGAGCAAGACCCACCATCACCATACCGAGTATCGAAAAAGAGCCTTTCATATTATATATAAAATCATCTAAAAAATCCGGTAAAGTAAAACCGCAAAAACTAAATAAACATCCCAAGAAAAAAGCATTTAAAATTGGTAATTTTACTACTTTTAATATACTATCGGTGGTATTAGCAAAGCTCCTCATACAAATATAAAAGCCGACGGAACATTCGTAAATATTCACTCCTATAACAACCATCATGTAAATACTTAATGTATAATCATCAAAAAGTGCTGTAGCTATAGGCAACATAAAATACCCACCATTTGCCGTACCTGCAGATAAAGCTATAATATTACGTGTATGATCCTGCCAAAATTTACCAAAAAAATAATAAGAAAAGAGCGATAAGAGTGTTGCAATTACAAATGTTACAACCGTAATGCTTAATGCCGCAAGTGTTAAGGTTGTACTAGCAGGTATCATAAAAAATACTATAGGCGATATAAAATAGAATAGTAACGAAGAGATACTATCTCTTTCAACATTTGAATATTTACCTGCTAAAAATCCTATTACTACACTTAATAATACCGAAACGGTTTTAAAAAAAACTATACTAAAGATTATCATGTAATGAGCTAAAGATATAATTACTTATAATAATATGAGGTTTTATTTTTTTCACTAAATTTTGTAAAGATTTTTACTGCATCAGACCAAAATAAATTTCTAATTAAAACTTTATGTGATTTAAGGTATCTAATTTAATATGAAATTTTCATATTTATTGGTATTGCTCGCGTGGATTCATATGTCATTCCTGCTTTTGCAGGAATGACATAAGGAATAACACACGAAGCTACTTCGGAAATTATAGGCATATGTACATTATATTTTTTTATCAAATCCAAAACTAATTTTAATGCTTCTCTTCCCTCTACTAGCTCTTTATATTCCTGTAAAAATTTCTTTTTATCGCTACTAATTCCAAGTTCATAACCAAATTTTGTATTACGTGAACCTAACGAATAACAAGTAAGCACTAAATCGCCTACTACGCCCTCTAGTAAAATATCAGAATTTTTTTGCATACCACCTAACGCTTTCGACAAAATAGCAATTTCTTTTAAGGCAGCTACTATAAGCGTTGCTCTTGCATTTTCGCCCTGCTTTCTTGCTAAATCAATCCCGCTTTTAATAGCAAAAATATTTTTTAAAGCTCCTGCTACCTGTAATGTTACAATATCGCTTGACACATTAGTAGTAAAAATTTTTGAACTTAGGTTATAAGCTATTTTATTTGCTATATCTATATCTAAACTTGCAATACTTGCCGAAGCAGGTAAATTTTTAGCAAGTTCTTTTGCTAGATTCGGACCTACAACAAACGCTGTAGGACTATGCGGTAATAGAGTTTTTAACCTATCTGAAAATAATGCGGTAGGATTACGGGCAAAGCCTTTTGTTGCAATTAGAAGAGTATTGTCTTTAGAAATGCTGTGAGTTTTTAATAATTTTATTGAGTCATCAAAAGCGTAAGACGGCACTGCAATAATAATTAATTCAAAATCCTTAATTATATCTAAGTTTGTAGTAGCCTGTAAATGAGCAGGTAATTTAATATCCCCTAAATATTTTACATTAGTTTTGTTATGTAAAATTTCCTTTGCTATTGCCTCATCACGTAAAAATAAAGTAACGTTATTACAGTTTTGTGCTGCTAAAGAAGCAAGGCTAGTACCAAAACTCCCTCCCCCATAAACCGCAATATTTTTAAATTTGTTCATGTGCTTATTTTCTCTTTGTCACTTGCAGGTTTGTAGGTATCATTGCTTGGCTTGTTTATGTCATTCTCACGAAGGCGGGAATCCAGTAAAACCATATAAAAACAAGTTTTATATGGTTTTTTTATCAAATATGTAACTTCTGTATCAATAGCGAATTTCTCAAGCCATAAAACAATACCTACTCACAATAACAATTTCACTACTCCACAGCTTTTTCAAGATTTACTATTATAACGGGTGACTTATTAATTTCTTGTTTTAAGGTTTTACGGATTGTTCCTTTTATTGCCTCGATTACTTGTTCATCTGACAATGCTTTTTTAGCCTGTTTATTTTGAATGATCACAAGTTCTTTAATGTCGTTTTTAATGAGGTTAACTAATGCCATATCCTCTTTCGGATCAAGCAGCCCGGGCATAGACAGCATTGGGTTTGCAGCAAGCAGTCCTTTTTTATTAATGACTACTGATGCTACCACGATACCCGACTCACGCATACGTCTTCTAGCTTTGAAAATCGGAGATTCAACGGGCAACAAATAATTACCGTCAACAGCTAAATAACCGTTTTCAACCTTTGAAATTACTTTTGCATTATTAGGTTCAAGCAGTACTACACTACCATTTTCAACCTCTACTACCTGTTTTATGCCGTTTTTCTTAGCAAGCTTAACATGTTCATGAATATGTACAGGCTCGCCGTGAACAGGTATACAAATATTCGGTCTAATTAGAGAATACATTTTTTGTAGCTCGTCAATCGATGGATGTCCTGAAACATGTACAAAATGGTCTCGCTCGGTAATAACTTCTACACCGGCTTTAACAAATATATTAAATAGCCTGAATATTTTTTTTTCATTACCCGGAATAATTTTTGAAGAAAAAATCATTGTATCCTTAGGAACAAGCTTTATAGACGGATGAGAATTACTAGCCAGTTTTGCGGTAGCAGCCATAGGCTCACCTTGACAACCGGTAGCAATTACTAATAATTCTTCTCTTCTAAATCTGCTAACATCACGTTCACTAATTAGAGGAGCAATATCTTTCAAATAGCCGCTTTCCTGCGCAGCAAGCATCATACGGTGCAAACTTCTACCAGTTAAGACTACTTTTCTACCCGCAAGCCCTGCAGCATGAATTATTGTATCAAGCCGTGCTAAATTAGAGGCAAAGGTTGAAACTACTACCATTTGAGGACAACCGGCTATAATATCTACTAAACTTTTTCTAACATCCCCCTCAGAACCTGAGCTTCCTTTATTAAATACGTTAGTTGAATCACAAACAAGTGCAAGAACCCCTTCATCTCCGTAAGATTTTAAAAGCTCTTCATCGGCTTTTTTCCCAAGTATCGGATCGTTATCAAATTTCCAATCCCCCGTATGTAAAATATTACCTGCATCCGTACGGATCATAATTGCTTGCATTTCAGGAGCCGAGTGAGTCAGTGGCACCATCTCTAAGGAAAAAGGATCTAGATTTATTTTACTACCGGGTTTTACTTCATGAATTTTTATATTTTTAGCAAAATCATATTCATTTAAACGAATTTTGAGAAAATTTGCTGTAAAAGTAGTAATATAAATAGGACATTTAAGTCTATTCCATAAATATTGGACTCCACCTAAATGATCCTCGTGAGCATGAGTTAAAATCAGACCTACTATATCTTTTTTATATTTCTCGATAAAGCTGCTATCAGCAATTATCATATCAACACCGGGTAAATAATCATCGGCAAAACCGCTACCACAATCAATCATTAACCATTGACCTTGATAATGGTAAAGATTAAGATTCATACCTATTTCATTAGATCCCCCTAGCGGTACAAATAGCAGATCATTTTTATGATTTTTGATGTTGAATGATGACATAATTTAACTTAATATTTATTTTATTATTTTATTCTTATAACTTATTATTAGTTAGGCGTCTATATATTAAAAAAGAAATTCATATAATGAATATAAATAAAATAGCATTGATTTATAACCACAATTCCAAACATTTAGCTATTATAGAGGAAATAAAAAAACTCTATAATTATTGTAAAATAGAGGAAGCGGAGGTCATTATCGTAATAGGCGGGGATGGAGAATTACTACATAATATTCACCACTATATGCATCTTAATATACCTTTTTATGGAGTTAATTTAGGAAGCCTCGGCTTTTTAATGAATCCTTTAGATACCACAAAATTATTACAAAATATACACGAAAGTACGGTTTCTATCCTAAATCCTCTTCTTATGCAAGTCGCAGATACGAGCGGTCAAATATATACGGCACTTGCTATTAACGAAGTATCGATATTTCGTAAAACTAATCAAGCTGCTAAATTTAGAATAGAAGTAAACGGGATAGAGAGAATGAACGAATTAGTAGCAGACGGAGCTTTAGTTGCAACACCTGCTGGAAGTAGTGCTTATAATTTATCTGCCAGCGGTCCTATTTTACCGCTTGAGTCAAACATGTTATGCCTAACCCCTATCTGCTCGTTTAGACCGCGTAGATGGCACGGGGCTTTACTGCTTTCATCTGCTACGATTAAATTTGAAATACTTAATACAAATAAACGACCGGTAAATGCTACTGCCGACTTTCAGGAGTTTAATAATATCACAAATGTTACCATTAAATCTACTAAGGATAAGCCTGTCAAACTGCTCTTTAATAAAAACCATACGCTGGAAGATAGAATTATTAAAGAGCAATTCGGTGGGTAATTATTAAAAAATATTAATAATTTTTTGACTAAGAATTAAACTAATGTATGATGCCTTGTTAAAAATAACTATGCATCATATATGAAATCAAAAAAGTCTTCTATTAACTTTTCTGAAAATACCCATATTTTATGGTTACCACGTGAAGCTCCAATATTACCTTAAATACAGCTATAGAATTGTACTCAGCAATAGTTAAGGATTTTGATATAAAAAATAATTATTTAAGAACTATTGAAGAAATAAAAAATTCAAAATTAGCTTCAGAATTTACTAATTTAGCAATTAAGAAGATAAAAGAGGTAAAAACCCCAAAAAAGCTATTGGAATGTGTATTAAAAAATACAGTTACGAAGAACTTAAGAATCATGAGTTATTTAAAGATTATGAGATTAGTGAATATAATGCTTTAATTAATAAAAATTCTAAAGTAGAAATATTTTTTGAATACAAACCTAGCTCCAATTCTTCTAAACCTATCACTAAGATTATCAACAAATTTATCGCTAAGGAAAATATTTTTCGTTTAGCCGTAGTAGAAAAGAATATTGCATTAATGGAAGAAGTAGCTAAAGATATACTTAAATCAGCACCTATAGTTTTAAATTTACTTAAAACTCAAGGAGAATGGTATCAAAATATCTAAATATTATTATTTGTAAAACCTGAATTTCAACCTGATATTATTAAACAATTAGCAAATATAGAAGATTTTGCTATTCTAGGCTCTTTTTCTGAAATATTGCTTGCTACCAAAAAATATGATGCAATAATAACATTACCTGCACCACGACCAACGAATCTAGTAAACAATGAACAAAAACAGGAAAGTAAATTTATCTATTTTTGCCGTTATAATCTATCAGTAGCCTATAATAATACAGGAAAATTATCATTAGACGAAGAACAAGGATCGACCAAACGATAGTGCTTCATCAAGCTATAGCTTATTTAATATTTATTCACTTCACAAAAGGGCAACAGCAATAACAAGTTTAATCGAAAATGCTCCTACAGATATCAAAATTTTGATAGCAATGAGTTTTAATTTAGCTGAAATTGCTGAAGCTAAATTAAATCTAATTAACCAAGACAATTTATCTAAAGATAATCAAGAACAGTTTCGATGTTTTCAATATATTGCCAAATACAATCAATATTCTGCTGCTGAGAAAATTGTGCATGAAGAAAACCTAAAGGATGCGTGAATCGAAATTAGCAACTCTATTAGTGGTGTTATATTACTATCTACAACAGCCTTATATACCAAAGTAATATGAATTAGCTAAACAATTTATACAAAAAATACCTAAAAATAAAATAACTCCATATCTCAGTAATATCTTCCAGGCAATAGAATTTTTATTCAATCCTGAAGAATATATTAACCAAATTCATAGCGAAGCTCTTGTTAGCAACCTTAATTTTGCACAAGTACAAGCTATAGAAAAAATTAATAAGATTATCACTTGTTTAATCGCAATTAAGCAATACAACTTAGGGTTAAAGCAAGTTGAGGAAATTTTACAATATGATAATAAAAATCAGGAAGATATTGAGATTAGATACGAATCAATATGATAAATTTATAAATACCTTAAAGAAAGATATAATATATAGACAACAGGAGGATAACAGCGTTAAATTTATCGATAAAAAAGTAGTTAACATTAAAATTGATGGTGACCAGCGTTTATGCACAAATATATTACATTCAAACGAACAAGGTGAATTACTGATACATTTTGATCATCAAGGAAATCATAATGATGTAATAAAATTCGCCGGCGAACATCATCTAGAATTTCATCAAGATTCACTATAACTTTAATAAAATTATTAATTTTTACTCAAAAGGTTGGCGTAGGTTAATAGCGGCAGATACGGTACCCTCGTCTAAATAATCAAGTTCACCTCCGATAGGTATACCGCTAGCAAGGCGAGAAATTTTAGCAGGATGCTCTTTTAAATATTCTGTAATAAAATAAGCAGTAGTCTGACCTTCTAAAGTAGAATTAGTAGCAATAATAACTTCTTTAATATTTTCTGCAAAACATCTTGTAAGTAGTTCAGGTAACCGAAGTATGCTAGGGTTTTGTCTACTAGCTGCCGATAAATTATGACCGAGTACATGATATAAACCTTTAAAATTACCGCTACGCTCTATTGCCCATAATTCAGCCACAGTTTCGACAATAGCAATAATTGATTTATCTCTATATTCAGAAGAACAAATACGGCAAATATTTTCCGTATCCAGATTACCGCAAATCCCGCATTTTACTATTTTCTTCTCTATCTCTACAAGATTATTAATCAGGCTTTTTAACCTTACGTCTTTATCTTGCAATAGGTAAAGCGCTATACGCCTTGCCGATCTAATACCAAGACCGGGTAATTTTGAAAAAAGATAAATTAGCTGATCTATATCATTATCATTTGTTTCATTCATAAATATACTCGTTTAATTTGAAAAATGAGCTACATCGTATTATAAGCACTGCGGTACTCACCTATTAAGTGTATATGCTCCACTCCTCGCCTTATATACTCCTTGCTCTTTTCCAAATTAAACTTCGTCTATTACTTAGGAGTATATTTAAGACTTAATAACGACGGTTCCAGCTATTTTATCATGTAATGCTTGTTTTTTAGAAGAAAAAAGTATGAAAAAAATACCGATAGGAAAAGTCATATACCCTAAAAATCTTTTAATTAACTGCTTTAAGGTTGGACGATTTAATGTTACGGCATCTACGATTTTCATACGTAAAAACATTTTACTAAGCGTTGCACCTTTATAATACCAAAGCGTTATGAAATATGAGCCTATTACTAATATATTAGTAGCAAAAATTGAAATATTAAACAAAATATATTTATTAAAATTTCCTGCTTTAAGATATTCATAAAATTCCTGACTCATAACCGAGTTAAACATTTCATTGGGATTATGAAGATTAATGTTATTGCTAAGGAAATAATCATTAAAGAACAACCATAATAAATTAAAAGAACAAAATTGTGATATTGGGATTGCTATGAAGGCAAATACTGATAAATCAAGTGCCGTAGAAAAAATTCGTGCTATAAAATCAGGATAAATAATTTGCTTTTTCATTGCCAGTTACTTTATTTTGGTGTTAGATAGTAAGGGTTATGACAATCTCAGGATTTTGGCATGAGATTGCTTCGTCAAAACTTACAGTTTTTCCTTGCAATGACGATTAATACCCCTAATCAAAATTCAATATATTACATTCATGAATCAATTTAAAGCATATAGTTTATTATTTGTTGATAGTTTTGTCTCAAATCTTATTATAGGTTTTCAGAATGAATTAATATTTCATTCTATGAAAATGTTCGGAGGCTATAATAGTTTAATAATGCTGTTAGTAGCTATTTGTGCTTCTCTTAGCGGTCATACAATCAATTATATTTTTGGAAAAATAGTTTTACATATCTTTTATGCTTCCAAAAATACACAAAATATTTTAAGACATAAAAATTTAACAAAACTATATTATAAATATGAGATATTTATAATTTTCTTAATGGCATTTTCTTTTTGGGGAAGCTGTATTTCTTTATTCTCCGGTTTTTTTAAAACAAAATTTCTAAAATTTTTAGGTATTGGTTGTTTGGCAAAAGCATGCTATTATGCCTTAGAATTGTATATATTTTTTTAACGCATGAAAAAATTAACCAAAACTCATTCTCATAGACAACAAAAATTAGCAAGCATTATAAATGAAGCATTAATAGAAATTCTAAGGCGTGGCAAAATGCTGGATAGCAGACTTTTTGATTGTCCTCTCACTATTACGAAAGTTATAGTTACTACTGATCTCAAAATAGCTAATTGTTATTTCTTGCCTTTTAACACTAAACTAACAATAGATGAAATTATGGATGCATTAAATAATTCTAAAAATGCTATCAGAAATTTTATTACTAATAAAATAAATATGAAATTCTCGCCTGATATAAGATTTCATTACGATCACGGATTTGATAATGCTATAAAAGTGGCACACTTATTAAAAGATCTCTGAATATAAGAATCTAATAATTTATTAAAAAATTATTATTAATAAATTGTTTTAATATTTAGGTTATTGTATCATGCCATATTTTAATCAGTAATGTTATAACTTAAATATGGTATAACAAAATAGATAACTTAAAAGAAATAAAAGGATTAACAGGTTTACGCGGGTATACTGCATTATGGGTATTCTTCTTAATACGCCACATATAATTTGGCCAGATAACTCAATTGGAATGAATATAGCAAGACTTGGCAGTCTTGGGATTGTAATATTTTTTGTGTTATCCGGCTTTATTTTATGTTATGTATATAATACTAGATTTTATACGCATACCGTTAGTTATAAAAGTTTTTTATTTGCACGTATTGCCAGAGTTTATCCCTTACATTTATTTATGCTTTTATAATGTGTTCCTTATTCAAGCATGGGGGTTCACGGATTTAGTATCTTGGAATCAACCTTCATGTGCAATAGTACGGCAATGTTTGCATATTAATTATTTCCTTTTTTAATATCATTGATGCAAAGATTATCAATAATTAAGTTATTGATAATCTTGTTATTTATATCTTATGGGATAATTTCTGCTCCTTATGCTTTTTCAATGGCTGCAGCCCCATATTAGTAACGAAAGAGTACAATTTGCTTACGGTAAAAGCTTAATCATGTTTTTAGGTGTATTTATTTTTGGTTGTATAACATTTTTTATTACAAAATATATAAAATCTTTGAAACTTAATTATATTATTTATAATATTATTACATTTGTAGGAATTGCTGTTTTTGCTTATATTTTTATTATAATTAATGCAGAAACACTGTGGTGGCTTGCAGTTGGCTCATCCTTAATAATTATTGGAAAATCTAATGATTCAGGATTAAGTAAACTTATTTACGGTAATCCAATAACATATTTTCTAGATCAAATTTCATATGCTTTATACCTTTCTGTTTTAACTACAGAATTTTTTGTAGCATATTACTGGATTTATCCAACTCCTTTATGGCTTAAATTTGCTAATTTGATTACAATAGCTACTATTTTGCATTATATAATTGAATTACCAGCTCGCCAGTTCATTCGTCAATTAAAAGTGAATAGATACATAGGTGCTAGGGGATAAACGTAATCATTGAAAACAATAATTACCCGTTATACTAAAAACGCTTAAAAATTAAGCTTTAGTATAACAGCCCCTAGCATAAATGGACTAAAGGCTATAAATAAATGTTTTGCAATGATGGAGTTTAAACATCATTTACAAAACGATAAATATCATAATAATTAAAATAATCAAGATATTTTAGTTATTTTTTAAATTTTAAGTATAACTCAAATAAAAATAAATCCTTATTTTTATTAAATAACTTTAAAAGATTATTTTTTTATATTAAAATATAAAAATAATCTTTTAATAAAAATAAATAGAAAATGTCTCCTCAAATAATAGAGTTATTAATTTTTGCCGTTATTGCCTTTTACATTATCAACAAATTAATTACGACTCTCGGTTCTACTTCAGAAGAGGAACAGACAAAGCAAAAATCTTATTTTGGCGAACCGGTTATTAAGGACGTAACTTACAGTATAGTTAAATCTAATAAAGAAGAAAAAAATATTCCAACAGCTCAAGATATTAAAACTTTTAAAGATATAATAGTAGAACATAATATAACTGCGGTCGTAGATGGAATGGAACAAGTCCATAAACGCCTTTACTCCTTTGATCCGGTTAAATTCATAAATAATGCTAAAACTGCTTTTCAAATGATTATAGAAGCTGCTTATAAAAAAGATGTTAAAGAATTATCTGAGCTGATAGATAAAAGATACTTGGAAGAATTTGAAAAAATAACACCGTCCTATGGTAATTTTTTTGACTCATCGGCTTTAAGTGCAAAATATTCAGAAATTTACATGTTCGGTAATAACATATTTATTAAATTACTATTTCAAGGTAAAAATGTAGTTGACAAAATCGACGATTTAAAAGAAGAATGGACATTTACACGTAATGCTAATACCAAAGAAGTTGATTGGTTTTTAAGCAATATTGAGAGAGTGTAGCAATTATATTTTATGACCTGAATGTCATTGCCGCGGAAGTGGAAATTACATCAAAAGACTATAAAACTAAATAACAAACTATTAGTAATGAGTAAAATTTTCTATATTATAGGCACTATATTAATAATAAGTGTCAGTATTTTTATGTTTCAAACGATAACGGATAACAATCAAATAATCCCCAGAAAAGTTTTATTCGGTAACCCTGATAAAGCAAGGGTTTCTCTAACCCACGACGGCAAATATATTCTATATGTTGCACCGAAAGACGATGTATTAAACATTTGGCTAGCACCCTCAGATGATATTAGTAAAGCAGAAGCCATAACCCATGACAAAGGACGCGGTATTTGGTCTTATGCTAAAGCTTATAATAATAAAAATATTTTATATACCCAAGATTTTAACGGTGATGAAAATGACCGAATTTATAGCTATAACATAGAGACAAAAGAGACAAAATTACTTACTCCTGCAAAAGGAGTTAAAGCCAAAATAGCCGGAGCAAGTCATAAGAAGCCAAATGAGATATTAATATATTTAAATGAGCGTAATCCTGAATATTTTGATATTTACAAATTAAATCTAGATACTCTAGAAAAAGAACTGATTTATAAAAATGATAGATTTACTGATTATGTAACTGATGCAAATTTAAATTTAAGATTCGGTAGCTTACTGGATAAAGACGGAGCTGTTGAATATTATGAATTAAAAGACGGAGAACCAAAGTTATTTACTAAGATATCAATGGAAGATTCTTTTAACACTGCCATACTTGGTTTTGATGCTAGCGGTGAAACTTTATATATGCTAGAGGGACGTAATCGTAATACCTCCGCACTTAAAGCTATAACACTAGCTACAGGTAGTGAAGAAATATTAGCCGAAGATGCAAAAGCCGATATCGGCTTATTTACAGTTCATCCCACAAAGCAAACTCCGCAAGCAGTATATATAGATTATGATAGAGTCTCATATAAAATATTAGATAAAGATATTGAAGATGATATTAAATATTTGCAATCTATTGATCGCGGTGATTTAATTATTAATAGTAGGACGCTAGACGATAAAACTTGGATCGTTGCTTATATGGCTGATAATACACCGGTGAAATATTATAAATATGATAGGACAAATAAAAAAGCTGAGTTTTTATTTACTAATCGCAAAGAACTTGAGCAATATAATCTTGCTAAGATGATACCGATAATTATCAAGTCACGTGACGGGCTTGATTTAGTTAGCTATATCACTTTTCCAAATGATGTAAAGCTCAATAAAAATAATATACCCGATAGAAAAGTACCTCTAATTTTAAATGTCCACGGCGGTCCGTGGGTACGTGATAGCTGGGGATACAATCCTGAGCATCAGTGGCTTGCAAATCGTGGTTACGCAGTTTTAAGTATAAATTACCGTGGTTCTACCGGTTTTGGGAAAGATTTCTTAAACGCCGGTAATTTAGAATATGCCGGTAAAATGCACACCGATTTAATTGATGGTGTTAA
This sequence comes from Rickettsia endosymbiont of Proechinophthirus fluctus, assembly GCF_001602635.1. Classification (NCBI taxonomy): domain Bacteria; kingdom Pseudomonadati; phylum Pseudomonadota; class Alphaproteobacteria; order Rickettsiales; family Rickettsiaceae; genus Rickettsia; species Rickettsia endosymbiont of Proechinophthirus fluctus. The sequence continues at coordinate 332,101 of NZ_LECS01000004.1, read as the reverse complement.
CTGGGCTATTAAGAATAATATAGTTGATTCTGACAAAGTTTGTATTATGGGTGGAAGCTATGGAGGTTATGCAACGCTTGTAGGTCTTACCATGACGCCTGACGTATTTGCTTGCGGTATTGACGTTGTCGGTATGTCTAATTTATTAACTCATGTGCAATCTAAAGCTCCTTATATTACACCATTGTTAAGTATATATAAAACACGTATAGGACCTTGGGATACTGAAGAAGAAAAAGAATTTTTAAGACAAAGATCACCGATTAATTTTGTTGATAATATCAAAAAGCCTTTATTTATAGCACAAGGTGTTCACGATGTGAGAGTCGTGCAGGCAGAATCAGAACAGATTGTAAACAGCATGCAAGCAAAGCATATACCGATAGTTTATGCACTTTACAAAGATGAAGGTCATGGATTTGCAAAAGCCGGTAATAGAATCTCATATTACGCTCTTGCCGAGCAGTTTTTAGCTAAGGTTTTAAAAGGAAGAGCGGAACATATAGGAGATGACTTAAAGAATGCTAATCTCATTCTGAATGATAAAGAAAAAATTAGCGGTACAGAGGCAGAAAAGATTATAGATACGGCAGTTGGGAATTAAGAAGAAACTGTCATACCATGACGCGGTGTCACCCCGTGGCTTGCCCATGGGATCTAGTTAAAAATACTAATAATTTTAGTATTTTTTATTGTTTTTTAGACTCCTGCTTTTGCAGGCAAATGACACAGAAGAGCAACAATGATATTAAGTAAATTTGAGTACTATCATGCTACTTACAAATACTGAAAATTCTTACTGCTTAATTGCATAACTTTTTCACTGGATCATGAGCATTATAGTTATAGTAATGCTCATTGTCGGTGTCTTAATGGATAATTTCTTAGAACTTCTTTTAAAAGGGCAATTATACGGGATACATGAAGCAACCAGTATAGTTGTTTTATCTTTAGTAATAATAAGGCTTTTATGGAAATTCTATAATGCTAATGTTTTGCTACCGGAATATATGCCGAATTGGCACAAAAAGCCACTAATATTAATATAAATTTGCTATAACTTTTTAATGTTATTAATGCCGATAAGCGGCTTTCTAATAACTATCGTATCAAACCATCATATTGATTTTTATGGTTTGTTTACTATAAATTCTTTTGCTCCAGATTTACAATTTGCCAAAATCTTTAAAAAAATCTATAAAAAGGCTGCTTATTTACTGCTTTAATTATTTTGATATACTAGCTGCATTATATCATCACTTTATTAGGAAAGATAACGTATTAAAAGGATATTAAATGAATAACCTCATTATAAACTTATTGACATATAATAAATTGTGTTTTATATACAAAGTAAGATCAGATCACTTACTATATTAGTATTATGAGTAAAAGTGCCAGAGTAGTAATCTCATCGAAAGGACAGGTAGTTATACCTCAATATATAAGAAATAAACTTGGTTTACATTCAGGCTCTGAGTTAATAATTAACTACAAAAAAAATGAAACATTAGAATTGCTTCCTATAAAAAAAGATATCTATAGCTTTTTTGGTAAAGGTAAACATAAAGCTAAAAACGGTCCGGTGGATGTAGATGAAGCTATTAGTATTGCGGTTATCGAAAATGATAGGAATTGACACTAATGTCTTAACTCGTACTTTTCTTGAAGATGATGAAATACAAGGTAAAGCAGCTCAAAGTTTCTTAAAACATAACATCACTAATAAGATTTTTATTGCATCATATACATTACTTGAATTTGTATGGGTGCTAAAAGTAAATGAATTTACTCGCCAGGAAATTTATGAAGCAGTAATTAATCTTATTGATAATTCCAGCTTTATCATTGGGCATCAAGACATATATCAGCTACTGAGCAATATATTAAAGGTAAAGCAGACTTTGCCGATTATATGATTATTGCAGAAGGAGAAGTCAATAGTGCTAATAAGTTTAGCATTTTTGATAAAGACATAGTAAGAGAAGTTAAAAATGCATCTTATCCATAAAAATTAATAGCACTTTATAAAGTATTTAAAATGAATATTCATGAATATCAAGCAAAAGAGATTTTAAGAAAATACGGCGTACCTACTTCCACCGGGCTAGTTGTTACGAAAACCGAAAAGATTAATGAAACCATAGATAAATTAAATACGGAAGTATATGTGGTTAAAGCACAAATACATGCCGGCGGTAGAGGTAAAGCAGGCGGTGTTAAGGTTGTTAAGAGTAAAGAAGAAGCCAAAAAAGTTGCTCATGACATGTTTGGTATTAATTTAGTAACGCATCAAACAGGACCTCAAGGACAAAAAGTAAACCGTCTTTATATCGAATCAGGTTATGAGATTTTAAAAGAATATTATTTTAGTATAGTATTTGATAGATCGGCTAGCTGTATTACTTTTATAGCTTCTACGGAAGGAGGAGTTGATATTGAAGAAGTAGCAAAAAAAACTCCGGAAAAAATTATTAAATTTTCCGTTGATCCTGCAACCGGTTTACAAGATTTTCATATGCGAGGCATAGCTTATGAGTTAGGCTTTAAGGATAACCAAGCTAAACAGATGAAAGAAATAGTAAAATCAGTCTATAATGCTTTTATTGAAACCGATGCAGCACAAATCGAAATCAACCCATTAATTGTAAATAGCGACGGGAACTTATTAGCTTTAGATGCAAAAATTACTTTTGACGATAACGGCTTATTGCGACATCCGAATATTATGGCAATGCGTGATCATGATGAAGAAGATCCTCTAGAAACTAGAGCAGCAAATGCAGGACTTAGCTATGTAAAAATGGACGGTAATATCGGTTGTATGGTTAACGGTGCCGGTCTTGCCATGGCCACTATGGATATTATTAAACTTTACGGTGCTTCACCTGCTAATTTCTTGGATGTCGGTGGTGGAGCTGATCGTGAGCGTGTAAAAGAAGCTTTAAAAATAATTTTATCTGATAAAGAAGTACAAGGGATTCTAGTGAATATTTTCGGCGGTATCATGCGTTGTGATATTATAGCAGAAGGGATTATTGCCGCTGCAAAAGACATAGGTATAAAAGTACCGTTAGTAGTTCGTCTAGCCGGTACAAACGTTGAAAAAGGCGAAGAAATTTTATCAAATTCTGGTTTAGAAATAATACCGGCACATGATTTAGCAGATGCGGCAAATAAAATAGTTGAAGCGATACGGTAGATAACCGTCATGAGCTATACAGGCATTGACCTTGTTGTATAGCTCGAAAAACCAGTTCAGTGTCATACCGTGTCTTGACCACAGTATCCATAAAAAATTAAAATAAGGACTGGATCACGTGATCAAGTCGCGGGATGACATCAAAGTAAAATAAAAACAATAAACATTATTTAACATGGCAATATTAATAAATAAAAAAACACAAGTTATCTGTCAGGGTTTTACTGGTTTACAAGGAACTTTTCACTCTGAACAAGCGATAGCGTACGGCACTAACATGGTTGGCGGTGTTACACCCGGCAAAGGCGGTCATACTCACCTTGATTTACCTGTATATAATACCGTACATGAAGCAAAAGCAAAAACCGGTGCAAATGCAAGCGTTATATATGTTCCGCCCGGCTTTGCCGCTGATTCGATATTAGAAGCAATCGATGCCGAAATTGAAGTAGTAGTATGTATAACGGAAGGAATTCCAGTGCTTGATATGGTGAAAGTAAAACGTGCTTTAGTCGGTTCTAAAACTAGATTAATCGGTCCTAACTGCCCTGGAGTTATCACACCGGGTGAATGTAAAATCGGTATTATGCCTGGGCATATTCATAAAAGAGGAACAATAGGTATTGTTTCAAGATCAGGTACTCTAACTTATGAAGCAGTAGCACAGACAACAGCCGTAGGACTTGGACAATCTACGTGTGTCGGTATAGGCGGCGATCCTGTTAATGGCACTAATTTTGTTGATTGTATTGAGATGTTTTTGAAAGATGATGAAACAAAAGCAATTATTATGATCGGTGAAATTGGCGGTAATGCAGAAGAAGATGCAGCTGAGTTTATCAAGCAGTCAAAAATCAAGAAACCTATAGTAAGCTTTATTGCAGGTATTACAGCACCTCCAGGTAAAAGAATGGGACATGCCGGAGCTATTATTGTCGGAAGAACAGGAAGTGCCGAAGATAAGCTGGAAGCTCTACAAAGTGCCAGCGTAATTATCACTAGATCCCCTGCTGATATCGGTAAAACTATGTTAGATTTACTAAATAAAGGCTAAAGTTATTCAAGAGCAATTGCTGTCATTCCTACTAGGCCTTGTTGCGTGGAGACTGAAGGTCATCATTGCGAGGAAATTACGTAAGTAATTGACGAAGCAATTTCAGGATGCTTGACAAGATTGCCACGTCGCTTTGCTCCTCACAATGATGATTTGGTACCCATGCAACAATGCTTTCACGGGAATAACATAAAAAGCATTTACTGGTCTACGCAACAATTCTTAAGAACTCTTAATTATCCCTAATTTCTTTAACTATATTTAGTAATTGTGGGAAATCTATTAACCCAGGTATTAATTTTGAATCGATTATATACGCAGGTACTCCTTGAATTCTAAGACTTCTAGCTATTTTCATATTTTGAGTAATTAAATCTTTAATCTCATTACTATCGGCAATTTCTTCAATTTCCGTAGCATTTAAGCCATTCTCAGTTAATAATTCTTTTACAGATTCCTTAGAAACATCTCTTATTTTTATTAATTCATCATGAACAGCTTTGAATTGACTTGGATTAACCTTATAAACGGCTAAAACTATTCTTGCAAGATATTCAGAAACATCTCCAAGGATAGGAAGCGGTCGTAATACAACTTTAACTTTTGGATCGTTTTGCAATAATTCATTTATAGAAACATCGCCTTTTTTACAATAAGAACAATTGTAATCATAAAAAGCAATTATTGTTACATCACCGTCTTTATTTCCTATAACAGGAAAGCTTGTGCTATCTTCAATACTTAACTTATTATCTTTTATATAGTTATTAACTTTAGTCTCATTTTCCTGTACTTTACGTTTTTGCAACCCTTCTATTGATTCTATTATTATTTCCGGAGTTTTAAGCAAATAATCTTTGATTATTTCTTGTACTCTTTCCTCTTCACATTTTCTTGCATCTCCGCTTTGTTTAACCTCAACGGAAACTGGATTTGTAGAATAAGTTTTCATTGTTTTGAAAACAAATAAAACTCCTATTATAACTATAAATATAACCAATATTTTACCTATAATATGCTGCATAAATACCTTTTTTAAAATTTTATATCTTCCTAAAGTCTAAGTAATTCTATATGTCATTCCCGCGAAAGCGGGAATGACATAAAACGAGCTATGTAACAAAGCCGGCTTGTCATCCGGTGTAGTAAAGTCCATTACTTCTGTCTTATTAATCTGCTCTGATCTCTTTTCCAGTCTTTTTCTTTAATTGACTCTCTTTTATCATGTAATTTCTTACCTTTAGCAATACCAAGTTCAACTTTCACTTTATTTTTTTTATTAAAATACATAGAAAGAGCTACTAGCGTATAGCCTTTTATTCTAATTCTACCGATAATTTTCTTTATCTCTTTAGTATGCAACAATAACTTACGCGGTCTACGAGTAGCATGATTAAATCTATTCGCTTTTTCATATTCTGCAATATGGCAGTTATACAAAAATACCTCATGTCCGGTATCTGCTGCATGACTTTCTTCTATAGAAGCTTTGCCTTGACGCAGAGACCGTACTTCACTACCCTTTAATACAATACCCACTTCTAATCTTTCTTCAATAAAATAATGAAAAAGAGCTTTCTTATTTTGTGCAATAACTTTCTTATATTCAGTCATATTTTTATAGATAGTGATGTTATGATGTTTTCAATTTGTTTTTTGGTACTATCGCTTGCTTCAGTTAATGGGGGTCTAATTTCATTTTCACATAAACCTAAATAATGTGCAGCATATTTTATCGGAATCGGATTAGATTCTACAAATAATGCTGTATATAAAGGTAGTAATTTCTGATGGATTTCTAATGCTCCTTTAGTATCGTTCTTATTCCATTTTTCTAATAGCTCTTTACATATATTAGGAACAATATTAGAGGCTACAGAAGTCCACCCCACCCCACCTTGAGCGTTAAAAGCTAAGACTACTTCATCATTACCGGTTAAAATATTGAAATCCTTTTTAACTGTTGCTCTGATCCGCAATGGACGTTCTAAATCTACACCACAATCTTTTAATGCTAAAATACGTGGTAGCTTGCTAAGTCTCAATATTGTCTCATCAGAAAAATCTACTCCGCTTCTAGTTGGAGCTGAATATAACATAATAGGTAGATTACACGCTTCATGCAATGCTTCAAAATGCTTATAAATCCCGTGTTGGGTAGGTTTGACATAAGATGGTGGACTAGCCATAAAACCATCTACGCCGATTTTTATAGATTCCGCTGCAAGTGCTCTTGCATAAGTAGTATTATTTGATGAACACCCGCTTATTATAGGAATACACTTATTAACGATTTCTACGCTAGTTTGCAGTAATAATTTATATTCTTCAAAGCTTAAACTACTACTTTCTCCCGTTGAGCCTGCAATTAATACTGCATCGACTTCATGCTTTATTTGATGTTTTACAATTCTCTCTAAAGCATATAAGTCTAACTTATTATCTTTAAAAGGTGTTATAAGTGCGGTAATTAAACCTTTAAATATGTTATGCATGATTTTTTTGATTTTAATTGTTTAGCTTATTAAATCATCATTGCGAGAAGAATTACGTAGTAATTCGACGAAGCAATCTCAGGAGTTTGTTATTATTTCATGAGATTACCACGCAGTCTACAACTGCTCGCAATGACGACCCAGTATCCATACACAGGCAATACCTCCTCACAATGACGTTTCTTCTACTCCCTAACAACACGCCTATACTCTTCTTTCAAACGATCTGCAATTTTATGATCATCAAAAATAATCTTTTTATTGCCAAGATCTATAGAATCAATATTTTGTACCTCAATTGCCGTGCCTGTAACAAAACATCCGGTAAAATCCTCTATTTGCTCTAATTTTAAACGCTCTTCTTTTACTTCTAGACCTAAATCTTTTGCAATTTCAATAATAGTCTGTCTTGTTATACCGTTTAAAAACCTATCGGCAATTGGAGTATATAATATTTTATCTTTAACAAAGAAAATATTTGTTGTAGTGCATTCAGCAATATATCCTTCATAATCAAGTAATAATGCATCCTCATAGCCAAGAGCCTTAGCTTCTTTTTTACTCGTTATTGCCATATTATATTGAGCGGCGGATTTAGATTGTACTGGGGTGCTATCAGGCATTGCTTTACGCCAGCGGCTTACATGCAAATTGATACCTTTCTCAACAGACCTTGGCATAGATGGAATACCGGCAATCAAAAGATTAGTAGATAAATACTGATTAGTGATATTTAGCGACTCGTCTCCGCACCAAATAAGCGGTCTTATATATGCATCCTTAATATTATTTTGTTTTATTACACGTTCATGAGCTTTTATTATCTCGTCTACATTATAAGGTACTTTCAAACCTAATGCTTCTGCTGATTTTATTAATCTTGCCGTATGTTCTTTTAGTTTAAAAACTTTGCCACTATAAGCTCTCTCACCCTCAAATACCGATCCTGAATAATGCAGGCTATGAGTCAAAACATGAATCCTTGCAAATTGATAAGGAACTAAATCACCGTTAATCCAAACATGCCAAAAAATTTGCTCGCGTTTTACCATTGTCATTAATCTATATTTATATTAAAGTATTGTCAATCGTCATGAGCTATACGGCCGTAGTTCTTATGTCATTCCTGCGAAAGCGGGAATCCAGTAGTATTTAACGTCATCCCGCGACTTGATCGCAGGATCTCAGAACACAGCCTGCGACATAAGATCCCGTGGTCACGCCACGGGATGACAATAGTGAAATACAATTTTTTTAAATTAAACGAGTATACATGCATACATATAAAGCACATATTTTAATCGTTGATGATGATAGCAGAATATTAGCACTTTTAAAGCAATTTTTAAATAAAAACGCGTTTTTAGTATCAACGGCAAGCTCAGTCATAGAAGCTAAAAATCTATTAAAAACTTCTAATTATGATTTAATTATTTTAGATGTTATGTTACCTGAAATAACAGGGCTTGATTTTGCTACTACTATAAGGGATGCCGGTAATAATATTCCTATAGTTATGCTTACTGCTTTATCGGAAGCCGATGACCGTGTTAAAGGACTTGAAGCCGGTGCCTCGGATTATATAACTAAACCCTTTGAACCGAGAGAATTATTACTTCGGATAAATAACTTAATCAATAATTATAATAACTTTAAAAAAGAAACGAATATAATTAAATTCGGCAATAATTTTTATAATTCCGATACAAAAGAATTTACCAAGAATAATCAAATTGTATCTCTTAGCTCTACTGAACAAAAATTACTTGAGATATTAATAAAAAATTCCGGTAAATCTACTAGTCGTTTTGAACTGTCAAAAATAATGGGAGGGCTTAGTATGCGTTCTATCGATGTACAAATTACAAGAATAAGAAGCAAAATAGAAGACAATCCAAAAGAGCCGAAATATTTAAAAACTGTGCGTAATGAGGGCTATGCACTTTATATCTAAATTATTACAGCATATTTCAAAGAGCTTCAGACAAGATGAATTTAAAAGCGAGCCTACACAGCGTATAAAAATACGTGAGCACAGACGACTCTTGAAAAATTTGCTTATATCAAGCTCTTTGAAATATGCTTTACCAAGAACATTATTTGTACGGTTTATGTTTATTATAATCATTCCGATTTTAATAGGACAAATCGTTGCTATATTTTTGTTTTACGATCGTCATTGGTATAATGTTTCATATTATACTAGTACTATTATTATAAATGAAATAGAATCATTGATTAAAGAACATAGAAATAATTCAAGAGAGATAACCCATTTATCGGAAAATTATCTTAATTTATCTTATCAGTTTCAACTTAATAAAAAGTTATCTATAAAACAGCCTAAATTAGGTGAACCTTTAACTATATTCAAAAATATTTTAGCTACAAAAATCCATGAAAAAAATATAGTTAAACTAAATAAGGAAAATAAAATTGAAGTATTTTTAGAATTAAAAGATGGAGTATTATATATTACTTTTCCTGCAAAGTTACTACTTAATCCTACAGTATATATATTTGTTTTATGGATTATATCTTTAACTGTTATATTACTTTCTATTTCTATTATTTTCTCCAAAAATCAAATTAAATCAATACTCACTCTTGCGGATAGCATGGATAAATTTGGTCGAGGTGTTTTAAAAGGCAAAAATTTCAAACCTTCAGGAGCCTTAGAAATAAGAAAAGCAGGGCTTGCTTTTTTAAAAATGAAAGCTCGTATTGAAAAACAAATTACTAAAAAAACCACTATGCTTGCTATGATTTCTCATGACCTGAGAACTCCTTTAACAAGAATGAAGCTACAACTTGAATTGATGGAAGAAAGCGAAGAAATTGAAGGGTTAAAACAAGATATATTAACTATGCAGCAAATGATAAATTCTTATTTAGATTTTGCTAAAGGTGAAAGTACAGAAGAATTTGAAGACATTTTATTATTACCTTGGATGGAACGTTTTTTTAACAAATGGTCACATGTAAATATTGAATTTATAAAATCTACTAATTTAGATAAACTAGCAGTATGCATTAAGCCGCATTCTTTTGAAAGAGCCTTGTCTAATTTAATCGGTAACGCTATAAAATATGGAACTAAAATTAAGATATCCTCAAAAGATAATTCATCTACCGTAGCTATAATTATTGAGGATAACGGTCCCGGTATAGATGATACGGAAACACACCTTGTATTTAAACCGTTTTATAGATCGGATAAAGCAAGACAGCTTGATAATGCAAGTAACGTAGGGCTTGGGCTTGCTATTACTAAAGAAATAATAAACGATCATAAAGGCTCTATTTATTTAGAAGATAGCAAGGATTTAGGCGGGCTATCGGTCAGAATCGAAATACCTAAAATATGATTACCGATGTTATTCCCGTGTAGATGCCAAATCGTCATTACAAGGATAGGCAAAAAGCCGAGGACGTGACAATCTCAGAAATTTTATATTGTTTCATGAGATTGCCACGCTCCTTTTAGTCGCTTGCAATGACGGGAAAATCGATCCATGCAGCAACATCTAAAATATAAAATAATGACTAACATAAAACATTTAGCAATAATAATGGACGGTAATGCTCGTTGGGCAGATCAGCATAACTTAACAAAATCTGAAGGGCATAAAGCAGGAGCCGATAAAATTCGTGAATTACTGCCTGAGTTTCTTAACCTTAACATACCTTATATAACTTTATATACTTTCTCTTCCGAAAATTGGCAACGCTCAAGCACGGAAGTAGATTTCTTAATAAAATTATTAAGTATTTATTTAAAAACCGAATTAAATAATTTACATAAAAACGGTGTTAAAATAAAAGTAATAGGTAGGCTGACTTTATTAAGTAGCTCATTGCAAAAACAAATAAATAATGCTATAGAATTAACAAAAAATAATAATAAAATAACGCTTTGTATAGCTTTTAGTTATGGAAGTCGTCAAGAAATAGTTGATGCCTGCACAAAAATTATTACAAGCGGTAAAAAAGCAGTAAGTGACAGCGATATACAACACGCTTTATATGATCCTGAAATGCCGGATGTAGATTTATTAATAAGACCGGGCGGGGTTTATCGCATCAGTAATTTCTTGCTTTGGCAAGCAGCTTATGCTGAATTATATTTCTCATCCAAATATTGGCCTGATTTTAATAAATATGATATACAAGAAGCTATAAATGATTACTCAAAAAGGAAAAGAACATTTGGTAAAAGATAAACAAAAATCAAACATATATTTAAGAATCCTGTCCGGTATAGTTTTAGTTCTGTTATTTGTCATAGCTATATTATGGTGTAAGCCTTTATTCTATATTCTAATGATATTAGTAGGTACGGGAATGTTAAGTGAATGGTATAATATGACCTACTCTTCTATTCCTGATCTATTAATCGGGCTAATTATTATTCCGATTCCTATAAGCCTATTAATATTTTTAAGTATGGAAGACACCAATAGATGGCTTATTATGCTTTATTTTTGCATAATGTGGTCGGTAGATACTTTCGCTATGATTGGCGGCAAAACTTTTAAAGGAGCAAAACTTGCTCCGAAACTTAGTCCTAACAAAACCTGCAGCGGTTTAGTGACGGGAGTATTATCAGCAGGTTTAGTTGCGGTATTAGTTAGTTTTATACCAAACTTTCATATTGAAAATTACTATTTTTCAAATAAAATTTATTTGTTTATAATTAGTTGTATATTAGCACTAATAGCTCAATTAAGTGATTTATTTATTTCACATTTTAAGCGAAAATTTAATATTAAAGACAGCAGTCATATAATACCCGGTCATGGAGGAGTACTAGACAGATTTGATAGTATTATTTTAACCGCTCTGATATTATTTCTTATGAATATATATTTATGATAATACATTTAAATAATCATTCTAAAAAAATAATTTTAAATATCTTTTTAGCTTTACTGCTTGGATATTTTGTTTTTCATTGCATATATGGTAACAAAGGGATTATTGCATATTTAAAAGTAAATAGGCAGCTTGAAAAAGCTTATGATGAACTAAAAGGCTTACGAGCAGAAAGAGTAGAACTTGAGCATAACGTCAAATTACTGCGAACGGAATCTCTAAATAAAGATATGTTAGAAGAACACGCAAAGAAAGTTTTAGGAGTAGCTGCTCCAAATGAGCAGGTGTTTAATCACCAATAACAAAACTTTGTTGTCATCCCGCGACTTGATCGCGATATCCAGTCTTTTTTAATTTTTTTTTGATACCGTGGTCAAGCCACGGTATGACACAGAACGCGTTTTTCGATCCGTACAACAACATTATTGATTCAAAGGAATTACAAATCATTTATGACTATAAAAATTTATCAAAACGACCTACCTAATAATTTTACACTTGAAGGAGATCTAGCTATAGATACCGAAACAATGGGACTAAATCTCCATAGAGATAAACTATGTTTGCTACAATTTAGTAACGGCAATGGTGAAGCTCATCTTGTGCATTTTACAAATCAAGATTATACAGCTCCTAATGTAAAAGCATTATTACTAGATAAAACTAGATGTAAGATATTTCATTTTGCTAGATTTGATCTAGCATCCATAAAAAAATATTTAAGTATAGATTTAGAAAATATCTTTTGTACTAAAATATCTTCAAAACTAGTTAGAACTTATACCGATAGTCATGGGCTTAAGGATTTGTGCCGAGAATTGCTTAATATAAATATTTCAAAACAACAACAATCTTCTTATTGGGGTGCAGATAATTTATCTTCAGAACAAAAAGAATATGCAGCAAAAGATGTGCTTTATTTGCATCAGTTAAAAGATATTTTACAAAAAATGCTACTTAAAGAAAATAGGTATGAACTTGCCCAAGATATTTTCCGTTTTTTACCGATAAGAGCTAATTTAGACCTTATCGGTTGGAATGAAATTGATATTTTCATGCATTAGTTTATTAATACCATTTATTGACTTCAGGTATAAAATCAGACGCACTATTTAATAGTCTATCTGTAATAAATTTTAATTAATAATTGAAGACTTTTGCAGAAATAGCAGTTCCTATTTCAAAAAAATCTTATAATTTACAGCAAAAAAAATTAAATTACCGGTTAAAATTTATTACAGGCAGTCTATTAGTAGCTAATTGATTTTTTTAAATTACTGAGCCTACAATAGACTTATTGCATAATGTAGCTAATAAGAAAGCATTTGAAGAAAACACGGAAACACTTACCACCGCAGCGTACATAAAAATACGTAAGGATGTGAGTACCGGATTGACATACAAATTTACCCTGAGACGCAAGTTATACAAAAAGTTTAATTAATTAGTAACTAAAAGGGGGTTTTTATGACTAATAGAAAAAAAATAGACGTGTTAGATTCAGAGTCAGATTTAAATCTAAGTCTAGATAGTATAGCAAACCTCTGTTATCCTAGGATAATAACTTGTGAAACAGAAGAAGATACTTTTAAGTATTGATGGCGGTGTTTTTGCCGCATTTTGGTAGGCAGCTAATTATATAATAGATAAAATATTAATGCTAATAAACAATATTTACTATTACCTTAGAGAAGGGACATTATGAAACTTCATCTTATCAGAGTTATAAGGGTGCTTCACAAGGTACTTACCATAATAATTGCAGTAATTTTATAAATGAGACGAAGCAGCATTATGACTCTTCATTAGATAAACATAAGGAGGTAGTTCTAGGTTATACTACTACTTTTTTTTGGGTTAGTATGGTAGGTTATACAATAAAAGTATACTAGGTGTCATACTGCGACTTGACCACGGTATTTAAAAACAACTTAAAGTACTAATAATTTTAGTATTTTAAACTAGATCCCACGGTCGCGGGATGACAGATTCAAAAAATAATATACTTCTGATAAATGAAAAGTAGATAGACACAGTTTAATTTGGAAAGAGCAAGGAATCTGTAAGCCGAGGAGCGGAGCATATACTTAATACGTGAGCATCCAAAGACTTACCAAAACGACGTAGCCAATTTTCCAAATTAAACGAGTATATTCACAATTTTACGAGGAACGAGGATAATCTTCTGCGGCTCTTTCCCTTCTAAGAACTTTTGTATCTTTGGCAAACTGACGGTAACTTGCTTTATTTCATCTTCACTTACGGAAGTTTTAAACTCATAGGTATCACGGAGTTTGCCGTTAACCTGCACTGCCATAATATATGTATCTAACTCTAGCATTGATTCATCAAATGCAGGAAAAGACAAATTATATAATCGCTCTTTATTGCCAAGCTTTTGCCAAATTTCTTCCGTAATATGCGGGATAAAAGGATTTAGTAGCTGTACTAAAACATTAAAGCCATGCCTTACGGTTTTAACATCAATTTGATCTTTGGATATTTCAGCAGATATAGCATTAGAAAGCTCACGCATACGTGCTATTGCTCTGTTTAGGGCAAAATGCTTTATATCTTCGGCGACGTGCTTTATTGTAAAATGTACTAACCTATTAAGCTCTTTATTAACCTCGCTACTCACATCATCTTTTAAAGAATCTATCGCCTTAAACATATACTCAAGCTTATTAATAAAACGTGAGCAGCCTTCAATACCGCTTGCCGACCATTCTAGATCTTTCTCAGGCGGACTATCGGATAGTACAAAAAGCCTAATAGCATCTGCCCCATATTGCTCTTGCATTGTCTCAAGATCGATGAGATTCTTTTTAGACTTACTCATCTTTTCAATGCGTCCCTGCACTACTCTATTATTGCTTTCTTTATGAAAAAATTCATTACCCTTTTTAACTACTTCTTCAGGATATAACCAATTATTATGTTCATCTTTGTAAGTGGCATGCAGCACCATACCTTGAGTAAATAGCCCTTTAAAAGGCTCTCGAACGCTTACGTAATTCTGTTCGTTCATTACTTTTGTGAAAAACCTTGCATATAATAAATGCATTACCGCATGTTCAATGCCGCCTATATATTTATCAACCGGTAGCCAGTAATCACAAGCTTTTTTATCAGTCATCTCTGTAGCATTGCTATTGCAATATCTCGTAAAATACCAAGATGATTCAAAAAATGTATCAAAAGTATCGGTTTCACGCACAGCCGGCTTATCGCATTTCGGACAATGAACATGTTTCCAACTAGGATGATGATCAAGTGGATTACCGTGACCGTCAAAATTGACATCATCAGGTAAAGTAACGGGTAAGTCTTTGTAAGGTACGGGCACTATGCCACAAATTTCGCAGTGAATCATAGGAATAGGACATCCCCAAAAGCGCTGCCTTGAAATCCCCCAATCTTTTAGACGATAATTTACGCTGCGTTTACCTATACCTAGTTTCTCAAATTCTCCGATGACTTCTTGTTTTGCTTCGTTACTAGTTAAGCCGTTTAGAAAATCCGAATTAATTAAAATTCCATCTTCCGTATAAGCGCTCTTTTGTACATCCATATCTGCTTTAATTACTTGTTTAATAGATAAATTCATTTTAACAGCTAATTCATGGTCACATTCGTCATGAGCAGGGCAACCAAATATTGCACCAGTGCCATAATCCATTAGCACAAAATTAGTAATAATAACCGGTAAAACTATATTTGAATCGAAAGGATGAGTAACAAAAAGACCGGTAAATACACCTTCCTTTTCAGCCTTTTCTAGTTCGCTACTTCTTGTAATATGCGAGCATTGAGTTATAAAAGCAAGTATTTCAGGCGTTTTAGAAACTAACTGCTCTATTATCGGATGATTAAAGGCAATTCCTATAAAGCTAGCACCAAAAATGGTTTCAGGTTTGGTTGAGAATACTTCTATAGTAGTCTCTTCATTATCCTTAATTTTGAAATGAAAATTAGCACCTATCGATTTACCTATCCATTTCTCTTGCATAGACCGAACAGCTTCAGGCCACTCTTTTAAATTCTGAATTTCGTTTAATAATTCTTCAGCATAATCGGTAATTTTTAAGAACCATTGCTTTAAATAACGTTTTGCAACTATTGCACCTGAACGCCAACCACGCCCGTCTACAACTTGTTCATTCGCAAGCACGGTATTATCAACCGGATCCCAATTAACCAATGATTCTTTTTGATAAGCAAGATTTCGTTCATAAAGCTCTAAAAAGAATTTCTGCTCATGTTTATAATACTCAGGATTGCAACTATTTATCTCTCTAGACCAATCATAAGAAAAGCCCATAGATTTTAGCTGCTTTTTCATATTCTTGATATTAGAATATGTCCATTTTTTTGGGTAAGAATTATTGTTTATTGCGGCATTTTCGGCAGGTAGCCCGAAAGCATCCCAGCCCATCGGATGAAGTACATTAAAACCTTGCATAGTCATAAACCTTGCAATAACATCACCTATAGAATAGTTGCGTACGTGACCTACATGGATTTTACCGGAAGGATAAGGCAGCATTTCAAGTACGTAATATTTTGGCTTGCTACTCGCGTTTGATACCTCAAAAGCTTTTTCTTCTTGCCAAATGTACTGCCATTTTTGTTCTATTTGGTTCATATTTTTTTAATTTATATACTGCATCGTCATTGCAAGCAGTCGTAGACTGCACGGCAATCTTATCAAATATCCTGAGATTGCTTTGTCAATTACTCCGTAATTTCCTCGCAATGACGGCAGCACTGTTATTACCTCACACTATTAATATATATCTCTCTAGCTTTTCTTAAAATTTTATCTTCAAGCGTGATAGCAAGATTTGAGGTGTTTTCATTAAGTACCCATTGTTTATTTTTAAGCACTTCTTCAAATACTTTCACTTCGATTGAATCAGGGCTGATTACATCGTCTTTAATAAATATATTTATTTTAAATCGAAAATTAGGATTAGAACGTGGGCTATACCATTCCGTAATAATCACGCCGCCGTTTGAGTCGGCTGATGCAAGAGGAGCAACACTTATAGTCTCTAATGCTGCTTGCCAGAGATATTTATTAACTGAACCTCCTACAGCTTTAGTAGATTCATTCTTAACCCTACCCGGTCTAAAAACTAATCCTTCTTCACCTGCTATAGAACCTACTTCGTCCCATTTCTGCTCTCGTTCTGTTTTTGGATAATCACCCGCTAAAATACTAGTACTTATTGCACTCAGTATAATTACAAAAAATAATCCGATAATTTTCTTCATAACCAATATTTAATTAGTGTGCTTGAGGGAAATAATAGAGAAGCTTTAGCTATTAGTCAAAAATTATTTCTTCCCACCACTCTTTGGCATTGTTATATGGCTCAAAAAAACCCACTCGATGTCATGCCCACCTATGCGGGAATGACATAGGGCAGATTTAATTATTTCTCAGAAATAAATTCAAAACGTGGAATATTTCTGCCGTGTAATAAAACCTTTTCGTTAAACATTTCAAGCGGCCTTACCCAGAAGCTGGAAATTATCATATAACTCTTGCAAAGTTTCAGTATGTTTTGCAGTATCTATAACTTGATATAATTTTTCTTTGTAATACTTATATATTCCGGTTCTCATAACACTTACACCTTAACAGGCATGACAACAAAAATATCTTTAGGATTCTCAGGAAATTTAATAAGTACCGGTGCTGAAACATCTGAAAAATATAGTTCTACTAAATCCGATTTCACTGCTTTTAAGACATCTTCCAAATATTGCGGGTTAAAGCCTATAGCTAAAGACTCATCACTATTATATTCATAAAAACTTTCCTTATCCTGTGAAGAATTAATAACCTCTTTTGCGTTGCCTCTTGCTTCACCGACAGCACTAATCTCTAAGGTTTCACGAGATAACGATAATTTTACTGCTCTAAATTTTTCAACGGTTATTATCGCTATCCTTTCTATACTATCTGCAAACATTTTTCGATTAATGACTAATTGTGAGCTGCTGCTTTCCGGAATAAAAGTACTATAATCAGGGAAAGTACCGTCTATAAGCTTTGATAGCATAATAGTATTTTCGTTACATATAAATTTAATCTTATTGCTATTTAATAAAATTTCTATATCTTCATTTATATTTTTAGGATCTTTAACGATTTTTAAAATTTCCTCTGCACTTTTTTGGGGTAATATAACGCCAAAATTCTTTATTGGTTTTTCTAATGTTACCCATGAAATCGAAAGTCTATGCCCATCGGTACTTGCCGAACAAAACTCTTTGTCTTTTATGTGTAAATAAACACCGTTTAAATTATAACGAGTTTCATCTAAAGAAATCGAAAATTTTGTCGATTCGATTATTTTAGCAAAATCCGTGCAGGAAATTTTAAAACTTGCTTCAGGATTAATACTATCCATTGCAGGAAAAGAACTAACCGGCAAAGTAAATAAATTAAATTTACAATTTTTTCCTTTGATCTCAAGTCCCGTTGTACCGAGATCTGTTAATGTAAGCTCAGAATCCGGAAATTTTCGGACTATATCATTTAGAGTTTTCGTAGAAACGGTACATTCACCTTCACTTACTACCTGTACTGCTATTTTTTGACTTAAGTACAAATCCATATTAGTAGCACTAAGCTCTAGATTGCCGTCTTGTGCCGATAATTTAATGTTTGCATATTCAGGTATGACATTACGTTTTTCAACAACGGAACTTGCAAACCCTAGGGACTGAACTAATGTTTTTGTTTCAACTATTAATTTTAACATATTGTTATTCTCTTAATGTTCCTTGAAATTTTTGTGAGATGGCAGCAACTAAATCTTTACTGAACGAATTTAAATCAGTATCAGATAACGTCCGATCATCTGCTTGTAGCTCTATTTTAACCGCTATAGATTTTTTACCTTCAGGTAATTTATCACCGCTATAAATATCAAATAATATAACTGATTTGATAAGCTTTTTATTAAAATTATTTATATATGCTATTATTTCACCGACTCTATGATCTTGACCAACAATAAATGCGTAATCTCTAAAATTAGCTTGGAAATCCGATACTGCAAATTCGTCTCTTTTACCAAATTTAGTTTTTATCAACGGCAAATTCGTAATATTCAGCTCGAATGCAAATATTGCCTGATTAATATCGTAATATTTCAAGATTTTAGGGTGTATCTGCCCAAAATGACCTAATAAATTTTTACCAAGCCCTATATTTACTGCTCTAGTTGGATGATAATATTGTGGCAATGCTGCCCCATTTGTTGCTATACATTTATCTATAGATAGTCCTGCATAATCAGCTACCAACTCTAAATCGCCTTTAAGATCAAAAACATCATAGCCTCGTCCAAGCGAATGAGGGTTTTTATTATTATATGAACCGCTTATAATTGCCGTCAAATAAGTTGCTTCCGTATTTAAATCTATAAAACTTGGTCCAACTTCAAAAAAAGCCATATCTTTTATAGAGCGTGCTAGATTTTTACTTACTATACTTAACAAATTCGGCAATATAGTAGGACGCATATAATTGTCTCCTATGCTAATAGGATTAAGCAAAAATAACTCTTCTTTTAATTCAGCAAACAACTTTGCATCTTCACTACTCATAAAAGAGTTAGTTACTACCTCATCATAACCTTTGCTTGCTAATATCCTTTTAAAACTAGATATTCTTTTATGCTCTCTTAGCTTATTATTATCTTGGTCTAGTTCAGGTAATTTTATACTCTCTATTTTATCATAGCCGTAAATACGAGCGATTTCTTCAGCTATATCTTCTAAAATAGTTATATCGTGACGCCAAGAAGGAGCTATTACCTTTATAATCTCACCTTTAACATC
The DNA here is from genome assembly GCF_001602635.1 of Rickettsia endosymbiont of Proechinophthirus fluctus. NCBI lineage: Bacteria > Pseudomonadati > Pseudomonadota > Alphaproteobacteria > Rickettsiales > Rickettsiaceae > Rickettsia > Rickettsia endosymbiont of Proechinophthirus fluctus. The sequence goes on along the minus strand of NZ_LECS01000004.1, from coordinate 312,612 downwards.
CGTAATAAATCCTAGTTTATTTAATATGGCTTCTATCGCTTTGATATTTAGTTTAATTCCTGTAATTTTTTCTAAATAACATGCTGAAAAATCTAAAGGTTTTTTTTGTGACTCTTTTTCACCGACTTTCACTACTTCCGATACTTCACCGTGTCCGCATATTGACAAAATAAGATTAGTTGCTATATCCAAAGCCTTTTCCGTAAAATTTCTATCGATATTACGCTCATTACGATATCTAGCATCCGTATCAATTTGGAACCTTCGCCCGCTAGCTGCAACCATTTTAGCATTAAAACAAGCAGCCTCGAGTATTATATTAGTCGTACTATCAGTACAACTACTATCAGCCCCGCCAATAACACCGGCCAGACCTTGAATACCGCTTTCATCTTTTATAACTAAATCATTTTCTGTAAGTAAATATTCTTTGCCGTTTAGGGCGTGGCATTTAGCTACGTCATTGCGAGGCTGCAAAGCAGCCGTGGCAATCTCATTTTGTTGTCCTAAGATTGCTTTGTCGCTACGCTTCTCACAATGACGTGCTACAGTAATTCCCCCTTTTATCCTATCTGCATCGTAAGCATGCATCGGCTGCCCAAAACTATAGGAAATATAATTTGTTACATCCACTAAGCTTGAAATAGTTTTTACCCCAACATTTTTTAATAATTTCTGTAACCAATCAGGGCTTGGTTTATTTTTTAAATTTCTTATCTCTCTAAAAGTAAATAACGGACAGGCTTCCTTATCTTGCACGTTAAGCTTCATTTTAGAAAAAAATGTACTCTTTATTGCCGAAATTTCTAGCTCTTTAAGTATGCCTATTCCTTTAGCTGCTAAATCTCTTGCGATGCCGTAAACTCCAAGTGCATCACCACGATTAGGAGTAACGTTAATAACAAATATAGGATCATCTAAACCGTAATATTTAGTAAAATTCTCTCCAACTACGGCATCTTCAGATAGCTCTATAATCCCTTCAGACTCTGAAGCTAGCAGTAATTCCTCTTCAGAGCAAAGCATACCACAGCTTTTTTCGCCTCTAATAACAGATTCCTTAATCTTAAATTTACCGTTTGGTATTTCTATTCCGATATTTGCAAGTACTACTTTTATACCTGCTCTTGCATTACACGCACCACAAACTATTTGCAACATACCACTTTTAGTCTCAACATCACAAAGCTTTAATTTATCAGCTGATGGGTGAGGTTTAATATTTGTAATATATGCTACTTCAAACTTTTGTAATTCCGCTGCTTTATCTATCACCTCTTCCACTTCAAGGCCAATAGCTGTTAGGGCTTCGGCAATTTCAGTAATTGAAGCCGATGTCTCTAAAAATTGTTTTAACCATGATAACGTAAATTTCATTTCGTAAGCCCTCCTGCTAAATTCGGTATATCAAAGCTCCCAAAATTATAATGTTTAAGCCAACGCATATCTCCTTCAAAAAATTGTCTTAAATCTTTGATATTATATTTTAACATTGCAAAACGCTCTACTCCAAGCCCAAAAGCAAAACCTTGATACTCGCTGCTATCGATACCAACATTTTTAAGAACGTTTGGATGAACCATCCCGCAACCGAGGACCTCAAGCCATTTATCGTTTTTATTCATCCGAATATCAACTTCGGCAGAAGGTTCGGTAAATGGGAAAAAGCTGGGTCTAAAACGTAATTCAATATTAGCATTTTCAAAAAAGCTTTTTATAAATGTCGTGATAACATATTTTAAATGCCCCATATTGATATTTTTATCCATAACAAGCCCTTCTATTTGGTGGAACATTGGCGTATGCGTCATATCCGAATCCGATCTATAAGTCCTACCCGGTGCTATAAACCTAAAAGGCGGTTTGCCGTTTTTCATAGCTCTAATCTGCACTGTTGAAGTATGAGTACGTAATAACAGCGGCTTATTATTTTCCTGACTTTTCAAATAAAAAGTATCATGCATTTGCCTTGCAGGATGATCATCTTCAAAATTGAGAGCGGTAAAATTATGAAAATCATTCTCGATATTCGGTCCGTTTTCTATAGTAAAACCAAACTGCGAAAATACTTGTATTAACTCCTCACTACATTGTGTTATTGGATGAATAGAACCTTGTTTATATCTCCGTGCAGGGATTGTTAAATCAATTTTATCGGCAGCAAGTTTAAAATTTAGTTCCTGCTCCTCTAAAATTTCTGCTTTTGCTTTTATTATATTCTGTATTTTATCTTTTAATTTATTGATTTTTAAGCCAAATTCTTTACGTTCCTGTTCATTTAAACTACCTAATTTTTTAAGCTCACCGGTCACTATACCGTTCTTGCCTAAAAATTCTACTTTATATTCTTGCAGAGCTTGTAAGTTTTGTACTAATAAGATTTTGTCCTCAGCAAGCCTTAATATTGTTTCTATATTTTCCATGATTGTTTTTTTTGTTTTTGATTTTTTATTGTACGGTAGAACGTCATTGCGAACGGGCATTGTTGCGTGGACCTGTTTATCCGTCATTGCATTGATGAAGCAATCCAGTTAAAATTCTGTACATCAGAATTTTTTTAATTATTTTCTGGATTGCCGCGTCACCTACGGCTCCTTACAATGACGACCTTCAGTATCTACGCAACAATACCTCCCTGCAATGACGTTAAACCAACATACACTTCATATAATTCTCTTCTATTGCCACCAACTTCGCTTTAAATATCTGCCCTATTTCTAAAGGTTTATCTAGCTTTACCGGAATAAAATTTTCGGTATGGGCAATATTATTATTCTCTACTAATAACTCCAATTTCTGTCCTATATGTTTTTTAAAGAATGCGGTCAACTGGTTTTGCCCTTCTTGCCTTAAAATTGCTGCCCTTTCTTTTCTTATATTTTTAGGTACTTGTGGCATACGTGCTGCAGGCGTTCCTTCTCTTTCCGAATAAGGAAAAACATGTAAATATTGTAATTCCGCTTCTAAAATTAATTTTCTTGTATTTTCAAACATTTCAGGGGTTTCAGTCGGGAAACCAGCTATAATATCCGCACCAAAAGATA
>NZ_LECS01000004.1:301020-309563 GCF_001602635.1 Rickettsia endosymbiont of Proechinophthirus fluctus | reverse complement strand
TATTGCCCGTAGTTTCTGACAAAACTCTATTACGTTTGCTCTATTATGACGTCTTTTCATACGTTTTAATATCATATCATCACCTGCTTGCAAGCTAATATGAAAATGCGGCATTATCCTTTTACTATAAGCTATAAGCTCAAAAAGTTCATCATCTATTTCTGCAACATCTATTGAAGATAATCTAAGCCTCTTTAATTCAGGGACTAAATTCAACACTCGTTTAATCATTTGTGCGAATGTTGGACTTCCTGGCAAATCACTACCATAAGCCGTGACATCGACACCGGTAAAAACTACTTCTTTAAAACCGTTTAATACCAAATGCTTTACCTGCTCTGCTATAGCTCCTATTGCTACTGATCTACTTTTTCCTCTACCATAAGGGATAATACAGAAAGTACAAAAATGATCACAACCGTTTTGTACCTGAATAAAAGCACGAGACTTACAGTCAAAGCTACTTACTAAATGACTTGCCGTCTCTTTCACCGACATTATATCGTTAACTGTTATTTTTGCATCGGTCATTTGGTAGTAATTAGGTAATAACTTCTCTTCATTACCTATAACTTTGTCAACTTCCGGCATATTACCGTACATTTGCGGACTTGTTTGAGCACTACAGCCGGTAACAATAATTTTTAAACCAGGATTATTTTTTTTAGCCTTGCGTATAGCTTGTCTTGCTTGTTTCTCAGCTGCTTTAGTTACCGCACAAGTATTGAATATTGCTACATTATCGATACCCGACAATTCCAAGTTTTTTCGTATTATCTCACTTTCGTAAATATTAAGTCTACAGCCAAATGTTACTACGTTTTGTCTTAAATTATTGCTCACAATAATATTCCCCACGTGCTACAAGCGTAGCTGCCCCTTGCATTATTATATTACCGTTTTCTTCTTTCATAGTAAGGTTACCGTACTTAAAGACTATAGTACTTGGTGAATGGATAAAACCGTGCTTTAAACCGGCAGCAAAACTACTGCAAGCTCCGCTTCCGCAAGCAAGCGTTAACCCTGCCCCCCGCTCCCAAACGGATAAATAGATTTTATTATCTTTTACTTCAGCAAAATTAACGTTTACCCCATCTGCGAATAATTCCTTAGCCTGCAATCTTTCACCAACAATTTTTTGATCTTGAGGTTCTAACTTACTAAAAATAACTACATGCGGATTACCTATATCAACGCAAATAGTTTCCTTTAAATCAATCATATAACGCTCTGCAAATGCCCAAACTTTATCACGACTTGGCATCCAAGCTTCATTAAAACTCACGCTTCCTACATTAACGCTAATATTATTTTCATCATTGACATTACATAGCAATTTTTTATTGCCTACCATTACGGTAATATCTTGCTTTCCCGTATCAAGATAAATTAACTTGGCTAAACATCTTGTAGCATTACCGCATAATTTAGCACTAGAGCCGTCTATGTTATATATAATCATTTCATAAAAATCATTATGCTCTTCATAAATAATAAACTGATCGCAACCGATACCTGTATGACGCTCAGCCATATTTTTTGCTAACTGCGATAAATCATATGAACTTGATAAATCTCGTTTGTTAACAATAACAAAATCATTACCGAGACCATGCATTTTTACAAAATTAATTTTACTAATCATAATGTTTTACATATTAGGAAATTGTATTATAGCAAATTTCTTGGAATTTGCTATAATGAAGTGATGATATATAAAAATATAGACTATTATGCTAATTTCACGTTTCTTAGACCCTAAAAATAACTATGCATTTTTAAAAATTTTCGGTATAGAAAAAAATAAGGATATACTTATTCATTTTCTAAATAACATTTTAAGTTATACGGGAAAAGAAGTAATTACCGAAGTTACTTTTTAAAAAAACCTAAGGTTTTGACATCGCTACTTATAGACAATCTATAGTTGATGTATTATGTAGAGATAAATACAGTACTCAATTTATTGTAGAGATGCAGGTTAGCAAACATCCAGGTTGTGAAAAACGAACTCAGCTTTATACAACAAAAGCCTATTCAAGAAAAATAATAAACAAAGATGAAGATCATAAAAAAATGACAGTATATGCAAAACTTCGAGTAGTAATATTCTTAGCTATTGCCGATTTTATTTTATTGCCCGATAAAAAAGATTGGAGATCAAATCATAGATTACTTGATACTAAAACTTATGAGAACGACCTACAAGATTTGTATTTTATCTTTTTAGAGCTTGAGAAATTTAATAAAAAATTAGATCAATTAGAGAACCTTCAAGAAAAATGGGCATATTTCTTTAAACATGTACATGAAAGTACTCTAGAAGAAATGGAGAATTTGATAGGTCATGATTTTATTATTAAAAAAGCTTTTTATGCTTTGGATCAAGCTAGTTGGTCTGAAAAAGAGTTAAATACTTATGAAAAAATGATAAAAACCGAAATGGATAATCTAGCCGTAGAAGAGCAGAAAATTATGGATGCTGAAGCGAAAGGGGAAGCCAGAGGGGAAGCAAAACAAAAAATTTCTATAGCTAAAAAAATGTTAGCAAAAAATAAACCTTTAGATAAAATTATAGATTTTACCGGTTTAACAGAAAAAGAAATCGAGCAATTATAAGTAATGAAGATCCTTAATATTATGCTCAGTCGTGACCTTGGCGGCATTCAACAAGCATTTTTAGATTATAGCACTGCTTTAGAGATGCAAAAAATTGAGGTTATAAATATCACTTCTTACAAGGCAAAAATAAATTCCTTTCTTCTATACAAACAAAGCTTAAAACTACCTAATATAGTACCGTTTGATTTACTCTCGGTACTGATTTTTAAGTATATAATTCATAAGACTAAACCCGATATAATTATAGCACACGGTAATAGAGCAATAAATTTTAGTAAATTTGCTAAATCACAAAATATAAAATTAATCGGTATCGCTCATAATTATAGTTTAAAAGGACTACGTAAATGTGATTTTGTTATTGCCTTGACGCATCATATGAAAGAATTTTTATTAAAAAATCACTTCGCCGAATCTAGGATATACATCCTACCGAATATGATAAATATTGCTAAAGACTTTATTCCAAATAAAACATATAGAAAACCTGTCGTAATTGGTGTACTAGCAAGATTTGTAGCTAAGAAAGGTGTTGATGTTTTTATTAAAGCTATCAAAATTTTAAAAGAAAAAAAATATGATCTTCATGCAGTTATAGGTGGAAGCGGCGAGGAAAAAGATAATTTAATTGCTTTAGCACATAAACTTAATTTACAAGATCAAATATCATTTACGGGATGGGTTCACGATAGAGATAAATTCTTTAAACAAATAGATATTTTTTGCTTACCGTCTCTTCATGAACCGTTTGGCATTATAGTGCTTGAAGCAATGGAGGCAAGCATGCCTATCGTTAGTACAGATACTGAAGGGCCTGCAGCAATCTTAAACGACATGCAAGACGGGCTTATTTGTAAAGCCGGCTCTGCTGAAGATTTAGCAGCAAAAATTGTCTATCTAATAGAGAACCCTATAAAAGCAAAAGAATTTTCTAAAAATGCCTACCTTACTCTCAAACAAAATTATGAAATTAAAGTTGTTTCTGAAAAGTTACAGCATATTTTAGAAAGCTTCAGATAAGATGAATTTAAGGGTGAACCTACACAACTTATAAAAATATGTGAACACAAGCGAATCCTGCAAAATTCACTTATATCAAGCTTTCTAAAATATGCTATAGCAACATTATTACGTAATTATAAAAATAGTTAGTTGAAAAAACAATAGCATATATTGACATAACGGTTTAAAGATTCATAATTAATATTAAGTAATATGCATTTATTTTAATGAACCTAATCGATGAACTTCATATGTCGATTTTGCATTTACTTAAAATATATTCTAGTTTTATCGATTTCATCATTTCTTCTATGTGGTTGTAATGCAAAACACGATAATATTCCCCCTAAACTCTCATTACCTACTACTTGGAATAATTATTCTCTAGAACAAAATAATAATGCATCCTCCAAGTAGTGACTGCAATTTAACGATCCGGTGTTAAATAACCTAATCGAAGAATCTTTAACCGGTAACTCTGATATTGAGCTGGCAATGAGTAATGTGCTAGCAGCGCAAGCACAGCTTAACCTTATTAATTCTGATAGATTGCCACAAATCAATTTACAAGGCGGAGCAAATCAAACAAAAAACAGTAAAGAAACAAAAGCACCGAATGAACCGAAATTCTCTAATAATTTGGGGCTAGCAAGCGTGCTTAATTACGAGCTGGATTTATAGAGGAGCCGCCAACGCTAGCGAATCAGCTAAAAAAACTTTCCTTGCAAGTGAGTATAACAAGGCAGCGGTACGTTTATCAGTTATAAGTAACGTCACTATAAGTTACTTTAATCTTTTAGTATTAGACAAACAAATCTATCTAACTAAAAAGCTAATTGAGGCTCAAACGGAAATTTATAAATTAAATCAGAAATTATATAATCTTGGCGTAGGTGATTTAATATCGGTTAGTGAAGCTGCTTCCGCGCTTGCACTTACTAAGTTATCATTGCCGCCTTCAAAACAACAAAGACATGAGCAGGAAACCGCTTTAAAATTTTAGTAGGTAGAATTCCTGAAAATATAGTAAACGGCTTAATTTATCATAATAAACCAATAGATTACTTCCCTGCTCTACCGGTATTACCTAAAATATTACCATCAGAGCTTTTAGAGCAAAGACCGAATATTAAAACAGCAGAGCAGAATTTACTAGCAGCAGATGTAAACTTAAAAACAATAAAAGCTACTTATTTTCTACAAATTTCTTTAACAGGCTTATTAGGATGCGGTAGCAATAAACTTAATACTCTGTTTACTAACTCAGCTGAAACTTGGCAGATAGGCGGCAACATAGCAGGACCTATTTGTGATTTTGGCAAATAACAATGCTTAAAACAATAATGCGGAATTTGATATTGATAACATTACTAGTACTAAATAGTAATATTAGTGGTTTGGGTAATAAAACATCACAATAAAAGCAGTAAACAAATCACTATAGCAGCTCCGGTTGAGGTAACACAAGTTATCAGAAAAGACGTATCTGATGTGATAAAACTTGCAGGAGTAGCTGAAACTGATCAAAGTGCCGATATTCAATCTCAAGTTATGGGCCCCAAACATTAAGTGTAAATTTTGATGACGGACAAGAAGTAAAAACAGGTGATTGATTATATGAAATCGATTCTCGTCCTTTTCAAAATCAATTACAGCAAGCACAAGCAAATTTACTAAGTGATATTTATAACCTTGAAGATGCTATAAAAGAAGAGGTAAGATATCATGCTTTATACGAGGGAAAAGCCGTTTCGGAAGAGCAGTGTATTTACAGATGCTAACTAATATGAATATGCTTAGGGCCACCGTGGAACGCGATAAAGCAATTATTGCAGACGCTAATTTACAAATCGAGTATTCAAAAATAGTAGCTCCTTTTGATGGTAAACTTAGTGAGAGTAATGTGGATATAGGTGGTTTAGTATCGCCGGATTTTGTGCGTCTAGTCACTATCAATACTAGCTTGCCTATTTATGTCAGCTTCTCCGTACCTGAAAAATATCTCGATCGTATTAATAAATCTCAAAAAATCTAATGATTTAGCTTTGACGGTTAGAACCGTAAGCGACTCAGAAATTAAAGACGGTGAGATCGTTTTTGTCGATAATTCGATTGACCCAAATAGTGGCACTATCAAAGTTAAAGCAACACTACCTAACCAAAACGAAATATTATGTGGCCGGGACAGTGTGTTCGTGTATCCCTAACGATTTACATCGAACAAGAGGCTTTAATAGTTCTGTCTAAAACCATGCAAACTAACTTACAGTCGCTTGCAATGACGATATGTATTACAGAAAAAATCCATAAAACAGGAAAAAATAATTGGGTATTTCAGAAATATTTATTAAGCGTCCGGTTCTTGCTACTTTATTCATGGCAACTATTTTGCTGTTTGGAGCATTCGGCTATAGGATATGACCGGTAAGCGTTTTACCTGACATCAACTGCCCGACTATTCCGGTTTCAGTAAGCTTGCCTGGAGCTGACTACTATGGCATCTTCAGTTGCATTACCGCTTGAAAAGCAATGATCAACGATATCAGATATTGACTCGATGAGTTCGGTTAATAGTAACGGTACTACTCAAATTACTTTGCAGTTTAATTTAGACCGAAATATAGATGCAGCGGCACAAGACATACAAGCAACTACCGAACGACTTACCTATCCCGCTCTCATATTGTAAAGTAAATCCTGCCGACGCACCTATATTTTATTTATCTTTAACCTCATGAGACTCTTCCCCTTATATACCGTGGACTATTACGCCGAAACAATTATGGCTGAGCGTTTATCTATGCTGCCGGGTGTTGCACAGATACAAGTTTACGGCTCACAGCAATATGCAGTGCGTATGCAGATTGACCCTGTTAAAATGGCAGCAAATAATATAGGGCTTGACCAAGTATCAAACATTATCAGCTCTGCTAACGTTAATTTACCGATCGGAGCTTTATACGGTACAGATATCTACTCAAGCATTAGCGCCCCTGGGCAATTACAAAATGTTAAAGAATATAATGATTTAATATTAACTTATAAAAACGGTAATCCGCTTTTTCTTAAAAATATTGGGAAAGCCATTGATAGCGTAGCCAATAATAAAATAGCTGCTTGGTATAGGGATAAGCCGGGGGTAATACTTGCTATTCACAACCGGATACTACTAATACTATTAAAATAGTCGACTCTATAAAAGAAGTATTGCCGTTGCTTCGCAGGCAAACCCCTGAGGGCATTAATATTAATATCATGTTTGATAGGTCAATTTCTATATCAGAGAATCGGTAAATGATGCCAATTTTACTATGCTACTCGCTTTATTTAATACTCGTAGTGATTGCTATATTTCGCTTTCTACATAACTGACGGTCCGTGATTATTCCGACTATTGCCCTTCCTTTATCAGTTGTCGGTACTTTTGCCTTTATATATCTATTCGGTTATAGCATCGATAATATGTCTTTAATGGCTCTAACGCTTGCGATGGGTTTTGTCGTGGATGATGCAATAGTAGTGCTTGAAAATATCACACGACATATGGAAAAAGGTGAGAGTCAAGTAGCAGGATGTATTAACGGTACTAAAGAAATAGGATTTACTATCATCTCAAGGACTTTATCCCTAATGACGATATTCATCCCAATATTATTTATGAGCGGAATTTTAGTGAAGCTACTGCACGAACTTACCGTTGTTATTACTACCGCTATTTTGCTTTCGAGAGTTATCTCGATAACCGTAACTCCTATGTTATGTAATATGTTTTTGAGGGATCGTCATTGCGAGGAACATAGTGACTAAGCACTCTCAGGGCAACCAACCGAGATTACCACGGCGTCTTTGACTCCTCGCAATGACGACCTACCACTAACCGAAAAAGCCTTTGAATATGTCAAACAAAAATATGGTAGCAGTCTAAAAACAGTAGTAGAGCATTCAAAAACTACTATGCTTATATTTTTCTCTTAGTAATCATCGCAACGGCTTATTTATTTGGGAAAGTACGCAAAGGCTTTATGCCTTATTCCTATACGGGACAAATCTTAGTTTTTACCGACGCCGCTCAAACTATTTCTTTTGATACGATGGTACAAGAACAACAACAAGCAAATGATGTATTACTTAAAAATCCTAATATAGATTCATTTTTTTCTGCCGTAGGTGTTTCAGGTAGAAACTCTGCCGTAAATCAGGGTACGATTTTGATTAGCTTAAAACCTCGTGACCAAAGAATAGGAGCTGACTCCGTTATAGATCAGTTACGTTCAAAACTAAATCATTTAGTAAGTTTAAAGGTATATATCCAGAACGTACCTACTATTACGATCGACGGACCAGCAACCAAAAGCCAATATCAATATACTATGCAAGAACTCGATCAAGATGTGCTATTTAGCTTTGCACCGAAATTAAAGGACAAGCTCGCATGACTGCCAGGTTTTATTAACGTAACTTCGGATTTACAAATAGCACAGCCATAAACTTTAGTGCAGATTGATAGATATAAGGCTGCAAAACTCGGTATATCAAGTCGAGCACGTCCAGAATATCTTATATACAGCTTACGGTGCTGAGCAGATTTCCACATTATATACCCCAACAGCTCAATATGACGTTATTTTAGAGCTAGATCCTAAATATCAAACAGATTCGTCAATGTTATCTCTAGTCAATATTAACTCCGCAAGCGGCAATTTAGTACCGCGAACTACCATTGCTAAAATTGTTAACACTGTTGGCCCGCTTAGTATTTCACATTTCGGGCCATTACCTTCAGTTATGGTATCATTTAACCTGCAAGATGGATATTCAATTAGTGATGCCGTTCCAAAAGTTAATCAAGCAATAAGAGAGTTACAAATGCCGGCTACGATTACGGAAAGCTTCCAAGGAATAGTTCAGGTATGTCAGTC
>NZ_LECS01000004.1:296298-301013 GCF_001602635.1 Rickettsia endosymbiont of Proechinophthirus fluctus | reverse complement strand
CTTGGCTTATTGCTTGGACTTGCCGTTATATAGTTATTTACATCATCCTTGGCATGTTATATGAAAGTTTTGTGCATCCTATAACTATACTTTTAGGACTACCTACCGCTATATTGGGAGCATTACTCACTCTACTAATATTTAATAGCGAACTTGATATGTACGGATTTGTCGGACTTATAATGTTAATCGGTATAGTGAAGAAAAACGCTATCATGATTATCGATTTTGCCTTAGAACTTGAGAGAACTGGCAATAAATCTTCGGCATAAAGCAATTTATAAAGCATGTATTAATACGATTCAGACCGATTATGATAACTACCCTAGCTGCCTTAATGAGAACTATACCTATTGTGCTTGGAGTCGGAGCAACAAGAACAGAGAGAAGATCACTAGGGCCTGCAGTAGTGGGAGGTTTACCCACACATTGCAATTACTTACTCTTTATACACCACACCGATAATTTGCCTATATTTAGAAACAGCTAAGAAATGGTTAAAGCATAGCAATTATAAAGCTGAAATTAGAAACTATCCGGAATTAAATTGGAAATCTTAATGTTGTTGTATGGCGCGAGAAACTCGTTCGGCATTATACCGTGGCTTGACCACGATATCCAGAAAATAACTAAAAATACTAATAATATTAGTATTTTTGACTAGCTCCCATGGACAAGCTACGGCGTGACAGTGGTATCAAGCGTGTTCAATATTCGGCATCGTTTTCTCTTCTCCAACAACCGTAATTTCATCACTATAATAATTAAATATGTCCGTTGTAGAAGGAGTAGACGGTACAGGCAATGTGCTTACTAACTCAGAAGACTTTTGATCTAAATAGTCTCTTACTTCTCGTTTACTAAGCAATTCCATAGCATCATTTTTATTACTTTCTTTTATTTAATATATGCTTCAGGAATATATGCCTTAATATATTCCATATCAGATGCGTTTTTTAATAAATAAGGTGATACAAACTCTAGTATGTCCTTACCGCTTCTTTTATAATGAGTAAGCAACACAAATACTGTAGTCATTTAATAAATGCTTGTGTCTTGTCTAGATTGCTTTATATATCTAAAGACTGGAGATTTCTGCTTTTAGCTAAGAATAGGCTTATTATATCGAACAAACATTACTGTCGTTATTATCATCTTCAAGGATAAATTTTTGCTTTACCTTAGAATTGTTATTATACGGCTTACTATTTTTTACCGGTGGATAATTTACAGGCTCATAATTTGTAACGGGCGGGACATAATTTTGATTTACTACAGCATTTGGACAAGTATATTTTGATATATCACGCTTAGTTTCTCTAAGCATGGCTTTTATCTGATTTAATTCCTCTTGTATCTTTTTTTCTTTATCGCTATCGTCTTTTCTAACCTTTTGATTCGCTCTACTTAAAGTCATATCATCATCGGATTCAGCGAAACCGGCTTCTGCTTTTTGCCTTACTATATCCCTTTTAATCATCTTAAGATACATTTCACGATTTCTCTTTACAGGATCGATTCTTTCTCCTCTTAAAGGACTATCACTATCATAGTCATCATCGTTATCATAATCAAGATTATCTTCTACTATATTCTTTTTAGCCAAAGTAATATATTTATTATTATATACAGGTTTTCTCTTACCACCTTTAGCACCTTTGCTATCAACCAATCTGTTATTTGCTGATCTTTGAAAATAGCTTCTAAAATTATCTGTACAAGCTGAAAGTAAAAACATTCCTAAAAATAATATTATAATTTTTTTTAACATATATTTATATTATTCCAAAACTTTTATTAGACTTCCTGTACAACTTAGCTAATAAGGAGGAATTTGTAGAAGACACGGAACGCAGCACTGCAGCGTACGCTTTGGTACGTGAGGATACGAGTACCAGATCGACGCACAAATTACCCTTAGAAGCAAGTTATGCAGAAAGTCTAATATGATTAATGCCACATAATAGCCAAACTTGCAAGAATAAAGAGCCGAACTGCTATGTGCTTAATTAAATTATTGTTATTCTGAGGTATTTTTGGTCTTGTTGTATGCCTCCACCCCATCATTGCAAGCGACTAAAAGGAGCGTGGCAATCTCAGGACTTTAGCACGAGATTGCTTTGTCAAAACTTACAGTCTTTCCTCGCAATGATGGAAAACAAAATCTAAATCACCTCTTCTATTAGGTTACTTAATAGCTTATGCCCTTCTTTTCTTCTGTTTAATAAATTTTGTGAAGCATCCTCTAATATTTTTGGATTACTTATCAAATCGAGTATTTTATCTGCTAATTTTCCTGCAGAAATATTATTCTGCTCTAAACACCATCCTGTTTTTTTATCTTCCAATAATTGTGCATTGTAATATTGATGATTATCCGCAGCACTAGGCAGTGGAATCAAGATTGCCGGCAACCCTATATAGGTCAATTCTTCTATAGTAGATGCTCCTGCTCTTGAAATTACTAAATCGGCTTCTTTATATTGCAATGCCATATTATCAAAAAATTCAGCAAATTCATAGGTAATGTTTAATTTCGAGTATATATCTTTTATTTTTACTTGATCATCTAATGCCGCTTGCTGGATTATATTTAATTCAAGACTTGGCTGTTTTTGCATCAAAATTTGGATACTTGCAGGTATAAGCTCTGAAAATAACTTGGCTCCTTGACTACCGCCAAAGATGAATATTGTAAAAAGCTTATCATTCTGTGGCTTAACCACGGAGTCCAGTGCTTTTATTAAAGACTTTTTGGACCCCGTGGTCAAGCCACGGGACGACATTTCTATAACCTTTAATTCCCTAATATTCTCTCTAACTACCCCACCGGTCACTACTATTTTACTTTTTGCAAATTCCGGTAAATTCTTTATTTTTTCATAAGAAATAGCTATCTTTTTAGCAAAGCTTGCAAAAAATTTATTAACTTTTCCAAAGTAAGAATTCTGTTCATGAATTATAATCGGTACTCTTAAAAAAATTGCCGCAAACATTGGAGCTATAACAGGATAACCGCCAAACCCTACAGTAACGGAAGGCTTCATATTATATAATAATTTAATAGATTTTAAAACTGCAATTAATAACCTAGGTAAAAACAAGAAAATATTACCTGAGCGTTTTAAATCTAGGATATGAAAAATTACTTTCATATCCTGCTTTATATATTGTTTGCATCTTAAATCAGTAATAAAATGAACTTCATAGCCACGTTTGATTAATTCTTCTCCAAGAGCAACTGCCGGAAAAAAATGTCCCCCCGTCCCTCCTGCTACCAAAATGATTTTTTTCATATTTCAATATTACAAATTTTGTACGAATTTAACGGCGTTCGGTATCTTGTAAAGCCAAGAAGCATACCGGTAGCGATAGCTATTGCAAGCGTTGAAGAACCACCGTAACTAATAAACGGTAATGTCATACCTTTAGTAGGAAGTAAATGTAAAGTCACACCCATATTAATTATTGCCTGAAGCCCTAATTGTGCAATTATACCGCTAGCAGCGAATTGTACAAATTTATCTGTTTCGTTTAATAACTTAATAAGACTTCTTAATACTATAAAAGCAAATATACCTATAACAATAAGGCAAATAATAGCTCCAAACTCCTCACCTGCTACAGCAAAAATAAAATCCGTATGCGAGTCTGGTAGTACCTGCTTGACTGCTCCCTCCCCTGGACCTCGTCCATATAACCCGCCATACTCAAACGCCTTAAGAGACTTACTAACTTGATAATTCTCGCTACTATCTGGATCTAAAAACGAATTAATTCTTTGCGTTACGTGCGGTAACCAAAAATAAGCAATAGTTACTCCTATCATTCCTAAAAAACCGGCTAAAACAATCCAAAATATCGGCATACCCGCAATAAACAGTTGAATACCGAAAACTGCTGTAATCATTACAAGCATTCCAAAATCCGGCTGAATAATTAAGAGAATAGCAACAATAGAATAAAGTATTACACAAATCGTAAAACTTGGAAAATCATCATTAAATTTTAGCGATAATATCCAGCCCGTAACAACTGCAAAAAACGGTTTGATAAATTCCGAAGGTTGAATAGATAGACCTAGAATATTAATCCATCGCACTGCGCCTTTTACTTCATAGCCAAAAAATTTAACTGCTATTAATAAAACTATACTAGCAATAAATCCAACTATTGCAAAACGCCTTAACCATTTTTTATTAAGACATGAAAATAATAATATAAGTCCTGAAGCGGTAGCTAAATAAAATATTTGTCTAGATGCAAAATAACTTTCTTCAAGACCTATTCTACTTGCTACTGCTGAACCTGAAGTAGTAACAAGCATTAGACTAAAAGCAAATAAGATAATTAAAGAAATTATTATTTGCCTATCGGTACTCCGCCACCATAATTTTATAAAGTTATTAGATATTTCGTTATTCATATTATAGTTATTTAATTATGGCTATATTTATAATGTTATTGCATGGATCGGAAAACACCCTCGATGTCACTCCGTGGCTTGACCACGGTATCCAGAAAAACAATAAAAAATACTAATATTATTTAGTATTTTTAACTAGACCCCGTGGTCAAGCCACGGAGTGACAGGATACTACACAATTTTATAAACAACTCGCCACGCTCTTCAAAATTTTTAAACTGATCATATGAGCTACAACTAGGTGCTAACAAGATATTTTTTACCTCCGCGTTATCACCTACTGCATCCT
>NZ_LECS01000004.1:295207-296264 GCF_001602635.1 Rickettsia endosymbiont of Proechinophthirus fluctus | reverse complement strand
GAAAGCCTGCTCAAGATTATCACATATTACAAAATCTACTATATTCTTAGCAGTATTTGCAAATATTTCTTTAGCTTGACCATAAAAATAAGCTTTCTTAATTTGACTGAAATAAGGCTTTATTTCCTCAATACCACCGTCTTTAGGGATTCCTCCCGCAAGCCAGTAAATATTATTGAGTGCTTTAATTGATTGCACGGCAGATATGGCATTTGTCGCTTTACTATCATTGTAAAAACTTATATTATTTATACTACCGATATATTGCATTCTATGAGGTAAACTTTGAAAACTACTTATAGATTCAAGTATTTTTTTAGGTTCTACTCCTATTATTTTAGCTACTGCATAACTTGCTGCAATATTCTCACAATTATGAACTCCTTGCAGGTTTTTATTAAAAGGTACAGTATAATGCATAAAGCTTGATACAAGCGAATTTTGCAGGTCTTGCCTGTGCTCACGTATTTTTATACACTCCGGCTCCACAGGCTCACCTTGAAATTCATCTTGTCTAAAACTTTCTGAATTATGCTGTAATTCAAAACTTATATCATCAAAAAAATTAGCGCTAATTTTATCATCAACTACCGAAATACCGTTTTCAAGAATTTGAGTAACCGAAAAAGGAATTAGCTTTATACGCTGCTCTTGCTGCAATTTTATAAAGACTTCACGACAATAATCATTATCGATATTAATTACCGCATAACTCTCTTGATCCATTCGATCAAAGATCTTAGATTTTGCGGCAATATAGCAGGGCATATCCTGATGTCTATCTAAATGGTCGGGAGTTATATTAAGAAGCACAGCTATTTTAGCTGTAAAGGTTTTTACTAGATCTAGCTGAAAAGAAGACAATTCAAGTACATATCCATCCTTACTTGCTTTAGCTTGCAAAGCAGAAACTCCAATATTACCGGCAACCGGATAGTCTAAACCGCTACTATTTAAGATATGGCTTATTAAAGCAGTAGTAGTACTTTTACCGTTTGTACCGGTTATAGCTATAAATTTTAAGTTTTTTGATTTTGCAAATAATAAGTCTATATCG
>NZ_LECS01000004.1:274417-295197 GCF_001602635.1 Rickettsia endosymbiont of Proechinophthirus fluctus | reverse complement strand
GAATATTAAAACTTTTTGCAATATTGACTATCTCATGCGTTAAAGGAATTCCAGGACTTAAGACAATTGTATCTAAATTTTGCCATCTTGAATCAGATAAAGCAGCGATAGCGGTTTTACTATATAATTCTTCAAATATATCTCTATTTGCTTTTAAATCATCATAAACAATTACATCATATTTATTTTGCAATTCCTCGTAAACCGATATACCGGTTTTACCAAGCCCAAAAACACCTATTTTTTGTTTTGTATGAGAATTCATGAATTAATTTGAAAAAACATTGCAGTCTTAGTATTCAAGAACAGGTATATGAAGATCAACTTCAAAAAGAGCAAGGAGTTTACAAGCCGAGGAGCGGAGCGTATACTTAATACGCAAGCACCGCAGATCTTGTAAAACGACGTAGCCAATTTTTGAAGTTGATCAAGTATACTAATGCATGTCCTGCATTAATGCTTGTTCACCTTCATTAAATTCACCTTGTCCTTTTACATTACTGTAAGTTGTTTTGCTATGCCCAGGATCAGGTAAATAATAATGAGGCGGAACTTCTAGTGCTTTAGCACGCTGTACTTGATACTCATTAGGTCCAACTGTTGATATACCTATGGTTTCTTTTAACTTTTTACTACAAGCAGAAGTAATTAATAAAACAGTAAATAATACAAAAATCTTTTTCACTTAAACACCTATAAATTAAAATTATAATAGCCTCCTTGCAAAATGAACTTCTAGAAGGTAATTTGTACGTCAACCCGGTACTTGAATCCTCACATAGGTCTACTACGCTACGGTTCTGCGTTCTGTGTTCTGTGTTTCCTTCAAATTCCTCTCTATAAGTTTAATTTTGCAAGGAGGCTATTTTATCATTACCACCCTTATCGGTATTACGAATTTTTTCAGCCATAGCTTCAATTTGAGCATTATCATAATTCCCTTTAGCCTTTTCTTCAATAACTTTTTTAGTACTATAATAATCTTCTATTAAGATAATTACTCCTATTGTAATAAAGCAATCAGCTAAATTAAATACGGGGAAGCTATAATTCTGATAATGAAAATGGATGAAGTCAAAAACTGCTCCTCTAAAAAATCTATCAATTAGATTACCAACAGCTCCGCCGATTACAAAGCTATAACCGACAAAACTTCTGATCGTTTTTGAACGTATCATCAAATAATATAAATAACAGACAATAATAGTATTCGTTATTAAGAAAATAGCATTGCTATATTGATAATATTCACGCATTAGACCAAAGCTAATACCGTAATTCCAAGTATAAACCATATTTAAGAAAGAAGTAACCTTAAGCATTAAGCCCTGCTTCCATCTCAAATTATCAATAAACCAGCATTTACTTAACTGATCAATAATCACTAAGGTTATTATTATACGACTACTACGAGCAAATGTGAGATATAGTTTTTTTAGTAGTGGGAGCATAATTGTAAATGTCATTCCCGCGAAAGCGTCAGAAAAAACAACCTTAATATTAATACAAAATTATATATTTGATAAAATAAACCTATAAAAAACAAATTTTTTATAGATTCTACTAGATTCCCGCTTTCGCAGGAATGACATAAGAGCCGTACAACACAAAGTTGATTACGGTATGACAAGGATTCACTCTACAATGAAACTGTGGCTGCTTTATCAGCTTGCAATTTCTTATCAAGCTTAACACTTAAAGTTTTTATTTCTTTTTTAAATTGTTTAAATTTCTCTAAATTTTTTCCATTTAATTCTATACCCGGTGTTGTTTTAACTGACATAGGATTAACATATTTGCCATCAATTTTAACTTCATAATGTAAATGTGGAGCTGTAGCTCTACCGGTACTTCCGACATATGCAATGATTTGTCCTTGTTTTACGATACTTCCGACTTTTAAATTTTTTGCAAAATTTGAAGCATGCGCATAAGCAGTAGATAGCGTACCGCTATGTTTTACCTGAATAAATTTGCCATAACCCGACTTCCAACCTATTTCTGTTATAACTCCGTTTCCTGCGGAATATATAGGCGTACCGATTGGAGCTGCAAAGTCAACCCCCCTATGCATTTTAGTATAACCGAGTATCGGATGCTTTCTATTACCGTAATGTGAAGAAACTTTTATAACTTTTAGCGGAGTTTTAAGTAAGCTTCTTTTTACACTTTTACCGTCTTCGGAAAAAAATGCATAATTATTTGCGTTATTGTCATGAGAATAACGATATATATTATATTCTTTCCCTGAAAGATTTAATGAAACATATAGAATTTTACCGTGGTGGGAAAATTTACCATCTTCCGTTACGTATTTTTCCGTTATTACGGTTGCAGTATCACCGCTTTTTATTTGACGCTGAAAATCGATTTGATAAGCATAAGCATTAATCAGCTCTATTATACTGTTATCCGATAAGCCCAGTTTTTTAAGAGCTGACATGAAATTTGCCTCAATACTTACCGACGATTTAGCAACTTTTTTATTTAAAGGTACTACAATTTCTTCAACTTTAAAATTATTACCTTCTCTAATTACTTCAATAGTTTTTAGCTTATCGATAATTATAACGATTTTATTTAAGAATGCTACCTCTGAGGTTAAATCTTCATCCTCGTTTTCGATAATTTTTGTTTCATATTCAAAAGTAATGTGCTGCCCTATTTTCAGAGCAGAAGATAATTTTCCCTCCTTTATTAAACTTATAATTTTGTCTATTTCATTTTTAGGGATATGTTGTTCTATCAAAATTGACTTTATAGTATCGCCTTTTTTTACTACTACTTCTTTAAATGAAATTGTTTCTTCTTCACTACTATCAGGTTGTACTAAGGTTATGGATAAAGTGTTGTTAACATAATTATTAACAGCAAAAGAGACAAAAACAACTAATCCTATAAATAATAATAAGGAGGCAGAGGTGAGGATTTTCCTGAGACGTGCACTAATAAAAGATGATGGTAATATGCCATTAAAATCATAAGATAGTGCGGTATCATTCATTAAAATTGCTCTGAAGATTATTTGAATCAATTTTTCATTACTAGTAATAATATGCACTATATACAAACAAATTACAATAGAAAATTGTAAAATTTTGTTTTATTTCTGTCTTAATGAGTTTTTTATTGATTAAAATTTAATTTTTAATATAAGTTAATTTTTATTAACTTATATAGATAAATATTATGCCTAGACTTTTCCTATTTGTATTAATGTTTTATTAATTTTTATAAATCTTATGTCCTGCTCATCTAGCCATAATACTGTCAAATTACCCAAATAGAATATTATGAGAATATTTCTTTAAATAAAAATTATCCTATAAATAGTGAAATAGTTCTAGTAGGCGATTGTTTTGATTTATTACATTACGGTCATATAGAATTTCTACGCAAAGCTAAAAAACACGGTAAATACTTAATCGTTGCTTTAGAGCCGGATAAAACAATTATTAAATATAAAAAACGTCAACCTATCCATAATCAATTACAACAAGCAAAAATTTTAAGTTCTTTCACATTTGTTGATAAAGTACTCATATTACCTAAACTATAAAGATTTTAATGATTATGCTCGGTTAGTGCAAAATATTTGTCCTTCTGTAATCGCCGTAACAAAGCACGATCCTCAGTTAATAAATAAATTCAAGCAAAATTAAGAAATGCGAAAGTAATAGAAGTTATTGACTTACTGCAACATCCTAATATAGGTACACTGTCTAGCTCAAATATTATTAAAATATGTAGTTTTTACAAAAATTTATCGATTTTTACTTTAATAAAAGTGTATATCCATTTATATTAAATGTAAATAACTTTATATGTGCTATGAAAAATATTATTAGACATCTTTCCAAACCAGCTTATAGAGCGGAATTTAAAGAAGACACTTCCCCTCGAACCGCAGAGTACAAAAGCGTAAGTGAGGATTCGAGTACCGGATTGACGTATACATTACCTCCAAAAGCGAAATTTGGAAAAATGTCTATTGCTTTAATTTGTTTTTTGATTGTTAGCAGTAATTGCTTTGCTTCCGAGCCGTTACCTTGGCAAGTAACGTTCCAGCCACCGGCAAGTTCGATTATGGAGGAATTACATCATTTTCATAATTTTCTGCTTTATATCTCAACAGCTATTGTTTTATTTGTTGCCGGATTACTTGGCTTTGTATGCATCAGATTTAATGCAAAAAATAATCCTGTACCGGCAAAATTTTCACATAATGTTTTAATAGAAATAATTTGGACTGTAATACCTATAATAATTTTAGTTATTATTGCAGTGCCATCTTTTAAAATATTGCGTCATGCCGAAAAAATACCCGAAACGGATTTAACTATCAAAGTAGTAGGTTATCAATGGTATTGGCATTATATATATCCTGATCATGATAATTTAGAATTTGATAGCGTAATGATCTCTGATGAAAATTTAAAACCTAACCACAAAAGATTATTAGATGTTGATAATCGAATTGTTATCCCTGAAAATGCTACCGTAAGGTTTCTCATTACCGCAGGTGACGTAATACATAGTTTTGCCGTTCCATCACTTGGATTTAAAATAGACGCAGTCCCAGGCAGAATAAACGAAACCTGGACAAGAGTGGCTAAAAAAGGCGTATATTACGGACAATGCTCCGAACTATGCGGCATCCATCATGGCTTCATGCCGATTGCTATAGAAGTAGTAAGTAAAGAGGATTTCGACAATTGGATTGCAAGCAAGAATAAGACTGCTATGAATGGCAAGAAGCCAAAATTGGCAGCTAATTAATTATATTTAGAAGTTCTATGGAAAATTATAATACAAAAATATCTGAACTAGATAAATTACTAAACGATATAACCGATTCTAATCGACATCAAGAAATTATTAAGTAGTGATGATTCAGCATGTAAAGAAGCATGGTAATTTATAACGACAGTATTTTATAAACTAAAACTATTACTTTAAAATTTTTAATATATGCCTAACCACAATAACCCTTATCCCCATCTTGTTCCTAAACAAGCAAAAGATAACGATATTTTTAAAACATTTTATCCATAATCTAAATATAATAGTCGGAGATTACACTTATTACAATGATGCTAATCACCCTGAGAAATTTAAATATGAAAATGTTAGAGGAGCTTATTATGTTAAATTGATTATAGGAAAATTTTGTGCTATTGCTATGGGTACTAGTATAGTATTGTTGTCGGTAATCCTACAAAGATATAGATTTCCTGATGAGATAGTTGAGCAATTACTTGAAATTCAATGGTGGGATTGGGATTATGATAAAATCACTCGGAATATTCCGGCAATTGTTGGAGCAGATATCGAAAAATTAAAACAGGCAGAATAATAATTATGGATATAACTACTACCGAAATTTATCACGATGGCCACCACACCCCACACGGTTGGAGGAGATGGCTTTTTTCTACCAATCACAAAGATATCGGCATTATGTATATCATATTTGCCGTTTTTGCTGGAATTGTCGGAGGTTTGTTCTCACTGCTTTTTAGGTTAGAGCTTGCAATGCCCGGCGGCACTTTCTTAAATCATGATTTCCAGCTATATAACGTACTTATCACAGCACATGCGGTTATTATGGTATTCTTTATGATTATGCCGGCTTTGTTCGGTGGCTTTGGTAACTATTTCGTACCTCTGTTAATAGGGGCTCCCGATATGGCATTTCCACGCCTTAACAATATCAGTTTTTGGCTACTAGTGCCTGCTTTTCTTTTACTTATGGGATCAGCTTTTGTTGACGGTGGGCCAGGAACTGGCTGGACACTCTACCCTCCTTTAAGTAATTTAAGCGGTCACCCCGGTGCAGCCGTTGATATGGCTATTTTCAGTTTACATTTAACCGGTCTATCGTCAATTCTTGGATCAATTAACTTAATCGTTACTATCTTTAATATGAGAGCTCCGGGAATGGGACTTTTCAAGATGCCGTTATTCGTTTGGTCTATTTTAGTTACCGCATTTCTAATAATTCTTGCGATGCCGGTACTTGGTGGAGCTATTACTATGCTACTTACAGATCGTAATTTTGGAACTACTTTCTTTAAGCCTGACGGCGGCGGTGATCCTGCATTATTTCAGCATCTATTTTGGTTTTTCGGTCATCCTGAAGTATATATCGTAATACTTCCAGGCTTTGGTATAATAAGTCAAGTTATTTCAACTTTTTCACGCAAACCTATATTCGGCTATCAAGGTATGATCGGGGCTATGGTGATCATAGGCTTTGTTGGATTTATCGTATGGGCTCACCATATGTTTACTATTGGGCTTTCTTATAATGCACTTATATATTTCACTGCCGGAACGATGATTATAGCAGTTCCGACGGGTATTAAAATATTTAGCTGGATAGCGACTATGTGGGGTGGTTCGATCACATTTCCAACTCCTATGCTATTTTCGATAGGATTTATTATATTATTCACGATCGGCGGCGTAACCGGCATAATCCTATCAAATTCAGCACTTGATAGAGTTCTGCACGATACATATTATGTTGTTGCACATTTCCATTATACGATGTCGCTCGGTGCTTTATTTACGGCATTTGCAGGCTTTTATTATTGGTTTGGCAAAATATCTGGTAAACAATATCCGGACATTTTAGGCAAAATTCATTTTTGGATTACCTTTATAGGCGTTAATTTAACTTTCTTCCCACAGCATTTCTTAGGTCTTGCGGGCATGCCAAGAAGAATACCGGACTACCCTGAAGCTTTCGCCGGCTGGAATATGGTTTCGTCGATAGGAGCAGGTATTTCTATGTTTGCTGCCCTGTATTTTGTATTTATCGTTTTCTATACGCTAAAATACGGCAAAGATTGTCCAAACAATCCTTGGGGAGAAGGAGCAGACACATTAGAGTGGACACTTACCTCACCACCGCCGTTCCATACTTTTGAAACACCACCGCATATTGAGGGGTAATAGTGGATTTGCTGCGTGGATGCCAAGTCATCATCATGGCGAGGAGTTGCGTTAGCAACGACACGGCAATCTCATAAGATAATATAAAAAAAACTCCTGAGATTGCCACGTTAGCATAAATGCTGGCTTGCAATGATAGCACCTTTATGAACTGTCCGGTACTATGAAGCATGACATAGCTGACAGAAAAATAATAAAATGATAATAAAATGTATAAAAAACCGATAATAGGTGTTACACCTGATTTAGCTCAAAATTGTGAAAAATATACTTACGCTGCTTTTCCATGGTACGCATTGCGAAGAAACTATACCGATGCGATTATTGCAGCCGGCGGTGTACCGCTATTATTAGCTTATCAAAGTGATACAATAAATCAGCTTATGGAACTTGTTGATGGTGTTGTAATGCCAGGCGGTGATGAGGACATACATCCTAAATTTTATGAGCCGGAATACACCGAAGATATAGTCGTTGCCAATGAAGAACGTGATAATTTTGAGATATTAGTTTTAAAAAAAGCATTAGAGAGAGATATTCCGGTTTTAGGAATATGCCGAGGTATGCAGTTATTAAACGTTATTTTTAAGGGTACGCTTATTAAACATATTCCTGATTATGTTGAAACTGTAATTAATCATACACAACCTTCGCCTAAAAACATCGTTTCGCATGCAATTAATATAGAAGCAAATACTAAACTTGCTAAAATAGCTAATAATCAGCTACAAACTATGGTTAATTCGACTCATCACCAGGCTACTAAACAACTTGGTAATGATCTTATCGTATCTGCAACAGCAGAAGACGGTATAATTGAAGCCATTGAATCAACGAAACATAAATTTGTTATCGGCGTTCAATGGCATCCTGAATATCTTAACGATAATGGAGTAGATTTAGAATTATTTAAAGAATTCGTAAAAGTTAGTAAGTAAATATTAGTTTTTAACATCATTAGATGCACATATTACAAACGCTTTATTATATTCATATCCAAGCGGCCAACAACATACGGAATTTTTAGAGCGTTCATATACGAAAGTAGAACCTCTACCATTACCTTCTAGTTGATACTGACCATAAATTACAGGTCCACATTGTTCTTGCCAAGCAATTGAATATTTTACCCGATTATCTTGCACATCCCATTGTTGTAAACAGCCGCTAATCATACAATTCATTTCAGTCACAAATAGTTTAACCAATTTTTGTATTACCAAATCTTCTTGTTGTTCTACTTGTATATTATCACAATAAGCTATATGTGAGTTTAAATTATTAGCATAAGCTCATGATATTATAGAGACTATAATAGTAAATAATATAAAAAATTTTTATATGATACTTTATTTATTAAATTTAAATTAATATATTTAAAGATACTGAATAAGACACTAATAATCAAATATTATTTATTGTACTATATTATCATTTTAAATAAGATTTCGGACCTTTGATCTGCTATATTATCGTCAAAAACATTATTTATGACTGCTGATTATTCTTTTTTGAAAAGTTTTGCTGAGTATATCATTGATAAATTAGGTAAAGATACAAAAGTTCAAATAATATTGCCTAATAATTTCTCATGCCTAGAATTAAAGAAGATTTTAACCGATAAATATAAAATTAAATTACCTATCATTATTCCTTTTAATTCTCTTATTTCAAAAAAAACCGATTCGGATTATATATCTAAAATAGAAGAATTACTTATTTTATCATCCATTATCACCGAATATAAAGAATTACCTTTGAATAAAAATGAATCATTAAAAGCTGCAGAACTTTTAAGAAAATTGTTTAATGATCTTATAATCAATAATATCGATATAAAATTAATTGAAGTCTATAACAATTCTAACTATTGGCAAAAGATTTATAAATTTCTAGAATATTGCTTTTTAAGATGGCAAGAAGAAATATCGTTTACTCAAAAACAAACTAAAGCAGTTTATAAATTAAAGCTATTACAAGAAGAAATAATAAAAATAAAAACAGGACATAAGCAGGTAATACTCGCCGGAATATTCAAGCCTAATGTTTTTTTAAAAAGATTTGAAGAAGAATTAAAGGATTACATAATTCACTATAATCCTGCCTCCAAGCAGATTAGCGATGGTATATCTTATTATGAACCTAATGACATTTATGAAGAAACTAAACAAATATCTTATATATGTAACCGTAATAAAGACAGACGGATTGCAATCGTTACAAATAATAATAAGCTTAAAAGAGTATATTGTAATTTTTTAGACACATATGAAGATCTACTAGGTAATGACTTAAGGCTTACTAATATAGGTGAATTACTCACTTCCATTATTAAAATATTATGTAATAATTTTGATTTAAAACTTCTATTTTTATTACTTAAAAATCCTTTAATTAACTGCCCTACTGTGCAGCAGTTAGAGTTAATGATATCTAATAAAAACCGTTTTATATCCTCACCGAAATATTTATTGCAATTACAATTTGATAATGAGGATATAAGAGAGTATTGCCATAACTTAATAGATATTTTATTTACCGATACTCCACATAATATACAAGCTATTCTAACCTTAACTAAAGAAATAACTGAAAAACTTTTGCCTACTATTTGGGAAAAAGAAGGAGGAGCAGAACTACTTGAGTTTTTAACAAATTTAACTGCATATAGTAAATATATAAATTCAACGGATAAAAAGGATTTTCCTAAAATTTTTTCTTTTTTACTTTCTAATATCAAATATTACAAAAATACTGATGCTGCTAGTATTATTATAGGACGGCCTGAAGATTTAGCATTATGTGAATTTGACTTAATTATATTACCGCATTTTAATAATGAAAACTGGACACTTAGTGCTAAAGCTCACCCATGGCTTAGCAAGAAAGCATTGCAGATACTAAATATAGATTACGATGAAATTGCTCCTACTCTATATTCAGATTACTTCAATTTATTTCTACAAAATAAGCAAATAGTTATACTGAATGCTAAAAAATATGATGGGAAACTGTCAGTACCGAGTAATTTATTTTTGAAGCTAGAAAAAGATTCTGTGTCACCCCGTGACTTGATCACGGGGTCCAGTAATTATATGGATACCGTGGTCAAGCCACGGTATGACAAGAGTATTGAGATCCACAGCTCCTCTTTCCCAACCACCTTATCAGTAACCGAAATAGAAACATTAATAAGAAACCCATACGGTTTTTATGCTAAGAAAATTCTTGGACTACGTAAAAAAGATCATATATGGGAAGAACCTAAAATATCGGATTTCGGTAATTTGATTCATAAAGTTTTAGAGGAATATTCTAAAAATTACGACAAACAATATATTAATTTAAATTTGCTTGATAAACAAAATGCTTTAATAAATATCGGTAATCATATTTTATATAGCACTATTTTACCAAGCTACACCAAAAAAACTTGGCAAATAAAACTCACGGCTTTCAGCAAAGCTTTTATTTTATTTGACATAGAACGCCGAAAAAACTGCAAAGAAATCTATTTTGAAACTAAAGGGGAGTTACAGCTAAATATTGTAGGTCAAGATATAAAAATAATCGGTATAGCTGACCGAATTGAAATAAGTAAATCAAACAATATAACTATACTAGATTATAAGACCGGTACTATTCCGACTAAGAAAGAAATAGAGCTTGGACTCTCTCCGCAACTTATCATAGAAAGTTTGATGTTACTAGAAAACGGATTTACGAAATGTAATGCTCTGTCCCTTTTATGTCATCCCCAGCCCCTGTTGTGTTATTCCCACGAAAGCAGGAACCCAGTTATAAATAACAATATTACTATCGCCTACGTAAAAATAACTAGTACCGAACCTTATGTACACACAACGGAAATAGCTTTAAGCATCGAGACTTTAAATAGACATAAAGCAGGATTAGTAAAATTACTTGAACATTATATTACAAATAAATTCTTTTCTTATGATTTGAATTTATCAAAGTATAATGATTATTTGCATTTGAGTCGATAAGCTAATTATGTCATGCCTGCGCAGGTGCATGGGTGTCAACTTAAGACTCAATGTCATTCCCGCGTAGGCAGGAATCCAGTACTTTAAAACTTTTTTTAAAGCTCGATTTGTCTCCTTTACCCTAGGATTCACGCCTCCGCGGGAATAGGACATAAACAAACCATGCAACACAGCTTTCAGTCGCTTGCAATGACGGCTTAGCAACTGCTCGCAATAGTGCTTACAACCCCATCACTAACTTAAATTCTTTACTTTTAATAATCTTACTATTCGTATTATAAATAATCGGATCGTTAATTTTTTCATGACCGAATCTATTTGTTTTAAATACCGGTATATCTAAACTATCTGCAAAATTACGAAGCACTAACATTGTGGCATCAAAATCTTTACCAAATGAACCAAATATTATAGCCTTAACATCCTCAAGTAACCCTGCTTGCTTTAAGTGTAAAAGCTCACGATCTAATCTAAAAGGAACTACATTCACATCTTCTAAAAAAAGAATTTTGCCCTTAGTCTTTATTTGCCAACTCGTTCCTATACTAGTCTGCACCATAGTTAAGTTACCGCCTGTTAGTGTGCCGTTAACAAGATCACTTGATTTTGCTATATCGTTAAGAGGCACTAAATTATCTATAGTAACCTGCTTTACTTTACCTTTTAATATTTCAGCAAGCTTGGTAAAATTACCTTGATCTTGTTCCGGCTTTAAGAGATCGGCTATATTACTGCCGTGAATAGTTTTCCAGCCCCATTCTTGTGATAGAAAAAGATGTAACGCTGTTATATCGCTATATCCTACAAAGAATTTCTCTTTCTTTGGTTTTGATAGCTTTAGTAAATCGGGAATTATTCTCGCAGAGCCATAACCACCTCGTAAACTCCACACTATATTATCAGACTCATCAAATAATGCATCCCGCAAGCAATTAAATCTTACTTCATCGCTACTTGCAAGAAAGGGTAGCTTACCTTTAGCAAAACACTTAGAAGCAATTTGTAAATTTAGTCCATTAATATTTTTTAAATCCGACAAGGTTTTATTATCCGCTCCTGTTGCCGGAGCAACAACAGTAATAGAGATATTTTTTAGACTATGACCAGCAGAAAAAGTTGATATTGAAAAAAATAATATTATTAGTAAAGATATATTTTTAAGAATCATGAATATAATTGATAGATATTGTTATATGAACAGGTAAACCTACTATGTCATGCCGTGGCGCGACCACGGCATCCAGTCTTTATTTTATTTTTTCTAGATACCGTGGACAAGACACGCTATGACAGAAGCAAGCACTGGATTCCCATTTTAGCTAGGGACAGACATGACATAGAAAATGCGAATAACCTTAAGAAGCTATTCTAAAGCAGCATCATCACCGCCAATCTCTACTGCTTTAGCCCTGATTTGGTCAATAGTAAGGCCACTATATTCTACAGCCCCACCTAATACAGTATCATCCTGACCAAAAAAATTAATGTTCTTAACAACAGTTGCTTTATCTAAATTACCTTTCCTCATATCATATACAAGCTTTAATGCTTCTTTTTGTGCTGGTAGTTCATGAGTATTAGATAGTGCTAAAGTCTTTACTTTTGCTCCAAGTTTATTCGCCGAAGCCTCTGATATTGCATCATCTTCAGATTTATCAGTTGAATTTTCGCTTATTCTAAGGTTTTCTATTATAGGTTCAACAAGCTTTGTCCATAGCTGGTCAGTTGAACTACAATCACAATCGGCTAGATATTTTCTACCTTCTTCTCCAGTTTTTACAGCATTATCAACAAACTCTTTAACTATCCACTTATTGTTAAATTTGTTATAAGCAGCTTTTATGAATAGTTCTAAATGATTAGAATCTAAATCTAAGAATTTTTGTTTAAGGTCCATAGGGATATGACTTTTTGTATCTAGCCATGTTTGGCATTCCTGATAATATTTCTGACATTACCTTATTAGTGTCTTGTATCGGTACAGTAATATTATTACTCTTAATAGTAACCTCAAGTGCATTTTTAGTACTAGCATCCAAGTTAGATACTAAGTTTTCATACTGGGCTGGGTTACTTTTAGCTTCTTTTAAAATGCTTACTATTTTCTTAAATCTTGGTACTATTTCTGAATGACTACCCGTAATGCTTGTCATCCAATCCCATTTAAAATATTCAAAACCGCCGGTAGCATGATTGTTGCTCTAATTTTTTCATACTCTCCTCCTTAATTCATAGTTTTTAATTAGTGTTGACATTATACTTATATATTACTATATGTCAAAATAAAACACTAATAGAAATTAACTTTTTGCTATATCACAAGCATGTAAGTCACGCTTAAAGTACAAACTACTATTCTTATTTAAGATTACCCGATAAATCTGAACATTTTCAAGTACTCTTTGAACGTAATCTCTTGTTTCTCGATAAGGTATAAGTTCTATCCAGTCAATAACTTTTCTTGTATCTTTTATATCCCTTGGATCACCAAACCTATCTATCCATTTTATTACATTATGACTTCCGGCATTGTAAGAAGCAATGGATAGAATATAAGAACCTTTATGATTATCTAATAATTTTTTGAAATGATGCGCACCAAGTTTAATATTATATACCGGATTTCTAGTTAAGTCTGCTACATTACATTTAACATTTATGGATCTTGCGGTATCACAAGCAGTACCTTTAATAAGTTGCATGAGACCCATAGCATTGGCATAACTTACTGCTTTATGATCAAAAACCGATTCTTGTCTAATTATTCCATAAGTTAAATGAGGTGGGATAGGCAAACCTACTAGATTATAAGGCGTTGGAAAAGCACAATCCGGAATAAAAGCATTATTTTGGGCAGCAATTTTTGCCACCTCAACCATATGATTAGTATTATTATTGGCTTTAATAATATTCGCAATTATTTGAATTTCTGCAGAATTTTTAGTATTTTTCATTGCTGCTTTGGAATATATCAGGGCTAAGTAGTTTTTATTATATTTAACCAATAACCTTATTGCTTTAATAATCTCTTTATTTTCTATAATTTTCCTTTCTTCAGAAGTTATTACGGGCATAGGAGGTAAAACTAACTTTGTCCTATTTAATTCAATATTTGCTACCTGCCCATAAAAGGTAAAAGAATATTTAGCTGCCTGCGCGTAAAATTTTCTAGCCATTTGCTTATCGCCTTTTGCTGCATAAGTACGACCGAGCCAATAAAACCCACGTGCCAAACTAATCGGTGTCTTAACAACTTTAATAAACTTATTAAAATGTACTAATGCTTGATCAGGCTTTTTTAAAAAACTTAAAGAAAGCCAGCCCGCAAACCACTCCTGCTCCCTTATAGTTTCAGGACAAGTAGCAAAAGGAAGCGTTGCCATTCTATAGCTATTAGCAAAATCTTTGTAATCAATGAATTCACGAGCATAATAGGACTGAATACGACACCATTTAGCAAAATGTTTACGGTTATTTTTAGCTTTCTTAAACAAAGTAATAATTTCCTTTGTCGGCTTTTGCATTTTTTTAAAATCTAAATAACGATATAATAAACCGGAAGTATAGTATTTTTCAGGAACACTTTTAAAAAGCTTTTCAGCATTTGGCGATTTACCTATAATCGCAATTTGGACTTTAAAAGAATTACGGTAACCTTGCTCTACATATTTCAGGGATTGCTTAGCAGATCTAATATCATTGTTCCATAAATGTTCTTCTATTCGCTCTAAATGATCACTCGCAGTTAAATATTTATGCCACTTATTGTAATATGCATTTTCTTCTTCAGGAGTGAAATTGGCGTATACCCAAGCCTCTTTAATAATAGGTAGTAATATTTTCTGATCTTTGATTAAACTACTTGCAGCTGCCGCATAAAATTTATAACCTTTGCCGGTAAGAGGAGGATGTTTACTAAACCAATCAACAATTACTTTTTTATTTGTATTATTATTTAGATATTCTTCTGCTCTTTCTTCAAGCAGCTTATTTTGAGGCCAATCCGGGTTATTGCATAAAAACCTTATTACATGTTCAAAACTATTATCTGAATATTTATTATCTAAATATTTCTGAGAAAGTACAATTTTTGTTAAAATTTTATTATTTACTTCTAGAGCTAAATCTTCGGCTTGTGACCAATTTTTTTGATCGATATAGGTAAAAACTTGCTTAACATTATCTACAGCATCAGAATTAGCATTTACTTTCAAAGCTAATAACAACAATATAGAGGTTAACAATTTTATTGTGATTTTCATAAGTTTTATGATTTGTTCGTGGATACCTAATAATCATTACGAGCTACTAAAAACGTTGTTGTATGGCTCGTTAATGTCATTCCTGCGAAAGCAGGAATCCAGTAAAACCTATAAAAAACTTATTTTTTATAGGTTTATCTAATATGTAATTTTTGTATCAAGATTAAGGTTATTTTCTGGATTCCTGCCTACACGGGAATGACATAGAGACCCACTAAACACCGGTAGAACCAAAGCCACCGCTACCACGCATCGTTCCCATAAGACTAATACTTTCTTCCCATAATATACGTTCGTACTTTGCGATTATCATCTGTGCAATTCGCATGCCTTTTTCTATAATAAAATCTTCTTTACCGAGATTAATAAGAATGACCTTTATTTCACCTCGATAATCTGTATCAATAGTACCGGGTGAATTAGCAACCGTGATACCGTGTTTAACGGCAAGACCCGAACGGGGTCTTATTTGGGCTTCAAACGAATCCGGTAGTGCTATAGCGATGCCTGTTGGAATTAGCTGTATTGCGGCTGCTTTTATTGTTATAGGTTGCTCGTTTGCGGCTATTAAATCCATCCCCGCACTATGCTCTGTAGCATATTCCGGCAAACTGCCGGAAAAATTTTCTAGTTTTTTAATTTTAACTTGTGTTATTGTCATATTATTTCATATCAAATTTATCGTTAATAATTTTATTTTCTACCGCATCAATTAAAGAATTAGCAAGATTATCGGTTAATATCTTACTTCCCATGCCAAGTTTCTTTTTAAGCCAAGGTTGCTTAGCACACAGATATTGAAACTTAATATTATCACCGAATTTTTCTTTCATTACACTATACATATCACCTATGCCATCAATTAAGCCGTAATCAAGCGCCGTTTGCCCTGCCCAAAATTCACCGTTAAATAAAATTTCGTCTTGCTGAGTTAACTTCCCTGCTCTTCTTGTTTTTACATATTCTATAAAATGTTCATAAACCTGCTTTTGCAAATCTTTGATAATTTTAAGATCATCTTTATTAATAGGTTTAAACGGATCCAATACTGATTTATTCTTGCCTTCCGTATAAACTCTTCTCTCTATCCCAAGTTTATTAATTGCTTCATGAAAACCGAATCCGCTTGATACTACTCCGATACTACCGATCACTGAACTCGGCAAAGCATATATCCGGTCACCGCTGCAAGCCAGCCAATATCCGCCTGAAGCCGCCATATCTTCAATAAAACTATAAATTTTTATTTTATTTTCTTCAGCAAGATCACGAATACGTTTTGCAATAAGTTCAGATTGTACCGGAGAACCGCCGGGAGAATTAATAATTAAACATAATGCTTTTAATTTCTTTATTTTAAAAGCTTTTTCTATTAGTGCATTTAATGATTCTAACGTAAGTCCCGATTGCATAGTACTTACTTTACCGATAATACCACTAAGGCGTAAAACGGCAATCACCTCTTTAGAATTACCAAAAACCGAAGCAAATAATTGATCTAATTTACTTATCTGTCGTTTGGTTATTATCTGATCAAATTCAGCATTCGCCATAGTTGATTTATTTACTTCATTCATTAATTTTACTCATTTTTAATTTAATATACTCGTTTCATTTGAACAATTGGCTATGTTGTCTTATAAGATCTACGGTACTCACCTATTAAGTATACGCTCCGCTCCTCACCTTATAGACTCCTTGCTCTTTTCCAAATTACACTTCGTCTATTTACTTGGAGTGACTATAGAGCATCCTTTTTTATTGGCAGCAAAGGCTTAGCCGGTTTATTCAGAGATTGTGCGTTATAACTATTTTTAGGTTCAGGATAATTTCCAGAAATGGCAGATAAAATAGTACCTCTAACTTTTTCGTCATACCAATTTGTAT
Source organism: Rickettsia endosymbiont of Proechinophthirus fluctus (assembly GCF_001602635.1). Classification (NCBI taxonomy): domain Bacteria; kingdom Pseudomonadati; phylum Pseudomonadota; class Alphaproteobacteria; order Rickettsiales; family Rickettsiaceae; genus Rickettsia; species Rickettsia endosymbiont of Proechinophthirus fluctus. The sequence continues at coordinate 278,081 of NZ_LECS01000004.1, read as the reverse complement.
TGCCGACAAAGCTAGTTACTATTTTGCCGTTTGGGTCTATTAATATACTAGTCGGCAAACTAACAACCCCTAAGGCTTTAAATAATTCATTTCTATAATCATGATAAATCGGCAAATATCTTATTTGATAGCTTTTAAAATATTCTTTCACAACTTTTATGTCTTGATAATCTTCTGAAATCGGAATTACTGAAAAAGGTAATTTCCTAAAATCTTTTTGCAACATATCAAGGTCAGGCATTTCTTTGACACAAGGAGCACTCCAAGTAGCCCAAAACACTAACAATATAGTCTTTCCTTCAAACTGATCAAGAGAATATTGATTTTTTTCTTCATCAAAAAAAATTATATTATCAGGAGCGCTTGAACCTCTTAAAAATGCTAATTTATCCTTAGGCTGCTCATAGAGCCTAGCATGAATTTTAGGAATAAAAATTATTATATATAATAAAAATACTATAATATATATAAGATATTTATTATAATTTCTTAAGGTCATATAATAATTTATAGTAATGAAGACATTTTATTTATTCGTATTAGCACTTACATTATGTAGTTGTGGTATAAAAAAGCCTTTAGAAGCACCGCAGAAAGAGGCAAAACGTCATTGCGAGCAGTAGTAGACTGCGTGGCAATCTCGTCAAATATCCTGAGATTGCTTCGTCAAATTACTGCGTAATTTTCCTCGCAATGACGTACTGTATCAATACCTCTTAAGCGTCGTACCTTGCAAAACTAAGTCAAAACAATAAGACGGCATATTTTCTTGCGGTTCGATCAATATCGGATTTACTTCACCGCACTCATTATCACACATATTTTGATCAGATAAGTCTAAGCGTGTTTCGAGAGTAGTAAGACTAGGATGCTCTATTCTTATATTTGCACTTCTCAAATAACGAGAAGATGTATAAGGCAACATGCTAATAAAATAATATGCTCCTTTATTATTAGTAGTAGCAATACCGGAACCGGTAAAACTTGAATCGCTTTTACTTGTAAATCTTCTTTTATCAACTCTAGTTTTTAAAGGTTCGTAAGGATATTTACCCCCGCTTCCTGCTTGCCATAAATAAACTTTAGCATCCGCAACCGGCACGCAATTTTGATCTAATACTTTTCCTTTAATTAATATCCTTTCACCGTAAAATTTTGATAATCTTCCTGTTTTACGTAATAAATTATTAGTAGTTTCAAAAACTTTTGGTTCATAATCATTAAATATATTTCTAGTAATTTTACAACGATTAAGCTTATTAGGGTAAGTTTTAGAAGCAGCAAATATGTTTAATGTCCATAAACATAAAAAACAAAATATAAATTTTTTCACTTTTCACCACTATATTTATAAAATTCTGCATCTAAATTTAAATCAATTATTTTTATTAATCAAATTATTTTTATTCTCATTTGATTATTAAGTAATTGATTGTTATAGTAAACTTTGTTATACTAAAATAGTTATATATATGCAAAAATTTTTATCTTTAATAATTGTAATTCTAATACTTTACAATATAGTAAAGTTAAAAATATCTCCCGACAACAATAATCTTACAACTGTAGAGCAAACGGCTTCAAATAATTCATCTACCAATGAAAACCAAACTAGTATAAATAATGAACCTCCTATTTCATTAAACGGCAACTTATTGGAACGTACGGTTTCAAAAATAGTAATAAATGCTCTTAAAACCGAAGAAGGGAAAGCATTTTTTGAGAATATTTTACAACCGTTAAATGGACCTATCAATCCTAATGATTACACTATTGAAGTACGTAAGGATTTAGTAAAAACACTGTTCAAAATTAATACGCTCGGTAGCGGTAATATCGGTCCCGCTTCTTGCGGACATGTAGTTACCGTATTTTATCAAATATCAGATATGAACAATACTTTAATATCTGAAGATACTAAGACTTTTACTTTAGGCTCTGCTCCTGTAATGCTTGGCTTAGATAATGTAATAATCGGTATGATGGTAGGAGAAGCACGAGAAGCTATTATTCCGGCAAAATATGCTGTTAATAATAGTAATAATATTATCTTCGATGATGCTTATAATTATAAAGTTAATGTAATTTTAAAATCCATATTACCGCAAAATTTTGTAAAAAGTAATGAAGTTAAAATTTATGACGATGAGATAGCTTATCGTGTTCCTTTATTATGTGGTGAAAAAGTAAGCTTTAATGCTAAAATTACTCGCTTATCAAACGGTAAAATACTATATGATTCAAAAGCAAAAGGACAACCAATAGATATGAAAATCGGCGACATTACATATCCTTTAATTTTTTCTTACGCCTTGCAAGGTAAAGTAACGATTGGAACACGCAGTGTTATTGCTGAAGGCAAAACATTTAAAACTTTAGGTTCTAACATAAATAAAATTATTTCTCATGAATCGTTACCGATAAATGAATATCTTTTACTTGAACTAGGAGACTTTAAACAAAATTAAATAAATATGAAACAAAATAAAATTCAAAGACAAAAAAATTATATTTTATTATCTATCCTTGTCATAATGATAATAATTGTATATCTTATAGCATTAATAAAAATTGCAGGATAAATTTTGTAATTATTAAAAATTTAAAACTCAAATTAAACGAGTATATAAGCATCTTACTTTAAACTTTAATTATAGTATGGAAATTATTAAAAAAAACAAAAATATTATTATATTAGTAGGTTTAATATTTTTAGCAGTAATTATTTATATCTCTACAAGTAAGAGTTCCGATAATAAAACAAACGATAATATATTAGAAGTAAAGATAGCTATACAAGATCATAAATTTGTTCCGAATATAGTTGAAGTACCAAAATCGACTAAGATAAGGTTAATTGTTCATAATGAAGATGATACGGTAGAAGAGTTTGAAAGTCACGATTTACATCGTGAAAAAATAGTTATGCCAAATGAGTCAATACATATTATACTTGCACCTCTCAAGTCCGGAAAATATGAATTTTTTGGAGATTTTCATCAAGATACGGCGCAGGGTTTTATAATTGTTAATGATTAGATAAAAAATATGTTTAAAATTGCCTTAGTAGTGTTTCGTGAATGTTTAGAAATATCCTTATTACTTGGTATAATACTCGTCGTAACAAAACAAATAGAAAAATCTCGTCTTTATATTATTGCTGGAGTAATGCTTGGAGTAGTATTTGCTTCAATTTTTGCATTTTTTACACGTAAATTATCTTTATCTTTTGGCGGAATAGGCGACGAGTTATTCAATTCCGGCATTATGATACTAATAACAATTCTGATTAGCTGGACAATAATATGGATGCAAGGTTACGGTATAAAAGTAAAGCAACATATAAACGACTTATCAGTAAAAATTCATGAAGGTAATGCCAGTTATTTCATGTTGTTTTTTTTAGTTGCCACTACTATATTACGAGAAGGTGCAGAAATTATTATTTTAGTATATAGCATATCTTCAGTTGAAACAATATCAAGCAGTATTTACTTGCAAGGAGTGATAATAGGTGCTACAAGTGGCTTTTTACTTGGTTTAGTAATATATTTCGGTTTCATTAAGATTGCTAATCAAAAATATATTTTTAAAATCTCTACCATATTATTAATGCTAATAGCAGGCGGATTTGCAGCAAGTGCTGCAGGTATTTTAACCTCTT
>NZ_LECS01000004.1:272811-274406 GCF_001602635.1 Rickettsia endosymbiont of Proechinophthirus fluctus | reverse complement strand
GTCTAATTATGTTTTTATCCGATCAACTTTGGGATAGTTCATGGTTAGTAGCAGATAGAAGTATGATAGGTAAAATCTTACATATTGTTACCGGTTATATTGCAAGACCTAACGGGCTACAAGTACTGGCTTATTTTACTACTATATTACTGATAAATATTTTCATACAAATAAAATTAAGATATTCCAAAAATAACTTAATATCAGTACAAAAAAATGAATCAAATTAATTTTATCAAAGAGAACAATTAAATTAAATATGTTAAAATTTTTATCAGAAATTGGTCCGGTAATAGCATTTTTTGCAGGCTTTTTTTATGGAGGCGGTATACAACACGCTACTCTTTATATGCTTATTACCTCTGTTATTTGTATTACCCTTTGTTATGTTATAGATAAGAAAGTATCCAAGCTTTCTATTATTTCTACGACTGTTTTATTAGTTTCGGGAAGTATTACTTTAATTAGCGGCGATTCAATGTATATAAAAATCAAACCTACTATATTATATGTTATTTTTGGAATAATATTTCTCATGAGCGGTATAAGAAAAAATCCTTTTATCAAATATGCTTTAGAGAGTATAGTACGTCTTAAAGAAGAAAGTTGGATAACCTTAAGCTATAGAACAGCGGCTTTTTTCTTTTTTATGGCTGTAGTTAATGAAGTAGTTTGGCGTAATTGCTCAGATGAAACATGGGTAAAATTCAAAGTATTCGGTGTAATACCTATTACTTTTATATTTATTTTACTGCAATTACCTCTTTTATTAAAGAATAAATTACCGGATAGTAAGATATGATATATAATACCTTACTATTTTTACTTTATGTCATTACCGCGTAGGTGTTGTTGCATGGACCGGTAAAATCCACTGTGTCACCCTGTGGCTTGACAACAGGGTCCATACAAACAATTTAAAATACTAATATTAGTATTTTAAGCTGGATCCCACGATCAAGTCGCGGGATGACACAGGATCCCTGCTTTCACAAAGATAACACCGATGACTTTTTAAAAAGTGTCCGGTACTATAATAAACAAACAGTTAATTCTTAAACAAATACAATCTTTTTAAAAATCGTAGGGTACTATTGTTATGATATTACGAGTTCTAATTTTTATAGCTCTTTCTTTTAGTCTATCTGCTTGTTTACCTGCTATTTTTACCGCAGCAACCACTACCGGCATTGTTGCTTCAAAAGATCAACCAATATCTGAAACATTAAATGATTCAAGGATTTCTGCCAGCATTAAAGCTGATTTAGTAAAAAATAATTTTAGAGATTTAGGTGCTAAAATAAAGGTTGAAGTATCACAAGGAAGAGTATTATTAACAGGAAATATTCAAAAAGAATCTGATGCGTTAAAAGCCGTAGAAATTGCTTGGAATCAAAAAAGCGTAAAAGAAGTTATTAATGAGTTGAAAGTAAATAAAAACAGTAATCATTTTGACTTAGCCCAATATACTAAAGATAGTATGATAACCACACAAATTAAAGCTAAAAATTTAGTCAGAAAAGACATTAAATTTGCTAATTATACTATTCTAACTATAGATAATATAGTTTATTTATTTGGAGTTGCAAGATCAG
>NZ_LECS01000004.1:258905-272789 GCF_001602635.1 Rickettsia endosymbiont of Proechinophthirus fluctus | reverse complement strand
GCTTGCTTCTATTGCATCAAAAATAAAAGGTGTTGAAAAAGTTGTGTGTTACGCTAAAATAATGAATAACTTTAACACCAATAATGATAATAGTGAAGAATCATAAATTCAAATTAGACCTCTTGCAGAATGAAGCTAATAAAGAGAAATTTGAAGGAAACACGGCATGTAGCACTACAGCATACACTTTAGTACGTGAGGATGCGAGTACCGGATTGACGTATACCGCAGATATTGCAAAAGTTGGAAATCAAATAAGTGGTGAGCCTGCACAGCGTATAAAAATACGTGAACACAGGCGAATCCCGAAATTTGACTTACCAAATCTTAAAGTATCAAAGGTATACAAATTACCTTTAGGAGTAAGTTATGCAAAGGGTTTATTACTTTTGTTAATTTTTTGTTTTGGTCTCAGCGGTTGTAATACCTCAAAAAGATTACCTTATTCCCACAAATATTCTTACAAAGAATTATCAAAAGATGATCCTCATAATCTAACTTATAAAGGACATTATAAAGTCGGTAAAAATTATAAAATAAAAGGAAAGACTTACAAACCTCACAACCCTAAATCTTTTACCGAAACAGGTTATGCCTCATGGTACGGTGGACTTAAAGACGGTTTTCACGGTAAAAAAACCGCTAATGGCGATAGATTTAATAGAAATTTATTAACTGCTGCACATAAAACTCTTCCGCTCCCTTGCTTAGTTAAAGTTACCAACAAAGCCAATAATAAAGCAGTAATTTTAATGGTTAATGATAGAGGTCCTTTTAAGCAAAATCGTATAATAGATGTTTCTCAAAAAGCGGCTGAAATTTTAGCATTTAAAAATCAAGGTATAACTAAAGTAAAAATAGAATATTTACCTAATGAAACTGAGAAATTTCTAAAAAATATTAATTTAAAAAAACCACAAAGTAAAACTTTAGCTCAAAACTCTAAAAAATCTTCATCTAATAAAGTAACAAACTACAATAAATGTAGCGTTAATTGTCATATAAAACTTATAAATTTAAAGTATAAATTGGCAGTAACTCCTTAAAAGATGTGTGAATATTAAATCATCAATAGTCATAGGCGTTGTTGCATAGCTCGATTTTTAACGTCATTGCGAGGAGCAACTTAAGTTTCGACGAAGCAATCTCAGGAGTTTTTGTATTACCTCATGAGATTGCCACGACCACTTTGTGGTCTCACAATGACGATACATATCAACTACGTATATTCTTTTTCTTTATTATTTTTGATTTAGCTTTTGTAGTAGATTTATTATTAGAGGCAAGCTTGATTGAAGGTTTAGAGATTATAGGCTTAATATTAAAATGCTGATCTAATAGCCCCATCATCTTTTGATCACGAGATGCGGCACTTTTACCGCCTGTAACAACGGCAATCAATGATTTACCGTTCCTAGAAGCAGTAGTTACTAAATTATAACCTGCCGGTGTATGAAAACCTGTTTTCATCCCTTCTGCACCTTGATAATTTTTAGTAACCCTATTATGTCCGTTTACTACATTTCCACGAAATACAAAGCTGGTTTTAGCAAATAACGGATAAAATTTAGGATAATCTCTCTTCAAAGCCATAGCAAGTTTAGCCATATCTCTTGCGGTAGTTTGCTGCAATGGGTCATGCCAACCTGAAGCATTTTTAAAATAGGTATTCTTCATACCGAGTTGTTTAGCTTTAACATTCATTAAATGAGCAAAAGCTTTCTCTGAACCTTTCATACCCTCAGCAACCGTTACAGCAGCATCATTAGCAGATTTTATAATTAATCCATTAATTGCCTCTCGAACGGTTATAGTTTCCCCTGCTTTTAAACCCAACTTACACGGTGGCATTTTTGAAGCTTTCGCTGATACAAGTAATTTTTTATCTAAAGGTAACTTACCGGCTTCAATTGCTTCAAACATTAAGTATAGAGTCATTAGTTTAGTTAAAGAAGCGGGGTAAATCCGAATTTGTGAATTATGGGCCTGCAACACTTTACCGCTTTTTGCATCAATTACTAAACTAGTTTGAACAGGAGGCTTAGGGGTATTTTTTACGGCTTTTTTTGCTTCGCTTATAGGCGCAAAGAAAAATGTTACGACAAAAATATAAGGTAATAAAAATTTCCTAAACATTTTAAATAAATAAAATATTATTCCAATTAAACCAAACGTGATTTTTCGTCATTGCGAGGAAAAATTGAAAACTTTGATGAAGCAATCCAGTAAAAAATGCATAACATTTTTTTATTATTTTCCTAGATTGTCACGCTTCCTACGGTCGCTCGCAATGACAATGAAAATAATACTTACTACACATTAACCTTTTTATTAAGATACATTAATATAAACAAAGCAGGCAAGGCTAAAATTATAGTAAAGAGGAAAAAACCGTCCCAGCCCATCATATTTACGAGTTTTCCAGCATAAATAGTGACAGTATTGTTACATAAACTACTAGCACTACTAAGTAAAGCATATTGTGTTGCGGAATATTTTTTATTACATAAATTACCTATATATCCGACTAAAGCAGTAGCACCCATAGCGGCAGCAAAATTCTCTATAGTAATAGCAATTAATAAAGCTTCAAAAGAAGGAGGCTGATGATTAAGCCAAATAAATGCAAAATGCGTTAAGCTTTGGGCAATACCGGTAATAATCAAACCTTTAAAATTCCCCACCCTATACATTACAATACCACCGACAAAACCACCGACTAAGGTTGCAATCAATCCATAAAGTTTAGCTATTATTGCTATTTCGCCTTTTGTATAACCAAGCTCTATATAAAAAGGTGAGGCAACCGCTCCAAGCATAGCATCGCCTAATTTAAAAAATATTACCGCAAGTAAAATAGTTGCAGCAAATTCTCTTTTGAAAAAATCCTGGAAAGGATTAATTACTGTAGAAATCCATGAAGTAATAGAAATAATATTAATTTTTTCTCTTACTAATTCTTTTTCGTTTACGGTTATTATAAATATCGTTGCAACGACAAATATTATAGCTATAACACAGAAAGTTAGTTGCCAATTATTTCCAGTTATTTCTGCAAGGTACAAAGCACCTGCCCCTGTAATAAGCATACCGATTCGATAACCGAATACAGCGGTTGCACTAGCTATGCTTTGTGTTTCTTGATCAAACTTATCTATACGCAACGCATCAACGGCAATATCAAACGTGCTAGATAAAAAGCCTAATAATATAGTCAAAAAATAGAAAGAAGTTAAAGAAACTGCAGGATTTTCCTTGCTCATAGCAATTAGTACTAAAGCCATTAAAGAGCTACATAATATAAGCCAGCTTTTGCGATGTCCCCACCTACTTAAAAAAGGTATTTTAAAATTGTCGACTAGAGGTGACCAAAATACTTTTAACGAATATGATAACCTTGCAACCGCAAAAGTAGTAATAACGGCGATATCTATACCGGATTCTTTTAACCATACCGCAAGAGTAGAAAAAATTATAACCAGCGGCATACCGCTAACTATTCCTAAAATAAATATTTCAAATAATCGATAGTCTTTAAAAATCTTGGTAATGCGCATTGTGATATTTCATTAAATCGTCATTGCGAGGATGGGCATAGTCCCAACGTGACAATCTAGGAAAATAATAAAAAAATGCTATGCATTTTTTACTGGATTGCTTCGTCAAAATTTTCAATTTTTCCTCGCAATGACGAAAATATTAGTGTTGCAATAATAATTAATAAATATAAACTATTTACTTTATAAATCAACCATTTTCTCTTAACTCCTTATTATACAACCTATAATATTCATCTTTATTCTTAAGCAATTGTGTATGAGTTCCTTGTTCACAAATCTCACCGTTTTTCATGACGATAATATTATCAAGATCGGTAATACTGCTTAAACGATGCGTAATAATTAAAGTGGTTTTTCCTTGGCGTAATTTCTTTAACGATTCTAGAATTTTCTGTTCGGAAGTTTGGTCTAAGCTGCTTGTTGCTTCATCCCAAATTAAAATAGGGGCATCTTTTAAGAAAGCTCTAGCAATAGATAAACGCTGACGCTGACCGCCTGAAAGAGTCGTCCCCTGCCCCCCTATCTGCGTGTCGTAACCATTCGGCAGATGCATAATAAACTCATGAGCATCGGCATATTTTGCTGCTCTAATTATTTCTTCTCGTGTAGCGTTTTCCTGACCGTATGCTATATTTTCTGCAACGCTTGTATCAAATAAATGAGTATCTTGAGTAACTAAGGAAATCTGACCTCTAAGTGAAGTAAGCTTAATATCTTTAATATCATGATTATTAATTAAAATTCTTCCTTCATTTGGATCATAAAAACGTACTAATAAATTACTAAGCGAAGTCTTAGCACTACCTGAACGCCCGACAAACGCAATAATTTTATGAGGCTCTAGCCTTAAATCTATATATTTTATAGCTATTTTACTCTCAAACCTTAAAGCTAATTTTTCAAAAGTAATTTGTGGATTATATAAATCTACGTCTTTAGCATCTTCATGATCTTTAATAAGAGGCTCGGTATCCAAAATACTAAATACCCTCTTAGCTGCTGCTATTCCTTCTTGCAAATTAATATTTAACGATACCAAACTTTTAAACGGTCTATAAGCCGCTGCAAAAGAAGCCAAAAACGCAAAAAGAGCCCCTGGCGTACTTTTCCCCTCCAGGACTAGATTACCTCCATACCATACCATCCCTCCAACTGCAAGACCGCTTAAACCCTCCATAATCGGTGAAACCATCGCATCTAGCTTAGATGTTTTTTTGTAGAACTCTAAAATATTATTAATAATCAACGATGCTCTATTACTTTCTATTTGTTCGCCTACAAAAGATTTAATAATCTTAATTGACTGAAATGTTTCATCAAGCCGAGAGGTATAATGCCCAAACTCTTCTTGTGACTGTGCAAATATTCTTCTTATCTTTCTACCCATCCTTTGCACCGGATAAACAGCTAAAGGGAAAACAAGAAAAACTACGCAAGATAATAACGGTTCTAAATGAAACATTGTTGCTATTAAACATACTACAGTTAGGAAGTGTTTAGCACATCCGACAAGTAAGTTAGAAACAGCTCCACGCATCAAAGAAATATCATTAGTAAAACGAGATATTAAACGTCCTGAAGATTGGTTTTGAATAAAAGAAATATCGGCAAATAACAAATGCTCATACATTTTTATCTGTAAATCGTTTAGTACCCTCTGCCCAACAAATTTTATTAGATAATTCTGATAATACTCTGAAATTCCTTTTATAACAAAAGTTACAGTAAGCACTATGGGCATTATTATAAGCATTTTCTTATCATGCGTTAAAAAAACCTTATCAATAATAGGCCTAGCCGCATGTACGATCACTGCCGTACAAAGTGCTGCAACAACCATACAAAATATCGAAAAATATATTTTATTTGCGTAAGGTTTAACATGATCTTTTATCAGCCTTTTTATAACATCTGCGGCTGTGTAGTTATCATTTAAATTATTGTTATTCATTCTCGTTAAAAATATTAAATTGATAATGTGATTGATTCGGTACAGGCATTTTCAAATGCTCAAAAGCGCTAATCGTGATTACCCTACCTCTAGGAGTTCTTTGTAGTAAACCTATCTGTATAAGATAAGGCTCTATGGTTTCTTCAAGTGCATCACGTTGTTCAGATAAGGCAGCTGCAATCGTTTCAATTCCAACAGGACCGCCGTTATAATTATCCGCTATGAATTTTAGATAACGATAATCATTGCTATCAAGTCCTATGCGATCAACTTCCAAACGATTTAACCCAAAATCAGAGATTTGCTTATCTACTCTTGATCTACCATCAACTGCTGCAAAATCTCTTATACGACGAAGCAATCTTAATGCAATTCTTGGCGTTCCTCTACTTCTTTTAGCTATTTCTTCAGAACCTGAATCGGTCAAATCAATATCAAGTAGTTTACTTGCTCTATTTAGAACTTTCTTCAATTCCTCAGTATTATAAAAATTTAGTCGCATAGGGATACCGAACCTATCACGCAAAGGATTACTAAGCAGCCCGAGGCGTGTGGTAGCACCGATTAAGGTAAATTTCGGCAAGGTTATTTTCACTGACCTTGCAGCAGATCCTTCACCGATAATTATATCAAGCTCAAAATCTTCCATAGCAGGATATAAAACCTCTTCAACCGCAGTATTTAAGCGGTGGATTTCATCAATAAATAATACATCGTGCTTTTCAAGATTGGTAAGAATAGCAGCAAGATCAGCTACCTTAAGTATAGCAGGACCGGAGGTGGATTTAAAATTACCGCCGATTTCGTTAGAGATAATTTTAGCAAGCGTAGTTTTACCAAGCCCGGGCGGACCGTAAAATAAAGTATGATCCAGATGCTCATTTCGAGATTTTGCAGCCTTAATAAATACCGAAAGATTTTCTTTAATCTGCTGTTGACCGACAAATTCTTGCAAATATGATGGCCTTATCGGCAATTCTTGATCATTTTCACTTTTTTCAGGTGATAATATATTAGTCATTATTTTAAATCGAATATAATGACTAATAATAGCCAAAAAATAGTTTTATGCTATAAATTATTTTAGACTTTTATATTAGCCCTCTTCATAGAAACTAGTTACCCCTTCTCTCAGTTTATCTACGGTTTCAAAAAATTTTTCTGTATCAGTGACGCCTAAGTTTTGTAATTCTTCTTTAAGGTAATTTTGATTTAATCCTTTATATAACTTGAAATAATGGCCAAATATCTCATTTAATAATATTACATTAGGATTTTCATAATAATTTTTCAAAACTTCTGCTACATCTTTTAGAGTAAGGTTATTTTCATCAGTTATTTCTGTAATTTGTGCGTCTAATTCTTGTCTATCTTGAGATTTCATGCCTACCTTATAACCTAAAATATTACATCCAATTAAGCTTTTATTCTCTTTTATAGAATCCGATAAGGCTTTCTTTGATTCCTCGCTTACTGCTGTACTTAATGAAAAATTCAATCCGGCAAGTTTAGTATTTTTAACAAATGAGGATCAGGCAGAAACATTATTATCAAAAAATATCCCACTTATATCTAAATCGCTTATTTTTGTTTCGTTTACTCTTAAGGTATCTAAAAGAACATCTATCTTATTAGCATTATTCAAAGCATTTATAAAACTAATGTCGGTAATGCGGCATAGCGGATCTTTAAAAAATTCAGCAAATAACTTTATTGATTTTAAACTCCACACAAAACTATCAGTGCTTAAGTACTTTATAGTAGCATCTCCTTATAAAGCATTAAATAACCCATTTTTAAAGCATCTTCAGGAATTTTAGAGTATCCAGCAGCTGCAAATACCGGTGATTGTGGTACAAAATTAACCTCGGGAATACTTAAAGTAGCAGGGTCTTTCTATAGCTCTTTTAATATTTCTTCAGCCTTTATTTTTCCTAAATATTCTATTAACTTGGACATATATTTTACCTATTAATTTTAGTAAAAAAATTAATATAAAATAACTGCTAATTTATCAACTAAAAATTAGAATTTCGATTTTTCAGGGCTGTTTTGATTAATTCATCAATAGAGATTTCGGGATTTTGGGTAATGATGCCTTGAACAGCGTTTTGAGCTTCAAATCTAGAAAATCCTAGATTTACTAGAGCTTTTATTACTTCATTACTTGCAACGGGTGTGATATTCTTAATATTTAAGCTCTCTTTAATAATAGCTGAACCGCTTGATATTTTTGCTACTTTACCTTTCAGCTCTAGCACTATACGTTCAGCAAGTTTAGCCCCTACTCCAGATATTGCTTTAAATATATTTTTATCTTCATTATTTACAGCAATTTGAATATCTAAAGGCGTAAGGCTTGATAAGATAAATAAAGCCATTCTTGTACCTATACCGTTTACTGATTGTAGTAAATTAAAAAAAATCTTCTCTTCTAGAGTCAAAAAACCGTAAAGATGAATATGTTCCTCTCGAACATGGGTTTCAATAAATAATTTATAAAACTCCCCTTCAGCAAGTGTACCTAAAGTTTTACCTGAAGCATAGACTAAGTACCCTACCCCGTTTACGTCAATTATAACGTAATCATCTCCTTGGGAATCAACTTTACCACTTAATTTACCGATCATATATTTACTTTTTCTTTTTACTATATATTAAAATTAGTGCCGGTAAAGCGGTAATAATTGCTGCTAAGATGTAATGAATAACAAATGGTCTATCCATCATATGACACTGCCCATCATTAGGAATAGTTTGAGCCAAAACCATATAAGCAACTATTATCGTCACTACTATATATAGACTGGTAAAAAACAAATATTTTATAAAATTTTTCATGTTAATCTCTTTTTGAATCAGTGATATGATGTTATTCCTGCGAAAGTAGAAATCTAGGGGTAAAGCAAGATAAATCGAGTTTTTAAAAAGCTTTAAAGTACTGGATTCCGGCTTTCGCGGAAATGGCATCAGAGCTTTTTTCTTCTCTTAAGTTAACACTCATACACGAAAGCGGGCATTACATTAAAAACTACACAAACTTATAATAAGTTTGATTCTTATCCCCTTTACTTATTAAAAGTTTACGCTCTAAACCATATAACAAATCTCTACTAGCCGTTGCTGTAGAAATACTTTTATGTACAGTAATATAATCTTTTCTAGAAAACCATTGATCTATTAAATTAACCTTAGCAAATTCCATTCTAGATAAAGGCGTATTTGCCTCATATGTAATATTGTTACTATATAATCTTAATGCTGCAACTATTTTATCAAGCATAAACTCGATCAATAAGGTCGATTCACCAAGCTTATCACACTTACTTAAAACATTATAATATTCACTTTGATTATTCCTTATCAAACTTTCAACAGAAATATACTCAAAAATTTTATTAGCTTGCATTAGTAATAATTGTTGCCATAATCTACCGATTCGTCCGTTACCGTCTGAAAAAGGATGGATAAATTCAAACTCATAATGAAATATACAAGCTTTAACTATTCCAGAAATTTGCTTATCTTGTGCTATAAACTCAAATAAATCCTGCATTAATAAAGATACACGGCGTGACGTAGGGACAAAATATATAATCCTGTGCCTTTAAATATAGCGACATTACCTTTACGCCACTTTCCGTTATCTTCTACTAATCCTTGCATTAATATCTCATGTGCTTTTAATAATGATTCAATTTTGAAGGGATTAAATATAGTCAGATTATTGTATAGTTTTATAGCATTTTTTACTTCTACAATATCTTTTTCAGGTGCAAGTACACGCTTGTCGTTTATTATATCGGTTATCTGCTCTACGCTTAAACTATTTCCTTCAATGCAATTTTCTCGTAATGACGTATATCTCTTTATTTTACAATACACTCATTAGACTACCTACCTCAATATCTTCTATAACACCACTTTTACGCTCTTTTAATTCAACAATATTATTTGCGGCTTTTTTAGGACCAATTATAATTTGATGAGGTGAGCCTATAAGATCATGCGTTGCAAATTTACTGCCTGGATGTGCTTCGGTATCGTCATATAACACTTCTATATTTTTATCTGATAGCTCTTTATAAACCATTTCCGCAAGCTCTACGCATTTACTATCATGAATATTTAAATTAATTAGAGAAACTTTGAAAGGAGCAACACTAGAAGGCCATATGATACCTTTCTCATCGCAATTTGCTTCTATGATAGCAGCAACTAACCTTGAAATGCCTATGCCGTAAGAACTCATTTCTATAGGAGTTAGTTTACCATACTCATCATTAATAAGTGCATTCATATTAACCGAATATTTTGAGCCTATATAAAAAATATGCCCGACTTCTATTCCTTTACTGCTGGTTATTTCTTGTTCAGATATAGGTAATTTATTTACTTCATATTTTTCTTCAGCTGCTGCGTACCAACTTTTAATTTCCTCTACATCGATATCAGGATTATTTTTTAATGTCTTAAATTTTTTATCGTAATAAATAGTACTTTCACCAGTTTCAGCGATTATATGAAACTCATGGCTTAAATTGCCACCGATCGGACCGTTATCGGCAATAACAGGGATAGCAAACACGCCTAAATCCCTGAAAGCATTGATATAAGCCTTATACATTTGATTATAGGTTTTAACAGCATTTTCTTCATTTATATCAAAAGAATAAGCATCTTTCATTAAAAACTCTCGTCCTCTCATAACACCAAAACGAGGTCTAATCTCATCACGAAATTTCCATTGGATATGATAAAGATTTTTCGGCAAATCCTTATATGACTTAATATTATGACGAAAAATATCCGTAATCATATCTTCGTTAGTAGGACCAAATAGTAAAGTATTATCGTGGCGATCTTGAAATTTCAGCATTTCTTTACCGTAATTATCAAAACGTCCTGATTCCATCCATAAATGTGCTGGCTGAATGCAAGGCATTAGAACTTCCAAAGCTCCCGCTTTATTCATATTTAAGCGTACTATATTCTCGATATTCTTCAATACTTTTAAGCCAAGCGGAAGCCAAGTATAAATCCCTGCTGCTTGCTGCCTAATCATTCCGCTTCTAAGCATTAATTTATGCGAAGTTACTTGAGCTTCTCTTGGCTCTTCCTTTAACACAGGTAAAAAATATTTTGATAATAACATATTTTATTTACTTTCTTGCTATATTTATAATCATTTATTTGGTTATCCCGTGGCTTAACCACGGGATCCAGTTTTTTTAAATTTTTTTCTAGATACCGCGATCAAGTCACGGTATGACAAAATGACTGGATTCCCGCTTCCGCAGAAATGACATTAATAACGTATCACCTTTTAGCAGTAAGGTTTAAAAACTCATGACGATATTTCTGCTGTTCGGCAAATATACCCGTATAATGCATAGTATTCATAACGCTATTATCTTGCATTACGCCACGCATTGACATACAGCTATGTACGGCAGAAATCTTAACGGCAACGCCAAGCGGCTTTAAATTCTCCTGCACGCTTTCTGCTATCTGTACAGTCATTTTTTCTTGGATTTGTAGTCTTCTAGCAAAAATATTTACTATTCGTGCTAGCTTACTTATGCCGACAATACAATTATCAGGAACATAAGCTATATCTACTGTACCGTTAAAAGGTAATATATGATGTTCACAGAAAGAGGTAAATTTTATATTCAGTAAGATAAAATCTCGAAAATTATAAGTTTCATAAAACTTGGTATTTAATATTCCTGCTACATCCTTTCCATAACCGGAAAATATTTCTGCGTAGCTATTAATTACTCTATCAGGCGTTTTAAGCAACCCTTCTCTGCTTGGATCTTCACCAATGAATTTTAGTAACGTTCTTACTGCCTCTTTAGCTTCTTCTTTAGTTGGTTTACTCATGTGCTAGTTTTATACTTTTAAAAAACATTACTTTAACACAAATATATACAAACATCAAGCCGCCTACTATAGCAATAACCCCTCCTCCACCCATCATTCCCATTAATAGCTTAGCTGACATCGGCATTACACTATTTGGGTCTTTCCGCATAACACCATAACCACCGGCGAATGCTAGACCTAGTATGTGCAGAATCTGCCCGAATGTTAGGAGGTAAAATGTAAAATTAATAATATTGTCATTGCGAGGAGGCACGAAGTGCCGACGCGATAATCTAGGGAGTTTTTGTATTACCTCATGAGATTGCCACGCTCTTTTTAGTCGCTCACAATGACGTTGATACCTCCCAATACCCAAATAACTACACCCCATACAAGCAATGCTAATCCCTACTATAGACCCGTGATAATGAGCAGGAATTGCTACATTTATACCTGTGATATTCATTGCTATAAACCCACCAAGTAAGAATAAAGTAATAGAGCAAAGTAAGATGGTTTTGATTACTCTGTCATTTATTGTAACCGTGTCATCCCGCGGGATGACAAATACCCACACCAACTCAACCCCCATACCTATTAAACATAAAACAGGAGCAATGCCGCCTAGATATTTCATATGATTTGTATAGAATACTTTGAAGGCTCCATCGATAATATCATAAAATATATGACCGAAAAGTGTAAGAATTCCGAAAATAAAATTTAAATAAAGTAAGAAAAGATAGAATTTTTGACATTTCACTTCTCTAGCTATTAACTCTCTAAATAAACTAACCCAAATAAATATTAATATTTGAGTATATATAAATTGCAGTAAATGACCTCCGCTCCAAAAAAGTAATTCATAATAAAATTCTATCTCGATTGGAATAATTTGAATGATGTTTTGCAAGCCATTATAAGACCATCCAAAACAAACAAAACTTAAAATAAACATTATAATAGTCGATAATACGGTAAAATTAACTAGACTATTTAAGTTCGTCCAATCGAAGAAATATAAAATATTTATAGCGTACAATAGCAACGTAACACCAAATAAGCTTAACCCCCCAATAAATACGATATTTTCAAGCATCGGTATATAATTATTCATCACCGGATTATGCCCGGCTATTGGGGAGATGGCGATTAGAAGAGTAGCTAGAAAAGCAAGTTTGGGGTAAAGGCGAAACACGTCATTGCAAACGAACGTAGAGAGCGTAGCAATCTCAGAAATTTTGTATTGTTTCATGAGATTGCCGCGTCGAGGCTTTACCTCTCCTCGCAATGACGTTTCACCCCCCCAAACACTAGCCGTAACGGACAATAACCAAATCAATACCGATAAATTAACATGAATAATTAAGGCAGATTTGAAAATATGCGGATTTGGGAAAAAGCTTGATAATTGCGGGGTACGTAGTACCACCAAAATAATTGAATATAAACCCGCAAATCCCAAGGATAAAATACCAAGCTTAAGCCAAGAATTAGTTAAGCTATTATTTTGTAATTGATTGGTAGAATTCATAACTACAGGTAAATATTAAATATAATCTACAAATAGCTCACGGTATTTAAATAAGCAATATTTTTTTATTTGCTATAGAAGCTAACATACTATATTAATAAGTCAATCCAGAGTTAATAGTTAGATATGACTAACCACCTATGCATCGGTATCGGTATTTTAATCTTTGAATAATAAGAATGAAATTTTATTAGGTAAACATATTTAGTTCCCATGGTGAGTCTAGTGATGCTCCCGTCGGTGGACATTTAGAATTTGGAGAAACATTTGCAGAATGTGCTATCCGTGAAGTTTTAGAAGAAACAAATCTGATCATTGAAAATCCACAATTGATAGCGGTGACTAACGATATTTTTGAAAAAGAACAAAAGTATTACATCTTGATTTGCCTTAAAGCTCATTGTTTAAATGAGCATGAATTACAGAATCTTGAGGCTCATAAAGTAGAAAGCTGGTAGTGGTTTGCTCTTGATAATTTACCCTCTAACCTTTTTCTACCTCTAAAAAGACTCATTGAGAAAAAATGTTATTTATATAAAAAAAGTATTGATTAACTAAGTTTATCTAATTTTAAATATCCGACGCGTATTTGTGTAAAACACTAACAATAAGAGTTTGATAAGACATTCTTTCTTATGCTGCAATTCTTTATTATATGATTTAAATCGTATAACGGCAATCTAATATTAATTCTTTCCGATTTTTTAAAAAAAATTAGCTGCGGCAATTTTAGCTATATTTTTTGGCTCTCTAGTTCTTTTTTAGGCAACTCTAAAAGCTCATCTTGTTCAAAATAATCTAGTATTTCTTGTTCTTTTTCAGTAAATTTGTATTTTTTCATAATCTAATCCTTAGCCTGACAATATCATTCTAACTTAGCAATTTTAATAAATGATCACCTTGATTTATAATTATGATAACACAGATTTTATTGTTGTAGCGGATTGAATGGTGGGTTTGAGAAGACT
>NZ_LECS01000004.1:255902-258890 GCF_001602635.1 Rickettsia endosymbiont of Proechinophthirus fluctus | reverse complement strand
CACGCTTATCAGGCGTGTGCTCTAACCAGCTGAGCTACAAACCCACAGTGTAGAAGTATGGTGAGCTCGCCGGGATTTGAACCCGGGACCCTTTGATTAAAAGTCAAATGCTCTACCGACTGAGCTACGAGCTCTTAAATATATTGCATATATTCAAAAATTATGTTTTACTTTATCGCCGAAAAAGGCTAATCTGTCAACAGTTATTTTTTAATTTAAACTTAGGAAGTTTATGCGGCATCAGGACGTGGCTATAATTATCCCCTCAAGGCTAAGTTCAACTAGGCTTAAACAAAAACCGCTGCAGCTTATCGGCTCTATAACTTTAATCGAGCGGGTATTCAAACAAGTAAATCAAGCGGGCCTTGAGCATACATATGTTGCGACTGACTCGGAAGAGATAGCAAGCGTTATTACAAAAGTTGGAGGAAAAGTAATATTCACGGATAGTGCTATCCCAACCGGTACTGATCGTACTTATGAAGCTTTTAAATTAATTCCAAATAATCAAAACATTAATTACATAGTTAATGTACAGGGAGATATGCCTTTCATTGAACCTAGCTCTATTTTGAAAATTATAGAATATTTAAAAAACAGCAAATACGATATTGTTACACCGATAGTAAAAGTAGATAGGGAATCAGTGCAAGCTAATAGTAATGTTACCGTAGCAGTTGACTCGGCGGGGACAGCATTGTATTTTTCCCGTAGTCTTATTCCAAACGGTGCAGAAGAATTTTTATACCATGTAGGCATGTATGGTTTTCGCAAAAACGCTTTAGAAAAATTTGTATCTCTTAAGCCAACTTTTTTAGAAAAAACAGAACGTTTAGAACAATTACGTGTCCTTGAAAACGGCATGACTATAGGTACATGTTTAGTTGAGAATGTTCCTATTTCCGTAGATACGGAAGAAGATTTAAAAAAAGCAGTAAAATTTTACGAAAAGATTAGTAAACTAGGTTTATAATAATGGTACATTTCATTTTTGTTACCGGCGGCGTTGTTTCATCACTCGGTAAAGGTCTAACGGCCGCATCTCTTGCTATGCTATTGCAAGCGAAAGGTTTTAGAGTCAGTGTACGAAAACTAGACCCTTATCTTAACATTGACCCGGGAACTATGAATCCTCACGAACATGGTGAGGTATATGTAACCGATGACGGAGCAGAAACCGATCTAGATCTTGGACATTATGAACGTTTTACCGGAGTTTCCGCATGCAAATTTGATAGCATCACAACAGGCGCGATATACTCAAAATTACTTAAAGATGAACGTTTAGGAAATTACGCCGGCGTTACTGTTCAAGTCATCCCGCATGTTACAAATATAATAAAAGATTTTATACTTTCAAACACCAAGGGTGTTGATTTTATTATTTGTGAAATAGGCGGTACAGTCGGTGATATTGAAGGTCTACCGTTTTTTGAAGCTATAAGGCAAATTGGTAACCAATTAAAAAGCGAAAATTGTTTATTTATTCATTTAACATTATTACCTTATGTTAAAACCGCCCGTGAATTAAAAATAAAACCTACCCAACACTCAGTTAAAGCATTACGCGCTATAGGTATTTCACCTAATATACTAGTGTGTCGTGCAGAACGTCACATTTCAAAAGGCGAAATAGATAAAATATCTTTATTGTGTAATATAGAATCTGAGTATGTTGTTCCGGCAATAGATCAAAAAAATATATATTTAGTACCGATTGCATATCATAATTCAGGTCTTGATAATAAAGTATTAAAATTTTTTAATATTAATATCATGCCATCTAAATTAGATAAATGGCATGATATAATTAATAGGCTAAAAGATTCTAATTCAAAAGTAAGAATCGCTATAATAGCTAAATATCATAAATTAAAAGATGCTTATAAATCAGTAATCGAAGCACTGAATCATGCAGGTATTTATTACAAATACAAAATTGATTTAGTATGGATAAATGCTGAAAATCTAACTGAAGAGAGTATTAATAAAAAATTATTAGATATAGATGGGATTTTAGTACCAGGTGGATTTGGAGAACGGGCAACTAAAGGAAAAATTATAGCAATAAAATATGCCCGTACTAATAACATACCTTTTTTTGGAATATGTTTCGGTATGCAACTTGCGACGATCGAAATAGCTCAGAATTTAATCGGTATTAAAGATGCAGTAACGGAAGAATTTAAAGTAGACGGTACAAAAATTATTGAGAAAATAAATAAAAACTGTGAAGACTCAAAAATAACAATTGAAAATGTAAAAAAGACTATGAGGCTCGGCTCTTATCCTTGTAGTTTGGTCGCAAGTACCATTGCGGCAAATGCTTATAAAAGCCTTGAAATAAATGAGAGACATCGTCATAGATATAAATTTAATAATGAATTTCAAAATATTTTTGAAAAACACGGAATAGTATTTAGCGGTTTTTCAAAAGATGAAGAGATTGTAGAAATTATTGAACTACCGCTACTGCGTTGGTTCGTAGGAGTACAATTTCATCCGGAATTTAAATCTAAACCTTTTGAAGCTCATCCGTTATTTATTCAGTTTATTAAAGCAGCGATTGAGTATAACAAATGTAATTAACAACAATATATGAGACTATTTTAAAAAATCTTGACATAGTTTTTATTATAGTCTAGGGTGCATAAAAAATAATATAGCCGGGCAGTTTCTAAAAAGCGTTTGAGGTCATTCCCGCATATGCGGGCATGACCTATAAAGCTCTAAGCCTTGCAAAAACATAACATTTTTAAAAACTATCCGGTACTAAAAAAATAAGCTCATAATAAATCAATGGATAGCGTGGATTCTAATTTTACAATTTGGAATAAAGCCAGAAACAGTAAATTTAGGCATATAGTATGGCCGATTAGATCGTATGAATTAACCAAGTTCATCCCGATGGCTTTACTAATGTTTTTTATTCTACTTAATCAAAACTTAGTTCGTAGTATTAAAGATAGCTTTGTTGTTACCTTAATT
>NZ_LECS01000004.1:242975-255866 GCF_001602635.1 Rickettsia endosymbiont of Proechinophthirus fluctus | reverse complement strand
CTTTGGGGCGAAATGCCGATGGGAATTTTATTTGTTATTTTTTATTCTAAACTCTGTAATATTATGACAACAGAGCAAGTTTTTAGGATAATTACCGGTACTTTTTTATTTTTCTTCACAATTTTTGGTTTTATTTTATTTCCGTATAGAGAGTTTTTTCATCCCGATCCCACATTAATTAAGCACTATATCACTGTTTTTCCTCACTTAAAATGGTTTTTAATAATTTGGGGACAGTGGAGTTTGGTATTATTTTATATAATGGGAGAGTTATGGCCGGTTATAGTCTTTACGCTTTTATATTGGCAGCTTGCAAATAAAATTACCAAAGTCGAAGAAGCACCAAGATTTTACTCATTTTTTACTTTATTCGGACAAACTAATTTACTCATCTCAGGAACCGTAATTATTTATTTTGCTAAGAGTGAGCATTTCTTATTACCTTTATTTTCTCATCTAAACGATACAAATGAAATTCTTTTAAAATCATTTATTACGGTTATTTTAATATCCGGATTAATTTGTTTAGCTCTTCATAAGCTTATTGATAAATCAGTAGTAGAAGCTGACAAAAACATTAAATTTAAAAACCAAAGAACAGATATATTAAAATTAAGCTTGGTCGACAGTGCAAAAGTAATATTAACTTCTAGATATCTCGGTTTTATTTGTCTTCTTGTAATGTCTTATTCTATGAGTATTAGCCTAATAGAAGGATTATGGATGTCCAAAGTAAAGCAACTCTATCCCGCTACAAAGGATTTTATAGCCTATCACGGTAAAGTGTTTTTTTGGACGGGAATACTCACATTAGTTAGTGCATTTTTAGGCAGTAGTTTAATTAGAATATGCGGCTGGTTTTGGGGAGCTATTATAACACCGATTATGATGTTTGGAGCAGGTGTTATGTTTTTTTCATTCACGGTTTTTGAAAATCACCTAGGAAATATCGTAAGTACTCTCGGCTATAGTGCACCGCTTGTCGTTATAGTTTTTATCGGCGGACTTTGGCATGTACTTTCTAAATCCGTAAAATATTCACTTTTTGATGCTACCAAAGAAATGGTATATATTCCGCTCGATAGTGAAATGAAGACCAAAGGTAAAGCTGCAGTTGATGTTATGGGTGCTAAAATCGGTAAATCAATAGGTGCTATTATTCAATTCATATCCTTTAGTATTTTCCCGAACGCCATACATAACGACATAGCCGGTTTATTGATGTTTAGTTTTATTATCGTATGTCTATTATGGCTATATGGCGTGAAAGTTTTATCAAAATATTATCATAAGATGATACAACGTTGATAAGGATATCCATTCCTGCGAAGGCTTGCTTGCGTTGATACCTATAATCTTCATGAGCTACGTAGGCGTTGTTGCATAACTCAGAAAAGGCGTACGATGTCATTCGTAGCTCAATATTGTTGCGTAGACCAGTACAATCCCCTGTGTCATCCCGTGACTTGACCACGGGATCCATAAAAACAATAAAAAATACTAATAATTCTAGTATTTTTCACTGGATCCCGCGATCAAGTCGCGGGATGACATCGGGAAAATTGATCCACGCAACAAGGCCCGAAATCTGGGATCTAGCACAATAACTTCAAATATCGATATAGAAGTTATTTATTAAAAAAATAAACCTAAAAAACAAATTTTTATAGGTTTTACTAGATTTTCGCCTACACGGGAACGATATAAAACAATCCATGTATACAATGCTGAACAGAAATGACCAGTGCTTTTCAAAAATTGCTTGATGCTATGAATCAAACTACTGTATTTTGAACATCCTCTCCTATTAATCCTTGATCAAGCAAATCAAAAGCCTCATCCAAGCACTTATATACTACATTTTCTTGAGCTACTTCCAAATAATTTTCGATTAACCCTAGATTTTGATCATAATAACAAGTTGAGCTTTTAAACCATCACTCTATTGATTTTTAATATAATCTAATATTATCTTTAAAACAGCTTGGCTACTATCCTTTGCTTTTTCATATTTATTTTTTAAGCTCTGTAATCTGTCAACATATATTCTTAACGTCTCTACTTCTTTACTTTGATATATTAAGCTCTCTATTTTTTCAATTTGTTTTATTAACCGCTCTGCCTCTTCATACGGTTCTTTACATTATCTTACTAAATTTGCTTTTGTAAAATTAGATTAGCATTGTTATGCATTAATAGTGAAAGAATAATTTTGTTTTCTACTAAGCTACGACATATTCAAGTAACATTTTGGCTTTTTTAAAATTACCTGTAACCTCTAAAGCAGTATCACCATTCTCATATTGTATATTAAGATCAACACCTTTTTGCAGTCACTCTTTAAGGTCTGCTAAGTCAGTTACATAATGTAGGGTACTTTTGTTTTCTGGGCTATCTACCGTATCAAAACTAACATCTTTACTGTTTTACTATTAAGACTATTGTTAATACTAATACGTAAATCATGAAACATTTCTGGAGCGGTTTTACATTCTTTTGCATTACTCCCCTTTCCTATACAAGATTAAAAATATTTATTAACTTAGAAATTTTAGGCATAATTATTTTTTTTAGTTATTTTATTAAAATTCCAGGTTTCATGGTATTTTTGACTCGACATTACGTTATATTAATATATTTTAATAAAGTCAATGTGAATGGTTAATTTTTATGAATTAACCAATTAACAATATAATTTAAAAATTCTTTTTTCTTGAATCTATTTGTAATATAGTAATAGGCATATTTAATATTTGTAGAGGGAGTAATGAAACAAAATCCAAAAATCTCATTAATAGGTAGCGGTAACATAGGTGGTACACTTGCTCACTTAATTAGCCTTAGAGAACTCGGCGATATCGTGTTATTTGATGTGACTGAAGGAGTACCGCAAGGAAAAGCATTGGATCTCATGCAAGCCGGTACAATAGCCGGGTCTGATATCAAAATAAAAGGCACAAACGACTATAAAGATATTAAAGGATCTGATGCCATAATTATTACTGCCGGTTTACCAAGAAAACCAGGGATGAGTAGAGACGATTTAATTAGCATTAACACCGGTATTATGAAAACGGTTGCAGCAAATGTTAAAAAATATGCTCCTGATGCCTTTGTAATAGTAATTACCAATCCACTTGATGTTATGGTATATGTCATGCTTAAAGAAAGCGGATTGCCTCACAATAAAGTAATCGGTATGGCAGGAGTACTTGACTCATCAAGATTTAATCTTTTTCTTGCTGAAGAGTTTAAAGTATCGGTTAGCAATGTTAATAGCATGGTTCTCGGCGGTCACGGCAATGCTATGGTACCTCTTGCAAGATATTCTACAATATCAGGCGTGCCGATACCTGACTTGATAAAAATGGGCTTATCAAGTCATGAAAATATTGCAAAAATAATCGATCGTACTAGAAACGGCGGCGGTGAGATTGTTGCATTACTTAAAACAGGTTCTGCTTATTATGCTCCTGCAACCTCAGCAATAGAAATGCTTGAGTCATATTTAAAAGATAAACGTCAGATTCTAACTTGTGCCGCTCATTTACAAGGTGAGTACGGCGTACATGATTTATATGTCGGAGTGCCTATTATGATCGGTAAAGAAGGTGTTCTCAAAGTAATAGAACTGCAGTTAACCGCAGAGGAAAAAGCACTATTTGATAAATCAGTCGAGGGAGTGAAAAAACTCATTGAGACGATAAAATAAATGATAAAATTATATTATTGAAGCACAAATGCAACAAGATTTAAAATATTGAATTAATACTAATTATTAGTATTGTTAATTGAACATAAATGGTATTACATTTTGGTTTATTTTTATTAATAGAGGGAAATTATGAAACATAAGAATGAATTAGACCGGTTAATAAGAAATCTTTATGTAATAAAAAATACTAATTTAAATAATATTTTAGAAACAGATAAACTAGCTATAACACGTACAACTAATTTTATAGAAGCTCTAATAAACAAAATAGACCCTAGAACGCCGGGACCGTATGTTTCTCAACAACAAGCTCACTTCAAAGTAACAAATGATAAAAATATACAGGGTAGAAATTTATTTAAAAAATCTACCTATTAGTATTGGTAAAGTTGAAGGCTTTAAGGAAGACGGAAAAGGTAGAAAAACAAAGGCTCAACTTGATATCCTAATATCCCCTTCAGATTTTTCAGCATGATTAAGACTAAGTAATTCATTACCGATCACTAATGAGCAAGAACTAGAAATAAAGGGCAATATTAATTTATTGCAATTGATGGAAGAAGTTGTTCAGAAAGTAGGGGAAAAGAGCTTAAATATAAAGCAAGATAAAAAGTACTTACCTCACAAAAAACAAACAAGCTATAACACACGGTCAACAAAAAGTAGAACTTAGCCTTAAAGAAGAAATAATCAAGTTAAGGGAAGCATTTCAAGAAACAATCAAAAAGCCAACTAATAATGAAGAATTTAATAAGACATCAAAAGAAATTTTAGGTTTGATTAATAATATCAACGCTCATCAATCATCTAGATTACAGGCAGCTAGCAATAAAATCCTAAGTAGCGGAGAAAGCCCTAATACTAAAAATAGAGGGATTTTTTCTTGAACAACATGAATTGGATAAATTTCAAGAATTACAGAGAGAGATTACAAAAAATAAAAGAGCCTAGAGAAAAATTATATGAAATGAAAAATTTTTATGATGTGATTAATTCATTAGATAAAAATATCATTCTAGGAGTAATGCAAGAGAAACAAACAGTGCAAGAGATTATAAGAAGTAAATTTTTATACCTTGATAATGCCTGGGATTTTTCAGATGGTTTACAAAATTTATTTGAGAAGTTAAAAAATAAAGAAGCGACAGGGGAAAAAGAACTTATAGAAGCTTCTAAAAATATACTCAGCAAAAAGTATATCAGTAAATAAAAATTACTTCCGTAATACTAATAATTCAAGCGAATTAGATTTACAATATAAGATGTTGTTAAGATAATATCTCGCAAAATATAAAGGAGGCTCTAGTCTTATATGCCAGAAGTAATAACAATAACAAGATTGATATATTATCTAAAGAATTAGCAAATAAATTTATATCAAATTTAATCAAGCAAAATGCATCGTTACTACAAAAAGAAACAGGTAAATATTCTCCTTCTTTAGAAACTATACCTGAAGATTCTATACCTCAGTTATCACCGGCAATAGTACATTCCTCAACAGAACTTTTTGCAAAACTAGAAAATTCATTCAATAAACTAGCACAATTCACTGATAAAATATTAATAGATACCGGCAAATCTTATGTACAACAGGCAAATATTAATCCTCAATCTAATACCGTTTCTAGATCTTCTTCTATTGATTCAGGAATAGCCTCAAGTCAAGAAGAATTATCTACCACATTTGGAAAAAGCAGCGCTACTAATTTAATTGAAGCTCTTGATTTAGTACAAGCGAAAATTTTATCAAATTCAAATATAGCAAAAGATAAGTTAACTGTAACAAAAGAACTACAAAAATCTATCCAACAAAAAGAAGTAAGCAATGAAAGACTTACTCAAGAAGAAATAGATAATATTTATAAGACACTAGGTATATTTGAAGAAATTAAGGAATATGAAAAGAGCGACAATTCACGTGTTCCTCGTTTACTAAATAAAAATTACTATAAAGCTAACTGATCCTCGTGAGGAGCGTAGAAGCGATAATATCGCTTTAGAGCAGGATGATACTGGAATGCTAACTACTGATACTGATTGAGAGTGGGATGACACCGGAATACTGCCTCCTGCCCAAAATAGTACCGTTTCAGATAAATTCAAAGAAGCAGTAGATGATTATATATCTGAGCTACAAAATGAAAAGCTATCTAAAGATACATCCCCGAAACAAGTTGAGGCAATAACTCATCCAATGCAGGAAACAATACCGACTCCTCCTGCTCTTTCCTGGAATACTCATCCTATATTCGATGATACAATAAAGTTCTTAAAGAGGTTTAAAGAAGAGATCGATAAATTTCCACAAGATTATACTAAAGTCTCTACCATACCTCTATATTGAAATAATGTTAATAGAAATTTAGGAAGAAGTGAATTTTTAGCAAGTATGGTATCGACTTCTCAACAAGATGAGAGAATTAATGATATAGTAGATAAATTTCAAAAAATTTCTACTAATTGTAGTAAGATAAGTAATAATGATGATAAATTTAATAAAGAGATTAAAGCATCTTGTGTAGAAATTAATACCACATTAAAAAATATAATGGAATATAAAGGACCCGAAATAGAATATTTAAATTCCAATATAGAAAAAGTTTAAAAGAATTTATCTAATTTAGAATCTTTGACTTATGAATTATCTAACAATACATCTCCGGAACATATTAAGCAATCAACCCAAAATCAACCTAAAATATTTACAGGAGCAGTTACCGGTATAAAAGATAGAATAGCAAAATTTGAAGCAGACTCTGACAGCAAAATCAAAAAATACTGGATAGAAGAAAAGAAACAGACTGTAGAAAAACAACATGAAAATACTCAATCTGACTATATAACTCCTAAGAAAAATTTTGAGTTTGAAAATCGAGGTAAAGAAATTAAAGAGAATAGTACCAAAAATTTAATAAACAAATTTGAAAAAGGCATTGATAGTAAAACAACAAGATACTGGACATCACCGGCGGGATAGGATAAATGGGAGGGAAAAAAACAGAAAGGTATAGGAAAAGAGAATGAACTAATAAGACCTCGTACAACATTTGCAATAGAACATTCTAAACATACTCAATCTAAAGAGCCTATATATAATCCAACTCCTGAAAAATTGAATATTAACGAAATAACTCACGATTTAAAGCTAAAAGGCAATACAAAAACTTAAAAGACAAATTTGAAAACTTAGCAAAGAAGCGCAGCAAATTGGGACACAAGCACAGCAAAGCTCCAAATCTTCAAGTAGTCCTAGCATAAAACCTACAGGTTGCAGTAAAGACGGAAGAAATATATAAGGCAATTGATGTTATTCTTGTTTTTTAGTCTTGTTGCATGGCTCGTTTATGTCATTTCCGCGGAGGCGGGACTCCAGTAAAACACATAAAAAAACAAGTGTTTTATGTGTTTATTTTGTCAAATATATCAATATTGAAGTTATTTTGCTAGATCCCCGCTTTCGCGGGGATGACATTGAGTAGGTTTTTCAAGCCATGCAACAAGACTTTACTGTTGTGAGGATAACATCCTACGTAAAACCAACACTGTACTCATTAATATTATAAGCAAAAATATGAAAAAGCTTAAAGTGAGAGATAGTGACTTAACATTTTGCCATAACAACATACTAAAGAAAGGAGTAGTTGAGGATAGAATAATACCTCCAAAAGAATGTGATAGACTATAAAGCCTCATTTTAACATTAGTCTTAAATAAGGATTGAACAATAATTTGTAGTGGTACTGCATAAAATGCTGCAAGTCCTATTAATATAATGGGACAGAGAATATTAAATATTTGTTTGTATAACATTATTTGCATTCCTAAAGCAACAATAATGCTGACAAATAAAGCCCATGTAATCTGTCTTAAAGGGTTTATTTTATCGGCAAACAGCCCTGCAAAAACAGCTGATATTCCATAGGTAGTAGTAAGAGCTATATTCATAAATCTTATTTCAGGCTGATTTATAAGAGCTATTTTTGTTAAAAAAACTCCTAAGAAAATTACTAAAAAGTTATACACTCCTCCAATAGCACCGTTTATTAGTAATGCTATTATAACGGATAGTTTATTATTCCATATAATTTGTCGCAAGGTACTTTTTGATGATGTTCTTAAAAACTCGCTACTTTCTTTCAAAAAATTTCTCATCAAAATAGCAAATAAACCAAATATTGCACCAATAAAGAAATTAAAACGCCATAAATATTGGATATCGGAATTACTAGCGTAATAATAAGCTATAGCCGCAAGTAATGCACCTATTTGGCTACAGCATGAAACTATTCCTATATTTAAATTTTTCTGATTATCTCCTGTTTTTTCAGCTACATAAACCTTTATTCCGTCAACTTCTCCGGCAAGGCTTGCTAAAAAAACCATTCGACATAATGTTAGTATTACCGTAGCAAAAATACCTATTATCTCAAAGGAAGGAGTAATAGCAATTAATCCAGTAGCAATGCTACTCATACACATTGATATCTTGATAGATTTAGTACGCCCGTATTTATCTCCGATAAATCCAAAAATTAAGGACCCTAAAGGTCGTACTATAACGGCTGCACTAAGAATAGCAAAAAAAACAAGTAGTTGTTTATCCTGCTCTATATTAGGTAAGAAATTTTGTGCAAGAAT
The DNA here is from genome assembly GCF_001602635.1 of Rickettsia endosymbiont of Proechinophthirus fluctus. NCBI lineage: Bacteria > Pseudomonadati > Pseudomonadota > Alphaproteobacteria > Rickettsiales > Rickettsiaceae > Rickettsia > Rickettsia endosymbiont of Proechinophthirus fluctus. The sequence goes on along the minus strand of NZ_LECS01000004.1, from coordinate 247,510 downwards.
ACTAGCCGATAAACCGAATAGAGCATAATCATAATAACGGATAATCGTTGTAAAAAATGCAACTAAAAAAGCTGAATTAGACATATAATATTTTCTTTTTGTGGCAACAGCATATGATACCAACTATTTAGGCTGTGTGAAAGAAAATTAATTTAATCTATTTTTACTCTTTGTGTCTACACATTATAAGATTTTTTTGAAATAGGAACCACTACAGCATAATTTCAATATAGAAATCTTTTATATTTATTTTACTATTGTAGTTTTAATTATAATATTTTATATTTGGTATATATTCAATTTTTAACCGTTTTAAAAATATGCACTTAGAATATAAAGTTACTATATCTGAAAATGGCAGAATAAATATTCCTGCAAAAATTCGTAATCAATTACATCTTGCTTCAGGAGATCAGTTAATGCTAATACTTGATAAAGAATTAACATTGATTCCTCTAAAAAATAAAATTAAAGAATTTCAAGCATTAGTAAAATCTAGAAATAAAGATAACATATCATTAGTTGACTCTTTAATTGAATCAAGAAGAAAGGAATTTAATAATGAATAAATATATTATAGATTCATCTGCTTTACTTGCATTATTTAACTTAGAAACTGGTAGTGACAAGGTCGAAGAATTATTACCGTTATCTATTATGTCTACAGTAAATATAGCAGAAGTAGTAGCTGAACTAGATAAAAAATTGAACATATCTTTTCTTCAAAGTAAAGAAATGATCTCAGCTTCCATAAATAAAATTGTAGCCTTAGATTTTGATCAAGCTATAGAAATTGGACGCTTAAAGAAAGAAACAGAACAATTTGGCTTATCTCTTGGTGACAGAGCTTGCATTAGCCTAGGATTAATTACAGGCTATCCTATATATACTGCAGATAAAATTTGGGCTAAACTGCAATTAAATTGTAAAATCGTTCTAATTCGCTAGGCTCTATGAAGATTTCTAATTGATTTGCTATTTTGAGGTATTTTTTAGCGAAAATTAATTTGAAAAAAGAGCCATTATGATACTATAATAATTACCTTCCTCTTCCTGAGTTTTGCTTTTCTATTTTTGCTCTTCATGCTTTCATAGCCTTTGCTAGTTCTTCTTTATGCTGATCTCCTCCTTGAGGCATTTGTTTACCAACATCCTTTGCCTCTTTTTTTATAGTTTTTGGAATTGATATAGATGGTGGCGGAGACGATGGGGGAATATGAATACCGCTTCCAGGCATTAGAGGCGGCACCGGTATAGTACCGCTAGGCATAGTTGGAGTATTTTTTGCAGATTGATTAACAACTTCTGCTTGCTGCTGCTTTATCTTCTCTTCTTTCATACGTTTTATAGCTGCTAATGCTCCTTGTTGCTATAAACCTGCAGCTATCGGCTCTCTTTTTGTAGCAGTTAAGTGTTTATTTTTATTATCAAACTTTTGTTCTCTATCGGAAGCACTATTAATAGTATTATGTTCTTTTTCTATAGCCTTAAATTGATTATTAATAGTTTCTAATTCTGCAGCGATTTTCCATCTTTCTTCTCTAGTCATATTAGAATTAGCTTTTTTTTCTTCAAGCCCTTTTTCCTCTCTTCTAGTTCTTTCTGTTTTTGCTTTAATTCTTCTATATGTTTTGCATGATTATCTATTTTTTCTTCTGTACTCTTTGTTTGCGGCTCGAAAAAATCCTGTACTTGTCTGCTTTGAACTTTTTGCTTTAACTCTTCATCAAAGGAAAGCAGTTTATTTCGTACAGGCTGTCCTAAATCAGAATGTATTAGGTCGTCCAAATTTTCTCTAGAAGCTAACGGTTTTTACTGGTATCAGGTATTTGAGGATCATGTTTTCGTAAATCTTTTGTAATTTCTTGTATATTTTTATGAAGTTCTGTAATCAACGCTACTTTACCTCTCACAAGTTAATTGATTTTAAAGATATAGCAATTAAACCTCGTTTATAGCTTCAACGCAAGCAAAAGTTGCTATTTTTAGTATTTCATTAGCTGTTGCTGCAGCTTGAAGTATTTGAACGGGTTTTTCAAAACCGTTTGTTATAGGACCTATAAAGCTGTTTGACGAAAATTCTTGTAACAACTCAGTAGAAATAGCAGCTGAATTTAAACCAGGCATAATTAATACATTTGCAGATCCTGATAATCTACAAAATTTATATAATTTACGTAAATCACCATCTAAAGCCACTTTAACTGACATCTCTCCGTCATATTCAAAATCTACCTTCATGCCGCTCAGCTCTTCTTTATCCTTGCTAAAATTATCTAGTATATTTACTGCTTCACGAATACGAGCTGTTTTTGCCTTAGAAGAATTACCGAATGTTGAAAAAGAAAGAAGTGCAACACGAGGCGTGATTCCCATATTTTTAGCAATTTCTGCAGTTTGGGTTGCTATTTGTGCAAGTTCCCAACTGTTTGGATATTCTGTAATACAATTATCGGCAATAATAATATTATTATCTTTAGCAATCATAATTGAATAGCCAAGGATTCTACGATTAGTTTTTGGTGAAATGACTTTCATGATATCTTCTAAACTATCGATATAACTTTGCGTAACACCGGTTAGAAGAGCATCACCGTCACCGCATGCTAACATACAAGCAGCGAAAATATTCTTATCAGTTTTAACAAGCTTTGCACAATCACGGTATAAATAACCTTTTCTCTGAAGTTTTTTATATAAATAACCAGTATATTTCTCTAAACTATCGCTTAAGGCCGCATTCATTATTTGAATTCCGTCTAAGCTAATATCTTGACCTATCTTTTTTAACATAGCCTCAATTCGTTCAACACGACCAATTATAATCGGATGACCGTATTTCTTGTCTCGCATCATAAGAGCGGCAGAAATTACTTCTTCTTCTTCACCTTCAGCAAAAACAATCCGTTTAAGCGGTGCATTATGAATTTTTTCAGCTAAGAAATTCATATAGTTATCAGTAGGATTTAATCTGCTACCTAATTCTTTCTTATATTTACCTATACTAAAATCTTTAACCCTAGCAACGCCGCTTTCTATTGCAGCAACGGCAACCGCCACTGCTACGGTAATTAAACGAGGATCAAACGGTACAGGAATGATATATTCCTTACCAAAAACCATCTTACGCCCTGAATAAGCTTTATACACCTCTTCCGGTACAGGTCTACGGGCTAAATCTGCAATGGCTTTTGCTGCAGCTATTTTCATTTCCGTATTAATAGTCTTAGCTCTTATATCTAATGCTCCTCTAAAAATATAAGGAAATCCCATAACATTATTAATCTGATTATTATAATCAGATCGCCCTGTTGCTATAATCGCATCATCGCGTACAAGTTTTATATCTTCCGGAGTAATTTCCGGATCAGGGTTAGCCATAGCAAAAATAATCGGATTACTTGCCATTCTACTCACCATATCTTTAGTTACTGCCCCTTTTACCGATAACCCTATCAATACATCAGCGTTATTTAAGCTTTCCGCTAAAGTTCTAAACTTGGTATCACTTGCATATAGCTCTTTCCATTTATTCATACCTTCTAGGCGTCCTTTGTAAACAACGCCTTTAGTATCACATACAATAATCTTTGATTTATCAGCTCCAAGAGCAATTAATAAATCAATGCAAGCAATAGCTGCTGCACCTGCTCCGTTAACTACGATTTTTAAATCTTCAAGCTTGCGATTAGTAAGATACGCAGCATTTATTAGCCCTGCGGCGGTAATAATCGCTGTTCCATGCTGATCGTCATGAAAGACCGGTATATCCATTAAAGATTTTAATTTTTCTTCTATAATAAAACATTCCGGAGCTTTAATATCTTCAAGATTAATACCCCCAAAACTATAACTGAGATACTTCACGGCATTAATAAATTCTTCAGGATTTTCCGTATTCACTTCCAAGTCAATTGCATCAATATCAGCAAATTTTTTGAATAGTACCGCTTTACCTTCCATCACCGGTTTTGAAGCGGCAGCTCCTAAATTACCAAGCCCAAGTACGGCAGTACCGTTAGAGATTACGGCAACTAAATTACCGCGAGCAGTATATTTATATACATCCTCTAAATTTTTAGCAATTTCAAGGCAAGGAGCTGCAACCCCTGGGGAATAAGCAAGTGATAAATCTTGCTGAGTAACTAAAGACTTTGTTGCAGAAATAGCGATCTTACCAGGCTTATCTTTTTCATGATATTCAAGGGCCTCAGCATAATTTATTTTATTCATTTCATCCATTTTAGAAATTCCTGTTTTATTTGTTTGTTTTAGTTTTTCGTCATTGCGAGCAAACGCAATAGGCATCAACGAAGCAATCTCAGGCAACATTCCTGAGATTGCCACGCTCCTTTCAGTCGCTCGCAATGACGTGGTAAATTTACCCCATTATATACATAATAATTGATATAGTAACTACCGAGAAAAAAGTAGTAAATGTTATAATCAACGCCATAGAATCAGGATCACCGTCAAGTTGACGAGATAAAACATAAGCCGTACTTGCACATGGAAGGCAGCTATATAATATTCCT
>NZ_LECS01000004.1:175241-242967 GCF_001602635.1 Rickettsia endosymbiont of Proechinophthirus fluctus | reverse complement strand
ATCTATTTAATCCGTCAATAGACATTAACCATAGTACTACTACACTAACTAGAGGAAATGCAACTAATTTAACAAAGCTTGTAAGCATTACATTATGTAAAAGCTCTTGTCTAATAGTAAAATTAAGCCCTGCCCCAACATTTAGCATACCGATAGCTAAAGCGGCATTAGAAAGGCTATCTAACGTTTTCTTAAGCCCTAAATGTAATTCAAAATTTGAGTAATTAAAAACAAATCCTACTAAACTGGCGATAATTAACGGATTACGCACAATTAATTTCATCATTAAAACAAAACTAGTGCTAATAGTATTAGTCACGGATTTATTAGGGATATAATAAGCGAAAATCATTACCGATAAAATATTGGTAAAAATAATCATATAAGAAGAAATAATGGCAACAATTGAAAGTCCGCTAGAACCAAGCAAGGGGCTACTTACCCCAAAAAAAATGTAGCTATTATAACGAATCGATCCTTGAAAAATGGAAGTAAATTGGACTTTATCTATGTTGTATTTTTTTTGGTAAATTATAAGACCGATTGATACAAGAATAGTGGATATAATAAGAGCCACTACTAATTTAATTATGAGTGCAATGCTTAAATCGGCAGTAGATACGTAACTAAACAACATGGCAGGAAATAGTACAAAATATGATAATTTCTCAATACCACGCCAAAATTCTTCTGAAGTTAACCATTTATTTTTGATAATACTACCAAGCAGCATAATTAAAAAAATAGGTAACGTACTACAAAAAATTTCATTCATTTGTTAATAGTTTTTATTTTAACATCATTGCGAGGAGCGAAGCGACGTGGCAATCTCGTCCAACTTCCTGAGATTGCCACACTCACTTCGTTCGCAATGCCGTTTAGATACCCATGCGGGAATGATATATAGGCTACAACTGCCCTTCAACCAGCTTTTTCATTTCCTGCACCCCGTAAAGCTTTATAAAAGTCCCAAGTCTTGGACCTTCATTCTGTCCAAGCAATATTTGATATAAATCTTTGAAGTAATCACGCAGATTTTCATATCCTGCTTTCATTCCTATATCATATATTGCTTTCTGAATTGCTTCAGCTTCGGTTTGATCAGCTATATCAGATAACATATCTAATATATCCTGCAAAATAACCTTATGCTTTTCAGAAGGAGATAAATATGATTTATGTGCTTTAATAAAGTCATTATAATATCTTATAGCAAATTCTGCTAAATGGTCAAGATAAGGGTTAGTATTTGGAGTTGCTTGTGGCGCATATTTGCTAATAAATCCCCAAAGCACCAATTTATCCGAAGGATTACACACAGAAGTAAGATTTAAAAGCAACGAATAGGTAATTCCAAAAGTCTCAATTTTTGGTACATTTCCGTGATGGATATGATAAACGGGATTTGCAAAACGCTTTGCCCTGTCCTCTTCTAAATGATATTTCTGGTTAAAAGTAATATATTCATCAACATTTTTAGGAATTACATCAAAAAACAAACGCTTAGCTCTAGTCGGATTTTGATACATAAATAATGCCATACTTTCAACAGGAGCATATTTAAGCCAATCATCAATGCTAATACTATTACCTTTTGATTTTGATATTTTCTCACCGTTTTCATCTAAGAATAACTCATAACATAACTGCACCGGCGGCTTTCCTCCTAGGATTCGGCAAATTTCCGAATAAAGACGAGCATTTGCCAAATGGTCTTTGCCATACATCTCATAATCGACTTTAAGCGCAGCCCAACGCATACCAAAATCCGGCTTCCACTGTAATTTGCAATGCCCTCCCGTTACCGGTACTTCTATATAATTACCGGCTTTGTCTTTATACGTTACAGTGCCTGCTTTAGCATCCCATTTCTCTATAGGTACTTGCAGTACCTTACCTGTTTTCGGACATATAGGCATGAAAGGTGAATAGGTAGCCTTGCGCTCTTCTCTAAAAGTCGGTAGCATTAGCTCCATTATCTCGTCATATTTCTCAAGCACCATTATCAGCATCTCATCAAACATACCAGCTTTATAACAGTTAGTACTGCTATAAAATTCATACTCAAAGCCGAATTTATCAAGGAATGAACGAAGCTTTGCATTCATATAATGCCCATAACTTTCACATTCACCGAATGTATCAGGGATAGAAGTAAGCGGCATACCCATATACTGTGCCACCATTTCAGGATTTGGGATATTGCTAGGTACCTTACGAAGCCCGTCCATATCATCGGAAAAGCAAATTAGTTTAGTCGGAATATCGGATAATTGCTCAAATGCTTTCTGTACCATCACCATACGGGCATTTTCACCAAAAGTACCGATATGAGGTAAACCTGAAGGACCGTAACCCGTTTCAAATAATACATACCCCTTCTCAGGAATTTGACCGTTTAAGTTATCTAATATCTTCTTAGCCTCAACAAAAGGCCACGTGTTTGACTTAATAGCATCTTCCCAAATTTCTGACATTGATTTTTCTTGCGCTTTAATTAATAATCAGTAACAATATACTAAATTTATTTATTTGTAAAATATCAAATTAAACGCCGTCATTGCGAGGAGCGAAGCGACGTGGCAATCTTATCAAACTTCCCGAGATTGCCACGCTCCTGGCAATCGCTCGCAATGACATTAAGAACAAAAAAAACATGCCATTTAATACTATTATAAATTACATCAGAAACGATAGCTATAAAGTTCTACATTTAGGACTGATTGCAATTTCTATAATAGCACTTTCTACCACTTATATTGCTGAATATATATTCCATTATACACCCTGTCCTTTATGCGTTTACGAACGATTTCCCTATTTAACCCTAATCAAAATTTGCTTAACTGCTTTAATTATCCGACAGTTAAGTAAGTATACTTTAATATTCATTCTCCTAACTATCCTTAGCTCTTGTATATTATCAACCTATCATAGCTTCGTAGAAAGAGGCATAGTACAACCAAGTGCTCTTTGTTCATCAATGCTTCATATCCCGAAAGGCTTGTCTATACAACACATCAAACAAATGTTCTACTCGCAGCCAATCACGTCCTGCATGAAACCCGCCATCAAAATCTTTGGTATTTCTATGACAGAGTATAATCTACTCTTAAATATCGGTCTTCTAATCTGTTTACTCCTCGTTTGGTTTTATCCAAAATCTAATAAATAGTTAAAATTAACTATTGGATTGCAGAAATTCAAAATATTATGTATAATGCTCACACAACAAAATAATATTTAAACATAAAAGAATATTTATATGATGAATCAACCAACAAATAATGCTAATTACAGACTTCCAGGGTAGTACGGTTTTACATAATGCAGCAACGTATAGGGAATGTAAATAATGTTAGACTTTTACTTTCACAAGGTGCCGATGTTAATGCTTTAGATGCTAAAGGAAAAAACTATAGATTATGCATCTAAACCAGAAATTAAAGAAATACTAACTGATGCTAATGTACGCTCAACACTACCTGAATTCAAAGCAGAACCAAAGCTTGCTGAGCTGAAGAAAAATATTAAAAATGAGGATGATAAAAATAAAATTATCAACGGATTAATTATGAATCCTGAATTTTATTCTGATATAGATGATGTTACAAGAGAGAAATTAATAGAAAAACTTTTTAATTATAATTTAACGATAATAATCCAGTCATAGCTCCGGTAGCAGCACCGGCACCAGTAACAACCACTACTTCTACAGAAATAGCAGCAGAGGACAATGTACGTGCACCAAACCCTGAAATATATGACACCTTAACTGAAGCTGAAGACAACCGTACACCGTTTAGTATAGCAGCCTCAGCTGGAAATGCAAATATTGTTCAAAAATTAATTGAGCAAGGTCATAATGTCAATGCTAAGGATGAACAAGGAAATACGGCATTATTTTATGCAAGCACTAAAGAAATAGCTAAAATTTTTTAGACAAAGGGACAAGTTTTGAAGTTGAGCATAAATATCTATACTCACCTATACATTATGCAGCAACAATAGGAAATAAGAAGCTTTTTACTTAAAAAAAATGTGGATGTTAATACTCAAGATGGAAAGGGACGTATATGCAACTTATTCTAAACAGCATGAAATAACTCAAATTTTATTACAACCCGGCAGTACAATTGATACAGTAGACAATTATGGCGACACACCTTTTTGCTATTTGCTACTAAAGCATGAATCAGGTCAAAATAAAACGTTACTGGACTTCTTTTTAAATAATAACGTTAATCTTAAGATTAATGTGTGTGGTGAGTCAATTTTTAATCACGCACTAACCATCAAGAGATAAATGGTTACTTAAACAGTTAATATCTAAAGGTGCTGATATAGGATGACAAGGCGTTCTATTGCATAATCCATTCGATCACAGTATAGCAAAACTTGTAAAGATAGGTGTTGATAAAGCAAAGATCATTCTCATATTAATGAGCAATTAAAAATTACATACAAAAATACTTGGGTGCAAAATCAGCTAACAATTATAAAGACATGGATGTTAATGGTTATCACTATGATTTACCGGATGAAGAAGGGTTTGCAAAAAACACACACGAAAAATTATTAAAAGATGTTATGCAACGTCTTAAAAACGGTGAAGATAAAGATGGCATTATTAATACATTAATTGAGATTAGTATTAATGAAGATACAAGAACAGAGTTAATAGAAAAAGTTTTAAATTATAATGTTAATGATAATAATCCTGTAGCAGTTCCAGCATTAGTTACTCCTGGAGCCACCTAGTAGTACCGACTCCATCAACTTCAACAGAAGAAAAGTTATCGGCTGAAGTGAAGGCACGCCTTACAATAGGGAAAATAAGGATGATATTATTAATTTCGTGCTTCTTTATCAAACTACTAACGAGAATGTAAAAAGTGAGTTAATAGATTATATCTGTGAATATTCTTTCGATACTGAATTAGCCAGACAGATAGGTGCAGATATTCAATTCTAATTGAAAATCTCTTTAAGTTCTTTTAAAGAAAAACCCGGTGGTTTTAGGTAGTCTAATACTACCTTACCACTATCTAAGACTATAAGCCTTTTGCCGTAATTTACGGCATCTTCTAAATTATGCGTGATCATAACAGCAGTGATCTTATGTTTCTCTATAATCTCTGCTGTTTTTTTCATCACTTCCAAAGAAGCTTTCGGATCTAAATTTGCCGTATGTTCGTCTAGAAATAATATTTTAGGTGGATGAGCTATGATAAGTGCCAGCAGTATCATCTGCTTTTCTCCACCGGAAAATTTACCTAATGGCTGTGAAAGTAAAGGCACAAAGCGTTTAGGCGCACCTGTAAGCTCTAACAACTCGCTACTTGCTAACCGTTCATTATTAGAGAATCTACTTTCCCACAAAATGATATTTTCTTCAAGGGTTAGCTCGGTAAATAGCCTCTCTTCAGCTTTTTGTGTTAATGTAACTAATGTAGAAGCTTTTTGTCCTTTAGGTATTTTATCGATTCTGACTTGATCTAGAAACACTTTCCCGCTAGTAGGTTTTAAATAGCCGGCAAGTATTTTAGCTAAAGTAGACTTACCGCTACCGTTATGACCCAATATTACAACAAACTCTTCTTTAGCAATATTTAAAGTAGTTTCAGCAATTATAGGTTCGGTTCTTTCTTTAACTTTGAACTGTATATTTTCTGCATATAAATAAGGTTTCATAAAACCTCTCTTTTTACAGAACTCAATGAAATAAACAATACTATACCTAAAATAAGCTTAAGATTTATGGGATCGATTCCAATTCGGAGTAAAAAGCCCAGAGCAATAAAGTAAAATAATATACCTATCAAACAAGACAATATCTCTTTAAACGCATTAAAATTATTAGCATGGATTAAAATATGACGCCCTATAACAATTGCACCAATACCGACTAGTGCAACCCCGAAACCCATATTAATATCGGCAAAACCATTTACTTGTGCAGATAAAGTACCGGTTAAAGCAGCCAAACAATTACTTATGCTAAAACCGATAGTACGGTAAAGCTCAGCAGGTTTGCCTAAATTAATCAATAAATCTTTATTAAAACCAAAAGCACGCAGAAATAAGCCGAGCTTACCTTTTAATAAAATTATAACTGAACATATAATAAGACAATTGATTATTACTAAAGGTATTAACCAATTTTCGAGATCTAATATAGATAATAGAGTCGGCATACCAAGAACCGATATATTAGGACGCTGCATAATTTGTAAGTTAACCGAATAAAGCATAAAACTTGCAAGTATTCCGGCTATAAGCCCGTTAATGCGGTTATTCTTCTGCATAACACTAACTATACTGCCTATAATTCCGCCTGCTATTACGGCAAATATTAATGCAGGAAATAACCCAAATGAAAGGCTGCGGGCAAACACTGCCGCACCAAGTACATAAGTACCGTCTACGGTAAGATCGGTAATTTTGAGAATCCGATAACTTATATACATCCCTAAAATAAGCGGCAGCATTATTAAGGATTGCTCAAGAGCAGTAACTAAAATGTTCATGTTACTACTCTTCAAGTTCTTTACGCGCGAAAGGAAGTACGGATAAATTTTCTTTAGTAAGAATATCTTGTTTAACAAATGATTTAAGGTTAATAAATAAAGTTAAGTCTTTCATATCCCCAAACGGAATATCTTTCGGTGCTATTCCTTGTAAGATTTTTTTTGCCATTAAACCTGCTTCTATGCCTATTTGCTTCTCTTGTACTCCTACTGCAATAGTTGCCCCGCTAATTACCGAACCTTCATCGGAAGCAATTATCGGAATACGGCGTTTAAATGCTTCTTGCTTTAAAATATTAATCCCACTGACTATTAAATGATCTTTCAAAATTATAAAACTCTGCGTATTTTCAGGAGCATTTTTTACAGCCACAGGCATATCATTGAAATTTTGTATCATTACCGTGTGCAGAGAAATATTGTTTTTTCCAGCATATAATTTTAACATTTCTACTTCAGGTATAACTTTCTCGCTACTGCTATAAATTAAAGTGATATTCTGTAAAACAGGTAATTTACTAATGGTGTCAGTGATTTTTATCTCATCGTTAACACCAGTAACTAAAGGTAGGTTTTTACTATTAATCATAGCAGCAGCACAAACAATCGGTTTATTTGTTATATGAGAAATAACAGTTTGGCTGGCTGTCGTGCCTATTGGAATTATTACATCAATATCCTGATCTGTTATTTGCTTTATAATAGCAAGTAAAATATTAGAATCAGCATGAGCATTTTTAACTATAATTTCTGCATCTATATCTTTTAGCGACTCTTTAATTCCTGATATAATCTCAGTCATTGCGGCATGTTCAAGTGGAACAATGACTGCTACTTTTTTTTGATCCGCATAAACTGCAGCTGTGATGAATAAAACAAAAAGACAAGAAAAAAATTTTTGAAAACTATTAGAGACAAACATTTTAATATCCTGTTATAAGTTATAATTTAATAATCAAAATTTAAATTTGCATATAGCAAACACATAAACGCAAAAAATTATCTACGCCAACGCCAATTTTGTATTAAACTATTAACCTTTAAAGATATCATAAATATTTTTAACTGTAGAAATATAAAGTAAAGATAAAAAACTTAGCTTTCTTTGACTAGAAGCTCAATAGTCAAGAAAGCTCTACCTTAGAGGCTATCTGTCAATAAGCTTTAATGTTTAGCACTATTTTTAGATTATGTCAATAACCAATAAATAGTACTAAAAAATTACTTGAGATAGCCTATACTTCGATGTCATACCGTGGTTTGACCACGGCACCCATAAAAGTAACTTTAAAATACTAAATTTTTAGTATTTTAAATTGGATCCTGTGATCAAGTCGCGGGATGACAGAGGTGGAATCGATCCACGCAGGAACGACCTAAACAAGCCATTAATCCTCTTAATGATGATTCAGTACCCATGCAGCAAGGCTTGCAAAATGAAAAAGGAACTCATTGCTTAAACTATGCATTTTCTGTTTGTTCTAATACCGTTTGCCCTAGTAATTGCGATAGAACATCTTGACCTGCTTCAGTCCAACTTACAGGTGGCTCTTCGTTTGGTAAACCTGTACCATAACGATCATTAAATACTCTCACTGCTTGCTGAGTAAATTGATCAAATGTACTTGTGGATTCTACTCCATAGCCATATTCTTTTAAATTTTCCTGTAAAGTATTAACTTTTTCTCCAGTACTATCAAGACTTAATAATAATTTACTCTTTTGTTCTTGCGTAGTCTCAAAATATCTACCAAAACCAGCTTCAGCTAATTCTTGCCAAGGAAATTTTGATCCAGGAGCTATATGAGCATTGCCTTCTCGGTTTACAGTTACTTCACCAAGACCGACTAAATCATGTTTTAAATCTAAATTTGGATATCTTTCTGTTACATCCTTAAGAAATTCTTTTAATTGCCCTATTTGCTCTTCAGGAAAATCACTTTTTGCATCATTAATAAGCATGACTCCAATACCAAACTTATTAACACCTACTTCTCCTTTCCAACTACTCTTGCCTGCATAAAAAGCTTGATCTGTTAAATCATTATGATATTCTCTTTGAGTCCCATCCTCATCAATTATGTAATGAACACTTGCACCTCGCTCATCCAATAGTCCACGAACAGTCTTAATATCCTTGCTTACAGAATAAGTAATTACTACACAGGTAGGTTTTACTCCNNNTGGAGCCATATATTTACAATTTGGACTATTGGTATTACTAATACCGTTATTTTCAATAGCCTTACTTTTACTCATAACTTTCCTCCAATATATTTAATAATTGTTGACGGTTCAGAATTTACTAAACCTTAATAAAAATTAATACTTTGGTAATGCTAAGTCAATGAAAATTTAAATATTATTCACAAGGTATCGATACTGATCTGACACGTTCAATGATTATTTTTCTAATATTTGTAGTAAATGCTCTAGTTAACGATAAAAGTGCTCTTTCCATAGTCCTTGATAATTCTTTATAATCAAAAGAGATGTCATGTTCATATTGCCCTTCTGCTTAAGCAATATTATTTAAGAAATCACTTTCTATTTCTTTAAATAGATATTCAATTTTATTATTAGGAGTATTTTCATTGTCAGCTTTTAACTTTTCTTCTTCAGAACTATTAAAGAAATATTTTAAAGGCGTATTTAAAACTTTTGCAAAAACATATAACCTACTTATAGGTATATTACTTAAACCTTCTTCATATTTTTTAACTTGAAGAGCACTAATATCGAAAAAGCTTGCCCTAATTCTTTTTGGATAATACCTACAGCAAGACGTAGTTCTTTTAAACGTTCACTTGCGAGTTTGTCTGGATGTTTTATTGAATCATTCATTTCAACAATAAGCTTTAATTAAAATTAATTATTAATAAAGGCTATTCAACTTTTAATGTAGTATATATTACTTTATATTTAATCAAGCAACTTTATTAAAAATTTAATATAATAATACTAAAACCCTTTGTTATCAAGAATCAAGGCTAATAAATAATTAATTAAAAGTATAAAAACGATGAGTAATAAAATAGTAAAATTACCAAATTGCGAGAATATAGTGGGAGAGATTAGTTTTTTAGGAATTAAACCTTGAGTATCATTTATTTCATTTAGATTTAGTTTTTTTATTATTCTGCCAAAAGGATCTACTATAGCTGAAATACCGTTATTCGCTACTCTAATCATAGGTAAACCGTTCTCTACGGCTCTACTTCTACTAATATGAAAATGCTGATATGGACCGCTGGATTTACCATACCATGCATCATTTGTAATATTAATTATTACATCGGCTATTTCATTATTCGTCCGTACAAAATCAGGAAAAATAGATTCATAACAAATTAAAGGTTTAATTTTAAGATGATATTTTTCAAGATACACAAGCCCTCCGTTTCCTTCTTTATAATCAATTAAACCATGAGTTAATTTTTTAAACGGTAGTATCTTTTTAAGGGGCATATACTCACCGAAAGGTACTAAATGTGATTTATGGTATTCAAATAATTTATGATTATTTTTATCAAGAGCATACATAGCTGAGTAAAGTTCAAACTCATCACCTTGTTTTTTATTATCCGAAATTCCTCCTGTTATCAAAATAGCATTTGTAGAATTTAGCATTTTTAATAATTTTGATTTAACTTGCGGTATATCATCAGGTACTACTAATGCTGCCTCAGACCAAATAATTAAATCAGTAGGTTCCAAATTTTCCGATAAATTAATATGTAGCATTAAATTATGCCAAAATTCTTCTTCATTCCATTTTTCGGTTTGAGGTATTGAAGGTTGCACTAATCGTACTTTTATATCAGTGAAATTTGTATGGTTATTACTTAGCCTTACTGCTCCATAAATGACAATGATGGTTAATACTAGGACTGAACTAGCTAGTAATATTTTTAACTGAGTAAATTGCTTGCTAAATAAAGGATAAGCTGATGTAGAAATATATATAACTATAAAACTAAGCCCATATATCCCTATTATACTTAAAGGCTGTATTAAAATATCTGAAAACGAAAAAGCATAACCAATCAAATTCCAAGGAAGACCGGTAAAAATCCATGAACGTACCCACTCAAATAATACCCAACATAAACAGAATATAAATTGGTAATATTTATTATTTTTAGCAAAAAAACTAAGCGTGCAGCTTGCCGATATAAAGCAAGCTAAAACTATAGGTATTCCAAATAACGCAAAAGGAATTGCCCACCAAAAATCTGCAATATAAACGCTAACACCGATACTTATCCAATATATTCCACTTAAAAAATGCCCAAAACCAAATAAATAACCAAATTTTGTGGCTTCTTGCCAATGTTTGGATTTTTGAACTATATAACATAAGTAAGATAATGTTAATAATGCCGGTATAAAGAAAGTCGGCGCAAAAACTAAACCGCTTAATATCCCTAGCAGTAAACATATGATTTTAGGTTTATACATTTTTATCGATTATTTGTTTACAAAATAATACATCATGCTATCATTTCAGCAAGTTTTAATATAATGAGTAAATAAATGACTACAGGATTACTACAAGGAAAAAAAGGCTTAATTACAGGTATTGCAAATAATATGTCAATATCGTGGGCAATTGCACAGCTTACTAAAAAACACGGAGCAGAGCTATGGTTTACTTATCAATCGGGAGTACTAGAAAAACGAGTTAAACCACTCGCTGAGGAAATAGGTTGTAATTTTGTTAGCGAACTTGATGTTACGAAGCCAAAATCAATTAGTAATTTATTTGATGATATACAAGAGAAATGGGGTAGCTTCGATTTCTTACTTCACGGTATGGCTTTTGCCGATAAAAATGAATTAAAAGGACGTTATGTTGATACTAGCTTAGAAAATTTTCATAATTCTTTACATATATCATGTTACTCTCTTTTAGAACTCTCAAGGTCCGCAGAAGCCTTAATGCATAACGGCGGAAGCATTGTGACATTAACTTACTACGGCGCTGAAAAAGTTATACCTAATTATAACGTTATGGGAGTAGCCAAAGCTGCACTTGAGGCTAGTATAAAATATTTAGCAAACGATATGGGAGAAAATAATATTAGGGTCAATGCTATTTCAGCAGGACCTATCAAAACTTTAGCATCTAGTGCAATAGGTGGTTTTAGTACTATGCTTAAATCTCACGCTGCAACCGCACCGTTAAAACGTAATACTACCCAAGAAGATGTAGGAGGAGCAGCAGTATATTTATTTAGTGAATTATCTAAAGGCGTTACCGGTGAAATCCATTATGTAGATTGCGGTTATAATATTATGGGAAGTAATAAATTATAAATTATTGTAGGGATTAATGTCATTCCCACAAAAGGCTTGCTTGTGTAGACCAATAAAATCCACTGTGTCACCCCGTAGCTTGACCACAGGGGCCATAAAACAATAAAAATACTAATATTATTAGTATTTTAAGCTAGATCCCGTGAATAAATCACGGGATGACAACTGTATTTTTCAAGTCACACAACAAAATCATCACAATCCATGATTTCTTTTTTTGAGGTGTTCAGGTTTTGGAGGAACAGGCGGTTTTTTAGATTTTGCCTGAACCTTTTTAGCCTCTAACGGCAATGCCAGATTATTGAATCTATTTAACTCTTTTGAGATTTGTTTTAACTGTTCTTGTACTTCTATCCTTAAAGGAGTATAAGAATTTTTCATTTCACTATTTATTATTGTGCCTATTTTCTCAAGATTTTCTTTAGAAATAGAATATGATTTTATACCTATATAATTAACAATCTTTGACCACCAAGTTTGTCCTTTATCTAATCCTTGATATATTACATCTACTAAATCATTTTTTTTGAATGTTAATATATAATCAGAAGCTCCTTCTAAAGATCTAGATAAATGCCTTTTTATTTCTCCTTGTCTCTTATCTTCAATATTTACTTTTTTGTCTTTCTTGAGTTTTGTTATTGCTTTTTCAATTATTGAAGATATCTTAGTTTCTTTTCCTTCATGTGCTTTATTTTCTAAATTTTCTTTGGTATTAAAATTTATATTAGTTCCTATTTTAGCATCTACTAATTGTTTAGCATACTTACCATTAGGATCTTGTATTTCTCGCTCTATCTCAGCGGATTTTAAACCTAATTTTGTATATACATCTGATTCTCGGAAAAGTGGAGCATATAATAAAAAATTAATACTTTGAGCTATTCTACTATCTATCAAATCTTTAGAATCTCTTTTGGGATAAAATTTTTCTTGTAAAATACGATAGTGATCTAATATTTCCTGTGTTATATCTTTTACATCAAGAGATTGTAATTCTCCTTTATCATTAAATTTTGCTTTCATACCTGAGCGTTTGGCTTCCAATAATAATATTTCTTGAAAAACTTTATTATTAGGAGTACGACAAACGAAATTAGGATCGTTATCCGGCATTAATTCATTTGCATTTTCCATTATTGCTTGATTGAGTTTATGTAATTGCTCTTTATTAAGTTTTTTATCTAACAAACTTATAAAAGCTTCTCTTTGTTTTTGCTTACTTGCAGTACTAAAAGCCTGCTGCATCTTTTGCAAAACAACAAAATCAAAATTTTTGTTACCTATTTCTTGGATAACTAAATTTGCTAAATTTTTTGTTTCAGTATTCACTGTTTCTTTTTTATTTTTTGCAGCCATATTTAGTATTAATCTCACTTATGATTATTTAAATATAAATGATAGATTAAATTAATTTCTAGATGTTTTTACTATATTTATAATCAAAACTTTAAAACAGTATCTAGCAAGTCATACTGGTTCTAAGCTATTACCCAAAATTTCTATTGATTCTATTGTTTCATTATGCGATTGACTATGCATTACTAAATCTAAAATATTTGAAGATGCTAAATTGCTAATATAAACACCTTGTACATCATTTAATACATAATCAACCACTAATAATTTAGAATCAGCAGAAGTGCCATATAATGACATTTTTGCCTCAAATAATTTTTTAAATGTATCTAATTCAAGTAATTCTTCACATACAGCATGTTCTTTAATATCTCTACTTACAAATAAACTCATTATGCTTCGTGCTAAACTATTTTTAATATACAAGCCTTTTAAGCATTCAATAAAATGTTCAAAAAAATTTAGTTCTTCAAAAGGAACGTTGAAATCAGGTAATAATTCTTGATATAATTTTTTCTGCAATTCCTTTTTTTCCATTAGTTCTTCAAAAGGAATGTTGAGATCAGTGAACAATTCTTGATATAATTTTTTCTGCAATGCCTCCTCCTCAAATTTTTTCAAATAGAAATTATCAATTAATAGCTTGTAAAGCTCAAGTATCACACTAGGAAAGTTAATCTTCAAAGTTCCTTTTTTATCAATTTCTACAGTAAACCTGTTTTCTTTTGCTTCTAAATATATTAGATCTCGAAATATACTATCCTCTTTTGTTCTACGAAGTAAAAAAGCTGTATCTTTAGAATCAACTAAATCTAAAGCATGTTTCATTATTGTTGCATTAAGCTCATGTAACATATTGTTAGATATCACCTCTGCTGCATCTGCTAGAAAAGATTTTTTATCATCTATTTTTAATTTCCTTAAATTTTCTAGAACTTCTAAAGTTATTTCACCTTGTTGAATTTTTTTAAGTAACTCATAATAGTTGCTAAATTTTACTTCTTGATTTTTACATCCTAACCCGACATAAACATTGCATCCTGATTCTTGCTTTTGAGCTAATCCAGTATATTCTTTTTCAATTTCTCTAGGTTTACTAATACAAGAGTTCATAATGTCTTTTAGCTTCATATAATTTATTCCTTATATTTAATAAGGAGTATTATATTTAGTTAAGCAATATTAACAAGTACTTTATAGAAGATTAAGATAAATTAATTTTTATTGAGAGGATGATGCAACAATGCTTTTTTGAGATGATTAGTTTGAAGATGAGTATATATTTGGGTAGTAGATATATCAGCGTGACCAAGCAGCTCTTGAATTACTCTTAAGTCTGCTCCGCCCTCAAGCAAATGACTTGCAAAACTGTGACGTAATATATGCGGAGAAATATACTCAGGGTTAAGTCCTGCATAAAGGGCAGCAGATTTTAACAGAATAGCAAAATTTTGCCTAGTCATATAACCCGCTAAAGCTGATGAAGGAAATAAATAAATTAGATTTCTTGGTTTAGCTTTATTCACAAAAACACCTCTAATTGCAAGATATTTAGCAATACTGATAACTGCCTGTTCATTTATTACTATGACTCTTTCCTTATTACCTTTACCAAGTACCGAAAATATTTTTCTTACTTCTCCTTTAGACGTTTTATTAGTCAGAATATCAGCAAGCTTAAGACTAACAAGCTCCGAGACTCTAAGACCACTAGCATAAAGCAAATGAATCATAGCATTAAGCCTGATACCTTCAGGAGAATTATCTTGAGAGCAATGTTCAAGTAACGATTTAATTTGAGCTATAGATAATATTTTTGGAAGTTTATTTTGATATTTAGGCAAATCTACGTTAAGAACCGGATTAAACGCAGTATGGTTTTCACTAATTAAAAATTCATAATAACTTTTTATAGTTGAGATTTTTCTGTTGATTGAGCGTGCTTGCAAATCATTACTTGCTAGATACTCAATCCAGTCTCTAATATTCTCAGTAGTAATATTTAATTCGGATAATTTGTGTTTAGCAAGATAATTTTGAAAATCGAATAAGTCACGCTTATAGCTAAGTATAGAATTTTTTGACAATGCTCTCTCGGCTAAAAGCATTTCTAGGAATTGCGCAATAAATTCCATAAGATGTTTTAATTTCTATAATGGAGGCCAGGGTCGGAATCGAACCGACGAATAGAGGATTTGCAGTCCACGGCATTACCACTTTGCTACCTAGCCTAATCAGTGTCATACCACAATCCTATGTCATGCCTGCACAAACAGGAATCCATAAATGGATCATTGTATTTTTACTGGATTCCTGCTTTCGCGGGAATGACATAAAGAATACCAACATCCATACAAAAAGCAACTATTTTTATATTAAACTCCTAATCCTTGCAGGATATTTAAATGATTTATCCTTCATACAATTCAAGAACTGGCTAACTGAATCTACTATATCGTCATTTTTAATATGGGGGAAATTCAGTAATTCCTTTAAAATTATGCTTGATTGTTTAGGTGTTAGAACACTAGCTGATTGAAATAAAGGAACTACCGAGGCGCATCTTGTAACTTTATCAAAGCTTGGCTTAATCCCTATCACTCTAATATTACCACCTAAAATCCTATATCTTGAATCAATTGTTGACCACTTGCTTTATCTTCGATTAATATAAATTTTGGCTGATATTCTCTAGCGAATTTTTCCGTCCAATTCTTAAGCTCAGGATAATTAATTTTTTTCCGTACTAATAATACTAGATAATATTTCTACATCCCCCATATATTACAAACACTATAATCGGAATCTTCGGAACTCTTAATTGCCGTATCCCAGCTGTACACAAAATAATCAAATCTTGAAGGTAGATTTTCATAAAATCTAATATCTTCCATATTCAGTAACGATGACCTTTGTGCTATCGGTGCTTGTAAATATTGAGCATTATCATTATAGCTACCTATTTCCTGCTCTAATTTCATTAAACAATCAGGAGGTTCTTTAATAACTGTCTAATAACTTTACCACTAAGATATTGATATTCTTTATTCATTAATTTAAAGGCGTAATCTTGAATGCTAATCACCGGAATTTTTAAATGATGCCATGAATTGCTATTATTAAGTAGATAACCGGATAAATCATCCGTATGCAGACGCTGCATAACTCAAACTATCGCTCCCTTATTACGATTATTTAGTCTGCTAACAAAAGTTTGGCTCAAACCAATCTATAAACTTTCTTACGTATTTTATAAGAATGAATTTGCATGGGGTTATGAGGATCATCGATAATTAAGATATCACCGCTCTCACCTGTTGCCGATCCTCCAACCGATGTTACAAATCTAAAGCCATTAGCTGTCGTTAAAAACTTACTTTTTTGATTATGGGGTTTACTAAGGATAGTACTTGAAGTTCTTTATACCAATCAGAATTTAAAATGAACTGACAATCTAGTGAGTGTTTAATACTAAGTATTTGAGAATAGCTGGCAACCATAATCCTTTTGGTAGGATTAAAACCCCCAATAAATAAGCAGGCCAAGCAACGCTAACACAAATAGATTGTAGTCAGCTCCTTGGCGGTATATTAATTATTAAACGATTAATATCACCGCTTTACACGGCATTTAAATAATCGGTAATTATTCTTATATGCTTACTTGGATAATACTCCGCTCCAGAATTAATAGTATTAAATTAATTATAAAACTATAAAAATCCTGTCGTAAAATAGAATTTAAGAGTTCTTTAGAGTGGAGCATATTGTACCTACATAGTCATTGCGAGGAAAAATTGTAAGTTTTGACTAAGCAATCTCAGGCAAGATTCCTGAGATTGCCACGCTCCTTGAAATCGCTTGCAATGACCTTAAAACCTTATCATAAATTATCATTGCCATTAATCCCCTATAGTATATAATTTTGACAAATAATATATTTATCTATGAAATTACTAAAAATTATTTTTATCATTACTATATGCATTAATTTGCCTATATTCGCAGAAAATTTAGAGTCGGTTACTACAACCGAAGATATTGAAAATGACGTATTTATCCCTCTTGATGAAAATCATCCTATTTTAAATCCAAACGATAATATTAATGATAGTTCTGAGTTTAAAAATTATACAAATGGCAAAATTATTGCTCTAAATAACATTACTGCTACTTCTGAAGAGATAGATTTTAAAGTCGGGGAAGAAAAATATTTCGGTAATATAAAAATCAAATTGCACAAATGTATAAAAAACCTTGATCCATATAATGAAGATAATTATTTGTTGATGACCATAACGGAATATAAAATAGACGAAGATCCTAATTTACTCTTTCAAGGATGGATGATTTCTTCAAGCATTTCACTTTCAACGTTTGAACACCCAATCTACGAAATTTTTGCTAAAGATTGTTTTTAGATGCAATATTTAATTTCAAGTTTAATATTTTTAATTCCAAGCCTTGGGATGCTGGCGGGCTTATCCGCTGCAGCTACTGTTACAATTTTTTTGCTTATATCATTCCTGCAAGGTATTAATCGTCATTGCGAGCGACTGAAAGGAGCGTGGCAATCCAGTAACAATGTCATACCGTGGCTTGACCACGGTATCCAAAAAATAAAAAAAGACTGGATCCCACTACAAGCTCACGGGATGACAATGTTATTCACTGCTTGGTGCTTTATATCTTGTTTATTCGCAATTCATCTTATTAATAGCTTAGCTACTTTTACTCAAGTTTTTATACTCTTATTTCTTGGCTTTGCAGTTAGTAATTCTGCTCCTTTTCAAAATCGCTTACAGCTTAAAAAAGCCTTAATATTTGGAATTCTCACAGCAATATTATTATTCTTCATCGAATATTCTTCTAATGGATTTTTAACAAGAATATTCAAAACTAGTTTTGGCTTATATATGCTAGATCGTGGTTGTGCTTTACTTTCAATTACCGCTTGGGTAGCGATTATAATTTTACTTTCTAACGGTAAAAAACAACATACCTTAATGCTATATATATTAGTACTTTATTTACTAAGTATTTCCGATAGTTTAGCAAGTTTTTTAGGCTTCGGTATAGGAGGAGTAATATTTATTTTAACAAGATTTATGAAGCCGATATTTTTCAAATTAATCGCAATAAGTTTAATTACCGGCTCATTACTATTTCCTATGATAGCTAAACAAATAGAACCACAAGATTTATCTGAAAAATATTTAGCTACACAACCTTCCGCTGCTCATCGTTTATTTATTTGGCATTTCGTCGCAAACAAAATCATTGAAAAGCCGATTTTAGGCTATGGCTTAGCTTCTTCTAAATATATCGAAGCTGGTGATAGTGAAATGATCGATTACAACGGAGCAAAATGGCATCCTTTGCCGCTTCATCCTCATAATAATATATTACAAATTACTCTTGAACTCGGTATAATAGGTTTAATATTATTTTTATGCTTAGTTTATAAATATCTCAAACAAATTAGTAATCTCGAAAATAAAAATTTCAAGGCAATTTCCTATGCATGTTTTATAAATTACTATATTATCGGCATGATTTCATATAATATTTGGCAAATATGGTGGATATCAAGCGGTATTTGGGTACTAGTTTTAATGAAGCTACTAGTTAAACCTGATATTGTCATTGATAATTGATGCTATTTGAGGTAAATATAGAGTTAAGTGTCATTAAATCTACGTCATTGCAAACAGCCGTAGGCTGCGTGGCAATCTTATCAAATATCTTGGGATTGCTTCGTCGCATTACTGTGCAATTCTTCTCGCAATGACGGAACAATATAATAAAAAACATATGCTACAAAACTCAGAACTTTTACAAGAATATCTACCGATTGCCATATTTTTCGGTATTGCGGTATTGGTTTCCGGTTTAATAATGATTCTACCTAACCTATTATCGACAAAAAAATATAATAAAGATAAGCTAGAACCTTATGAGTGCGGTTTTGAGCCTTTTAGCGATGCAAGATCAAAATTTGACATATGTTTTTACTTAGTTGCTATTTTATTTATTATCTTTGATCTTGAAATTGCATTTTTAGTGCCTTGGGCTATTAGTCTTAATACGATAGGTCAAATAGGCTTTTTCTCAATGATGTTTTTCTTATTTGTACTTATTATCGGGTTCATATATGAATGGAAGAAAGGAGCTTTAGACTGGTAGTAATATGAAAAATAATTTTTATCAAGAAGACGAATTATTAAGTAATGAGCTTTCTAATAGAGGATTCTTACTCACTAAAGTTGATGACGTTATAGGCTGGGCGAGAGCTAATTCCTTATGGCCTATGACTTTTGGGCTTGCTTGTTGTGCTGTTGAGATGATGCAGGCAGCAGCAAGTAGATATGATATGGATCGCTTCGGTATGTTATTTAGACCAAGTCCAAGACAGTCCGACCTTATGATAGTTGCAGGAACGCTTACTAACAAAATGGCACCAGCTCTACGTAAAGTATATGATCAGATGGCTGAACCTAAATGGGTGCTTTCAATGGGTAGTTGTGCCAATGGCGGCGGCTATTACCACTTTTCCTATTCGGTAGTGCGTGGCTGTGATAGAATCGTACCAGTTGACGTATATGTCCCTGGCTGCCCTCCTACCGCCGAAGCATTAATTTACGGACTGATGCAGTTACAGAAAAAAATTAAACGCACTACAGGTTTTAAGTATGACGCTAGACAAACTCATTGAAAGATTTGCAGCTAAATCTAGCATTTTAATAACTCCGATCACGGTTAAAGATTACCTAGCTTATAAAATCGAGCCGAATTTTTTATTGCCGTTTTTAAAAGCTTTAAAAGAATCGGAAGAATTACGCTTCACTTTACTTACTGATTTATTTGGGGCTGATTTTCCTCAGAATAACGTAGTCAATTCAGTGGGGCTTGGCCACAAGGAGCAAGGCGCGAATCCTATAACTAATAGGAGAACGACGAGCGACAATGTAGGCGACAAATCAATTGACTATAAAAGGTTTGAAGTAGTATATAATTTATTAAGTTTAAAATTAAATAAGCGTCTTATAATAAAAGTATATATATCTGAAAAAGAAGCTATACCTTCAGCAATGAATATATTTAGTGCCGCTTGTTGGTATGAGCGTGAAGTTTATGATATGTACGGGGTAAATTTCGAGGGTAATGACGATAAAAGACGCATACTAACCGATTACGAATTTGAGGGGCATCCATTACGTAAAGATTTCCCGTTAACAGGCTATACACAAGTTAAATATGATGAGAAGCTAAAGAAAGTAGCTTATGAACCGGTCGATTTAGACATAGAATATCGTGAGTTTGATTTTAGCTCGCACTGGCATAGCCCGAGTTATGTATTGCCAGGTGATGAGAAGGCAACCAATGTCATTCCTGCGAAAGCAGGAATCCAGAAATAAAATGCATGTCATCCTGTGACTTGATCGCGGGATCCAGAAAAAATACAAAAGACTGGGCCCCGTGGTCAAGCGAACTAGGTGACAGTAGGAAAAATACTATGACTAACAACACCAAAACTATAACTCTAAACCTTGGTCCACAGCATCCGGCAACTCACGGAGTTTTAAGGTTAATCCTTGAGATGGACGGGGAAGTAGTCAATAATGCCGACCCTCATATTGGATTACTTCATCGTGGTACGGAAAAGCTTATTGAGCATAAAACATATTTGCAGGCTATACCATATTTTGATCGTCTTGATTATGTTTCACCGATGTGTCAGGAACATGCATTTGCTTTAGCTGTTGAGTCGTTATTAGAATGCGAAGTCCCACGAAGAGCTCAGTTTATCAGGGTACTATTCTCAGAGCTAACAAGAATTTTGAACCATACTTTGAATATTGGCAGCCAAGCTTTAGATATCGGTGCTACTACTCCTTTATTATGGCTCTTTGAAGAGCGAGAAAAGATCATGGAATTTTACGAGCATGTTTCCGGCTCTCGTATGCATTCAAACTACTTTAGACCGGGCGGGGTTGCAGCAGATTTACCCGAAGGTTTACTTGAGGATATAGATAAGTTTATAGAACAGTTTCCTCCTAAACTTCACGATATTGAAAGTCTACTAAATGAAAATAGATTATGGAAACAACGTTTAGTAGGTATCGGCGTTGCGTCTCAAAAAGAGGCAATGGACTGGGGGTTTTCAGGACCAATGCTTAGAGGTTCGGGTATAGCTTGGGATTTACGCAAGTCAAACCCTTATGACGTTTACGATGAAATGGACTTTAAAGTACCAATCGGCAAACACGGTGATTGTTACGACAGATATTTCGTTCGTATGCTTGAAATGTACGAATCAATCAAGATAATCAAGCAATGTATAGAAAAAATGCCGAAAGGTGCAATTAAAACCGATGATCCTAAATTAACACCACCGACAAGAGCCAAAATGAAAGAATCTATGGAAGCAATGATTCATCATTTTAAGCTCTATACGGAAGGATATGACGTCCCAGCCGGCGAGACCTATAAAGCCGTAGAAGCCCCTAAAGGCGAATTTGGTGTATATTTATACTCGCAAGGAGGTAATAGACCTTATAGATGTCGTATTAAAGCACCCGGCTTTGCTCATTTGCAAGGACTAGATTTTATGTCTAAAGGTCATTTAATGGCAGATGTTATTACTATTATTGCAACGCTTGATATAGTATTTGGTGAGATAGATAGGTAATATATTTGTCATGCCGTGGGCTTGTACTTGCGTTGCTCTGTCATTCCTGCGAAAACAGGAATCAATAAAATAAAACTAAAAAACAAAAAATATATTAGGTATATACATTATGCTCTAATAAGCATGGTACTTTATATATTGGTGTTACTAATAATATAATAAGTCGTGCTTATGAACATAAACAAAAAATAATAAAAGGTTTTACCTCAAAATATAATATTATAAAGCTTGTTTATACAAAAGAATTTACTGATATTCAAGAAGCACTTACAAGAAAAAAACTTGAAAAAATGGCAACGTAGTTGGAAAATAGAACTGATAGCAAAAACTAATCCTGAATGAACAGATTTAATTAAATAGTTCTACGGATTCCTGCTTGCGCAGAAATGACATAAAACTATACCGTACTAAAAATATATGAATACAAAAATTACAAATTTTACATTTGATAAGAAAAATTTAAATCTAGCAGAAGAGATTATAAAAAAATATCCACCGCATGGAAAAAGAAGTGCAATACTTCCGCTGCTTGATCTAGCACAACGTCAAAACGGCGGCTGGCTACCTGTTCCTGCTATCGAATATGTCGCAAATATGTTAGCAATGCCTTATATACGGGCTTATGAGGTTGCAACATTTTATACTATGTTTAACTTAAAGCAAGTTGGTAAATATCATATCCAAGTATGTACTACCACTCCTTGCTGGCTGCGTGGTAGTGATGATATAATGAAAATTTGCGAAAAGCAATTAGGTGTAAAACTCAAAGAAACTACTGAAGATCAAAAATTTACTTTAAGCGAGATAGAATGTTTGGGAGCATGCGTTAACGCTCCGGTCGTACAGATTAATGACGATTATTATGAAGATCTAACTCAAGAAAAAATGGGGAAAATAATAGACAAGCTTCAAAATGACTAGAATCGTATTATTATTACTTAGATTTTATCAATATTTCATTTCTCCACTACTTGGCAATAATTGTCGGTTTCACCCCACTTGTTCTGAATATGCCAAAGAAGCTATATCAATGCACGGTAGCATAAAAGGCTTGTGGTTTACCTTTAAAAGAATCATCAAATGTCAACCGTTTTGCGACGGCGGATATGATACAGTTCCAATCTCTATAAAAAATTCTAAACCACTTAATAAAAAAATATAAATTATGTTTATTGTAAACCTTAAATATACCTTAGGCCTAGATCTTTCTTCTATTGAAAATTTATTACGCAACATAGAAAATGTTTAGATACATGTTATGATAAAGGACATTTTATTAGGTCCTATACATCCAAGAATTGGCGGTATTATTTTCGCTAATATAGAAAAACTAAGTCAGCTTAAATATATATTAAGAGAAGATCCTTTTTATATAAATAATATAGCTGAATATGAAATTACTAACTTCGCTCCTACAAAATGGAATAAGAATTTAAATATTTTTTTTCAAAAACATGAATAAACTAATCCCTTTACCTCGTGAATTTTTTGCAAGAGATACTAATGTAGTAAGCACTGAGTTAATCGGTAAAACTCTTTATTTCCAAGGTAAAACAGCTATCATTACTGAAACTGAAAGCTATATAGGGCAGAATGACCCTGCTTGCCATGCAGCAAGAGGACGGACAAAAAGAACGGATATAATGTTTGGTCCTGCAGGCTTTAGCTATGTCTATTTAATTTACGGAATGTATTATTGTTTAAATTTCGTAACCGAAGCTAAAGGCTTCCCTGCTGCGACCTTAATAAGAGGCGTACATGTTATTTCGCCTGGAAATCTATACCTCAACGGTCCGGGTAAATTATGCAAATATTTAGGAATTAATATTTCTCATAATAAATGCGATCTCATAAATAACAACGAATTTTTTGTCGGCGATATCGGCTTAAAGCTACCCTACTCTACTACTGCTCGTATAGGTATTACTAAAGGCACGGATAAATTATGGCGTTATGTTGTTACAGATATCACTAATTTAATCTCTCAATATAATGTACAGCCTTAATAAGGTCATATTGATTTACGGCCAAAGGACCTCGAAAAGGTTTGTCTAATATAAATCATAACAAAAGCATTGATGATGAAGTGATACAAACTAAACCAACCGAAATCTTATGTAAATAAGCTTGGTGCCAAGCATACAGACAAAAATCAAATTAATAGCAGTCATTACATACAACTATCCAATATTGAATATTTAAGGAAAATAGGACATTTTCTGTTACACCTTACTGTATAAAGCTCTTTTATCTCCTCAATGATTTACCTGCTTAGTCAATAGCTGCATTTGCTCGCGTGCTTTATAAGCTTGTAGTCTCTTATTAATAGCTTGGATGGAACTAAGAGCTTCATGACCGATTTGCTGGCCGTCTTTCATTAATTGCCATTCACGCTGCATTACACCTTTGGTATAATTTTTAATATCTAGATAAATTGTAGGCCTCATTTCATGAGGAAGCCAACCTACACTATCTGCAAACCTCATCAACACTATAGATTCTGCTGCCCCCCTTCTTGTGCTTTATTAAAATTACCGAGTAAATAAATTAATACAAAACCGGTTGATACCGCATACATACTACCGACTACACCCGATAAAAACCCGCCCAAACTTCCAAGCGCTTCTTTTTGAAAATTATTAGGAATAATGTATTTTGTTAAATATAAACATCCCACACAAAAACTCATCAAAACAATATTAGGAACGGTATAGATAAAGTCAATTATATGATTACATAGGTATTATTAACCATGTCCTGCTGAATATTTATGTAATATACTAGAAATAAGAGTTTGATAAGGTAATCCCTCATAAGCAGCTTTTTGTTTTATTCTCATTAAACCACTACTAGAAATACGAATATTTATTCGAGTATCTTTTTTTAAATAATTAGCTGCTGCCACTTGTGATATATGTTTCTCTTGTTCAAAATTTTTAATTCTTTGCAATTCATCATTTTCAAAAGACTCCAGCAATGCGTTTTCTTCAGCATCTAGTATTATATTTGATATATTCTCTTGATTTCTCATTACTTTTCCTATTTTTAGATATTCCCGAGTAGCTTTGTGACGTGGAATAATAGTCTTTAAAAAATTGTTCCATCAACTTCACTAATAAAAGGCACTAAATAGGCGTATTCATTAAATTTAACTATATACATTTTTTGCTCTGAATATTTATTAGGATTTGGATGTTCTATTATATCCAATAAGCAATTACTTTCTATAACTGATATTATTTCTTCAAAACTTACCCTGCGCTCACTTATTAACTTATAATTTTTTTCAGCAGAAAAGCTATAATTACATTTCTTTGTCATCTTATGATATTAGTACAATGTATGCTTTATGCCAACACTACACTTCCATCTCTTCTAAGACCACTGTAGAATCAGCAAGTTTAGTAATTTTTTCAATTTTTAACCGAGCTTCTTTTAGTTTTTTCTCACAATGATTCTTAAGTAAAATACCTCTTTCAAAGCTATTAACTGCCGTCTCTAGACTCTCTTGTCCGTTATCTATTTTTTTAACAATTTCTTCAAGCTCTTTTAAAGCTTCTTCAAAGCTAATATTTGTTTCTAAAGTTTTAGTATTAGTCATTTATTTTTATTTTTAATGGTTATCTGTAGTAATTGTGTCTTCAGTTGTTTGGGGTATAAGTAATTTTTTTAGCTCACTACTATCAAAAGTTTTCTTAGGAGCCAAAATACTCCCTTGCATTTTTACATTAAGATGTGCCAAGCTATCTTTATCAGAACTTGTATTTGAGGTATTTAACTTAACAAGCCTTGCCGGCACGTAAAATGATAAAATACTAGATGCATCCATATCAAAATTATATATATTAACTGCAAAAGAGGCCGCACCGCTACTATATTGTGTTGCAAATTTTACTTTCTTTAAAAGGGCAATACCTTTTTGTAATTCAATATCACCGCTTATACCTCTAATATTTTCTTGTCCTGTGGTTATAGCACTATTTATATCTTGATCTAAATTTTGTACCTTATAATCAGCTGTATCAATTTTTTCTATAAAAGCATCAATTGCAAAATTATTAACATCTATATTGTTTATAGCAAATTGTGATTTTGTAGTAAGGTTATATAACTGGCTTTGAAGAGTGTTACCGTTAGTTCCTAAACTACCGCTTATACTTATTTTTCCGCCACTTGCAGTAAATATTTTAGGCATAAGAGCTGAAACTTTGTTTAAATCTATTGTATTTAAAGCATATACGAAATTTATAGCATAAGGTTCTAATAAAATATTTCCGTTACCTTGAAGCTTACCACCTAATAATTCTGCTTCAATATTATTAAATTGTAATAAATTATTATTATTTGCTACATAAAATTTAACATTTTTCAATATTAAATCATTTTGTAATAATGTCGACAATGTACCGGAAACTTGTAAGGTAGCTTTATCTAAACTATAATCATTTATTAATTTATTTCTTAAATTAAGCATTCCTGCCGGTGATAATAAATCAGTAGTAAGATTACCGTCCTTAATTTCTACGGTCAAAGACGGTAATACACTCGATGCATCTAAGTTCCAGCTAGTTGATAAATAGCTGTTAGCAGTTTTAAAATCTAAATTACTAATTTTTATATTAGCTGGTACGATTTTAGCAAGCAAATTCATTTTGTCAAATACATGATCGTTATACTTAACGCTATCTATCAGAATATCTAAATTAGCTAAATATCCTATTGTTCTAATAGGGATGAATTTACTTGGATAATCTAGAGCTTTCATATCTTTAGTTAAATTTTTTGTAAATTCGATAAGCGGCGAAATTATTGGATACGTTCTACTGCTTAAGTCAAGCGAAGATATATTAAGCGTAGCGTCTAAACGAGGTGTTTGAGCAATAAATTTACTAGAAAAATTTCCTGATAAATTTAAATTATCTGTTTTGAGTAATAAATTTTTAAAAAATAAATCTATTAAAGTGAGTTTTAAATCCGATGACAAGCTAAAAGGAATAGCTTCTTTAATAGTAACGTCGTTAAATCCTAAAATATTCAGTAACGAATTTATATCGTTGTGCTTTAAATATAGCTGTCCATCGAACATACTTCTAACGGTATTCTGTGTTACATTACCTGTAAGCTTAAATTCTCCACCTGATTTAATATTACCTGAAAATTCATTTATCTTTAAAGTACCCTTTGATAAGTTAGAAGAAAAGACTATTTTTTTTAGTTCTTCATTATTACTTAAAATTATTTCGTTAATTGCCACGTCTGCTTTAAGTAATTTATTGGCAAAAATAAATCTAATATTTGAAGAAGAAGTATTAAATGTTACCTCTGCATTTGGAGAAATTAACGAACTTAAATCTATTTTAGGAAAATCTAGTTTTACATTAGTAGTAATATTATCATTTTTAGCAATGTTAACAAATCCATGACCAATAATAAAAGGTGATGCTATTACTATGTCTTTTAGTTCTATTGCATCTTCATTATTTGAAATATTAAATTTAACGTTTACTGCCTCATGTTGATTAAATTTATTAAAAAGATGGTTTAAATCCGGTAATATATTATACATTACCGATGCTAAATTTTTAATCTGATATTCACCACTACCGCTAGTAAGCTTAGAATCTTTGTAAATTTGCGATAACTTAAAACCATAATCATTATTATCAATATTAAGACTAAAATCTACTATATCGTCACGTTTATTAATTGAACCTGAAATTTTACCTATATAGTTACTTGTCGTTTTAAATATGTAATTAGACGATAAAACATTTTCTTTTTTTAATATACAATTATTAAAATTTACAATAGAATAATCTTGTTTATTAATAATACTTAGATTAGTAACATTTAGATTTATATTTTGTAATTTATATTTAAAGAAATTCTTTATTAACTCTTCATGATTATAAATATTTAATACATTAGAATGTGAATAAAATTTAGCATCTAATATATCTATTTTATTAATTTTAGGATTAAATTTTATAAGCGACCACAACGAAAAATGAATTTTAATCTGTTCTAAATCTAACTTTCCTTCTTCTCTTATCGTCTCAATAACTAAATAGGACAAAGGAAATTTATGCATCTTTATTTTTCCGATATTTTCTTTCGCAATTCCTAAATGACTGGTAAAATTATTAGTAACCGAATTATAGTTAACAAACGATAATGCACCAAACATTATAAATAACAATAATGAAAAACAAATTATGACGCCGGCAGCTATTTTTTTTATCATGTCTGTAAAAAAGTTTTTAAATATATTATTATATATAATTATCAAAATTTAAAGGCCAATTAATGAATTCTTTAGAAAATTTAATTTTAGTCGGTGTAATAAAATCATGTCATGGAATTAAAGGTCATGTAATGTTAAAATCTTTTACCGACCCTGCTACAAAAATACTTGAAAGAAATTTAGTAAATGAGTCAGGAGCAAATATACATATTAAGCTAATTAGCCAAAATGCCAAAGGAAAATTAATTTGTACATTTAATGATATAGCTACTCGAAATGAAGCTGAACATTTAAAAGGTTATAAAATATTTTGCTTAAGAGCAAGTTTACCGGAACTAGAAGAAGATGAATTTTATATAGCAGATTTAACTCATTTACCGGTATTAAACCAAGATCATAAAGAAATAGGCAAAATTAAAAATATTCTTAACTTTGGTGCCGGTGACATAATTGAAATAGAATTTTCAGATCAAACAACCGAATTATTACCTTTCAATAAAGAATTTTTTCCTATTATAACTAAAGATTATGTGATTTTAAATTATCAAAGAGAAGCTTGAATAATTTACCGTAGTTTTCAATTTTTTATAGTACCCTACGATTCTTATTCACCTCTGTTTCATCCCGTGGCGTGACCACGGGATCCAGTTAAAAATACTAAATTTATTAGTATTTATTGTTTTTATGGCCCCCGTGGTCAAGCCACGGGGTGACACAGTGAGTTTTACCGGTCCACGCAACAACGCCTCGTGGGAATGACATAAAATATAATTATTTTAATCCTTAATTGAGTAAATTATATAAAATTGACAATTAATCCTTAAATACTATAATTAATATATGTATATAAAAATAGAAGGTTAAGCTCTATGCCTAAAACTTTAAAATACTCACTTATTATATTTATAAGTATAATATTATTATTAATTGTTATTCCTTTCTTTATTCCTTTAAATAATTATAAAGGAATAGTAATAGATAAAGTTAAAGAGGCTACAAATAGAGATTTAACTATTAACGGCGACATAAAATTATCTTTACTACCAAATCCCGCAATATCCCTATCAGAAATTAAATTATCATCAATAAACGGTACACAAGAACCTCATCTAGTTTCCGTTGAAGGTGCTAAAGCGTCATTGCGACTTTTTCCTCTTTTTAGAGGAGCAATTGAAGTAGCTTCTATAGAATTGCAAAAACCGATTATAAATCTAGAAGTTTTAAGTAATGGACAAAAAAATTGGCAATTTTCTACACCTAATAATGCATCCAAAACAAATGAACTTAGCTCTGTAGAATCTACCGATACTAAAACTGAATTAGCACTTCCTATTTTGATTAGTCATTTTAAAATTATAGACGGCAAAGTAATATATATAGAAAAAAACAGTGAGAAAATATTTAACGATATTAACTTAGAGACTAAAATTAAAAGCCTTAAAGGTCCTATAGATTTGACTTTAGCTTTAAAGGCTTTGGCACAGCCAATTAATATAGATGGCAATATTGAAGAAATCGGTAAAATAATTCCGTTAAGTGCCAATATTAATCTTGCCGGTGAAAAAATTAAAATCGAAGGAAAATTTGATAGCGAAAATAATTCGTTCATAGGTAACACAAATATTAAAGGTAATACTAAAACTTTAGGTATGCCTGCTGATTTACAAAATGACTACGAGCTCACTACGGCAATTACTGCCGATAGTAAAAATATAGCTATTAAAGATGCTAGACTTAATTATCCAAATATAGAATTACTAGCAAATGCAAATTATGATATAGAGCGTAATAACCTGAAATCAAATATTATTATTAATCCCGGTAACATTATAACCGAAATTAGCTCTAATTTAGATAAGACAAATATTATGCTACAAGCTGACAGTTTAACACCTATACTTGATGCTCTAAAACTAAAGACCGATAAATTACCACCTATTATTAACCAAAAACTTATACTTACTTCTAATGTAATTAGTAATTCTCAAGCAATAAAATTACAAAATATTAATTTATCGGCTGCAAATAGTAATCTAACGGGAGATATTGAGCTTAAAAATTTAGCACAAGATATAACTATTTCGCACAATCTAAAAATTAATAATTTTGAGTCGTTTATGTCTCTTATGGGAGTAAGTAATTTAAGTCAGATTGGAGTATTGCAGTTAAACGGAGGAGTGCAAAAAATTAAAGATACTTTCCATATTAATAATAAAATATCCGCTTTTAATACTAATATATCTATTAAAGGAGATATTAATTTAGCAACTCAGAAGCCCAATTTTAATCTTAAC
This sequence comes from Rickettsia endosymbiont of Proechinophthirus fluctus, assembly GCF_001602635.1. NCBI lineage: Bacteria > Pseudomonadati > Pseudomonadota > Alphaproteobacteria > Rickettsiales > Rickettsiaceae > Rickettsia > Rickettsia endosymbiont of Proechinophthirus fluctus. The sequence goes on along the minus strand of NZ_LECS01000004.1, from coordinate 212,530 downwards.
TTATATAGTCCGTTAGTGAATTTGGATAAAATTCTTACAAGTAATAGTCCTACTCCTGCTCCAAATAAAACTAATAGTCCTGCTACTCAAAACATACCTACAGCTAAAAATAATTCTCCTTGGTCAAATAATCCTATTAATTTAGGGTTTTTAAATGAAATTGAAGGGCAATTATCCGCAAATATTGATAAATTAACTAACGACTCATTAATCATAAATAATTTAAAAGCAAAATTAAATATCACCGGCGGCACGCTGAATATTACTTCAGTTAATGCAAGCATTTACGGTGGCGAACTAAGTAGCACCGGTTATGTGAGTTCAGCCAAAGATCAAAACGCTGCAATTAAAATCGATTTAAAAAATGCCTATCTCAAAAGTTTCACTCCGCAATCGGATAAAATAAAAATAACTGATGGGCGACTAAGCTTTAAAGCCGATCTTACTTCTCGCGGTAATAGCGTTTATACATATGTTAATAATCTAAATGGACAATTTAACGTAAATAGCGATAACGGGAAAATAAGCGGATTTGATTTAAACCGAATCGCAGATGTGGTCAATAATGCTAAAAATACCGAAGGAGTATTGCAACTCATTAACAGCTCCTTTAGTGGCGGATCCACATCTTTCAAAAATTTAATTGCCAGAGGAAATATAACGCAAGGCAAGCTTAATTTAAATGAATGTAGTTTAGATGCTTCACCTACCACAACAAATGCAAGCGGTCAAATTAACTTACCACAATATATGATGGATGTTAGTGCAAGCGTTACTGTTGCCGATTTACCGCCTATAGCTGTTAAATTATACGGATTCATAAATAATCCGCAGCATAAATTAGACGTGCAAGCCTTTCAAACATATTTAGTTAAAAACGTATTTAATAGCGTTATTAAAGACTTAAAAAGCGGAGAGAAGAAACCTGCAAATATTATTAAAAATGCTTTGGGTCTCAGAAAGAAAAAGGATACAAATACAGAGGAACAAAACAGCCCTCTGCAGGAAAACCAACAAGCAGATCCTGTGAATAAGCTTCTACAAAAAGGATTGAAGAAACTTTTTTAATGTGACCGTCACGGGTGTTGTGTGACTTATTATTCCTCTCTATGTCATCATCCAGCAAAACATATAATATAGTGTAGTAACAATGTTGAAATTATTTTTTCTAGACTTAGTTAGCAAGCAACTAGATGATAGTGCAAAACTCATAAATACCCACGTTTTGATACAGTGATTCCTGTGCCAAACCTAATTGGATACAAATCCTTTGTTTCCTCAGTACCTAATACCAAATTAGGTATGTTTTTAGGGAAATCTTGAATTACTTTAGTAATTTTACTTCTCCATCATAATTTACCTTTTTCAACAAAATAATAAGGTCTTCATATAATGATTTTTTATTTGGATTTAACCCTATAGCTCTTTTGATAGAAGCGAGTGCTTCCTCTGGATTTATTTTATGTAATTTATTAAAAAACTCTTCGTGAGGGTATACTTTACTTGGATCTAGTTCAATAGCTTTCTTTAATGATTTAATCGCATTATCTTGTTGTTTTTCCATTAAAATAGAACTTAAACTATGAAAAATTTCAGCTTCTCTATTGTTATATTTTTCAGTCTTATCATAAGTTTCAATAAAATTTGAAAGTTCTTCAGGATCAGTTTCAACGAATTTTCGTAGATTGTCTTTTTCTTCTTGATATTGGATATCTGTTATGAAGATCGAGATATTTTTTCACTACTTTCTTTAGCAATGTCAGAAGTTTTAAACTTCCAATAAGGCAAAATTTCATTTTTATATGGTTGACAAATGCATACTCCTTGCTCCCCTTTACCTACTCTATAGCTTTCCAGGCATTTACGATACTCAATATCATTTTTCCATTTATAACTTTTATTATCAAAATTTAGATAGCTTAGTTTTTCCATAACTTATGATATATTTGTAATTAATAATTTATAACTACAATTGCAACGTAAGTAAATAAATCTGAAGTTTGTAAAGCTAAGTAAGTAGTTTAAATAAACTTTAATTTAAAATCGTATGATTAAGAAAATAGTACAAAATACGAAAACTTTGCACGTACGTCCTAATGGAAGATCAGCTGATTACATAACTCCTAACTTCATGTATGGCTGTGCCGGAGGTTGCAGAAATAGTTATTGTTATGTTATGCATCATAACTATGAGACATTATATATCAATGAAAATATAGATCAAATACTTGACGTATTGAATAAACATATAGCAAACTTACCGACTAAAATTTCCAATCAAACAGATTCTAAATATTGGACATATGATATAGGTTGTTCTACCGATGTCAGTTTGCATTGGAAACACACTAATTGGTTAAAGATATTTAATTTCTTTAAAGAAGATCCACGTGCTAAAGCAACTTTTGCTACTAAATATGTCAATCCTAAATTACTTAATTTTAATCCTGAAAACAAAATAAGGATTAGATTTAGTTTGATACCAACAAGAATGAGTGAGATATTAGAGCCAAAAACGAGTCCAATTATCGAGAGAATAAAAGCGGTGAATATTTTTATTGCAGCAGGTTACGAAGTTCATCTAAACTTTGCTCCTATTATTACTTATGAAGGCTGGCTTACCGAATATGCAAAGTTATTTGAAGATTTAGCTCAATACATAAACAACCAATATAAACCGTTGATAAAAGCGGAATGCATATTTTTAACGCATAACGATAAGCAGCATGAAAGAAATATTGCCTCAAATACGATTAGAGAGTGAAGCTTTAATTTGGCAACCAAATTATACAGGAAAATAAAGTAAGCGAATATGGAAGCAAGGCGGTACGTTATAAAGCCGGTATTAAGAGTAGTTTTATCCAACGATGGAGTGTGTTGCATGACAGGTTGCTCCCATGGAATAAAATACGATATATATTCTAACTCTTCCTACTTATCAAAATTACGAAACAAAAGTATGAAATTTAAAAATTACAGTTATAAATAAAAAATCACTTGTATGAAAATACACTTATGATATGTTTCTTCACGTTGGGTTTCAATTTTAGCTTCTATAAAAGTAACCCAACACTATTATCTCTCAGCTAATAGTGGATATAGTGTTAGTTGAGTACAAAAGTAAAAATATAAAAAACAAGTAAAATATCGAATAGGCAAAAAATCGTTTAGCTTGTTTGTTATCAGGGGTGTCATAGAATAAAGAACCGGCATAATATAGAAATACTACCCCAAGGATACCAGAAATTATTAAATATATAAAATTATTCATTCCAATAAAAAAAGGCATTAGCGAAACAATAAATAAAAGAATACTGTAAATTAGAATTTGTTTTTTAGTATATAAAGCCCCCTTTACTGCAGGCATCATCGGTACTTTACAGTTTTTATAGTCATCGTTACAGAATAAAGCAAGAGCCCATGAATGCGGCGGCGTCCAAATAAAAATCATTAAAAATAATATAATTGACTCTAGAGATATAGTATTGCTTACCGCTGCATAACCTATCACAGGAGGTAATGCTCCCGATACTCCGCCAATAACGATATTTTGTATAGAACGACGCTTTAACCAAATAGTATAAATACAGATATAATAAAAAATAGTGAATAGCAGTAAAAAGGATGCAAGTAGATTAACACATAAAGCCATAAAAAATACTGCAAAAAATCCCGTTATCAAACCAAAAGATAAAGCTTCATCAGATTCTATAACTCCTCTTACTATCGGTCTTTTTTGGGTACGTTTCATTAAGCTATCGATGTCTCTATCGTACCACATATTAATTGCCCCTGCACTACCTGCCCCCAGCGCTATGCAAACAACTGCAATACCAGCAATAAACGGATGCACGGAATAAGGAGCAAGCCACATACCTACAAAACCCGTAAAAATCACAAGCGACATTACACGCGGTTTCATAAGTAAAATATAGTCTTTAACAGTACTTTGTGAATGATTGATTTTACCTAAATTGATTGGTCTTACTAAGGAACTCATATGAAATATTTTTTAATTAAATATAAAAAGTTTTAGGTTAAAAATCAATGATTGACTTTGATACAAGAAATGTATATATTTTTTTGTAATTCAAATAATAAGTTAAGGATATTATCAGTGACAAAAATTGTTCGTTCTAAATATAAAGCTAGTAGAAGACTTGGAGTAAGTCTATGGGGTGATAGCAAGGATGCTTTCAATACACGAAATTATCGTCCCGGGCAACATGGGCAGAATACCATGATTAAAACTTCAGATTATGGTTTACATTTAAAAGCTAAGCAAAGATTGAAATGCCACTACGGTCGTGTCACTGAAAAACAATTTAGAAATATTTTTGCACTTGCTCAAAAAATGAAAGGTAATACCGGTGAAAATTTCATTGGGTTACTTGAAAGTAGACTTGATACGGTAGTTTATAGAATGAATATAGCTCCAACTATTTTTGCTGCACGACAGTTAGTTTCACATGGACATATTAAATTAAATGGTAAGAAAGCCGATATCGCAAGCATACGACTAAAGGCAGGCGATGTTATAGAAGTTAAAGAATCCGTAAAACAAATACCGCTTATCCAAGAATCCGTTTCAAAACAAGGTCAAACAACACCGGGGTATTTATCATTTGATGTACCTTCATTAACCGGTAAATATTTAAGAGTTCCTGCTCTTTCTGATGTCCCATATCCTTTTGAAGCAGAAGTGCATTTAGTAATTGAGTTATATTCTCGTTAACAACTATAAAAAGGCAGATTTTATTTATCTGCCTTTTTACCTACACCTACATTTTTTCTTTATACTATAATACAACTTATCACCTAATTCGGCAGCTTTTATTAAAGATAGATTAGTTAAGAATTTAACGTCTGAGCTAAGAAAAAACTGTAATTTTTGGCGAAGCAAGGAAGTATAAAAATGCTAATTTTTAGTATTTTTTTATTATTTTTATGGAGTGCCACACTACTTTCAATCGCTCAAAAGGTATTGCTGCGTGGATCAGTTTTTCAGTTGTTTTTGGATACCGTGGTCAAACCACGGTATAACACCGAGTGCCTTTTTTGATACACACAAAACAACACCCACTCACAATAACGATATCTATTTTTAATAAAAATAATGCTGCTTCTACCTTTTCCAAAAAGTTAGCATATGGAATTAATAATTAGTGGTATAATTGGTTTTATTGTAAATGGGACAACAGGAAGCAGTCTTTTTGTTTCGGCAACTCTTGCTGATGAAATCTTAATAACCGAAGGGTATTTTCAGAAACATTATCTTACTTCTGCCACATTTAAAGGAAGTTTAATCTACCCTATTACTACAAATCTCATCACAACTTTTCCTAATTATTCAGTACCAATTTATTTAACTTCTACAGCTGCAATAGTAGGCTTAGCATATTATGGGACTGATTGCTTAAATTATCAGGAAAATTTAAAAGAAATTCAGATAAACTTAACTCCTAATATTAGGGTAATTGATCCTAATATACTGTCTAACAATTTTAAAAATGATTCAAAAAATGAAATTAAAGATGTAACCCAAGGGTTTTAGATTTAATTGAAGCATACATAAATAGTAGTTTTATTAACTATACCGGAAATGATGGCAATATATTAATTGCATTAACCTTACTCATACAGCACCCTAATGCTGATATAGGAGCGCTTGTTTCTCAAGTAGCAAAAATCAGTATTTTATGGTGTGAAAAAAATATAATAAGCACACTATTCCAATCATATAAAGTTTCTTTAACACAAAATACTCAAGATTTAATCGAACAAAAAACTTTAGAAGTGTTACTAAACGAGGAATATAAAAGTCAAATCTTAGGATTAAAGGATATAGAAGCTATTACTAATAATTTATTTAATGATCTTAATAATACTTTCACTATTGGAATTTTACAATTAGGGAATTTAACCACTCAAAAAATTATACAGCTTATTGCATTGCAAGATATAATGAATTTAGTTCCAGGAGCTATTATATTTAATGCGTTTGAAAATATTAAGGAAGGATTTTTAAATATATTATATCAACTGAATATTTCTTACAGGCAAGAAGCCAGGGAAAATTAACGAAAATACAGCTTCTATAGTAAGCAATATATCCTCTAATACTTCAAATATCTTGTTAACTGATCCTGCTCAATTTGTACAAAATCAATATGCCAAACAACTTAAAGCTAAAAAAGCAATATCAAAGAAAATGTTGTTTTTAGATAGCACAAAAAATACTATAACTACTATACTAGATATCTCCGATAAATTCATAAAATCACTTTACTATATTTATAAAGTAAAAAATGGAGAGATTACGCCTGAGCAAGCTCTACTACTTAATCCTTGGCTTGAACCCTTAAAATCATTCTTAACAAGTTCCTCATTAAAAATAATCTTTAGTGGAGCAGTTATATAACAAGCAAGAATTACAAAATTAATAGAGGCAATTTCTTCTGAGAATACAAAAGGAATAACATGGTCTACTAATGATACAAACGATAAACTTGTAATTTCTGATTATAACCTCATTATAGAAGAAAGAACTATTTTGAGTTTTGAAAAATTTAGTATTCAAACTAGGAGCACATGATCTTCTTTCAGCTTCCTCAGGAAAAGGCAACACTACTTTTTTAAAGAGTTTAGTCAATTGTATTGCTGATCCATGCCATAGCGTTGGTGAAATTTCCATACCTACCCATTATCAAAATCCAAAAATAATATTTATTGATCAGAATAGTTACATACCGGTTTAATCTACTTTATTTGAAATAATAACCTCCGACCTTGATCAATCAATCATTAAATTAAAAGTAATAAGCAATTATTAGAAGAAAAAATTAACACACTACTTATAAAATTAGATCTAGGTACATTAATTAAGCACTTAAGTGATAAAAATTATGATGTAATAAATGCACCAAGTAGCACAAGTCAAAAGAAAAAAATTGGAATCATTAAAGCTATAATTTCAAACCCTAAAATATTAATTTTAGACGAGGTATTTGCTAATCTTGATAAAATATCTATAGAAAATGTATAACAAGCTTTAAAAGAATTTTTACCGGAAACTTTAATGCTTGTAGTGCATCATGACGGTAAATCTCATGACTATAATAATTTTTATGATCAGTATAAATCTTGAAGATTTGTATGCTGAAATAAAATTATTAGGAGAATAGCTATTTCTATGCAACCCTATATACTTGACTACTTTTCATTTATCATGAGTATATACTAAATCTAGATGTTCAATTATGGGAGTTTTTTAAGATTTCTTTATAGATTTCAAGGTTTTTTCTTAGCATCAGATCAAGAGAGAAATTATTAATTACCGTATGTCTTGCCGCTTCTTGGATTTTCTTAGCAAGATCAGTACCTAAAATCGAGAAACAATAATCGATTTTCTGTGCTAACGCTTCAGCATTATTTGGTTCTACGTGGAAACCAGTTATATTATTCTTTATTGTCTCTACTGCCCCGCCGATATTAGTTGCAATAACAAGCTTCTTCATCGCCTGCCCTTCTATAATAGTACGCCCGAAAGCTTCAGGCTCGATTGAGGCAGAAATGATAATATCGGAAATCCCATATAGGTTTATTATATCCAAATCATTACCAAAAATTTGAATTTTATTTTGAAGTTTTAGATTAGCTATAAGCTCTTTTACTCTATTAGTAAAATTGGGATGTCTAGATATATCACCAACCATTAAACAATAAAAGTCTCTATGTTTTAATTTACTTAATGCTTCTACTAGAACAAGATGTCCTTTCCAACTTGTCATTCTAGAAGGCATTAATATTATCGGCACGTTACTCGGTACATCATATTTATCACAACATTTTTCAAGTTTTTCCGGCGTTAAATTTGCAGGATCGAAATAATCACAATTCACTCCACGCTCAATTACTACTATTTTATCTTCATCAATTTTATAGTTTTCGAGCAAGTGTTGTTTTACAAAATTAGACACAGCAACAACTTTCTTGCCTTTTAGCATTATGCTATTATAATATTTTTTAAAACTATTCGGAATATTATACACCCCATGAAAGGTAGTCAAAAATTTAGCATTTGTCCATTTTGTTGCTAGATATGAACTCCATGCCGGTGCTCTTGATCTTGTATGAACTATATCAACATTATATTTTTTGATTATTTCTGCTATCAATTTTGCATTATTCAGAATTACAAAAGGATTTTTACTGTTACTATTTATTTCAATATGCAATATATCTTCCTTATCTAACTCTTTAACTAGAGTACCGCCTGCTGAAATTATGATAGGAGTATGACCGAGAATTTTAAGATATTTTGCAACTTCTATAGTACCTCTTTCAACCCCTCCCGAAACTAGAGCAGGCACTACTTGCAAAATAGTATATTTATTGTATCGTTTACTTGACTTTAATGAAGGCATTAAATCTCAATCTATTAAAATAATTATTTAAAATGCACAAACTTTATAATAAAACACAAGACAAATTTATTGTCTATGATAATTATAGAATAATTAATACAAATATTCCATCTGTAATTTTTTTACACGGCTTGATGTCTAGTATGCAATCAACTAAGGCTATCTATTTAATAGATTATTGTAAAAAAAACAATTATAATTTTATTGTTTTTGATAATTTCGGCCATGGAAAGGCATCAGGACAATTTAAGGATCAAACAATTAGTGATTGGTTAGAGGGAGTATCACTAATTTTAGATAAATTAATTAATACGGAGACGATATTAGTAGGTTCGAGCATAGGAGGATGGCTAGCACTTCTTGCGGCTTTAAGATTTCCTGATAAAATAAAGGGACTTGTGTGTGTAGCCCCTGCTCCAGATTGTACTGAAAATATTTGGCAAAATATATCTCTAAATGATCAAAATAAGATGCAAAAAGAGGGAATACTAGAAGTAAGCGGTAAAAATTGTGAGCATAAATATCATATAAGCTATAAACTGATAGAAGATGCAAAAAAATATTTATTATTGACAAAGAAACAGATTGATATAAATATACCGGTACATCTCATTCATGGGATGTTAGATGAAGACGTGCCTTATAATGTTTCAGTAAAATTATTAGAAAAAATAACGAGCAAACAAATAGTAATGAAGCTAATTAAAGACGGTCACCATAATTTATCTAGAGAAGAAGATTTAAAGGTAATGACAAATTCCTTAGAAGAAGTAATTAGACTCTTAAGTAAGATTAAATAAACAATAAATATGTATAGCAACATAAATAAAGTTCATGATTTTAAAGAAGTTATAGAAGCGGTAAAACAAGCCGATAATACTAGCTTGGTGCTTTTTGATGTAGATGAAGTAATTGTAATGGATAGTGATGAATCTAGGTTAACACATGATTATAGAAAAGAATTAATGAAGAACATTGAAAAAAGCCTTACTAGAAAAGAATGTGAATTATTACTTAGTATTGTTCTTAAAGATAGGAAAGCTAGATTTGTTAACCCAGATATCTTAACGACATTTGCTCTACTTACAGAAAAAAATGTACCGGCAATGGGTCTTACTAAACTTCCTACCGGTAAATTCGGCGTAATTGAAGATATGATCGAATGGAGAATTTGTGAACTCACTGCATTAAAGGTAAATTTTCAAGAATTTTCACCTTTAAAAGATGAGATAATAATAGAAGATTTTAATGCCGGTTACGGTAAACCTACATTAAAAGACGGAATAATTTACACTGCGGAATATGATAAAGGAAGCATGCTTGAGTATGTATTACGAAAAACAAGTTATTATCCACAATCAATAATATTTATCGATGATATGGAAGCAAATTTATTATCATTACAAGAAATTTGTAAGAAACTAAAAATTAACTATCAAGGATTTGAGTTTACCGGTGCTGCTATCGTTCCTGAACCTGTTCTTGATGCACAATTAGAAAAAATTAGATTTGAAATTCTAGAAAAAGAATATAAATGGTTAATGGATGAGGAACTGAAAAAGCATACTTTGTCATCTAGTAGATTGTCCACAGTATCCAGCTAAAAATGTCACAACAACATACACTTTTAGTTGCTTTTCTTAGATGCCGTGGACAATCTACTAGATGACACCTATGCACCTTAGAGTATAATATATGATGTCTGCAAAACTTATTGTTCTTTTTACCTTACTTATCTCGCTTTCTACTATAGCAAGTAAAAAGGAAGAAGAAACAATTACAGCAGTAAAAGCAACAAAAGTACAAATTGCTGAGCTTTACGACATATTTAATATTGTAGGGCAATGCCAGAATGATAATAGTCGTGATTATTATGCCAATGCCACCGGAGTAGTTGAACAAGTCTCAGCACATCAAGGAGACATAGTAAAAAAAGGGGATATATTGCTAGTTATAGATAAAAACATAGCAGAAACCACTAAATCTAGAGCAGCAGCGTTATTAAATACAAAACACGAAGATTATAATAGAAAAGAAGCTTTATTCGCTAAAAAATTTGTAAGCAACGAGGAATATAAAAGGTCAAAAAGCGAACTTGAAGATGCAAAATTTAATTATTCCAAAGCTCTAAAAACATATAATGATATGATCATTACTGCACCCTACTCTGGTAAAATAGGCGTAATTAAGTCTATGGTCGGCGATGAAGTAAAAATAGGTGACTATCTTTTCAGCATTACCGGAACAGAAAACTCACAAAGTATTTTTATTGAATTGCCGGAGTCTTTAAGCGGAAAAGTTGGCGTCGATACTGAAGTTTTAATTGCAGGAAAAATTAAAAGTACAATCGGGGCAATATCGCATTACTTATCAGATAATGGTACTTTAACAGCTAAAATTATTTTACCTATGGGTACAAAAATCCTGCATAATAGCTTTGTAGATGTTATACTTATAATTAACCCTCATAAAAACCTAACCGTTCCTGAAAGTTGTATTCAACGCAATAATCAAGGTAATTTTATTTATAAAATAGACGGTTATACGATAAAACAATTATATGTAAAAATCGGTACACGTACAGAAGGTCTAATTGAAATTATCTCTGACGATATTAAAGCAGGTGACTTAGTCGTTACCGAAGGTATGACTAAAATTGGTGATGGCTCAAAAGTTAAGATACTTGAGGAATAGTTATTTATATATGTATATGCTTTTTAAGCCATCTCTGTATTCTAGAGATTGTTGCACGTATTCCTTCTTGCCTTATAGAAGTAATAGTTAATAAAATCAAAATTTTTGTCACAAAGCAATAGGTTCGTATTTTTTGAATTACATAGTTATTTTTGAAAAAAGAAATATTACTTTTTTTATAGTCTTCATTTTTATTTTCTAGTAATCTTAATTGTGTAACAGCTGCTAATAACAAATTAATAGTAAACGGACTAAATTTACTTAAATAAGAATCATTAAGAACATAAGAAGTAATATTTATTAAACCTACTGAATATTTATTTGGATCCATAAACGTATTAGTACCACCGCTAATTCGTACTTTAGACAATTCTTTGTCTATACCGCCTATTGAGTTTTTACTAGCAATAGATATCCATAAACAACAATCTTCACCGCTTCTTATATTTTCAGGAAATAAATTTTCTTGAAATAATGTCAAAGTTCCCATAACTGTCGGCATTGCTATTGGACAAGTTTGTATGACTTGAGGAAAAACATTGCCACTAAAAAGCCCGGAATGAACAGATTCGATATATTTTCCTTTTTCATTTATTTTTTGATATGAAGTATGAGAAAATATAAAATTATTTTCTTCCATAAACTTTAATTGGATTTCTATTTTATCCTTATAAAATAAATCGTCCGAATCAAGGAAAGCAATATATTTTCCTATAGCATTTTTAATACCTAAGTTACGTGCAGCAGCAGGTCCTTCATTTTTTTTATGAAAATATTTTATTCTTTTATCTTTTTTGCATATTGCAGTTAATTCTGATATATCATCAGTCGACCCATCATCTATTATAAGTATCTCAAAATTTTTGTGTGTTTGAATAAGTACACTTTCTATAGCTTCAATTGCCCAATTTATTCTATTATATACCGGTATAATAACACTAATTTTAGTATCATTTAGTACTTGTTTAGCCATAGTATTTGCTAAATCACAGGCTTTTTTATACGGAGTATTATTGGATAAAAAAGTAGCTGTACGAGTTAAAAATAAATAAGGAGAACCTTCCATTTTGATCATTTCTTCTTCTGTTAACTCGTGAAGAAACGATGACCATAATACATTACATTCTTCGTTATGATTTGATATTTTTTTACTACCTTGCTCTGAATGAAAACGAGATTTAATTAGGATAGATTCGTCAAAATGAATAGGAGCAACACGGAAAATTTTAAACCATAAATCATAATCTTGCGTTGTCGGTAAAGCCTCATTAAATACACCGACTTCATGAAAATATTTAGCAGGAATCAATAACGAACAACCATGTATTAATCCTCGTAATAACGGTAATAAAGAAATATTAAGTTTATTTATAGGTAGCACACTATCCGGTTTAATATAACGTAGAGAGTTGCCTTTTTCATCGATTAATTCATAACCACCGTAAATGATAGTATCTTTATTATCTAATTTATTTAATATGTTAACTTGATGCTCGATTTTATTAGGATAATATATATCATCATGGCTAAGCCACGAAAAATATTCCCCTTGCATGTTTTTTATACCGTAATTTAAGGCCGAACCGCAACCTCCGTTTTCTTTATGAAAATAGCGTATTTTATCACCATATGATAATGCTACACGTTCTGTCTCTCCATTATCTTTTGAACCATCATTAACAACAATAATTTCAATATTTTTGTAAGTTTGTGCTAAAGCACTATTTATAGCTTCTTTCATATAATTAGCCCCATTATAGACAGGTATAATAATGGAAACTAAAGTATGATAAATATTTAGAGGTTTATCTTTTCTATTTGTCATAACTTTTAAAAATAATTTATAAAATGTTAGCTTTATTGTTTAAATTTTCTATAGAGTTTTAGAAAAATAGATTTTTCTTCTTCACTAATAATTAGTTTATTTTTAAATTTTTATTTCTTCTAAAGCATTATTTAGCTCTGTTACAGTATTATTTTAATTTAGTGTTTCTCTTCGCTATTTTTAAATGCATCTCTAGTTTGCAGCAATTGTTTTAATATATCTTGGGATTGCAAACCTAACTTTTCTAAAAATTCTAGAGTCCAAGCTGAGATTGGATAGTTAAATAATTGTTTTATAGGCTTTAAATCTGAGTTACTAGATATACAGATTATAGAATTAGGAGGATTTTTTCAGAATGCGTGTCGTTAGTTACACCATCTACTCCTTCAAGAAAAATGCTTTGTTCGGATATGATTCAAAGTCTTTTTCAGTAATTCAATTAACTAAATGATGTATATTCCCTTCCGGTTCATTAAAAGGTACATTTACTATTAATCGTTTTTTATATTTAAGATTAAGTGCTAGATTTAACCCATCTTCAATATGCTCAAGTGCATGTCGTGATACAATATAATCATATTCTTCTGCCTTTTTAATAAAACTAACTAAATCAGATTTAATATATTGTATATTAGATGCTCCACAACTTTGTTCAGCATAAATTATAGATTCTTTACTGATATCTATTGCTGTAATTTCTACTCCTAATATATCGCTAAGCATGAAAGTTCCGTGTCCCGTTCCACAACCTATATCTAAAATTTTTATTTTTTGATTTAGCATTAATGGGCTATTAAGTATATCGGCTTCTATAATTTTTTTTAAAAATCTTATAGCTACTTTTATGACGCATTACCTCTAAAACATCATAAGTTTCCCCAAGAATTAATCTTTCTCCATCATTATAAATTTTTTCTAACATAAATTATTTAAACTATTATAATTTTAATAAATATTCGGCGATAAATGCAGCAGGGTTTTCTACAGGATCAAGCATCTTTTTAAATTGATTTCTGCCACTACTATTTTCATAATAAGGTAAATAATGATTTTGCTTAATAAATTCTATATAGTTAATAATATCTTGCGGCTCATAAGCAAAATACATATATTTTTTTAATTCTTTAGATAGAGCATTGCTATTAAATTCATTATTCCAACCATTACTTAAGTAAATTATAGGCTTATCGGCAACTACTACTTCAGCAAGAGATGAAGTACCGTCACTTATTACAATATCTGACACCATTATATCATCCAGTAACGACCTGAATGCATGTGCAGAAACAGTAACATTCTTTAAAGAGTTAAATCTACTTAATATATTATCCATATCACTTTGGCTTAAGTAATTTTTAGCGACTGCATAGGTAAATAGTGTAACATGCGGTCTTATAATAAAATGAATATTAGGATGTTGTAATGCATAATTATAGAAAAAATAGTGATAATTTAAGAAAGTAGAACCTCCTTCATATAAATCTCTATTTTTAAATGATAATTCCCATCTAGGAAGCCATAAAATGGTTTCCGAGTTTGGTTTTTTTTTAATATTATAATTTCTTACTTCATAGTATGGTTGATAACCTGAAACAATAACTCTATCCTTAGGAAATTTATAATTACTAATAAAGATATCCTTTGTACTTTCTGAATCAACAAATATCGTCTCTATGCAATTTGATAACTTATCATCATCAATATTTTTTTGATGAAAGATATGCGGACCATAGACTATATACATAATTTTTGTTTTAGTTCCTCTAAAGCTCTTATACAAATTAGCAGCCGTAAAAGGTTCTGATATATAGCCTTGAAAATTTTCGTAAGGATTTTGCGTAAAGATAAAATCCGGCTGATAATTTTTTAGTTCAGAAATTTCACATTTTGTATTAACATTTGAATAAGAAGCATACTTACCGCATGGATATATCACATCTTGTGTATCAAATTTACTAATAAACCCGGTATCTATTCCTCCTTGAATATTGGGATGAGGATGAGGGACTATTACAATTTTGACATCGTGACCTATTTTTTTCATCTCATTATACATTGCGTATACGCCTTTGCCGCCGAATGTCTCTGTACTAACAAGGAAAACTATTTTTTTATAAGAATTTTCTTTGGAATAGCAAAAAGAAGATATAAGAGTTATTAGTAAAAAAACACTTAAAAATAAAGTGTTAAGTTTTATTAATTTAAAAAATTTCATGTTTTTGATATGATAATAATGAATAGGATTACTTTTTAAACCATACTGTATGGTTAACATAATCCACATAACTTAAAACTATACGTAATATTTTCTTTGATACAAGTCCTGCGTCTGCATAATCCGGCACAATATCTTGCAAACGTTTATTATTCTCGTGTTCTTCCGTAATAGCTTTCACCGATTGTAGTACCCGTTCAGCCTTAAAACCCGACATAATAAGTGTTCCGGCGTCCATACCTTCAGGACGTTCATGTGCTTCTCGAATATTTAAAGCAGGTAAATTAAGTATAGATGCCTCTTCAGTGATAGTACCGCTATCGGATAAAATACAAAATGCATTCATCTGAAGTTTAACGTAGTCCGTAAACCCGAAGGCTGGCAAAAATCTTATTTTATTGCCAAGTTCTTTAAACTCCTTTAAATCCTCAAGCCTTTTTTTAGTCCTTGGATGTGTTGAGAAGATTACAGGAAAATTATACTCTTTAATAAGCGTTTGTAAACTACTTAATAATTCTTTCAGATTACTTTTGACATCAACATTTTCCTCACGATGTGAGCTAATTAAGAAATATTGCTTTGTGGTAAGTGACAATTTATCTAAAATATCAGACTTTAATATTTTAGACATAAAGCGATCAAGGACCTCAGGCATATGTGAACCTGATTTAAAAATAAGCTCAGGCGGTAAACCTTCAAAAATTAAATAACGTCTTGCATGCTCGGTTAACGTAATGTTAACGTCACTAATATGATCAATGATTTTACGGTTTATTTCTTCAGGTACACGCTGATCAAAACAACGATTTCCTGCTTCCATATGAAAAATTGGAATTTTACGGCGTTTAGCGGCAATTGCCGATAAACATGAATTAGTATCACCGTAAAATAAAACGGCGTCGGGCTTTTCTTTCTCAAGTACTGCATCAACTTTTTCGATAATAAGCCCGATAGATTTTGCCGTATTATCTGCTGCTACTTCTAAGAAATAATCGGGTTTTCTAATTCCCATATCATCAAAAAACACCTGATGTAATTCATATGCATAATTCTGACCGGTGTGCACTAGGATGTGATGAGTATATTTATCAAACTCAGAAATCACGCAGCATAGTTTAATAAGTTCAGGACGAGTACCAACAATCGTCATTACCTTAAGCATTTTTTAGCTCCTCTTGTACGTAATCAAGAGTCAGTAATAACTCTTTTACTTCTTCTAAATTTAAACGTTTTGTATTATGGGAAGTGTAATCCTCTAAAAGTGCTACTTTCTTTTCACCTTCAACAAAATATTTTGCATAATTAAGATCGCGCCCGTCCATAGGAATACGGTAATAATCCCTTAAATCATCAGCTTTTGCCATTTCTTCTGATGATACTAATGATTCGTAATGTTTTTCGCCGTGACGTGTACCGATAAAACGTATTTCATTTTTACTATCGAATATATCTTGTAACGCTTTTGCTAGTACTTCAATTGTGCTTGCCGGAGCTTTTTGTACGAAAATATCACCCTGATGACCATGCTCAAACGCATATAAAACTAAATCCACCGAATCTACAAGCGACATTAAAAAACGTGTCATTGACGGCTCTGTGATGGTTAATTCCTTACCTTGTTTTATTTGATTGATAAAAAGAGGAATGACCGAACCTCTAGAAGCCATAACGTTACCGTATCTAGTAACGCACAGTACAGTCTCACCTGAAGAACGCATGCGTGCTTTTGCTATTGCTAACTTTTCCATTAATGCTTTAGATAATCCCATTGCATTAATTGGATATACAGCCTTATCGGTACTTAGTACAATAACTTTTGTAACTTTGTTATTAATAGCAGCACTTAAAACATTTTCAGTACCTAAGACGTTAGTATTTATTGCTTCCATAGGATAAAATTCACAAGTTGGAACCTGCTTTAAAGCAGCGGCATGGAATACATAATTTACACCATGCATTGCCTCATCAATACTTTTATAATTGCGTACGTCCCCGATATAGAATTTAAGTTTCGAATTATTTAAAGCAATACGCATATCCTCTTGCTTTTTTTCATCTCTACTGAAAATACGAATTTCCTTAATATCGTTAATAATACCGGATTTAAGAAAACGAGAAAGCACCGCATTACCAAACGAACCGGTGCCTCCTGTAATCATTAAAGTTTTATCTACAAACATTATATATAAATACCTATTTTGTTATTATTCATTCTGTCATTGTTTCAATCGAGAAACACTCTAAGGTAGTCATCCTGTGGCTTGTCCACACAGGATCCAGTTATAAAAAATACAAACATAAAAAGCTCGATTTATCTCACTTTATGCTGGATTCCGTGTACAAGCCTATATTCGCAATGACAATTTACTTAAACTCACACATACGCTTTACAAGCTCACGCCATTCAGGAGGCGTATATCCCGTCACCTCATTAAAACGAGTGCTATCTAGTGAGCGATCTACTACAAGCTCATCTGATGAAATAATATCGATGTCTTTATTATATATTTCTGCTACTAATTTTAACAATTCTAACTTATTAATCGGTTTTGAGGCAACATGATAAAGCCCGTGCAACTCTTTATTAGGTAACACAAAATCCCTTATTATTCTTGCAAGCTCTACTGTCGGGAATCCTGAATAAATAGCTTTCTCAAACCCTTTCACTGAACCTTCTGCACTTAAAAACCAATTGATTAAACTTCTATTGCCTGCTAGCTCATGACCTATAATGGAAGTACGCAATGTGATAGCATGCGGATAATCTACCTCACCAAGAAATTTTGAACGGCCGTACAGGTCATAACAGTCAGACAAATCGCTTTCCTTATAATTACCTTTTTTTCCTGAAAACACACAATCAGTACTAATATGGATTAACCTTGAATTAGCTAGTTTACATAAATTAGCTAGCCTATGAGGCAGCAAACTATTTATCGGTAATGCTTTTAACGGGTCATTAGCATCTGCCAATTGTTTTACAAGCCCTATACAATTTATTACTATATCGGGTTTTGTTTGATTAAATACCTTAACTAACGCATCATGGTTCTCAACATTTACATTTGTAATTAATTTATCGGATAAATCCTTAGAAAAGTAAGAACGAGCTGAATTATTTCGGGCTGTCGCAAAAATGTCAAATTTTTTATCACTACTTAAAAACCTGAATATGCTATTACCTAGCATACCGGTAACACCTAAAATTAATATTTTCATAGTATATTTTATTTATTTTTACTGAATCGGTTCTATCATAAATAATATATCTTTACAATAGTGTTTTGAGTGCGTAACAATATTGGAGTTATACATAATTAACTTGCCATAGAAAAGGTGCTTATTCTATCTTCTGTAATTTTCCAACCTTCATCTTCTGCAAGCTCTCAATCATATTGGTCTTGCATATTCCCAACGAGGATTAATATTAAAATACTTACCCAAACGAAGTGCTGTATCAGCTGCAATTGAACGATGATGCTTAATTATATTATTGATCCTAGTAACGGGTACATCAATATCACGAGCAAGTTTGCTTTGACTAATCCCCATAGGTTCCATAAATTCTGCTAGTAAAATTTGTCCCAGTGAAATAGGAGGTAATTTATTCTTGGCTTTGTTGCATAGACCGTTTTATGTCATTCCCGCGTAGGCGGGCATCCAATAAAACCTATAAAAACTTGTTTTTATAGGTTTATTTTGTCAAATATGCCACTTCTATATCAATATTGAAGTTATTTTGCTGGATCCCCGCTTTCGCGGGGATGACATTGAGTAGGTTTTTCGATCCATACAACAACTCCTCAATTCTTTCTTAATTAAATATTTTTTATAGAATCAAGCACGGTTTCAAGAATCATACTAGCAGCTACTGCATCATCGTTATTATTACGGTCTTTTCTTTTCACTCCAAACGATTTAAGCAAATTATTTGCAGCTTTGGTAGTTAATCTTTCATCTTGTAAATATATAGGCAAGTTTATAGATTTTGCTAGCTCTTCAGCAAATTTCATCACTATATTTGTTTGCTCCGTTACTGCTCCGCTCATATCAATCGGTAGACCTATTATAACACCGCAAACTTTATATTGCTCAATGATATTAAGCAAGGCAGTAATAACAATTTTTTTATTTATCTCGGTTATAGTATTTAAGGGCATAGCAATACTACATTCTTGATCAGATAATGCGATTCCTAATTTTTTGCTTCCGTAATCAATAGCGATAAGCGGAGCATTTGGTATTAAAAGCCGATAAAATTCTTGAAGATTTTTTATGATCATGATAGTTATAAAAATTACTTTATTAATTATTATTTATGCTAAAAACTATTCAGAAACATTTAGAGACGAAATTAATTAAATTATCGGCGGTTTTAGCCTTTATTTATTGTTTATTATTTAATACCGCAATATTGATTTATAAATTTGATTATTATAAAGCAACAATCTTTAGAGGGATATTAGAGTTATCAAAAGATTTTTGCTATATTTATATATTTTCTTTTATAGCATTTTTCGGTCTTAGCGTACATAGATTAGTGTTAAAAATCGGCGTGGGGTTTTTATTTATAACATCCGCTATTGCTAGTTATTACATTTATTTCTTCAAAATCAATCCTACTAAACAAGTAATAGGTAGTTTTTTCTCAACGGATTTAAACGAAGTTTATGAATTAACCAGCATTAAGTTAATAATATGGATAATTTTTTGCCTTTTGACCTGTTTTTATACTCTTAAATCTTTTGCCGCCGAAAATTCTAAATCATTCGTAACAAAACTATTATCTACCACTTGCTTACTTATTTTTGTATATAATATTATTACTCCTTCATTTAAGATACTAAAAAATTATTTTCCCATTCAGTATTTACATAATAGCTACCTTAATTTTGCCGGAAATTTCGGTAAAAAAAATTATGCATGTATAGATATTAGCAAACAATATAACTTTATAGATAAGTCAGATAAAGATATTATCGGTGTTTTAGTTATAGGAGAATCAGCAAGATTTGATCATTTCGGTATTAACGGTTATGAAAGAGATACGACTCCTTACTTAAAGACTACTCAAAACCTAATTTCTTTCAAAGCTAAATCTTCTTCTAACCTTACCTATCTTTCTGTACCGTCGTTACTTTCACGTTATCCTGCAAGTCAAATTGAAAATAGTAGACAAGAAAACAGCTTTTTATCAATTTTAACAAATCTTGGCTTTAATACTACCTGGATTGGGACTCAAACTTTAATGAGGAGTTTTGCAAATTTTGACCTCAGTAACATATATAATGACGTTAATTTTACTATAGTACCGGGCGGCTCTGCCCTATTTTCTTTAAATGATCATGATGAAAAAATATTGCCTTTTATAAAAGAAATACTAACAAACTCAGAGAAACAATTTTTAGTAGTTCACACTTCCGGCAGCCATTGGAACTATAATGCGAGATATCCAAAAGAGTTTGAGTATTTTACCCCTACCTGTCCTATTAAGGTTAAGGGAGATGCAAGTGATTGCGATAAGCTTGCTTTAGTTAACAGTTATGATAACTCTATTTTATATACCGACTTTTTTTTATATAATTTAATAGATTTGCTTAAAGATAAAAATGCATTTTTATTATATGTATCTGATCACGGCGAGTCCCTCGGAGAAAATGGTTATTACGGTCACGGCGGTCCACTACTTGCAGAACAAATAACTGTACCTCTTATAGTTTGGGTATCAGATGATTTTCAAGCCAAATATCCTAAATCAGTATCTTCAATTAAAAATTATGCTAATACCGAAATTAGCCATGATTATGTATTTCATTCAATCCTTAACTGTTTAAATATAGAGTCCGACATAATAGATAAAGACTTAAGTATATGTAAATCTAGTTAAAAATTATTGAATTATTAAAAATTAATATATAAATTAAGAACTCAATAATTATATGATTTATTATTATGTCTGATATACCTAAACTAAACGACTATTATTATAGATTTTTACAAAGTATTTTACTTAAAACACTAGAACAAAATAAAGCTGCTGAAACGTACTTATTGCAAAAAGATTTTAATAGCGCTTTAAATGAGATAAAAAATGTAAGTAAACAACTTGAAGAATATGCAAGCATTCTTTCTTTACTCAAAGTAATTAAAACCCATTTTAATGATAAAAAAATATATAATTAAGTACCATTTAACTTAAATCCTTTTTTTATAATTAAAAATAATATAGAGTGGAAATAAAAAAAGGTATTGAATTATGGAATATGCATTATTAATTTTCAGTATTATAGCGATTTTAGTTATAATACAAATGGTTAAAGTTGTACCGCAACAACAAGCATGGGTAGTAGAAAAACTTGGAAAATTCGATAAGGTACTGCAGCCTGGCTTAAATTTACTTATCCCTGTTATTCAGAGAGTAGCATACAAACATACTTTAAAAGAAGAAGCAATAGACGTTACCGCTCAAACAGCTATTTCAAACGATAACGTAACATTATCTATAGACGGTGTTTTATATGTTAAGATCATTGATCCAATGGCAGCATCTTATGGTGTTAATAATCCTTACTATGCCATAACACAGCTTGCTCAAACTACTATGCGTTCGGAAATCGGTAAACTCCCTTTAGATAGAACTTTTGAAGAGCGCGAAACTTTAAACGTAGCAATTGTAGCAGCTATTAATCAGGCTGCTATAAATTGGGGCATACAATGTATGCGTTATGAAATTAAAGATATTCAACCTCCGCAAACTATACTTAAAGCTATGGAATTGCAGGTAGCAGCAGAGCGTCAAAAAAGAGCTCAAATTCTAGAGTCGGAAGGTAATAGACAAGCAAAAATTAACCATGCAGAAGGTGAAAAAGCACAAATCGTACTGAATTCAGAAGCTTCTTATACAGATCAAGTTAACAGGGCAAAAGGTGAAGCTGAAGCAATAGGCTTAGTCGCTACCGCTACGGCAAATAGTATTGAGATTGTCGCAACTGCCATACAAAAAACGGGAGGAAGTGATGCAGTAGCTCTTAAAATAGCCGAGCAATATATTAGTGCGTTCGGTAATTTGGCTAAAGATACCAACACCGTAATTTTACCCGCAAATCTTTCAGAACCGAGTAGTTTTATAACCGAAGCATTAACTATATTTAACCAATTAAAAGCTTCTTCTTCGGGAACGAAAATAGATAAGTAGCAATTTATAATGATTTATTATTGTAATAATAATTAGTTTTATATATCATATCAGATTATTAATTAATAAAAGGTTATGAATATGTCAGTATTTGTCGGCAAAACTGCTCCAGATTTTACAGCTAAAGCTATTATGCCTAATAATAATATAGACGATAAGTTTAAACTTAGCAATTATGCTGCAGGGGATAATCTAGTGTTATTTTTTTATCCCCTAGATTTTACTTTTGTTTGTCCATCGGAAATTATAGCATTTCACAATAAGCTTGGTGAATTGACCGAAAGACGTACTAAAGTAGTAGCTGTTAGTGTTGATTCGCATTTTAGCCATTTAGCTTGGAAAAATACTCCGCATAATAAAGGCGGGCTTGGACAAGTACAATTCCCAATGGTTTCCGATATAAAAAAGGATATTTCTTCAAAATATAATGTACTTAATGAAGATGGTGTTGCTTTGCGTGGAACTTTTTTAATCGATAAGGATTTCATAGTACGTCACATGCTAGTTAACGACTTACCTATCGGTCGTGATATTAATTATACATTAAAAGTAATCGATGCTTTAACTCATCATCAAAAGCACGGCGAAGTTTGTCCTGCCGGCTGGCATAAAGGTGAGGAAGCAATTACCCCATCACATGAAGGTATAGCACATTATTTAAGCTCACATGCAGAGAAGCTGTAATATATTACTACTGTGTTATTAAAGTGGACAACTGTCCTACCGTGGCTTGTCTAGTGTTGTTGCATGGTTCGATGTCATATCCCGCGAAAGCGGGAATGCAGCAAAAAATAACCTTAACATTGATAAACAATTACATATTTAACAAAATAAACATATAAAAACACAAATTTTTGTATGCTTGACTGGATTCCCGCCTAGGCAGGAATGACATACAGCACTAACGCAATATCAAATAACCCTAAATAATGTTGAAAGAATTATTGTCTGCTCCTAAAATATCTTATAATATTGATTGAAACAATTAATATTTTACGTCTTATTAGGAGTGAAATATCGGTCCTAAAACTTTCTTTAGTTTAATTAAATTATTTGGTGATGTAGCAACTGCCATAGATAACGTTCCGGATTTTTCATTGCGAGGCGGAAAGTCAAAACCAATTAAATTGTTCAGTAAAAGCGACGCTGAAAACGAGTTAGAGCTTCTCGAAAAAGACAATGCGAAGATCATCACATATAAATCTCCGGAATATCAAAATTATTCCTTGAAATTTATGATCCACTGCTAATATTAAGCTATAATATATATAGAGTTATTAAATCATACTATATAAATGCGTTGCAATAGTAGGTACAAAAACGCTGCTGCAAACGAAAGAAGCTTTGCGCATAAAATTGCAAATGATTTAGTAAAAGAAGGTTATATAACCGTTTCAGGGTTAGCACGAGGAATAGATAGCAGCGTACATCAAGCTGCCATTTCTCAAACTATCGGAGTTATTGCAGGCAGTATTGATCATATATATCCACCGGAAAATAAAAAACTATTTGAAAATTTAGCAGAAGAAGGTTTAATATTATGAGTTACCTATCAGCTTTACCCCGCTTGGAAAACATTTTCCACAGCGTAACAGGATAATATCGGGACTAGCCTTAGGAATAGGGTAGTAGAAGCAAGCTTAAAATCCAGTTCATTAATAACTGCAAAATTTGCACTTGAACACAATAGGGCAATATTTGCCGTTCCCAGCTTTCCTTTAGATCCAAAATGTCAAGGTACAAATAAATTGATTAGAGAGGGAGCATATTTAGTGGAATCAGTAGACGATATTGTAGCTAATTTACCGCAATATGAAGAATTTATGAAAAAAGATGATGGATTATTTAAGGATTTTGTTGAGCTAGGAACAGTAAATACGAGATATGTTAAAGAACCGTCACAAAAGGAGCGTACTGCTTGCTATATTGGAATTATTATAGGCAGTACCCATAATAGACTTGGAATATTTACAAAAAGAAATAGAATTACCGCTTCCTATCATATATACGGTAATATTAGAATTAGAACTCGCCGGGACAGTAATGCGTCACGCCGGTAATAAAATATCATTAGTTTATAATAAGTAGATGAAATTAGTAATAGTAGAATCGCCGGCAAAAGCAAAAACGATAAATAAATATTTAGGTGATGAGTTTAAGGTCATTGCATCCTTCGGTCATATTAGAGATTTACCTTCTAAAAAAGGCTCGGTATTACCTGATGAAAATTTTGCAATGAAATATGATATTTCTGATAAAGCCAGTAAATATGTAGATGCCATAGTTAAAGATGCTACAAAAGCTGATGCAGTATATCTTGCAACCGATCCTGATCGTGAGGGTGAATCTATCTCATGGCATGTTGCAGAGGTAATAAAAGAAAAGAATCAAGTTAAATCCGATGATTTTTTCAAAAGGATAGCATTTAACGAAATCACTAAAAAAGCAATTATTCATGCCGTTGAAAACCCTAGGAAACTTGATACTAACTTAGTAAATGCCCAACAAGCAAGAAGAGCTTTAGACTATTTAGTCGGCTTTACCCTTTCACCTCTTTTATGGCGTAAGTTACCGGGATGTAAATCGGCAGGACGTGTGCAGTCTGTGGCTCTGCGATTAATATGTGAGCGAGAAGATGAAATAGAGCGTTTTAAGTCAGAAGAATATTGGGATATTAGCCTTAAAATGCAAAATAGTAATAACGAACTATTTACTGCTAAATTGACTCAAGTAAACGATCAGAAGTTAGAAAAATTCTCAATTATTAATGAAAAAAACGCCAAAGATTTAACCAAAAAATTAAAATCTCAAAAATTTCATGTTGATAAGATAGAAAAAAAACAACAAAAACGTCAACCACAACCTCCTTTTATTACTTCATCACTACAACAAGAAGCAGCAAGAAAATTAGGTTTTAGTGCTAAAAAGACTATGCAAATAGCACAAAAACTTTATGAGGGTGTTGATATAGGTAAGGAAACTATAGGGCTTATTACTTATATGAGAACCGACGGCGTTACATTATCAAATGATGCAATAGCAGATATACGTAAGTTAATCGATAAAAGTTACGGCGATAAATATTTACCGACTAGCCCTAGAATTTATAAATCCAAAGTAAAAAATGCTCAGGAAGCTCATGAAGCAATAAGACCCACAAACATTACTTATACTCCTGATAGCTTAAAAGAAAAGCTAGACAAGGATTATTATAAGCTTTATGAGTTGATTTGGAAAAGAACTATAGCCTGCCAAATGGAAAATGTTATAATGGATTTGGTAATTGCAAATTTAGCTTCGGAAAATAAAGAATATTTAGCAAAAGCAAATGGATCGACTATAGCCTTTGACGGATTTTATAAGGTTTATCGTGAAAGTATGGACGATGAAGCTGAAGAAGAAAATAAAATGCTGCCGCCTTTAAAAGAACAAGAGCCGCTGAAAACTAAAGAAGTTATTCCAAATCAACATTTTACCGAACCGCCTCCAAGATATTCAGAAGCAAGTTTAGTGAAAAAACTTGAAGAGCTTGGAATCGGTCGTCCTTCGACCTATGCTAGTATTTTATCGGTTTTACAAGATCGAAAATATGTTGCTCTTGAGAAAAAACGATTTATACCTGAAGAGCTTGGACGTTTGGTAACGGTATTTTTAGTCGGGTTCTTCAAAAAATACGTTGAATATGATTTTACTGCAGGACTTGAAAACGAATTAGACGCAATAGCAGCCGGCAAACTTGAATGGAAAGCTGCTTTAAATAATTTTTGGAGCGGTTTTAACCATAATATTGAATCAGTAAACGAGCAGAAAATAACCGAGATTATTAGCTATGTACAAAAAGCCCTTGATTATCACCTGTTCGGTGAGAATAAAGAATCTAAAATTTGTCCTTCATGTCACACGGGCGAGCTTAGCTTAAAGCTTGGTAAGTTCGGAGCGTTTTTAGCATGTAGTAATTACCCTGAATGTACTTTTAGAAAATCTATTGTTAGCGGTAACGATAACAACGAGAATGAAGGTGAGCCTGCCGCTATGCCTAATGAGAATAAAGTTTTAGGTACGGATAAAGACGGAGTAGAAATATATCTGAAAAAAGGACCTTACGGACCTTATATTCAACTTGGCAAACAAGAAGGCAAAGTAAAGCCGAAACGTAGCCCCGTGCCTGCTAGCTTGAACCAAAATGATATTACACTCGATATAGCATTAAAGCTTCTAAGCTTACCGCTAAAAATAGGTATTCATAAAGATAGCGACGAGGAAATTATGATAGGATATGGTAAATTCGGTCCTTACATAAAATATATGGGTAAATTTATTTCGGTACAAAAAAAATATGATTTTCTAAATTTAAGCTTAGATGATGCGATGAAGCTAATTGAAGAGAATAAAGCGAAATTAGAGAAGAAACAGGCGTAAATGGTTTAGTGTCATCCCGTGACTTGATCACAGGGTCTCAGGACACAGGCTGTGATACAAGATCCCGTGGTCAAGCCATGGGATGACAATTAATAAAATTACTTATTTATGACAAAAGTTATAACACGATTTGCTCCGTCACCGACCGGTATGTTACATGTCGGGAATATCAGGGCAGCATTGCTTAACTGGCTATATGCAAAGAAGCATAACGGACAGTTTATTTTAAGATTTGACGATACAGATTTAGAGCGTAGTAAACAGGAATATAAAGACGCTATCGAGGAAGATCTAAAATTTTTAAATATTAATTGGGATCAGACATTTAATCAATTAAGTCGTTTAAGTAGATATGATGCAATCAAAAATCTATTACTAGACAAAAAAAGATTATATGCCTGCTATGAGACTCCTGAAGAGCTAGAATTAAAGCGTAAATTTCAATTATCTAAAGGTTTACCACCGATTTATGATCGAGCTAGCTTAAATCTAACTAAAGAGCAAGCAAAGAAATATATAGAACAAGGAAGAAAACCACATTATAGATTTTTGGTAAATCATGAACCGCTTAGCTGGCATGATATGATCAAAGGCGAAGTTAAATATGACGGCAAGGCTTTAAGCGACCCAATAGTGATAAGAGCAGACGGTAGTATGACCTATATGTTATGCTCAGTTATTGATGATATTGATTATGATATTACTCATATTATTAGGGGTGAAGATCACGTTAGCAATACCGCCATTCAAATGCAAATGTTTGAGGCTTTAAATACTACTCCTCCGACTTTTGGGCATTTAAGTTTAATAATCAATAAAGATGAGAAAATTTCTAAAAGAGTTGGAGGGTTTGAGATCGCAACTCTTAGAAAAGAAATCGGAATCGAAGCTATGGCAATCGCTAGCTTTTTTAGTTTACTTGGTTCATCAGCACAAATCTTGCCTTATAAATCAATGGAGAAGCTAGCAAATCAATTTGAGATAAGTAGTTTCTCTAAAAGTCCAACTATCTATCAGCCGGAAGATTTAGAAAGATTAAATCATAAATTACTTATAAGTTTAGATTTTGATACAGTAAAAGAACGCCTTAAAGAAATAAATGCCGAGTATATTGATGAAAATTTTTGGTTATCGGTAAGCCCTAACTTGCAAAAATTACGTGATATAAAAGATTGGTGGGAAATTTGCCATCAAACTCCGAATGTAGAAAATCTAAATTTAGATAAGGAATATTTAAAGCAAGCAGCAGAATTATTACCGAAAGGTGAAATCACTAAAGATAGCTGGAGCATTTGGACTAAAGCAATAACAAATATAACAGGCAGGAAAGGTAAGGAGTTATTTTTACCTCTTCGCCTTGCTTTAACCGCCAGAGAATCAGGACCAGAAATCGCAAGCGTTTTACCTTTGATTGATAGAAAAGAGATAATAAAGCGTTTAACTAGTGCGTAACTCTCGATGTCATTCCCACGAAAGCAGGGATCCAGTAAAAATAATCTTATTGGTACAAAAATTGTATATTTGATAAAATAAACATATAAAAACAAGTTTTTATATGTTTTACTAGATTCCTGCTTTCACGGGAATGACATAGACACCATGCAACTCCTTGCAATGACAAATTGAGTATGACAATATTTTAACTATAATACTCTATTATGTGAGTATTAATAGCACCGGCAAGCGTATCACCATAAATATTATCGGCAATAAGAGAAACTATACCTGCTGTTCCTGCTACTAAACCTTCCCACAGTTTCATAAGCTACATATCCTGCAGTTAGTCCTGCTTTTACTGTATTTTTTAATCGGACGGCGAAATTAAAATTGCTCCTAATGTAAAAGCACCGATAAGAACCGGAGGATTGTAATAAGCAAAAGTCGCAAGACTTGCTACAGTTGCTTGAGCAAATGTAGATACAACAGAATAATTAGAGTTGTTCACATCAGAAACACAACCCTGAACGGAACATACAGTTTTTGCACCGTTTTCTATCACATTAATAGCATGTTCCGTTGCTAAGGTAGCCCAATATATTGTGAAATCTGTCACAGCTTTGGTAGCATTTTGAAAATGCATTGTAGCACTGTCAAAGTAACTAGATGTTTTTTGTGAAGTTTTTACAATCATTATTATTGTAATTGACGTTTCCGCTATTTATTTGTGGCCTCGTATAGTTTTTTGTCATGATTTTTCCCCTTAAAATTAAATCGTGACGCAATTATAACTTAAATGTTGTTGTGTCAATGGATATTATTAATAATACTTTAAGATAAAAAGAAGGTTTAGCTGTTAAAAAACTTTTTGATTTTTAGCTTATCTTCTTTAGACAAAGTAGGCTTGAACCCGTATATATCTTTTTTATTGGCACTTTCAGGTCTAAATTGAAACTCGCCTTTAATTGTGTTGCTTGTAACTATCTAATCAGGAGAACCCCATTTAGGAAAATCATATTTTATAACTATGTCCCTGTTTCTAAATCCAGATTTATAAGCGTTACTATTTTCGTCAATATCTCTTATTGTATAATTATTTATTAAAGCATCTTTATCAAAACCACGATCATATACCCACATTGTTATTTTCTCGATTGGCAGCACTTTAGCAACATTAGCTAAATCTATAAGTTTTACCTTGTTCTATATATTCGTTTATCTCTTTATCTCTGCCCTTTAGAACATAATGTTTAACTATTGTTTTAAAATAATCGCTTGAAAATTCTTGTTCTTTTGAGGTTTTAAATAAATCAAGCATAACATTATCCAGCGATTTACTCTTATTATTCTCTTTAATGAAATTGTCCAAATAAAGTGCCAAAACAAATCCACTATAATATGGCAATCTTTGTACTGCATAATCTTGCCAATAATCTGTTTCGATTAAATTATTAGGTTCACTTATCACAGGTGATAAATAATAATTCTCAAAGAATTTATTAAATTCTTCTACAAATTCCTCAAGCGTTATTATAACACTAGAATGTAAGGCTAAAACCCTACTATAATAATCGGTAAATCCCTCACTCCACCAATAATTTAATCGTTCTAAGTTATTACGTATTTTCTTCCCTGTCCAATTATGTAGATGTTCATGAGCAAGTCACGTTATATAATCCTGTTTGTCCAAATCTTGAGGAATAAATGCAGTAAAACTATAAGTTAAGCCCGTTCTGGCTATATGTCTAGGTTGATTCCCCTCGATTAAGCTTAGTAGATAATAAAGAAAAATCATTATCATGGAAAAATGTTCTTTGTCCCTTGATAATTTTATTTATATAAGCAGCTATTTCTTAATCTTTAAAATCAAATTGACCATGTAACGAAAGATATACAGGATTTTTTTGATCGACAATTTTGTAAACACGTAAATCACGCGCTGCATAAACTGCACTATATAATTCAATCGGCATAGCTTTAAATTTCATGCTTTTACCAAGACCATAATCTGATATTGTTTCCCAACTATCAGGAATATTATTCCATTCAATGTTAAACGCTACTATATCATTTCCATTTAGATCACCGGGAGTAGCAAAAAGCCCATAACCCGGTGAATGAATTAAATTTTGTCTAATTATTGCTTCGTGGATATCACAAGGATTACTGGTTTTTTGATATATTGCGTAGCTTAAACGAATAATATTGATTTTTCCCATATTTAAAATAGCTTTATTCGAGTCTTGATTTCTAAACTGTAATTTTCCAATAGGATATTCTAGCTTAACATTTTTGATTTGCTTGTAATATGTAGGCATTTGCCCATGCATAGGGTAAATCTAAAATAACCTCACCACTCATATTCCGATTATTTCCGTCTCAACTTTGATAGCTGAAACAGACGTATTAGACAAAGGTGTTATTTTGTAATGTATCTGCCTATAAGTATTTGCGGATACTAGATTTGAAATTAGAATTCTGATTTACAGAATTTTTATTATTTTTTATGGATTGCCACACCGCCTATATGGCTGCTCGCAATGATGATATCTATGTATGCATGTATTCTATTTAATTATTACTTCCTGACCATTAGCCCATAAACTTCTATGTCTTCAAGCCATTTAGTGTTTTCTATTAAATATGATTCTTAAAATTCGGCAAGTGTAGGATCAGGTTCGCCTGTTAAATTTTTAAGCCCGTCAAATAAAATGTCTAAAAAACCTATTTTATTCTTTTTACAATAATCTCCTACATCTTCAATATGCTGCGCACGATCATCAACAAATACAATAAACTAGCATTTAGCTCTTCAGAAAATTTTGATAAAGTACCACTTTTTGAGTGATTACCGGTTATAAATATACCTTTATAAAAAATAGCATAATCCTTTTGTCCTGAATTATAAATTGCTAATTTTTCATTATCTGAAAATTCGATACCCAGCTCTTTTAGTGCTTTATATCGCCAATCTTGCATAGAAGGAATATTGCCAAATGCTCCCGTATTCATTTGTATAAGACCATAAACCGAAAACTTTTCCTTGAGCTTGTTTATAACTTCTACCCACTCTTCATCAATTAATATTACTTTTCGCTGCAAACGCCAATTACTGATAATTTCCTCATAATTGTCATTTCCTTAATTCTATCAATTATTTGATTATAAGGCGGCTGCTTAAAAGTTTTTGATTTAGGAGTTATAAGCGTATCGTCAACATCAATGAATATAGATGCACGAGTAGAAGCATTTTTTATTATTAAATCATAAACTTTTTCGGCACTATCGGCAGTTTCAAAATCTTTCATATATACTCCAAAGTAAAATGCAGAGTAGTGATACGAAGTTTAACTTGGAAAAGAGTAATCGGTCTGTCAGCTGAGGAGCGGAGTGTATATTAAACGTTCAGCATCCGAGGTCTTACAAAGACATTGTTGCTAATTTTTCAAGTGGGGCGAGTATCAAATTTAATATTAAGTTCTTCAGTTAAAATAGCCATTAATTCAAGCCCTGCTCTATTTGTCCATTTGCCTTGTTCATAAAAAAAATGATAAGGACCGCTAACCGGCGACGACAACCAAATTTCTTTGGCAGCACTTTGTTTATTTATTACATATACCCCTTTATCAGTATCAAGGTTTAATATATCGCCTTGTAAATCTACATCTATACTTGCTTCTTTATCCTGCTCTTCTATCTTTTCTGCTATATATGCAATTGTTGTCTCGGCTATTTTACTAAATTCACTATTATTCATGATAATATCCCTTAAGTAGATAAAAATATACACAAATCAACCTCAAAAAGAGTAAGGAGTCTATAAGGCAAGGAGCGGAGCGTATACTTAATACATGAGCACCACAGCTCTTATAAGACGACGCAGCCAATTTTGAAGTTCATCGAGTAGATGGTTTTTCAGGATCAATTGCCGACTCAGATACTTTAATCAAACTTTTTCGATAAGTTTTAACAAATCTATTATGATCATTAAGATTGTTAGAAAAATTATGCCCGCCTTTACCGTCAACTACAAAAAATAATGCATCCGTTTTAGCAGATTTTACCACTGCTTCTAAAGATTTTAACGACGGACAAGAAATCGGACCGGGTGGTAGACCTTTTATATAATAAGTATTATAGGGTAGTTCTTGCAATAAATCTTTTTTTGTTAAAGCTCTTGCTAATTTAAATTTTCCTTCAGTCAAAGCATATATAGTAGTCGAATCGGCTTGTAGCTTCATATTTTTCTTTAAACGATTAATGAATACTGCGGCTATAATAGGCTTTTCTGCATTTGAGCCGGCTTCTTTTTCAATTATCGAAGCTAGCGTTAATACCTCAAGTCTAGTTTTTAATGGAGAATCCGGTGCAAGATTTTGCATTACTTTATCTAAATTAGCAGACATTAAATTTCTCATGTGATCAATTACCTGCTCTTTTTGATCACCGTAAGAAAAAAAATACGTGGAAGGCATTAAAAAACCTTCAGGTATTATCCCTTTTATTTCTCCAAGTAATCGACTTTCTTCATTAATTTTCTTTATAACCTCACTAACTACCGTACCTTCCGGGACAATTATCTTGTGTATTATAGATTTACCGCTTGCTAATATTCTTAAAGTTTGCAGAGGCGATATATTACGAGTAAACACATATTCACCACTTTTAAGAGGTCTTTTTATAGAATAAATTTTAGCAATTACCTTAAAAATTCTTGGATATTTGATTACTGCATTAGAATAAAGTTTTGTAACTATTTGATTTACGGATAATTTAGGTTCAATAATTATCGTTTTATTTTGAGTAAGATCACCCGGCACAAAAATATAAAATATACTAAAATTTAGCAAAGTAATAAATATAGTTAGAGATACTATAACTAAAAAAAGTTTAGTTTTTAATAGGTTGTTTAACATAATAACTATTATTTTTATAAGGCTTAGAAATATTGACAAAAATAATTACCATGAAATGTGGTTTTTTTCTTGACATTTGAAATAACATATAGTAAAATTAACTTTTTGCTAAATTTAAATTATATAGTTTATGCTAAATCAATCAATAGTTTTAATATTTGGTAATTAAAATGAGATAACTAAGGAGCAACAAATTAATAACGCAAACCAATTTACTATAACAATAGTATACTCCTGTAAAATGAAAAGTTAGAATTTTTATTACAAACAAAAAATATACATCTTTATTCATAGTGCATATTACTATACCGGCGTTAATACTGATCTTATAATGGACATTATATATTATGATACAAGATCACAATACCGATCTAAAACACGAAGAACAGACTGAAAGGTTAAAAGCTTTACAAAATAAGTTAGGAAACTTATCCGGTTTCTTGACAACAATGCGTTCTGATAACAATGAGGAATACAAAAAAATTGCCAATGATTTAAAAATTTTAATGCAACAAATTAATACTATAAGAAAAAACATGGAAATATATTTTGTTATTATATTAATATTAATGTTTATTATAATTCAGAAAATGTTGTGGACCACCGGTTTCAAGTACTAATCTTTCTCTTTTAACAACTTTATTTTAGGTTCTAAGAACTCCTGTTTAATAATTTCTGCAGCTATATAAGAAGGTACAGCATCATCTCGATCACTTGATACAAGCGAATTTTCCAAGCTAAGCCTGTGTTCACGTACTTTTGTACACCTAGCTAGCTTGCCTTTAAATTCATCATGTCTAAAACTTTCTGAATTTAGCTGTAATCGGTTTGATTTAAATCCTAATTGCTGCAAAATTTTTTGGCTTTCTATTACCTGCTCATAAACTTTCTTAGAATTAAATAATAACTCTTGAAGCTTATTGCTAATAAGATTAGCTCGGCAATTAAATTGGATAAATTCCGGAATTATTTCTTTATCGGCTATAATATTTATCAACGTAACATATTTTATTTTTATCAATAGCCTGATAATAAAAAAGCTTATAAGATTAACTTTATAAGCCACAATCATAGGAGTACCGGAAGCTGCTATCTCTAAAGTATTAGTACCGGATTTTGCTAAAGCTACATCCGCAACAGCATAAGTTTTAAGTCTCTCACTTGAAAATAAATAATTAAACTTAACATCTTCTAGAAACGGTTTTATTATTGCCTCATGAGCAGGATTTGCAAGAGTAAATATAACTTTAAGATTATTATAACTCTCGAATATTTCTTCAATAGAAGAAACAAAAACCGATAAATGCCTTAGAATCTCACCCTTTCTACTACCAAGAGTAACACACAAAACTCTCTCATTCTCATCTATTTTAAACTCTTCACGTAAAGCTATTTTATCACTATAAAACTCTTGCTCCATAATCGGATGACCTATATATCTACAATCAAGACCGACTTTAGTAAAATATGGAGGTTCAAACGGTAGTAAAGCAAATAAACAATCATAAATTTTAGCGTATTTTACTGCCCTACCCTCTTTATATGCCCAAACTGACGGTGCAACGATATGAATCATTTTCAGCTTTGGTAAAAGTTTCCTTACTCGCTTTGCCACACGATAAGTAAACCCTGGTGAATCTATGGTAATTAATAAATCAGCTTTACTATTTATTATATCCTCCACAGTTTTATCAATTAATTTTTTAAGCTTAAAAATATGAGGCAAAATTTCTACAAAACCCATTAAATTTATGGAAGTAATAGGAAATAAGCTTTTAAAACTACCGGCTTCCTCCATATATTTGCCGCCAACACCAACAAACTGTACAGCGTCATTCACAAAACTTGATACAGGTGAATTGAGTTGTACTCCTGTATTGTTTTTTAAATGCTGCATTATACGACCACCTACAAAGTCTCCTGACACCTCACCAGCTATAAAGTAAATTTTTGTCATTAAAGATAGTTATTTTTTAAGGTTCTCAATTTCTGTTTGTAATCGCTCTATTTCTTTTATAGATACTTCAGTAATCTCATGTATTTTTTCTATCGAGTTTTTTTCATTCACATCTTTGTTGCTATTTTTATACTTTTTGTAACTTTACCTTCTTGTTTACCTTTTTTCCTCCCCTCCTCTATTCCTTTTGCCATACCTTGTTCTCTACCTTTTTCTTCAACAGAAACTATACAATCACGCTCTTTATAGCTTCTATATTCATATAGGCATGATAAATTATTTGCTCTTTAGGAGTCATCTTCAGTATATCAAGACGTTTTACTACTTTCTTCATATATGGTGATTTAAAATCTTTCTTAACTTCAGAATGTTTTACTACATATAGCCATTCATCCAATTCATCTCTTATAACATCATTAAATAATGGTACTGATATTACAACATATTCTGGAAATACATTATATAAATCAAATATTTTACCTCTCATATCTCCCAAAGAAAATTTCATAGGGTGTTTTTTATCAACTTCTCTAAAAATAGTCTTACCGTGATATAAAGGTGCTTTCATATTATCAAAAGGACAATACAATAAATTAATATGAAATATTTTTTTATAGTAGAATAATCCTCGCTCTTAGAAATACTATCAACTATTAATCTACTAGAATTAAAACAAACTTTATGCATAAAAAGATTTGTATAGGATTTATCTATTTCTACTATATATTTATACCCTTCTTCATCTTCCACAATGACATCTGCTACGCTAGATTTTAAGCTATCATTTTCTTTATTACTGCCACTTTCTAGTAAGGGGATTTCATTTTAACAGCACTATAACCAGCATCTTTAAGAATAGCCGGAATAAATCCCTCGACTATTTCATAATCCCCTGTATCTTTTAATAAATATTTTATAGCGTAATCAAAACTTATTATAGTACTCATATCTTTTATCCTTAAATCATCTTAAATATATTGCAAAAAATGAAGACAGTATACGCAGATCAACTTCAAAAATGCTACGTCGTCCTACAAGAGCTTCGGTACTCACGTATTAAGTATACGATTCGTTCCTTGCCTTGTGGACTCCTTGCTCTTTTTGAAGTTGATCTGCGTATACATATTATTAAATTCCATTTTACGGTAACTCAAAGCTTCTGCAATATGCACTTTCAAGACCTTATCAACATTCTTAAGATCAGCAATCGTGCGTGCTACTCTAAGTATTCGGTTATAAGCACGCGTTGATAAACAAAATTTATTTGCCGCTTCATTCAGTAAATCTTTACCTTCATCCGCAGGCATAGCATAATCTATTAACAACTGCCCATCTAATCTGTTATTTGTTTTAATATTATAGCCCTCATATCTCTTTTCTTGAATTAAACGTACTTTCTCAACTCTTGCAGCTATATATTCAGATTCTTCCTCAGAGTTATCTACAATCAAGTCATAATTATAAACATTAATACTAGATACTTCTATATGCAAATCAAATCTATCCATAATAGGTCCCGATACTTTCATTTGATAGTCGCTAGCACATTTTGGAGCTTTCATACATTCTTTAAAGAATCGCCTCAATAACCACATTTACAAGGATTCATAGCTGCTATTAACTGGAAATTTACCAGATATTTTATATGAGCATTTGATCGTGAGATTAGTATTTCACCGTTTTCAATAGGCTGTCTTCATGCATCAATAACATGCTGTGGGAATTCAGGTAGTTCATCTCAAAATAATACTCCGTTATGAGCTAGCGTAATTTCCCCAGGCTTTACTTTTTTTCCGACACCGCCACCGACTATAGCGGCCAATGAGCATGAATAATGTGGAGTTCTACACGGCCTTGCTTTGGTAAGTTTACCGTCTAAAAATTTTCCTGCAATACTTGTAATCGTACTACATTCTAAAATTTCTTTTGTAGACATTTTAGGTAGTATACTGGGAAGACAGGCAGCAGGTCTTGATTTACCGGTTCCGGGAGGACCAAACATTAAAAGGTTATGCCACCTGATGCTGCAATTTCTAAAGCTTGTTTAGCAATGTTTTGACCTTTTATATCTTTAAAATCGGGATAATTTATCGGCTCATCTTGTAGCTTAGCTTCCGGAGGAGTTAAAACTTGTGAACCTTTAAAATGATTTACTAGTTCAATTAAATTACCTACAACAAGTATATTATCATTTTACCCTTTTAC
>NZ_LECS01000004.1:159280-175215 GCF_001602635.1 Rickettsia endosymbiont of Proechinophthirus fluctus | reverse complement strand
GTTTTTACTTGAACAAATAAGACCTTTACCTCTAACAGAAGCCCCAATCGCTGCAACTTACCTGTAAGCTTAAACCGTCTAATGATAGCTCTCCTATTATCAAACATTCTGCAATTTCAAGTTCAGATAACATATTCATTGCACTAAGTATCGCACAAGCAATCACAAGATCGAAGTGGCTTCCTTCTTTTACTAAATCTGCCAGAACTAAATTTATTAAAATCTTTTTAGTATGTAGTGCAAGCCCTATAGAAGATAACACTGCTTTAACACGTTAGACTTGCTATATACCTTATCATGAAATTTTTCTTAAAATACTATTTTGCTAGGTTGTAGATGTTATTGCATGGATACTACTAAATCGTCATTGCGAACAGACATAGGCTGCGTGGCAATCTCATGAAATAATAACAAACTCCTGAGATTGCTTCGTCAATTACTGACGTAATTGCCTCGTAATGATGAAAAATAACAATCTTGCCTTAACCATTGATTGAAAAACGTATTATAGAACAAACTTAGCTAAGTCAAGATTAGTTATTATTTTTGATAATTGATTTTCTACGAATTTATCATCGATAGTTATTTTTTTGCCTTTCATTTCGCTAGCTTCAAAGCTTATATCCTCAAGCAAATTCTCAAGTATAGTATGCAGCCTTCTAGCCCCTATATCCTCGACTTCTAAATTAACGGTGATCGCATAATCCGCTATCTTCTCAATAGCAGAAGCAGCGAATTCAAGACGTACGTCTTCAGTACCTATTAACGCCGAATATTGTTTTATTAAACTAGTTTCAGGCTCAAGCAATATTTTAATCATATCATCTTTGGTAAGCGAATTTAATTCTACTCTAATCGGTAACCTTCCTTGTAACTCCGGTAATAAATCAGAAGGTTTAGCAATATGAAAAGCACCGGAAGCAATAAATAATATATGATCGGTTTTAACCGGTCCATATTTAGTATTAACCGTCGTGCCCTCTATCAAAGGTAGCAAATCTCTTTGCACTCCCTCTCTACTTATTTCGGCATTTTTTGCTCTGGAACTACCAGTTGAAGCTATTTTATCAATTTCGTCAATAAAAACTATACCGTCATTTTCAGCTAAATTTATAGCTTGCTGAATAATTTTTTCTTGGTCTATTAATTTTTCTGATTCTTCAGGTATAATAATAGCCATAGCATCTTTAACTAGCATTTTTTTTGTTTTAGTCTTACTACTGCCAAGGGCTCGTCCAATCATATCGCCAAGATTAAGAACGCCCATAGATGCTCCCGGCATACCTGGTATTTCAAAACTTCCACCGCCGACAGGTGTAGTATCAGCTACGCTAATTTCAATTTCCGTATCATCAAGTTCGCCGTTTAAAATTTTTTCTTTGAACTTTTCTCTAGTCTCACTACTAGAAGTTTTACCTACTAAACTATCTAATATTCTTTCGATCGCTTTTTCACGAGCATGAATATCTACTTTCGTTTTTGCTAAAGTTTTTTCAGTATTCACGGCTATTTCAACTAAATCACGAATTATTGATTCTACATCACGCCCTACATATCCGACTTCGGTAAATTTAGTTGCTTCAATTTTATAGAAAGGAGAATTAGTCAGCGTTGCAAGGCGTCTTGCTATTTCTGTTTTCCCAACACCGGTTGAACCAATCATTAAAATATTTTTCGGTACTATTTCATTACGTAAATTACCTTCTACTCTTTTACGACGACAACGATTTCTAAGTGCAATAGCAACAGCTTTTTTGGCCTTTTCTTGACCTACGATAAATCTATTAAGTTCATTCACTATTTGAGAAGGGGTAAGCCCCATAGGGTCTTTTTTATAAGTAGTTTTAGTAGCTTTCATACAACTTTTTCCATTATAATATTATGATTAGAAAATACACACAAATCTGCAGCTATATTCATAGATTTTAAAGCAATTTCTTCAGCAGTTAAATTATTCTCGTAAGACATTAGAGCGCGAGCGGCAGATAGCGCAAATAAACCTCCTGAACCTATTGCTGCAACATTATTTTCAGGCTCTACGACATCACCGTTACCGGTTAAAATTAATATATGACTACGATCAGCAACAATCATCATTGCTTCCAAACGTCTCAAATATTTATCGCTACGCCAATCTTTTGCAAGCTCAACTGCACTTCTAAGTAAATTATGCTTATGTTGCTCTATCTTTACTGCAAGCTTTTCAAATAACGCAAGACCGTCAGCCGTAGAACCCGCAAAACCGGCAATAATTTTATTATTTGCTATAGTCCGAAGTTTTCGTGCTGTAGATTTTAGTACGGTATTACCATACGAGACTTGTCCATCTGCTGCTATAATTATTTCTTCGTTCTTTTTTAAACAAAGTATTGTTGTACCGTGTAAGGATAAATTATCTGACATAATATAATCTGACATAATATAAAATTTATTGATATTAAGTTGTTAATTAAGTACTATTATAATTACTGTTAAGTAGACGAATAGACGCAGTTTAATTTGGAAAAGAGCAAGGAGTCTGTAAGCCGAGGAGCAGAGCGTATATTAATACGTGAGCATCCGAGGACTTACCAAAACGACGTAGCCAATTTTCCAAATTAAACGAGTATACTTGACTAATCTAATTTAATTAATTATTGTCCCTTGAATTTTCAAGGCTTAAACTTAAATAATGAATATATACGCAATATACATTAACTCCACACAAAAAAATAATAATTTTATTATTATTGCAGAAGGCTTTTCATGGATAGCGGTCTTTTAAGTATATTTTGGGCATTATACCATAAAATGTGGTTAATTGTTGCTATTGCCGTAATAGCGAATATAATCGTTACGGCGATTAATATCGAAGAGTTAAAGTTTATATTCGAAGAGTTAAAGTTTATATTTAAGATAGTCTTAATATTAGGCTTCGGCTTTTTTGCTTCAGATATTAGAGAAACTTATTTAAAAAGAAATAATTACCGACTCGAAGATATAATAATTGCCAACTCTAGAATTGAAGCTGAATTAAAATTTCTAAAACGTAGTATGCTTGTTTAACAGCAACGTGGTTTCATAAATATTAAATCGTCATTGCAAGCAGTCGTAGACTGCACACTGCACGGCAATCCAGAAAAAAATTAAAGAAATGCTAAAATGAGCATTTCTTACTGAATTGCTTTGTCAAAGCTTACATTTTTTACTTGCAATGACGGAAAATTAAGCCATACAATAAAGCTTTTAACAGGAATAAAATGATGTATAACAAAGAAAATGTTTTTGCAAAAATCATAGGTAAAAATCTTCCGGCAGAAATAATTTATGAAGACGAACAAATTTTAGCATTCAAAGATATAGCACCCGTAGCACCTGTACATATTATCGTTATACCTAAAAACGAATATATAGATTATGCCGATTTCATCTCTAAAGCTTCTATAGACGAAATAAAACATTTTTTTGCTAAACTTTCTGATATAGCAAATGAAGCGGGTTTAGATAAAGACGGTTATCGTTTAATAACTAATAAAGGCGAGAAATCAGGACAAACTATTTTTCATTTCCATTTCCATATTATCGGAGGTGAAAAACTCATCGGATTAATAAATAATGACTAAAAAATATAATATTGCAGTAATCGGAGCTACAGGAAATGTAGGGCGTGAAACTCTAAATATTCTAGCTGAGCGTAATTTCCCCATTAATAAAGTTTATGCTATAGCTTCAGATAGCTCTCTAGGGCGAGAAGTAAGCTTTGGAGAAAAAATACTACAAATTAATAGTTTAAAAAGTTTACATTTTGACGATATCGATATTGCTTTTTTTTGTGTAGGTTCAGAAGTGTCAAAAGAATTTATACCAAAAGCTACTGCTAGTAATTGTGTAGTTATCGACAAATCCTCACTTTTTAGAGTTGATAATCAAGTGCCGTTAATTGTACCTGAGGTTAATTTATCAACACTTAAAGAGTTTAATACTAAAAATATCATAGCTAACCCTAACTGTATTGTCATTCCGCTTGCAGTAGCATTAAAACCGCTAGATAATGAAATAAAGATTAAAAGAGTAGTGATATCTACTTATCAATCAGTATCAGGAGCAGGTAAAGCAGGAATGGACGAACTCTACAACCAAACAAAATCTAAATATGTTTTTGGAGAGAATGATCCTAAGAAATTTCCAAAACAGATTGCATTTAATCTTTTTCCTCATATAGGTGATTTAAATAAAGATGGCTATACAAGTGAAGAAGCAAAAATTGCTTCTGAACTAAACAAAATTATAGGTAATCACTTTAAAGCTAGCGTTACTTCTGTTAGAGTACCAGTATTTATCGGTCATTCTATATCGGTTAACATAGAATTTAACGACAAAATTGATGCCAAAGAAGTCGAAGCAATATTACAAGATGCCGATGGAATTGTTACAATTTCTAATAATAATTACCTTGCGTATATCTCACCCGTTGAAGTGGTAGGCGAAGATGCCGTATATGTCTCCCGAATTAGAAATGACGTAAGTAGAGATAATACGATAAATCTATGGATCACATGTGATAACTTACGTAAAGGAGCAGCTTTAAACAGTGTTCAAATTGCTGAAGAATTAATTAATAATTATTTATAATATAAAATATGGATAATAAAAATAATAATCTAAATAAAAACAACCCACTAGTAATAGCATTAGGCGAATGTAGAACAGCTTTTTGGATAGTCTTTTGGTTTGCTTTTGTAATCAACTTACTAATGTTAATTACTCCTCTTTACTCACTACAAGTTCTTGATAGAGTCCTTGGAAGCGGTAATCTACAAACATTATTATTTTTATCAATAATAATCGCATATATTTATTTTGTTTACGGATTATTACAAATTGCTCGTTCTTTTACACTTATAAAGGTAGGAGAATGGCTTGATAGAACAGTAGCTCCTGTAATTTTTGCTTCTTCAATTTCTGCAGCTGCAACACGAGCAAATATGGGTTCTAGCCAATTATTACGTGATTTTCAAGCCGTCAAAACATTCCTAACAAGTACCGGAATTAATACTTTATTCGATGCCCCTTGGAGCCTTATCTATATTGCGGTTATTTTTTCAATTCATCCATATATCGGTCTTATTACCGTTTTTGGTGCAATTATAATAGTTTCAACCGCTTTCTTTAACGCTGCAGCTACTAATAAAACACTTGGTGAAGCTACTGAATTTTCGATAAAAGGTATGACACAAGCCGATATTGCAAACAGAAATGCAGAAGCAATTGAAGCAATGGGAATGATGAAGAATGTTACAAAAAATTGGCATAAATTTAACATATTAGCACTTGATAAGCAATCGGTTGCTAGCTATCGTAACGGTGTTATTTCTAACTTTTCAAGGTTTATCCGTAATATAATGCAAATGGCTGTTACCGGAGTCGGTGCTTACATTGTTGTAAAATCTCACAGTGCAGATATGACTCCCGGTAATATGATTATGAGTTCTATCATAGTCGGTAGAGCTCTTGCTCCTTTCGATAATGCTATTGATTTATGGAAAAGTATGAGCG
The DNA here is from genome assembly GCF_001602635.1 of Rickettsia endosymbiont of Proechinophthirus fluctus. Lineage (NCBI taxonomy): Bacteria > Pseudomonadati > Pseudomonadota > Alphaproteobacteria > Rickettsiales > Rickettsiaceae > Rickettsia > Rickettsia endosymbiont of Proechinophthirus fluctus. Next base: position 169,680 of record NZ_LECS01000004.1, on the reverse strand, counting down.
GTGCTATTAAATCATACAAAAACATTAATAATTTATTTAACACTTATTCTTCTAGAGACGAAACGATGCCAATTCCGAACGTTGATGGTCATCTTACTGTTGAAAATATTTATTATGCTCACCCTATACCGCAATATTTACCGCAACCTCCCGTACCGAAATATATCTTAAAAGGCGTTAGTTTTGCAGTACAACCGGGTGAAGTTTTAGCAATTATCGGTCCTTCGGCTACAGGAAAATCAACTTTAGCTAAAATCATAGTCGGGGTATGGAAAGAATCATCAGGTTCCGTACGTTTAGATAGTGCTGAAATTTATCGTTGGAATAGAGAAGATTTCGGTAGACATGTCGGCTATCTTCCTCAAGGAATAGAACTTTTTAGCGGTAGTATTAAACAAAATATAGCTAGAATGGAAGAAGATGCCGATCCGCAAAAAGTTATTGAAGCAGCTAAAATAGCCGGAGCTCATGAAATGATATTAAGATTCCCTGACGGTTATGATTCTGATATCGGTCCTGCAGGCTCTAATCTATCAGGTGGTCAAAGACAGCGTATCGGGCTTGCTAGAGCTTTTTACGGTAATCCAAAACTCATCATTTTAGATGAGCCTAATGCTAATTTAGATGAGGCAGGTGAAGTTGCCCTTGCAAGTGCCTTAAAACAAGCAAAACTTAAAGGAATAGCAGTTCTTGTAATTTCACATAGACCATCCGTATTATCCGTTGTTGATAAAATTCTAATATTACAGGATGGAGCCGTTGCAGTTTACGGAACGGCAGAAGAGATTCAAAAACACTTTAAAACTTTAAAAAGCGATACAATTCATATTAATAACTAAAGTGTCATATCGTGACTTGATTGACATTGTCGCATGGCTTCCAAATCATCATTGTGAGGAAACTTTAGTGAGCGTGGCAATCTCATGAATTCTATCGAGATTGCTTTGTCAATTACTACATCATGTCCTCGCAATGACGGAAAATACAAACAATACTGACTAAATATAATAATGATTAAATATTATGCAGGACTTAAAACACAATAAACCTCAAATTACTCCGGAACAATTAAAACAATTATTGTCCTTAAGAGAAGATGCGTTAAATCTTAAAGGTCAAAGTTCCAAACGTAAAGCTTTAATAAATACTACATTAAAGAAAACCTCTCATGCTATAGAATTCTTATTAGTAAAACTTGATAGGTTTATTAATTTTATTACCAAGAAAACCGATAAAGATCGTAATCACGTAGCCCAAGCTGCAAGATCACCTATACTTTTCGGTATTTATGTTATGATCTTTTTAGTATTAATAGGTGGATTATGGTCGGCTCTTGCTCCGCTTGATAGTGGTGCTGTAGCTGTCGGTATCGTAATGCCAAGCACAAATAAAAAAACGATTCAACATCATGAAGGCGGAATAATCAATGCTATTTATGTGAAGCAAGGTGATAAAGTCAAAGAAGGCGATAAATTAATAGAGCTTGAAGAAACTAGAATAAAAAGCGAACATGAAAATATTCTTGGTCAGTACCGTAATTTTTTAGCAACTGAAAATCGTTTAATTGCCGAACGTGATAATTTAGAACAAATCGAATTCTCTGATTTTCTAATGCAGGATATCAATTTACCGGAAGTAGCTAAAATAATTCATACGCAGGAAAATTTATTTAGATCTAGAAAAGAAGTATATAACTCAGAGAAAGATGCATTACATCAAAATATTGCTCAACTTGAGAAAAAAATTGAAGGTTTAGAAGCAAAAAAAGTTGCCGCCTCCAAAACTGCTGAAGTTTATCAAGACCGTTTAAAAGCTTTAAGAACCTTAAAAGAAAAAGGCTTTGTACAAAAAGCAGCCTTATTAGACCAAGAGGCAAAAGTTGCCGCTTCAAAAAGCGATGTTGCAACAACTGAAGCCGAAATAGCAGGAATACGCCATGCTATTACCGAAACTCAAATTAAAATTATAAATCAACAAAATAAATACACTGAACGGACTTTAACAGAGCTTCGTGAAGCTCAAGTACAAACCGCATCTCTTAAAGAAAAATATAATGCCCTGACGGATTCGCTTAATCGTGTGATAATCAGATCACCTGTTGACGGTATAGTTAATAATTTAAAATATCATACAATAGGCGGTGTTATAAGTCACGGACAACCTATTATGGAAATTTCGCCAACTAATGACCCATTAATAATAGAAGCAAAGGTATCTCAAAAAAACATTGACTCAGTACATGAGGGATTAGTTGCAAAAATACGTTTCAGTGCATTTAAATCAAGAACAACTCCAACATTTACCGGTAAAGTAGTAAGCATATCTCCTGATATCGTACAAGATGAAAGACAGCATCCGGGACAACAGCAAGATAATTATTATGTTGCAAGAGTTGAAATCGATATGGATGAATTTAACAAAGTTGCTAAAGTTAAAAATCTTGAATTACACTCCGGTATGCAAGCTGAGGTACAAATCGTAACAGGTACTAGAACACTACTTAGATATTTACTTGATCCCGTTACTGATACTGCATTTAAAGCTTTCAGAGAAAAATAGATAATTTGAAAATTTTAAGTTAGATAACTTTACAAAACCTAAATATTTACAATATTTATTAAAAATTCTTAATCCTTTATTGACTTTGAATCAAAAGCAGTATAGCCTATTTTGTAATCTAATTAATATACAAAGATTATGTTAGGCTACGAAAAAGAACAACGAAGTTTAAATACAGAACAAAAACAAGCAGTTGGATTACTTTCTATAGGTACATTTCTAGAGTATTTTGACCTTATGCTTTATGTGCATATGGCGGTGCTTTTAAATAATTTATTTTTTCCAGAATATGATCCTTTCACTTTTTCGTTGCTTACTGCCTTTTCTTTCTGTTCTACCTATTTGCTAAGACCTATAGGAGCATTAATATTTGGGTATATAGGCGATCATTTTGGACGTAAGATTGTAGTTGTTTTAACTACCCTATTAATGGCTATTACTTGTGTGATTATAGGCAGCATGCCAACATATGCCCAGATAGGTATAACAGCCTCTTGGGTTCTTACTATATGTCGTATAATTCAAGGTATGTCAGCAACTGCAGAAGCACGAGGTGCAGAGCTGTACTTAACCGAAAATTCATCTCCTCCTATACAATATCCATTAGTAACAATTATAACCATATTTTCTGCCGTAGGCACTACGGTAGCACTAGGTATTGCATCAATTTTTACTAATCAAAATATTTATCACCATGAGTCAAGTTGGCGTATAGCCTTTTTCGTTGGTGCAACTATCGCTTTTGTAGGTACTATTGCAAGGACTAGTTTAAAAGAAGCAGAGGCATTTTCAAATAAAAGAAACAAATTAAAACTAAGACTTCAAGAAAATAATATTATGCTTGAAGAAATTGACAAAGATATTCTAGATCAAAAAGTTCCAAACACCACTTCTATTTGGTATTTCTTTATCCAGTGTGCTAGGCCACCGTGTTTTTATTTCGTATATATATATTGCGGTGATATATTAAAAAGAGAATGTGGATTTACTCCAAATCAAATTATAAATCAAAATTTTTGGGTATCTATAATAGATTTACTCGGTATTATCGGTCTTGCATTTATTAGCTATAAAATCCATCCTTTAAAAATCCTAAAGGTAAAATTATATCTATTTTTTACCTCTCTCATTTTTTTTCCTATAATGTTAAATTATAACCCTACTCCTTTATATATTTTTATTTTTCAATGTTTAGCTGCATTATTCGTATTTGATCACGTACCAGCAGCTCCTATATTTTATAAATATTTTCCGGTTTTTAAGAGATTTACATATACTAGTATGCTAAGTGCAATAGCAAAATTATTTACTTATATTATAACGTCATTTGGTTTAGTTTATATTACCAATTCTCTAGGATATTGGGGATTATTTTTAATTTTCATTCCGGTAGGTATAACTTTTTTTATGGGAGTAACTTATTTTGAGCAAATGGAAACGAATCGAAATTTATAATTTTATTAACAGTAGAATTTATATTAAATTTTAAATTATTTTTATAACATTCAGCATATATAAGCTCTGAAACTGAAGGTATTTCAAGTATTTCACTTAACACTAAAAAGCTTTTTAATGTCTCTTTAATTATTTTATGAGCTTTTTCGGGCGATTTTGCTTCCAAAGTTTGTAAATTATGTATTCTATCAAAAAGTTTTATAAGAGCAGTATCGTATCTTTTTTGTTTAATTAATAAAATAAGACTTTTCTCACTACTTATTTTGCCCCAAGGTTTAATTCTAGTTAGACCTGCTACATGCCTTGCTACTTCTTCATCAAAAATATTGCTAATTATTTCTTCAGTAAGTTGAGTATCTTCAATAGTGTCATGCAGTAATGCAGCTTGTAGCATTCTAAAAGTAAAGAGTTTAGGCACTTCTTTTGCTACAAATTCCGCTACCATAATCGTTACTGCGATTGGATGAGAATAATAAGGGTCACCTGATTGACGCATTTGCTCACCATGATATTTACGAGCATAATAAATACCTTTTTGAACTTCTCTAATATCGATAGGTTGTTTGACTTGGGTATTTAAAAATAAAAGCCTTTCGATTAATTGATCTGAATATTTACAGCTTTCAAAATTTTTTTCCCAAAATTCTATATCTTTCATACAATTGTCCCATTATATATATATATATATATATTATTTTATTGTTTTTTTTGATGATTATCTTTTATATTTTCTTTTTAAAATCCAATTATTATTTATTAAAAATCTCTATATTTAATAAATTTTCTATTTTTAATGCTAAAAAATCACTATATATTAAAAATAGTTTTTTACAAAGGTTTATATGTCATTCTTAACTATCACCTACATTTTTCTCATTACAACAATATTTCTTTTTCGTCTGTATGGCTTAGGAAATATTCTTGCGAGGGTTTTTTTAAAAGAACATTACAAAATCTTTGACCAAAACAGCAGATTTTAGCTGTTATTATAGCATCTTTAATATTTGGGATTACATATTTTCAAGGCAGAATATATAGCTTTAAGCACTATATGAGGTTTTTGCTATGGTTATGCATAATTATAAAACAGGCAAAATATTATGCTCTGTGATAGTTCATTTCGGTCTAAATTTATGCCATGTATTATTATTTACTTATCCTGCTCTTAAAACTTTGTGAAATAAATATAATTTTAATAGACAAAGTTATAGAGTTTTTTTATTTACAAATAGTAAACATAATAACTAAGTTTTATGAACAAAGACATCCCTACAGATTTATTACCTTCAGAATATGAGTTAGCAAGCTCTAGTAATGCTGCTTTGACCCTATTTTTAATGGAAGCAACCTTTATTTATTCTTGTTTGGTTATTGCTGCTACTGTTGTTTCAATAATGAGCCACAAGATATGGGGCTTGAATTAATCGGTGATCACCACGAACATGATTAATAATATTTTTTAATTATTGCATGCTTCTTAATGTCATTACTGCGAAAGGCTTGCCTACGTGGTTCGAAAATAGTCATTGCGAGGAAATTATGAAATAATTGATGAAGCAATCTCAGGAGTTTGTTATTATTTCATAAGATTGCCATGCAGTCTACAACTGCTCGTAATGACGGGGTGGTATCCACGCAGGCAATGCCCAACCTACAATTTACTTGGATCAAAGCTAAAATTAATCTCTTTCCAATGGTTAAAGCGTGCAGAGTCAAGGTTTTCGATAGGGCTTGCTTGCCATACCGCTCTAATTGCATTATCTGCCAAAGCTTCACAAACACTAGCCGGAATATTAGGACAGATTTTTTTGTTAACCTTTGCCTGCTCAACATTACCTGCTTTATCTAGCGTAATACTAATAATGACTTTTACCTTATTATTACCTCTAACTCCTGCCGGTACATTACTCCAATGTCTTTCAATCTGTCTTTTTATCAAAGATGTGTCACTATCGGAAAGAGGCAGCCCATCCGTATAAACCCCCTGAACTTCTTGTGCATTATCAGCTTTTTTTGACCTTTGATGCTTATTGGATTTTACATTATCCCCTTCTGAAGATTGCTCTAAATGCTTCAGCAAAGAATCAAGCTCATCGGTTTTAGGCTCTTTTTTCTTCACATCTTTAGGTTTCTCAGCCGGTTTCGTTTCCTCTTTCTTTTCTTCAGGCTTCTTCTTTTCTTCTGCTTGTTTTTTTTCTTCTTCTTTAAGTGTTTCTTCCTTTACTTCTTCTTTCTTCTCAGGTAACGCTTCTTTTGCTTCTTCAGACTTTGGTTCTCCTATAGGTTTTTTCTCTTCTATTTTAGGCTTTGCTTCCATTGTTTTAGCCTCAGGCTCTTTTGCTTTTTCTTCTTTAGACAAATCTTGCAGCTCTTCTTTTGGCTTACTTTGCTCAGATTTTTTAGCATCTTCGTTTTCTATAGGGGCTTCTTTTTGCTTTGTCTGAGTGATAATATTTGATTTATCGCTAACAGGTAACATTTCAAAAGTTATAGTTTGCTCTTCCGGTAATTTTTCAACAAGTGATGGCATACCGAATAGAAAAAAATATAAAAGAAGTAAGTGCAAAACAATAGAGAAGCTAAGGAAAACCGTAAAATTATCCTTATTTTGATTACTTTTCATTATTTTTAATATTTGAAATAAGAGCTACACGCGAAAAGCCGGCAGCATGAATTTCGGTAACTATCTCTACTACCTGCCCATAAGAAACATTTCTATCACCTCTTACAAAAATTCTAACATCCTTTTTTTCTTTAGTGATATTTGCAAGCTTGTCGGTTAAATGCATTCTTTCTATTGGACTTTCAAGTAAGAAAATTTTGCCTTTATTATTGATAGTAACAACCAAAGGCTCATCCTGACCTGAAATCGGGCTTGAATTTGTCTCAGGCAAATCCACGTTTACTCCTGACACAAGCATTGGAGAAGTAATCATAAAAATAATTAATAGCACAAGCATCACGTCAACAAGCGGCGTAACGTTAATTTCGCTAACTACCGCTCTTTTACTTTTTCTATTACTTCCGGCAAGCTTTATAGCCATTACATTTTCTCCTGATCAATTGCCTTAGAAAGTATAGAGTTTAACTTACTAATAAAATCTTCAATCTTATTATTGATAAGAGTAATACGGGAAATCAGATAATTATAAAAAATTACTGCCGGAATAGCTGCAAATAAGCCTATCGCAGTTGCAAGTAACGCCTCAGCAATTCCGGGAGCTACTACAGCAAGAGAAGTATTTTTTGAAGTAGCAATCGATTGGAAGCTGTGCATAATCCCCCAAACGGTACCGAATAAACCTACGAAAGGAGCACTTGATCCAACAGTTGCCAAGAAGCTTAAATTTTTCTCAAGCTTTTCGACTGCCCTATTGTGAGCTAAGTACATTGCAGCCGTTATACGCTCTTTATGGTTGTTTTTTAAGCCTTCAGAAAGCTCTTTAGTGCTTAAGCTTTTACACTCATCCATAGCTGAGACAAAAATTAAAGCTAGCGGATTATTAACCGACCTCTTTATGCTTTCATATAATTGCTCTAATACTCCACCGGACCAAAACACATTTTCAAATGCCCGCATGCTTTTCTGCACTTGTACTAGCTTAAATATTTTATCCAAAATAATAGCCCATGACCAAATAGAGGCAATAAGCAACATCAGCATAACTGACTTACCGATAATGTCGGAGGAGCTTATTAAAGAAAAAATCGATAAATGATCTTGCGTAATGACTTCTAAACCGTCGCTAACATTAGTATCTGCACTCATTGAATATATATTATTTAAATTATTCTAAAATTAAATAATATATTCATATTTTATTTTTGTCATTAGGTTATGTGAAAAATTTTAGTAATCAATTTAGTATGGCTTTTGAAAAACACTTCAGTGTCATACCGTGGCTTGACCACAGTATCCAGAAAACAACTAAAAATACTAATATTATTAGTATTTTTAACTGGATTCTGTGAATAAATCACGAGGTGACACATATTTTTAAACCATTAATTTAATATCTCTTGACTCATGTCAATTTTTCATATAAAATGCTGCTCTTAAATTTAATCTAAAGTTGTACATAAATTAATTCAATATTTAAAAACTTGAATCTATAGCTTTTGGTCCATGACTTAATAAATACAAAATACAAACAATTATTTACCTCAGATGAATTAGAAACTGAGCTGTTTGATATAATCATTCAAACTCAAGAAAATAAAAAACATTTTAATAAAGAGTTATTTATATTATCTAATAACGTTATTGAGAGAGCAAAGAGAAGAGATAAAGCGATCAGAAGTTGCTGTTATTTTTTCTTCGGACTATATAGAGCAAATTTATATTCTATATTTACTTGGTTAACTAACTTTCAGTTAGAACAATATGCTAGATTTATATTAAATCTTCCAAAGAATTATAAGGACTATGAAGATTATTTTTTACAAGAACAACAACAAGACAGATATTCAAAAATCAAAGCTTTTAATAATGTTCAAGATAAGAAATTCTTGAGAAAATATTGCAATTTATCAAAGCACGAACAATCAAATAATTACCCATTGTGTCAAAAAAATACTTTAAAATTGCAAAAATATTTAGAATATCCTTATGAATATAATACTGCAATTGATAAATCTGAATTTCTAGGTTCTATAGATAGCTATTATAATTATTCTTGTGATAATATATAAAAATTATATATTAATAAAACAATCATTTATTAATAAAATTAATATGCTGAAATCAGAAAATATACAAAAATCCGATAAAGCTCCTAAAGTTATAAGTAAAGACACTTTTTTTAGACCTTATGGCCTTCCATCTTATTCTATTTACTATATGGATGACGGCACAACTATATTATAGTGAATCTGAATCACCTTATTATTATGATAAAGTTAAAATGATAGGTCATGATACCGGATATTTTCATAAATATTTTACTGGATTTGGGTTTGAATAGACATTACTTAGAAAGAATTGCTTTGTGAGTTAATTGAGCCTCTCGATGTCATTCCTAGCTAGAAGCAGGAATCCAGTAATAAAAAGTTCATACACTGTAAGTTTTAATAAAAATTCTATGTAAAATTTTAAACCTTTCCTATCACATTGTAGCAGTTCTTAAGCCCAACTAATACTAAATTATATTCATGAACAATGCAGAGCCTTCAATTACTTTTAAGCTTGATATTATCACGGTTTATAACACCCTCAATATATTATCAGAAAGTAACATAAGAAATTTTAGAAAAAACTTTTCCGGTCTTGATGTAGTAGAAATGGATAAAAACTTTTCATCTATACCAACTGTTGGTGCCACTATAGAAGTAATGCATTATATATTTGGACAAATATAGTAAGTAGCAAGAAAGTTACAGAAATTAAGCATTCACTAATACATAAATTAATGCCTAATTATCCATATGAAAGTTATACAAATCATGCATTGTTGAAAAATTATGCAATAATACAGAGACCAGGCTTTTTTGAATATCAATTAGATGGTAAACTCATAAAATGGATGCCGGATAAAATCATTTCTATACCACCTGATACGCTAACCAAAATTCAAATAATGAGTCTTGCCTTTCAATGTAGTATATTAAATAGACACAATGAAGCTGCTAAAGAGATATTTAAATGTATCATTGCAGCAATAAATCTATATTTTAATTACTTTGCAAAAGAAATTGAACAATATAGCCAATGTGCAGAATATCTACTCCCCATACTAAAGCTTATTGAACCGGAATCTAAGCTTACAATTACCCAAGCACTAGTACCGTATATAAAATCCAGCTTAGATTTGTCAGGTCAATTCTCTGATTTATTAATGGAAAATAAAAATTTTGAAGGGATAAAAGCTTTACTTGAAGAATCTATTTTTTCGTTAAATACTCACACTGAAAATCAGGTTTTAGCCCAGTGGTATTAATAGAACAGGGTGTGTTTATGAAGAAACCGGGAGCTATGACATGTCCACTAAATGTTATGAACATGCTTTTGTGCTTCTACCTACACATCCAACAGCAGCCTATCATTTATGGTCTAATTATAAAATACAAGGCAAATGTGATAAAGCTAATGACTTAATACAATATGTGCCGGTAGAATATATACAATACATTCTAGAAATGTTAACTAATCCATATGAAATTTCTTATAAGACGTTAGATGTAATAAAACAAATACCTTAGTTCCTTTCTATTCATCAATATATGATGGCTGTGAACACATGGCTTTTTATAACAGCATTTCCAATAAAAAAATTAACAAAAACCAGCAATCAATATTAACCGCAAAACTAAAAGCAATTAGTGATACCCCAAACAACATAATTCTAACATTCTCACTTGCCCTATGTAGTAAGCAATTTAAAACGGCT
>NZ_LECS01000004.1:140843-159265 GCF_001602635.1 Rickettsia endosymbiont of Proechinophthirus fluctus | reverse complement strand
ATAAGATACCTGAGCATCAAATAAATTTGTATGAAAAGGCTATTATAAAACTTCGGAGTTACGTGGACCCAAATTATACGTTACCTCACAATAATACTCTAACATCCAATGAAAAAACAGAGGTTCTTAATGCCGTTAATACCCTTTTAATAGCAGATAACGAGACTAAATTAACTTCTGAAAAATCTGAAAAGATGTTCCAAAATGTTGAAAATGCTCTGCAAAATGATTCTTGCCATGAAAACACTTTAGAAATTGGAGTAGTTACCGCCTTATTAAATAATAACCTAAAAAAGTACAAGGATATACAAGTAAATGAAGTCAAAAAAACAAAAAGGGATTATTGCAAGCTATTCCCCCGATAATCAGCCAATAGAAAACTTAGAACAATTAACCCTTCAATATTATACAAAAAAAATCCATCAATATTATCAACTAAAAAAGAAAAAAGAAACATGAATTTTATCTGGCCATTCAAAAGATTACCAACTTCAATAATAATTCTTGGAATATTTCTAAAGAAGGTCAAATTAAAATTGATAATCAGGAAGTAACAAAAAGTACGGATAAATTTCTTGGCAAATATAGAGGATTTGATTATTACGGTACAATGTCTAAAAAAATCTATAACACCTTTGATAAAAGTAAAGTTACCTCTTTTGTTTCTGCTTTAAAAAAAGGAATAATATATCACAAACACGGAGTAACCGGAGTTAAACTTATTAAAGAAAATGCTTTTAAAGCTAAGTGGGACTGTGATGACTGATTATTTACGAATATATTATATTTTAATAAACAAGGGTTATTATTAAATGTTGATGAGTATGGTAACCATGCTGAAATAAAACAGTTTATTAGCGGTGTCATCATTTGGAGTTTTATAATGTAGAGTGATTAACTTTAAGATTCTGCTTTGTTGTATGACTCGATTTTTATTGTCATTGCAAGGAAATTGCATAGCAATTGACGAAGCAATCTCAGGATATTTGACGAGATTGCTACGCAGCCTATGGCTGCTTGCAATGATGTGGTGGTATCCACACAACAACACCTCCTCGCAATGACTATATCTATATTTAATGAGCAATGCCTAAAACTTAGGATAATTTTGTAGTAGAACTTAAATAATCGTTGCCGTATTTCTCAAAATAATCATCATATTTACCTTTAAAATCAACAATCTTTTTCCTATGGGAAAGAGTAATAATTCCGATCGTGCGTTACTAATATTACCGTACCATCAAAATCAATTAGAGATTTTTTCAGAGCTTCTCTTGACTCTATATCAAGATGGTTTGTCGGTTCGTCGAGTAGTAAAATATCGGGATTATTAAATAGACTTTGTACGAGTAATACACGAACGCTTATAACCTTCTGACAACCCAAAAAGCAGCTCATAATGGTACTTTTCGGCTATTCCAAAACCTACAAGCAAGCTAGCTGCAAAGATTTCAGCAGTATAACCGTCATTATCGTATATTACCTGTTCAAGTTCACCAAACTTATACCCATCTTCATCGCTACATTCCTGCCGATTTAATATCTCTTCTTTTGCTTGTAAAGCTTTCCATAACTCCTTCTTCCCTGCTATTACCGTATCTATCATTTTAGTATTTTCATAAAGAAACTGATCTTGTTTTAAACAACCTATTTTGGAGTTTTTTGGTATGTTAATCTCACCGAAAGCTGGCTCTTCTTCTCCTTAGTTAAGACTTTGAAAAAAGTTGTTTGACCTGCTCCGTTGGCACCTACTAAACCATATCGTTTATTGTTTTTAATATGCAAATTTACATCAGTAAATAGTATTCTTGTACCATGACTCATGGCTAAATCGTTTATAATAATCATATTTTTAGATGTCGTGGTTAAATGGTGTTATTGTATAGGACACCTAATCGCCATGGTGAACAACTGCAGATCTTGTTGCACGGCTCGTTTTATGTCATTCCAACGAAGGCGTTGTTGCATAGATACCGCCCTGTCATTGCAAGCAGTCGTAGACTGCGTGGCAGTCCAAAACAATAATAAAAAAAATTCTGTAAATCAGAATTTTTTACTGGATTGCTGCGTCAAAACTTACAGTTTTTCCTTGCAATGACGACCTTCAGTATCCACACAACAAGACCTATGCAGGCATAACATAAGAGCCATGCGGGCAATGCCGAGCTTGTGGCAAGATTCATAAATGCTTATTACTTAAAGTTAGTTTTGATGGATACCATAGAAGTTCACAGTATAACAATAAAAAATCTTATTTCTTCAATAGCTCAAGAGCTTTTGTAAAATCTACTATATATTCTTCTTCTTTTTTTAAGTCTTTAATTTTTAAGTTATTATTCGCCTGCTCTTCGTCACCTATAAAAATAATAAATTGAGCATTTTCATTAAAAATGCGTTGCATTCTTTTAGCTATTTTACCTAGGGATTCTATAATAATAGCAATATTTTCTGTTCGCAATTTATCTACAATTTCTAAAGCATAGCAAATATTATTTTTGCCTACAGGTAATACAAATACCGGCTTAACTTCAGATATATTATATTCCCGCATTAAAGCAATTCGCTCAATACCGGCAGCAAAACCGATAGCCGGCACATCATCGTTATTACCCATGATTTTAGCAAGCCCATCATAACGTCCACCAGCTAGAATAGTAGATTGGCTCCCTAACTTTTTTGTAGTGAATTCAAAAGCAGTATGGCAATAATAATCAAGCCCTCTAACCAAGCGTGGATTTATGCTATATTTCACATCTAAAATATCTAGATACTGTATTAATTCCTCAAAATATTCTTTGGATTCATCAGTGTAATATTCAGATAAAACCGGTGCGTTTGCTATTATTTTCTGATCAGTCTCACTTTTAGAATCAAGTATCCGCATTGGATTTTTGGATAACCTTATTTTGCTTTCTTCTGATAATTGATCTTTAAAATCATTGAGATATTCTACTAATCTTTGCTGATAAACGCTTCTTGATTCATTACATCCAAGAGAGTTAAGCTCTAAGGTAGTATCCTGCTCTATTTCGAGTGCTTTTAATATATCAACGGCTAACTTCAAAGTATCAGCATCAGTAATTGCTCCTTTAGCACCGATATACTCATAATTTAGTTGGTGAAATTGTCTTTGACGCCCTGCTTGCGGTCTATCATAACGAAAAACAGGACCGGTAGAGAAAAACTTTAATGGTAATTTATGTTGTAATCTGTTTGAGATGAGGCTTCTTATAATACATGCTGTAAATTCAGGTCGTAATGCTACGCAATCATTGCTTTTATCTAAAAAACTATAGATTTCTTTGCTAATTACGTCAGAGCTTTCACCCATCGAACGGTTAAAGACTTTAGTATACTCCACAATAGGAGTACTCATTTGTTTATAGCCGTACAATGCTCCAACATCTCTTGCTTTGTTAATTATATAGTCGTGAACTTTATAATCATCCGGCAAGAGATCTTTCATTCCTCGGAGTGGTTGCAGCTTTTCAGTCATTTGGTTAATTTTGTTTTGTTGCGTGGATACTACTAACTCGTCATTGCGAGGAGAGGTAAAGCCTTGACGTGGCAATCTCAGGAATTTTGTACTACTTCATGAGATTGCCATGCTCTCTACGTTCGCTTGCAATGATGGATATCCCCCTCTTAATTCTGCTCTTTTTGCATAAAAAACGATCTTATAATATATAAAACAAATATTGTAATAAACCAATATATTAATACACGGCCTGCGGTTAATAGATTAAATTCACCGTCATATATTTGAATAAATAGTAAATATGCACAAGCAACTAAAATAAACGGTACGATAATAAATACTAAAGGACATCTAAAAGGTCTTTGAGCATCAGGTAGCGTTACCCTAAATAATACCACTATTATTGTAACGGTTATATAATCAATAAGAGCTCCCATTGAAGTTAATTGCGTTAATAATTCCGTAGAACAAAATCCTCCAAGGATAGCGGCTAAAGAAGCAAATATTATAATCGTAATATACGGACTATCATATTTTGGGTGCAGCTTTGCAAAACTTTTCGGTAGTAAACCGTCACGTGCAATAGCATAAAAAATACGAGAAGTACCGTAAATATTCATCATCAACACCGTCATCATACCGCAAACTGCTCCGGTTGCAACAATAGCAGAGCCGATCTTGCTATTATTAATAGTTAAAGCATAAGCAAGCGGTTGATCGTTATTTAACTGATCAAAAGGTACAATACCGGTAACAAACCCTGCCATTGTTACATAAACTATAGTAGTTAGAACAAGTGAGCCAATAATACCGATCATTATATCGCGTTTTGGGTTTTTACACTCCTCAGCTGCGGTTGCAATCGTTCCAAAACCCGTAAAAGCTAAGAATAAAATAGACGCACCTACTAAAACATTACTAAAACCGAAAGGCATAAAATTACTCCAGTTAGTAGCATCAAAATGAGGGGCAGCAGCGAGTATAAATACAAATATTGCAGTCATTTTTATGAAAACTAAAATTGCATTTAGTCTCTTACTATCTTTAGTACCTAAATATAAAATAAATCCAATAAATCCTGAGATTAAAAATGCCGGTAAATTTATTATACCGCCGTTTGTCGGTACAGTAGTTAATGCTTTCGGTAAATTGATTCCACCTGCTGCTAGTATTCCTTGTACGTAGCCCGACCAGCCTGCAGCTACTATTCCTGCAGCAACACCAAGTTCTAATATTATAACACTACCGATCATCCAAGCAAATACTTCGCCAAATACTACATAGGAATAAGTGTAAATACTTCCTGATGTCGGAAGCATTGCAGCAAGTTCAGTATAAACAAGCGCTACAAAGATACAGGTAATACCTGCAATCGCATAAGATAACATTACTGCAGGTCCTGAATATTTAGCAGCAATTATACCGGTAACGACGAATACGCCTGTGCCGATCATCGCACCAAGACCCAGTAATATTAAATCGAATGCTCCAAGTGTCTTGCTAAGACCGCTTGAACTGCCTATCTCTTTTACTGATTCAAAACTTTTCTTCCTTAAAAAACTCATTAGTTTCTCCTGTTTTAGTGAGCTTATTTTTTTGTGAATTGTGTCTCATTGCGAGCGACTAAAAGGAACGTGGCAATCTCAGGAGGTCTAACTAGATTACCACGTCGCTTCGCTCCTCGTAATGACACAATCACCTTATCTCTCTAGTAATCCATCCACCGCCAAGTACTCTTTCACCGGCATAAATAACGCATGCTTGCCCAGGGGCAACGGCTTTTTCTTCGCATAAAAATTTTACTTTCATTTTATCATCACCGAGTTTACTTATTTCAGCTAGACGCGGCGGTCTTGTCGAGCGAATTTTAACTGCTACTTCTAACTTTTCGTTATCTTTAATCTCATCTGCAAGCCAATTCACATCTCTAATGATAAATTCCTGCACGTTTAATGCGGACTCCGGTCCTACATATACTATATTGTCCTTAGGATCAATTTTTACTACATATAAAGGCTCATTATAAGCTATACCAAGACCACGACGTTGCCCTATGGTGTAGTTAATTATACCGCTATGCTCTCCTAGCTCAAACCCGTTTACATGAATAATTTTACCGCTTTCACTACTATTTGGACGTATTTTATTTATTATGCTCTTATAATTTCCGTCCGGTATGAAACAAATATCTTGGCTGTCGGGCTTATCCGCTACCTCAAGCCCAAATTTACTAGCAAGCTTTCGTGTTTCACCCTTAGTAAGCCCTCCTAGAGGGAAACGTAAATATTCTAATTGCTCTTTAGTTGTCGTAAATAAAAAATAACTTTGATCTTTTGCTGGATCAAGCCCTGTATGTAATTCCGCTCCGTTATCACCGTTTATTTTTCGTACGTAATGACCGGTAGCAAGCTTATCTGCTCCAAGCTCTCTAGCCGTTTTAATTAGATCCCTGAACTTTACCAATTTATTACATTGTACACATGGAAGCGGTGTTTCACCTTGTAAATAGCTATCGACGAAATTATCTATTACCGACTCTTTAAATTTGTTCTCATAATCAAGTACGTAATGGGGAATACCTAGCTTATTTGCTACCATTTTAGCATCGTAAATATCCTGACCGGCACAACAGGCATTTTTCTTCCCTACTGCCATACCGTGATCATATAGCTGCAAGGTAATACCTATAACATTATGTCCTTGTTCATGCAGCATTGCGGCAACCGCCGAACTATCAACCCCGCCTGACATTGCGACAACTATAGTAGAATGCTTATCCCCTAAATTAATCATACCAACCTTAAACAAACAGCAAATTATACTAAATTTATAATTAAATTACAACACTATCTTTTAATATATTAAAATGCTATAATTGGTGTTGTTTAATAATTATCGATTTCGTCATTGCAAGCAGCCCTAGGCTGCGTGGCAATCTCATGCAATAATAACAAACTCCTGAGATTGTTTCGTCAATACTTCGTATTGCCTCGTAATAACGCTTTACTAATCCACCTGGGAATGACAAAATGCTTCAAATAATGCAAAAATTATATGTTATTTAAAATATTATACAAAACAGTTATTACATTAGCTCTAATTTATTTCATACTGATTATTTTAGAATATGCACGTCAAGGTTTTCTTAATGACTTATCGTTACAAAAAGTAGATTTATCTATTCAGAATTCCATAAAAGAACCAATTTATTTAGTTTCTTATGCCGACGGTCTGGAGTATGTTTATCGTAATCAAAATGCAACCACTCATTATGCAATTAATAAAGGTATAGACTTCATATTTAACTATAAGAAAAAGCACATAAATCAAGCGTTTATAGAAAAAAACCAAGAAATTTTTAATGCACCTGCAGGAGCGGGGTTATGGCTATGGAAGCCTTATATTATACTTGAAACAATGAAAAATGCACCAGAAGGAGCTATTATAGTATATTTAGATTCAGCATTTGTTATTAAAAAGCATATCAGTAATTTAACAAATCTTTTAGGCGATAATGATATATTACTGGTACATGATCGCAATCGTAAAAACGGTAGTTTTGTTAAAGGCGAAACTTTTGCTTTAATGGATTGCCTTACAGACGAATGCAGAAATGACGATCACATTTGGAGTGCCGTTATTATTGTGCGTAATACCAAGCTTTCTCGTTCTTTCATTGAAAAATGGCTAAAAAGTTGTGAAGATATTAGAATTCTTTCAGGTAAAAATTATAATATCCATCCTAACTACGATGAATATAAATGGCATCATTCCGATCAATCGGTACTGAGCCTTATATATCATAAAAATCCACAATCGGTTAAAGTAATAGAATATGAAGAAACAACACCTACTTTATCTTGGTTCCACCGTAAATATTCAAATAGCTCACCGTTAAAACCTTGGTATAGCATATACGGTATAGATCCTATAATTAATTTTAATACTAACGGCAAAGTTTTACCTGCTACCTCTCTTATCAATACTCCGACGATTGTTAGACTTCGTAAATGGGTTATCGAGTATATTCAATGAGCCGGTGTTGTTGCATAATTCCAAAGCCGTCATTACGAGCGAACGTAGAGAGCGTGGCAATCTCATGCAATAATAACAAACTCCTGAGATTGCTTCGTCAATTACTTACGTAATTTCCTCGCAATGACGACATCTCTCGTACTTTAAAAAAACTATAAGATAAAGTAAGTACTTTAATGTCTTGCATTTCAGGGTCAAGCTCAAAATCCTTATCTATATAAAATGTAACTGGCATTAAGACTCTTTCGCCGGCTTTTAATAATTGTTCTTCAAAACAAAAACAATGAATTTTTATGAAATATTTTCCTGCTTTATTTGGAGTAACATTATATACGGAAGTACCTATTATATCGTTATCGCTTAGATTCTCCATTTCATAGAACACTAGAGTATTCTGCCCCGGAACAATTTGTACTCTTTGCTGCCTTGGAATAAACCGCCAAGGTAAATCTTTATCAACATTAGCATCAAACTCGATAATTATAGGTTTAGTGCCTTTTACCTTAGAATATACACGCACCGTTTCTTTTGCAGTAGTGCCGCCATATCCTGTAACTTTACAAAATAAATTATAGATAGGTACGGAAGCAAAACTGAGTAACACCATACTAATTATTAATCCCAGCAAGGAAAAAGCTAAATTTTTATTGGATTTTTTAGACATTATTTGATTTTATTTAAAAATATTCTAGAAAAAGTTTATTTTAGATCATATATGTGTTAGTATAAGTTAGTATAAAAAAAATAGTTTTTAAGGTTAGTATGACTAATAATATTAATGCATTAGCAATTTCTAGCGAATCAGGGTTTTATAGCTACTTACAGAAAATCAATAAAATTCCTTCACTTACGCAAGAAGAAGAATTGTTATTAGCAAAATCCTATTTAGAAGGGAATGATTTACAAGCTGCACATAAATTAGTAACAAGCCATCTTAAACTTGTTGCAAAAATTGCAAGCAGCTATAGGACTTACGGTCTTCCTATTACCGAATTGGTTTCAGAAGGTAATATAGGTTTAATGCAGGCAGTAAAAAAATTCAATCCCGAACTTGGTTTTCGCCTATCAACATATGCGATGTGGTGGATTAAAGCAGCCATACAAGAATATATATTAAAATCTTGGTCATTAGTAAAGATGGGAACAACGACCGCACAAAAAAAATTATTTTTTAGTCTTAATAAAGTTAAGCATAAAATTACTAATTTATACTCAAGGGCTATTACTACCGATGATTTTGTACAAATAGCAGATGAGCTAGGCGTTTCGGTTAATGAAGTTTCTGAAATGAATACTAGAATTTCAGGTCCTGATTTATCGTTAAATAACTCTATAAATAGTGACGATGCAGAATCCGGAGAATTAATAGAACTATTACCGGAAACACGCCCTACTCCTGAAGCTATGGCCATTAATAAGCAAAATTCTACCAGTAAAAGGCAGTTACTATCAAATGCTATGAAGATTTTAAACGACAGGGAACTGCGTATTTTAACAGAGCGTAAATTAACGGATACTCCTAAAACTCTAGATATTCTAAGCAATGAGTATAATATTTCTAAGGAACGTATTAGACAAATAGAAAATACAGCTTTTGAAAAAATAAAGAAGTTTATTTTAAACCATAGTAGAGAAGTAGCTTAAGCCTTATTGGATTGTCATCCCGTGGCTTGACCACAGGATCTAAAAACAACTAATAGTATTTTTACTGGATACCGCAATTAAGTCACGGTATGACAACGGAAAAACAATCCACTCAACAATGCGTTCGTATAAATGACATTAGTTCAGTACACCTGACCATTCTGGATCAGAAGCATCTGCCGGTGTCATAATTTCTCTTTCATTATGACCTGTTAGATCAATTGCAAAAATTTTGTTTTTTCCTGGAGCTTTAGCGCTCGACGGCCAACCTTTAGCAAACATAATAACTCGTCCGTTAGGCGACCAACAAGGACTTTCGACTAAATATCCGCTTGTTATTATCCTTTCACTATTCTTATCATCTTGAGGACATGCTTTCATAATTCCGATATTAAAAGTTTTTCCTCCGTCTCCTTTAGTAATCTTAGTAAATGCTATATAGTCTCCTCTAGGCGACCAGCTAGGAGCTGCGTAAGAACCACCGCCAAAACTAATACGCTGAACGTCACTTCCGTCTGAATTCATGATATATAATTGAGGCACACCGTTTCTATCGGAATTATATACAATTTTTTTACCGTCCGGTGAATAGCTAGGAGAGGTATTAATACCGAATCCGTCAGTCAATTTATGAAGCCGTTTAGTAGCAAGGTCGATTTCATAAATATGCGTCGAGCCGTTTTTAGCTATCGACATTACAGCTTTTCTACCGTCTGGTGAGAATCTAGGAGCAAAAGATATACCGGGAAAATCACCTACTACACTTTCTTTGCCTGTTTTTAAATCTTTTTCATAAACAAGTACTCTTCTTTTAGTAGCATATGAAACATAAAAAATCTTATCCGCCGAACGAGCAAATCTTGGGGTTAAGACTAGTGACTTTCCATTGGTAAGGTATTTATTATTAGCCCCGTCATAATCCATCAAAGCAATTCTTTTTATTTTCGGTAAAGAGCTGCTTTCTGATACATACACTATTTTAGTGTCAAAATAACCGGCATCACCGGTAATTTTTTCATAAATTTTATCGGCAATTTTATGTGCTGCTCTTCTCCATAGATTTTTCGGTACTTCAAGAATTTCACCGACGAGCTGTTTTTCAAGCAACGTATCCCATAATATAAAGCTAATTTGAAATTTACCGCTTTCTAGTTTTTTAACTTCACCGTTTACTAAAAGACTAGCATTAATTTGACGCCATGCAGCAAAAAGCGGTTTATATTCTATTCCTGTCTTCTCTTCTATAAAAGAGGCAGCAGAAATAGGACGGAATAACCCCGAAAGCTTTAAATCATTAGAGATAACTTTAACCATATCGTGACCTAATACATCAGCGGCAGAATTATCGGCATCAAATTTATTGACCGCTATAGGTGTTGGATCAGCTCGCCCATGCTCAATGTTTATTGTTTCAAGTGCATAGCTGGTAACGCTAAATAATAGTGATAGTATAAAATATATAATATTTCGCACTTAAAATGCTCCTTTTGATCAAATTCCGTTATGGTTGTTGTATGTCATTCCTGCTTTCGCAGGAATGACATGCATTACCCAAAAATCTTCATCAGTTCTTCCCATTCTCTCTTAGTCATATCACTAGTTTCATGGGTAACTTTTTCACCGTTTATCATTCTTTTAATTACATCCAAACCTTTACGTGAAATGTTTGCTCCCTGCAAACGATATTCTTCAAAAGCTTCGTAAGCAAAAGGCACCCAAGCTTTGACTATCTCAAGCATCTTTTCAGCATAAACTCTAATTTCATATTGAGCGTGAGGGTCGGCTCGCAATCTTAAAAAATGAAGTAAATTATGTAAATTAATCTTCCAATACCATTCCGTATAATAATTTAAAGTTAAATTCATACGAGCAAGCTCTCTTGCTACCCCTGTGGCGTTCTCATCTATAATATTACCCTCTTCATCGGCATTCATCAGTTCTTTATAATGCCTGTAGCACTGTCTAGCATCTTCCTCTAAAATTGCAAGGACCTTTTCAGCCACTTCTTGCGGTAAGCTATCCCCTTCCCTACATTGTTTATTTACAGCAGATTGGGAAGCAATATTTGCCGGTTCAGGTAGATAAAATTCATTACCTAAAATAGAATACCTTGCCGAATATTCGTTAACGCTAGCTGTTCTATGCCTAATCCATTGCCTTGCAATAAATATCGGTAGTTTAATATGGAACTTGATATCACACATCTCAAAAGGAGTGGTATGATAATGACGAAGCAAGTAGTTTATCAGCCCTTTATCGTGGTTTAATTGCTTCGTACCCTTACCATAAGACACACGAGCTGCTTGTACTATAGCACTATCATCCCCCATATAGTCGATCACTCTAATAAAGCCGTAATCTAACACTTTTATAGGCTCATATAAGATTTCTTCAAGTGCCGGGACTGTTACTCTTTTTGTGGTGTTATGCATTCTATTTATCCTTTATGTCTTTCTTTAAATTAACCTTTCCGATGTCATTACTGCGTTGTTGCGTGGCTCGTTTTATGTCATTCCCGCATAGGCGGGAATGACATAAAGTTATGGCAAATAACTATATAAATTCTTACCGTTTCTTTTTAGCCATAATTTTGCCGGTTGGTATTCGGGATATATATACTCAACTAGCTCCCAAAAATTTTTACTATGGTCCATTTCTTTTAAATGTGCCATTTCATGAGCTACTAAATATTTCAGTACTTCAAAGGGGGCAAAAACTACCCGCCAATTAAAAACAAGATTCCCTTTGCCACAACAACTCCCCCAACGGCTAACATTTTCCATTATTCTAATATTGGAATAAGTCAAATTATGTTTTTTAGATATATTCTCTACTATTATTTTTATTTCTGCTAATAATTTCTTTTTAAGGAATACTTCTATACTAAGTTTTTTTAGTACCTGACTACAACAATACACTTCTAACGTAGAATCATTTAATTTTATCTGATTTTTAGACGAATCAATATGTATTATTTCATAAGATTTACCCAAAATAGAAATCTTATCTTCATCTTGTGGTATCACAGTTACATTACGACGTAATTTTTGCCTAACCCAATATTCTTGACTTAACAAAAAATTATGACCTTTTTCAGCTTTTACCTTAAGAGGTAATACAAGCTCTGCACCTTTAGATGTAATGCGGATGGCTATATTTTTAGCTTTGCTACTCCTTCTTACTATAACATTTTGAGGTTCACCATATTTGGTAAGAGTAATAACATCTTCCATTTAAAATTCTATATACTTATTAGGATCAACTGCTATTTTATTTTTACGCATAGCAAAATATAATTTATGTTCTACATGTCCGATAACACTATTTCTAGCAATTTTATCACCTTTTTTCAGTAATAAATCATCTAAACTCGCATATGCTACTTCTAGATCGTCTTTATCTAATTTAACTATTACTAAATTACCGAATTGCTTATTATAACCTGAATATATTACCGTTCCTGCAGCTATCGATTTAACTTCACTATATTCTTGAGCTACAATATCTATCCCTTTACTTTTACCGGCTTTAAACTCGGTAATAATTACCCCATTTAACGGTTTTACAAAGTTTAATTGTTCTATCGATTCTTCATCTTCGTCTTCATTCCGAGACATAGGAATCTCAATATCATCATTATCATCTTCTATAATTTTTGCCTTTGGCTCTTCGAGTCTACCGCTAACTTTTTCTGACGCGGGATTGTCTTCCATAGTTCTTTGAACTATCATACCCTCATCGTGATCTAGTGCGGTAGAATTATTATTTGCAGTAACATCTCCTACTTTATACTCAATTGGAGCCGGTGGCTGATCAACACAAGCAACTAAACAAAAACATATAACGATACTAAGTACAACAGGATATTTCATATATTTAACAAAACTATTATTTACATTAGAAAACAAATCTTACATAGTATATAATTTTTATCATTATTTTTCATCAAAAAATTAACTATGAAAACTTATAATATTGTCATAGCTAGTGATCATTCAGGTTATAAGCTTAAGTCTGAAGTTATCAATTATTTAGAGCAGAAATCTCTAAAGATTTATGACTGCGGAACAAATAATACACAAACCGTTGATTATCCTGATTATGCTAAGAAAGTAGTAGATATTATTATTGAAAAATCAGCACCTATCGGTATTTTAATTAGTGATACGGGGATTGGTATGTCTATAGCTGCGAATCGTAGCTCGGAAATAAGAGCCGCTTTGTGCAACAATATATTAACTGCCGAAAATGCTAAAGCTCATAATGACGCTAATATCTTGATACTCGGAGCAAAAACCATAGACCAAAAAATAGTATTTGATATTATAGATAAGTTTTTAACTACCCAATTTGAAGGCGGCAGACATAGCACCCGCCTATCAAAGATAAAATAGTTGTATAAACTGTTAAACATTGTTATTATTCGTCATTGCGAGGAGAGGCAAAGCCTCGACTTGACAATCTCAGGTATTTTGCACTATTTCATAAGATTGCTACGCTCCTTGCAGTCGCTTGCAATGACGATTCGGTATCCATGCAATAAAGCCAAACTATAATATAAATTATGCTGCTTAATATGAATCTTCAAGAGTTAAAACAAAAATATAATTACGATGTTGCAACGAAAATGATGCAGCAATATCTAGACATTAAATTTGCTCATTTAGATTGTTTACTGCTATTTAGAATGGGTGATTTTTATGAAATGTTCTATGAAGATGCAATTCTAGCAAGCAATGTACTTGGCATTGCTTTAACAAAGCGCGGCAAAAACGGCGAAGAAGAAATTGCGATGTGCGGGGTACCTTATCATGCCCTTGAGAATTATTTAACGAAGTTAATTGAAGAAAATTATAAGGTTGCTATTTGTGATCAACTAGAAACACCTGAAGAAGCAAAGAATAGAGGCGGTTATAAAGCGGTAGTTACTAGGGATGTTACACGTATTATAACTCCGGGAACTATAATTGAAGAAAATTTAATTGCTTCAGCCGAACCTAATTATTTAGTAAGTCTCGTAATACCGGACAATAAAGAAACAGCTAGCCTTTGTTATGTTGATCTTTCTACTTCCGAAATTGTTGTAGTTAATGTACCGGAAACGGAAATTCTTAATGAGCTGGCTCGTTTAAAACCTCGTGAAATTCTGCTTAGCGAAAATCTAAGATCTTCTAATCTTGCGGATAGTATTTTCAAACAATTAAATTTTCGTATTACCTATCAAGTTGATAGTTTTTTTGCGATTAATAAATGCAAAAAAATCATTTTAGATTTTTATAAAATGAAAGATATTAAAGGAATCGGCGAGATATCTAGTAGTCAAATTTGTGCCATAGGTAGCGTTTTAGAATATTTATCGTTAACACAAAAACAAAATATTCCTCATTTGCCAATCCCTAGAATTATCAATTTTCATAGCTATATGACTATTGATTTCTCTACTAGACGCAACCTTGAAATTGTCATAAACTCACAAGGCGGCTTGCAAGGAAGTTTATTAAGCACCCTTAATCATACGGTTACTAAACAAGGTGGACGTTTACTATATAATTTTCTTTCAAGTCCTTTAACCAATATTGCTAAAATAAATCATCGTTTAAATATTACCGAGTTCTTTTATTCCAACTTAGAAATAGTAAAAAAAATTAGAGAACTTCTAAAAAAAACTAGTGATATAGAACGCTGCTTAACACGTATTACGATGAACAGAAGTTCAGGTCGTGATTTACTTAGCATTAAATATACTTTAGAAACGGCAACGATTATTAAAGGAGTATTCTTTGACGCTTACGGTTTTAATTTACCTGATTTTATCGAAAAAATTATTAAACCTCTATCAGGTGATGCAGAATTATATAATTTAATAGACGAAACAATACGAGAAGATGCACCGAATAGTTTAAATGATGGAGGTATAATAAAACATGAATATCATCCGAAAGTAGCCCAATTACATGATTTAATTAATAACGGAAAATTATATATTGAAAAGCTAAAAGATCAATATCGCAAAGAAACGGGAATAGACAGTTTAAAAATATCTCATAATAATGTTATAGGGCTTTTTATCGATATCACCGCTAAAAATGTTAATAAAATCCTTGATCCCAAATTTATTCACCGTCAAACAACGGTTAATCATGTTCGTTACACTACTGCTGAACTACAAAAGCTTGAAAGTGAGTTAGTCAATGCTCAAACCTTAGTAATAAGCTTAGAACAAGAATTATATGCGGATATTTGTAGCCAAGTAATCGAAAAAGCTTCCTATTTACGAATGCTTGCAAGCTCCTTAAGCGGGCTTGACGTATTTTGTAATTTTGCTTACATCGCTGATGAATATGATTATGTTAAGCCTGAGTTTACCGATGATTTAAGCTTTGATATCGTTAAAGGACGGCATCCTGTAGTAGAGGAAGCACTACAGCGAGAAAGCAAAAGCTTTGTATATAATGATTGTCATTTATCAGAGCTGGAGCGTATTTGGTTAATTACCGGTCCTAATATGGCAGGTAAAAGTACTTTTTTACGTCAAAACGCCATTATTGCAATCATTGCTCAAATAGGTTCGTTCGTACCGGCCAAAAGTGCTAAAATAGGGGTAGTCGACAAAATATTTAGCCGAATAGGTGCTGCCGATGACTTAATTAAGGGACAATCGACCTTTATGGCAGAGATGCTTGAAACCTCGGCAATCCTTGCTCAATCTACAAAAAACTCACTAATCATACTTGATGAGGTAGGTAGAGGCACATCCACTTATGACGGGGTATCTATAGCATGGTCGGTGCTTGAATATATTCATGATAAGCTGAAATGTCGCTGTTTATTTGCAACGCACTATCATGAGCTAACCGTTATGAGTAATTTCCTGCCGGCTTTGCAAAATTATACTATTGCTATTGAGGAGTCAGGTAAAGATATTCTATTTTTACATAATATTATATCAGGTGCTGCCGATAGGTCCTACGGTCTTCATGTTGCGGCTCTTGCCGGTCTTCCTGCGAGTGTTATAAACAGAGCTGAGCAGATTCTGCTTAAATTTGAAAAAACTTCTACAGGTAAAGGAAAAAATATTTTATCAACGGAATCAAATAATTTGAGTTTGTTTTATCTTGAACCTAATAAAACTACTATAAGCAGCAAATTAGATAAAAAATTCAGCACTATCGATCCTGATAAACTATCCCCTAAAGAAGCACTTGAGTTAATTTATGAGTTAAAGAAGTTGGTTTGATACGAGTTTGGCAGTGCCTGCGTGGATCAGTTTTTTCATCATTGCAAGGAAAAACTGCAAGTTTTGACAAAGCAATCTCAGGAGTTTGTTATTATTTCATGAGATTGCCACGCAGCCTACTGCTGCTTGCAATGACGATCTAGTATCTATACAACCTTGCCTCCCTTTCCAACCAATATTTACTACAGGCGAAAAAATGAGGATTAGCGAAACTTTCTTTACCGTAAGTAATTTCTTGTCCATGCGTATCTAAAATATTACCACCGCCGGCTTTAATTAAAGCATGACCTGCCGCTATGTCCCATTCCATAGTTTGACCGAATTTTGGATATATATCAGCTGCTCCTTCAGCAATTAAGCATAGTTTCATTGAACTGCCTATTGCATTTATTTGACCAAATGAATACTTACTTAAAAATTCTTTAGTAGCTTTATTTGAATTACAAAAACCTATTACCGCATGAAGCTCTTCATGTTTAGGTTCATGATTAACAAATATTTCTTTAGAATTCTGTTCGATTTTTAACCGACCGTTTACATCAGTATAATATAGCTTTGCTGTTTCAGGGTGATATATCAAGCCGATGGTTGGAACACCGTTTTCAATAAGCCCTATATTGACCGTATATGTACTTTTACCGTTTACATAGCTCCATGTCCCATCAATAGGATCGATTAACCAAAAAGTATCACTGCTGAATATAGGTAGCGGCTGCTCTTCACATACTATAGCTATTTGAGAGGTTAAGGTTTGTAGAGTTTGATAAATTATTTTACTAATTTCCTTATCGGCATTAGTGACTACTGCCCCATCTGATTTAATATCAGTCAACATTCCTGCCTTTTTTATATCTAGTGCAATCTTGCCGGTATTAATAATTAAATCTTTTAAAGCATTAATTAAATTGTCATTCATAATTATTTATTTAACATCTTTGCAGCTGTATCATCTTCTAACCACTGACCGGTATTTAAAAACGTGGATTGCTGCAACTCAGCAATTTGATGATCAGGTGACCCCGGTAACATTTGCCACCCCAAATATTCAATTCCATAATATCCTATATCAACCATACTTAAATAAGAGTCCATATTTTCTAAATCTTTTTTATTATTTGCAAAAATTACTATTTTTTTAGGTTGTTTCGGTATAATTTTTAAGAACTCTATAAGAGCTTTTACTCTATTTATATTACCGGTAAATATTATACCTAAATAAAAAATAGGTGCTTCAGCATCGCTTGGATTAAATCTAAATACATCTTTATCATTAACTTTATTAGTAAAATTAATATTGAGTCCGTAAAGTAAGGTATATAACCATCCTTCATAATTTTCAATTAAATTACATGGGGCCGTTATTTCCTGAAGACCTAAAACCGTTGCACCTTGCTGTTTCATCTTATTAATTAAATCTACCCATTTAGATTCAACAAGCATCATCTGACGCTGCACTATCAATTTTGCAATAGTTTTATTAACTGATGCGTTATCCGCTGCAAGACTATATAAATATTTAGTAAAATTTATATAAGAATTACCCTGATATCGAAATAATTTGGATTTCGGTGTTATGATAGTATTATCTATATTTATAAGTACCAGCGTATCTGCATCTATCTTCGGTAATAAGTTTTTCATTGTTACTGAATCTACGGAGTAAGTAGGAATAATTTGACCGTATCCCGCATACGCAATAACTAAGCAAAGTAAACTCAATAAAACTTTATTTATTCGTGTCATAAGGATTTTGACCTTTTGCATTATTATTCTTTAAAGGTGGATTATTTCTTTTTAGCTTATTTATTTGAGATATTAAATCATTAATCAGTTTAGTATAATATGCAACATCTTTATTTTTCGGAGTATTTTTATTATTATAATGATAACCAATAAATAATATATTAGAACTATAACTACTAAGTTGTAATTCCATTAATCTTAGTAATTCTAAGCTACTACTAATCATTATAAAGCATTTCGGTATAAAATTCATTTGAATAAGGAAATTGAGCATCATTTCCGCTT
>NZ_LECS01000004.1:111405-140827 GCF_001602635.1 Rickettsia endosymbiont of Proechinophthirus fluctus | reverse complement strand
ATTATTACTCGTCAATATACCCTTATAAAATACCGGATAAGTATTAGCAAAACTGTCTAAATTATTAAAAATAATATAATTATTGTTTGGAAAACTATTTGAAAAATCAATATCGAAATTTTTCTTTAAATAATCGGCAAACCATATCTCAAATTTAGGAATATTATTAAAATTACCGGTAAACCCATCATTTACTGCTATTATGGGGATTTTACTATTACTCATTTCATTTACAAAATTTGGAAAATCAGATTCTTGTAATTCTTTCTTATAACTATCATTAGTTAAAAGCAATTGCTTTATATAAATAGCTTTTGCATTTTTATTAATATTAAATAAAAGAGGAGTTAGTGTAAGATAAATGTCTTTATCAAGCTGTGTAACGATAGGCACTAAAGACTTAAACAAAAAATCATCTAGAACCGTTACTACTAATAAATCCTGAGGTACATAATTTTTATTATAATTTTCTTTAAAATCTTGTTTTATTTTATTTAAACTATCCACTTCTATAATTTCTGCACGAGCTATAGAAGCAATAAATAATATTAGAATAAATATATATTTTTTAAACATTTATGATTTCCATTTTTTTAAAGGCAGCATATCACCCTGTGATTTTCTATGTCATTCCTGCGAAAGCGGGAATCCAGAAAAAATAACCTTAATAATTGGTACATGTTTGACAAAATAAACATATAAAAGCTTGTTTTTTTATATGTTTTCCTAGATTCTCGCTTTCGCAGGAATGATATATATTAGTGTTATCACATCATACTGCTAATATCAATCCATATTAAATTATAATATGGTAAATATGTTTGGAAGTTTTTTTAGTTCGCTTGGCAGTACTGTTGGAAATGCATTTGGCGGCGGCATATGTTCAAGCGTGGGAAGATTTGTCGGCAAAATGCTTGGTGAGTATTGCGATCAACTAAATCACGAACCGATAGAATATGACAATATTAAAAATTTCAAAGAAAGTTTTAAATATGTAACAGCTAATTACGGCAAACCTATACCGCTAATTTTCGCTACTGCAAGAGTTAACAGACAAATAATTTCAAATCAAAATAAGCAACTAAATTGTTATGTTCTATAACCAATTCCGTAACAAGAGCCGGTAGTAAGTAAATCTCTTTAGGGTACGAGTCTAGAGCTGATAAAATATCACTATTACCGAATAATAATTTGCTTGCAATTAGCTCACTAACAAAATCCGCTCCGGCTTTTTTGGGATTCGGTTTTTTTAGTAAATAATGCACCGGATAGTCTAAATATTACTGCTCCGGTTTTACTTTTAAGCACTTTCCACAGAACATGTCCCACCGATTGTGCAATTAAATTAATACATCTATATACTATAACATTTTCGCGATAAGCTTCTATGTCGACTCTGATTAAATTACCATATGCAATGTCGTTTAGTTCAATAAAATTTTGTGATTTGGTAGTACTATTCTTCTAAAACTTTTTCCAATAATTTTTTATCATATATCCTAATATATTTATTGTTTTCAGGATTATATAATGATTTGGGAGGTAGACTAAGAGAGCTTAATAAGATGTTAATGTTCGTTAATGTAATTAAAATTATTTCTTTACAAATAGAAAGATATACTATTTATTATAAAACATATTACCATGAAATATAGCAACTTGATAGGATATAAAACATGTCTTTACCATCTGAATATTATTCACAATGACCCATAACAGCTTTGAATAAGCTAATAAAATTTTATAAAAACTAAAAAATATGACGAAATAAAATCAATTTTAGCATCTAAGAACAGCTATAATTTGTTAGGGTTACATCATACCATCACGTCATTTGATCTAGAAGCATATACACTTATTATTTCTTATGCTAACCCTAGCCACTTTACTTCTGCTAAACACGATAGATATATACATAACATCGATGATACATCTATGCTTGATGTAGCAGCATTTATAAATTTTGATACTATACAATATAGAGATACAAAAAGCAGCATGTTGCAAGAGTTGATTAAGTTTAAAAAGAGAACGATTGAGTAGCACAATAACAATGTAATTAGTGAATTTAAAATAGAAGGATTTGAATTAAAAAATTGGCTAGTTATTTAAGTTTTCAAGAGTTTAAAAGCTTTATTGAATATAATAAAATTGAGATAAATATTGAAGAACTTAATATTACAAAATTTAAAATAGAAAAATTATCACCGATTGCATATAGCGAAAACTCTGATATTACTATATTACTATTTTAATGACAAGGACTTACAATGTAAGCGATTTAAATGACAATATCATTTCTTCATAACTATACAAAGCTTTTGCAATAGGGGCCTACAAATAAGTTATTAGCCTATAAATAGCAGTGGTTAATATTAAAGTGCAAGATAGCCTAAAAATAATATTTGATAATAAATCATTTTCTCATTACGATTGAGACAATAACCTAATATGTATAGGCGCAGAAAAATTAAATTTAGAATCAATAATAGCACATAAATTTGGACATTATGCAATAGAGAAAATTTTGTACAATGCAAGTATCCCACTAAATAATAGTTTTCAAATTTTGAAAACAGATTTCATAAAAAATGTACCATATCAAAATGATGATAAAATATTTTTGCCTAAAAATTTTGACAGCTTAAAGCACTTAATTAATAGTTAATATGAATATAGTAGAGCGGCAAAACCAATACTTGATTTAAGGCACATTTAATATTAACACCAGAGGAAAAAAATGAAATGAGTAGTAAATATAACAATAGTAAAGAATTGATTAAATATTTAAAAAACGATACTATATTACCTATATTTTACTTTAATAATTATAAACCGGAACAGATACAAGAGAATTAGAGGAAGTTATAAAAACTAATTCTCATACCCATATTATGTGACCAATTTAATTATTAATTTACTAAAATTACCGTGTGTAAAAGAACAGGATTATTATGAATAATTTGCAACTGATCAAAAAGTTCAATTACAATGTATATTAACCAAGATTCTACCACAAATAATAAAAGATAAAGATCTTACTAGCGAGCAAGTTTACTACTTAGAAAGAATTGGAAATCTTATACACAGAGAATCAGATGATAGCACTGCAGAGTTCATAGTTAGGTATCTAGAAATTAGTATAGATAATTTATTGCATCCCATCGAAGATTCACTTATTATTAATGCAATGCAACTTTTGGTAGATTTTTGGGTGGAACACATAGTTCCTAAAATGGAATCTACTATTATAGGATGTACAAAGGAATATAATTGTGACACATTTGATGGAGCGTAATTAATTTAGCTATTGTTGTGTGGCACTTTTTATGTCATACCTACGCAAGCAGGAATCCAGTACTTTAAAGCTTTTTAAAGATTTTACTTTAAAAGTGAAACAATATAATAAAAAAATCTTTGCAATCAAGATTTTTTAGCCTGTATCCCTGCTTTCGCAGGTATGACATTACTGGCTTTTCGAAAACTATCCGGCACTATAACAAAAAAAACCTAATCACTAAAATTATACCTAATATTTTTTCTAGCAGAACTTATATCTTTTAAACGTTCACAAACCTTTTCAAAGACTTGTTTAGGCAAGATATTTGAAGCATTAATTTGTAAAAATTTATCGTCTTTTAATTTAATCGCAAAAGAAGGCTCTTGAAATTCTGGCCCATCAATTTCTCTAGCAATTTTTATATAATAACCGATTATATGACTGTTGTAATAATCACTTTTATTAATCATTTTCTTAGCTATTTTATTAATCTGCATATCAGTTTTAGCAGTATAAGTAACCGTAAGGGCAATACCTAGCATAAGACGCTGTCTATGACTAAAAGGAATGTCTGAAGATAATATAAATTCCGAAACAAAATTTGCTCTAAGCGTTTTATCAATATTTTTATTATATTGTGCTAACATTATAGCGAGTTCAATAATAATAAGAGTCGTGGCATCGGCATTAATTAAAAGATATTGTACTGCTTCAATATATTTTTCAATTTTACATATATTTCTATCAAATTTTACTAATCTCTTCACCCTCTCATAAATAATATCTTTTTCTGTTTCATGAGACGGCAACGAGTCAAATCTTACTCCTTCTTTTAAACCGTAATTTGAGATAATAATTTTTCCCGGTGAAAATACCTTAATCATTGCTTTTATTACTAAAACTGCATTATAATTTATGACTTTCTGCTCGTAATAACTCAGTTTTAATTTATCGATTTGCGATAATTTCTCTAAATATAACTCAAACTCTACACGATTTATTTCAAAATTATGTAAATTTTTAAGGGGATAATTTATAGACTCCATGTATATACGGCTCATTAGACGTAATGCACCGCCAATTAAATATAAATTAGGATAATGTGCAGCTCCAAATTCTTCCTCTAGCATTTTAGTAATCAGCCCGACATCACCAAAATTACTACTAACAATAATTTTTGTACCAAGCGGCAATGATTTTAATTTACCGACTTTTTTATTTCCAATCTGTGCAAGCTCAA
The DNA here is from genome assembly GCF_001602635.1 of Rickettsia endosymbiont of Proechinophthirus fluctus. NCBI lineage: Bacteria > Pseudomonadati > Pseudomonadota > Alphaproteobacteria > Rickettsiales > Rickettsiaceae > Rickettsia > Rickettsia endosymbiont of Proechinophthirus fluctus. The sequence continues at coordinate 136,307 of NZ_LECS01000004.1, read as the reverse complement.
GACTTCCACCTCCAAGATCAGCTACAATACCGAAAGCATCACTAATACCGGAAATTAATCCAGCAGCAGTTAAATAAGCTTCACGTTCACCTGAGATAATTTCAATATCAATATTGAATCTCTTTTTAATTATAGCTTTGAATTCATCTGCTTTAGGATGCCCCCTCAGTATAGCTGTTGCAACACATCGAATATTAGTAACAGACAGTTTGGTAAAAATATGAATAAGATATTGTAGAGATAAATATGTTTGATGTTTTACGTCTAAATTATCTAAATTAAGTAAATTTGTAAGATAATTTCTAAATTTATAATTAAAAATTTCCGGCGCTCCAAGCTCATCACTTTCATAAACTACAGCTCTTAAAGCATTTGAACCGATATCAATAATAGCTGAACGCATTTTACTCATTATTTTCCGGAACAGTTATTGTTTCGGTCTCTTCCGAAGCCTCATTATTATTTGCCCTAGGGTCAAAAGGTACTTGAGTAGGTACAAAAGTCGGCGGTAATAATCTACTAGTAAAAAACTTATCTTCATAATACTTAATTTTACGCGATTTTATAGGCGGAAAGGATTCTATTAAAACAATTTGCTCATCTCTCGGTAACTGTATTACTTCTTGAGGTAAAAGTAAAGCTCTTTGAACCTGAGAAACATTTTGGGTTCTAGTAGCAATATTAAGATCAAAAAATAAAGGTTTACTAAATGATCTTTGTTCTACCGTCTTATTACCGACAAGCTGCGATATTAAATTTGCCGTTTCATAGTTATTAGCGGCAAAAGTAATACGATATGTTGCATTAGATAAGAAAGAATTCATCCCGGCATCTTCATATGTTCCTTTTAGCTGCTGTGTATCTTGGATAATTAAAAATAAACGAACTCTATAACCTCTAAAATAAGCTATACCGGCTTTAAAAGTATCCATCTTCCCGAGCGTCGGGAACTCGTCAAGTAAGAACATTACTCCATACGGCTCTTCCTTTAAATCCGGCATTTTACGGCTTAAAAATTCTGTCGCCTGCTGATAAAACACCTGCATTAATTTTTGTAAACGCTGTATATTATCGGGTGTTAACCCTACATATACGGTTGTTTTGACTTTTTTAAATTCTTGTATATTGAAATCAGAAGATGCTGTAGCTGAATCAATAAGTGGATTTGCCCATAATTCAAGCGATGAGTTCATTGTAGATATTACGCCGGAACGCTCTTTATCGGCTTTTTGCAAAAATGCAGCAATATTCATATATGCAACAGGATGTATTACACCACCAAGCGTATCGAGTACGACCGCTAGATTATAAACTACGTCGTCACTCCTCATAGTACGCACTACTTCACCAAAAGATTTAGTTTTAGTAGGATCGGCTATTAAATATAGAGTTACGCCTAAAAATAAGCTTCGTGCCTCATTATTCCAAAAATCCTTTTCCGGCATTATAAGATTTGAAATTTTTTGAACGTCATCAACCATTTGCCCAGGCTTAGTACTAACCCAATCAATCGGATTATAACAATGAGTAACACCATCAGGATTAGAAGGCTCCCATACAAAAACTTTCTGCCCTTGCTTCTCACGCCAACCACTTGTCAACCCATGATTTTCAAGCTTTATGTCATGCACTACTACCGAATCACTCCAAAATAACAAGTTAGGTATCACAAACCCTACACCTTTACCTGAACCGGTAGGAGCAAATAATAAAGCATGCTGGAACCCGTCTGCAACAAAATATCCACCGGCATCAACACCGATCAGCATACCTTTCTTAGATCTAAGACCTGCAGCCTCTATATCTGACGGATTAGCCCAGCTTGCATCTCCATATACTTTTTCATCTTGTTTAAAAAATTGTAATGATTTTATTCTTTCAAAATTTTTAATGTAAAATATTATAACAATAATAGCCGGACTGAGAAGAGAGGCAAGTAGCTTCAATTTTAAATAATTATAGTCGGAAAGTTTTAACTGCCCCCAAACGTTAATAAGCCAATAAGCCCACTTATAAGCAATATTTATAGCATTTATATTTACACCTAAAGCTCCAACCTCATTAGTAAAAATTGCAACAAATGCACCGCTTATCCAAATGGTACAAAAAATAACAACCGGATGAATTATAGCATGACCGAATATATTTCTAGTAACTTTAAGTATCTTATGCCATTCCATGAATTGATATTCCTAGTTTATGCTTATATATTAGTTTCTGCGTGGAGTAATTTTTACGTCATTGCGTACAACTAAAAGGAGCGTAGCAATCTCAGGATTGTGGCCTGAGATTGTGCTTAGTCAATTACTTCATAATTTCCTCGCAATGACGTTTTTAAACCATCCCCTCAGCGTTCTTGTTCTTCTTATAATATACTTCCGAAACATATCTTTTCCCGCCGCTACCGCGTTTTAACTGCACAACGATATCTACAACGGTTAAAATATACTTCTTTACTTCTTCAGGCGGCATACCAAGATCTGCTTGCATAACCATAAGCTTTAACTGCTCAATAGCCATAGCGGGACTATCAGCATGCAGTGTTGATATTGAACCGGGATGACCTGTATTAATAGCACGCAAAAAACTAAAAGCTTCCTTACCTCGAAGCTCACCTACTATAATCCTATCTGGTCTTAAACGCAAACAGGCCTCTATTAAATCTTGAGTAGTAACATTTGCACGCCCCTGTCCTCCTTTGGAAGCCAGTAAATGCACTCTGTTAGGATGGCGTGATAGCACAACCTCACGAGCATCTTCTACAGTAATTAATCTTTCTATTACAGGTATTTCAGTGAGTGCCGCATTAGTAAAAGTAGTTTTACCGGTTGAAGTACCGCCGCTAATTATGATATTTTTCTTTGAAACAACTGCATGTCTAATAAATTCTTTAATCTTTTTTTCAGCTAAGAAATTATTTAAAATTACTGCATCTTCATCTACTAAACTCTCTGTTGCAGTATCATCAAATGCTCCCATTTTAGCATATTCATCTAAAGTTAGATTCATACCGTTAGGCTTTCTTATAGCATAAATGATTTGTCCTATCTCACAAGCAGGAGGAAATACTATTTGAATACGGTAGCCATTCGGCAAAGTTGCCGAAAGAAGCGGTTTCTCTTCTGAAATCATCTGTTCGGTAGATTGAGCGACTAAACTCCCTAATGCAAGTAGATGTTCGCTATCCAGTTCCGGTATTTGCTTAGAATATATATCGCCTTTTTTTTCAACCCATACTTCTCCGGGCTTATTAACCATAATTTCGTTAATACCGTCTTCAGCAAATAAATTTTTAAAAGGAAGTAAAAACGTCTCTAAGGCTGCAAATTCTTCACTCATTTCATTACCTTCGATTTTAATAAAACGGCTTTTGGGAATTTATAATCCTTATTAACGTATATTCTAACCGGCGTACCTTGATTAACCGTTGTCGTCGGCTTAAACTGCTGCTGAGTTATCATATTTTTTACAACATTCGTTACATCCGTAAAAGCTTGAGTAGAAGCTTGTTGTGCTTGCGTCGGAGTTGATGCTATAGAGGTAGTAGTAAGCAAACTTGAAGCTGCCGTATTAACTGCTTGTACTAAGGTTTGAAGTCTCTGCTCAGCAGTATTCGCTGAAGAAGGAGTTTCTGCGGTTGTACATGCTTGAGTCATAGTAGTATAAGCAGTCGAAGTTTTATCGGTAATAGCAGCAAGTATATTAGTACAAATTGTAACTATCCTAGTATTTGCATCCATAGCGGTATTAAACGCAATAGTTTGAGCAATATTTAACAATTGTTTTGCCGTAGCACTATTGGTAGCCGCTGCCTGAGAAGCTATAGGAGGCGGCACTAACTTATCAAGGACTTTAGCAAGCCCTATATTAAAGCCGGATTGTAATACGGCATTTGCAAATTGTTCTTTATATTTATTATCAACTCTTCCTTGTAATCCCGGTCTACCTAAATTATCAACTGCAGGTGAGTCGAATTCTATAGTATAACCGCTCGTTAAATCGATTCTATCCCATATTATAGAAACTCTACCATAACTATCGGACGAAGTTGAGGTTGCATATTTACCGAATATTTTTGACCCTTTCGGTATCAATATCACTTTATCTTTCTCAGAAAATACGTCTCTACTAATAATGGCTCTTATTTCACCGCCTAGATCACTATTTATTGCCGTCTCAAGGACTGCATCAATTAATTTACCGCGTCCGAGAACCAAAGACATATCACCACGATCTTTAAAGGTCGTTTCTGCCGTAATCTGTTCCGGTGTTTTTTTAGGCTCTACACCACCAATTAACACTATAGCTGATTTTCTTTTTGCTTCACGACGTTGCTTCTCTGCATCGCTCTCAACTAACGTTCCTGAAGTTGAAGGCAACGAAACCGGCGGCAATGGAAGCGTTTTGTCTTTATTCTCTTCTACAGGAGTAGTAGGAGGTAAGACCGGTGGAACTTTTACTACCGGAGGGAGAGGCGGTGGAGGAGCGGTGGGCGTCTCAAGCTTAGGCGGATCAGGTAACTTTGGAATCTCCGGAATATTATCATCAACTTCCATAACAGGTTTTACAATATTACTCGGTATCTGAGTCTCCGGTATTTCTTCTTTTTCAGTACTGAAAAAAAGAGTATAAAAAATATATATAAAAATACCACAAATTACGACTACTATCGCAATACTCTTATTAAAGCTAACCGCAACTTTTGATAATTCTCTTTGTACTTCAGGAGAATCTGCTCCTGATAAAGCACCGGTATTATGATTGTTATTTTGCTCTTCAGCCATATCTCAATTATATTAGTTAAAGTGTTTTTATTGTCATTGTTGTGTGGATCGATTTTTCTGTCATTGCGAGGAAACCCCAGAGCAGTTGTACGTCCGCAATCTCAGGAGTTTGTATTATTTCATAAGATTGCCACGCAGCCTACGGCTGCTCGCAATGACATATCTACGCAGAAATGACATCGATTAAAATCTTGCCATGTAATTACTATTTTTCTTAGGGTAGTAAAATTTAATTACATATACTAAATCCCTTTCGTTACCCATCATAAGTTCCGTAGAAGCGATATCAAATTCATATATTCTTTTATTAGTTATAATAGTCATATTTGTACGAATATCTTTTTCAAGAGGCTTAATAAATAATCTATTTGCCAAAGGAGTTATTTTCCAAGCATAAGCATCCCCAAGAATTATATTTTGGACTTCTTCGTTTTTAGCAAATTCTATATGCGATTGAAAGCCAAAATGCAAAACTAATAAATAAACTTCATTTGGATTATATATATAAGTTTTTATCCTATTATCTTTAGTGATAGATAAATCATCTACATAATTATTACTATTATTACATGGATCATCTACAAGTGGACATTCTCGTTGTACTGTAAAACTGCTTAATAATATAAAAACTAAAAAATAAAATCTAACTATTGTCATCGTCTACCCTATATCCGTTCACTTGAAACCCTACCGGATTTACATCAAGTTCTGAATCTGTTAATTGCATAGGCACATAAGCATAACTTATTACCGCTATTTTATTATAAACTAATTGGTTTCCTGATGTTTCATTTACAGAAAATCTAACTATATATTTATCTGCTGCGATTTTTGACCATGATTTTATTACTAAAAATGTAGTATTTGCTTCTTTATATTTTAAAGTAGGATCAAAATCTTTATTTCTTATATAGCCAAGATAATTGTAATAAACACTGCTTGTTGAAAATAATCTTATTGTCGTACGAGCTATCGTTGCAAAATCAACCGGATTATATGTTTCCCGTGCCGTTATGTATTTCTTTATAAAATACCTTGTAAGAGACTCATCCGCCGTTAACACTGGTGATGAAATAGGTTCTACCACTGAGGCACGTCCGGTATTACTATTAAGCTGAATAACAAAAGGCTCAAACTGTTTAGATTTCACTACAAAGGCTATTACTAAAGTTGCTATCACCATAAAAATGGTTAGTAGTATTATTAATATGATAAGTAAGTTACGTTGAACAAGTAACTTATCAGATCGCTCTTCATACCAATTCTGAGTAATTTTTAAAGGATTAGCCGATTTAATACTTTCTTGCGTTTGTGTATCTCCTGAACCGCTTTGCGAGTTATTACTTGATTTAAAGAAGCCAAATATATGATTCATATCAAAGGTATTTTTCTTATTACATTGTTATTGTGTAAAACTATTACTTTTATACTATATTTACTGAATTAACAGGTCTTCTTATACAAGGATTTACGCTTACACCCGAACCATCATCTATATCAGCAGAAACACACGGGCTTTTAATTTCATAAGGAGCTGAAGGGGTACATGACAACAATTGAGCAAGCATAATTAATACTAATAGAAGCTTTAATGATTTTAACATTCTAATTATACATTATTAAATTATCTTGTTACTATTTTAAAATTACCTTACTATACAATAGTTCACAAGCATTTTTTACAAAAATCTATTTATAAATAAAAAAAATATTAAAAAGATTGTAAACGATTATACTCTGAAGTAAATAAAGAGTAGTTATACGAAGTTCAGCTTAGGAGAAGAGCGTATACTTAATACATGGCTACCTGCAGTCTTATAAAGACATTGTCGCCAATTTTTCAAGTGGGATGAGTATAACATGATAACTACCGTCAATAATTGTTATTGTATAATTTTAATTTTAAAGTTAAACAATATTTGGTATTGTAGCAACAATATAAACTTATTTTATAGCTTAAATAACATTAAATTCAATCATAATCATATTATAATAATTATGATAGAGTGTTAAAACAGAATAAAATTAGATATTAATCTAGTAATTATGGACCCATTAACCAACGCAATACAAGAATATATCAAATCCGGCGAATATTTTATTGATGCAAAAAAATGGTATAATTTTAAGTATATCTTACCGTTCAGTCATAGAAGTCTTCTGCTTTTAATATGCACGATTTTTACCTTATTATTAACCTTAATTTGTATAAATATCAACATATTGCTACCTATAAACAAAAAAGTAAATTATTTAATAAAAGATGATGCCGAAAAACAAGCTGCCGTTACTAATACTAAACATTCAACATTAGTAAAGCCTTATACCTCTATTGCAAATATTATGCTTCAGAATTATGTAAACCAACGAGAAGAATACAATTACGATATATTAAAAGAACAATTTACCTTTATCAAAAATGCTTCTACGCGTATTGTTTATATGCAATTTGCTAATTTTATGAATATTGATAACCCATTATCACCGGTCATAAGATATCAAAAACTATATAGACGCTCAATTAATATATTATCAATTAACAATATAAACGATAACGAGGCAGTTGTTACTTTTGAATCATTGGCAAAAAATAGTACGGATGCAATTTTAGAAAATATGGTATGGGAAGCAAGAATCGGATTTATAATGGATTCTATCAGTACAAATACATCACCTGATATGCCGTTCAATTTTACCGTTACTAGTTACAAACTAAAGTTATTAAGGAATAAAAATCAGAAATAAGATGAAGCAACTAATAATATTTTGTACTTTTATAATACTTACATTAGATGTATTTGCTCTTACTATATCACGACCTCTAGGTCGAGACCCACGTCTCAGAGTTATGACTTATAACCCTGACGATGTTTTCAAATTCACAGGATATTACGGCTATCAAGCAAGTATAGAACTAGCAAGAGACGAGGAAATAGTAAGTATTTCTATGGGAGATACTACTTCATGGCAAATAGTACCTGCCGGTCATAGGATTTTTATTAAACCGATGGAACCGGATGCTACTACTAATATGACTTTAATTACTAATAAACGGACGTACTTCTTTGAACTATATGCCGCCGAAACTCTTGATATGCGTGATCCTGAAATGGTCTTTAACGTAAAGTTTCTTTATCCGGATGACGAAAATGACAATATGAGCGGTCATATGCAAACTTTTTCTGCTGCCCTAGCAAGTCCCGACCTGACTCATCCTGAAAAATATAACTTTAATTACTATATTAGCGGCAGCGAAGAAATAGCTCCTATTAAAATTTTTGATGACGGTGAGTTTACTTATCTGCAATTTAGAGATAAAAACGCTGAAATTTCCGGTATTTTTGCTGTAGATGATTCACTTCGAGAATCTTTAGTAAATTATCGCCTTGCTCAAGATAATCCTAATATGGTGATCCTTGAACAGGTTTTTCCTAAGCTCGCTATACGTAAGGGCAAAAAAGTCACATGCGTATTTAATCACTCTTTCAAAGCGTATTAATGTCTACCAACGTCACTGCGGCAATGACGATGAAACTGATTCACGTAACAATACTTTTCTTACAATAACAACATAATTATGCATAATTTAATATATTTCTTTGCCTTGATCTTACTCACTAGCGGCTTATTTATAATGCTTACAAGTCGTAATTATATTCATAAAATTATCGGGCTTGGAATCTTTCAAAGTTCGGTGTTAGTATTTTATTTAAGTATCGGAAAAATTAAAACAGGCGGTGTACCTATTTTCCAAGAGGGCATCACTACTTACACTAGCCCTTTGCCTCATGTATTAATGCTAACTGCTATAGTAGTTGGGTTTGCTACTCTTAGCGTAGCTTTAAGTTTAATATATCAAATTTATAAACATTGTGGTACAATATCAGAAAATGAAATTAATTTTGATAAATGATTCTAGCTCACCATGTCCCTATCATACAAATATTATTCCCTTTATTTGGGGCTTTACTCTCAATAATATCTTTTCGCTTTATTACCTTTGCACGAATAATTACTACGATTTGTATTTTATCTAGCCTTTTGGTCAGTGTTTATGGATATAGCATTATACAAAATACGGAGCTATCTTACACCATGGGAGGATGGACTTCAAAAATAGGAATAGAATATCGGCTAAATGCACTAAACCAAGCTATTATTATTTATCTTAACTTAGTTTTATTATTCTTTTTAGTTTTTTGTCATAAGATTACTAATCAAACTATCTTAAAATATATAAACAATAATAGAAAATCTTTATTTTACGGTATATTATTATTCGCTCATACGGGCTATTTAGGGATGATGGCTACTCACGATTTTTTTAATCTATATATATTTATAGAGATTTCGGCACTTAGTAGCTATGTCCTAATAGCCTCAGGTAATAATCCAAAATCTTTAATCGGAGCTTTTGATTATTTGATAATAGGTAGTATTGGTGCAACTCTTATTCTTATATCTATAGGATTTTTGCTAAGCATTACGGGTAGTTTGAATATGGCAGAAATTGCAGCGTATTTACAAACACATACTAATTCCCGTATAATCACTATAGCTATCGGTTTTTTCTTAATAGGTGCTATTTTAAAAACAGCTTTTTTCCCTATGCATTTTTGGATGATGAGAGCTTATAATAACACGGCTTCAGTTATTTTAGTATATTTAGCAGGGATTTCTACTATAATAGGAATATATACAATATATAAATTTACTTATATTATTATAGGCTATGAGCCAATTAAAATGGCTATTACAAATTTTATAAAACCTATCGCTTTATCTACTCTTATTATAGCCCCATATTTTGCTTACCAAACAAAAGATTTCAAGAATATTATAATTTATTCATGTTGCACTCAAATAGGTTACGTATTTTTATTATACGTAACCGAAAATGGTATAATAGTTTTACCAAGTTTATTACTTGCGGATAGTATAAATAAAATAGCTCTTTTCTTGATAGATGCTTATAATGGAAGCTATAAAAGAGAGCCTAACAAAGTTTTAATAATAATTGCTATTATGTGCAGCTGTGGCTTACCTATCAGTCCATTATTTTTTATCAAAGTAAATATTCTTGAATTATTATTAACACAAAATCTACTATTAGATTTTATTATAATTTTACTTAGCTCCGTAGGATCGTTATTTTACCATTATAAAATGGTACTATTGTCATTCCCGCGAAAGCGGGAATCCAGTAATTAAAAAATATAAACACAGTAAGTTTTTAAAACTAAAAGCACGATTTATCTCGCTTTTTCTGGATTGCCCCACTTTTAGCTAGGCATGACATAGAAAGCCATACAGGTAATGCTCTAACCATACTATCAAAAAAAGTATAACAGCTTATCATGATTACACAATTTACTACTCCGAGTCTTTTGATTCTATCAACTTTGCTAGTTGGTGCATTAAACTTAACTAGCCCATATGCCACTCAAAAAGATAGCTTTATACGTAATTTTTTACTTATTACTATCGCTATTTTTTTCTTCGGTAATATTTTAATTATAGACTGGTTGTTTTTAAAAGGTATTAGAGCAGGGTTTGAATTTAATATATGCGGTAATTACTCTATAGGATTCCATCTTGAACCTTTAGGGCTTATTTTCTTAAGTTTAATAGGCTTTTTATGGATTTGTGCTTTACTTTACACTCCTAAATATATTGCTATTAATAATATAGACTATTCTTCTAGATTTTTATTTTTCTTTAACTTCACTATTCTAATCGGTGTTTTAATTGCTTTATCTAGCAACTTATTCACGATGTTTATTTGCTATGAGCTTTTAACTATTTCTACAGCTTTTTTAATAGGACATACCAAAAATAATATAGTGCTTAGCGGGTTATATAAATATCTAAAAATTCTGATGATTTCTGCCACAATATTATTTTTACCGGCAGTGATAATTATTTATACTAAAACCGGTAACGGAGATTTTGCAAGTAGGAGTTTAGTAGAAAATTATTTTTCCAAAAACCAGTCAATTATTTTATTGTTAATGTTTATTTGTGGTATTGCTAAAACTGCAATTTTTCCGGTGCATTCATGGCTTCCTGCTGCAATGGTTGCACATTACCCCATTAGTAGTTTGCTGCATGCCGTAATAGTGGTTAAAACCGGATTATTTTGTATTTACAAAATCCTATTATATATATTCGGTTTATCGTATTTACAAATGATATTTGCCGAGTTTAACTGGTTAATTTTTATACCGATAGTAAGCATATTTTATAGCTCAATCAAAGCCCTAGACACGGATAATATCAAAAAAATACTCGCCTACTCCACTATGAACCAATTAAGCCTTGCATTGCTTAGTGCTTTCATGTTAACACCTAAGGCACTTGGAGCCGCAATACTCCATTTAGTTTCACATTCTTTTACAAAAATCTGCTTATTTTATAGTATGGGAAGTATTTACAGTTTAAAGAAATCCAATCAAGTACAGCATTTACATGGTACATCCAAAGAATTTCCTTTAATTTCTTTTATTATATCTATCTCTTCATTATCATTAATCGGTATACCTATCTTTAGCGGATTTATTAGCAAATTCTCAATATTACTTGCCGCAAGCGAACAGAATCAAATCATTGTTATGATTGTCGTAATAGCTAGTAGTATATTCTCAAGCCTTTACCTGCTCAAAATATTAAGCTCTATTTATAAACCTTCTTTAGTAGAATCTAACGTAACAAAACCACTCCCCTACTCTATGCAAATTAGTATAATAATGTGCTGCTGTGCCGTAACTCTTTTCTATTTTATTCAAATCTTAATCAGAGAATTTTTAGCTTATATTACATAAACATATTTACATAATCTACACATAATCATATAATATTTATACCATAGATACTTCAAAAGTTGGAAGTCAAATAAGCAGTGCACCTACACAGCGTACAATAGTGAGCACAGGCGAATCCCAAAATTTGACGTACCAAATCTTGAAGTATCTACGGTATAAATATGGTAATTATTTTTGAGGATAAATATGGCACAAATTATTAGAGCAACAGAATTTGTACGATCTTTTTCAGATATTATGAATAGAGTTTACTATAAAGGCGAAAGCTTTGACGTTCAAAAAGGTAATCATATCGTAGCAAGGATTACGCCTGCAGAAATCAAGCCTTCTGTAGCAGTAAGAGACTTAGAGGAAACTTTTAAAAATGGTCCACATCTTGATCCTGAAGATGCTGATCAATTCATGAAAAATCGCGAAGAAATAAGACACAATACTAAACAAGATATTAAAAAATTGGTTGAAAGATGGGATTAATTATTGATACTGCTATAATCATAGCTTTAGAAAGAGAAAAGGTAAGTACTCAGCAATGGTCACCTTACGGTCAGACTTATATTAGCCCTATTGTGTTAACTGAACTATTAATAGGAGTAGATAGAGTCAAGAATGAGAATAAACGTATAAAATGTTTAGCTTTTATAGAATACGTATTACCTTTCGGTCTTGAAGAAGTATATACATATGCACGTATTACTCATGATTTATACACACAACGTATAACTATAGGAACTCATGATATGCTTATTGCAGCAACGGCTATTACAAAAGATTTTCTGATATTAACTCTAAATGTAAAAGACTTTAAAAGAATCCAGGAACTAGAGGTTTTAACAGTTTCTTCTAAGGATTAAAATGTTTATTCAAAATACCAAGTGTACATTTCCGCTTACTAATTTTGAGCTTATGTTTGATTTTCATCCACAAAATCAGCTAATAGCTCTAGCATTTCTAATTGTTACTGCTATCTTAAATCTTTATACAATTTCCCAAAATAGAAAATTAGAATGCTTAATCGGTAGTTTATACTGTTTATCCTCTATTATATGCGTATTTGCAGCTGATTTTATTTCCATGATAATCTCGCTTGAATTCATGACGATTTTTGCCTGCATAATTATTTTTTGTGACCAATTAAAGATAAAACCGGCACGTCAATATTTCCTCACTCATTTATTCAGCAGCGGGCTAATTTTAATCGGTATGACTCTTCTAATCCAAACAACAAGTAATACGACTTTTACTTCTTTAACGGCATCAGTAAATAATTTTGAGTTACCAGCAATATTCATACTTGCAGGTTGTTTAATTAATGCCTCAGCTATTTTTGTAAACGGCTGGGTGGTTCATTGCTATCCTATAGCTTCAAGTAGTGGTATTGTATATTTAATTAGTTTTACTACTAAAGTTATTTTAATTATCATTTTAAAATTATTTAGCGGTCTTGAGATATTAAAGTTTTTTGGGATATCAATGATCATTTACGGATTAGTCTTGTCTCTAATTGAAAAAAAACTTAAACGATTAATATGTTATCTTACCGTATCACAGCTTGGTTTTATATTAATGGCTATTAGCATAAACTCTCCAAATATAGCTTATCTTATTACAAGCTTTATATTCATACATATATTATATAACGGATTATTTGCTTTATATTTCGCTTATATAGAAGATGAGTATGATATTAAAAATTACCAAGATCTTCAGAATACTCAAATTAACTTTATTTTATTAAGCGGATTTGTTATTAGTATATTGATCTATACATCTATACTGCCTATTAGTTCTTCTTATATTAAAGATGAAATAGCTAATATTTTAAACGAGAATAGTGTAATGCTATTTTCCAAGATAGCGACTTGTACCGTATTATTTGGGTTGTTGATGGAGAGTTCTACGTCATTCCCATCTCTCTTTATGTCATTCCTGCAAAAGCAGGAATCCAGTAAAAACCTTAAAAATAAAAGCTTTATAATATTTCTGGATTCCTGCTTTCGCGGGGATTACATAAGAACTATAACCTACCTCTCTTTCTGCATCATAACTTTATGCATATGTTTATTCTACCCTATTCAAATATCACATACTGCTAACTTTAAGCTAGTGATCCTTGCCATCTCACTGTTATTGGCTTTAATATTTAGAAAAATACCACGCATTTCGACAGAAAACATAAACCTTGACCTATACCAATATATTGAAAAATTTATATATTTCAGTATCGATAAATATAAAGAAACGGCAGACAATAACAAAGATGCGGCAGAATATCTTAATTTTAAGGTTATTTGGGATAATATTTTAAGTAAAATATCTGCTTGGCATAATCAGCAAACTGCTATATTGATTGTATTATTCCTATTAATTAGTTTGATTTTAACACTACAATAATTCGATGTCATTTTGTATAGATACCAAAATCGTCATTGCGAGAAGAAACTGTAAGTTTCAACTAAGCAATCTAGTAAACAATTCTGATTACAGAATTTTTTTATTATTTTACTAGATTGCCGCGTCGCCTACGGCTCCTTGCAATGACGACTTTAGGTATAACAACACAAAAAAATAAAAAACATGAAACCACCAATAACAGACAAACAAAATTACAGCTTTGAAGTTCACGAAGCAACAATAAACGATGATTATCACTGGCTGCGTGATCCTAAGTGGCCAAATGTAGAAGACTCTAAAATTTTAGATTATTTAAAAGCTGAGAATCAATATACCGAAAATTTCTTTGCCGATCTGCAACACGATAAGGAAAAGATTTTTGAAGAATTAAAAGGACGGGTTAAATTAGACGATGAATCGGTTTATGTTAAGAACAAAGATTATTACTATTACCATAGAGTAGAGGAGAATAAAAATTATCCGATATATTGCAGAAAGCATAATAATATGGATTCAGCAGAAGAAGTAATATTAGATGTCAACCTTCTTGCTCCAAATAGCAGTTTTACTGATGTTGCTACAGTTGCAATGTCACCTGATCACAATTTAATGGCTTATAGTGTTAATTTTACAGGTAATGAACAATATAATATCAAAATATATAACCTTAAAGAACAAAAATACTTACCTGATGAATTAGGCAATGTACAGCTAAATCTCGATCGCTTCAGACAAGATGAATTTCAGGACAAGCCTGCGGAACGTACAAATGTACGTGAGCCTAGGCGAATGGCGCAAAATTCGCTTGTATCAAGCGATCGAGATTTAGCTGTAGCTCCTACTATAATTTGGCATGAACACTTAAACGGCTTTTTCTATATTACTATTAATGAGAATCAACGCTGGGATAAGGTAATGTTTCACCGTCTAGGTGAAGAGGTCACTCAGGATAAATTAATATTCGAGGTAAAAAACCCTCTTCATTTTATCAGCTGCAAGAAATCAGCAAGTCATGAATATATTTTTATAAATTCAGGCGATCATAATGAAAATGAAATTTACGTAATTTCTATGCAGGATGATAGTTTTACGCCTAAATTAGTACGAGCTGCAGAAAACAAAATATTCTATGAAATAGAATATAATGGCGATTATTTTTATATTAAAACTAATTATAAAGCTAAAAATTTCCATGTTATAAAACTGCCGGTAAATAATTTTGAAAATACTAGCTGGGATGATTGGGATGATATTTATATTAAGGAAGAACAAGACAAATATTTAAAAAGCTTTAATGTTACAAATAATTATTTAATCTTAAACTATCGTGACCAAGGTTTACCGCTAATTAAAATAAAGCGATTTAAAGATTTACAAGAAAATACAATTCATTTTCCCGACGAAAGTTTCCAAGCAAGTAGTTTTTCTACAAACTTTGAGGAAGACGATATCAGAATAGATTACTCTTCTCTAGCAAGACCCAATACCACTTATAGCTACGATTTTAATAGCGATAAATTAACGATATTAAAGAGCCACGAAATACCTTCAGGCTTTAACCCGGAGGAGTATAAAGTAGAGAGAATATTTGCAGATAATGAAGATGTAAAAGTACCTATAACCTTGTTTTATAAAAAATCTTTATTTAAAAAAGATGGTTCAAATCCTTTATATCTAATGGGTTACGGTGCTTATGGCATCGCTATGCCCGTCAATTTTAGAAATACAGCAGTAACACTTGCCGATCGCGGTTTTATTTACGCAGTTGCTCATATTAGAGGTGGCGATGATCTAGGTCATGATTGGTATGAAGCTGCTAAGTTTTTAACCAAAAAAAGAACATTTGAAGACTTCATAGCATGTAGTAGAGCTTTAATTAACGAGCAATATACAAGTAACAACAATATAGTAATAATGAGCGGTAGTGCCGGCGGTATGTTAATCGGTTACATACTCAATGAAAAACCGGAAATCTATAGAGCAGCAATCGCGCATGTACCGTTTGTTGATGTTTTGAGTACCATGCTTGACGAAAGCTTACCGTTAACTCTCTTGGAATATAATGAGTGGGGTAATCCGCAAGAGAAAGAATATTTTGAATATATTAAATCATATTCCCCTTATGATAACGTAAAAGCACAAAACTACCCTGCTCTATTCGTTACTTGCGGTATATCCGACCCACGTGTAGGTTACTGGGAACCTGCTAAATGGGTAGCAAAATTACGAGCACTAAAAATGGACAATAATCCCTTATTATTAAAAACAAATATGGATACGGGACATAAAGGTTCTGCCGGTCGTTTTGATTATCTGAAAGAGATAGCTGACGAATTAGTATTTATTTTTAAGGTGTTTGATGTTGAGGTTTAGTTAGCAGATTTGTGGCTGAAATCCTGTTATGTCATTCCTGCTTTTGCAGGAATGACATACAACACCTCTACTGAATACAAAAACAATGCATAAAAATTATCTAGAACAATTACAAAAATTACCGATTACTTTAATTTTACTAATTAGCTTAATTTGCTGTATTGGTTTCATTGTGCTTTATTCTGCAGCAAATAGTAATTTGCAGCCCTGGGCTTACAAACAAATTATAAATTTTTGTATATTCTTGCCTTTAGCTATTATTATTGCATTAATTGATTTACGCATAATATTTAGGTTATCGTATATCTTTTATTTGTGCGTACTCGCTTTACTAGTAGCCGTGGAGCTTTTTGGCTCAACTGCCATGGGCGGTAAAAGATGGATTGATATCGGTATAGTTAAGCTTCAACCTTCCGAACCGATAAAAATCGCCGTTGTAGTAATGCTTGCTAGATATTTCCATTCACTAACAATTGATGATCTTATAAAATTTCATAAAGTTATTATACCGATTATAGGAGTTTTAATACCGGCTTTTCTAATAATTAGAGAACCAGATTTAGGTACGGGAATGATTGTTTTAATTGTTTCGGTAATTATATTTTTTGCGACAGGTCTTAGAATAAAATATTTTATAATACTAGGTCTTGCTGCTCTTATTAGCTTACCTATTGCTTGGAATATGATGTATGATTATCAAAAAAAACGGGTAATGGTTTTTTTAGATCCCGAACATGATCCGCTCGGTGCTAGTTATAATATTATTCAGTCTAAAATCGCTATAGGTTCAGGTAGCCTATTTGGACGCGGTTTAAATCAAGGTAGCCAAAGCCATTTGGATTTTCTTCCCGAACATCAAACTGACTTTATCTTTGCTACCTTCGCTGAAGAGTTCGGCTTTATAGGAGGCATGTTTTTACTAATATTATATTTTGCACTTATAACTATTTCTTTATTAATTGCCACAAATTGCCGAGAGATTTTTAGTAAATTAATGGTAATAGGTATTACTTCAATCTTATTTACTCACGTATTTATTAATATAGCTATGGTTATGGGCTTGCTTCCCGTAGTAGGCGTACCACTACCGTTTATTTCTTATGGCGGAACAATGATTGCATCCATGCTAATCGGCTTTGGGCTTGTGATGAATGCTCAGGTACACAGACATACCACTTTAAACTAGTGCAATTATATTGACAAAATTTTGTCTATTGGCACTTTTCTTGAATATTTTGATTTATATTTATATGTACATATGATGTACATATGGCAGCAGTGCTTCTCAACGAGCTTTTGCTCAAGTTGATCCTCAGACTGCTCTAATCTATGAAGCAGCTGCATTATGTTCAACATATGTATTGAGACTGATAGGAGCATTAATCTTTGGTTGGCTTGGTGATAAAATATAGGAAGAAAATCAACTATAATAATAACTACTTTGCTTATGACTATAGCTTGTTTTATTATGGCAAATCTTCAGCTTATGATGAAATAGGAATTGTAGCTACATGGGTTATGATAGCATGCCTTATGGCACAAGGCATGTCCTAAATGGGGAAAGTAATAGGAGCAGATGTATATTTAACTGAATTTATTAAACCACCTGTACAATATCCAACTGTAGCAACTTTAGATAGTTTTTGTATATTAGGTGGTTTTGGAGCATTATGCTTAGCTTCTTTAGTTACTTCATTTGGTTTTAGTGGACGTATAGCTTTTTTAATCGGTGCTGGAATCACTATAGTAGGAGTCATCGGGAGAACTTCGCTTATAGAGACACCGGAGTTTGTGGATGCTAAACGATATTTAAGAAAAACTTTAGAACAAGCTAATATTGATCCTAAGAAGATAAAAGTAATATTAAAACTATTATAGCGTTTTTTTATTAGATTGTACAGGTCCTGTAGCATTTTATGTATCATATATTTATTGTTAATATATTAAAAATACTGTTAATTATAGCCCTGCAGAAATTATTCATCAAAATTTATTTGTAGCACAGTTTAATTAATTGTTGTTTTATTGCATGTGCCTCTATATACACAGCAATTTTTACAACACTAATTAAACTTTCCTCATTTTTTCAGGTGATTTAGCACCGCAAGTTTGTAAATTATACATTCTGTCAAAGAACTTTATTAAAAAAGTATCATATCTTTTTTGTCTAACTAGCAAATTCAGACCTTGCTCACTACTTATTTTTCCGTAAGGTTTTATTCTAGTTAAACCCTCTACGTGCTTTGCTACTTCTGGTCCAATAGTTATTACTTCTTCAGTCAGTGCTATATCTTCAATAGTATCATGCAGTAAAGCAACTTGCAGCATAATAACATTATAAAGCTTAGGAGCTTCTTCGGCTACAAACTCTGCAAGCATAATCGCTACTTCAATCGGGTGAGAATAATAAGGATTGCCTAATTGACGTATTTGTAAGTCGTGATACTTGCGAGCGTAGTAGATACCTTTTGTAACTTCTTCTATATCAACAGGATTTTTTACTTTAGCATTTAAATATTCGATGTTGTCTAATAGTTTTTTGCGTAAACGCAAGTTTCAAACTTTTCTTTCCAAGAGCTTAAATCTTTCATAAAAGTCATTTCTTATTTTTATTAAAATTGTAATAATAAATGGCTTTTTAATCCTGAAGAAGCATAATAATTTTAACCTTTTGGTATTTAAGCAACTTCATTATGTTTTATTAATGCTGTTATTGCTTATCCCGTATAAAGCTTATCTGCCAAAAACTTTCTTCTTTATATTATCTTCTTCTAAAAAAGATATCACTTTTTTCATTCAATATATCATCACGGTTTGTATATAAAGATTCAATAAATAAAATAGAGTCCTTTAAAGCTAGTTGCACAGCTATATTATCCTGATCATGTCTTTCTATAGTTTTAGAAAAGTCCAAATTCTTTAACTACATTACCTCATTCTTTTATATTAGCTCGAAATCTAGTAGAATCAGAATGTGACATAGGTGTTTTTGAGAGATTTATTATTTCGTTTCTACGTTCTTGTGTTTTAATAATAACTATTTTCTTTAAGTTATCGTCTAAATCTTCCATTCCAATTTTATTGCGAATAATATCGTTTATACTAATTACTTTATTTCCATGCTTTCTCTCATGCCTTGCTGCTACTATACTGCAAGCCAAATCAAATCTGTTAATATATCTATTAAGAAACTTTGCGTTATTAAATCGATACCTTTTACTAAAATTTTTATTATACCCTCTTGCTCATTAATATTATTTTTAAATATTTTAGTTTCAGCAATACAGCAAGCATTTATGATATTTTTATATTCCAATAAAATGCATTACAGTAATCGTATAATAATGGGCTTTCTTGTGCTAAACTTTCAATTTCTCAAAGATTTCTGCCTTTTGTATTGTTCCACTATAGTATTTTATTGTGGCTATCTATCTTAATTTCATAGGCATCCAATCTTTTCTTGGCCCCGGCATCTAGTAATTTAAAATTACTGGTTTTCAACCTTATTTTTGCATCTTGAATTATTTCACTTGCAAACTTCATCTTACTACTATGTTTAAATATCTGTTTTTCTTCTTCAGGCTTAAGCTTTTCATTCTTAATAAAGCAATCACATTGTTCTTGGGCTGCTAATTCGTTAAATATTTGCCCTCTTAGTTCTGTGCTAATTTCTGCTGGATAAATAGTGGCTATTTTCTTTAAATTATCCTCACCAAATTTATATAGGTTTATTTTATATTGTTCTGCTAACGGATCGTCTGTTTCTGCAAGTAATTTATTTATAAACTCCTCTAAACTTACTATTTTGCTTGCTGAATTATCGGTTGTAAATATTTCATAGTTTCTATCTTCAAATATTATCTTGCCTTCTATTCCTGGTGCTTTACTAACCGATACCGTAAAAGTAAAATTATATTTCTTTATACCATTTAAAATAAACTTACACTCAACTCATTTATCACACCGCTTTTTAATATGCTTTTACATACTTCTTTTAAAAAGATTTGCGTTTCGCTTATATTCGGTAATTCGTTAAAACTCGCAATAAACCATTCTATTACTTCAGGATTTTTACTTTTTTCATATTCTTGAGTAACGTAATCGGTTATTGTGTGTAGAAGGTTTGGGCGTCTATTTCTAAATATAAATCCTTATCAAAATTTTGAGTTCTATGTAGATCAATTATTTTTATTAACCTATTAACTTGTTTATAACTAGCTTTATCAAATGATCTTAAATTTATTATATTAATTAAACTTACAGCAACTGCATACTTAGCATATCTGTCAACATAAGAGTCACTGAGTATATCTTTGAACACTTTAAATGCTTCTTCTACCGGTTTTACCTTTCCTAATTCAACTAAACTTAAAGCAGACTCGGATTTGTCAGAATTACTAAATAAATTTTTCAGTATTTTAGATGCGTCATATGATATATTGGGGTTTATTTGTATTATCCAACCTAGGATTTTGGCGATTGTGAATTTAATATAATTACTAGGGTTATTAAGTAGTGTATTCAATATTTTTTTAATGTCTCTTGGACTAAACTAGGATTTATACGTACTGTTTCAGTTAAGCTCCAAATAACTACAATTTTGACTTCGTTGCCGGGATCGTTTAATACTTCTTTCAATATACTAAATATTGCTAATGTTAAACTTGGTACAATATATATTAACTAATAAGCTTACAACAACCGTAACCTTAATATAAATATTAGAATCATTTAGTAGATCTTGCAATGTATTTAAAGCTTATTGTTCATATATTACACTTAGCATTTCAGTTAAGCTTCTCAAGTAGCTTGATATAAAATTTCATTATTAGGGTTACCAAATAGTTATTCTGATTTTAAACATTGCACAGTATCAAATTTGACATCATTAGGCATTACGGATTAGTGTTTTCAATATGTTCAATGCTTCTTTTACTAAACTAGGCTTTGCCTTTACTATTTCAACTAAAACTGAAACTGCCTCGCACTTGAAATTTTCTATAGGATCATTAAATAATGCTTGCAGTGCATTAAATGCCTTGGGTGCTATATTAGGTGTTGTATTTACTATCTTAACTAAGCTTTTAGTAACTAAGTATTTGTTGTATAATTTTTTTTACCTGATTTAATATTTTAATATCTAAATTAGGCATAATATTAATTATTTCAATCAATATTATATTTACATATTCATTTAATACCTTTTTATTTAATAACAGTATTATTTTTTTTACTTTCCCATAATACTGTCTTATCTATCGTCTCATCTAATATTGGGGCTAATTTTTGTAATTGTTCATCTTTAATTTCTAATAGGCTTGTTAACTTCTTATAAATTTTTGTTTTACTGCCCCATTCATTTCTTATTTGCTAATCCTGTGATGATGCCTATAACTTTTTTCAATTCTTGAGGGTCAGTTTTTTTATTTTGTAATTTTTCATTTACTGTTTTAACAATCGCTTCCGATAAATAACCACTGTCTATTATATGTTGTTCCCAACCTGTAATATCTTTTAGCACAACTTCATCTATTAAATTTTGTATTTGTTTTAAATTCGGTATTCTACTATCAAATTTCCCGTTAATGTTGCTTTGAGCTAATAAATGCATTAATAGTATAATCTTTCTTTCAATCCCTAACTCTAATATCCTATCCACACTACATGTTACAGCTTTCCAAAATATTTCTATTAACTCTTGATTATTTTCATTACTTACCATCCCTGCTAGAAACTTCAGAGTCATTAGATATTTCGGATTGTTTCGATGCGCACCTATAAAATTTGCTGCTGTATATTTTGTGTTGTTATCTGCTAACTGATTTTTTAAATAACATGCAGCTAGATATTCTTGAAATGTTAAATGAATAAATTGAAAATTTTGCCCTTCTATTCTTAATAGCCCTTGTTCTATAACTTCGTCTATATCTAATATATCTTTCTTGCTTTCTACTACTTTGTTCTCTACTCACTTCCCTCTTGCAACAAACGACTCATAAGCTATTTGCTCTAAAAAACTCATTTTGTTTTTTAAGTAATTATTAACTTCAGTTTTATTTTTATATTTAAGTCGTTTATATAGTGAAATAATAAACTGGCTTAATAATAGGCATTTAGAAAAAAACAAATTATTATTTCACTATATAAACGACTTATATTAAAATCTTGATTACTGTTTTTTTTTGAAATTTATCCCTTATGGCTTGATCGCTCCAAACCAAACATATTAATGCAGTATTGATAGGCACTGCACATATTTCTTTTATTTGGCCAATAAAGATTTTTAATGGTATTCCAAGCTCTTTATCATACTTAAAATTTTTATGTACATATTGCTCTATTCCCTCACTATAACCGCATTAGGCCTAGAACTCATTACGATATTTTTATACTGAAATACCGAATCCATAATCTCTCGGTAATCATGATTACTCTGTGATAAAAACGCTACCTCATCATAACCATCCAGTAGTAATAATATCCTATCTTTATCTTGTATGCTTTTTATATCTTCAAGTTTTATATCGTTAGAATCTAAACAATAATGGACAAAACAACTTAGTATATCGTCATCTATATTAGTACCATAACGTACTGTCCAGCTTAACAATTCCTTTAACCTGATGCTAAAATACATAATCAAATTTATTGTTCCATAGTTTTTCTTTTCCCCATTTATAAGATAGATAATGCATTAACGTGGTTTTACCTATTCCTGCACTACCGAGTAACAATATTTTACCTATATCAACTTGCATTCTGTTTATTTTCTCAACTATATTTTTTATTTCTGAGGTACTTTTATTAGTTAGATTTCTGCGAAGTATCGCAAACTTATTTTCTTCATTTAGTGACTTAACTATATTATCAATTTTTTCTTCTTGAACTTGATAATTTTTATCAAACAACTCCCTTATCTTTTCTTCCGTATCTATGGCTTTAAAAATATTCTCTATTTCTGCCGGTGATGAGACAGCAGTAGATTTCGGTACGTGGGCTAGTCCTTTTGTCGACAATAGTCCTCAAAAGGCACAAAATAATCTAAGCGGTTATAAATCTAACTCAACCAGCAGTACTGTCGGTTTTGATAGTTGAATAGGCGATGATTTCTTACTTGGCGTTGCTAGTGCATGGCAAACGAACTCTTACAACTGATATGGCACTGAGATTAGGTAAATATTTTCACACTTTAGCCCAGTTATGGATTAATTTACAAGCAAGATATGATTTAAAATTAACCTAGCGTAATGAATGGCCTCATATTAAAATCGTATTCGTACTATGGAAACAGCAAGAAAAGCTAGTTGATCATTTCCTAGCAACGGCAAAAGATTCAGGATGTCTTATGGCAATATATCCTACATAAATCTTATTCTTATACTGTCGCTTGTACCAAGTACATAAGGGTTAACTAACACATCTAATACGCCCCATTGCCTGATATAAAATATTAAATAATACTTTTTATCACGGAGTAATACATTATAAAAAAGGCAACAAATACTACCCTCATATTTACAAGCCTATTGTTATTCAAGAATTATAGAACAAATAGAAAAAGTTTTTGCATCAATGTATATTGAGCCTGATTTATTGAGCAAAATAATTAAAAGTGTTAAAGAATCGGTAAAATATGAAAAAGATTATTATAACACAAAAACAACAGAATGAAATAAAGAGCTTATCAGTAAAAAATAGCCTTGATAAGCTTAGAAGTAAACTTTTAGACGGTATATTTACAAATGAAGAATACGAAGAAGATAAATATAAATTAACAACACGTCGTGATAAAGTAATGTTAGAGATAGCAGAGCATAATAAAGGTGATGATTGTTTTACGGACAAAATGATAGATGTACTAAATTTAGTTGCCAATGCACATCAATATTTTGTTTTGTCGAATGCTGAGGGGAAAAGACGCCTAATAAAAACTGTGTTTTCAATTAAATTAACAGGCAAAAAGCTTGACTTTATGCTGCATTCGCCGTTTGATTCATTCGTAAAGTTGTCAAAAATTGAGGAATGGCTCCCCGGGCCGGACTCGAACCAGCGACCGAACGGTTAACAGCCGTTTGCTCTACCACTAAGCTACCGAGGAACATTAGAAGCATCTGGAAGATTCAGATACTTCCTTATAACAAATCTTTATTATAACGTCTAGCGTTTTCTTTATATAAAATAAAAAAGTTTTATTCATCACCTATTTTTAAAGCTGCAATAAACGCAGATTGCGGAATTTCGATATTACCGTACTGTCTCATTCTCTTTTTACCTGCTTTTTGTTTCTCAAGTAATTTACGTTTACGACTTATATCACCGCCGTAACATTTAGATAACACATCTTTACGTAGGGCTTTAATAGTCTCACGAGCGATAATACGACTACCTATACTTGCTTGAATTGCTATATCAATCTGCTGTCTCGGTATTAAATCCTTTAACCTTAGGCATAATGCCCTCCCCCTTTGCTCGGCACGTGAGCGGTGTACGATTGTGGATAGTGCATCAACCACCTCTGCGTTAACCAAAATCC
>NZ_LECS01000004.1:75135-111388 GCF_001602635.1 Rickettsia endosymbiont of Proechinophthirus fluctus | reverse complement strand
GGAAGGTTCATAAACATCCATTTGCCATTCAAAACTTGCATAACCTTTAGAACAGCTTTTTAAACGATCGTAGAAATCGTAAACTATCTCATTTAGCGGTAATTTATAAATTATTTTAGCCCTATTTGCTATATAGCTATGATCAAGCTGCATCCCTCTCTTTTCCGTACAAAGCGATAGCACCGCACCTAAAAACTCATCAGGTACCATTATAGTTGCCTTAATCCAAGGCTCTTCCATTGATTCGATTTTTTGTAAATCAGGCAAATCTGCTGGGTTATGTATCTCTAAGTTCTCACCGTCCCGCATATGAATTTTATACACCACACTTGGAGCGGTAGTGATTAAATCTAAATCGAATTCCCTACTTAAACGTTCTTGGATTATCTCTAAATGTAACAGCCCTAAAAAGCCGCATCTAAAACCTACTCCGAGTGCCGAAGAACTTTCCATTTCATACTCAAAACTAGCATCATTAAGGCGTAATTTAGCCAGTGAATCCTTTAGATGCTCAAATTCCGAGCTATCCGTTGGATAAAGACCACAAAACACTACAGGTAAGTTTGGTTTAAAACCCGGTAGAGCTTGCTCACAAGGCTTTTTTTCATCAGTGATAGTATCCCCAACTTTACAATCTGCTACTTGCTTTATAGCCGCAGTAAAGAAACCGATTTCGCCTGCATGCAGAACATCCGAAATATGTTTTTTCGGAGTAAAATAGCCAACATTCTCAACGGTATAAACTGAGTTAGTAGCCATCATTTTAATACGCATATTCTTACGTAAGTAACCATCAATAACACGTACTAAAATAACCACGCCAAGATATGGGTCATACCAACTATCAACAAGCAAAGCTTTCAAAATATCAGCACTACTTTCTTTTGGCGGAGGTAATTTATTTACTATAGCCTCTAAAACTAAATCAATCCCTATACCACTTTTAGCAGAGATTAGCACAGCCTCACTTGTATCGATTCCGATTATATCCTCTATTTGCTGCTTAACCTGTTCAGGTTCTGACGCCGGTAGGTCAAGCTTGTTAAGCACCAGTACAATCTCATGATCATTCTCGATTGCTTGGTAAACATTGGCAAGCGTTTGTGCTTCTACTCCTTGCGTACTATCAACTACCAATAACGAGCCTTCACAAGCAGCAAGTGACCTACTAACTTCATAAGCAAAATCGACATGCCCGGGAGTGTCCATGAGATTCAAATAGTAGGTGTTACCGTCTTTAGCTTTATATACAAGCCGCACGGTTTGTGCCTTAATAGTTATACCTCTCTCTTTTTCAATATCCATCGAATCTAGCACTTGCTGGCTCATTTCCCTAGCCTGCAAGCCGCCGCAATGTTCAATTAACCTATCGGCTAACGTAGATTTACCGTGATCAATATGGGCAATTATTGAGAAGTTCCTTATATATTTTTGATGATTCATAATTATTGTGATATAATTTGCATTTGTTTATTGTCTGTTATCCCGCGATCAAGTCGCAGAATGACACTAAACCACGATAATATATAACAAAATCGAAATTTATAACAGGAAAAAATAATGCGAGCTGAAATAGAAAATTATGTAAAAAAAATTGAGCAGTCTTTAGAACTACTTTGGAGGTCACTTTGACGTTGAAGCATCAACTGAAAGACTGAACGCGTTAGAAGAGTTAACAGCTGATCCTAGTTTATGGAATGATCAGACTAATGCTCAAAAATTACTGCGAGAAAAAAGTAATCTAGAAGGAAAACTAAACGCTTTTAATAAACTCAAATCCAATTTAAAAGATGCTTTAGAACTTGAAGAAATGGCTGAAGCCGAAAACGATTTAGAAACACTTTCACAAATTGAACAGGACTTAAAAAATTTAAGCATCATTGCTGCCAAATTTGAAACGGAATGTTTGTTTTTAGGTGAAGCAGACGGTAATAATTGCTTTTTAGAGATTAATGCTGGAGCCGGGGGAACTGAAAGCCATGACTGGGCGTCTATTATGATGCGTATGTATTTGCGTTTTGCCGAAAGACTCGGCTTTAAAACCGAAATAATCAATATGATTAACGGCGAAGAGGCAGGCATTAAATCATGCACGATTAGGATAATAGGAAAGCGTGCTTACGGCTGGTTTAAGACCGAAGCTGGCGTTCACAGATTAGTGCGTATTTCTCCGTTTAATGCAGCCGGTAAAAGAATGACTAGCTTTGCAAGTAGCTGGATATATCCCGAAATTGATGATAATATAGCAATTACTATTGAGGATAAAGATTTAAGAATCGATACTTTTAGAGCATCAGGAGCCGGCGGGCAGCACGTTAATACTACCGATTCAGCTGTACGTATCACTCATATACCAACCGGTACAGTAACACAATGCCAAAGCGATAGATCGCAGCATAAAAATAAAGCTCAAGCTATGAAAATGCTTCAAGCCAAACTCTATGAGCTTGAAATGCAAAAACGTACTGATAGCGTTAACGAGCAGAATGCCGCTAAAACCGATAATAGCTGGGGACATCAAATTAGATCATATGTTTTGCAACCTTATCAAATGGTAAAAGATTTACGTACTGATTATGAAACTTCTGATACTAAAGGAGTGCTTGACGGTGACCTTGAAGAATTTGTTTCCGCAAACCTTGCTATGAATGCAGGTGGTCAGAAGTAGTGAAAATCAATGAGCAATACTTTAAGTAATGAATCATATACTAATTTAATCAAAAATTTAAAACAAGAAATTAGCAAAGCTCGTATTAGAGCCCATTTAGCAGCAAATAAAGAATTGATAGTTCTTTATTGGCATATAGGAAAATTAATTTTAGAACATCAGAATAAAGAAAAATGGGGATCAAAAGTGATTCAAAATATTTCTGATGATTTGCGTAAAGAATTTCCTAAAATGCAAGGATTATCATATCAAAACCTTTCTTATATGCGTCAGTTTTTTGCAGAATATAATGATGACCAAATTCTCCAACAGGTGGTTGGAGAAATCGCATGGAGTCATAATATTATTATTTTTTCAAAACTAAAAAATATAAATCAAAGAATTTGGTATGCACAACAAACCATCGAAAATGCTTGGTCAAGAAATGTATTATCTTTGCAAATTAAAAGTAACTTACATGAAAGGTCAGCGAAAGGTATAAATAACTTTTCCAATACTTTTTTACAGTCCGATTTAGCCAGGTCGATTATAAAAGAACCGTATAACTTAGAATTTTTAGATATTCAAGGTAAAATAATAGAACGAGATTGAGAAAATAAATTGATAGATAATATTAAAAACTTTTTATTAGAGTTAGGACAAGGTTTTGCATTTGTTGGCAATCAGTATCATATAGAACTTGAGGGAGAAGATTATTATTTGGATTTAGTTTTTTATCACATAAAACTCAAATGCTATGTATGTTGTTATTGAATTAAAAACCGGCAAGTTTAAGCCGGAATATGCCGGTACACTAAATTTTTATCTTAATTTAATGGAGCGCACAATTAAAGATAATGCGGACAATCCTACAATTGGATTAATTTTGTGCGAAGAAAAACAAGGTATGACTGTAGAATACGCTATAGAAGGCATCCAAAAACCAATAGGAGTATCACAATTTAAGCTTACAGCAACATTACCTAAAAAGCTTAAAAAATTCCTGCCTACCCCTCAAGATCTAGCAAAGCTAAAAAGCGAATAAATTACTAAAAGTTATTTTTCTTGATACCATGGTCAAGCTTTGGTATGACCTTTTCATATTTCAACCTTATTATTTTTATCGCAACATGAAAAACTAGAAAAACTTTACTACTGCTATTTCTATATTTATTATAGCTATAACCTCGATTCTAAGATTTCAGAGTTATCAAAAATTTACTCAAGATAAACATTTTGAGCAGGTAATAACCGTAAAGAATCTAGAGTTTGATCCTGCTAATGAAAAAATCCGCAAGACATTCTTATATCAAAATACCTATCAATTCCGATACTCAAAATATAGAGGCTGCAGATAAAGAGGACGGATATAATAGGATGAGGCTTGGCATAGATAGAGATTGCAAGAGAAGTAGCAAATAAAAAACTTGATAAGCAAATACCTAGCCTAACATATGAAGAATTGAAAAAATACGGACCGATGATTTTGTTTAACGGCAGAGCGTATGATAATAAATTACTACAAGAAGCACTTGATAAAAATATTATTACCGATTATCCAAAAGAAAATTTTTATATTTTTACGCTGCCGGAATACAAAACCAATACCGGCGCGGACAATTTAACACTCTATATAAAGAGCATGAAAACGGTAATATTGACTTAAGTAATGCCGAAATTGCTATTGTTACTCATGCTTATCATTTTCCTCGTGTTAATCGATATTTTGATAACAAACCGAATTTTGACTTCTTCTTTATTCATAACACTAAACCTATAATTTTCTTAGTCGATCGAAAATTTGAAACCATAGGAGTAGATAATGAACTAAAGCATGAACTAATAAAATTACCTAACTACATAGAGAAAGGTTTTGTTTCAGAAAAATTAAATGCTAATATTTAACAATGTTTGATTAATCAATGACTATCTCTCTTGCTTCTTGTTCTTTAATCTCAATACGAGGTAGAATAATAGTAAGTATTCCATTCTTAAGGCTTGAAGAGATATTTGCCTGATCTACATCTTCATATAATGATATTACATAATTAAAATTTTTATTCATATAATTATCTGAATCATCAGCTTTATTTTTTTCTTCTATATTCCCTGTAATAAATAATTTATTACCGTTTACTTTAACCTTAATTTGACTTTTATCAAAGCCAGGTACTTCCATAACAATAATATACTGCTTATCTTTAGTAATAAAATTGCTTTTTATGCTATTAGATTCATAAAGCAGCAATCTATTTTTAAATAAATTATCAATATTTGTAATTTGATTATCTATTAAATCTGCTACCTGACGCAGTGGCGTTGCATTACCGGAATCATAATTCTTATTAGCTATTGCAATATTACTAGATAAAATCATAGCTGCTATAGACGGAATATATAATCTTACGTTCTTTAACATAAAACCACCATTAATTTTGTTAGTTATATATTTAAATATATAAAATTATCTATTTAAAATTCAAGTCTTATATTTCCATAATTTGCTGGAAATACTCTGCCCAAAATAAAAACTAATAATCTCCGCAAAAATAGTTTGATCTTCTATGCCCCATAATATATCTAGATATTCAACTAGCAGAGCAGAACTTTTTAACGATTTATATTGAACATATTTAACTCCTCCATACATTGCAAAAAAGCTATAGGCAAGCACGGGTCTTACCGAGCCATTTAAAGCATCAACCCAACTAACACCTGATTTATAAGTGGAGTAAAGAGAATATTACTCTGCCATTTCTTGTGATATGGTCAGCTCTGTAAAAGTTTTAGACTGATTAAGTTTTTGTTATTAGCAATTTGACGGTCTAAAATATTTATCTCATGTTTTTTGTCGTTAATATCTTTATATATTTTCAAAATTTCAGGCATTATTGAACTCATAAATCCTGTTATCGCTACAAGTAAAGTAATCATAAATACCTATCTATATAAATTTTAGGATAAGTATAGCAAAGATAAGTCATTATACTAAGAAAGAGGCAAAAAGGGGCAGCATGGACTGATTATTTATGTCATTTCTGCGAAAGCAGGAATCCAGTAAAAAATGATAAAAACACAGCAAACTATATAAAAATTTAGTATATAATCAGATTAAAAAACTAGATTCCTGCTTTCACAGAAATGACATTGAACATGTTTAATGATCCATGCAACCACACCAATAATAGGAAAACTGATCCACTCAACAATTACTTTAAATTTTAGACCAAATACGGTTTTTTGCAATATAGAAAAAGATAGTAAATACCGCTAAAAACATCATAACTTTAAGACCCATAGATTTACGATGTTCCATTTCCGGCTCAGCTGCCCATTGTAGAAATACCACAATATCTTGCGACATCTGCTCTACACTTGCGTTAGTACCGTCCATATAGGTTAACTGCCCATCTGTAAGCGGCGGCGGCATTGCTATTTGCTCGCCAGGGAAATAGGGATTATAATGAGTTCCCTGCATCAGCTTAAAATCTGCCGGCAGTTCGGTATAGCCGGTAAGTAGCGAATATATATAATTAGCTCCGTCATGACGTGCTTTTATTATCAACGATAAATCAGGAGGATGGGCACCGTTATTAGCTGCTCTTGCTGCTTGCTCATTAGGGTAAGGAGATACAAAACGATCAGAGGGAAGAGCGGGGCGGTCAAACATTTCACCATTATCATTAGGTCCGTCTTGTATCATATAGCCTTTGGCAATCTCTTTTATCTCATCATCCGAAAAGCCGATATCTTTAAGATTACGGTAATATAAATTGTTTAAACCGTGGCAGACACTACAAACTTCTTTATAGACCTGAAAACCTCTTTGTGCTGCTTCACGATTAACTGTACCAAATATGCCGTCAAACGACCATTTCATCTTTTTTGGATGTAATACTTCTTCGTTGGCTAAACTTAAGCATGAAGTTAGTAGTATGATGATAGAGATAAGTAGTTTAGTTTTCATAAATTTTTTTTGAGTCATCATTGCAAGGAAAAATTGATAATGTTGACGAAGCAATCTCAGGAGTTTATATATTATTTTATAAGATTGTTGTGTTGAGATTTTGTCTTTCCTTGCAATTTATCTATTAATTTAATTTTTTTGTTTCTTAAACCGGAATGACTTAACTCTTACAACTCCTCCGGCAATGGCAGCGGTTTTTCATATTTACCTATCAGCGGCAGAGCTACTAAGACATGAAAAAAATAATAACAAGCAGCAAAACGGCTAATGGTAATATACGGCTCTTCTGCCGGCTGCCCACCTAAATAACCAAGCAATAAACAATCTGCCATAAATATCCAAAAAGCCATTCGGTATATCGGTCTATAATTGCTACTTCTAACTTTTGAAGTATCAAGCCAAGGTAGTAACAATAACACAAATATACTTCCAAACATTAATAGCACCCCACCGAGCTTAGACGGTACGGCTCTAAGTATTGCATAAAACGGCAGAAAATACCATTCAGGGACAATGTGGGCAGGCGTAACTAACGGATTTGCTGGAATGTAATTATCGGGATGTCCTAAATAATTAGGTTTGTAAAAAATAAAATAGGCAAATATTATGAAATAAACTCCGAAACCGACAAAATCCTTTACGGTATAATAAGGGTGGAACGGAATAGTATCTTTAGGGCTTTTAATATCTATACCTTTTGGGTTATTTGAACCATGCTGATGCAAGGCCACTAAATGCAGCATCACTAAAGCAACAATAATAAACGGCAATAAATAATGCAGTGAGAAGAACCTATTTAATGTCGGGTTATCAACAGAAAAACCACCCCATAACCACGTAACTATGAATTCCCCTATTAACGGAATAGCGGAAAATAAATTAGTAATAACCGTTGCTCCCCAGTAGCTCATCTGCCCCCAAGGAAGCACGTAACCCATGAAAGCAGTAGCCATCATGGTTAGAAAAATGATGATACCGATATGCCAAAGCAGTTCTCTAGGTGCTTTATAAGAGCCGTAATACAAACCTCTTGCTATGTGTAAGTATACGGCGGCAAAAAACATCGATGCACCTACCGCATGAGTATAACGCAGTAACCAACCGTAATTCACGTTACGCATGATTCGCTCAACACTATCGAAAGCATGATCAACATGCGGAGTATAGTGCATAGCAAGTATGACGCCGGTGATTATCTGAATCACTAACGCAATACCGGCAATAGAGCCTAAATTCCACAAATAGCTAAGATTTTTTGGAGTTTGATAACGACTAAAATGCTTTAGGAACGCAAAAATAGGAAGACGATAATCTATCCATTCTATAATAACATTAGACTTTTTAGGGGTAATATCTTCATTCATAAATAATTTTACCCGATTCTAATTTTTTTGTCGCTAATAAAAGTGTAAGGCGGCACAGCTAAATTTAAAGGAGCAGGACCTCTTCTAACTCTACCTGAAGAATCATATTGTGAACCATGGCACGGACAGAACCATCCATCATATTCACCTTGATTAGCAAGCGGTACACAACCTAAATGTGTGCAGATCCCGATCGTCACCAGCCAATTATCATACCCTGCTTTCACACGTGCTTCATCTGCTTCAGGATCAATCAGCTCTGACATTTTAACGACTCTTGCTTCAGCTATTTTGTCAGGCGTACGGTTAGTGATAAAAACTGGTTTACCTTGCCATTTAACCGTAACTGTTTGACCTACCGCAATATTTGATAAATCAACCTCAATTGATGATACAGCTAGCACGTCCGCAGAAGGGTTCAAAGAATCAACGAGAGGCCAAAGAGTACATGCTGCCCCAATTGCTGCAACACTACTAGCCGTTAGAACCATAAAATCACGACGTGTTGTTTGTTTGTTTTTATTATCTTCAGTATCTGACATATAATATTAAAGTGACATAAATTAATGATTATTATTACTACCGCTTGGGGTATTATTAAGATTATTTGGATTTTCTCGTGCTTCATAAGGATTTATTATAGGATGTTCAGCGTCTGTAACACTATCTGCTTGTTTTGGCGTAAGTTTATTTATTTCATCTTCTAACACTTGTGCTCCTGTCCCTTCTTCATGCTTATATTCGCCAGGATCACTTAAGCAATTCCAAAAACTAACTAAACGATTCCAATTAGGACCGAGTTTTGTAGTACAATTTTGAGCAACTGCTTTAGTTGTATCTAATATCTCGACTGTAGTTTCAGTAAAATAATCTATAAACCCAATTTTTTTTAAGCCCAATACTGTATAATATAAAGTAATTAAGGAAGCAACCGCTATAATTAAATACCATTTAGTGATAATAGACCACAGAAAAAATCCCATAGGATTTGCTGCCATTAACCTTCGTAAAGCCTGCCACATATATTTTGCTCAAAAAATTTATTAATAATATTCATCTTATTTTATATCACTACATTAGTAAAAATAAAGCAAAATCACGTAATATTATAAATATTTTTAATTAAACAGGAACCCAAGAAGAATGAAATCGGTAAAAATACTAAATTAATTCCTATCATAATAAAAATTAATTGTAAGTTATTATCCTGTAATATTAAACCTGTCATTATAATATTCGGAATTAATAACGGCATGATAAACGTACCGACAAAGTTAGCATTCTTCTTAAAATAACATTGCACGCTACCGGATAACACTACTAAACTACTTGATAACACTAATATCATCCATACACTAATAAAGAAAAATATTATCTCAAGCAAAGTTTTATCAAACAAGACATAAATAATGGGTAAAACAAAAACCAGCCCTATCGTACTACTGATAAATATAGCAAAAAATTTAGCCAATATAATTTTTTCATGACTAACAATTGATAATAATAACTCTAAACTTCCGTCTTCCAAATCAGATTTAAATATAACCGAAGAAAAACCGATTAATGAAATTAATAAACAAATGACCGAAAAAATTAAACCGAATTTGTTAATATCCCTTTCACTGTTAATTAAAACAGTACTAATTATGCAAAATAAAAAAAATATAACTAGATATTTTATTATATTATTAATGCGATTCTGCACTATCAATTCACGCTTAATTAGTACAAATAGACTATTCATAATTATTAAATACGTTGTAAATTAAGTACATAATAGCTGCAACAGTTAAACCTATACCAATTTCAACAATAAC
Organism: Rickettsia endosymbiont of Proechinophthirus fluctus; assembly: GCF_001602635.1. Taxonomy (NCBI): domain Bacteria; kingdom Pseudomonadati; phylum Pseudomonadota; class Alphaproteobacteria; order Rickettsiales; family Rickettsiaceae; genus Rickettsia; species Rickettsia endosymbiont of Proechinophthirus fluctus. The sequence continues at coordinate 101,593 of NZ_LECS01000004.1, read as the reverse complement.
TATCGCAATATGCTGAGCAAGTAGCTTATCATTGATAAAATTTATTAGTGAATAATAATTTAAATAATTATCGTTAAAAAAGAGTGATATTGTTCCTACAATTGCATATATTGCTACACCTAAAACCGCAATACAAACTAGCACGTTAGGAGGAAAATATCGGCTTAATTTTCGATTACCGTAAACTAAATCATAAGCAATAAGGCTAGATGCAAATATAACACCTGCTTGAAACCCACCACCCGGCGAAGACTCACCGTTAAGCTGAATATATATACTATATAAAATTATATAAGGTATTATAAAACTAGTAATATATTTTATTATTGGATTTGTCATCCCGTGGCTTGACCACGGGATCTTGTATCGCCTGTGTCCTGAGATACCGAGATCAAGTCGCGGTATGGCATCATCAGACTTTCTTGAAAATATCAACAGCACGGCAATTCCTGCAACTAAAATTACGCTAGTTTCACCTAAAGTATCATATCCACGATAACTTGCAAGAATAGCCGCAACAAAAGAAGGTATACCTATATCTCTAGAGGTATTTTCGATATAATATTTACTTGAATGCATATGAATAGGAGCACTATCATCACCGTAATTCGGTAATTCTAGCCCCATATAAGCAAGAGTTACTACAAACAATAAACATATTAAACTTGCTGGAATAATATTAGTTCTCTCAATATTCTTTAAATCCGAAGGTAATTTACGCAACAAATTCAAATATACGCATGTTGATAAGCAAGCTCCAAGTGCTGCCTCGGTCATTGCGACATCAGGAGCATCCATAATAAGATAGGATACACCAATTAATAAGCTAAATACAGAAGCAGCAATCACTGCATTTAGTAAATCTTTAGCAAAAATTATTTTTATCGAGATTAAGATCAATAAAAAAGCAATTAAGTTAAGTAGGTAATTGCCGAGATCAAAATTTAAAGCTGTCTTTACTGTCATATGGTTATTAAAATTTAATGTCATTGCGAGGAGAAACGTAATTTCGACGTGGCAATTTTATCAAGCATCCTGAGATTGCTTCGTCAATTACTTCGTAATTTTCCTTGCAATGACGGTACTATCAGCTCTAATTTTCATAAATAAAGATGCTTTACCAAGTGCATGAGTTGCTACCGGATTTAGTATAAAAATCAATAAAGCCGCTAAAATTAATTTAACAGAGTTCACAACATCTGCTTCAATGCACGCAAAACCTATTAAGCAAATAGGCACGCCGCAACTCTCAATAACACTTGCTGCATGTAATTTAGTATAAAAATCAGGAAATCTAAAAAAACCGATTATTCCTGAAAATATAGCAAATAATCCAATAATTACTAATAAAATTCCTATATAGTATAGTGTCATTGTGTTTATCCTTTTTTCATCATTGCGAGGAAATGATGAAATAATTGACGAAGCAATCTCATGCACAAGTCCTGAGATTGCCTCACGAACTAAAGTTCACTCGCAATGACGTTTTTACTCACCTTGAGCCAAGCTATAACCTGCAACCCCGTCAAATTCAAACAGATTCTCTACTTTGATAAAATCGATATTTGCTGTGCTTAAAGCTTCAAGCAATCTTGTTATATCTAAATGCTTTGTTTCTGTGCCGTCTTTATTCATAAAACGACAACACCAATGATCGGAAACAGTTTCAAACCTTGTATCACGAGGCCACAGCTTTAATCCTTTTGACGAGATTGTTTTTAACTCAAAATTACCAAGATCAAGTTTATTAATTTTATCTGCTATATCATGAGCAGAAGATACATTCATATTCACAAATATATCTGTACCAACCAATTTCTTAACTTCTTTAGTATCAACTTTATAATCTATATTGCTTTCTTGCTTCTCAGCAATTAAGGGATAATCTGCTTTAGGTAGCTTTGTCGGTAACTGTCCTAATCTTTTTGTTACTTCTTCGGCAAATTCTTTTGTACCGACTTTTTTACTAGAACTCTGCTCGTTATATATATCGGCTGTATGAACACCATCCTCTATAGTTTTTTTCCAAGCATTTTCGATTAATGTAGCGATATCACCCTGCCCTATATGTACTAGCATCATTATTGCAGCATTTAAAAGCCCTGACGGATTTGCGATATCTTTACCGGCAATATCGGGAGCACTTCCATGTACCGCTTCAAACATCGCATAATGCTGCCCAATATTTGCAGAACCTGCAAGACCTACTGAACCTGAAATTTCAGCAGCTACGTCAGATATGATATCACCGTATAAATTAGAAGTTACGATAACGTCAAATATTTCCGGTTTGGTAGCAAGCCTTGCCGTCCCGATATCGATAATATAATGCGCGTTATTAATTTGCGGGTATTCTTTTGCAATCTCATTAAATACTTTATGCAAAACCCCATCGGAAAATTTCATAATATTATCTTTGCTTAAACACATGACTTTTTTACGGTTATTTTTTACTGCATATTCAAAAGCATATCTAATAATCTTCTCACATCCTGTATGACTTATCAACTTCATTGATTCATACATATTATGCGTTTGACGGTATTCTATACCTGTGTATAAATCTTCCTCATTCTCACGTATAATAGTTAGGTTCAAATTTGGATGTAATGTTCTAGTAAAAGGATGCAACGAAACGGCAGGACGAATATTAGCAAAAAGCTGTAATGTTTTACGAATCGTGACATTTAAACTTTTATATCCTCCACCTTGCGGAGTAGTAATCGGGGCTTTAAGTATAATACCGGTGCGTTGTATTGATTCCCAGCTTTCCTCGCTTATGCCTGAAGTATAATGCTTCTTGTAAAGCTTTTCACCTACTTCAATGGTTTCTAAACGAATACGAGCCTCGGCTTTACGTAATATATAAAGCACTGCCTCCATTATTTCAGGACCTATACCGTCCCCGTATGCAATTGTAATCGGTGTAAATTCTGCCATATTAAATACTCTCTTGTTTATATCATTCCCGCGCAGACGGGAATCCAGTAAAATCTATAAAAACTAGTTTTTATAGATTTATTTTATCAAATATGTAACTTCTGTATCAATATTGAAGTTATTTTCTGGATTACCACCTACGAGGGAATGACACACAAAAATCCATATAACACTATCAATAGTTTATTGTTACTTCTTTTAATCTCTCATTCAACATAAAAGTCACTTCAGAAGTTATATTCAAATTATTTTTGGCATATAAGACTTGAGCACTTGGAATTACCAAATTAAGGTTATATTTCTCAGCAAGTTCACTAATTATTGTAATAGTTGTTTCATGGACTCTACTCATAGCCTCAGCGTGGGCTTGTTCAAGCTTTGTTTTCTTAATCTGAATTTCTTTTCTAACGTGGCTAACTTTTGCATTAAATTCGTTTACTTTATGCTCAAATTCAGTTTCACTTAAATGAGAACGCTCATTTAGCAGCTTCTCTTCCAGCGGTTTAAATTCTGCTTCTTTTGCAGCAATATTCTCTTGAATTTTATGATTAAGCTTTTCGATTTTATTACGCAAATCTTTTATAGCGATCGAACCTTCCAATATAGATTGTACATCAGCAACAGCTACTCTAACTTTAAAATTATCTTCTTTAATTGGCACATTCTGTGCATCCGTAATCATTGAGAAATTTATTATGAATATGCATAAACATAATATTCGGTATATCATCCTTGATCCTTTTAGGTTAAACGGTATCGGCTAGAATTGTCATCCCATGGCTTGACCACGGAATCTTGTGTCACAGGCAGTACCCTGAGATTCCGCAATCAAGTCGCGGGATGACATTCAAGATGACTGGATTCCCGCCTACGTGGGAATGACACTGGAGCAACACCCTTATTAATCTAAGAATAAATAACATCAAGCAATTTGTCTATAATAAAAACTTAACCTTTACCTAACACATTGGCACATTCCTGCCTCCCCATGGTATATATTCGCCATCCGAATAATAATCACTAGAAATAGGTTCAAACGAAATAGCTTTTATTGCTTCAGGACTTAAATAGGTACTCTCTCCATCACTAAACAAAGGTTCAGTAGCCGGTTCTTCTAGCTCAATATAAATTTCATGCTGTTCATTTCATTAAATTCATATAAAAAAAAGCTTCATGAATATGCTCTGTTCCTTTGTTCTTAACCAAAACTACTGTAATACCATAGTCTTTTGCAGCATTGACAGTTATTTCGGTGTTATTAATTATTTCTCTTATATATTCTTTTTAGTACAATTTTGTATTTCTTCAAAATTATTAGAAGGTAAAGCTGATTTTATATAAATTTTGCTGCATCTTCCTTTCCTAGTAACCTTGCTAATGCATATTTTACAGATTTTATGACCGGATAATATAATATTCTTAAAAAGGCGTGCTATTTGCTCTTCATTTTCCAACCTAAATTTTCATTATCTAGGAATTTCTCCATCAGCTCTATAGAAAATTTTTGCTCAAGCCTCACTTTTTCTTGCTCTCGTTCTTCATAGGAGCTAAAAAAGCGATGTTGTATATTACGTGCTATTAAACCTCCTAACCTCTCTCCGATATAATTATGCGAATGTCCAACTTAAAGTATTGTCACAATCAAATATAAATAAAACTGTATTATCGTTCATTAATTTCACTTATTTTAAAGTTTAAAAATTCTTAGTAATTTTTATTCTACAGTTAAATCAATTTCTTTTTCAAGAACTTATATTCCAATTTTTGGTATTTTAGTGTATAATACGAAAAACTATTGTAAACTTGTGAGAATTTTTAAAGATGACATCTATTCGTAATATAGCAATTATTGCCCACGTTGATCATGGAAAAACTACGCTTGTTGATAACATGCTTAAACAAAGCGGAACATTTAGAGCTAACCAAGCAGTTGCTGAGCGTGCTATGGACTCTAACGATCTTGAGCGTGAGCGTGGAATCACGATACTTGCCAAATGCACTGCTCTTATGTGGAACGATATCCGTATCAATATAGTTGATACGCCAGGACACGCCGATTTTGGCGGTGAAGTAGAACGCATCCTTAGCATGGTTGACGGTGTAGTACTACTTGTCGATGCATCGGAAGGACCAATGCCGCAAACAAAATTCGTGCTTTCTAAAGCGTTAAATCTCGGCTTAAAACCTATTGTCGTTATTAATAAAATCGATAGAGATGACCAAAGAATTAAAGAAGTTATCGATGAAGTATTTGAGCTATTTGTGGTACTTGAAGCAAACAACGATCAGCTTGACTTCCCTATAGTTTATGCATCAGGTAGAGCAGGTAGAGCATCTTTAACCTTTGATGATAAAATTAATCCTTTAGACAATTTAGCAGATGATTTAGCACCGCTTTTTGACCTTATAGTACAGCATGTACCAAAACCCTTAGCCGATGACAAAGCACCGTTTTCTATGCTTGTTACTACTAGAGAATATAACTCTTTCTTCGGTAGGGTTTTAACAGGTCGTGTACAAAGCGGCACTGTTAAAATTAACCAAAACGTAAAAGTATTAAATCATGAGAATAAAGTACTTGAAACCGGACGTATCACTAAAATATTAGCCTTTAGAGGCTTAGAGCGAATCGCTATAAATGATGCTACAGCCGGCGATATTATTGCCGTAGCAGGCGTTGAAAACGCCAACGTTGCCGATACTATCTGCTCCCCTGAGGTAACCGAGGCCGTACCGTCTCTACCTATTGATCCGCCGACTTTATCCATGACTTTTAGCGTTAATGACTCACCGCTTGCAGGAAGCGAAGGGACAAAAGTTACGTCGAGCTTAATTGGAGCTAGGTTAATGCGTGAGCTTGAAAGTAACGTTGCCTTAAAAGTTACTGAAGCTGCGGAGAAAAATGCTTTCCAAGTTGCAGGGCGTGGTGAGTTACAACTTGGGATCTTAATTGAAACTATGCGTCGTGAAGGATTTGAGCTATCTATTAGCAGACCCGAAGTATTATTCCAAACTGATGAGAAAGGTAATAAGCAAGAACCGATGGAAGAAATCCAAGTTGACGTTGATGATGATTATGTTGGAGTAGTCGTAAAATCTTTAGCACTGAGAAAAGCTGAAATGACTGATATGAGGCCGTCAGGCGGCGGTAAAAGCCGTGTTACGTTTATCGGACCGTCTAGAGGGTTAATCGGCTATCACAGCCAGTTTTTAACTGAAACACGAGGCACAGGGATTATGAATCGTATTTTCCATGGATATGCTGATTATAAAGGAAATATCGAGGGAAGACGTAACGGTGTGCTTATCTCTAACGGTGACGGGGTAGCAGTCGCATATGCTCTATGGAATCTAGAAGAAAGGGGGAAAATGTTTATAAACCCTAGTGACAAAGTATATAGAGGCATGATTATCGGCGAACATAATCGTGATAATGATTTAGAGGTAAACCCACTAAAAGCGAAACAACTGAGCAACGTTAGAGCAACAGGTAAAGACGAAGCCATAAGGCTAACTCCGCCAATGCTTTTAACGTTAGAGCAGGCAATCAGCTATATACAAGATGACGAGCGAGTTGAAGTCACACCGAAATCTATTCGTTTACGTAAAGCTCTACTTGACCCTAACGACCGTAAAAGAGCTGCAAAGTAGATATGCCTAAAAAAGTTGACATCGTCATTGCGAGGGAAAACTGTAAGTTTTGACAAAGCAATCTCTAGAATCTTGCTTTATGAGATTGCCACGCTCCTTTCAGTTGCTCGCAATGACGAAAAAACTAAACTAATACATTAAATACTATAATAACAAACCTTTTTAACGGCTTCTATTACATCACTCTCACTCGGCAGAGCTAGTGTTTCTAAATTAACAGCATAAGGAAGGGGAAGATCTTTGCCGCTTACAATCTCTATCGGAGCATCTAAATAATCAAATGCTTCTTTCATAACAATAGAAGCTATACTTGCACCAACACCTGCAAAAAACCACCCTTCTTCCACTACAACTAAACGATTAGTTTTTTTCACTGATTCTATTATTGTCTCAGTATCAAGCGGTTTAATAGTGCGAAGATCAATCACCTCACAATCAATATTATCATTCTGCACAACATTTGCAGCATCTAAGGCAAGTTTTACTTGAATCGAGAAAGTGACTATAGTGACACTACTACCCTCTCTTAAAATTTTTGCCTGACCAAAGAGTATAGGCTCGATTGTTTTCGGCACGTCAAAACTATGACCGTATAAAATTTCATTTTCTAAAAAAACAACGGGATTATCGTCCCTAATAGCTGTAAGCATAAGTCCTTTATGATCTGCTGCACTATAAGGAGCTACTACTTTTAATCCCGGAATGTGGGAATAGCAAGCTGTATAATTTTGACTATGTTGTGCAGCTACTCTACTTGCTGCTCCGTTTGGTCCTCTAAATACTATCGGACATTTGACCTGCCCGCCTGACATGTAATGCGTTTTTGCTGCTGAATTAACTATGTGATCGAATGCTTGCATAGCAAAGTTAAAGGTCATAAACTCTACGATCGGGCGAAGTCCTGCAAAAGCTGCTCCGACTGCAAGCCCTGCAAAACCATATTCCGTTATCGGTGTATCAATTACCCTCTTAGGACCAAATCGCTCTAGTAATCCTTGAGTTACCTTGTAAGCTCCTTGATATTCTGCAACTTCCTCGCCTATGACAAAAACCTTGTCGTCTCTTATCATCTCTTCTTGCATGGCATCACGCAATGCTTCACGTACCGTTATTTGCATTTTTCTTTTTTATTTGATCAAATTAAACGTTATTGCAAGGAGGCTTGCCTGCGTGAACGTCATTGCGAGCAGCCGTAGGCTGCGTGACAACCTCATGAAATAATAACAAATTCCTGAGATTGCTTTGTCAAAACTTACAGTTTTTCCTTGCAATGACGCCTTAACAGTACACCTGTGTATACAACTCCCCTTCATCAGGTAGCGGTGAATTTTCTGAGAATTCTACTGCTTCTTTCACAATTTCTTTTACCGACTGTTCCATTGCTTTTAAATCCACTTCGGTTACATATTTATTGTCGAGTATCGTTTTTCTTATTATTACCAACGGGTCACGCTCTTTATATTGCTCAACTTCTTCTTTACTACGATATTTTGCCGGGTCGGACATCGAATGCCCACGATAACGATAAGTTTTTACCTCTAATATCAGAGGAAAGCTATTTTCTCTAACATACTCGGCTGCTTGCTTAGAGCCGTCATACATTTCTTCAAAATCCATACCGTCTAGCTGAAATCCTTTAATCCCAAACGATGCCCCTTTCTTATATAAATCACGCATAAAGGTAGAACGTGCTACAGACGTCCCCATCGAATATTCGTTATTTTCAATAATATAAACTACCGGCAAACCCCATAAAGCAGCCATATTAAAAGCTTCATATACCTGACCTTGATTAACGGCACCGTCACCTAAAAAAGTAAAACAGATATTATGCGTATCGTTATATTTTTCAGCAAACGCAAGCCCTGTACCTATCGGTACTTGAGCCCCTACTATACCGTGTCCACCGTAAAATTTGTTGGGTACATTAAATAAATGCATCGAGCCACCCTTACCTTTCGAGCAACCTGTAGCACGCCCCATAAGCTCGGCAAGAACATACTTAGGCTCAGTTCCTGCTAAAATAATATGAGCATGGTCACGATAGCTAGTAATAGTGCTATCACCTTTTTGTTTAACCATATCTACTGCAGAAATTACTGCTTCTTGCCCTATATATAAATGACAAAAACCACCGATTTCTCCCATTCCGTATAAGTGACCGCATTTTTCTTCAAAACGACGCAGTAGGAGCATATCTTTAAAGCTTTTTATATATTCTTCCTTTGTCGGCTTATATTTTCCTAACTTAATATCCACGAATTACTCCTTAAGACTATTGTTATCCCGTGGCTTGACCACGGGATGACATCTGTAAATTAAAAGTCACAAAATATGGTACATGATCCGAAGGTGAAAACCAATCACGTGCTTCTGATAGTAAATGCATAGAAAATAATGCACCTTTTAAATTATCGCTAACCCAAATATGATCAAGTCTTCTACCTCTGTTAGATTTTTTCCAATCTATATTTCTATAACTCCACCAAGTATAAAATTTTTCGTCAAGCGATACGAAATGTCTGCTACTATCAATAAAACCTAACACATTTTGTAGCTCTACCAATAACGAGCGTTCAATATCAGTATGGCTGATAACATTTCGCAACTGCTTACTAGACCATACATCATGTTCATGCGGAGCAATGTTCAAGTCCCCAACAATAATCATTTTATCGTTTTTAGTACGGTTAGTCGTTAACCATTCCTGCATTAACCTTATATATTCGAGCTTATGCTTAAATTTTGTATTTACCTCGATATCAGGTATATCACCGCCGGCAGGAACATAAAAATTATGTATTTCTATATCATTAACCATAGCTGCTATATGCCTTTTATCACTATTATATAACTCCAATGAAAAAACATTATTCAAAGGAAATTTTGAAATAATAGCAACACCGTTATATGATTTCTGCCCTGAATATATTACATGTTCATAGCCTATATTTTTAATAACTTCAAGAGGAAATAATGAGTCAGCTACCTTTGTTTCTTGAAGTAAAATAATATCCGGCTGATGTTCATATGCTAATTTTCTTAATAAATCGATCCGTAGACGCAATGAATTAATATTCCAAGTAACTATCTGCATTAGACTTGTTGTATAACCTCCTTCTAAAGGTAATTTGTATATCAATCCGATACTCGCATCCTCACGTACTAAGTGTACGCTGCGGTGCTACGTTCTGTGTTTCTTTCAAATTCCTCTTTATAAAATAGGTTATACAACAAGTCTATTTAATTTTTTATAGCTGCCCCTATTATTGCATCTCTAAAATAAATTATTCCAAGTTGATTTAAAGGATTTTTTATGTCAATTTTATCTTTTTCTTCTTCAGAAATTTTTATCATAGTATTACTGAGTATAGCAAAATAAAGATTATCAGGCAAAACATATCCTGCTGCACTTTGTATTCCAAGGGCTTTTCCCGTATAATGAATCATTAAACGCTTAGAATCAAGATCAGTAAGAAAAATACCGTAACCCATATAAGACTTACGCCCTTCTATATCTTGTGCTAAAAAATATTCAGTAGTCATAAGTTTATACGACTTCTTAGAAAGAATTTTCTCCTCATTTAATGCCCTATACCATCTAATAAGATCAACCAGTGTTGATATTATACCACCGTCAGCACAAGGAACTGCTAAAAAATCAGCAGTTACAGGAGTAAATATAGGTTTATTACTAATTAGGCGTTAAAAAATATCTTACCGGATAATTAGAACTAATAATGTTTTTTTTTGGATTCTAACGGCTTCACTATATGAAGCAAAACTAGTAGATTTCATATTAAGCGGTTTAAAAAATCCATCATAAAAAAAGTTAGCTAAATCTTTTTTAGCCACCTTTTCTATAATCATACCGAGTATAACAAAATTAGTATTACTATATTTAAATTTTTTCCCTATAGATATTTCTCAAGGCTTAGAAGAAACAAATTATAATATTTTCTTGTGGATCTCTTTCTTAGGCATATTTAAATCAAGTTTAACAAAACTAAAATATTCAGCAATACCGCTACTATGCGTTAATAAATTATGGATAGATATTTTATATGCCCAATCCAGCACTTTTCCACCCCACATTTCCGGATCAAGATATTTATAAATTTTATCGTTAATATTTAATAATGCCTGTTCTTGTAATTTTAAGATTCCAGCTGTTGTAAAAGGCTTTGTAGCAGCAACAATAGGCATCATTTCATTTGCTTTTAATTGCTCACCATTTAAAGCAAAAATTCCTTTAGCACCGGTTAATAAAGGTTTATAATCATCGGCAAACATAAAAACGGCATTTAAAAATCTATTACTGACATATTCTTTTTCTGCTTCATTGATTCTTTGCTGTATATCTGCAAAACAATCAATACAATTAGTAATAAAAAAAAGCAACAATAAAAAATATCTACGTATCATAACTGCAACACTCCACAAACTTATCAATAGACGTCTTACATAACGCAGCTAATAAAAAGAAATTTGAAGGAGACACAGAACGCAGAACCACAGCGTACACTTGACATGAGGATTCGAGTACCGGATCAACGTACAAATTACCTTTAGAAGCAATTTATGTAAGACGTCTAGTAAAATAAAACGGTAATTTTGCTTCTAACTTAATCTCTTGACCAAAAATTTTTTCAGATAAACATATATTATTAGCATGCAAGAACATATATTTACTATACGGCATTATTTCTTTATTACCATATTTATCATCTCCAAGTATCGGACAACCTAATAATTTAGCATGCAACCTTAATTGATGCATTCTACCTGTAACCGGCGTAAATTCAATTAAAAATAAGTTATTATCAAGTGATTTAAGTACTTTATAATAAGTAATGGCAAGTTTACCATTTTCACTATCAATATCAGTAATTTTAGGTGTACTTCCTTTACTCTTATCTATATTACTGCTAACTTCGCCTACATTTTTAATTGGCTTCCCATAGGTTACGGCAAAATATGTTTTTACAACCAATTTTTCTTTAAAAGCATCATGAAGTTTTACACTACTTAAATAATTTTTGGCTATTAAGAGCAAACCGCTTGTTTTTTTATCTAATCTATGTACTAGCTTAAAATCAGTACCTTTATAATTCAAATATTTTAATGCAGAGTCAATAGATAAATTGATTTTAGTGCCGCCTTGAGTAGCAAGACCTGCGGGTTTATTTATAGCTATTAAATTATCATCTGCATATATCAAATAATCGGTAGTAATTTTCTTCGCTAGCTTAATTTCAGCGTCGGTCAAAACTAATTTTTCAGGTTGCTTAACAGGTAAATTAAACTTATCGTTAATAAAAATTTTATCGCCGCCCTTTACTCTTAAACTCGCTTCTGCTTTCTGAGAATTAACGGTAATTTGTTTTTGACGTAATGCTTTCTCTATTACTCCTTGAGTCAATAAGGGATATAGACGTTTTAAATATTTATCTAATCTAGAAGAAATAGGAGTATTGACATCGATGATCATATTTTTAATAAATTAGGCACTTTTTATTAAAAAATAGCACCAAATTATTATAGATAACAGGATTATAGCAAAAAACTGATGTATAGAGGCAATTATTATAGGTACAGAGTATAAAAGAGTAATGATGCCGGTAGATACCTGCATAAATAATGCACTCATTAGAAAATACGCTATCTTATTTAATTTCGGATGCTCTATTTTTAACAAGCAAATTATCAAAACTACAACAACCAAAAATACGCTATAGCCGACTAAACGATGTATGAATTGTATAAAAACCGGATCATACCAATTTTTAAGATCAAAGAAATGATCTTTTATCTCCATCGGGATAAATCTATCATCCATTAGCGGAAAACTATTATATATCAGCCCTGCATCAAGCCCTGCAACTAAAGCACCTAAAAAAATTTGCACATATACTACAGTAATAGCAATACCGGAAAATATTAATGGTAATTTAAAATCTATTTGTGACGGGATTAACAAAATATCACAACGATTTTTTATTAGTTGATAAAAAAGTATGTGATAAATAATTACGGCGATAATTAAATGAAAAGCAAGTCGAAAATGACTAACATACGGGCTATTCAACAAGCCGCTTTTAACCATATACCACCCTATAAAGCCTTGTATGCAAAATAACAACAAAGCAATTATATAAGGTAGCATGTCACGATTTTTTATAACATCTTTAAAATAAAAATATATTAAAGGTACAATATATATTAAAGCTGTAATTCTACCGAGTAATCGATGTATAAACTCTAACAGATAAATAAACTTAAACTGTGATAAAGTAATTCCGTAATTAACGGAGTTATATTCAGGAAAAGCTTTATATTTAGCAAATTCCGATTGCCAGCTTTCAAAACTAAAAGGCGGCAAAATACCGGTTACCGGACGCCACTCAACTATAGATAAACCAGAACCGGTAAGCCTTGTTATCCCCCCTATAACAATCATCGCTATGACCATTATACAACTTATACACAACCATTTTGTAATTAAACTTTTCTGCACTTTTATTTTAAGTTTATGTTGTTTATCGCGTCATTACAGCATTGCTATATCATCCCCGCGTAGGCCTTGTGGCGTGGATAGGTTTATCATTTATCATCCCGCGACTTGTGATCGCGGGATCCAGCTAAAAATACTAATATTATTAGTATTTTTTATTATGTTTATGGACCCCGTGGGCTTGGACCACGGGGTGGCATTAAGGATTACTGGATTCCTGCTTTCGCAGGAATGACATTATTATACAATCAAGACTCTGCATTCTTTTCCGTATCTTCGACGGTATTAGAAGGACATTGCTTATTTGATGTTTTATTACGATATCTACGTTTTGTCTTTTTTGGAACAGCTTGTGCTTCTTCTAAGCCGGCATTACTTTCTACAACTTTCACCTCTTCCACAACGCTTACGGTTTGCTCCACCGATTCTTCTGCCTCTAAACTCTTATCTTTTACTTCATTAGCAACATTATTACTATTATTAGCTGTTTTCCATTTATGCTTATTTTTGCGTAACTGTTCTTTTTTCAGCTCTTCTTCAGTATAATCGGCATTATGATTCTGAATTACCGGCTTAACAGAATTAAAATTATTGTTATTTTTCTTGAACAGCTTCACTTTTTCAATCGAATAACTATCTGATGTAGCATTAGGATCGGAATAAAAATTAAGCTTTATATTATATTTTTCTTCAATAAATTTTATCTCAGCACGTTTATTATTAAGTAGATAAATAACTGAAACGATATTGGTAAAAACATTTATTACATCAATTCTTTCTTCAAAAATTTCATTCTCTATAGTACGTAAAATTAACATAGCATTAGCGTCACTTGCTCTAATGACTCCTTTACCGTTACAATGAGCACAAATTGCCGAATTAGTTTCTAAGAAAGAAGAACGTAATCTCTGCCTTGAGAATTCAAGTAGTCCAAACTGACTAATATTACCGGTTTGTATACGAGCACGATCACGACTTAAAAACTCTTTAAAGGATCGTTCAATAATTTTACGATTCTTAGCTTCGCTCATGTCTATAAAATCAACAACTATCAAACCTGATAGATCTCTAAGCTTTACTTGCTTTGCTACTTCTTTGGCTGCTTCTAAATTAGTTTTTAGTGCCGTTTCTTCAATATTTTGTTCAGAAGTTGATTTACCGGAATTTACATCAATTGCAATAAGAGCTTCCGTAGGATTAATAACGATATATCCTCCTGAAGGTAACGTCACTACAGGCTGATATAATTTAACTAATTGCTCTTCTACTTGAAACTTAGTAAATATAGGAGTTGTACTTTTATGCTCTTTCAGTTTTACAAGCTCTGAAGGTAATAAATCCTGCATAAATTTTGAAGCGTCTTCATAACCCTCTTGTCCTTGAATTACCACCTCTTTAACATTGTGATCGCACATATCACGTATGGTTTTACGTATTATACCATCTTCCTCATGAATAAAACACGGAGCCGGAAATTTAATAGTACTTTTACGAATTTTATTCCATAACCTTGCTAAATAATTATAGTCTTTCTTTAAATCTAAGGTGCTACTTCCTCTACCTGCGGTTCTAACAATGACGCTATAAGCATTTTTGTCACCGCTTACTATTTTATTTAAAATATCTTTCAGTCTTTTTCTTTCTTCCCCGTTTGATATTTTACGCGATATACCGTTTTGTGAACCTTTATTAGGCATTAAAACACAATATTTACCAGCCAAGGATATATAAGTAGTAAAAGCAGCGCACTTACTTCCTCGTTCTTCCTTAGTAACCTGCACTAATAATATTTGGTTTTTTCTTATTACTTCTTGAACTTTATATTGTTTATATTGCGGAATATTTGACTCAGGGGTACCGCTTTGAATCATTTCAATATCATCAGCTGCTTCTAAATTAAGTTCTGACTGGAATTTACTCTCTACTAAATCTTCTATGGTTTTTAGGTCAATTTCTTCACTATCAACCAAAGCATCATATATAGCAGCTGATTTCTCTTTATCATCCTCAACCGTAATATTTGAAAGAGCTATTTCAGGAAAAGCATTAACCGGAAAATTTCTCTCCGAGGTAGGCAAATTGTAATAGTTAGGATGGATTTCACTAAACGGTAAAAAACCGCTTTTATCCATTCCGTACTCTATAAAAACAGCTTGTAGCGACGGTTCTATTCTTGTAACTTTTGCTAAATAAATGTTACCTTTATTTTGTTGTCTTACGGTTGTTTGAAATTCAATATCTTCTATATTGTTGCTTTGTCCTAATAAAACTACTCTTGTTTCGCTTGGGAAATTAGCATCAATTATAATCTTTTTATTCATTTATCTTGCTCACTAACTTGAAGAACAAATAATTAATATAATGCTTGTATCTTAAGAAAAATCATTGTTTATCTTGTATTAATTTATTTAAATAGATAATTTATCTATGAGTAAAGAGCAAAAATGAAATTCTAGATAAACTTCAAATAACACCTCTTTAAAATACTAAAAAATATATTATTATTTTTCTTACATTAAAATATTTTCATATTATTTAATTCATTAATTTTTTTAAAATTCAACAATAATTATATACAAATTACAAATAAGACTACCATACTTGATTAAAAGCTGATAATATAATAACTATCCATATATACTTAAATAATGGAATTATGAATCTCTTTAATTTTTAAGATAATAATCTTAATCATTATAATTATGAGTTATATACCATGTATTTATGTTTAGCAAACACTTAATTTATGACTTTAAAAAACGATTACAAAACTATTTTTTTCTCACTTTTGGGAATATTTATTTTTTCCTGTATCAATGCTATAAATTTTTATAATTTTAAAATCTTTTTACTGCTAAATAAAAATCTAGGCGGAGAACAAATAAATCATATCAATCAAACTAAATTTATAGGTTCGATAATCGCAGGCTTTGCCTTAACACAGTTAATTAACAAGTTAAGTAATCAAAAAATTATTTTAATTAGCTTATCTTTATTAATTATTTGTACAATAAACCTAATTTTATTAAATAATTATACTCTAATTAAAATTAATTTTATTGTAATTAATTTTGGAACATTTTCATATTTCACTTCTATAACATTAGACATTATTGAGAGTAGCAAAGAAAAGAAATATTTTTTTTAGCTTGTATGATGTTGTTATGGGCGGGTGGAAACTTAATGGTAGATTTATTAAATCCATTTATAACACCGACAAATAATACTATAGTAATTTGTGCATTGTTATATTGTATCAATATACTAACCGAATTTCTGCATTATAATCCTACATCTCATAAATTAAATTTAAATTCCAAATTTTCATCCTTAATAAAAAATGTCGAATTACAATTATTGACAGGCTTCGTAGTTGCTTATGTCACCTTGGATATATTATGGTATTATGAAGCTTTTGCATTAAAGAAAGAATTAGCATTAATTAATTTAAGACTTATACTAAAATATATTTTTCTAGCAATATGTTTTTCTATAATTCCTATATGCTATATATTAAGCAAAGTAAATAAATATTTGGCTAATTTATCACTAACTATAATTTTGCTCGTATGCTTTATTTTACTATCGTTTCATGGAACTAATAAAAACCTTAGTATATTATATATAATACTAATCGGTAGTTGTTTAGGATCCATTTATATTTGCAATATTTTAATACTAATTGATAAATTTAGGGATTACGAACTTAGAACAGCTTTATTTTCGTATTTTTCAATGTGCAGCATCGGTACATATGCCGGATCTTTATCATCTCATGTACCTTACGGCACTATTAACGGCAGTGATTTCTTATTTTCTGTTTTTGCCGTAGTCAGTAGTTTTGTAGCTTATCATTTTTGGTATTTTATTAAGTATACATTATATAGATTTTAATAAGACTTCTTGCATAACTTGCTAATAAAGGTAATTTGTACGTCGATCCGGTACTCGAATCCTCACGTTACTTGCGGTGTACGCTGCGGTTCTGCGTTCCGTGTTTCCTTCAAATTTCTCCTTATTAGCAAGTTATGCAAGAAGTCTTATACTAAACATAGACGAAGATCAACTTCAAAAAGAGCAAGGAATCCACAAGGTGAGGAGCGGCGCGTATACTTAATACATGAATATCGCAACTCTTGTAGGATGACACAGCCAATTTTGAAGTTCATCGAGTATATGTGTAATATTCTGTAACATAATATAACTTGTATAATTTGGCATTAAATATTAATATTTAAATATATTTTTACAATGCCTAAAATGCAGCAAAGTACATTATTAAAACTGGTTAGTTGTTACGGAATCGGGGTCCACTCAGGAAAACGTACCCAGTTAACTATAGAACCTGCTAAAGAAAATACCGGAATTATATTCATTAGAACCGATATATCTTCTGAAAATAATTATATTGAAGCTAGCTATTTCAATGTTTCCGATACCTTGTTATCTACCACTATCAGTAATGATCATAAAGTTCAAATTTCAACAATTGAACATTTAATGGCAGCACTTTGGGGATGCAGCATTGATAATGCAATTATTAAAATTGACGGTCCTGAAGTACCAATTATGGACGGCAGTAGTAAACCTTTTGTGTTTATGATTGAGTGTGCAGGAAAAAAATTACAAAATGCTCCTAAAAAATATCTTAAAATTTTAAAAGATATAAAAGTAGTTCATAAAGATTGTGAATTATATTGTACTCCTTCTGATCACATGACTGTAGATTTAACCATTGATTTTAGTAGTAAAGCTATAGGCAGACAAAATCTAAGTTTTAGGGATCAAGAATCTTTTACTAAAAATATTGCGGATGCTAGAACTTTTGGCTTTATAAGAGATGTTGATTATTTGAAAAGCAAAGGGCTTGCCCAAGGTGCCTCATTTGAGAATGCTATAGGAATAGATGAGCAGGATAAAATCTTAAACCCAAACGGCTTACGTTATGAAGATGAATTTGTTCGCCATAAACTATTAGATTTATTCGGTGATTTATATACCAACGGCACTAGCATTGTAAGTGCAATTAAAGGCTACAAAACCAGCCATGCTCTTAATAATGAATTATTGCATAGAATATTTAGCGATACTACCTCTTACAAATTTGTAACTAGCAGTGAGTTATAATAATCATTTCATATTGTTAAATTTCGCTTTCTTTTTTGCATCCTTTTTAAATTTTCACTTTTTGTCCTTTTTATTGCAGCATTATTAACTTTATCTTGATCCATAGCTTTAGTTAAAGGATTATATCCTTCGGCTTTACTAGGATTTTCATAAAATGGATTCATTACATTTTTAATATCTTTAACATAGCTCTCTTTGCTATTATCCATTGTTATTTTATTTTCTCTAAAAAATTCTTCTAAACCGTTTCTTTTTATTTCAGAATTAAAACTGCCTATTATTTCTCGAAATTTTTGTATTTTTTGGTCTTTATTCATACTCCAATAATTCTTATCCATTATTAATTTTTTTAAAGCTAATGTTTGCAATACTTGATTCTTAGTATAATTCTCTAATTGTTCTAAATTTTTATATATAGGAGTATCTTGTTTTTTATATTCTTCATTTATATTTAATTTAAATATTGCTTTTATTTCTATTTTTTCCTTTTCAGTAAGACCGTCGATAATTAATGATGCGGTCGTAACTACACCGTAACCCGTAGCTTTTAATATATCAAGCACATTACCGCTCGCACCTTTAATAATAGAAGCGGCCAAATTTGCGGCTCCACCTAAATTATTGCCAAATATTCGTCCTGTACTTTTCAATTTATTTACATTTAACTCATACTTATCTTGAGTAGCATCCTTACCTGCCGTTTGCGGCGTATATAATTCATTTTTCAAAATATCTTTTAAGCTCGGTTCTAATGATAATATATAATCTTGCTGATTTTTAGCATTTCTGTTATGTACTAATAAATTATTCTCTTTATGAAGTTTACACAAATCATGCACTTTCAAAGTCTCAGTTACAGCTTGAATGCCTACGCTAATTCCTGAAACAACAGCTACAGCTATAATTATCGGTGATATAGGAGTAAAAAGTCCCGAAACTGTAATTGCTATAGAAGCTATGGAAACTGCATAACTTAAACTATTGCTAAATAATATTTTACCAATTTTACTTTGTCTAAAACTAGTCCAATAAGATTTTAACTTATTAAATATTTTTCTAACCCTTGATTTTTTTGACATTTATTTTTCTCTCCAAAGAACAAATATTTTTATAAACTTTTCTTTTATTTATTTAATTAACTTCTCTTACAACTTAAATTATAGTATAAATTCTAATAAAAAAACAAAATCAATGTCTGGAAAAGAATTAAATAAAATTGTTGCAGCCATCTTATTTGCTAGTTTAATTGCTATGATGGTTGGATTTGTTGCAAATATATTATATAAGCCCACTCTAGAGTTACAACATCGCGGCTACAGCGTTGCGGTTCAAGAATCATCAGAAAATCAAAATACTACCGCACTAGAACAAGCACCGGTAAATATACCGGAATTAATGAAGACTGCCAACGCTGATAACGGTCGTAAAATAGCCAAGAAATGTTTAATGTGTCATTCTCTTGATAAAGACGGTCCAAATAAACTAGGACCGCATCTTTGGGATGTAGCAGGCAGACCAAAAGCAAGCATAGCAGACTATAAATATTCCCCTACTCTATCAAAACTTGGCGGCGTATGGGATGATGATAGTTTATTTGCTTTCTTACATAAACCAAGTAGCTATGCACCAGGAACTAAAATGTCCTTTGCCGGTATCTCAAAACCACAAGACATAACTGATGTAATATTATTTTTAAAAACTTATGTTCATGATAAATAATTATCTCACCGAAATATGGTTAATAATAGGTATAATTTGCATAGTTGTTGAATTCTTTACAGTTCCAAGTATTGGATTCTTATTCTTTGGGTTTGGAGCGTTATCAAACACTCTTGTGGTATATAACTACCCTCTAGTTAGCTTAACAAATCAAATAACATTTTTTGGTATATTATCACTTATTTGGTTTTGCATATTATATTATGCTCTTAAAAAATATGTTTATAATAAAACTGATAAAACAAAAAATTACTCGGATATGATAGGCAAAACGGTAGAGGTTTATAGTGCTACAGTTTCTTCTAATACTATAGGACAAGTAAGATGGTCCGGTGCTATTATGAATGCTTACCTTGTTCCAAATGAAATCGATGCAAAAACAGGCAACCGACTTTTTATTATCGAAGTTAAAGGGAATGTACTAATTTGTTCTAGAGAAAAACCTAATAATAATTCTTAGCAAAATATTTCTAAATGACATGGCCTGCGTAAATACAAGTCCTCATTGCACGTAGGTATTGTTGCGTGGATCATTTTATGTCATTCCCACGAAAGCGGGAATGACACTAAATGCATTTTCCAGTCCAACACGGACAGCCTCTCTAAATATTCTCTTTAAACCAATCAAAAGCTTTTTTAAAGAAGCTACTATTTGCATCAAGTCTAATATGAGCAAATTCTTTTTGCTGTTTTAGAGCATGAATTTTTAGCATTCCTATAGTTGCTGAATACATAGCCGGATTATAGTCTTCTATAAAACCAGCAATAATCTCCGGTTTACCGATTCTACTCTGTTTTTCAAAAATTTTATTTGAAAGCTCTTTAAGTCCTCTAAGCTGAGACCCACCGCCGGTAATTACAACTCTAAAAACTTCAACCTGCCCTTTTGTTGCTTTATCATATTCGGCTTTTACCATTGATAATATTTCTTCGGCTCTTGCTCTTATTACCTCAGCCAATTTATAAATTGTTACGGAAGTATTTAAAGTATGATGAGTATCAACCTGAAAATCCTCCATATTTATAATACTATCTTTCTCAAATAAAGGTATCATTGCATTACCGTATAAAATTTTTAATTTCTCTGCCGTAACAAGATCAATACCAAAGACTTTAGCAATATCCGAGCTAATATGAAAACTACCTATATTTACATGCCCCGTATATATTAATTTACCGGCAAAAAAAATGCCGAAAGAGGTAGTTTTATCCCCCATGTCGATGATAAGCGAACCTAGATTTTTTTCATCATTCGTAAGACAGCTAATAGCAGAAGCATAAATTGCTAGAGTAATATTTGTGACTTCAACATGACATTTAGCGAAGCATTGTACAATATTTGATAACATATTTGAACTAGCAGCAATAATATGTAATTCACAACTAAGTTCTCTACCGTACATACCTATAGGATTCTCGACTGAATTATTATCAAGGGTAAATTCAAGAGGAAAATAATGAATAATTTCTTGGTTTTTAACTTTAAATTCAAGTAATGCTTTTTGTAGTAACTTTTTAATATCCTGCTGCGTTACGGTTTGCCCGTTAACTTTAATGGTATAATTAATATAATAAGATTTAGTATCGGCACCTGATAACGATAATATAACTTTTTTTATATTTTTACCGCAATCTTTTTCAAGTGCGTAAATTGCTGAAACAATGCTAGTTTCAGCATTTTTTAAATCTGATATAACTCCTGATTTAATACCTTTAGAATGATGCAAATTTTGGCTAGCTACTTTAATTACACCTTTTTTACTAATATAGGCAGCAATTACGGCAATCTTACTACTACCTAAATCAAGTGTAACAAAATTTGATATTTTCTCTTTCATTTTTTTATGCTTGTTATTCCAAAAACGTTATTACGCGAAGAATTACAAAGTAATGAGACGAAGCAAGCTCAGAATGCTTGACAAGAGTACCACGTCGAAACTACGTTGCTCTTCGCAATGATGATTCTCAGTACTTCTCTATATAATACTTATTCTTATCCCTTAAATCCAAAACCTTATAATTTTGGTTAAATAGCTTATTAGCTTTATTTAGTGCATCGACATATTTTAATGCTTCTTCAAACTCTTTTTCAGGTAACTTAATACTTATATTACCTTTAAGATTTAAATCCCACCTTCTATCTCCGAGTCTTACAGCAGCTGAAGTTTTATTCATTAATGCCGGATATTTCTGCAGCTCTAATACTAATGTACCTGCATAGATATTCGCTCCTTCCCCTACAACATGTAATAAATGAGGAAAAGGTTGAATATTTTTACTAATTTCGTAACCTTCTTCATCGACTAAGAAAAGCTGATTATTAATTTGCCAAATAGCAATAGGTTCTCTTTCAAATAATTTTATATATACCGTATTTGGTAATCTTCTACTGACATATACTTCCTTGATCCATTTATTTTTCTTTAAATTATTTCTAATTTCGTCTAATTTAAGAGCAAAAATAGGACTGTCCTTATTCGCATTTAAAACCTTTAATATTGTAGGCTCATCGACATTTTGCTGTCCTTCAATGATAACATTTTCAAGTTTAAACCCAAGTTTTGTTGTTGTTTGGTATATATTTGTTGTGAAGTAGGTTTTTATGCCGGCAAAATATTTTGTACAAACAAATAGACATACAAAGATAATTAAAGCAATCTTAAGCCCTAATATTGCTTTTTTGTAAATTAGTCCTAATTTTCGGCGTAATGAGATATTATTAGTTTTTTTTGTTTGTTTTTTTTTATTGGAGCTTGTTTTTTTTCTCATGATTCAAAGCTTGCCGTCTTTATAATTTCTTCAATTAAGTTAGTAAAATTTATCCCTGCATAAGCTGCAATTTCCGGCACTATTGATAAAGACATCATACCTGGGTGAGTATTTATCTCCAAAGCATATAACTTGTTTGTCTGCTCTTCTAAAATAAACTCTGCTCTAGCAGGACCTTTACAATTCATTGTTTTATAAATTTTTTCTGATTCTATAAGTAATTGCTCATATAAATTAGCAGGTAGCGGAGCAGGACAAAGATGATCAGCAAATCCTTCGGTATATTTAGTTTCATAATCATAGAAACGATTCTTTAGTAATTTAATCTCTAAAGCTCCAAGAGCTTTGCCGTTTAATACCGCTACTTGCAATTCTCGCCCTTTTATATATTGTTCTATTATTACCTGATCACCGTAAGGAAAATCATAATCGGCAAAGTTAAAATCGTCTTCTGCAAATATCACCTCAACACCAATACTTGAACCTTGCGTAAGAGGCTTAATAACGTACGGTCGTTTCATAGGATCATTTTTTATATTATCGCTTTTATTTACAACAATGCTTTCTGCCATATTAATATTATTCGTTAAAAACCAGATCCTAGAATGTATTTTATCGAATGCTAAAGCTGAAGATAACACGCCGCTATGAGTATAAGGAATCCGCATTAT
The DNA here is from genome assembly GCF_001602635.1 of Rickettsia endosymbiont of Proechinophthirus fluctus. Lineage (NCBI taxonomy): Bacteria > Pseudomonadati > Pseudomonadota > Alphaproteobacteria > Rickettsiales > Rickettsiaceae > Rickettsia > Rickettsia endosymbiont of Proechinophthirus fluctus. The sequence continues at coordinate 78,202 of NZ_LECS01000004.1, read as the reverse complement.
ATTAAGTAATCCTGGTAAACAACCGTCTTCACCATATGTACCGTGCAGGCAATTAAAAACGATATCAGGTTTTATTTCTTGTAATCTAACTGCAATATCCGCTCCCATATCAATAAAGGTCACTCTATATCCCAATTCAATTAAAGCTTTACTAACTCCTTCGCTTGACACTAACGATACTTCACGCTCAGCAGACATACCGCCTGCCATTAATGCTATATGCTTTTTACCGGTACTACTTAATATTTTGACTATAGAATGTTCTACCAAATGTGTTTGATATTTATGCACGTTTTTTCCTTTCTTATTAAATCGATTGTAATGCCTAACTAAAAGCGGCCTTGTTGCATAGCTTGCAAAACCTACTCGATGTCATTCCCGCCTTCGCGGGAATGACATAAAACTAGCTGCAACAACGCCATTTTTAATTAGGGATGACGTCCGATTCTCTTAATCTCCCACTCTAACTTAACCCCGCTATCTTCACATACTTTCTGCTGAACGAAATCACCTAAATCTTCTAAATCTTTAGCAGTAGCATCACCATTATTTATCATAAAATTACAATGAAGTTCTGACATCGAAGCACCACCTATTCTATAGCCTCTAAGCCCCGCTTTGTCAATAAGTTCCCAAGCTTTACGCCCTTCAGGATTTGCAAAAGTACTACCGCCCGTACGCTCTTTAATAGGCTGTGTAGATGATCTTGCGTTATTTATTTCATTCATCCGTAATAATATATTTTCACTATCGCCTTTATTTATTTTAAAAACAACTTTGAGAATAATTAAATTCTTTGGTAAATTATTACTGCGATATTTAAAACCGATTTCCTCATTTGTGAATGTTAAAAAGTTTCCTGCAAAGTCAATCGCTTCAATCTGCACTACAATATCTTTAAATTCAGAGCCGTAAGCACCGGCATTCATAGCAACACCGCCGCCGATAGTCCCTGGAATACCTACTAAAAACTCAAAACCGGAAATAGCATTTGCTTGACAAAATTTTGCTAAATTATAATTAAGGCAGCTGCTACCTACTATTAAATGATTATCTATAAACTCAATATTGCTAAAATTCTGACCAAGTTTTATAACGACCCCTTCTATGCCGTCATCTCTTATAATAATATTTGAGCCTGCTCCAAAAGTCTTTATAGGTAATTTTTGCTTATTTTGTATTAAGAAACTTTTTAAATCTTCGCTATCTAAAGGTTTAAAGAAAATTTCAGCATTACCGCCTACTTTAAACCATGTTAAGTGTTTTAAATTATAATCTTTTTTATACTCGCCTTTTACTATCGGTAAAATTAACATATTTAGTCCTGCTATTCGCTTTACTGTTATCTTCACTCTTTTGTCCCCTAGTTCGCTTGACCCTATGTTATACGAACAGATGTCATTCCCGCAAAAGCGGGAATCCAGAAAAAAACGATAAAAACAAAGAAAATTATATACTAAATTTTTATATAATTTATTTAAAAAACTGGATTCCCGCTTTCGCGGAAATGACATAAGAGCTATGCAACAATACCAGTCAAACCACGGGATGACAATCTCCCATCTAATTCATTAGCAAAACTTGAAATATTACCTGCTCCCATCATAATGATCATATCACCAGAAGCTGCATTATCTATAATAACTCCAACCGCATCATCTAGCTCTGCTAGAAAATTTGCTTTATCGTGATGTTTACGCTTAGTAATCTTATCAACTAAACTTCGTCCTGTAATTCCTTCTATAGGGTTTTCACCTGCAGCATATATATCGGTAATATAGAGTATATCGGCATCAGCAAAGCAAAGCATAAAATCATCAAACAAATACTGCATTCTTGAATATCTGTGAGGCTGAAAAATAGCAATAACTTTACCGTTTTGTTTATTTGCTATATTTTTAGCCGTCGCAAGCGTTGCTTTGATTTCCTCAGGGTGATGAGCGTAATCATCAATAATTGAAGCGTTATTATATTCAGCTACTTTAGTAAATCTCCTCTTCACTCCTTTAAAATTATTAAAACCGTTTTTAATAGCTTTAATACCGAAATCTAATTCTATCCCAACGGCAATTGCAGCAAGACTATTTAAAATATTATGTCTTCCGGGCGTTGGAATAGTAATTTTTTCAATAATTGTTGTACCTAGTACATTTGGTAGACTAATTTTTACGTCAAAAGTAGAGGAGGCAATATCAGTGTTAATATTAAACGCTATAATATGAGCATCTTCCGAATCGATGCCATAAGTAACAATCTTCCTTTCAGTAATCTCGTCTACTAACTTACGCACTATTTTATGATCGATACAACAAACGGCAAAACCGTAAAACGGCAAATTAGTAATAAAGCTTCTAAAAGCACCAATTAATGTTTCAAAATCTCTATAATAATCTAAATGTTCAGGATCAATGTTAGTTATTATCGCAATAGTTGATGGAATATGAATAAACGTTGCATCCGATTCATCGGCCTCCGCAATTAAATAATTACTTGAACCAAGATATGCATTAGTCAATTTATTATTGATGATCCCACCGTTAATAACCGTAGGACATAAACCAGCTGCCTCAAATAAACAAGCAACTAAAGAAGTAGTAGTGGTTTTACCGTGCGATCCCGAAACTGCTACTGAACATTTTAATCTCATAAGTTCAGCAAGCATGTCTGCACGTCTAATAATTGGAATTTTACGCTCCAAAGCTTCTTTTATTTCAGGATTCTTTGGATTAATTGCCGATGAAATAACAACATACGAGACATTGGTAATGTTCTGCTCGGCGTGTCCTAAAAATATTTTAATGCCGTATGACTCAAGCCTTTTAGTATTATAATTTTCTACTAAATCGGAACCTTGTACTTTATAACCTAGATTATATAATATCTCGGCAATACCGCTCATGCCAACACCGCCGATACCTATAAAATGTATAGTTTCTAAGGTTTGATTAGTTTTTTTTAATTCAAGTAACAGCATTTAAGTTTAATCATTTAAAATTGAGTTCTGCATATAGGTTTTAAGTAACATTGTCAAGTACTAACTGTGTCATAGCGCGACTTGATCGCGGTA
>NZ_LECS01000004.1:0-75084 GCF_001602635.1 Rickettsia endosymbiont of Proechinophthirus fluctus | reverse complement strand
TGGATACCGTGGTCAAATCACGGCATGACATCGCAGTCTTTTTCAAGAGCCATGCAACAAAACCGGTTCAGTATGACAATCATTAAACCTCATCCACCCTATCAAATTTTGCTTCGGAATAGAAGTTTCCTTGTAGCCCACCGACTTTTAGATCAATTAAAAATTTAGCTATTTCTCCGTTTTCTACGAATTCAGCTACCGTTTCAATACCTAAATCTTCTGAAATTTTAATTAATCTTTCTACGAAATACCTACTTTGTACATCACTTGTAATACTACGCACATATTTACCATCAATTTTGATAATATCAATTGGTAAACTTTGAAGTTGTTTAAAAGAAGTAAAACCCGCACCAAAATCGTCTAATGCAAATTTACATCCGTACTTATGTAGTTTATTAATAAATAAAGTTATTTTATCGTAATGCTGATTGAAAGAAGTTTCCGTAATTTCAATAATTAAACGATCCCGAACATTATGAGCTTTTAATAAGTTTTCTGCTATTTCCCATAAAGCTTCATCGCCTGTTCCTATATTTGAAATATTAACGGCTAACATTAAGTTAGGGTTGCGGGCAAGTTCATTAACAGTCATTTCTAAAACAATTTGATCAATTATAAAAATTAATCCTTTATTTTCAGCAATAGGGATTATAGGACCTACGGAAATATAAACACCGTTCTCGTCAGGTATACGAAGCAGACATTCATAATAATGAATCTTCATAGTATTACGATCTATTATAGGCTGATAAGCAAATCGCATAATCTTTTTTGCTAAGGCTTGTCGTAGTAAGTTAAGCTGAAGATTAGATTTTCTTATATTTTCCAAATCATGTTCTGTACTGCTATATTCACGGTAATAATAATTATTATTTTGTGAAAGTAACATATTTAATGTTTTTTCAATTTCTTTAGCATTATTACTTACTTTTTTTGGAAATTTAATACTAGCAATATAACAATTCATATAAATTGCCGGCTTCTGTTCATTAATATAAAGCTGCAAAAATAAATATAATTTTCTAGCAAAATTTTTAATTAAGTCAGAATTAGTAGTATTTAGGATAAATAATATTCTATCTTGCTTTATTTTCTTAAACTTTGAAAAAATATTAAGTTCTTTGCTTACATCTTCAATGATTTGATCTAAATCTTCAATTATAAAATGCTTACCCTGCTCTATAAATTCTATTTCATCATAATTAACTAATCTACAAGCAAAACATACGCCTTTTTCCAATTTATCTATCGCATCTTGTAAATCTTTATAATTCGTTCTTAATTCCGACATTGCCATGTGTATCATAAAATTATATACTTAAGAATATTAGGACATTTTTACTGTAAATGAAATAAAAATATGAACCGCATAGAAAGGATACAAGAAAAATTAAGTGTGTTAAAACCACATTTTCAAGAAATAATAGATGAAAGCTATAAACATGCTAGTCATTATAACGGAATTCACAGCCATATAAAAATAAGAATTGCTGCAGAAACATTACAGGGGAAAAGCCTAATTGCCAATCATCGCACGATTAATAACTTACTTGCCGATGAATTTAATAGCGGCTTGCATGCTTTATCGATAGAGGTACTATGAAAACAAATAATATTTTAAAAGTAGCCGTTGGAGCTAGCAGCGTAGCACAAAAAGCCTTAAATAGTATAACGGATAAAAGCTGTGGCATAATTGAGGATAAAATACTTAAAGGTAATTACGTCACTCGCGAAGAATTTGAAAAATTACAAACTTTAGTAATAAAACTCAAGAAAGAATTAGCAGAGTTAAAGAGCAAATAATTAATCAACTAGTTTCAGAATTTTCTATTTTTGCTTTTAGCTCTTCTATTTCTTCTATAGTTAGCCCTGTTGAATCTGCTATTATATTGACATCTATATCTTTAAGTCACAAGTTCTTTGCTATTTCTATGCTTCTTTCTTTCCCTTTTTCACACTGTTCTTCCTAAAGCTATTTCCTCGGCATCTTCCATTAATTTCGCTCTTATATAGGCATCATATTCTTCGGCGGTGAGGTTATGCATTTCTATTATTTGTATGCATCTAATACCTTCTCGCTCTTTATATTTGCAGGTGGGCTGTTTTCTGTGTCTGCACACTATAAATAAATGTAGCCACTCATCTATAGTAGTTTCAAGCTTATCTTTATCAAAATTTTAAGCTCTATAAATACATAGGAAAAATCAAATAAATATTTGTTTTAGTTTCAAGCATTTTAGTCTTAATAAGTGAAATAACTATTACCGGTAATAAATCTTTATGCTTTATTCCTTGTGTAAGTTGCTGTACATAAGAATGAGCAGAATAATATTGCACTCTTTTTAAGTAATCGCTTTCATTTCTTTTTTGCATCTCGATTATATATCAGCTACCGGCTTCATCTTTAACCTTTAAATCAAATATGCTTCTTGTTCCCTGTATCGAGCATAGGTACTTGCTCTACAGGTATAAATTCTATTGCTTTAATTCTAAGCCCCTCAGGTAGTACAAGAACTGCATTGATAAATTCCTTGAACCTCTCTAAATCACGAAAGATTTTTTTAAATACACTATCAATTAGTGGGATCTAAATATCTTTGCATATTAATTATTACTTTTGGTATTACTCATATTATATAGCTTTTTAAGTAATCAGTAAATAAATACTAGAATATGTACTTTTAATAGAATAATTATTGCTATTTTTTAACAAAAATTATGTACTTTGATCCGTTCTAATGGATACGATTGCTGACATGCCGGGAACTAGATTTGCATTTGGGGATTCAAAATCTATTAAAACAGGTACACGTTGTACGCTTTTAGTAAAATTACCGGTAGCATGATCTGGTGGGATTAAGCTAAATTTAGAGCCAGTCGCAGGAGCAATATTACGAATCTTCCCGTAAATTACCTTTTTAGGCAAAGCATCAAATTCAATTTTGACTTTCATGCCGGACTTAAATTTCTGAATTTGTGTTTCTTTAAAATTAGCCTGAATATACATAGTATTATCTTGAACTATAGAAAACAACACCCTACCCGGTACTATGTAATTTCCAACTGCTAAACTACTATTACTGAATATACCGGGTACCATAGCAATAAGTTTAGTATTGTGTAAGCTCCTTAAGGTTACTTTTTTATTTTCTGTTAGCTCTTTAAGTTTTTCCTGTTCTGCTGCTTTTTCAAGCTCAAGAAGCTGTAAACGTTGCTTAGATATATCTAAATCTAACTGTGCTTGTTTATAATCCGTTTTGGCTTTTTGATATGCGTTTTTAGAATCATCTAACGTTTTAGAGCTAGCAAATTTTGCCTTATTTAACTCCTGCACTCTCATAAAATCTGTTGCAACAATATCAAAGCTTATTTTATTAAGTTTTAATTTTTCAGCTGCTTGCTCTAGGCTACTCTGCCCTATTGAGATTTTTTGCTCTATAATTTCTATATTTTTTATGCAAGCTTCAATAGATGCTTCAAGTGCTGCAAGCTTTGCCTTATAATCTCTATCGTCAATTTCACCTATCAGATCGCCTTTATTAACTTTAGTATTATCGGTAACAAATAACTTTGTTAAAACACCGCTAACTTCAGCACTAACATTTGAAATATCTGCATCTATGTAAGCATTATCCGTAGATTGTGTATTGGCCCAAACATAAATTCTATATCCCAAATAAATTAAATATGACTAAGGCTATAATAATTACATATTTAGTAAATGGATGATGTTTATATTTGTCAATAGCTTGTTGTAATACACTCGGCATCATTAACTTTACCAATACCCTCTATGTTTAAAAAAATAACAAATTGGTATAGAAAGAATATATATAACTGCAATTAACGGCAGTGAATACCATGGATATATGATAAGATTTATAATAACAATAGCCACTAAAATCATTGCAAGCGATAAATATTCAGGTTTAATACTCAAATTTTTTGTTGAAATTGTAGGAAGCCTACTAGCAAGTAGAAAAGCTATAATAGCCAAATATATATTAATTGTTATAGTATGAGTACGGGTATTGATATTTAATAACGTACCGATTTCAAAATCTATCATTACAGGCATTAAAGCAAGTAAAGCACCGCATGGAGCAGGTACACCGGTAAAAAAATAGTCAGTTTTATCTTGTTTCGGTTGATAAATACCAACGTTAAAGCGAGCTAAACGTAGTGCCATACACACTATAAATAATAACATTACCGCTGATGAAAATACCTTATACTCATATTGTTGAAAAGACCATAAATATATCAGATAGGCAGGAGCTATACCGAAATTAGCAAAATCGCATAATGAATCAAGCTCTGCACCAAATGGACTAACTGCATTTAGCATCCTTGCTATTCTACCGTCGATACCGTCAATAATTGCCGCTACTATAATACAATATACCGCAAGTTCCCATCTGCTATCCAAAGCAAATTTTATAGAACTCATACCGGTTACTAAACCAAGCAACGTAATAAAGTTGGGAATTAATTTTATTAGAGGTACAGGCTTAGTTATTATAGACTTACGAATTTTTAACAATTTTTATACTCAAAATGTATTTATCACGTCATTGCAAGGGAAAAACAGTATGGTTGCATGGCTGTCAATGTCTCATTCCTGCGAAAGCAGGAATCCAGAAAAAATAACCTTAATTGGTACAAAATTATATATTTGATAAAATAAACAGATAAAAAACTTGTTTTTTATACGTTTCACTGGATTCCCTCCCGCCTACACGGGAATGACATAAATAAACCATGCCTACAGCTGCTCGCAATGACGGTTTTAAAGTTATGAGGCTACTTCCTCTCAAACTTAAATTCTGTTGTCTTTTTACGTCCAAAATCAGCAATGATAGTTTCACCGCCTATAGCAGTCTGCCCTTTACTCACTAATAAAGCTGTTTTCAACGGTAGATAAACATCTACTCTGCTACCGAAACGAATTATACCGTATCGCTCACCCGTTTTAACTTCATTACCCTCTTCTAAATCACAAACTATACGCCTTGCTATAAGTCCGGCTATTTGAACAAAAACAATTTTCTGACCTTGAGCCATTTCCATTAATACTGATTGACGCTCATTATAAATACTAGCTTTATCGAGTGAAGCATTAAAAAATTTTCCTGGATTATAATGAAGTGCTAAAATTTTTCCGTTTGCCGGGATTCTATTAACATGGACATTAAAAATATTGAGAAAAATACTCACTCTAATCATTTCCACATCACCAAGTCCTAATTCCGGAGGCGGCAATGCTTCCTTAATTTCTTGAATTATTCCATCTGCAGGACTTATTACCAGATCATCACTTATAGGCACAAAGCGATCAGGATTACGGAAAAAATAAATACACCAAGCAGTAGCAATACATCCAATACAGCCAAGCTTTTCATTAAATGATGCTAATAAAAAACTTACTAATGCAAAGCTAGCAATAAATATATATCCTTCGCGATGAATAATTTTAAATAAATCATTATATTGTTTCATTTTAATCTCTATGAATCTCCTTATTATTTTTAACTATGCCTGCTCTGCTTTATCCTCTTGGTTCTCACTCTCGTTTTCATCTTCGTCTTGAGGGGTAGCTTGGACTTCTTGCGCAGAACCAAGAGCATATACGCATAAATCCGGGAGTGAAACACTGTTTTTTTTGGCAAGATCATTTAGCTGTGATATTGCTTTCATAACATCATCAGGAATAGTACCACCTCTTTCGTCAGATAACCATTTTGCTTGAAATTGTAGCGGATGATGCCCTTCTTGAGGCGTACCTATATAAAACTTAAACTTGGCTCTTTGTCCACTAAAATCGCAATCAAATTCAAACTCTTTATAATGTGCCATAACTTTATGAATTAATAATTATATTAATATTATTATAACAATAAAAATGCAAATCTAAAATAATTTCTTGTCTAATATTTTTTAAGTTTTTTAGCAATATAACGATTTGAATATAGAAATTTATCGCTAGAATCCATAATTATCCCGCCTGCTTCCTTAATAAAAAGCTCAAATGCATAATATAATGTAAAATTTAATAATGATAAACATATTAAATCAGCTTTACCTGACGCTACAAGCGTAGCCCCATAGCAAAGAGAACCAAAAGATCTAATATTATCTACCTCTATCTCCTCCAAATCATTATGATTTACACCTTCAATAATTGCTAAACAGTTTTTTAAATCGGCATTATCGGAAACTCTAAGTCTTAATCCTTGATAATTAGAGTTTAAATTATTTTTTTCTATCCAAGCTCCCTTACCTTTTTCAGCATAATAAATTTCATTAAGAGCAGGAAAATATATTACTGTAGAAGTAGGAATGAAAACTTCTTGATTCCTTTTTAAATAAGTTATGGATATCGCAAAAAAAGGTATGCTTCTGGCGAAATTATTTGGGCTATCTATAGGATGAATTAAAAAAACACTCTCATAATTATTATTTAAATCGAATTTATCCTCCGGAAAAAATAAATATTGTGTATATTTTTGTAATTCTTCACATAATAAAGTTTTTAATTTTAAATAAGATCGCTTACAAAATTCTTCATTTCTTACAGAGTTTTTTTGTAGCATTTCGAGTTCTAAAAAATCTCTATGCAAAAACTTAACAGCTTTACGCAGGGCATTAATTAATAAATTAGTTATAGGTTGCATTTGATATTTTTAATTTAAGATATTAGTTTTAGAAATTATGTCGTATGGCTTTAAAAAATTGATACCATTCCTAGCTAAAAGCATTGCCTGAGTGGATGCTGAAAGTCATCATTGCGAGAAAAAACTGTAAGTTTTGACTAAGCAATCTCAGGATATTTAACGAGATTACCACGCAGCCTACGGCTTGCAATGACAGGGTGGTATCCATAGTTCAATAAAACAGCTTACTTCGCTCGCTCGACATATGTCATATCATCAGTTTTAACAACAATTTTTTCTCCTATTTCTAAATATTGCGGGACCTTAACTTTAATACCGTTTTCTAAAATTGCTGGTTTATAAGAAGCGGTAGCGGTTGCTCCTTTTATTACCGGATCAGTTTCACTAATTTCAAGTATAACAGTTGGAGGAAGCTCAATATTTAAAGGCTTGCCATTATAAAATTCGACTTTAACAATCATATTTTCAGTTAAGAAAGATAATTTTTCTTCTAACATTTCCTTAGAAATATTTATTTGATCAAAATGTTTAGTATCCATTAATACCAAACCATCACCTTCAAAATATAAAAATTGATAATCTTTTTGTTCAAGTTCAGCTTTGTCTAAATAATCGGCAGAACTGAATCTTTCGTTACGCTTTGTCCCTGTTTTTAAATTTTTCATCTCAACTTGTACATAAGCTCCACCTTTCCCGGGTTGAGTATGTTCCGGTGTTTTGCTGACAACCCATAAATCATTATTATACACTAATATGTTACCTGTTCTAATTGAATTTGCTGAAATTTTCATATATCATACATTTAAGACTTAAAATTAAAATATAAATATACAAATTATTTCCTTTAAAAACAAGAATTTAATCTTATGACCACAATATTAGTAGTAGATGATATAGAACCCAATATTAAGTTACTAGCAGCCAAACTTTTAAAAGAGTATTATACAGTTCTTACTGCAAATAGCGGTAAAGAAGCACTAGCAATTCTTAAAAAAGAAAAAATTGATATTATACTACTTGATGTTATGATGCCGGGAATGGATGGATGTGAGGTATGTAAAACGATAAAAACCGATCCGGAAACTACTCATATACCGGTTGTAATGGTAACTGCACTTTCCGATATTGATGATCGAGTTAAAGGTCTTGAGGCAGGAGCTGATGAGTTTTTAACAAAGCCGATTAACGATACTGCTCTATTTGCAAGACTTAAATCGCTATCTAGAATGAAAAGCTTAATTGATGAGTTAAAGCTTCGTAATAGCACTAATGCATTATTAGGCGTAACAAATATCGAAATGCATGACACTTTTGCAGATAAAAAAATATTACTAATTAATGATGATGTGGTACAAGCTAAAAATATAAAACAAATGTTACTTAAGCTTACCCAAAACGTAAAGGTAATAAGTAATTCCGATGAATTAGATATTATAAATGAATATACCCCCGATTTAGTAATTATCAGTAGTACGCTCGAAAATGACGATCCTTTGAGGATCAGTGTTATTTTAAGAGGTAAAGCAGAAATAAGCGGCGTAGTAATAATTTTACAAATTGATGAAGACGGTATGCCTTTGGTTGTGAAAGGTATTGAACTCGGTATTAATGATTATTTCGTTTATCCTATAGAGGAAAGCGAATTGCTTGCTAGAATTAGAACACAATTAAGACGTAAGCAATATCAAGATAATTTACGTAATGATCTTGAACAAAGTGTCAATTTAGCAGTTAAAGACGGTCTAACCGGCTTATTTAATCGTCGCTATTTCGATATACATCTCAAACAAATTATTGAGAAAACTAATAAAGACAGTATTAAATTATGTTTACTTATGTGCGATATCGACAATTTTAAACATGTAAATGATACTTACGGTCATCAAGCAGGCGATAAGGTTTTAACAATTGTATCCCGTATTTTGAAGAATACTCTCAGAGTAACAGACTTAATAGCAAGATTCGGCGGTGAAGAATTTACTATACTCTTAACGGATATAGATATTTCTAAAGCAATTGAAACTGCGGAGAGAGTTAGAGTTAAAATAGAATATATGAATTTTCACATTGAAGATCAAATTGAACATTTAAAAACAACTATTTCAATCGGAGTTACGCAATATAAAAAAGAAGAATCAATAGAATCTTTCATTGAACGTGCTGACAAAGCTATGTATGAAGCTAAAACAACGGGTAAAAATAAAGTAGTAAAATTATAATTGATTTTTTAAAGTAAAAAAATAATGAGCAATTCTTCCAAAAAACATCTTGATTTACCATATAGACCAGGGGTCGGCATGATGATATTAAATGCCGATAACCATATATTCGTCGGTAAAAGAATAGATACAAAAATATCTGCATGGCAAATGCCGCAAGGTGGGATAGTTCCCGGCGAAACACCAAGTATTGCAGCAATGCGTGAGATGTTAGAAGAAATAGGCAGCGATAAAGGATATATTATTGCCGAAAGCAAATTCTGGTATAGTTATGATGTACCAAGCTTTTTAATACCTAAACTGTGGAACGGTAATTTTCGTGGACAAAAACAACGCTGGTTTTTAATTAGGTTTACCGGAAATAATGAAGATATTAATATAAATACCTCTAATCCGGAATTTGACCAATGGCGTTGGGCATCACTTGATGAACTCTTATCTATTATAATACCGTTTAAACGTAAACTTTACCAAGCCGTCGTAAAAGAATTTGAATCATTAATTCAGTAAAAATTTTATATATATAGTACTTGTAGAACAGCACTATTTACCTCTTTATCACCTTCAATTCATTCATTTATAGCACTAAATAATGAAATATCCGTATTATTGCCTAAAGTAAATACAACACACTCATTTGTTCCTCTAGACAATAAACTAAGCTTTATCACAACTAGATGCAATCATATAATATGTACGTACTATCATTCTTTATTAGGTTATAATTATTATCACCGATTATATGTGCAGTAAATGCATTTGCTAGATTAGATATAGTTATATTAGCAATAAAATCTTTTACTTCTCTTATATAAAATAAGTTTATAATGAAATTACTTAGACAGTAATTTGTTGTTGTTTCAGTTTCCCAATTAACCGTATCAATTTGAGTTTCCGGCATTAAAAATCATGAATTTATATCTTCAAACGCAAATTTTAGCTCTCTAACCAATCCATATAAAATATATTTTTTATCAGCAATATGTACAAAGGTATGATCAGGATGCTCATCTAAAAAATATGTAGAGGTATTAGAAAAAGGTTTTAAATGTACAAAATATACCTTATTTCTATCAAGGCTTTGGTCATAACTATTTTCACTAGAATCAGCTGGTATTAAATTTGGTAATAAAATAAGTCTACAAAAATAACCGATTAACTTAACTATATTTGGTAAAAATTTAATATGATAATTTGGCATAACGTTACTTTATGTTTATAATTAAGATTATTGTTATAATTCAATTAATTTAATAAGAAACCATCGTTTAGCTGTTGATACTTGTGTGATTTTTGCTATTATTCTTTTCACTTAAGTAATTCAACCTGAAAATAATTAGATTTTACTTTCTATCTTTGCAGCCAATATAAAGTCGTTTTCCATCAGACCGTCGATTTTATGAGTCCATATTTTCACACTACATGCTCCCCAAGATATAGTGAAATCGGGATGATGTGCTTCCTGCTCTGCAATTTCAGTTATCTTATTTGCAAATTCCATAGCTTTTATAAAATTAGAAAATTTATATTTTTTATAAAGAGGCCCTAATGCATTCACTTGCCACTCACTTTGTAATTGAACTAATAACTTATCAATTTCTTTTTTCTCAAGTGGCGGGACTCCACCCTCACATGGTATGCATCTTTTCTCACTGAATACTGTCATAGTGTTTTTTTCTATATCAAAGTTAAAATATTGATCTTTATAAGGCTCATCTACAAGTTGTATAATGCCACCACTCAATTTTACATGCTTTAAAATTATGTTTTTGCACCTTAGAACATAAATAATTACGTTTTGCTAAATATTACTTATCAATTAATTTACTATAATGAGGTAAAGCTTCATCAAATAAGTCAAAAGAAGTATACATGTCTACCATATTGTCATCTAAAAGAGGATTATAACACGCGCGTCTTTCAGCTTTCTCTTAATAATGACTTCAGAATTATTATTAACTTCCTTCTGAAGCTTTATTATTGATCAATCTACAGTACTTACTATGACTAGATCTTTCAGCTATATAACTTAATATAAAACATTTAGACTTAATCTATATATGGGTAAAAGCTTTCCTTATTTTTTGATCAATATTATCTTTGCTCCATCTTAAAAATGTTGTACAGCTTTTTGTGGCCTATATACATATAATCAGTGAATAACCATCTTTTTGTATCTCAGCTTGTTACTGCTTTAAGAGCCTTAACAGCTTATATGGTTAAAATTGCTTCCGGTGCTTTATAACCATCTACCTTTTTACCAACAAAATTTTCATCTGAATAATAATGCATATTTTGAATAATTGTAGGATCAATATCTTTCAGATACATGAACCCTTTAAGTAAGGATTTAGCATATATTGGAAGAAAGCTCATAAATATAAAAATTAAACTTGTTAAAAGCAATTTCATAAAATGCTAGGCTTTGTAAAGATTTCTAATTGATTTTATTTTGAGATATTTTTTAGTGCAAGTCAAATCGTTTTAGAGATCTTCACAGAACCTAATATAAATATAGACTCCTTGGCATAATCTCTTTCTAAAGGTAATTTGGATCTAGTACTCGCATCCTTACATAGATTTGGCTACGCTCCGGTTCTATGTTCTGTGCCTCCTTCAAATTCCTCTTTATAAAATAGGTTATGCAAGAAGCCTAATATTTATCTAATTTTATTAAAAACTATGGAACTGTTAACAGTACTATAGTAAACTCACCCCCATTTTGTGCCAGGCACGAAGGTAGAGCCTATATATATAATAGACGAGAGGATGAACAACGAAGCACAAAGTTCAAATCAGTTTACTATAGAACTGTCAAAAAGACGGATGAATGGTAGCGAGGGAGGGATTTGAACCCCCGACACACGGATTATGATTCCGTCGCTCTAACCAGCTGAGCTACCCCGCCAGGGGAAAAGTGTTTATATAATTTGTTAAGAAGTGTCATTCTAGATAAAAGCAGTTGCATGGCTTAAAATGTACTTAGTGTCATACCGTGGCTTGACCACGGTATCCCAAAAAAATAACTTAAAATACTAATTAATTTAAATATTTTAAGCTGAACCCCACGATCAAGTCGCGGGATGACAATAAAAAATTGATCCACGCAACAATTGACTAGCAACTTCTCAAATTGTATCTTAACGTTTAGAGAATTGTGTTTTCTTACGTGCTTTACGTTGTCCGTATTTCTTACGCTCTACTACCCTGGAATCACGTGTTAAAAGACCACCTTTACGCAAAATAGCATGAAAATCTGGAGCAGATTTATCTAAAGCTTTAGAAATTCCATGTAAAATAGCACCTTTCTGTCCTGAAATTCCTCCACCTCTAACAGTACAAATTATATCATACTGATCAATAGTTTTTGTTAAGATAAACGGCTGTAAGATAGTTTTCACATAAGTTTCAGAAGGAAAATACTGGGCTATTGTTTTTTTATTAACAACTATTTTTCCTTTTCCTACTTTAAGCCATACTCGTGCTATAGCATTTTTTCTTTTACCTGTAGCATAAAACTTGCCTAAATTATCTATTTTTTCTTTAGGAGTTTTTAATACTAAAGGTTCTTTAGTTAACTGCTTTTCTACTTTTTCTGTTTTAATTTTTAACTCGGGCATATTCTATTACTTTTTATTTTTTGGATTTTGGCTTGCAAAATCATAAACAGTAGGTTGCTGTGCCATGTGAGGATGATCACCATTTGCATAAACATACAAATTACTCATTTGCTTAGCACCTAAAGCATTTCTTGTAATCATTCTTTTTACGGCCATTTTAATAACTCTCTCAGGGTGTTTACCACTTAAGATTTTACCTGCCGTAGTATCTTTTATCCCACCTGGAAATCCTGTATATCTGTAATATATTTTTCCGTCTTTGGGATTTGCTTTTTTACCTGTTAATTTTACATGCTCCGCATTTATTATGATTATATTATCACCACAATCTAAATGAGGTGTAAAGCTAGGCTTATGCTTACCGCGTAGCATATTAGCAACTCTGCTAGCGAGTCGTCCTAGTACAATATTTTTTGCGTCTATAACCCACCATTTCTTTTCAATTTCCGATGGCTTTGCCGAGTAAGTTTTCACAATAGTATCTTTTTAATTAGAATTTAAAATTAAAGAATCAAGCAACATACTTAATAGCATTAATACCCACTATCTGTCAAGCTAAATATAATTTATTTACTTCCAAATATTATTTTTCTATCGGTAGAAAAATATAAATTATTATTTGCTCTTAGCCCATAATAACGAATATTTTTTATAATTTTGACAACATGAGGTATCATGTTTAATCCATTATTATCAACATCAAAACTATATAAAACACCGTTAATGGAAATAACATTTAAACTTCGCTTATTGTTATTATTAACTCCAACAAAAGGTACTAAAAAAGCAGCAGATTTTAGTTTCTTAGGATCTTGTCCATCATTTAAATCAGCTACAAACTTTACTTTCCCTGTTTCAGGATTAAATGCTGCTATTTGTCTAGCATTATTTGTTACAAATAGACTATTACCGATTAAAGACATTGATTGAATATCCTCGGCATTTACCTGCCAAATTACACTGCCGGTTGCTACATTAAGCTTAATAAGCTTACCAAGACCGGTTGCTATATACAGATTCATATTATCATGAACGGGAGTACATAAAATACTTGATTCGTCAAAATTCGGTATAGCTGTACGATCATTAAGATTTGTAAACTCAAAATTCCATTTTACTTCACCGTTTGTTATATTTAAGGCAAGTATTTGCCCGGAATTATAAGTTACTATTACATTATCATGCTGTACTATCGGCGTCATAAAATAACTAGCCGATAAAACTTCCGCTAGGCTTTCATGTTCCCATACGGTTTTTAAAGTTTCTGCATTTAAAGCAATAGTTTGATTACTGATAGTTTGCACTAAGACAGTATTATCATTGAGCACAATAGGCTTAATTCTAATAATATCTGGAAGTTCTTTTCTAATTATTTCATAACCTAATTTTGCATCTAGCACTACTAACAACCTTGAACCGTATGTTACGTATAATTTTCCGTTATGGTGTAAAATTCCACCGCCTATATAATTATCTTTTTTATGTCTACTTAAATTATAAGACCAAATAATCTTATTTTTCTCTATAGAAAATGCAGAAATATTCGATCTAATATCCAATGCATAAATCATATCGCCTATAAAAACCGGCTCGGTAATCGTTTTACTTCTAGTGAAACTATACTGTTTATTCTTAAGCATATTTGCATTAAATGCATATATATTTGCATTAGAATCTAAATATATAGGCTCACGAGTCTGAATTGCTAATTTAGGAGTCAACTCAACAATATTTTTTACCCTTGTTGGGCCAAGCCCGTTACATGAAATTAAAATAAACGGTAATAACAGAAGTGCTATTTTTTTTGTCATATTTTTCCTTAAGTACGAATTATTATTTATTTAAATTTACAAGCAATGCTTTAGCCTGATCTTTTATTAGATCAGATACATTATTTGAAATTAATAAATTTTTTAGATTTTTTTCTGCTTGCGGTTTCATATTATTCTTAATATCCCACATAGCTTTTATAATAGTTGCTGTAGCCCAAAAAGGTTTTTTCTCGTCATCAAAATAGTTTAAATATTTGGTCAATTTCTCTTTATCTTGAATATCTAGATTGTGATCATCAATAACAAGACTACACCATGAAATACGTGCATAAGAAGTAGAAATTTCGGAATATTCTTTATTTTCAATAATTTTATTAAGCAGGTCTTTCGCTTCTGAATATTTTTTTTTTGAAATCTTTATGGCTACTTGTGCTAATGCAGCTATTTCTTTGATTTTAGTATTACTAGTAGTAACTAAATTCTCTAAAGTATTCAAAGCTAATTCTTCATTATCTTTTGTTGTTTCCAAACCAACAGTCTTAATAAGAATATCTCCGTTTTTTTGGTTATTTTTAATTCTTTTATCTTTATTATTATTAATAACAACCATTATAGTAATAACTATTATAGAAATGATTATTATTATAGGTAAAAGCTTTTTGAAAAAAATTAACCTTTTTTCTTCATTTTGATCACTCAGTACTTCATCCAAAATATCAGTCATATTTTATTATTTTTATTTATTTTTACAGCCAAATTTAATCTTAGCATCTTCTGCCATTTTCTTGGATGCGGCAGTTCTATTAGTTGGAAATTCCTTATCAAACTTAGCAAGCATATTACATGCTTCCTGAGTTTTTTTTAGTTCGCCTAAGGAAAGTGCTAACTTCAATAACCCATCGGAAGATTTTGCTCCTTTCGGTAACTCTTTATAGCCTTTTAAATAGTTAACCGCTGCCCCGTTATAGTCTTTTTGTTTAAAAAAGCATTCCCCATACCAGAAATAAGCATTACTAATTAGCAAACTGTTAGGATATTTTTGGATAAAATTTTTAAACTTATCTTTTGCTTCAGTAAGTTTATTATCTTTATAAGCAGCAAGAGCCAAATCATAGGCTTGCTTATCAGGAGCTATA
This sequence comes from Rickettsia endosymbiont of Proechinophthirus fluctus, assembly GCF_001602635.1. NCBI lineage: Bacteria > Pseudomonadati > Pseudomonadota > Alphaproteobacteria > Rickettsiales > Rickettsiaceae > Rickettsia > Rickettsia endosymbiont of Proechinophthirus fluctus. Next base: position 59,660 of record NZ_LECS01000004.1, on the reverse strand, counting down.
TCCTTATTAACCGCAATAGGTTTTTTAGGCGCATTATCCGTCATATCTTTAAGCAAAGCTATATCAAAAACATCTTGTTTTTTTGAATCACCGGCTTCTAAAATTTCAGTATTTTCTTCTTGATTTGAAATATTTGAGTTCTGAGTTAGCATATCAATTTTATGCTGTAAAACCTCAACTTTACTGATTAGCCTTCTGATTTCTTGTTCCTGTTCATCTAGTCTATTTTCAAAATCATTATTTGCTGCATATTTTAAAGGCTTTCCTTTAATAGTTTCGCTTTCTCCGAAAGAAAACATAGAAAATAAAAAAGTAAATAATAAGACAATCAGTTTCATATATTTTTTAAAAATTTATAATTTTTTTATAATACCGAAATTTTTTTAATATTCCACACAATTTTTTATATTTCAATACTACCGTCATATGTAAACGTTATTGTTATGGTGGTACCTTCATTTATCTTACTTTGCAAATCAAATTTACCGTTCATAAGTTCAACCAGCTTTTTAGTAAGCGGCAACCCAAGACCGGTACCTTCATATTTTCTACTAAGCTCACTATCAATTTGACCGAACGCCGATAAAGTTTTTGGGATATCTTTTTCCTCAATACCGATACCGGTATCTATAACTTTTATATATACTAATTTTGCTAACTCATCTTTTTCAAGTGCAATAGTAACACTGCCTCCGGAATTTGTAAATTTCACGGCATTTGATAAAAGATTTAAGAATACTTGTTTTAGCCTTTTTGGATCAGCCTTTATAACCACATGCTCTTTCGGTAATCTACTAATTAAAGCCACTTCGGCTTGATCGGCACGAGGCTTAACAAGTATCAGCGAAGAACGAATTAATTTATTTAAATCAAGATCTATACTATCTACTTTTAATTTATCGGCAGAAGCTTTAGAAAGATCTAAAATATCATTAATCATACTAAGCAAATGCTTACCGGCATCATTTATATCTTTAATATAATTTTTACTTTTTTCTGCATCTCTTTCGGACATAAGAATTTCCGAAAAGCCTATTATAGCATTAAGCGGTGTACGCAATTCATGACTAATATTAGCAAAAAACTTTGTATTTGAAGAGCTGGTTTTTTCTACTTTTACTATTTGAGCTTTTAAATTTCTATTTATTTCAAGCTGCTCCTCAATGATTTGTCTAGCATAGTTAGTATTACTAATAATTATAGTGCAGAATATTATAAAAATAATGATAAAAGTTATAAAAACCTTTTGCTCAAGAGAGGTTATATTTTGCCACTGGCTGGTAATATTAGTGTTAATCTCAAATACTGCATCTACGGGAAAATCTAAATTATTATTTATAACAGGGATATAGCTAGTAATAAAAGAAGCCTCTTCCACTGTTAAATCACTTTCATTTTCTACTACTACCTTTGGTAATAATATATGACTTGTAATACCTTCAAAAGCATCTCGAAGCGGAGCCTTTGAAGTAAAGGATTTTAAAAAAAATTTATCGATTTTTGTGGTAACTATCTCAACCAAACTATCATCTTTATAATTGTCTACACTATACATATGTAACATATTACTAGTGATGAATTTATTACCTTTGAGATCGTAGAGAGAAATATTAATATTAAGATTGGTGAACCATTGAGCGGTAATCTTTGCAAAATTAATAAAATCTTGATCTTGTAATAGTTTTAAATAATCGAATTTGTGTAATTTACTGATTACGTTCTGATGAGTATTCCAAATATTATCAGTGTAAAGTTCTACAATTTTAGTATGTTCCAAAGCCACTTGTTTTACTATCATTTCTTTTATCATAAAATAACGATAAAACATCATATTTATGACAATATTAAGAAACAATATAATGAATGACAATCTTACTATATACTTATTATGGTTCATTATAAGACCTAGTAGTTATTTTTAACTCAACTGATGTCATCCCTGCAGAAGGCTTGCTTGCATAACAAATCGTCATTGCGAGTAACTAAAAGGAGCGTGGCAATCTCATAAACTAGGGTGCCTGAGATCGCGTACGTACAAAACTTACAGTTTTTCCGTAGCTTATGACGAAGAATCTATCCATGCAGCAAAACCGAGAATGATATTATCCTCTCTACTTATCTTCTTGTTTAACTCTCTCTTTTGTTTCCAGCTGCTTATTAATAAGCAACCCTGTAATTACATCATAAGCACGAGCAAATTGATAATCTTTTTTGTATAATTCCGATAATTCATTCTCTTCTTGTTTATTATTTTTGGCTTTTGTTGCTTTTTGGCTATCTTTGTTTTTTTCATTATCATTCTTCAAATAATTTTTTAAAGAACTCTCAGAAAAACGCTTATCTATTTTTTTCACTTCTGGATACTCAACTTTCGCCGGCTCAATTAAAATATCAGGCTCTATTCCTTCTGCTTGAATAGAACGACCGCTTGGGGTGTAATATTTAGATATAGTCAGTTTTACGGCAGCCCTAGAATTGATTTGCGTTAAAGCCTGAACTGATCCTTTACCGAAAGACTTAGTACCAAGTATTATTGCTCTTTTATGATCTTGCAAAGCTCCAGCAACTATTTCCGAGGCAGAGGCAGAATTACCGTTTATTAAAACTATCATAGGTACTTTGGGAGCTTTTAACGAAAACTCATTTGCTTTAATTTCGCTATTACTTGATGTAGTTCTACCTTTTGTTGTTACAATTACACCTGAATCAATAAAATAATCACTAACAGCAATAGCTTGATCGAGTATACCTCCGGCATTATTACGTAAATCTAGAATTATACCTTTAAGGTCATCTTTACCCTCAGTTTTTAACTTCTTTACTGCTGCCTTCAGCGCAGAAATTGTTGACTCATTAAAAGTAGTTATACGTATATATGCAATATTATTTTTTTCTAAATGTGCTTTTATCGGCGTGATTTTTACTATTTCGCGAGTAAGCTCTAGCTCTTGGGGTTTTGCCTCTTCTTCCTTAATTATCAACAATTTAACCTTAGTACCAGGCGTACCACGCATCTCTTTTATAGCTTTATTAGGACCAAGCGTAGAGACTAACTCGTCATTCACGCCTACTATATAATCCCCACCTTTAAGCCCTGCTTTGAAAGCCGGCAAATCGTCAATAGGCGATATTATCTTAATTGCTCCGCTATCATACATTATTTCAACACCGATTCCACCGAATTCACCTTTTGTAAAAGTAAAAATATCTTCTAAATCCTCATCGGTATAATAGCTTGAATGGGGATCAAGTGAGTTTAACATACCGTTAATTGCTTCATCTATCATTTTTTGCCTATCGGGTACCTGTACATAAGCCTTTTCGATACGTTCAAATACGTCTTGAAATTGCTTATAAGCTTCCTGATTTGATATTTTATTTTCAGTTTCTTTTTCTCCTTCTGCAAATGCACAAATAGAATTTATAATAAAAAATAGTGTTATAATTAAACGTAATAACATAATACTCCAAATATGTGTGTTTTTTAAGCAAAGCGTCATTGCAAGGAAAATTACGAAGTAATTTGACGAAGCAATCTCAGGATATTTGACGAGATTGCCGCGTCGCCTATGGCTCCTCGCAATAACGATTAAATATCAAGCTCACTAATAATTTTATCCATTTTAACTAAAGCCTGTTCATAAATAAATTGAAATCTTTTTTCCGGCTTTTTACCCATTAAATCATCTACTATTTTATCAACATTTTGAAAATCTTCTAAAGTTACCTTTAAAAGCGATCTTTTTTCCGGATGCATAGTAGTTTCCTTTAATTGTGCAGGCATCATTTCACCAAGACCTTTAAACCTACCTACTTCAATTTTCGCTTTACTAGCTTTTAATAATTTATCCGTTAACTTAGCTTTTTCCTCTTCATCACCTGCATAATAAGTTTTATTAGACTGCGTTAAACGATAAAGCGGAGGCTTAGCTAGATATAAATGCCCCTCTTCTACCAATTTCGGCATTCGTAAAAAAAAGAAAGTCATTAATAGCGAAGCTATATGAGCACCGTCAACATCTGCATCAGTCATAATAATTATTTTTTCATAACGCAGATTTTCTTTTTTATAATTCTTTAAACTACCGCAGGCAAGAGCTATTTCTAAATCTTGTATTGCTTGATTATTAACGATTTTCTCAAGCGTAGAACTCGCAACATTTAGAACTTTACCCCATAGCGGTAATACTGCTTGCGTTTCTCTATTACGTGCTTGTTTTGCAGAGCCTCCTGCCGAATCACCTTCTACAATAAATAATTCCGTCCCTTCAGGTGAAGTGCGTGTGCAATCGGCAAGTTTACCGGGTAAACGTAATTTTTGAGTGGCATTTTTACGGGAAATATTTTTTTCGTTTTTCTTACTGATTCTAAACTCAGCAATACTAATTACATGCTCAAGTAAATTAGTAGCTAAAGCTTTATCGCTACTAAGAAAATGGTCAAAATGATCTTTTATTATATTCTCGACCGGTTTACTTACACCGTTTGATACTAATTTTTCCTTAGTTTGTCCTTGAAAAGACGGCTCAGCTATAAAAATAGACAGTACGACACTTGTGGTTTCTAAAATATCCTCAATAGTTAGATTAGCAGCTTTTTTATTCCCTATCATTTCACCATATGCTTTAAGCCCACGTAAAATAGCCGACTTAAGTCCTTGCTCATGTGTTCCTCCTTGAGGAGTCGGGACAGTATTACAATATGATTGCACAAATGCCGAGCTATCGTTATTTTGCCAACAAATCGCCCATTCAAGTTTTATCCTGTCCGGCGTAGACTCTATATTACCTGCAAAAATTCCTGGAATAACTAAATTATCTAAAGTTATTTTTGAACTTAAATAATCTTTTAAACCGTTCGGGAAACTTATTAACGCCTTTTTAGGTATATCTGACTGTACTTCTACTTCGCATACCCATTCTATAGTAACACCGCGATATAAATAAGCTTTTGACCTTGCAAGCTCATAAATCTTTTTAGGGTTAAAATGTAATTTTTCACTAAAAATTTCCGGATCGGGAGTGAAATTTATTGATGTACCTCTTAGCCTTTTAGATGCTTCTTCACATATTAAATCAGTTAATTTTTCTCCTTTAGAATAACTTTGGCTATATAATTTACCTTGTTTATAAACCTTTATTTCTAAATGTTTAGATAAAGCATTTACTACCGATATTCCAACACCATGCAATCCGCCTGCAGTATGATAAACATTATTTGAGAATTTACCTCCTGAATGAAGAGTAGTTAAAATTACTTCTAAAGCTGATTTGTCAGGAAATTTAGGATGATTATCAATAGGGATACCGCGACCGTTATCAAATATAGTAATACTATGATCATGATGCATTTTTATCGTGATGATACTTGCAAAGCCGGCGACTGCTTCATCCATAGCATTATCCAGCACCTCAGATACTAAATGATGCATAGCATTTGAATCAGTACCCCCGATATACATCCCCGGTCTTTTACGAACAGGCTCAAGCCCCTCTAATACTTCAATATCTTTTGCACTATAGTTATTATCGACTAGCTTATTTTTCTTTTCTTTGTTAAAGCTGAATAAATCGCTCATATATTAGAGATTTAATTAATTATTTTCTCTCCTAAATTAAACTATTTAACATAGAAAAGCAATTAAGCTTTAAAGAAATTGTTTGAAAATTCTACGTAATTGCGAGGCAAAACTGTAAGTTTTGACGAAGCAATCTCAGGATTTTATACTATTTTATGAGATTGCCACGCTCCTTACAGTCGCTTGCAATGACGATAAAAATAATCTTATCAATATCCCTTAGCTTTGATTAACATACAAGCTATGTTAGTGTTTCCTTGAGCTAATGCAATATCTAATGGATATTGGCACTCATCATTTAGAGTAGAAATTTTAATACCTCGTATGACCAAAAATTTTGCTAAATAGTAATTATCGTTATAAATAGCAGCAGTTAGTAATGTCTCACCGCTTCTACCTTTTTCTTGCAATATAGGATAAACGTCAAGTAACGCACGCAACCCAAAAAGATTGTTTCTATCCACTGCTCTAAAAGCATTCTCTACTGCACTACAATAAGATAGATTGGCATAAATATCTTTCTTTTTATTTATATCATTATCATATTTAATAAAACTCTCTACAACTTTTCTTCTTTCGGCACTTGCTATCCATTCTGCTTTCTTTTGGAACAGCTCTATATATGCATACATATCCATCTGCTCTAAAGTCGCCTGCTCTGTTAGTTTACCAAGAACTATATCATCATCAGGTAAAAATAACATTTGTGTTTCATCTTTAACAAATTTTGTTACCAACTCCAATGTTTCATTATTTACGTTATTATCTTGTTTTTGAATCGTGACATTTGGAGAACTTGCCGGAGGTGATTTCTCTTGATTATTTGTAGTTTGATTATTATTAATTTGTAAAGGCTGAGGTTGATTCAACTTCACTACAACAACGGGTATAAGCGGCGTATTCCAATCTTGTTTTTTTGGGACATCTGAAACAGCTACAAATGTCTCTTGCGAGTTATTGAGTTCTGCTGAAGAATCGGTTGTAGGAATTACTTTATACGGAGTAGTAACGGGTGTATTTGGGCTAGTCGGTGTTATAGGCTGTGTAGAAGGTTGATTTGTAGGCATTACCGAAGGTGCAGGTACATTACTAAGTACTGCCGGAGGTACTGTTATCGGCATAGTACTTGATGTATTATCTTGGGTTACCGGCGGGCTAACCACAGGCGGAGAAACAGCAGGTATATTAGTTATAGAGGGCGGTGCTATCGGTGCTACGCTTTCTTCCTCTTTATTAGCATCAGGATGGGGATTAAGCGGAATAGGCTTATACACAGGCGGCAAATTGGTTGGTTTATATATTTGCACCGGTCGCTGCGGAGGCACTACATAACTTCCTGCTTGAGCCGGAGGCATAGATACTATCGGTCTCGGTACGTTAGGAATTATACTATTAGCAGCTAAATTTGTACCATTATGCTCATTAGAAGCAACTTGTGCTTCATGCATTTCATTACTTGTAACACTAGGTAACGTTGCACTACCAATATCTATAAAAGGTTCAGATGCCTCGGCTTCATTAGATTCCTGAATGTCATGAGAAGCTAAATTTACACTACTTTCATGACTGGGATTTGTATGAACGTTATCACTTGTAGTACTAGGCAATGCTGTATTACCGACATCTATAAACGGCTCAGCTTGTTCATTGTCATTAGGCTCTTGGGAAGCTAGCTTTTGTTCTTCTTGATGGGCTGCTTTAGTTTGTTCATTTGCTTGTTTAGGGGGTATATCTTTCTTTTTTGGTTTACTAAAAAATTGCTTCAATTTATCAAAAAAAGAAATATCGGCACTAGAGCGAACATCCTTATCTTTAGTATCTACTTCGGCAGCCGGTAATGATGGCGGTAAGGGCGGATGTGAAGCATAACTTTGAACTATCACTAATAATAGATTTATAAAAAATAATACCTTACATAATTTATTTAACATATAATTCCTTATTAAATAATTTATTTGATAGCAGGAGGTTGTTCGATGTCATTCCTGCGAAAGCAGGAATCCAGGGTAAAGCGAGATAAATCGAGCTTTTAATATTAAAACTTACTGTGTATATACCTTTTAATTGCTGGATTCCCGCTTCCGCGGGAATGACATAAACAAGCCATACACCTCCCCCGCTTTTAGCTAGCAATGACATTCACTCCCCTACCTCTTACTATTCTGCACCAATTTCTTTATCTCAATCTCTACTAACTCTTTAACAAGTATAGGTAGATTTTTATCAAGCCAAGCTTTAAGTTCTGGTTTTAACATCTCAACGACTAATTCTTCAAGTGCATTTTTAGATGAGATATTATTATCCAGCTTTTTATCTTTAATAGTATCAGTAAAATTTTTAAAAATATCACCTACCTCTTCAGCAGATTTAGTTGATATTAACTTTTCTTCTTCATCTTGATTTACTATTTCCGTTAGCTCTAATACATCTTCCTCTTCGCTATCATTTTCATGAATAGGATTTTTACGCGCGTTTATTACTCCTTTAATCGATTTTAATATGTCTTCTATCGACATATCTTGGTTCTTTTTATTGTCCTTAATCACGTTAGAAACCTATAAACATTTTCTTTTTAATAGTCTTAAACTCTTCTTCAGGACTAAAATATTTTACTTTAAGTTTTAAACTTTGAGCCGTTAGCTCGCCGGTTAACAATTTCATTTGATATGCCGCAAGTACTGAAGATTTATACGCATCCACACGAGTTATTTTTGCTTCGTATAATTTTTCTTCGGCAGTTAAAACATCTAATATTGTTTTAGATCCGACTATTTCCTCTTGAACAGTACCATCATATGATATTTGAGCAGCATCCACTCCTTGATTAGCGGCAACAATACGAGATTTTGCTGCTTCAAATCCCTCCCACACGCTTACAACCCCTGCTTGGGTCTGCTTTATCACATTATCAAGCTGAACTGCACTATTTCTTGTTTGATTTTTAGCCGATCTGATTCTTGAATATTGAGCTCCTCCCTCAGGATAAATAGGGATATTTACCGAAAGAGTAGTAGTATAGCTTCTATTATTTATAGCATTTACATTTCTAGCATTTATATCACCGTGTGGATTGTAGTATGTTCTACCGGATTGCAGTTGCACACTTACTTGCGGTAATAATTTCCCTTTTTCTGCCATTTCTAAAGCTTTAGCCGCAGTGACATTATGCCTTGCCGAATCAATATCAGGATTGAGTTTAGCAGCTCTGCCAGTTAACTCATCTAATGAAGCAGGTAACATTTTAGGTAACTCAGGCATAGTTATATTAGTCGGCTCTATTCCAAATACTCTAATAAAATTTGCTTTTTTTTCTTGAAAATCGGCATAAGCAGCTAGTTTATTCGTTTCTGCTGCTGCAAGCCCCGCTCTTGCGGTTGCTATATCTACTTCCGTTGCTTCTCCAAGTCTTAATTTTTCCTCAACGGTGTTAACTTGTTGTATGTTAGTGCGAACTCTACTTTCGGAAATATCATATTTCGCTTTGCTCTCAAAACAATCAAGATACGCAGTTATTAAATCTAATAATATTTTTTGTTCACCGGCATAATATGCACCCCGTGCAGCTCTAAATCCTGCTTGAGCAGCTTTAAGAGCTGCAACGCTAGAACCACCATTAAATAGAGACTGTTGAATTGTTAATGCACCTTGATCACTATCTGTTTCCCTTGGAGTAAGACCAAGCCTATCAGCATATTTTTTATTATATTTAGTCTTATTATGTTGTCTATTAATCTGTAATCCGGCACTAGGCATAAACCCCGAAAAAGCTCGCGGAAACTGCTCAATCGAGTCTAAAAACTTAATTCTAGCAGCTTTCAGCTCCTCATTATTCTTATATCCTTCAGTTAAAGCTCCCTGCAAATCAACTGCTGCAACCGAACTAGTTAGTAATAATGTAACAATAAATGTAATTAATTTACGCATAAATTTCTTGAATAATTGATAATATGTTAGTTAGATTAGTTTAATCTTTCAAAAATATACCTATATCCTAATAAAACAATATAAATCTATTGTAGCAATGTTAGCACGTAATATAACAAAAATTAATCTCAAGGGCAATGATAACTATTTTACATTTTATTTTACAGTTATAAAGCTTTAAGATTAATTAATATTTGATAACAAAATAAAATTTTATGTCTATAATTGATTTTTCTAGTTTCAGCGGATTAAATAAAGAATCACGAAGACTTTTAATAAAATTAAAAGGTTTTACCAAATCTTTGAAAATGAATGTAAAAGATTTAGAAGATCTTATTTTATATTTTACAAAATTCTTTAATGAATTATTTCACACTGAAAATATCGATGTAGCGAAAATAGAAAAACTTTTTAATAGTACAATCCAAGAATCTATAACTACTTTATCTGAAGCGCTTGAGAAAGCATATCAAGAACAGTTAAAAAACAAAAGATATCTTTTTATTTGACAGGATTATTGTAGAAAAATGTTTAAATGTTTTAGAACACATTTTATTTCAGCAAGAATGAGATACACTCTATCCTGAAGCTTCTAAAAAAATTATAGAATCATTAGACAATATATTAGTCGGGGTTATATCGACTCAAATACCGATGCTTGGAATATTTATACAAACAAGAGGAACACTTGAAAAAGTAAATAATCTTATTAACTCTGAAAAAATTATTGCCAAAAATAACAACATTGCATAATGATATAAAAGAAATAAGGAAAGAAGCTAAATCTCATGAGAAGCTTGAAAACATCTATGAAAAAGCCAAAAAAGTTGCTACAATTTCAGAAATATCAAAAGAACCGACTCGAAAAATTATTGAAATAGCAAATAAAAACCCTAATAACCAAGCTTCACTAGAGAATATTGTAAAAGCTACTAAAGCTATACCAAAAAGCAAAGATGCAGTAGAAGCAAAAATAACAGAACTAAAAAGTAATATTGGAAGTGCAATTCCACAAGATACAAATATTGACAAATTAAACTCTGTAAAGAATACTATTTCTGGTAATCTAAATGAAGCTAAAACAGAATTATTAAAAGTATTATATCCGGAAGCTTCTTGTAGCGAAAAGATAGAATCCTTATGTAAAGCAGCAGAAAAAGCTACGAAAATTGCAAGCAACATAAAAAAATAGTAGGAGTAATACCAGGAAGTCAAGAACTCGGCAATGTTATAAGTCTCACAATAAAAACTAACTTATTACCACCTCCGGTCTTAGCAATTGCAAAGCTAACTCCTGATATAGCTAACTTAGTTAATATAGGTAAAGCAGTGGTTACTATACTTTCTAAAACACACAACTTAACTCAACAACAAGGAAGAGCAAAATAGTGTCTAATTCTAATACTCATATTTTAATTGCCATAGGTTGCTTATTAGCATTATTATTAATATTTTTAATGTATAAGAAAATAGCAGCACGTAAAAACAATATATTACCTGCTGAAGGAGGTAATATTGCTGATTCGCCAAATGTGGCACTTAATAGTCAAACACCAGAAAATAAAAAGCTGACATTACAAGAAAGAATAGAACTATCTTGGAAATTCCTTTATAATATCACAGAAGTTATTTTAAATAAATTCTCTAAAGAAGATGTTATTCAAGTGAATAAATGCGGTCAAGTTTTATTTGAAAATGGCGTTAGATATGAACATGTAGTCGATCTTGCAATTCCTCAAGTTAAGTCTCATACTCAAACAGTTGAACAAGAACAATCTAAAGGAAAAAAAGCCTTAGGGGTATAACTCTTTTCTTTGAAAAGTAGTATTTTATACTCTTCTTTAAAGCATGTTTAAAATCAATTATGTTTTTTATCTTTTACTTATATACTAATATAACTATTTAGGAGTTTATTCCTAAATAGTAATTTTTTAGGAATAAACTCCAATTAAGTTAGATTATAAAAGGCAGCATTCTTAGCTAAATAGGTAAATTTTATTTAAACTATGTCTAATATATATCTTGTTACTATATCGTTTAATAAAAGTAAGCAATTCTTATTATTGGCATTTACTTTGTAGTTTTATCGGTTCTTTATACCAAAACGGTAATATATTAAATAATGGAGAATTTTTAGTCTTACAAAAAATAAATTGGTTTTTTATGCAGTAATTCCTAATAAAGATGCTTTGTATGCTTCACATTTAAGCTATCATGCATTGAAAGATAAAGATGAATTAAGAGCAATTGGGCGTAATAATTAGTTATAAAATAACAGCAGACTATGTTATGCAACACCTATTGATATCGAAAAAAATATTGAAAATGCAAAATTTATCTATTTATATCCTATTTCATGGTCAAAAGCTTATGAAGAGCAGCTTATATTACGTACAGATGATGGGAGATATCTACCTTTATATATAATAAATGATAAAGACCGATCTATGCACGTTCTAATTATTCAAATTGTCCATCTTGTAAAAAAGATTGGCAATTCAAAACAACATTTCATGAAATATTTGATTATAAATGTAATAAATGCCTTTTATTAGGTTATGAAACTTCATAGTTAGCTTTTTGTTGCCTAGAGATATCTTACATATTCTTAATATAACGCCGGTTTAAACAAATCCGTTAACTTGATGCTCCCAGAGTTCCTTAAAAGTGCCGTCTTCTACGATCTTGCCTTTATCCATAACAATAATTCTATCCATATGCTTGATAGTAGATAATCTGTGGGCTATAGCAATTATAGTGACATTCTCAATATCAAGCATGGTATTAATAGATTTTTGTACTTCTTGCTCTGTATGGCTATCAAGGCTTGAAGTTGCTTCATTTAAAACCAAAATCGGAGCGTTTTTAAGAATAGCACGGACAATTGCTATACGTTGCCTCTGTCCACCACTTAGCTTTACTCCTCTCGCACCGACAATGGTGTTATATTTTTCCGGTAAACTTTCGATAAATTCATAAATATTTGCAGCTTTGGCGGCATTTGCTATTTCCCAAGGCAAAGCATTCTCTTTTGCATATCCGATATTCTTACCTACTGAGCGATGAAAAAGCATAATATCTTGAGGAATTAATGATATCTGCTCCCACAGGCTGTCAAAGGAAGTATCGTAAAGGCTTTGGTTATCGATTATAATATCGCAAATTCCGGCTTAAAATTTTTCAATAATAATGCAATTAAAGTGGATTTACCGCTACCTGAATTCCCGACAATACCCACTTTCTCACCGGCTTTAATATACAAATTAAGAGACTGGAATACACTACTCCCCTCTTTATAAGCAAACGATATATCCTTAAATATAATCTCCCCTTTGAAGATTTTTAATTCAGCAGCATTTTTTATCTATAGTATCTTGTGGGATTTGCATGATTGTAAAGGCGGAGCGAAACGCTGCTATATCTTCTAAAAAGTCTTTAAGTTCCATAGTGGCATGCCACAAATTTTCAGTAACTAAAAAAGTAAGGGACATAATAAAAGCAATATCGCCGATACTAATTTCATCAAGATTACGTTAAATGAATTACATACACAAATACACCTATATACCCAATATACTAAACTGAGTATTATACAAATAATTAAATCATATTTGTAATATTTTTGTTAGAGGATGTACATTATGGTAATAATCATTTACTTTATTTAATTCTCGCTGCTTTGCTGCAAACGAAAAAATAGTAAAGATGTTTATAATACAATCAGCTACCAAGAATCTTGCTTATCTTGTTCCATTGTAGTAAGTCTAGTAAAAAACTGTAAAGCAAGCGGTAAGTCAATAGCCATAAAGGTACTAATGACAACAAATACTTTAATATTAGTAAGACCCAGTGCAATAGCGGAAAGCAAGGTAATTAATAACGGTTTGCTTCATTGATACTCGATTGCTTAGTGCATTTTATAATAATAATCACCTATGCCCCGTACTCTTCCAACGATAAAACCGGAAAGGTTATTTTGAAAATAAGTATACGGCAAATTAAAACAGTGATTACATATTTTATGCATCATGCCTTGAAAGATATGAGGCATTGCTTTAAGTTGTGCAAAGTTATGAGCACGCCAAGCACCATCAAGTATAGCTTGTGCTGCTACAAACCATATTATCGGTTTATAACTTTGAGCAAATATAATCTTTTCATTTTGGGTAAATAAATCAAGCAAAAGCTTTACGGCATAATTATATATAATAGGATGAAAGCCGCTTGCAATAGGCCCAAGCATCATAACAAAATACCAATATTTATACGGCTTTATAACAGACCATAAAAAAGAAACAGAATAAGTTTTGATTTTCATAAGTTGAGAAATGTATGTTATTCTGAGATAAAAGCGGCCTTATTACATGGCCCATTTCATATCATACCTGCGTGCCCTTGTTGCATGACTCTTATGTCATTCCCACAAAAGCGGGAATCCAGTACTTTAAAGCTTTATTTGAAAAGTAAAATTTATAAAAAAAATCTTGGTCTAAAAGATTTATTTGGAAAGCTCGATTTATCTCGCTTTACCCTAGATTCCCGCCTGCGCGGGCATGACATCGACCCTTAAGTTGTCACCCATGTGCGATCAACGGAATGACATTATTGTAGATAATCTATTAATATATTAGTATCAAAGGTAGCTTTCATTCGTTCCACTCATTACATAATTTAGCCTAATATTCTACACTATCTAGATTTTTATCTTTCCAGAGTTCAAAAGCGTTTTCAAATGCCTTATTATTGTGATCATTACTAGCAATGTAACTAGTTAAAGCTTGCCCAATAATTTTATCTCTTGATATTTTTTTCTTGGATAGTTTATCTAGAATTTTAATTTGCGAATCAGCTATATTAATAATAGTTCTCACATAATCTCTTTAGAATTTTTTCCTAATTAGGATATCATATCCCTATGATACGTATTATTATCTTATATCATCCTTTAGATTTAAAAACTACAAGTATTTCTCATTCTCTTCTTTAACCACAGCTATTAACTGCTCAACCGATAATACTTCTTGGTCAGTAGTTCCAAGCCTTCTAATCGCTACTTGTTTATTTTCTTGCTCTTGTTTACCGATTACTGCAATCATCGGTATTTTTTGATTAGAAAACTCACGAATCTTATAGTGAATTTTATCAGGTGAGATATTAAAATCCGTTCTTACCCCGTTATCAATTAAAGCTTTCCGCACTTCCAAAGCGTAATCGTTCAAATCGCTGGTAATAGTTGCAATAGCAACCTGCACTGGTGCAAGCCAAAGCGGAAACCTACCTGCATATTCTTCGATCAATATACCAATAAAACGCTCAAGTGAGCCAAGGATCGCTCTATGTAGCATTACGGGTCTTTTTTTCTCTCCGCTTGCTGCAACATAGCTAGCGTCTAACCGCTCCGGCAAAACAAAATCCATCTGAAGCGTACCGCATTGCCATTGCCGCCCTATCGCATCGGTTAATACAAACTCAAGCTTCGGACCGTAAAATGCCCCCTCGCCCGGGTTTAGTGTATAAGTAAACCCTGCTTGTTCTACTGCTTCTTTTAAAGCATTTTCAGCCTTATCCCAAACTTCATTGCGCCCTGCTCTGATTTCAGGACGATCAGAGAATTTTACCTTTATATCAGTAAAGCCGAAATCCTTATAAACTTCAGTCAGTAATTTACAAAAACTACTCGTTTCATCGGTAATTTGTTCCGCAGTACAAAATATATGTGCATCGTCTTGCACTAAACTCCGCACTCTCATTAAACCGTGCAATGCACCGGATGCCTCATTACGATGGCACAAACCAAACTCCGACATACGAAGAGGTAAATCACGATAACTCTTGATACCTTGTTTGAAAATCTGCACGTGGCAAGGACAGTTCATCGGCTTCAAAGCTAATGTCTTGTCGTCTGTTTCTAACGCAAACATATCATCACGAAACTTTTCCCAATGTCCTGAAGCCTCCCAAAGGCTTTTATCGACCAAAACAGGAGTCTTAACTTCGGTATAACCGTTTTTACGAATCTTTTTCCTAATATACTGCTCAATGGTATTATATATACTCCAGCCTTTATCATGCCAAAATACCATTCCTTGAGCTTCTTCTTGGAAGTGGAATAAATCAAGCTCACGCCCAAGCTTTCTATGATCACGCTTTTCGGCTTCTTCAAGCATCAAGAGGTAACTATCTAGCTGCTCCTTCGTGGCCCAAGCAGTGCCGTATATACGCTGCAACATCTCATTACGACTATCACCTCGCCAATACGCTCCTGCAACTTTCATCAACTTAAAATGCTTAACAACCCCTGTAGAAGGAGCATGCGGACCTCGGCATAGATCAATAAAATTACCTTGCCTGTATAAAGTAATTGGCTCACCTGCCGAAATTGAAGCAATAATTTCGGCTTTATAATGCTCTCCTATCGATTTAAAAAACTCTACGGCTTTATCCCTATCCCATAGCTCTCTTGTTACTTGCTCGTTCTTTTGTGAAAGTTCTTGCATTTTAGCTTCTATAACGGCTAAATCATCATTGGTAAAAGGTTTATCACGAGCAAAATCGTAATAATAACCGTTTTCAATTGCAGGACCAATCGTTACCTGAGTTTCAGGGAATAGTTCCTTTACTGCTTCTGCTGTTAAATGTGCCGCATCGTGCCTTATTATCTCGAGACATTCAGGATCTTTCGCAGTTAAAATACGAAGCTTGCAATCATTGTCAATTACGATACTTAAGTCTTGAAGCTCACCGTTTATTTCAGCAACCATTGCTGCTTTAGCAAGTGACATTGAAATTGCATTTGCTACTTCATAGGCAGTAATGTTTTTTGCAAATTGTTTTATACTCCCATCGGGAAAGGAAATATTAATCATTCTTTTATAACTTATTTTTTCTTCAAATTTTTTACTTGTAGACCTTAGCTTGTAGCTCTTATTTCATTCCTGCAAAAGCAGGAATGACACTTAGACTACTTGCTTTCTTGATCTATTATAGCCATGGCATTTATCAATTCTAATACTCTTGCATCACTAAGGATCTGATCAATAGTTTTATCGTTAAAGGTTAGTCCGGCGTCTTTACTTTTCACATCCACTACTAAAGATTCACCGTCTTTTAATTCAGAATTTTTACTAAAAACTTCTATTGCCCTAAAGCCGTATTGCTTTATTATTGAAGATTGTTTTCCTAGATTTAAAGCAAATTCCTTAGAATCTTCTATTTTATTAAGCACCGGTACAATAGCATTATTAGTATAATGCACAAAATTATTTATAACTACACTCGGATCCGATAATTTTATTACGCTTTCTAGATTCAGAGGATTATCTATACTAGGCATATCAATATCAATAGCAAAATTAAAATCATCCATTACAAGATTAGTTTTACTGGATAATTTTTTTGCTTCAGGATCAAACTCACCTTTTAAATTAAATTCGGAATTATTTATTTTTGCAAAAACACCCATTACTCTTTCTCCATCTTCTTGAGTAATAGGGCTAGTTAGTTTAAAAAATTTATCTAACTCAGCTCTTTTGTTTAAACCATTACTAAAGTAGCTTCCTAAAGCTTCAGCTGCAGTTTTTTGGTATGTTTCAGAAGGTTCTATAGTAGATTTAATATTTAAAGCAAAATCAAAAATTTTATCTTTTTCTATATTTAATTTATATAAATTACTTTCTACTTTTCCTTTTCTTTCAATATCACAAGCAAATAAAAACGGCTTACCTTTTACTAATGCTCCTAACATCTGCATAAAAATAACAGCATACATATTCTCATTTTGCCTTTGATCTAGAGAAAAATTTTGAATTAATAATTTCCCAAGAGCTACTAACTCATCACTATATTTTAGTTTTAATTTGGAATTGTAAGAAATAGGTAAATTCAATATATCTAACTTTGTCAAACCATACTCAAAGAAAGCAGTATCAGAGTTATTAGCTATTTGATCTCTCAAAAATTCAAAAATTTTATCATATAAATTTCTTCTGTAATTTTCAGAAATAAAAGAAACAGTATTTTTTCCATCCAAAATTAACAAATTAAGGTTATCCGATGTCTTAGTATTAGTAATTACAGAATTACTAATATCACTCTCTGCTAATTTTTCTGCATCTAAAGAACTATAAAGAGTTGATTTATTGGCACTCAAGCTTAATTGCCAATAATCAGGCTCTCTATTAAACAAAGATTTTCTAAACCAAATTGTGGTATGATGATCAGGTGAGTAAAAAATATTTTTTTCATCCTGAGCGGTAGTAATTTTTACATTATTTCCGTAAGAATCAATTTTTGTAATATTCAAAAACGGTATATGTCTAATAACTATTTCATCACAATAAAAATCTATAGGTTTTAACATTACTTTATTTAAAGTAACACTAAATCCATATTGATTAACTTTTATTTCATCATAAGTTATATATTCTTCATATTTATCAAGAATAGAGATAATATTTTCTTTACTTTGATGTTCAAATTTATAGGCAGCATATCCCCACCCTACTAGGATTAGAGCTATAAAGCTTATTATAATAAATCGTATTTTCATCTTTTTTACTGTAAAAAATTATTAAAAATCAGAAATGTCCTGCGTAGACACCTAATCGTCATTGCGAGCAGCCGTAGGCTGCGTGGCAATCTCATCAAATATCCTGTGAGATTGCTTTGTCAAGTACTTCGTAATTTTCCTCGCAATGACGAAAAACTGAACTTTGTAATAAAACCTTAAACAGTCCAAAATAGCATATATCGCTTAAAAAATATATTTATTTTTCTTTTAAACGATCAGCTATTAGCTTATATGATTCAAAAACCTTATTTGGTTCTTTTTCAAGCAATTCAAATCCCAATTTTTCATTACTGTTAATATGCCATAATCTACAATTATCCGGACTAATTTCATCAGTTAACATAATGATAGATTCTTCACTGTTAAACACACGCCCAAATTCTAATTTACACTCAACAAGCCGAATCCCGACACCGATAAATAAGCCGCTTAGAAAATCATATATACGCAAAGCCTGCTCTTTTACCGCTTTAATTTCATCCCTAGTTAACCAACCAAAATTTAATATTTGATACTCATTAACTATCGGATATTTAAATTCACGACTTCGGACCTTAAAATCAATGATAGGTTTATCAAATACATACCCTTCATCAATTCCGAATTCTTTTACAAATCTACTGCACGCTACTGATGATATTATTACTTGTATCGGGAAAACCTCAACATATTGAATTAATTGCTCCCTCATATTTATTTTTTCGATAAAATGATTTTCAATGCCGATCATTTCCAGTTTATCCATTAGAAAGGAAGAAATATTATTATTAAGTACTCCTTTACCTGATATATCAACAATCTCACCTGTTTCTAAAATAGCCTTATCGGAAAAAGCCATTATAAGTAAAAAATCTTCTTCAGCAGAATATAAAATTTTACTTGAACCTTCATATAATTTTTTTTTCATTTATTTGTCTCAAAATTCATTTTCCTCATCATTGCGAGAAAATTACGAAGTAATTGACGAAGCAATCTCAGGAGCTTGTTATTATTTCATGAGATTGCTACGCAGCCTACGGCTGCTCGCAATGACGACTCTGGTATCCACACAAGCATATCATTAAAATCCCTGAAGATCATTCGGACCAATAATTGCCGACGTAGTAGTACCACTAAATATTTTATTTGCTGTATTAATAATATCATCAGCTTTTATGCTCATGATAATTTCCATAATCTCTGCAGGAGAAATATATTGACCGAAAACAGAATAATTTTTACCTATTTCTTCTGACTTATAGGTATTTTTCTCTTGAGCCATTTGTAAATTACTACGTAGTTGTGTTTTAGCTCTAAGGATTTCTTCTGTGCTTACTTGTTCAGTCATTTTTATTATTTCGTTTTTAATCTCTCTATATAATAATTCTAATTTATCATGTGCAGTGGATGCATAAATTGTAAACACTCCACTATCAAAATAAGCACTATTATAACTACCTACTGCATATGCTAAACCTAATTTCTCACGAATACTTTGAAATAAACGCGATGACATACCGCCACCGAATATTATAGAAAGTAGATGGGTTTGGTAAAGCTTTTCTAAATTAATATATGATGTACCTTCAAACCCTAGCACTAAACTAGTTTGCTCTAACTCCTTATTAATAAAGCCGTGTCCGCCTATGTATTTTGCCGGAATAAAGCTACTTTTTACTCCTTGCTTCAAAGAAGAAAATAACTGTTCCGCTATAATTACTATTTTATCATGATCAATATTACCGGCAATTGATAAATAGAGATTTTCAGCATTATAATGTTTATCTATAAAATTAAAAAAATGTTCTTTCGTAAAAGTTGCAAGGGTTTTAGCAGTACCTAAGATTGACTTACCCAATGGTTGTTCTCTATAAACTTTATTATAAAATTTCTCATATACTAGGTCATCTGGATTATCCTGATGATGAGCAATTTCCTGCATGATCACCTGATATTCCTTAGCTATTTCCTCATCAGAAAAAATAGAATTTTGAATTATATCGGCAAGTATATTAAGTGCTTTATCACAATTTTCAGACAAAACTCGTGCATAATATACCGTATTCTCATGACCGGTATAGGCATTAAAATGTCCGCCTATAGAATCAAACGCTTCCGCTATCTGTTTTGCTGTTCTAGTTTTTGTACCTTTAAAAGCCATATGCTCAAGAAAGTGAGATATGCCATCCTCTTCTACATTCTCATAACGTGCTCCAACTTTAGCAATTAAATTTATTGCTACTGAATTAACATAAGGCATATTATATGTTAAAATTGTCAAACCGTTTTTTAATTTACTAACATTAAAATTTTCTTTCATAATTTATCTTTTATTTTCTAAATTGTCATTGCGCGGAGATGCATAGCATCGACGTGGCAATCTCAGAAATTTTATATTACTTCATGAAATTGCCACGCTCCTTATAGTCGCCCGCAATGACGTTTTTTGATTTAAGCGATGACTCTCTTAACTTCGCAAGCCTTAGAAATCTTGCAAAAGCAAAAATTATTGAATCTACAAAACCGTCAAAACCAAATACAAAATAGCGTCTAATAAAAAATGCTTTATAAAACCACCATATCATTTCTGTTGTTAAACGAAAATTTGAAAGCTTTTTTCCTTGCTTAACTAAATCTTTTGCTTGCTCGTTAGAATAAAAATTTGCTTTAGTGACCAACTGCTCAATTGAAGTACCCGAATAATGATAAGCAACTTCATTTAATAGATAAATTTTACCTGCAAAATCAACATCCTTATTAAATATTACCGAATCATGAGTAGTACTATTTACGGTATTTGCAAAGCTTGCAAATTTTTTATTATACAACCGAGTACATTTATTACATGGAGCAAACATTCGTGGCTTTTGGTCATTACGATGCATTATTAACAGCTTTATTTGATAAGCTAAATAACGCTCTTGATTATGAGAGGCAAAAATATACTCTATTTCGTCTTGTAACTCTTTAGACAACTCCTCATCGGCATCAATATTAAGAACCCAATCATTTACGCAAAGGCTTTCGGCAAAAGATTTCTGTCCTACATAACCAAGCCACGGTTTTATTACTACCTTTGCTCCTAATTTTTCAGCTATTGCTACCGTATCATCAGTACTTTCACTATCGACTACTATCACCTCATCAGTAATATTTTTTACGCTATTTATAGCTCGTGCTACCCTTGTGGATTCATTTTTGGTAATAATAAATGCTGAGATTTTTTCAGTTAATGACTTATGCATAATACGTATACATTCTAAGAATTTTTACAACTTTTTCTTGTTTATAAACTTCATAAACCAACCTATGTTGAATATTAATTCTTCTTGAATAGCAACCGCTAAAGTCACCAACAAGCTTTTCATATGGAGGGTAAATTTTCCAAGGATCAGTACTAACTATGTTTAATAAAACTTCTACTTTATTCTTTAAACCGGCTTGCACTATTTTCTTAGCATCTTTTTGTGCTTGTATAGTATAACGAATTATATACATTTATAAACAATTACCAATTTAATTTATCGCTACACTTTGCTATAGACTCTGCTCGTCCTTCAATTATAGACTTATGCATATTTGGAATAGATAATAAATATAAAGTTTCTTCCATATTATGATAGTCTTCTTCTGAAATTATCACTACATTATTTCTTTTACCTTTAATATAAACAGGTTTGTGCACATCAGAAACATAATCTATAAGTTTATAAAGCTTACTTCTTGCTTCGCTTGTATTATATATTTCCATTATTTTTTCCTTATAGTTAGTGAGACTTAATATTAATAACGTACTATAAACAGTACGTTTTGTCAAGGTTATATTCCTACTATCACCCTAAACACCAGCTTAACTACATAAGTTAAAAGAAATGTGGATAATAATCCGCTAAGCCATAGGATAATAAACCATTGCCACCCTTTGAGACAAGAGGTTATTGTTTTAAATTTTTTAATATATCGGATGATGAGATGATTTGCCACGGAATATATAATAACAATAGAATGTGTAGCCAAGTATGACAGGTAGGAATATCCCAGCCCCTATCAACAGTAAAGACTGTGACTCCGGTGCTGCTGCTGCAGTTTCAAGCGTAACTTTATAAGGAACGATATATGGCCATATGCTTATCGCGAGCCCTAAATATCCTAATAAAAATAACAAGATCGTATAAATAAACGGCTTTACTTCTTTTTTCTGCTTAACGGCTTTAATTAACTTGATAAATATTAAAGCAGTTACAATAGGTACAATAGATAAATAGTAAATATTAGGTACACTAAACCAACGATGCTTTATGTGGTTATTTAAGAAAGGAACCCATAAGCTTACAAGCCCCATAAAAAGTGCAACGTAAAATAAAATATATAAAGCAGATTTATAAGCCCAATCTTGTGTTGTCTTTTCTGTTTTCAGAATAAGCCAAGTAGCACCCAAGAGTGCATAACCGAATATTAATGCTATCCCCGTCATAACGGAAAAGGGAGTAAGAAAATCAAAGCTCCCTCCTGCAAATTCTCGTCCTTCTATCTCTATTCCTTGGACAAACGTACCAAGCATTAAACCTTGACAAAAAACAGTAATCATAGAACCGAAATGAAAAGCGTAGTCCCAAATATAACGATGACCTATATGAGCCTTAAAACGGAATTCAAAAGCTACACCACGAAATATTAGACCGAGTAACATCAATATAATAGGAATATATAAAGCCGGCATTAATAGCGAATATGCCAACGGGAAAGCCGCAAATAAACCACCGCCGCCAAGTACTAACCAAGTTTCGTTACCGCCCCAAAAAGGAGCAATAGAATTGATCATTTTATGACGGCAATCATCGGTAGGTGCAAACGGAAATAAGATTCCTACTCCTAAATCAAAACCGTCTAATAAAACATATAAACAAATAGCGGTAGCTACAAGCCCACCCCAAACAAGCGGTAAATCCATATTAAGATGCAACATTTAACATAAGCTTATTACTTTTCTAATAATGGGTTATTCAAACCACTCTCTCCGTACATTTCTTTATTATCTATCACTTCTATACCTTTCTTTATCAAATGCATTATATAATATATACCCGCTCCGAAAATGATCACATACACTACTATAAAAGCAATTAGAGAAATAAATACATATTTGCCGAGTACCGGTGATACCGTATCCACGGTTTTTAAAATATTATATACTATATAAGGTTGTCTACCTACCTCGGTTACGAACCAACCGGCAAGTACTGCAATAAAACCTGAAGGTGACATTAATATATACCAATATTGAAACCAATGCGTAGTATATAATCTTTTCTTCAAGTAAAGATATAACCCCACAATACCTGTAAATACCATTAAGCAACCGATTCCTACCATAATACGAAAGCTAAAAAATACTACTGCAACCGGCGGACGCTCTTCTTTTGTCCATTCTTTTAATCCTTTCACTTCACCATCTAAACTATGCGTTAAGATTAAACTACTAGCATAAGGTATTTCTACAGCATATTTTGTTTTTTCTTCTTCCCCGTCAGGAAAGCCGATAAGATTAAAAGCGGCTCCTTTGTCTGTATTCCAAATACCTTCCATAGCCGAGACCTTGACCGGCTGATATTTAAGAGTATTTAAAGCATGCAAATCACCAATAACTATTTGAATCGGTGCAACGATTAACGCCATTAACACCGCCATAAAAAGCATAATTTTAGCATGCTCTTTATAACGATTATTTAGTAAATAAAAGCTAGCTACACCACCGATAACAAAAGAAGTAGTTAAATAAGCCGCCGTAATCATATGGAAAAAGCGATATGGGAAAGAAGGGTTAAAGATAATTTCTAGCTCATTTAAAGGATAAAAGAATCCTTCGCCTCGCAGTTCAAAACCAGCAGGCGTATGCATCCAGCTACTAGCTGCAAGTATCCAAAAAGCTGAGATTACAGTACCAACAGCAACTATTAACGTAGAAATAAAATGTACTTTTTTACTGACTTTATTAAAGCCAAATAACATTATACCTAAAAAAGAAGATTCGAGGAAAAAGGCAGTAAATACTTCAAAACCAAGAAGCGGACCAAGGACATTTCCAACCTTATCTGAAAAATTCGACCAGTTAGTACCGAATTGATAAGACATTACAACACCCGAAACTACTCCCATACCGAAAGTAACGGCAAAAATCTTCACCCAAAATTTGTATATTTCTTGATAAACCGGCTTTTTGGTTTTCAACCATAACCCTTCAATTACCGCCAAAAAGCTTGCAAGCCCTATAGTAAAAGCAGGGAATATTATATGAAAACTTATGGTAAAAGCAAATTGAATCCTTGATAATAATCCTTGATCAAATTCCATATTTAAGCTGCTGTTTTAAGATAATAAGCTTTGTGACAATAACAATATACTCCCAGTGTAATAACGTATACTTAATACATGAGTACCACAGTACTTATAGGACGACGACGTAGCCAATTTTTCAAATTAAGCGAGTATACAGTATTTGATTTAATCATCCACCTTTGCTATTATTAAATTCTATCTGATTAGTTTTAACAAATTTCCCTTTTTCGGAGTTCCAATTATAATGAACATTTACTATTCTTACTTCTGTAACATTAATATCACCATTGGGCAATTGCGTTACATCATACCCTTTTCGGATAGAATCCGTAATTAATAAACTTGCTTGACAAATATATTTTACATCACAGAACGGAGAATCGTCTTTCTTAGACTGTTCTTGTTCTTCTAAAAAATTATTAGATAATTCTTTTTCTTGCATTTCTAATGATGTTGAAGTTATTTTCTGAATTTTGTAGCATTATTTAAGGTAAGAAGCAAGGCTTGTTTATTATTTTTCCACAGATTTAATATTTTTAGGTATATTTTAAAATAATTAAATTAAAATATGCTCCAAAATAACACGAATTAATATATTATTTTAAAATCGAGGTACATTATCGTGATACAATACCCTACTTTATCTAAATCAACATTTAGCTTAAGTATTTATTTTTTAAAATTCGATAAAGTTAAAATGACTTTATTGACTGTAATTTGTATTTTACTCGGTATGATTCCGGCGATCGATAGTATATTACTTCAGAAAATCATTGATTTAATAGAATCTTTCAGCGATAAGAACACTAATAATCTTTTATCTTCTATGGTTTACTGGGCAGTATTTTATGCTCTTTGGTGGGAGAGTATTAATATAGCATATCGTTCATATGATTATTTGTATCTCAAGACTATGCCCGTAATAAAAGGGAAAATACTAAATGAACTTTATAATTACACCCAATATCATAGCCATAAATTCTTTCAGGATAATCTAGCAGGACATATTAGCAATCGTATTACCGAAACTGCAAGATCGTTTGAGATGATTATTTCAATATTCGGTGAAAAAATTCTTCGTAAACTCGCTATTATTGTATTTGCATTAATTGCTTTATATTCAGTACATTACGTTTTTGCTACAATATTTATTTTATGGATTACAGTTTTTTTAGGACTTAGTGTTCTTTTCTCCAATAAAATCAATAAATACTCATTAAATTATGCTAGAAGCCAATCTTTTGTTGCCGGTAGTATCGTAGATGCAATTAGCAACATTAATGCGGTTAGAATGTTTACAGCCCATAAATTTGAACGTCAACATCTCGAAACAAGAGTAGAAAATGCCGTAGCCGATGAGCAGACTATGCAATTCTTTATGTTCAAATTGCGTTATGCTCTTGGGACTTCTTGTTCAATAATGATTTTTATAATGATTTATTATTTATCTAAACTTCGTAGTGAATTATCTATAAGCATAGGTGATTGCGTATTAGTACTAACATTATGTATAAATGTAGCAGACGATATTTGGGATTTAACGCAAGAAATCGGTGATATGTTCGAGCAGGTTGGGGCATTTAATCAAGGCTTATCTTTAATGGCACCGCATATTATAACTGATATTGCAAACGCTACTCCATTAGGTATCAAAGAAGGGGTTATTGAATTTAGAAATGTTACATTTAATTATCATCATAATAACAATCTATTTTATAATAAATCGGTATTAATACCGAGTAAACAAAAAGTAGGACTAGTTGGATTTTCAGGTTCAGGGAAAACCACTTTTATTAGTTTACTCACGAGGTTACATGATATAGAAGAAGGAATGATTTTAATAGATAATCAAAATATTAAAAACGTAACTCAAGATTCTTTAAGAAAAGCCATTAGCCTTATACCTCAAGAACCAGTGCTTTTTCATCGTACCATTTTGGACAATATCAGATACGGGAAAAAAGAAGCTACTCTTGAGGAGGTTATAGAAGCAGCAAAAGCTGCACATATTCATGATGTTATCGATAATCTACCGGACGGTTACGATACTATGTGCGGTGAACGGGGGAATAACTTATCAGGCGGTCAACGTCAAAGAATTATCATAGCAAGAGCCATCTTAAAAAATGCTCCTATTTTAATTCTCGATGAAGCAACAAGTAGCTTAGATAGTGAAACGGAAAGCCTGATTCAAGAGTCAATGGATTATTTAATGCAAAATAAAACCGTGATAGTCATTGCCCACAGATTATCTACTTTACTCAATATGGATAGAATTTTAGTTTTTGAAAAGGGAAGTATAATCGATGACGGTAACCATGCAGAATTACTAAAAAATAGTAAGCTATATCAAAAATTATGGAACTCTCAAGTTAAAGGGTTAATAGTGTGAGGAGGTATTACCCATGTTTTATGTCATTCCTGCAAAAGCAGGAATGACATAAANCCAGCCTCAACCTTTAAACTAAATCATTATGAGCCACTATTTCTCCTGTTGCTTCAACTTGAAGTAGTCTGCACTCTGTCATTGCTTTTATTGCACTCTCAGGTAATTCTATCTTATCTGTAGCGTTACTATCAATAATATCTTCAATTTTTAAAATGCATAAAAACTCTAAAGGCGGTATCAAGTTAGCTATCTTTTATCCTAATTCTATTAATGGTTGTTTTATAGAATCATCCGAATCCAAACTCATTTGATTTGAAAATATTATATAGTTCTAATAGGATTTTTATATACTCATCCTTAGAAACATTTTTTACAACCGGTCATATTGCTGCTTTCCATTGAACAAACGCAGCTAAATCTTTCTTGTCAATAGCCTTAATTTTCTTGTAATCATTCTTACGCAATATGGATTCAAGCGTTAAAAGAGCTTTCAGAGGTTCATAAATTGCTTCCTTGTCACAGACCATTTGACTGTCAGAATCGAGTATATTCGATTAGCACCATATTGTAACAATACTTTTACCATATCTGTACTCTGCTTACTATCATTAAATTCTCTAGTTAGGTCTACTAAACTTTTAAATGCGGTTTTTCATATTAGCACCATAAGCGAGCAATTTAGTTACCATGGCTATATTTAGGTATAGGACGTACATATTTCTAAATCAGTCATATTGTCACCTGTTACGTAATTAGGACCCACACCATTTTTAATTAGAAATGCTGCCATATCAAAATGTTAAACTGTTAGGGCAGTGTGAAAAACGGTCATACCGCTGTTGTGATCAAGGATTATATTTGCACCTTTTGCAAGTAGAAACCTTACTATCCCTTTCTGATTATTATGACACGCAAAATATAAAAAAGATTTAGCCTCACCTTCCAATGTATATACTTCTGTATTTGGATCAATATTTAAAGCGGTTAACATACTATAAACTCAATCATAATCACCTTGACAAATTGCTTTAACTTATAGCAGTGTCAGAAGATCTTGCTATTTTATCTACAGTACAGTATGCCATATTGTACACACTAGAAATATTTGTATTTGGATCTTCAATCAAAGCTTTGAATTCTTTGACAAAACTTTTTCTAAAAAATTCATATCTTTTTATTTTATATATATTATTAAATCCCATATTTTCTTCTATATCTTTACTGCTTAATATCTCATGAAATTTATTTCTAATTATATCATCGATTATCAAGTATTTCCCTTAATGATCCAATTGATAGTATTTTGTATCGTACAGAAAAAAAATCATTTTATCAACCAATAGTTGATTTATTAGTAAGCAATCAATAAACTAAAATATTATATTAAATATTGTCATATGCTGTTATAATCACTTTTTTAGCCACTAATATTTAAACAATGAAACTATCTGATTTTGACTTTGATTTACCAAGCGAACTGATCGCACAATATCCATCTAGTGAACGTGATAACTCAGATTTACTAATTGCTGTTACGCCGCCTATTAAAACCAAATTCTACAACATAATAGATTACTTAAAAGAAGGGGACTTATTAGTCTTTAATAATAGTAAGGTAATAAAAGCAAAGTTAAATTTGGGGAAAAATATTACAATAAATTTGAATCAAAAATTATCAGATGATAGTTGGTCAGCTTTTGCTAAACCAACTCGAAAGCTTCATATAAATGATGAATTTTATTTTGATAATCATAAGGTAATTATTACCGAAAAACTTGCAATGGGTGAGATTAAAGTAAAATTTGAGCTTAATGATATTTCTGTATTCGAGTTCTTAAATAAATACGGTGAGATGCCGCTACCGGTTTATATTAGGCGTTCACACTCATTATGTCATCCCGTGGCTACGACCACGGGATCCAAAACATATTTAAATAATGACTGGATACCGTGGTCAAACCACGGGATGACAAACACTCAAAACGACAACGACCGCTATCAAACTGTCTATAGCCAAATAGAAGGTTCAGTTGCAGCACCGACAGCAGGCTTGCATTTTACAAAGGATATACTTGATAAGCTTAAGGCAGAAGGCATACAAGCCACATTTTTAACATTACATGTGGGAGCTGGAACTTTTTTACCTGTAAAAACCGAAAATATTCATGAACATAAAATGCATACCGAATATTACTCTATTACTCCTGACACTGCTGAAATTATTAATAAAGCAAAGCAAGAAGGGAAACGTATTATCGCAGTCGGCACTACAACACTTAGAACACTTGAGAGTTCTTGCAATAACGGCATCATAAAAGCAGGTAGCTTTAAAACCGATATTTTCATAACCCCAGGTTTTAAATTTCAAACAGCCGATATGCTACTTACTAATTTCCATTTTCCTAAATCTACTTTATTTATGCTTATATGTGCTTTTGCCGGATTTAAAGAGATGCATGAATTATATAAATATGCTATAAAAGAAGCAATGCGTTTTTTTAGCTACGGCGATGCAACGCTTTTATGTAGGAAATGATAATCACAACCGTCATTGCGAGCAACTAAAAGGAGCGTGGCAATCTAGCAAAAATAACAAAAAATGCTAAAGGTTAGCATTTTTCACTGGATCCCGTGGTCAAACCACGGGATAACAGAGGTGAAATTGATCCACGCAACAAAGCCTTCCTGCTTTTAGCTAGGAACGACATTTTAGAAAAAACCTATAACAAACTAGATAAAAAATATTTTGGATGATTAAATCCTCTACTTCATTAATACAAGATTCAAAACAAACTGCTTTACGAGAAGAATTAAAACAGCTGGCAGCAGCACTTAATAAGCCTAAAAGTTTATTCAAATTCTTTAATCAAAACAACTTAGAAAGCGGAATTTATTTATACGGTCCGGTGGGCAGCGGTAAAACTATGCTCATGAATTCTTTTTGTGAAGAATTAACTACACCTAAAATAATAATACATTATCAGAACTTTATGCAGGAAATTCATAAATCTATGCATAAATTACAAACAGCAAATCAAAAAGATATCATCCCTAAAATTGCTAAAAACTATACTAAACAAACTAAAGTGTTATGTATAGATGAGTTTGAAATTAACGATATTACTGATGCAATGATAATCGGTAGATTATTTAATGAATTAATAAAGCAAAATATTTTTATTTTTATAACTTCTAACACGAGTCCCAATAATCTGTACAAAGACGGATTACAACGAGAATCTTTCTTACCTTTTATAAAGATAATCAATAATACATTTTATGTTAAATATCTAGATAATCAACATGATTATCGATTTGATAAAGCGTTAAGAGTTAAAGAGGCAAGGATAATGTATCCTTTAACTTTAGAAAACCAAAATAAACTTGAAAAAATTATCACGGATATTAGTGATAATAATCTTGCTCCTCAAAATATACAGGTTCTAGGTAGAGAAATATCCTTTCAAAAAGTGCATAAAAGAATATTAGTAACAGATTATAATGAATTATTTACAAGAGGCTTAAGCTATATCGATTATGTTAATATTTGCCAAAATTTTAACGTTATTATAGTGGGGAACGTTCATACTATCGATGCTAACGATACAAATACAGCCGTTAGATTTATCAACTTTATCGATAATGCCTATTTCTATAAAATACTCTTATTTATGAGCCTAGAAAATAACCCAAATAAAATATATCAAGGTTCAGCACGAGCCGCAGAATTTAAACGCACTATTTCAAGACTAAATGAAATGAATAGCGAATCTTATTTATTAAATAATGATTTTAAGAATTAACTTCAATTTTCGCTAAAAAAGCTCTTTAATTACTAATTAAAATTTATTTACAGATGACCTCTAAGAAACTTAATAAATTCATCAATATTGATCTTTATATTGTCTTCTAAATGCTCTTCTGTTGTCTGATGATCTACATAAAAAGGATAATAATCGCATGACATATAATTTGCCATTCTTTTATAAAAACTTCTAGAGGGAGTTGTACCGTGATCAATCTCTACTACCGTGCATTTTGGAACCGCAAAAATAAAGTTAGCAAATCCTGATCCGTGCGATCCAACTATTATTTTTGCTTTATTAAAAAGCTGGGCCTGTTCATACGAGAAGGATAGCGCTAGATATATTACTTTCAAACCGGATCTCTCAATTTTTTCTATTAATTCCTCTTCATTAACTATTTTTCGGGTAGAAGCGTATTTACAAGAAATATATATTTTATCGTATGCTTTACTATTATCTTTAATAAAAATATTTCTTAAATCTTTTTTTAACCATAAAGGCAAAGGTGTACCTTTTACCGGAATAAACGGTACAGATGGAACAATTAGTCTAGTAGCTTGGAATTATACAGTCACTATTTACTACAAAAAGCTTATCTTCCAGTATATTTAAATAATTTAATACTATTTCTAATGACTTAATTTGCCATGAATATTTTAAATTATTAATATAGGTACGATCATATTCAAGAGCTGATTCTTTTAATATAATTAATCTAGGCAAAATTTGTAGCAGCCAATGATACCAATTTTCAGAACCAAAAGATAAAATTACTGCTAATTTTCCATTAAAATATAAAGGATTTTCAGTATTAATATCTCGTTTTTTAATAAACGATGTTGATCACCTAAGCTTGTTTGAATATCTTGTAGAATATAACCTTCTTGAGTTAAAATTCCACCTTCATTAATTACTGTGATGTGGTAACTCTAAAATAAATTGACCAGTATTTTTTTTCTTTAAATAGCTTTTTAATTTCTATGTTAGATTTTAGCGATTCTATGGAAATAAATTGATGTTTATCCTTTAATGCGTAAGCATTACTAATATAGAGAAAGGTAAAAATTATGAATATAAAATATCCTCATAAAGAGAAAGAAAGATAATTAAAAACTTGCATTGCAAGCTTGGCAGCGACTTACTCTCCCATGCCTTATAACATAGTACCATTAGCGCTATGAGGTTTCACATTCGAGTTCGGGATGGGATCGTGTGTTTCACTCATGCTATAACCACCAAGCTAGCAATACAAATTTTTAAAAAGATAGATTTGTATTATAGTTTACTGTTCATGTTGTTGCACGACTCAAAAAAATTCTCAACATCATATCTTAACTTTTACTACGATACTCAGCAAAATAATTTTCGCTGGATATCGTAGCAGGGCTACAGTATAACATTAGTTATGCAATAACATTTTTATTAGTTGATAAAACTATTTAACCTGATAACTTTGTGAGTAGATACTACACTCTTATAACATTAACACTATATGCATATGTAATCTCACAGCAAAGTAAATCAATCGAGCTATTAGTATCGGTTAGCTACACACATTACTGTGCTTCCACACCCGACCTATCAACGTGGTGGTCTTCCACGGCTCTAATGGGGAAGTCTAGTTTTGAGGTGGGTTTCCTGCTTAGATGCATTCAGCAGTTATCCCTTCCGTACTTAGCTACCCAGCTGTGCCGTTGGCACGACAACTGGTCCACCAGGGGTACGTCCACCTCGGTCCTCTCGTACTAAAGGCAGATCCTCTCAAACTTCCTACACCCACGGCAGATAGGGACCGAACTGTCTCACGACGTTCTAAACCCAGCTCRCGTACCACTTTAAWYGGCGAACAGCCRWACCCTTGGGACCTWCTYCAGCCCCAGGATGTGATGAGCCGACATCGAGGTGCCAAACGATTTCGTCGCTATGGACGCTTGGAAATCATCAGCCTGTTATCCCCGGAGTACCTTTTATTCGTTGAGCGATGGCCCTTCCACTCGGGACCACCGGATCACTATGACCGACTTTCGTCTCTGCTCGTCTTGTCAGACTTGCAGTCAGGCTAGCTTATGCCATTGCACTCTAAAAGTTGATTTCCGACCAACCTGAGCTAACCATCGCGCGCCTCCGTTACTCTTTGGGAGGCGACCGCCCCAGTCAAACTACCCACCATGCATTGTCTCGGATCCTGATTCAAGGATCTCGGTTAGATGTCAAGCACCAAAAGGGTGGTATCTCAAGGATGACTCCACAAAGGCTGACGCCTTCGCTTCATAGTCTCCCACCTATCCTGCACATCTGATTCCTAACACCAGTGCAAAGCTATAGTAAAGGTTCACGGGGTCTTTCCGTCTGACCGCGGGAACTCCGCATCTTCACGGAGAATTCAATTTCGCTGAGTCGATACTGGAGACAGTGGGGAAATCGTTACGCCATTCGTGCGGGTCGGAACTTACCCGACAAGGAATTTCGCTACCTTAGGACCGTCATAGTTACGGCCGCCGTTCACTGGGACTTCAATTCAGAGCTTGCACCCCTCCTTTTAATCTTCCAGCACTGGGCAGGCGTCAGACCCTATACATCGTCTATTGACTTTGCAGAGCCCTGTGTTTTTAATAAACAGTCGCTACCCCCTAGCTTGTGCCACCTGCACATGGTTGCCCATATACAGGTCATCTTTCTTCCGAAGTTACAGATGCAATTTGCCTAGTTCCTTCAGCATCGTTCTCTCAAGCGCCTTGGTATACTCTACCTGTCCACCTGTGTCGGTTTCGGGTACGGTCTATAATGAAGGTGTTATTTCCTGGAAAATATTCACCGCACAATCAATCCAATAAGACTGTACAATTTACTATTTTCGTCACATCCTTCAGGTTCAGGAATATTAACCTGATTCCCATCGACTACGCCTTTCAGCCTCATCTTAGGGGCCGACTAACCTTGCGCAGATTAACTTTACGCAAGAACCCTTGGACTTTCGGCGAGAATGTTTCTCACATTCTTTATCGCTACTTATGTCAGCATTCTCACTTCCGATACCTCCAGCAAACCTTACGGTTGACCTTCGCAGGCTTACGGAACGCTCCGCTACCATTTATGCCAAATGCATAAACCCGCATCTTCGGTACATGACTTGAGCCCCGTTACATTGTTGGCGCAAGAAAACTTATTTAGACTAGTGAGCTATTACGCTTTCTTTAAATGATGGCTGCTTCTAAGCCAACATCCTAGTTGTTTTGGTCTTCTCACATCCTTTAACACTTAGTCATGATTTAGGGACCTTAGATGGCGGTCTGGGCTTTTTCCCTCTCGACTATGGACCTTAGCACCCATAGTCTGTCTGCTATGCTGTACTCATCGACATTCGGAGTTTGATTGAGTTTGGTAAGTCTGTGGGACCCCCTAGCTCATTCAGTGCTCTACCTTCGATGGTAATCGCTATAACGCTCTACCTAAATAGATTTCGCGGAGAACCAGCTATATCCGAGTTTGATTGGCCTTTCACCCCTAACCACAGCTCATCCCCTACTTTTTCAACAGTAGTGGGTTCGGTCCTTCAGTGGATTTTACTCCGCTTTCAACCTGGCCATGGCTAGATCACCCGGTTTCGGGTCTAATTCATCTAACTAAACGCCCTATTCAGACTCGCTTTCGCTACGCCTACACCTAACGGCTTAAGCTTGCTAGATAAACTAAGTCGCTGACCCATTATACAAAAGGTACGCCGTCACAAGACATATAAATACGCTTGCTCCGACTGCTTGTAAGCATTTGGTTTCAGATACTATTTCACTCCCCTTGTCGGGGTACTTTTCACCTTTCCCTCACGGTACTTGTTCACTATCGGTCACTAGAGAGTACTTAGGCTTAGAGGGTGGTCCCCCTATGTTCAAACAGGATTTCACGTGTCCCGCCTTACTCAAGGACTTCAAACTTTTTACCTATACGGGACTATCACCCTCTATGGTCAACCTTTCCATGTTGTTTTAGTTATTTTTTTGAAGCCACTGGCCTGGTCCGCGTTCGCTCGTCACTACTAACGGAGTCTCGGTTGATGTCCTTTCCTCCAGCTACTTAGATATTTCAGTTCGCTGGGTTTGCCTCATATAGCTATGTATTCACTATACAATACCTAATAAATTAGGTAGGTTTCCCTATTCGGAAATCTTCGGATCAAAGTTTATTCGCAACTCCCCGAAGCTTATCGCAGCGTATTACGTCCTTCATCGCCTTCTAGTGCCAAGGCATCCACCAAATGCTCTTATTATATTTACTTAATGCTTTTAACTTGAGATTACACAATGCATACAGAATTAATTTCACAATTATTTTTCTTATTTTCAGCATCTACTCACGATATAAATTTTTATTATCGCGGTGTATTTAGTTTTTAGCTTTACCAACTTTTTAAACAGCTACAAAGTTTTATGCTTCAAACTTTGTGTGATGTACTTTATATCTATATTTTTAAAGCTTGTCAAACACTAATTTCAAATAATTTTAATTTTATTTCTTATGAGAGGACTTAAAGTTATTTTAACCTCTTTTTAAGGTAGGCTTTATCGGCTTTTTGTTTAGATTTGTGGTCCCTAATTTTGTATCTACCTTACCGCCTAAATCTTCAAACAAAAATCTGCCTTTTTGTAAAATATGATTTACTGCTGTTATTTCTCCTTCTCTGTTTATCAAACTGCTTTGAGTTTTAACCCATAATAATTTACCGTCTTTTCTAAAGACTGGATTTTCATCAATTGCAAAATCTTTAGTTATATTTAAATTACCGTTCTTATCAAATTTACCTAAAATATTTTTCTGTAAATCAGCAAATACGGCATGAGCGTATAATTATTTCTTTTATTTGTTTTGGATCGTTTATATGTTCGCCGGCTTGGTTAATAAAGCCGCTAATTTCATATTGAGATGTTTTACCATGTGGAGTTTTTTTCACAAGAAATTGAGTTTCCGTAAGTAGCTGAGTTTGATCCTCTATTTCATCATCTACTATTATAATGCTATCAAAGCTTTGTTACCATATTAATTACTTTCCTTTTTAAAGAATAAATATCACTATTCTTTTCAAACTTTGAGGTAAACTCCTTAACGTCTCAATTATCATTAAACCTAACTTCTTTTTTATCTTTACCCATAATAATACTCTTATTTTAATACTGTATCTTTTAAAATATTTGTACCACGTAAAAATTCTTCTATATTCAAAGCTTTTTTACTCTCTTGCTGAAGTTTTTTCACTCGTAATATACCGCTTCCACAAGCTATTTCCAGCTTATCGCTAATAACAGTACCGGAAGTAAAGTGATGATCCGCATTTAAATATTCTGCTTCAAGGATTTTAATTATTTTATCATTATAACTAAAATATACTCCGGGCCAAGGATTCATACCCCTTATTTTACAATCTATTTCATATGCGGATTCATGCCAATTAATTTTTCCTTCTGCTTTAGTTAATTTATGAGCATACGTAACGCCGTCACTTGGCTGTGTTATTGGTACTATATTATCGATATTTGCAAGTGTTTTAATTAATAACTCCGCTCCGAGATTTGCACATTTGTTATGCAGTTCTTCCAATGTTATTCTTTCTTCTAAATCAAAATCTTCTTTCATCAATATATCACCTGTATCCAGCCCTGTATCCATACGCATAATACATACACTACTTTTCCGGTCACCCTCTATAATAGTACGCTGCAGAGGAGCCGCTCCTCTGTGCCGAGGCAAATCAGATGGATGGATATTAAGACAGCCGTATTTCTTAGCTTCTAATATAGCTTTCGGCACAATAAAACCATAGGCAATAACAACTATAATATCAGCATTAACTTTATTAATTAGATTTATTATTTCATCATTACGAAGAGTAGAAGGAGTATAAACAGGAATTTGATGCTCAAATGCTAATTGATGTATTGGAGATTTAGCTAAGTGAAGTCCTCTGCCCTTAGCTTTAGGTTGCTGTGTAAAAACAGCTTTAACTTCGTGATGAGTTATAAGTTTTTTAAGAGCGGGAACAGCGAATTCAGGCGTTCCCATAAAGATTACTTTCACACTATATTACTTTTGAGTTTCTTAAGCTTACGAAGTACTACATCTCGTTTTAAATTACTTAAATAATCAATCATAAGCTTACCTTCTAAATGATCATACTCATGCTGGATAACTCTTGCAAGCCAATCATTTGCTTTAAGCTCTTGCGATTTACCATGATAGTCTAAATACCTAATCTTTATAGATTCCGGTCTTGCCACCTCAATACGTTGCTCCGGTAATGAGATACAACCTTCGTTAGCCGTAACTAGCTCTTCTGCTTTTTCTATTATTTCAGGATTCACTATAAAAAGCGGATAAAAATCTTTTGGTCTTGCTACCGAATCATGATCTTGTATATCAATTACTAAAATACGTTTCAATACCCCTACTTGTACTGCTGCAAGCCCTGCACCGTCTTCATGGTACATAGTTTTAAGCATATCATCCATAAATTTTCGTGTTTGATCGGTAAACTCTAAAACCGGCTGAGATTTCTGCTTTAATCTTTCATCAGGTGCCGTTAC
Organism: Rickettsia endosymbiont of Proechinophthirus fluctus; assembly: GCF_001602635.1. NCBI lineage: Bacteria > Pseudomonadati > Pseudomonadota > Alphaproteobacteria > Rickettsiales > Rickettsiaceae > Rickettsia > Rickettsia endosymbiont of Proechinophthirus fluctus. The sequence goes on along the minus strand of NZ_LECS01000004.1, from coordinate 22,507 downwards.
TATCGGTAATATTGACATAATTAAATCTTAATATTTAATTTTAATATACCAAAAATCACCAAAATGTAAAGAAAGCAAACCGGCCTAATTCCGGCAATAGTTGCATAATAAACTCACCTATCTGCAATAATTTGTCGAATCAATAATATTTAGTAAAAAATAATAGCAAATATCAGATAACATGTTAATAAATAAGGTTTGCATAAAATTAAGGAGGAATAATAATGCATTGGGGTGATATTGAAGAAATGGCCGAACAACTCGAAGAACATTGTAGCGATCAGTATAATGAAAAAAAATTTCATTATTAAAGCTAGAGAAACTGATTAGAGATTTAAAGGACTTTGAAGATGGAGAGAAAAAAGTCGAAGAAGTTACATTAGAAGAAATTTTAGACAAATGGGAAGAATTACGTGAAGAAATTAGTGAAATCGATTAAGTAGCTTTTGAGTTATTTTCAGACATTTATAAATTAACTTTATAAAAATACATTATAATCAATAAAAATATAGCAACTGCCTGAAAAAAAACCCTTAAAGTCATTAACTTTGAACTAAATTTCTTATCAAACTTTCCTGCGATAGCCATCGATACTACCCCTATAATAAGAACCGCAACGGTTAAACCAATCGCAATTAATAACCACATCATAATTTATTACCAATATATCACTTTCCACACAAAGATTATATGCTTTTTCTCTTTTAAATCAATTATATAATATTTGAGATTTGATTAAAAAATTCACTAATTCTTCGTAAAAAATAATAATTCAAGGAACACAAATATCTAATTTATCAAATATAGATAATTCAACAATTACTTTAAAAGCAAAAGAGATATTAGGCTCTTGCATTCTTATTAATTTTTGCTCAAAAATATCTAAAAATACAAATAATTTAATTTTCTGCATGCAAGAACCTAGAGTATTTTGAGAAACCTCGTCCTATTGCTAAAATATTTATTAATGCTCACGGTGGAACATGACTTGCTCTGTGCAAATTTGCTTAAATTAAGCTTTCTGAGTTACACTATATATATTATCTATCAGTTTAACAAAAGCACCATTTCCTAAAACATTAGCACAAGTGATCACAGGATCAAATAAGATATAAAGAGCTGTAATCAGAGACATCATATTAGTATTAAAACCTAGATATTGTTCAAGTATAGGGCACATTACAATAATTCTACCACCTGGTATAACTGCTACTGAAAATTTTGCCAATACAAAATAAAAAGTAAAATAATTAAATAAAGTAGGTTCAGCTAATCCATAACTTTTTAGTATAGCATAAGCCAAAATCGATATGGCAAAACAATCGCCAACAAGATGAATATTGACTGTTATTGTTCAACGGTACGAGCGAGTGCTTTATTATTTGTATTATTTTCCGCTCCGATTATACTAAGTGGCATACTTATAACACTAGACATTGCACTAAATCCACTTATAGACGCTGGCATCATATTACTAAAGCTAGCTATGCATTCCTTAACTCGACAGTTACTTAAAATAAAATAAGCAAGAAAGATATAACCAAACTGAGCAAATACGATCGTCACAAAAATGAACATATAATCTTTAATAATTATATCTAATACTTCATCAAACTGTAGTTTTATGATAAAGCCCATTATAAATAAGGGCATTATATAGATCAACAATCGCAATATTTTTGCAACAAATACTTCTAACTTACAAGCCAATCCAATTGCAACTTCAGCATACAACTTTGAGGAAATAAAGCCTAAGATAATACTACTAAATACGATTTTATCATCAGAAATAATATTAGGAAAATTAAGCAACCATAAAGGCTTTAAACTATCATTTTCTATAGGAGAGATCATTGATAAAGCGAATTGATATGATGTATATACCTACATAATGACTTATGAAGGTAGAATAAACATTAGGACCCACATACTAGTAATAATATTAAGAAAACTATACGTGTTGCATCTTTGGCTAGCATTACAACAGATTTAAAAAGTGAACCAAAAATAATTAAAGGCAGAAAATCCAATTATAGAAATAGATAGACTTATTGAATACAATAACCTTTGTACTTCTAAAGTCATTAGTGGGTTTAACAATATGATAGCAAGTTCTTTTTTTTGGGGGGGTATTGTTAACTAAAAGCAGATCAATTAATAAATTAATGTCATTGCGAGGAAAATTACAAAGTAATTTGTACATCTGCAATCTCAGGAGTTTTATTATTTCATGAGATTGCCACGTAGCCTATGGCTGCTCACAAGGCATTGTTGCGTGGAGCAATTTCACCTCTGTCATCCCGTGGCTTGACCACGGGGTGACACAGTGGGTTTTACCGGTCCACGCAACAATACCTCCTCGCAATGATGACTTTAGGTATCTATGCAAAATGCTTTCTCAAGAATGACATCGAAAGCTTTTTAAGAGCTATGCGGGAGAATAACAACGCCTCAGCCCTTACACCTCTTCAGATTGCTCTAATCCCTCTTCCTCTAACTCACTATCTTCTTCTCTTTCAGCAGTGTCAGCAATTAAAGAGACAGACACGACTTTTTCACCATCATCTAGCTTAAATAGGATTACGCCGCTAGTATTACGTCCTGTAATACGTACTGACTCAAGTTTACAGCGAATTAACTTACCGCTATTGGTAATCAGCATTAATTCATCATCCATTTTAACCGGCATAACACCGACGACTAAACCAGTTTTGTCGTTAATATCCATATTGATTATACCGCTACCGCCACGGTCAGTAATTCTATAGCCATAAGCTGAGCTTCTCTTACCAAAACCGTTCTCAGTTACGGTTAAAATGAATTCTTCAGAATTTGCCATTTCTACAATAGCCGGAGCAGTTAAGCTTACGCCAAGTGCTTCAGGATTAAACTCCTCACCTTTAGCAATCTCTAATCTCTGCTCCCACGGCACGGATAAATAAGCATCTCTATCCTCTTTTGTACTACTAATACCTTTAAGCACAGTCATAGAAATTACGGAATCCTCTTTGGCAAGCTTCATACCTCGTACCCCATCAGAAGTACGGCTCTTAATAACACGCAGCGATTCAACAGGGAATCTTAAAGCTTTACCGGCTTTGGTAGCAAGTAAAATATGCTCGTCTTCTTTACATGGTTTTACATCTATTAATTTATCGTCCTCATCAAGCCTAATAGCAATTTTACCGTTCGACTGAAGCTTTTTGAAATCTAATAAATCGCTTCTTCTGATATTACCTTTGGCAGTTGCGAACATAATGTTTAAATTATCCCTCTCATCCTGATTTTCAGGTAGCGGCATAATATTCGTAATATGCTCATTTGCTTTCAGCGGTAATATATTAACCATCGGCCTACCCTTACCCTGCGGATTACTTAAAGGCAGTTTATACAGTTTTAAACTATAAACCTGACCGATATTTGAGAAGAACAACATAGGAGTATGGGTACTACCGACAAAAACTTGCGTGGTAATATCTTCATCACGCATTGAAATCCCTGATCTTCCTTTACCGCCACGTTTTTGTGCACGATAGCTACTTAGAGGTACACGCTTGATATACCCGCCAAGCGTTACGGTTACAACCATTTCTTCACGCTGAATTAAATCTTCTATATCTTGATCAAACTCGCCGAATTCAATTGAAGTAAGACGAGGAGTCGCAAATTCTTCTTTAACTTTAATGAGCTCTTCCTTTAAAATTTCAAGTAACCTTGTACGAGAGCCAAGTATATTAAGATATTCGGTGATTTCCGTAGTGAGGTTCTTTAAATCCTCTTCAAGCTTGTTTTTCTCCATAGCGGTCAGGCGTTGCAATCTCATTTCTAAGATTGCCTTAGCTTGCACTTCAGTAAAGTTACATTTATCCTGCTCGTTTAACATTGCTTTATCATCAATCAACTTTACAAGAGGTAGGATATTTAATGCTTCCCACTGACGAGCCATTAATTCTTGTTTAGCTGCATTCGGGTCATTTGAAGCTTTAATAATACGTATTATTTCATCGATATTACTAACGGCAATAGTTAGTCCTAGTAAAATATGAGCTCTATCTCTTGCTTTATTGAGTAAATATATAGTACGGTTAGTAACTACTACTTCCCTAAAACTAACGAAAGCTGCAATTACTTCTTTCAAATTCATCACTTTCGGTAACCCGTCTTTAAGAGCAAGCATAATAACACCGAAGCTAGTTTGTAGCTGCGTACATGCGTATATTTGATTTAAGACTACTTCAGCAACTACGTCTTTCTTTAACTCAATAAAAATCCTTACACCGTTTTTATTCGATTCATCACGTAAATCACTTATACCTTCTATACGCTTTTCCTTAACCATTTCAGCGATTTTCTCAACAAGCCTTGCCTTATTTACCATATACGGTATTTCGGTAATAATAATTGCTTGACGGCTATTACCGATATTCTCAATCTCGGCTCGACCTCGCATAATGATACTACCTCTACCAGTAAGATATGCCGATCTAATACCGCTAATGCCTAAAATCATTGAACCTGTAGGAAAATCCGGTCCTTTAACAACTTCAAGTAAATCTAATATTTCTATATCGTTATTATCTATATATAAACAGCACGCATCGATAACCTCACCAAGATTATGAGGCGGGATATTAGTTGCCATACCGACCGCAATGCCTCCGCTACCGTTCACCAATAAATTGGGAAACATTGCAGGAAGTACGGAAGGCTCTTCTTCAGAACCATCGTAATTAGGGTTAAAGCTGACAGTCTCTTTATCGATATCCTCTACGAGCTTATACGCAACTTTAGCCATTCGAGATTCGGTATATCTCATTGCTGCCGCCGCATCCCCATCCATCGAACCGAAATTACCCTGCCCGTCTACAAGCGGTAAACGCAAGGAAAAATCTTGTGCCATACGTACTAACGCATCGTAAATAGCACTATCGCCGTGCGGATGGTATTTACCCATCACGTCACCGACTATTCTAGCGGATTTTCTATAAGGTTTACTAGCATGATTACCGGCTTCATGCATGGAATAGATAATTCGGCGATGTACCGGCTTTAAGCCGTCCCGAACATCCGGTATAGCTCTACTTACTATAACGCTCATAGCATAATCAAGATAAGATACTTTCATCTCATCTTCGATATTTACCGGTACTAAATTAGAAGAAGATTTATCAGTCACGATTACTTAGCCTTAAATTTAATGAATTATATTTAATAATAGAGACATAATAAATTTCTTTCAAGGATTGCTTGTATTTATAATCATGCCATTGTTTCTAAGTTACCGATGTCATTGCTGCGGGGCATTGTTGCGTGGATGCCGATGTCATTCCTGCGAAAACAGGAATCTAGTTTTTTAAGCAAATTATATACTAAATTTTTATGTAATTTTCTTTGTTTATCATTTTTTACTGGATTCCCGCTTGCGTGGAAATGACATAAACGAACCATACAACAAGGCCTTTAGTCGCTTACAAGGATGACATCAACCGTTTCTATGCAATAACATAATCGTAAAAGTTAATAAACTTTTTATATATTAGAATTATTTTATACTTTCTAAATATAATGAATGCTGCTCTATTCTTGTTATCTCATCTACCATTACCTATTCTGCTAACCTTTGTTTAAACTTAGATCTTAGTTTTTCTAAATCTTTTATTTTTCTTAGAGAACGGTAATATTTTAGATAATAATTTATTATTTTTATTGAACATGTAGTTGCTCCAGTGATTACACTTAAATTGCTCAAGTTTTAACCACCGAAGATTTTAACTTCGGGTGGTTGGGACGTTCAAAGAACCGTCACAGAACAGTTATAATAGCTTTTAGGTTTAAAGCTTACACTTTAAACCTTATACATAGCTACTATCCCCTGACCATGAAGTCGAGGATTATACCATTTATACGGCTGATAATACCGCTTAGGATAGAGGCTTTGAAAGCCCAGAATAACGTCACCGCTATTCTTGCAAGAGATTTTAGCCAATTTTTTGAAATATCAATTAGCTATCCATGTCATTCCTGCGTGGATCAGTTTTTTTGTCATTGCGAGGAAAATTACATAGTAATTTGACGCAGCAATCTTGAGAAGAATTCCTGAGATTGCCACATAGCCCATGACTGCTCGCAATGACGACTTGATATCCACGCAACAAAACCTCCGCGGGAATGACATCGAGCTGGTTTTACCAAACCACTTAATAAAGCTTGTAGTTGATATAATGATAAATTTTAAGAATGTTCCTCTTCTTGCTGTTTATACCAAAGTTCGGTATAATAGCCTTTGTGCTGTAGCAAGGTTTTATGGTTGCCCCGCTCAACTATATAACCGTTATCTAAAACGATAATCTCATCTGCATCGATAATAGTTGAGAGTCTATGGACAATGATTAAGGGTAGTATGGTGAGCCGAGATCTCTTTAAGGCGTGCTTGAATTAGCTTTTCGGCTTTAGTATCAAGCGAACTTGTTGCCTCATCAAAAACATATATTGCTGGATTTTTCAAGATGGTTCTTGCAATTGCAATACGCTGTTTCTCACCGCCCGAAAGCTTTAAGCCTCTCTCGCCTACCTGCGTCTCATACCCTTCGGGCAACGTGCTAATAAACTCATAAATATGAGCATTTTTTGAGGCTGCTATAACTTCATCGTAGCTTGCTGCATTATTACCGTATGCGATGTTGTAATATATCGCGTATCGTTAAACAGTACCGTATCTTGCAGGACAATTCCAATAGATTTACGCAGCGATTGTTGCATGACTTCTCTTATATCCTGACCATCAATAGTAATATTGCCGCTATTAATATTGTAAAACCTAAAAAGCAAGCGTGATATCATCGATTTCCCTGCCCCGCTACTACCGACTACTGCTAAAGTTTTACCGCTCTTGATCGTAAAACTTATATTATGTAAAATCGGACGTTCCTGATTATAAGCAAAGCTAACATTATTGAAACTAACCACACCTTTTAAGATAATTAGCTCCTTAGCGTTCAAAGCATCCTCTACTTCTACAGGTATATCAAGCAGCTTAAACATATCTTCTATACCTAACTAGAGCGTTTTTAATTTCTCTATAAGCAAAGCCAAGTATTGAAAGCAGAATTGATAGCTGAAATAGATAAGTATTAACAATTATTAAATCGCCGACGATCATTTTATTTTGGTTAATAGCATTTGCTGAAAGTATCATAAGACTAACAAGCCCTAAGGATATTATAACATCCTGCCTGATATTTAAAATCGATATGCTGTTAGTAGTTTTAGTAGCTGATTTTTCATAAGTTTATAAAACCTCATTAAACTTTATCGCCTCATATTCTTCATTACCGAAATATTTAATGGTCTCAAAATTCAGTAAACTATCGATTGCTCTATTATTGGCGGTGTTATCGCTTTGGTTCATTTCCCTTGCAAAAGAAATACGCCAAATACTGATTAGGCAAGTATAACCAACATAAACTATCATTGTTATTAAAATAGTTACGGCAAACCAAATACTGTAAACATACCATAACATCCCGCTTACTAATATAATTTCTACGCTTGTCGGAAAAATATTAAATAACGAATACCGCAGTACCACTTCAATACCTTTAGTACCACGCTCTATTGACCTACTTAAGCCCCCTGTCTTTCTAGTAATGTGAAAACGCATACTTAAAGCATGTACTTAAAGACATTTAGAGCAACTAAGCGAGTTGCTTGATGCCCTACTTTTGAAAAAAAGATATTTCGTAATTCACTGTTGAACAAGTATTTTTGTTCCGCCATATGCAACAATAATCCCGATCATAACCGAAAGAGCAAAGTTTTTATTTAGCCCATTTATTATATATTTATAAACAATAGGAACGAAAACATTTATTACTTTAGCTATGACTAGACAAATAAGAGAGGTAACAATACGCAGGCGTATATCAAAATCCTTCGACCATAAATACGGCAGAAGTAGAGAGAATGAATTTTTGCGAGTTTCGTTTTTGAACATTTTAAAGTTTTGGTAGTTTTCAGCATCATTGCAAGCGGGCATTGCTCACGTGGACACTAAATCGTCATTGCGAGCGACCGTAGGGAGCGTGGCAATCTCATAAAATAATAACAACCTCCTTAGATTGCTTCGTCAATTACTTCGTAATTTCCTTGCAATGACGTTTGTATTAATTACGCTCCGGCAGCAGGTGAAGTCGTCTTTGGCTGATTTTCTAACAGCTTATCTAGCCTTCCCTCTTTTTCAAGATCAAACAGAGCATCACAACCACCAACATGCATATTATCTATAAATATCTGCGGGACGGTCTTTTTTCCACCGGATTTCTTAATAAATTTTTCTTTCTCTTCCTGAGTAAAATTACTTACTTCAATTTCCTCATAAGCAACATTTTTCTCATCAAGCAATGCTTTAGCTTTTATACAATAAGGACAACTAGCGAGAGTATAAACAATAATTGTGTGTAATATAGCTTTATTCATAATGTTATATTTTTTTATTAGATTTTAATATATTATCTTAAACTATAGTTTTTAAAGCAAGTAAAAATGCATGAATAATTTTTCTATTATCTCAGAATATAAACCGGCAGGCGATCAACCAAAAGCAATAGATGAAATTATAGCAGGGTTAAGTAGCAAAAAACGCTCACAAATGTTGCTTGGTATTACGGGATCAGGCAAAACCTTTACTATGGCAAATATTATAGAGAGAACTAATCGTCCTACTCTTATTATGGCTCATAATAAAACTTTAGCTGCCCAAATCTATTCAGAGATGAAATCGCTTTTTCCAAAGAATGCCGTTGAATACTTTGTCTCATATTATGATTATTACCAGCCCGAAGCTTATATAGCACGCACCGATACTTTTATAGAAAAAGACTTATCAATTAACGAACAAATTGATTTAATGCGTCATGCCGCTACAAGATCGCTATTAGAGCGTCGTGACGTTATAGTAGTTTCTTCCGTTTCCTGTATTTACGGCCTTGGCTCTCCCGATTTATATTACCAAATGGTGGTTAATCTAGAGCCTGGTCAAAGCTACCTTCGTGATCAACTACTAAACGATTTGATAAATCTACAATATAAGCGTAACGATATCGGATTTGAGCGTGGCTGTTTTAGAGTTAAAGGCGACAACATCGATATTTTCCCCTCACATTACAGCGATAAAGCTTGGCGTTTATCGTTTTTCGGTAATGAACTCGAATATATCCATGAATTTGATCCCCTAACAGGTGCCAAACTTGCTCAGCTCGATAAAGCTATGGTTTGTGGTAATTCACATTTTGTGATGCCTCAAGAAACGGTCAATAATGCCATATCAGGTATTGAAGAAGAATTACAAAAACGCTTAGAGTTTTTAAAGTCACAAGACAAACCACTTGAAACTCAAAGGCTAAATCAACGTACTCAATATGATCTTGAAATGTTAACGGAAACCGGCAACTGTAAAGGCGTTGAAAACTACTCTCGCTTTTTCACAGGACGTAATGCCGGTGAGCCGCCTCCTACATTATTCGAATACCTACCAGAAGATGCATTATTATTTGTTGATGAAAGCCATGTATCCGTACCGCAAATTAGAGCGATGTATAACGGCGATCGAGCAAGGAAAAAAGTTTTGGTAGAGCATGGGTTTCGTCTACCCTCTGCACTTGATAACAGACCTTTAAAATTTGAAGAATGGGACAAATTTAGACCACAAACTGTGTTTGTATCTGCAACTCCAGGACCGTTCGAGTTAGAAGAAACCAGTGGCACGGTTGTAGAATTGATTATTAGACCTACTGGGCTGCTTGATCCTGAATGTATTATCAAACCCGCTACTAACCAAGTTGAGGATTTAATTAGTGAAATTCAAACCACTATCGCTCAAGGTTTTCGTGTTCTAGTCACCACCTTAACTAAAAAAATGGCAGAAGATTTAACTGCCTATTTGCAGGAGCTAAAATATAAAACTTCTTATTTACATTCTAACGTTCATACTCTCGAACGTATAGAGATTTTACGAGATTTAAGACAAGGTACTATTGATGTTTTAGTCGGTATTAATCTATTAAGGGAGGGGCTTGACATCCCTGAATGCGCCTTAGTTGCTATACTTGATGCAGACAAAGAGGGATTTTTGCGGTCGGAAGTATCGTTAATACAAACAATAGGAAGAGCTGCAAGAAATAGCGCGGGTAGAGTTATACTTTATGCCGATAAAATGACTAAATCTATCGATAAAGCTGTTAGTGAAACGTTGCGTAGAAGGCAAATTCAGCAGGAATATAATGAAAAACACAGCATAATTCCAAAAACCATCAACCGTGTTATTCACGCTTTAGCAGAATTTGAGAAAATCGATAGTAAGCTTGATAAAAAACAAGCTCATACTTTATTTGATAATCCTGCTAAGCTAAAAACCCATATTGATAAATTAAAGAAAGAAATGCTTAAAGCTGCAAGTAATCTTGAATTTGAACAAGCAGTAAAACTTCGTGATCAGCTAAAAACTCTAGAAGAAGCGGCACTCGAGTTGAGTTAATGGTGTGCGTTGTGGATACCAAAATCGTCATCGTCATTGCGAGGCAAACCTGTCAGTTTTGACAATCTCAGGAGTTTGTTATTATTTCATGAGATTGCCACGCAGCCTATGGCTGCTCGCAATGATGATTCAGTGTCCACACGGGCAATACCATTAACAACACCTAAAACTCCTACGATGATACGGTGATAAGCCCTGTATATTAATAGCTTCGATATGTTCTTTGGTGCCGTAGCCGGAATTTTTGTGCCATAAATATTGGGGAAATTCAGCACTTAAGTCTAGCATCAAACGATCCCTAGTAACTTTTGCAATAATAGAAGCCGCAGCAATCGATAATGATAAATTATCACCGTTAATTATACTGACAAATCTTTCATCCTTAAACTGCATATTACCGTCAACTAACACTATTTCTGGCTCAAGGCTAAGATTTGCTACAGCAATAGAACAAGCTTTTTTAGTTGCCTCTAATATATTAATATCATCAATTTCAGTATGAGAAATAATAGCAGTTGCCCAAACATAATTACTAGTGATTTGTTCATATAGTAATTCTCTTTTCTTTTTGGAAAGCTTTTTAGAATCTTTAATGCCCGTTATAATATTGGCGTTATCTACTATAACGGCACTTGCTACTACCGGACCTGCAAGCGGTCCTCTACCTGCTTCATCTATACCTGCTACAATACAGTTATGATATTTTTTTTCAAAATGTAATAGATCTACTTCCATAATTGTATTTTTTTAATTTTTGATATATGATAGAGCAGTTTAGAATTACAAAAAAGGAAAAGTGCAAAATTATTTTCAATTATTAGGACTTCCGCAAGAGTATAATATTAATTTAAAGATATTAGAAAAGCAATATTTTGCTATGCAGGTAAAATATCATCCCGATAAAGCAAAAACTTTGCAGGAAAAGGAACAAAATCTAATTACTGCGGCTGAATTAAATAACGCTTACTCTACTCTTAAAGATGCCTTAAAGCGTGCTGAATATATGCTGCTTTTGCAAAATATAAATTTGAATGACGAAAAAACACGTAGTTTACTTTCGCCGCTAGAATTAAGCATATTCTGGGATGAAATGGAAATAATCGAAAATACTATCTTATTTAGTGATTTAGAAAAAATAAAAGACAAATATGAATTAATGAAAAAGCTTGAAATTGATTCTTTAAAACAAGCTTTTGAAGAACAAAATCTATCAGACGCAACTATAAAAACTAGCAAGCTTAAATATATTGGGACATTGCTGCATAAACTGCAAGAAAAAATAAAATCATGCAAATAATAGAAATTAGGGAACCAGAGCAAGCTGATTTTAAGCCAGAACAGCAAATAGCAGTCGGTATCGATTTTGGCACTACTAACTCATTAATAGCTATTGCAGCTAATAGAAAAGTTAAAGTTATTAAATCTATAGATGATAAAGAATTAATCCCAACTACTATAGATTTTACAAGTAACAATTTTACTATAGGTAATAATAAAGGACTGCGTTCTATTAAAAGACTCTTCGGTAAAACATTAAAAGAAATTCTAAATACTCCGGCACTTTTTTCGTTAGTTAAAGATTATCTAGATGTAAATAGTAGTGAGCTTAAGCTAAATTTTGCAAATAAACAACTGAAAGTCCCTGAAATTGCAGCAGAAATTTTTATTTACCTAAAAAATCAAGCAGAAGAACAATTAAAGACTAATCTAACTAAAGCAGTAATAACAGTACCTGCACATTTTAACGATGCAGCAAGAGGTGAAGTAATGCTTGCGGCTAAAATAGCAGGTTTTGAAGTATTAAGGCTAATTGCCGAACCTACTGCAGCTGCCTATGCTTACGGCTTAAACAAAAATCAAAAAGGCTGTTATTTAGTATATGACCTAGGCGGCGGCACTTTTGACGTATCTATTCTTAATATACAAGAAGGTATTTTTCAAGTTATAGCAACAAATGGCGATAATATGCTTGGTGGCAACGATATAGATGTAGTAATTACACAATATCTTTGCAATAAATTTGATTTACCTAATTCTATAGATACTTTACAACTTGCAAAAAAAGCAAAAGAAACTTTAACATATAAAGATAGTTTTAATAATGATAATGTATCAATTAATAAGCAAACATTAGAGCAATTAATTTTGCCCTTAGTAGAACGTACTATCAATATAGCTCAAGAGTGTTTAGAACAAGCAGGAAATCCAAATATAGACGGAGTTATTTTAGTAGGGGGTGCAACCCGCACTCCTTTAATAAAAGACGAATTATATAAAGCATTTAAAATAGATATTCTATCAGATATTGATCCTGATAAAGCAGTTGTATGGGGGGCTGCATTACAAGCAGAAAATTTAATAGCACCCCACACAAATTCATTATTGATTGATGTAGCACCTTTATCGCTGGGTATGGAATTATATGGCGGTATAGTTGAAAAAATCATCATGCATAATACTCCAATTCCTATTTCGGTCGTAAAAGAATTTACGACTTATGTCGATAATCAAACCGGTATACAATTTCATATATTACAAGGTGAACGTGAAATGGCTGCCGATTGTCGCAGTTTAGCCCGATTTGAGCTAAAGGGACTTCCTCCTATGAAAGCAGGATATATTAGAGCCGAAGTTACTTTTTCTATTGACGCAGACGGTATATTATCCGTTTCTGCTTATGAGAAAATTAGCAATACATCACATGCTATAGAAGTAAAGCCAAATCACGGTATTGATAAAACGGAGATTGATACTATGTTAGAAAACGCGTATAAAAATGCTAAAATAGATTATACTACAAGATTATTACAAGAAGCAGTAATTGAAGCAGAGGCTTTAATCTTTAGCATAGAACGTGCTATAGCGGAATTAACAACTTTATTATCGGAAAGTGAGATATCTATAATTAATTCTTTATTAGATAATATAAAAGAAGCCGTACACGCTAGAGATTGGATCCTAATTAATAATTCTATTAAAGAGTTTAAATCCAAAATAAAAAAATCTATGGATACAAAGTATAATATAATAATTAATGATTTGCTAAAAGGCAAAAATATCAACAAAATTAAATAGCCTCAGTTATATATAAAATATTATATATAATCGAACTAATTTAGATAATAAAAAATAAGAAGAATGTCAGGAAAAATAAAAGTAACATTTATTATAAATGATGGAGAAGAAAAAACAGTAGAAGCACCGATAGGGCTTTCTATTTTAGAAATTGCCCATAGTAACGGTCTAGACCTTGAGGGAGCTTGTGAAGGATCGCTTGCTTGTGCTACTTGTCACGTTATTTTAGAAGAAGAATTTTACAACAAATTAAAAAAACCTACGGAAGCAGAGGAAGATATGCTTGACTTAGCCTTTGGTCTTACCGATACTTCTAGATTAGGATGTCAAATTATTTTAACCGAAGAATTAGATGGCATAAAAGTACGCCTTCCTGCTGCTACTCGTAATATAAAATTATAATGGATTAAAAAAGTGATACGTAAAATACTTCTTTTTGTGTTTTTAGCCTTTACTATAATATGGTTTGCAACTGCATATACTATAAAAAATAACGTTGTAAGTTTAATGAAGAATTCTGAATCCGATAATCTTAAAATATCTTATAATGTAGTTAAGTTTTCAGGCTATCCTTTTAATTGGAAAATTACCGTAACGGATCCTAAAGTAAAATTAATTAATCATGTAAATTCTAAAGAATTTACATGCAAAAATATTGTCCTAAATATAGCTTTTAGTACTAAAAGAGCCGCTCTTAATTTCGGTCCTTTTATTAGAGAAGTCGATAATTACGGCGACAAAACATTTACCTATGATGTACGCAGCGATGATGACATAAAAGGTATAGGAAAATTTAATAAACCTTTATATAAAATATCAAAAGATGATAATTTAAAAGAAATATTAAAATCAATTCAGTTAAATAATAAAGCATTATTGATATTTAAAGATAATCAAGAAATCTTTAAAATTAATGATTTAGCACTTCTTATAAGAAAACAGAATTTAGCAAGTGAGGAAAATATATCCTTATTTTTAAACATGCATTATTATTCAGAAAAAGATATTTTGAATTTTAAAAATGCTAATTTAGATATTGCTGCTTCTTTAAAATTTGCTGAAGACGGAGAAGATTCAGCTATTTTACAAAATTTTAATATAGAGAGATTTATTTTTACTTGTGATAATGATTCTAAAATTAATTTAAACGGTGATTTACAACTCTTTGCCAATAAATTACCGAAAGGAAAACTATATTTTGAGCTGGAAAATTATAATTCCATAGTTGATAAATTATTACCGAATAATATTATTTTTTCTAAGAAAATAATTAAAACAATTATTGCTAAAGCAATTAATAAAGCTTCCGACGTGCAATTAAATACGGAGCAAAATGATTCAAATTCAGCTTACAACAATATAGAAAAAGCTAAGTTTGATATTGAGTTTTCAGACAAAGGAATAAATATCGGTGCTATTAATTTATTAGAACTAAAACTTGGTGAACATAAAGAAGACCAAAATACCACAAATAATTCAAATTAGCTTTATGAACAATTTTAAGCTAGCGACTATTATTAGCATATTTCTTATTTGCAGTAATATTTATGCTGCTCCAAAAGTCATTAAAATCGGTACCGGCTCTATTTTAAAAGGATATTATGCTATTGGACTTGATTTATGCAAGACTATTACAAATGACGATAAAAATAATGAACATATTAAATGCGAAGTTGTTGCAACAAACGGTAGTCTAGAAAATTTAAAATTATTACAACAAGGCAAAATTGATTTAGCCCTAGTGCAAGCTAATATTGCAGTAGAAGCATATGAGGGCATAGGTTATTATCACGATCAAGAAAAAATGCAAAATTTACGTCAGGTGCTTAATCTACATGATGAGTTTTTTACGGTTATTGTAAAAGATGAGGATAAAATAAAAGGTTTTACTGATATTGACGGGAAAAAAATAACTAACGGTCCAGCATTTTCCAGTAGTCATATTACTTATGATGTCGTACGTTCTTTATATAAATTTGCTAAGGAACCTGAAGAGCTACACATTAATTATGAAGATTCTAGTGATCAATTTTGTAATAAGGAAATAGATGCTATAATAATGATGGTTGGACATTCTAACCCCTTAGTAAATTTAATAGCTAATAAGTGTGAAATTGATTTCATTTCTATTGACAATGATAAAATAACGGAATTAATAAAACAAAATAGAGCTTTTCATAAAGCCATACTTCATAAGGGCTTATATCCAGGGATTACCGATAATCACACTACAGTAAAAGTATCGGCAATCCTAGTAACTAGAGATGAGGCAAATCGTGATATTTTAGATAAATTTATCGGAGCTTTTCATCGAAACGTAGCAAATTTTAAACTTTCTAACTACTTATTAAATAACCTGGACATTAACTATTTCGCCGATACTAAAAATTTTGTCCTACCAAAACATGATTCAGTAAGAAACAAAAACTAACAATATCTTATGTCTGAAAATACTATATTTAAAAATATACTGATACCTATAGATTTAAATGATAAAAAATCTATAAAAGGTATTCTTTCTAAGGCTTTAATGCTTGCGACGAACTTTCAAGCAAAATTACATTTTATGTATGTAATTCCTGAATTCGGTACGAAAATGTTTGAAGATTATTTACCTAAACATTGGAGAACAGAGAAAAAAGAAAAGTATAAAGCTCAAATTAAAGAGCTTATCAAACAATATATTCCCAATGAAATTGAAACAGATTATTATATAGGTAGCGGTGCCGTTTATGATGAAATAATTAAGCACTCTAATGAAATTAAAGCTGATTTAATCATAATCTCTGCAGTCAGACTACAATTAAAAGATTATATGCTTGGACCTAATGCTTCTAAAATCGTCCGTCATTCAGATATATCAGTGTTAGTAGTAAGAGACGAGTAATAAGTATTATTTACGGCTCTTGGGAGTGCATTGCTAGCGTGGGTCCATAATCGTTGCAGCCATAGGCTGCATGGTAATCCACAAAAAATAAAAAAAATGCTATAAATTAGCATTTTTTACTGGATTCCTTCGTCAAAACTTACAGTTTTTTCTTGCAATGACGATTTTGGCTGTTATAATTTCACTTTCAACTTCACAAATCCTTGATAGCTTTGATATTTCTTTTGTAAATGACAGTGATATTCAAGTAATACGCTTACATTATCTTTTTCAGTTAAAACGCTAGCACCGATATTATAAGCGACTTTAGGTTGCTTCGGTAATGCGATATTTTCATTAACTTCTCTATCTTTCCATTTTACTTTAGCATTAAGTTACTATTATCATTAAGTAATGTTCTACAGATGCTTGAAGTGCAGGCATAACACTGAAACCTTCAGCTATTTTCTGCGGTGCTAAAGAGCTACCTTACCGCCTAAAATACCGCTCTATAAATGCTACTTTTAGAACCAATACTCAAATACTGAATACCTATAACATCACTTTCTTGATATGTATTGTCTTTAGAGTGGCCGTATCTTATACCAAGATTTGGAGTAGGAGTAATAGCACCATTCATAAGATGATTATAACTTAATAAAGTTTCAAAGTTATAATTATTATCCTTATATTTACCGGTTGCAATAGTACCTAAACGGTTGATTTACTCTTTACTATATTAGATAGTAAGCAAACATAGCTTGTATCATAAAGTTTTTCGGTAATTCTTTTTGTCCGTATAAAGTTACGATATGGTTATCGATATTAGTATTTGCCCTGCTACCGTTAGATTTAAACTTTGAATCCAATTTAGTATAAGCAATACCGACTAAATCTTTGTAGTTATCAGAACCAATATCAAAACCTATAGTACCACCCACAGCATGACCTTTATAACCGGCAAAACCTTTTTGCGTATTAGTACCGTAAGTACCTGCAATCCAAAGGCTTTTATCTAACACTTTTTCATCTTCATCACCCGCAGCAACCACAGCACTAGAGAACATTCTATGCGATATAATATTACAGCTCATTTGAGTGATTATCATGAATCAAATTATATATTGCTCCAATCATTTCTTCGTCTTATTTTACTGCATTTTGCATTTCTACAACTTCTCAGCAGCTTCAACTCTTACAGCTTCAGCAATGCTTGCTTCTGCAGCTTCCTTTATAGAAGCAACTACTTTTGCCTCCTCTTCTTGTCTAGCTTCCTCTTGCTTCGAGTTTTCAAGGCTAACTTCAGAATCCTTAGATTCTGATTTATTTGTACTACTAGATACTTCTACTTTTGTTCGCTCCTGTATTATATTATAATCATCATTTTCATAATCTTCTTCAATGTTAAAATCATCATCTTTATCATCAAAACCTTCAATATTGCCCTCTACAGGAACAATCCTCTCTACAGTATGTGGAGCTTCTTCCACCGGAGGCAGAACTACCCCTACATCTTCCATATTAATAAACTACTGGTACCGGTGCTAATGGAGCTGCAACTGCAGGAACAACTATTACCTCTCCTACATTCTCTTCAGGATCTGCCGGTAAAACCAACGGTGCAACAGGAACCACAAAAGCAACAGCAGAAGCTACTACAACTACTCCACCATAGCTTATGTCTCCATTTGCTACTACTTGTGCTGCTGCTGACTCAGGATGTCTTGTAGCAACTTCTTCTTCATTTACAGCTGCCGTTTCTATAATTACTGCTAACCTAGAACGCTTTAAGTTGCTGCATTAATCCTGCATCTTGATTCATTCTAATACATAAATTTCTTGTTTCCTGATCTATACCACTTGCTACTTCTCTTTTAGGACCTATGAACTCAATATTGGTTCCTTCTTTTATAGTTTAAGCTAATTGATTTATATTACCATCAAGTGCATCTGCATTTTTAGTTGTATATTTCTCAAAAACTTCTTCTACAATTAATGCTTTTAGTTTTTCCTTTCCTTGAGTCTTTATTGCTCACTCTCTTTTTAAATCCGTGTCAATTGAAGCTGCTATAGCTTGCACAACGGTTTCGTATTTTTTCCCCTATTTTAGAAGTAGGAGCAATATAAGCTACTGCCACTGCAACCACAGCATTTTTTTTAGGAAAAAGATTTACGATAGGCTTTAGACTGTTCCTCTTTCTGACTAAACCGTCCATACCAAGCCCATTATATCCTATCCTCGTAGGTAGTGGCAGGGTCCCCACCTGCTACCACTATTACTGGTGCAATAACAGGGGTATTAGCAGCTTTACTCCTTTTAATACCACTTCTATTTTCTCATCACTTATTTATATTAAGAAATTTTACAATTGCCTCTTTTAAGAAATCTTTAGTATTAGGTATTAAAGCTTTCATTTTTGCATTAAAATTATTTTGTACGGCATCTGTTATATTTTTCTCTGTAATGGTTTTAGAAGCTTTAGATAAACCAGCTGCATTATCGGCTAAAACTTTTCTTAGTAATCTAGCGTTAGTATCAACTGCCGTTTCATAAATTCTTGATAATGTTGCCGGTACAGCTTGATTTTATAAAAATGTTAGCCTCTATCTATATTACTTTCCACTGTTAAATTAACAATATTGTTATTAATCCAATTATTTATTTGAGTATTTACTTCGTGTGCTTTAGGAGTAAGGGCTATATTATCGCGTACTTCTCCTTTATTAGGAGCTAGATCTAGTACATCGAAAAATTTTATCTCTATTTCATTATTTAAAGAATTTGCTTCTAAAACATTTTCATTTTTAGCAATATAATCTATTCTTGATATAATTGTTTTCTTATCTTGTAGTTCATCTTTTATTTTTATTTCAGTACTTCTTGCCGTAATATGATTTTGTAAGTCCAGCGGTAATTTATCAAAAGTATAGTTTAACGGTCTATTGCATTATGTTCTTCTTCATTAAATAGCTCTTTAAAAAATTCCTTGTTGGCTATTTTATTATTTAAAGTTAAAGCTTGCCTTGAAATTTGCTTTATTACATCATCATCTTTTAGTCTATTCCAAATAATTCTCAGTTTTTATCATTAATTGTGCTTTATCAGGCTTTGCTTCTGAAAATGATGCTAAAGACTCAAGTGAACTTTTCCTTTCTTCTAAAGTTAAAAGTGTTTTGATAGTAATCCCTAAATCTGTTTCTGCACCTAATCTAATATTCTTACTTCTAGCTTTCCGGGATTTCCATTATTTTTAGCTAAATACATCTCATTATGAAATATTCTGTCTAAAGTATTCGGAGCTACAAGAACTTCTGCGACTGCTCTGCCTACAACCGGTGCCGGTGCAGCTATTCTTCCTCTTAATGCAACATCTTCTTTTGCCTTTAGATTTATAACCTGCTAATTTTAGTTCATCATTACCTATGGCATCTAGATTTGCTATATCCCTAGCTATTGCAAGTCTTATACCTACACCTGCCGGAGGAGGAGCTGCTACTCCACCCGGTAGAGGCAGAGGAGGCGGTACTACTCCTGCCATTGCTTGAGGTGCTATATTACACAAGACCTACTAGACCCTCATTATCTATTCTTATTTCACCTACAGTCTTTTTTAGGACAAGTGCCAGATCACTCATTGTTAAAGCATCGAAATTATTTATCAATGCCTGCATTTTCTTACCATCCAAATCTTTAGTTATTAAACCGGCATCTTTTAAAATCTTGTTATAACTTTTTAGACCTTACTCATCAACTACCTTATCGTTTTCATTCACTATCTTAATTTTACCGTTATCCAATATATGCTTCTTTTAATTTAGCCATCTGCTCTCAATAATTAACTACTATTGCAGGATCAGCTAACTTCATTACAGATTGTCTTATGGGAATACTAGATTGTTTAGACTCAAGCTCAACTAAGTTTTGATTAACATAGTTTTTAAATTGATCTAATAATTTATGTTTTGCTTCCGGAGTAGCTACGCTTTTAAACTTATTTAAAAGGGCTATTTCCTGATTCAGAGTATTTAGCATTAATATCGATGCTTCGTACAAATTATTTACAACTTTTAAATCGTCATTCGCATCTACACCGCCTGTCATAGCTATATATTTTAACTGCTCCAAAGGTGTATTTAAATTTTCTATGTTATAAAATGTATAGCCTTTTTAATTTTATCGTTAATACTGACAGTATTTGCCCCTTCAGCTTTAGCAAGGATTTCCAATACTTGAAGTCTATTTTCTGGAGCCATCTCTTGCTCGTTACGTCCTGTTTCTACTGCTGTATTACCTGTTAAATCAACAACTTCAACACCGGCTGCACATACTTCTCTTCTTTCTCTAGCACCGTTAAGTACAGGAGCAACTGCTTGAAGTCTAGTGACTGCTATTATTGCGTTATTGAATAATCTGCTTTCCCCCGGCATAAGATGGTCAACAAGGTCACCAAAATCTGTACGGTCCTGAATTCCTTTTATAACATTAAGCTTTTGAGCAGGAGTTAATATTTGGTAGTCAGCAGTATGGTTCAATATATCATAGATTTCTATATCTGCTCTTGCTTCCCCGGTCACAGCGGTAAGGATTGCAGCATTAGCACAGTTAAGTAAGAATAATTTTGTAAGTTTAGAATTTATAGATTTAATATTTTTGCCATAATCTCTAATTCCTCTTTAATAAATCTTATTACTTAAAATATTAATACTTTTTTGTTATTAAAGATAATGATACATAAAAAATATTATGTCAAAAATTTATATTGATGAGTTATAAAATAGGATAGTAACGTGGATTTTATATGATATTTTAGTATTTATAGGAAATGTTGTTAACGTTTAGTTAATTTATTAAAATCTCGTAGAATATTATACGATATTACTTCTATACATGCAAACTATATTATTAAAATTTTCATTATTTTTAAAATGCTTTATAATGATTGTTATATAACATGATGTCATTCCCGCATGAATACCCAAGTCGTCATTGCAAGCGAACGTTAGTGAGCGTGGCAATCTCAGAAATTGTTCCAATATTGCTTAGTCGAAACTTGCAATTTTTCCTCGCAATGACGCAAAAATCGTGCCACGCAACCGCGCTTTCTTGCTTACACGGGAATGACATTAAACTATAAGGTATATTACTTTGTCTCTCAAAACCAAATTACTTTTTATTACAATCAGCGGCATTATAATATTATATTTTGCTATTCCTCCTGTACCTTTACTTAAAGATGTAAGTTTCTCACAAAGAGTATTTGACCGAAACGGCGAGTTAATGCGTATTTCGCTTTCTAAAGACGATAAATATAGGATATTCACTCCTATACGTGAAATACCGGCAAGTTTTATAGAAACAGTACTATTATATGAAGACAAGCATTTTTATGCGCATTTTGGCGTTAACCCTGTTTCTTTAGCCAAAACTTTTTATTCTACTTATTTACAGAATAATCGTAAAATAGGCGGCTCTACTATAACAATGCAAGTAGCACGTTTAAGATATGGAATAAACTCTTCTACTATTCTTGGTAAAATCCATCAAATCATTAAAGCTATTCATGTAGAGCTACATTATTCAAAAGATGCAATCCTAATTTTTAGGCATAAATGACCATTTCATACCGGTAGAAAATCCAGCACCTCCTCGCCCTCTAAGCCCTGATTTCTTAACCTCTTCAACGATGAAATCTCTACCTTTATCAAGCAAAGCTTTAGTATTCTCCCAATCGCCTCGCTTCTTGCTAGATTTCAAATCATGGCTTTGCTGCCCATGCAGGTTAGTAAAAATTTTGTCTTCTTCTTTTAGCATAAACTATTCTCGTTATGGCTTAAAAACGTCATTGTGAGGAAAAATTGAAAATTTTGATGAAGCAATCTCATGCCAAAATCCTGAGATTGTCATGCAGGCTACAGCCACTCGCAATGACAATAAAGCCGGCCCAAGCAACAATGCCTGCTCGCAATGACGATTCTTTACCTTTCTATTACTTTTTTATTAAACTTCCTATTAACAAACATTGTAAGTATCGGAG
>NZ_LECS01000001.1:232558-252872 GCF_001602635.1 Rickettsia endosymbiont of Proechinophthirus fluctus | reverse complement strand
TAATATTTCAATATTAACTTTAATATATTATGTTTATAAGGTTTTTAAAATAAAATATAACTTAAAATTAATGCAAGAAGATTATGAATATTAATATATTTTATTTTTTAATTGGATATGCGGTAGTATATACAGCTTCTAAATGCTTTATACTTGTTTTAGTATAGTTTTGTGTAGTAGATAGACTTTTATGACCTAATAGTTCTTGAAGAGAGCGTAAATCTGCACCATGCTCAAGCAAATGTGAAGCAAAACTATGTCTAAATGAATGAGCAGTTAAATGCTGCGGTAAACCATAAAAATGCTTTAATTTAATTAATTCACGATTAAATACCGGTGGTTGCAATTTCTTACCCTGCTTTCCTCTAAATATGGGTTCATTATCACCTAACTTATACGGCAATATTTCTAAATATTGGGTAATTAAATTTTTAGCAATCGGTAACCACGGAATTATTCTTTCTTTACTACCTTTACCTATTATTCTTATAAATTCTAGATTTTGTAGATGAAGTTTCGTAATTGATNCCGATATACGTAGACCTGAAGCATATATAAGGACAAGTAGGGCTTTATTTCTAAGTTCTACCCACTTAACATTCCCGTATTCTTCAATATGTTCAAGTGATATTACTACATCATCTTCCGATAAAGCTTTTGGTAACAATTTAGTCTTTTTAGGAGATTTTATAGAAAAAATTATATGACTATTTAATTGTGTTGTTTTCTCTAAAAACCTATAAAAATTTTTTACTGCAGATAAACCACGTGAAATTGAAGAAGCGGTAAAATTATCACAGTTACGTTTTGCAAGCCAACTTCGGACTAATCTGATATCTGCGGTTTTAATATGATTTATCGTTACAAGCTCTGAATTATAATAATTCATAAACTCAAGAAAATGCTTAAGGTCATTATTATAAGAAACTACTGTATGATTAGAGTAATTTCTTTGCAAAACGAGGTATTTTTGCCACTTATTTATTAACGCTTGAATTGATGTATCTAACATTTATAAAAACTTAACTATTTTTAATATTATTCTTAATGCTAACAATTATTAACTCATAATTTTATAAATGTGAGCATGAATTGAGGATTTATACATATACGTAACCTATAAAACACAAAAAATTTTTTAGGATAATGAATAATGTGAAATAATACACAATTTTAGATTTAATGAAATCCTATATGAATCCAGAATTTCATATGAGTTCTATGAAAAATATCCCTAGTGTAGATCTAGCATCTATCACAAATACAATGCAAAGAGCTATGAATATTCTTTTAATAACTAACCAAATTGCTACAGAAAGCATGCTATCTTTGCTTAAGAAAAATTCCGAAATTATACAAAATAATGTTAATACTATTTTGAATACTACTAAAGAAGCAGCAACTTCTAAAGATTTCAAACAAGCTAGTGAATGTCATCAAAAATGTTTTAAATCTATTTATATCTTTTAGCTACTGGATTCCTGCTTCGCAAGAATGACATAGTGAGAATCTCCTCTCAGTTGCTCGCCTTTCTGTTTAACCAATTTTGTAAATAAGATTCTGATAACTCCTGATCTTCTATAATAATTACATTTTCAGNATTACGTTTATCGGCAGCAGCCGTGAAATTAAACGAACCGGTTATTACTTTCTTTTTATCAATAATTATAACTTTATTATGAGCGATTCCCGGTACTTTATCTATATATACATCAATTTTTGCTCGTTGTAATTCATGTAATTTAGAAAATTTTTGCTTTAAATTACTACGATCAAGCAATATTCTAACCTTTACTCCTCGCGCTTGTGCATTAATAAGTGCAGTAGTAATTAACGCATCGCTCATACCGTATGCCTGCATATAAATAGATTCTTCAGCTTTATCTATCTGATTGGCTATAAACTTAGTACAACCGGCAGGCGGAGTAAAACATGTACTAACTTTACTTCTTGAAAGCTCTGAAATATTGTAATGCTTTATTTGCAGAGCAGATAAAGCTAATGATTTTTGACTTATTAGATTAGTAAAATAATCCGGATTCTGTCCATAAATACCTAAAGCAATTCCCAAAATAAAGGCACTAGATATTTCTATAAATTTATTATTTTTTCTCTTCATGACTTATTTATATTTTAGGCATTGCATAGATCGACTTTTCCGTCATTGCGAGGAAAATTACAAAGTAATTGACGAAGCAAAATCTCATGAGATTGCCATGCAGCCTATGGCTGCTCGCAAGGACGATTTAGTATCCCCACAAACAACACCTACTTCCTTACGTAATTTCCTGGAGCTTCTTCAATAACCTCTAGATTCTGATAATCTAAAGAATCTACTAGCTTATTATCATTATTTTTTATAAGCCAATAATTCCACCATGAGCCTTTATATTCCATAGCTTTCATAAGCCACTCATGACTACTTAAACTTAAGTAGTCATTAAACCGATAATTATATTTAGCACTAGCGGGAGGGTTAACTACAAACTGCTACATGCCCTGAATCCGTGAGACAAAAAATCTTATGTCCGTTTAATAATACGAAAAAAGAGTTACAATTAACTTTTCCAAGATCTATTTTTGTTCAGAGTACCTCTAAATTATTAGACTCTTTTAGCAAGTTATTGCAATATGTATTTTGTAAATATTCCTCATACATTTTTGCCAGCAAATTAGTAGAATCCGCATTCCAATATAGCAAATCAAAAGGCATCGGTTTTTTACCGCATAAGTAATTATTGATAAAAAACGTCCAAATTAAATCATTAGCCCTACGTGAGGATCAAAAAATATGAAATAACAACGCCAATTTTTCAAATTAAACGACTATACCTTATATCTTTAAACTATTCCACAGACTATTAACCTTATCGATAACTTCCTGACTCATTTCTATTTTTTTACCCCATTTTCTATTTGTCTCAGGGTATATTTTATTGGTTGCATCTATTCCCATTTTACTACCAAGGCCTGACTCAGGAGATGCAAAATCCAAATAATCTATTGGGGAATTATCTATAAAGCTCGTATCACGCCTTGGGTCGCTTCTTGTTGCTATTGCCCAAATTACTTCTTGCCAATTACGAACATCAATATCGTCATCTACAACTATAATAAACTTACTATACATAAAGTGCCGTAAGTAAGACCAAATCCCAAGCATTATTCTTTTAGCATGACCGGGATAGGATTTTTTAATCGATACTACTGCAACTCTATATGAACAACCTTCAGGTGGAAGCCAAAAATCGACTATTTCCGGAAATTGTTGCTGTAATATAGGAATAAAAATTTCATTTAATGCTTCACCTAAGATTGATGGCTCATCAGGAGGTTCTCCTGTATAGGTGCTTAAATATACTGGATTTTTCTTCATCGTTATTGCGGTAACCGTAAATACAGGAAATTCCTCAACATCATTATAATATCCGGTGTGATCCCCAAAAGGACCTTCAGGCAAATACTCCTCTAAACTTACATAGCCTTCCAGAACTATTTCACTATGTGCAGGTACTTTGAGGTCAATAGTTTTGCATTGTACCAACTCTACTTTTTTATTACCGAGTAAACCAGCAAAATTATATTCCGAGATATTCTCAGGTATCGGCATAACTGCTGCCAAAGTTACCGCTGGATTTGCCCCGATAACGATAGCAGTAGGAAAAGGTTCTTTTTTTGCTTCTTTCCAACGTTTATGATGCTCTGCTCCCCCCCGTAACTTTAACCAACGCATCAATAGCTTATTTTCTGAAATAACCTGCATTCTATATATGCCAAGGTTGTAATTATCGATTTTATCTTTTGTTGGACCTTTAGTAAATACTATACCCCAAGTAATTAAAGGCGAAATATCATCCGGCCAACATTTTTGGATCGGCAATATATTAATATTCGGTTTGTCAATGACGATTTCATGACAAGCTGCTTTTGATACGGTTTTAGGAGACATAGCAAATATACGCTTAGCAAGCGGTAACATTGACAATGTTTCTTTAAAAGATGCGGGTGGTTGCAGCTGTTTAAGGAATGCTAGTAAAACGCCAAGTTCTCTTAATTCTTTGGGTGACTTAAGTTTAAGCCCCATACAAATACGATTTATACTAGCATAAAGATTAGTTAGAACAGGTATGTCGGACTTAATGCCGTCGAATTTTATAACATTTTCAAAAAGTAATGCAGGTCCGCCTTGTGCTAATACTCTTCTACTAATTTCAGTAATTTCTAAGTCAGTTTTAACCTCAAGAGCAATACGCTTTAACTCACCGTTTTTTTCTAAAAATTTTAAAAACTCCGGTAAATCTTTAAAGCTCATAGTTTTTTTTGTTTATAATGTGCGGCTTATTTTTGCGAGCAGCCATAGGTTGCGTGGCAATCTCATTAAATATCCTGAGATTGCTTCGTCAATTACTTCGTAATTTCCTCGCAATGACGATACGGTATGACCTGATGGATTTCGCTACTTACTAAAATTAGCTTTTACCTGCATATCATTCTGAATAATTGTGTAGTTAATTAGCTCATCAATTATAGAATTTTTAATATTATATATTATATTTTTTTCTGAATTGACATGAATATTTTTAGCTGTTAATTCATCGATACTACTAGATTTAATATGTGCAAAATATACTTCATCACCTACTTGAAATACAGGCGTATTACTTCCTATTGTAGTATTAAAAATTGATAATAATATTTCAGGAGTTAGTGTTAGATCATTTTCCATTTCGGACCTAATATAGCTCTTTTTGCTTATTTTTATTCCGGTAGCTTTAAGCTCTTTTATGTTCTCTTGATCTGAATTATATTCCTTTGCTAAATCCTTGATAATTTTTAAGTTTACATCTGCAATATTCCGCTTTATCCAAGCTTTATTTACCTGCTCTTTAATAGCATCAAATTCAGGTATTTTTGCCGGCTGAATAGATTTTAATTCTACCAATATAAGATAGCTTTTATCCTCTGTTTCTATAGGATAAGATAATTCACCTTCCGAAAGCTCAAAAATACTATCGGCACTTTCAGCAATTATTTTATCTTCAATAAGCTCTGCATAACTGATATAGTTAACGTTTTGTATCGGTAGCTTATATTTTTCGGCAATTTCAACTAAGCTAGAACCGGCTGCTGTCTCATCTTCCAGCTTTTTAGCAAACTCCATATTAAGTATGTCGATTTTTTGAGCCTTTAATAAATCATGTAATTGTTTTTGTACCGCTTCAAAACTTTGATCACCGAATTCATCTTTATTTTCATTATAAAATTCTAACAACTCATCTTGAGTAACTGAGACTTTTAAATCCTTAATATTAGCTTTAATATAAGAAAAGCTGCGTTTCTCAGGTACCTCAAACGCGGTTTTATTATCTTGGTAAAAATCCTTCAATTGCTGACCGGTAGGAGTAGGGATTTGTAAATCTTTTGGTTTATTTTGTAAATCTATTTGTATTAATTCTACTTCTCTTTTTTCAGCCATATAATCTACTATATTGTCAGTCATAGCTTTAGGAACATAGAAACTTTCTATAAAAGTACCAACAAAAATATTTTTTAGAGCTTTTTCTTTGAAGTTTAATAAATATTTTTCTTCATCCATATAAGAATTTCTAAAATAAGTTTTAAAAATTTTTATATTGAAAACACCTTGCTCATTTTTAAAAACCGGTGATTCTTTAACTAAAATTTTAACTGTATCACCACTTAGATCTAAGTCATAATAACTCACTAAATAATCTAAGACATTATCGTAAACAAGCCTTTTTAGGATTCGGTTATCAATATTTAACTGTGCTATTTCTTCATCCGTTAAACTTGTTCCCGTTTGCTTACTTATAGCATTAATTTCTAAAGATTTTGCTCTCAAAAAATCTTCCTGGGAGATATTTTTCACATGAGAAAAAGTAACAATATCGCCGCTTCTTCTTCCATTTAATACATCTTTAATACCAAAGCCGACAAAAGCAAAAGCTATCATTGCGAATAAAACCCGCATTATAAAACTATCGGCAGTTTTTCTAATATTATCTAACATAATTTTTTATTTAAGTTTTTATCTTCATTGCAAGGAAATTACGAAGTAAGTGACGAAGTAATCTCAGGATATTTGACGAGATTGCCACGTTGCTTCGCTCCTCGCAATGACGCTTCTCAAAACTACATTATAAAGCAAAAAAGCCTATATAGTCAAACTATGTAGGCTTTTTTTATGATTATAGAACAGTTAATTAAAAATTCACACGAACTTTTACACTACCTTGCTGAGCAAAATACTTACTTCCAATATTGGTATCGTAGTTAATCCTGTATTCCATCATTTTATGCTTAGCAGTAACACCGACACCGACATCAAAACTTGTTTTGCTTTGCTTAAAGCTGTTGGTTGGAAGAGGAGCAGTCATACCTTGTAATCTTGCATCAATCGCCGAAACTTTATTCTTGAATGCATAATCGACCATTGCGTAAAGCTCAGGTGTTAGCACTATTTCATTGACATTGATATTACTTGATACTTTAGCACCGAGTAAACCGTCGAAAGTATTATAGTTCTTGCCTTTAACGGTCAGATTTTGGTAAGTAGTACCGGTTTCCTTATAGCCCTTATCTTTGATAGTCGAATATCTAAGCCCAGCTAGCGGTGTTAAGTTAATGTTCTCAGGCATCATATAGGTATAACCAGCCATTAACTGACCTGTATAGCTTTCGGATTTATACTTACCGTTTGCAGTTTGATAACCGACAGTCTCTAGTGTCGTTGCAATAACACGTCTTGATTTGCTTCTTATCTTATTATCTGAGTAAGATGCTATAGCTTCAACGAAGAGATTTTCATAAGGTACATTATATAAACCGTATAAAGAATAGATATTGCTCTCTACCTTATTCTTATCGCCCGTTTTATTATTTTTTAGCTTAATGTCAGTATCAGCTCTTGTATATGCAAGCCCGAGTGCTAGATCATCGCTAACGAAGCCGTCAAAACCTATAGTGCCACCAGTTGTATCAGACTTATAACCACTTATACTGTTACACATCTTCTTCGTTGCATTACCGACAAACGGGCTTATCCACGCACCAAACTTAGCATCCATATCTTCATCACCAGAAGAAACAGGACCTTTATTCCCTGATTGTACTTTATCCATTCTAGCATTTAGAGCAGTTATATTACTTGATATATTACTCGCTATAACTTGATTATGAACGGCAGCTATAGTGTCGCTAGGTTTTACAACATCTTGCATGAGATGAGTTGTAGCATCTGCTTCCTGTAGCGGTGTCATTAGACCAAAGTTATTGAAAGCTTGACGTGCATCTGAACCATTGGGAGCATCCTCCATTAACTCAAGCGATTTCTTTATATTTGCAGCATTTGGGATATTTGCAAGCGGTCCACCCGGTGCAAAATCTTCATCTATAACATCTGCAGC
The DNA here is from genome assembly GCF_001602635.1 of Rickettsia endosymbiont of Proechinophthirus fluctus. Taxonomy (NCBI): domain Bacteria; kingdom Pseudomonadati; phylum Pseudomonadota; class Alphaproteobacteria; order Rickettsiales; family Rickettsiaceae; genus Rickettsia; species Rickettsia endosymbiont of Proechinophthirus fluctus. The sequence continues at coordinate 245,445 of NZ_LECS01000001.1, read as the reverse complement.
TATATCCTCTGCAAATAACGTTAAAGTCGATGCATCAAAAGTAAAGTCAACAAAACGGTTGTCATTATTAATAGTTATTTTAACATTCTCTTTAGGAGTAGGCTTTAAACCACCTGCTGTTTCTGCAGATATTACCGTATATTTTGTATCTGGGCTTATATTATTCATGTCGAAATTAGTAGCAGTCACAACAAGTGCTAAAGTTGAAACCCCTGATAAATCAAGAGTACTACCTGATTTAATTAAGATATTACCACCTGACTTAGCTGCTCCGTCAAAAGTAGTATTTAAGGTTAGCGTATCGGTAAAGCTACCGGTACCAGTATATGTTACTTGATTTGCACCTAAAGTAAGTGTAGTACCGCCACCTGTTATATTACTATTAAAGGCTAGGCTATTGCCGAAATTAATAGTAGCACTGTTAGCTACAAAGCTGGTAGCCGTTACATTTTTAGCAAAACTAGTGATAGAACCTTTGGCTAAAGTAACCGCACCTGTATTAGTGAATGTATTGGCAAAACTTGTAGTACCGCCAAGTGTCGCCGTACCTTTTGCGTTAACACTGCTTGCAAAACTTGTAGCACCTGCCGTTGTGATATCACCAACCAAATTAGCCGCAGTCCCTACAACACCGCTAACACTACCACCATTCATGAAGTTTAGCTTCAGAGCTTGACCACCGGTTTTATTTATACTGCCTGTTAAGTTAAAGTGTGCAGGTAATGTTAAAGTATTTGTGCCTGTACCTTGGATTTCGCCGATTTTAACGTTACCGCCTTTGGCAATAGTTACATTTCCTGCACCTACTTTTAACATAGCAATCCCGTTTACTCTATTAAGATTACTTGCACCTAAAACTATTAACGTACCGTTATTAGTACCGCCGGTATTTTGGACTGCTCCTGCAACATTTACATTGTTATTTAATATTACCGTACCGTTTTTTGCATTAAAATCTAAGAAACCACCAATATTACCGGTTTGAGTTAATTGTACAGCATCATTAAATAAAACTACATTTGCCGTAGTAGCTCCAAGTTCTAATTGACCTGTAATATCAAGCACTATATTTGTTGTATTAAAAGTGGTACCTGCCGTACTACAATCTCCCGCTCCTTTGAACAATATAGTTTGTAACTTATGAGCTCCACCAAACGTCTTGCCTCCGGCTATCGTTAATTTTTTTCCTGCATTTACAGAATTTAATATTACTATACCCTCATCATCATTATCAGGGTCTATATTCGCACCTAGTGTGATCGTACGGTCGTTTCCTGAACTATTTTGTAATACTAATTGAGCATCCGCATGTGCAAATTGAATATTTCCTGCCGGTATATTTAAATTACCATTATTTGCATCAATCGTATAAGTAGCATCGTTTATTTGTATAGCACCAGCATTAAATGCTGTATTACTAGTAAAATCTGCATTATTGTTAATAAGCACGTTCTGTATACCTTCTAAATTTACATCGTCAGTTATTGTAACGGCATTATAAATAAGTAAAGTGTTAAATTTATTACCGCCTCCATCACCGATATTTCTAGCGGTACCTGCTACATTACTCCCAATATTCAGACCATTAACCCCACCATTAAAGACTACCGTACCTTCATCAGCACCGGGAGCTACTAAATCAGCTGCTAATAATATATTATTTACTCCGACTCCGGTTAAGTTAGAAAGTACTAAAACAGAATCTCGAGCTCTAAAATTAATATTTTGAGCATTTAATATAGTAACATCACCAACACTTGCATCAATTGCAAAAAGATTACCAGCCCCAATATTGATTTCTGCAACTGTTCCTATAGTTAAATGATATGCCGTAAGTAACTTTGTATTAATATTTAATATAGCATTATTGCCGTTTGCTATAGCTCCTTTAAAATAATAAGGGATTGCTTTACCACCACCATCAAGAGGTCCGTTAAACTCTAAAGTACTCCTGGCTCCAAAATCTATATTATTCGCAGCTAGGCTTCCTCCAGCTTGTAATGTTATTCCTGCTCCTACATTCACTGTTGCTAATGCATTTGTATTACCTATATTCCCAGTTACTGTACTATTACCAGTAAACGTTACTATACCATTATTTGCATTACCGGTATTATCTATCGCTCCGGTCACCACTACAGGATTCGTAAATGTCACTGCTGACACATTATCCGTTAAGTTTATTGTACTCGCTTTTACCACTCCGCCTTGTACTTGTAGCAAACCTGCTCCTACATTCACTGTTGCTAATGAATTTGTATTACCTATATTCCCAGTTACTTGACTTAACGCACCATTTAAATTTAAGACACCTACATTATCACCACCTGTGGTGTTATCAACCGCACCTGTTAATATTGCATTTGCATTTGTAAGGGTTAATACCGACGCAGCATTCGTTAATTTAGTCGTAGTAGCTTTAATAACCGATCCTCCTAACGTGGCTGTACCTGCTCCTACATTCACTGTTGCTAATGAATTTGTATTACCTATATTCCCAGTTACTGTACTATTACCAGTAAACGTTACTATACCATTATTTGCATTACCGGTATTATCTATCGCTCCGGTCACCACTACAGGATTCGTAAATGTCACTGCTGACACATTATCCGTTAAGTTTATTGTACTCGCTTTTACCACTCCGCCTTGTACTTGTAGCAAACCTGCTCCTACATTCACTGTTACTAATGAATTTGTATTACCTATTGTTCCGTTAATGGCAGCATCTGTCTTGACAGTTATTATACCTCCTCCATCTATATTTCCTGCAAGTGTTATCTTTGCCGAAGCTGCAGATTGTATAATTAGTGCAGCATTCGCTCCCCCTAAAGCTATATTTCCTAAACCTGTATAATTATCGGCAGGCGCATCAAAACCATGATTTGCAGCAACAGCATTATTACCATTTAAAGTTAAGCTTTTGCCGGTAGCAATAGTAACAGGCAACAAGTTACCTTTCGTTATAATCGAACCAACGACGGTATTTTGAGTAATATTTAGACCTACGGGAGTAGTACCCACAACATTTATAGCCGTAATAATACGATCGGCTGCATCTGCAGTGACAGTATAATCACCACCGTAAGTAAATGCCCAATTGTTTTGAGGAGCGCCAGCAGGAGTACCATTAACTACCCCTTCAGCCGTTATCTCATTCCAATTATTATCGCTAACATTATGACTAAATGCTGCATTATTAGTAGCAATAACACCTGCAGCAACACCGAGTGCCCCACTACTACTCAGCATTATCGCTGCGGTTGAGGTGGTGAATAAAGCGGCTTTAAGACCTTGTTGTATTGCTTTTTGAAATAATTTTGGAGAAATATTCGCCATATGTAAAACCTTAATAAAAATTAAATCACTTAAAAAGTGTTATAACGCAACTTGTTATAACGCAACTTTTTTAGTATGTCTATTATAATTAATAACATAGATGATATTTTTATGTATAGATTATATGCGTAGCGGTGTTGGCCTTGTTGCATGGCTTGAGAAATCTGCTGGGTGTCATCCCGTGGACAAACCATGGGATGACAGGGAGGAAATCGCTCCACGCGGGCAATGCCCGCTCGCAATGACTATTTAGTATCCATATTCTCCTAACACCTTAATACATATAATATTCAGAAGCATTAGTTTTGAGCAATAATTCTGTAGCCGGGACACAATGATTACTCTTCACCATAACCAGCGGTGTTAGACCTGATTTATCACGATAATTAATATACTAATATACGCAGTGTGTTCAATTAAAACTGTATTAATTCTTCACCGCAATTAGCTTTTATAGCATGATGCAGAGCTATACGTCCTAATTGCTCTTTGTACTGGGCATCAACACCTTTACTATATCAATAAAGTTTCTACTAACTCTAAATCACCGGCATATATTGCTTTTTTTAAAAGCTTTTGTCCTAAAGCTTTATCAAATTCGAATGTCAATGATAAATATATTTATGTTATTCCTGCAAAAGCAGAAATCCAGCATAAAGCGAGCTTTAAATTTCAAAAATTTGCTGTATCTACAATTTTTTCTTGGATTCCTGCTTTCGCAGGAATAACATAAGAGCCATGCAACAACGCCTACGGCTGCGTAGCGCATGACGAAAAAATACCCTACCTCTCAGGCAATAATATCTCTCTTTTACCTGTATGATTCGGTGGTGAGACTATTCCCTCTTTCTCCATCTTCTCAACTAAGTTGGCAGCCTTGTTATAGCCAATTCTAAGCGACCTTTGGATATAGCTAATGGAAGATTTGCGTTCGTCACACACTATTTGCACAGCTTTTTTGTAAAGCACGTCATCAGAGGTGCCGTCACCGATATCAATGCTACTATCGTCTTCTTCAGGTTGCTCGGTAACGGCAGAGATATATTCAGGCGTACCTCTCTCTTTCAAATATTCCGTAATTTGCTCAATTTCGGCTTCATTAACAAACGGTCCGTGTACCCTACTTATCTTGGAAGTACTCCCCATAAATAACATATCACCCATACCGAGTAACTGCTCGGAACCTTGCTCTCCTAAAATCGTTCGGCTATCGATTTTAGAGGTAACTTTAAAACTAATACGACTTGGAAAATTGGCTTTAATGACACCAGTAATAACGTCTACAGAAGGTCTTTGCGTTGCCATAATAATATGGATGCCTGCCGCTCTTGCCATCTGAGCAAGCCTTTGAATCAGCATTTCAATATCCTTACCGGCAACTAACATTAAATCAGCCATCTCATCAACAATAACCACTATGTAAGGCAGTTTTTCCATGTTCATTGTAACGGTTTCGTAAATAGGCTTACCTGTTTCAGGGTCAAAACCAGTTTGAATCGAACGCTCAATTACCCTATTCTCTTTAACTGCTTCTAAGATTTTTGCATTATAACCTGCGATATTCTTAACACCGATATTGCTCATCATTCTATAACGGTTTTCCATTTCCTTAACTGCCCATTTAAGAGCAACTACCGCTTTAGAAGGCTCGGTTACCACAGGAGTTAGCAAATGCGGTATTCCATCATAAGCCGATAATTCAAGCATTTTCGGATCAATCATGATAAAGCGACATTCTTCAGGAGTATAGCGGTATAAGAGCGACACAATCATCACATTAATACCGACGGATTTACCTGAGCCGGTGGTTCCTGCTACTAATAAATGAGGCATTTTAGCAAGATCGGCAATCAGCGGCTTACCTGCTAAATCTTTACCCAAGACTAATGGCAATAAAGTTGATTTGTCTTGGTATTCTGGGGTCTCTATAAGTTCTTTTAAGCAAAAGAATTCACGCTGCTTATTAGGAAGCTCAATACCAAGTACATTTTTGCCGGGTATGACTGCTATCCTTGTTGATAAAGCAGATAGTGAGCGTGCTATATCGTCAGATAATCCTACTACCCTTGATGTTTTCGTACCTGCTGCCGGCTCAAATTCATATTGAGTTACCACCGGTCCTTGATTGATATTAATTATCTGCCCTTTAACTCCAAAATCATTCAGCACGGTTAATAACTCTTCAGCCTTTTGTTTAAGCTCTGAGGACGAAGCTCCTTTTACATGATGTTTTTCAGGATCACGTAATAACGAAATAGGCGGCAATTCTGCTATTTCGCTTTGAGATATTTTAGGACTAACAGGTTTGCTAAAGAATTTTATAGGATTTGCAGGTACGGATCTTGCTTCTTCAGGAAATTTTACTTTTTCACTTACAGGCTTTTGGTAAGAAGAAGTTATATTTAACTTATCATTGTTTTTAGTAGGGAATAATCTTATCGACGACAATCGTGAAAATACATTATGTAAAAAAGATTGTATCCGATAGATTAAAAATTTCCCTAGCTTAATAATAAAATTACTCAAAGAAGTAAATTTAATTTCAAATAAAACAACTAATATAATAAAGGTAAAAAATATTAATAATAAGTATAGTTGATTTGTAAATCGCTCAAAAAAATTAGAAGCTATTATTCCGATAGCTCCACCTGCATTTGCCGGTATGAATTCTAGCTTAATCTTAGATAATAATGTGCTACTGCTAACGAGAGCAAGCAACATTACAAACATACGGATAAATGAGCCGCGATATCTTCCATACCAACAATTTCTCCCCCAAACAAAGCAAGCAAGCGGTATGATAAAAGCAGCCAACCCAAAAAATTGATATAAACAATCCGATAAATAAGAGCCAAAAATTCCTACTAAATTACTATGGTACTCTGTTGTGACCGAGTTAAACGATGGGTCATCTATATTATATGACGTGAGAACAGTAACAATCCCAAGCCCGATTATCCCTAAGATAACCGCTTGTACCTTATTGTTTGAAAGAATTTTATTTATGTAATATAGCATAGTTTTAAATATTAAGCTAAATTATGAGTTTTATATCTTTTTCTATAATACTCTATAGGATTTTCACTAAAAAAATAATTATTACTGTTATAAAAGTAACCAACATATTAAGCAATGTCCCATTATCAGCCCAATATGAAATAACAGGTAATATATTATACAAGACAATTAAATGACAACAATATATTGGGTAGAGAGTAAAGCAATTAATTTGTCTAACGTATTATCTTTGGTTAATTCAAATATTTTTCCTAAAGATAGAGCAAATAAACAATAAAAAAGTAATTTTTTTAGTTGAGGCTCTATTGGGATAAACGGAAAAGTAATAATTATTAATATATAAATAGAGTAATTGACTAAGCCAAGACTTTTTTTCGTTTATTTCTTGATTAGTATAAATATAAAATGCTTGACTACCAATTAAGAAAACTGCAAGTTCAGAAGGAAAGAATCTATAAGACCAAGAATCTCCTATAAATCCATTAAACTGAAGAATAATTCTAGTAATTAAAGATATACAAATTATGGATAAAATATAGATATTTTTCTTTTGTAGAATCCAAGGTGCCATTAAATAAAAAGAAATTTCTAGCCCAATTGACCAACCAGGAGGTATCAACAAAAATTGATAAAGAGGAGGCGTGGAGTCAATAAAGTATTTTGTAAAATGTACTGTATTATTATTAATTCCAATAAACATAAACATTGTTACATCTTGCAACAACATTGTTAGGTTTGCAAAAATTAAAAAAAACAGCCGGAAATGAAAGATTACACAATTGCTTAAAAAAGAAAATTTTTGCTGCAAGAAGAAAGTAACTAAAATACAAAAGATATAAGTAGGATAAAGCCTTAAATATCTACGTTTCCAAAATTTTATTTTGCTTGTATAATTGCTCTGAATCATAGCCATATAAAAGCCGAAAATCATGAAAAAAGATTGTACTGCAATTGTTGTACCTATAAATTTAAGCAATGGATGAGAAGTTGAATGTGCAGCCACAACAGAAAGAGCAAATAATAACCTCACTACACCCATTATGTTAAATAATTATATTAGCAATTATATAATATCCAAAACCTATATCAAATAACATAGCAGCACTTCTCACAAGAATAGGATAAGTTATTTACATTAAAAGAGCCATTTTGTATTATGAAAATATATTTTTTTGAGGGGAAGGTAACCAAAATTCATGACCATAAAAATCCACACGGGAAAAGATTTCATAAAGATGCGGGCAGCAGGAAAATTAGCTGCAGAGACGCTCGATTTTATTACTGATCACGTAAAACCGAATGTCACTACTAATAGTTTAAATGGCCTTTGTCATAATTTTATTACTTCTCATAATGCCATTCCTGCACCGTTAAATTACAAAGGCTTTCCGAAATCGATTTGTACTTCTATAAATCATGTGGTGTGTCACGGCATTCCAAACGATAAACCGTTAAAAAACGGTGATATAGTAAATATTGATGTTACGGTAATTTTAGACGGTTGGTACGGTGATACTAGCCGTATGTATTATGTCGGTGACGTAGCAATTAAGCCCAAGCGTCTTATTCAAGTAACTTATGATGCAATGATGAAAGGGATTGAAGTAGTTAGACCCGGTGCTAAACTCGGTGATATCGGATATGCTATTCAAAGCTATGCCGAGAAACATAATTATTCTGTGGTTAGAGATTATACGGGTCACGGTATCGGAAGAGTTTTTCATGACGAACCGTCAATATTAAATTACGGTCGCAGCGGCACGGGTCTAACGTTAGAAGAAGGGATGTTTTTCACCGTTGAACCTATGATAAATGCCGGTAATTATGACACTATATTAAGTAAACTAGATGGATGGACAGTTACTACACGTGATAAATCATTATCGGCCCAATTTGAGCATACTATAGGCGTGACTAAAGACGGTTTTGAAATATTTACATTATCACCTAAAAAACTTGATTATCCTCCATACTAAACTGTAGGGTAAAAATTGATTTTGTTGTATGGCTATCTATGTCATTCCCGCGGGACATTGTCGCGTGGATCAAAAAACGCACTCAGTGTCATCCCGTGGCTTGACCACGGGATCCAAAAAGCATTTAACAAAGACTAGATCCTGCAATCAAGTTAGCTAGGATGACATTAAAGATTACTGGATTCCCGCTTTTATCTAGGAATGACATCAGCAACATTTTACTTTATTTATAATTTGAATAAACATAAAGAATGTTAGAAAATAATTTGTTAGAATTTAGTAATGATGAAATAATAGATACGCCTCATTATATAGGTCACCGTAAAAGAGTAAAAGAACGTTTCGTTACCGCTGGAGCAGAACATTTTTCTGATTACGAATTACTTGAAGTAATGTTATTGTCGGCTATCCCTCGTAAAGACATAAAACCTCTTGCTAAAAAATTACTTGATCATTTGATATTACGGATTTAATTAACCTTGATAAGGAAAGGCTACTTAGTATTAAAGGCACCAATGAAAATTTATATATCAATTTTGCTCTATGTGAGCTGATACATTAGAGTATTGAAACAAAAAATAATAAATAAAAATATTAATGCTTCTTGGAGTTCTTGGATTGATTATTTAAAAGTTAATATGGGCAATATGCGACTCGAGCAATTTCGTATATTATTTTTGAATAAGAAAAATATTTTAATTGCTGATGAGGTTTTAAGTCAAGGAACTATAGACCAAGCTGCGGTATATCCACGTAAGATAATTAAACGAGCTTTATTTAATGAAGCAAGCAGCCTTATACTTGTGCATCATCATCCAAGCGGTAGCCCTGAACCTTCAAAAGCCAACATTCATATGACAAATAAGATAGTAGAGACATGCCAAACCATAAATATTATAGTTTTAAATCTAATATGTTCCTATGAATATAAATAGCTACAGCACATTATTTATTTTTTCTTTTATATCCACCGCTATATTAACATATATATTAACTAAATATCTTCCTACTATCGGTTTAGTTGATATACCAAGTAACCGTCGTTCTCATGATAAGATAACACCGCGCGGCGGCGGTCTTGCTATTGTAGTTGTTGTAATGATTGCTTTGAGCGGGTTTGAATATATAACGAGCAATAACTTTGTTAATTCAATAAAAATATTACCGTTATTATTGGCAATTGCTTCGATTTCCTTTTTAGATGACTTAAAAGCCGTACCTATTCTAATGCGTTTAATAGTCCACTTAATTTGTGCAGCTTTTGCTATTTTTCTTTTTGCGCAGCTAAACTCTGTACATATACTAATATATTCTATTTTAGTTATAGCTTTAAGCGGTTTTATTAATATATATAATTTTATGGACGGTATAGACGGTATGAGTTGTGTGGAATCTATCCATCTATCTAGCACTATGCTTATATTATGTTTTTTACAATTTCCGACTATTAATAATCCATATTTTATAGCTAGTGTAAATGTTATTATTCTTGGTTGTTCTTGTGGTTTTTTAATATTTAATTGGCATCCGGCAAAAATATTTTTAGGAGACGTGGGAAGTATTAGTCTTGGATTCTTAACGGGTCTTTGTTTGCTCCTGCTGGCTCTTACAAGCACTAATTTATTTATAGCTTGTGCTATTGCTAGCTTATATTACATCACTGATGCAGTGCTAACCATATTAATTCGGCTACTCAATAAAGAAAAAATTTGGCAGCCTCATTTAAAACATTTTTTTCAAAAAGCAGTACAAAAAGGTAAATCTCATAAACAAGTAGTATCGATTATAGCAGTTTGTAATATATTTTTAATGATCATATCGGTTACATCTTTACATTTTCCCGTAATATCTATAATGCTTGCTTTAGCCGTCATAACTTTAACAGTGCAGAGTTTATTAAAATGAAGCTAATTAAAGAGGATATCGATAAAATAGTTAGGCGTATATTTGCTAAACAACATCCATTGCTGCCTGAAATCATGATTAACTGGAATAAAATAGTCGGGTTTAACTTCAGCACTAAAGCATTACCTTTAAAAATCACCACCTATACTTATAAAAAACAAAAGATTAATACGCTGTTTATACAAGCTGAAAATAATGCTACTGCAGCAGAATTACCTTATTATCAAGATATTATTCTAGAACGTATTAAAATTTATTTAGGCTTTGCAGCAATACATCAAATAAATGTAACGTTTTATAAAGGCAAAAAGAGTCTTTAGATTAAGAGTTTGTTGGCATGAATATCAATGCCCTCTCTACTATAACTCCGCAAGTTTGTAGGTGTTGTTGCCTGGCTCAGTTTATGTCATTCCTGCAGAAGCGAGAATCTAGTAAAACATCAAAAAACAAGTTTTTTTAGTTTACCAAATATGTATATCAATATTGAAGTTATTTTTCTGGATTCCCGCTTCCGCGGGAATGACATAGTACGGGCTAACCATACAACAACTATGCAGCCGTAGGATCTAGGAAAAATAATAAAAATACTGTAAATCAGAATTTTTTACTGGATTGCTTCGTCAATTACTTCGTAATTTTCCTCGCAATGACAAAAAAGCTGAATCATGCGATAATACCTTGTAGTCGCTTAGCTCATGACGTCTCAGTATCCACGTAGGCAATACTAAGACATACAAACAAAAAAAGGAGTCTTTAATAAAGACTCCTTTTTCGTGTTAATAGCTTGTAAAAAGATTTCAGACTAATTACATATCAAATCTTAATCCTACCATTAAGTTATGACCTTTATAATGGGTTCCACCAAATTTAACTTTATCCCCGTCAATAGTTTTAGTGGTATTTTTTGTTTTACCGTAATCTCTCCAGCTATAAACTAGTTCAGCTTTTACACCTTGTGCAACTTCAAATGAAGTTCCTAAAGATAATTGATAAGCAAAGTTAGTTTTGTTTTTAGTAGTACCGTTGAAAATGTCAGTTACACCACCTTTAATATCTTTAGAGTTAATTTTTTCCTTTACAAAAGCAGCACCAACACCTGCACCTGCAAATACTTTAAACATGCTTAAATCGACGAAATCAACATAACCGTTAAGTAATACACTTACAATAGTAGGTTTATTTTTTACTGAGAAAGAATTACCGTCTGGATAAGTTTTTGATTTCTTTAAATGACTACTTGCTACCGTTCCAATTGTTAAATCGGTTCTTAGATTATCCATGATATAGTAACCCGCACCGATCTCACCTGTAAATCCTGTATTAGACTTTATATTATTTAACTTAAAATCTGCTCCTTTAGGTTTTGTTTTGTTAAAAATCACACCACCGGCATTAAGTTTTAAATACCATTGATTTTCCACAGATGATGACATCGATGAATTAGTAGATGAATCTACAGAAGAATTCATATCGCAATCAGCAAATGAAAGACCAGAAGTTAAAAGTGCTGTGCTTGCAGCTGCTATTAAAAGTAATTTTTTCATATTGTTAAATTTTTCCTTTAAATTTTATTAGTTGTTAGTAAAAACGATATTAGATAATAACTTTACAATTTTTACCTAAATTCGATAAAAAATAGCTTTAAGTGACATTTCTGAGTTGTCATCTAATATCACTCTATAGCTTAACCACCACCGCCGGAATCCAGTCTTTTTTTTATTTCTAGATACCGTGGTTAAGCCACGGTATGATATAAAACTATTAATATATTCTTGTTAATTATATATCAAATCTTATACCGGCTGTTAAGTTATGGCTTTGATAATGCATACCACCGGTTGGTACACTTGTTCCTTGGTAAATTACATTCTTACTTTTTGTTCTACCATCATCTATCCAGCTATAAGCTAGTTCTACTTTAACACCGTCGGCAATTTGTGCAGAAGTACCTAAAGTTAGCTTGTAAGAAATATTAGTTCTGTTTTTAGTGTTAGATGAAAGACCGGTTATCCCATTATATGTAATTTTTTCTTTAACTAATGCAGGACCAACACCGGCACCAGCAAAAACATCGAACATATCAAAATTAGTTAAATCTACATAACCGTTAATAAGTAAACGTGTAATAGTAGGTTTATGGCTTGCTGAAACATTAGTACGGGTAAAAGGTGCATTAGTCGCAGCTCCGGATTTCTTTAACTTACCACCGATTATAGTACCTAAAGTTAAATCGGCTCTAAAGTTTTCGGAAATATAATAACCGATACCTAAAGCAACTGGAACAGTTGTATTAGATTTTAATTTAACACCGGTTGCCTTATCTTTTTCTTCATTAAACATTACTGCACCGGTATCTATTCTTAAATACCACCCATGATCCATGCCCTCAGCAAATGATACGCTAGAAGACAAAATTGTTGCACTTGTAGCAGCTATTAAAAGTAACTTTTTCATGATTAACACCTCAAATTAAATAATTAAATATTATCTTGATGACATAACATATTATATTTTTTAGTTCTATATTTAATCGGCAATTAGATTCATATAATAAAACTTTTATTAAGTTTTGTGACAAAATAAACACATATAGTTAATTCATGTTATTTTAGGTTCTGTGAAGATTTCTAATTGATTTGTTATTTTGAG
>NZ_LECS01000001.1:208895-232460 GCF_001602635.1 Rickettsia endosymbiont of Proechinophthirus fluctus | reverse complement strand
CTCAAAATAACAAATCAATTAGAAATCTTCACAGAACCTATGTATTTATTAAACTTATCTTTCTCATCTTTAAATTTATCGGCATCAGGCAAAGCAGTTTTTTTTTTGGTAATATTTTTCCACCCTTTATTTTCTATAAAATCTTTTGCACGTTCTACCCATTCTATTAACCCCGGTGATTCAGGTTTAATAGCACCTATAGGACAATCAGGAACACAAACGCCACAATCTATACATTCATCGGGATTAATGACTAACATAAAATCATCTTCCCTTTCACCTTCATAAAAACAATCTACAGGACATACTTCAACACAATCGGTATATTTACATTTTATGCATTCATCGGTTACAACATAAGTCATTTTATTATCTGTTTTTGATTTTGTCGATTAATATAGCAGTTCTTAAAAGTAATACTAATAGAAAATATAATATAAAACTAATAAACATGATAATTAAAGGCTTTAGCATTGAAGAGTGAATAGTTGGACTCCCTAGCCTTAAAACACTAGCAGGCTGATGCAGACTATACCAAATATTTACCGAGAATTTTACTATCGGTATGTTAATCAGTCCGATAAGAGCAATAATAGAAGAAGGATTTTGTGCCTTTCTTATATTATCCGCACTATTCACTATAATAATATAGCTTAAATATAATAAAAATAATATGAGCATGGAGGTAAGTCTTGCATCCCAAACCCACCATGTCCCCCATATAGGTTTTCCCCATAAAGAACCTGTTACTAAACTAATCAAAGTAAAAGTAGCCCCAACGTAACTAGAAGCTAAGGCTAGCAAATAGCTAATAGTAGTTTTCCATACTAAACAGCTAAAGCTGCATACTGCCATGAAAACATAAACACCAAGAGCCATCCAAGAGGCAGGGACATGAACATACATAATACGTACAAAATCACCTTGCTGATAATCTACCGGCGAAACTATGAGGGCTAAATAAAGACCTATAATCATCATTACGCAAGTAGATATAGCTAATATAGGTATTATAACCTTTGATAATTTATTAAAATAATAGGGGGTTAATAGTTTTAGCATGTTTTCTTACTTCTTTATGTCATTCTGTGGCTAGAAATAACAGTTCTTATCCTCTTAAAAAACTCTTTCATTAATAGCCCCGAATCTTCGGCAAGAATTCCGCTATATATTTCCGGTCTATGAAAACAAGCACTACTGTTAAAATATCGCAAATTACTTTCGACTGCTCCGTGCTTGGAATCAGAAGCCCCATACAATAAACGTTTTAACCTGCTATGAGCTATAGCTGCCGCACACATAGCACAAGGTTCTAAAGTAACGTAAATATCATAATCATTTAAATTTTTAGACGATATAAGATTACATGCTTCATTAATAGCAATAATTTCAGCATGATAAAGAGCGTTATTTTTTTCTTCCGTATTGTTATGGGTACTAGCAATAATTTTCTGATTTAACCTATCTACAACTACCGCTCCGATCGGGACTTCATTTTTATCAAAAGCAATCCTTGCTTGTTTTAAAGCTTGCTCCATGAAAAAATTATTAAAATTAGCTTCTTTATCTAACAATATATTCACGGTACTTTACGTGTTCTTCGATTCCAAAAGGATCTTGGTGGATAATTATTTCAGCCTCCGGAAATTCCTGCAATATTTCAAAAGCAATCTCATCACTAATTTTATGAGCATTATAAAGCGACATATTGCCGTCCATTTCCAGATGGCACTGGATAAAAGCTTTTTGACCGGCATATCTAGTTTTCATTTCGTGCATACCTTTTGCCCCTAAATGGTTATTCACTATCGAGATAATTTTTTGTCTGTCTTGTTCGGGTAATTCATGATCTACTAAATTTTTAAATGCCTTTTTAAATAAAGAATAAGAAGAGTGAAATATATATAACGAAATAACTACACCAAATAATGGATCAACAAACCAAAAATAATCACTTAAATTTATAGAGATAATTACTATAACATTAGTTAGTAAGTCCGTGAAATAATGAAGCTTATCGGCTTTTACTATTTCCGATCCTGTTTTTTTAATTACATAAGTTTGATAAAACACTAAAATAATTGTTAAGAATATACATACATACATTACAGCAGTACCGTCGCTAATATTCTCCGGTTTTGTTTTTTCAAGTAAAGATTTAACCGAAGAAAAGCCTACAAAAAAAGCTGAAGCAAAGAAAAATATCGATTGAGAAAAAATTGTTAAATCCTGCAGTTTTTCATACCCGAATCGATGATGATGATCTGGCGGTTGCAGGGCAAATCTTAAAGCTATTAGATTAATAAAGGAAGAAGTTATATCAAGCATTGAATCAATTAAAGAAGCAAGGATTGATTGCGAATCGGTAACAACCCAAGCATATAATTTTATACTTAAAATAATTAATGCCGTAGTAACCGATAAATAAGATGCCGATTTTATTAACCGATTACGGCTATTAGTATCCATGACAAATCTTTCCAATTTATTTATTTGTAGTTTAACAAAGAAAATATAAAATTCAATTATAATGAGGTTCTGTGAACAAAATTAAAAATAATATTTTAAAATACAAATAATTTAAATTTTGTTTACAGAATCTAGTTTTAGCTTTACAAAATTCTAAAAACCATATACTTATTAATTATATATTATATTTAGAGCGAATTATATGAAACTATTATCTAAAATTATGATTATAGCTCTTGCAACTTCTATGTTACAAGCCTGTAACGGTCCTCCGGGCGGTATGAATAAACAAGGTACAGGAACACTTCTTGGCGGTGCTGGCGGCGCATTACTTGGTTCTCAATTCGGTAAGGGCAAAGGACAGCTTGTTGGAGTAGGTGTAGGTGCATTACTTGGAGCAGTTCTTGGTGGACAAATCGGTGCAGGTATGGATGAACAGGATAGAAGACTTGCAGAGCTTACCTCACAGAGAGCTTTAGAAACAGCTCCTAGTGGTAGTAACGTAGAATGGCGTAATCCGGATAACGGCAATTACGGTTACGTAACACCTAATAAAACTTATAGAAATAGCACTGGTCAATATTGCCGTGAGTACACTCAAACAGTTGTAATAGGCGGAAAACAACAAAAAGCATACGGTAATGCATGCCGCCAACCTGACGGACAATGGCAAGTTGTGAATTGATAGACAAAACGTCATGACTTTCATAATAACAAGTACGGCATTTAAACATAATGATCGCATTCCTGATAAATTTACTTGTAAAGGACAAAATGTTTCACCGCATCTAGAGTGGAGTAATGCTCCTTCAGATACTAAATCTTTTGCACTTATAATGGATGATCCGGATGCACCGGTAGAAATAGCACCGCCACACGGTATATGGGATCATTGGGTAATATATAATATTTCTGCTTCTATTACTAAGCTTTCAGAAGGACAAATAGATAGTAGTATTAAAATTTAAAATAATAGCTGGCAAAAAAAATACGGCGGTCCTTGTCCACCTGCCGGCAAACCTCATCGTTATTTTTTTAAACTATATGCCCTAAATGATTATCTTGAGCTTGATGAGAATGCTAGCAAGCCAGATTTAGTATTAGCCCTGCAAAAACATTTACTTGCCGAGGCAGCACTAATCGGCATTTATTCTATTTAATGAATGCTATTTATTGCCCACTGTGTCGTCCCGTGGCTTAACCACGGGATCTAGAAAAATAACTTAAAACATTAATAACTTTAGTATTTATTACTGGATCCCGTGGTCAAGCTACGGGGATGGCAGAAGTAAACTGACACATGCAAAAACCTATAATCGAGTTTCGTAACGTATCTAAAAAATTCGGTAATAAATTGCCGATAAATAACGTTAGTTTCACTGTCAAAAAAAATAATATCACTACTTTAATCGGACCTAACGGTGCAGGTAAAACTACCATAGTACGCTTAATGCTTGGACTTGAAAAGCCTACAAGCGGTGAGATTATAATTGATCCCAAACTAAAAATTGGATATGTACCGCAGAAGTTCGGATTAACCCCTGATTTACCTATTACAGTAAAAAATTTTTTAGAGTTGTTAGCACCGAATAATTTTAATAACAATATTAAAGAGATTAACTCATTTATTGATTTGGAACATATAAAAGATCAAGAAATTTCTAAGCTCTCAGGAGGGCAATTGCAAAAGGTAGTTCTTGCATGTTCAATAGTTAATAATCCCGACTTAATTATTTTAGATGAACCGTTACAGTCTTTAGACGTAACAAGCCAACAAGAATTTTATCAGCTTATTAATTTGATTCGTAAAAAGCTCAATATTACGGTTTTTATGATTTCTCATGATTTATTTACCGTAATAAAAAACTCCGATCAAGTGATATGCTTAAACGGTCACATATGTTGCAGCGGAATACCAAATGCAATAACTCCTAACTCTGAATTCTCAAATGCACTTTCTGCTCTAGGCTTCTATACCCACCACCATGACCATAAGCATTAGAATTCTTGCATAACTTATTTGTCTCCAAAAGGATCTCTCCTTATTAGCTATGTTATGCAAGAATTCTATTATACTTGAATTGTATTCCACGCTCACCTCAGCTTGTTCTGTAGCATCACCTATCAACTCTACTGTTAATGCATTGTGATCCGTATTATCGAACTGAGTTAAATCATTTTCATTTGTATTACCTGATTCTTGTTGGCCTGTTATCACATTAAACAATTCTTTCGTAATGAGCCTGGCCTTAGATAAGCTTTTTACCTTATAACTATTTTCAATAAAGAGTTTCTGCTGACTTGGTTCCATTGCAAGTAATTCTTTCACACTAACATCAGCATCAGTCAAACTTTTTATATTATCGTCATTTTCAACAAAGAATTCTTGTTTATTGTTTTCTATATTCGAAATTTGTGCAAAAGTAAAACCTATGTTAAGCAACGATATTTCCTCTTCTGTTAAATCTCGGTTAATTTGCTTACTTATTATAATTTGTTGTAGTAATACTATCAGTTTTTAGCTCTTCAATAGTAGAATATTGATTAACCTGGTTATTAGCATTTTTTCCTAAGTTTAATTCTATTGTTGGTACTTCTCTTGTAATAGGATAAACATTTGTTGCATCGCCATATATAAATCTTACTCCATTGGTTTTGGATGAAGTATAGTGTTTATATCAAGTTTAGGAGTTTGTCCGCCATATCCTACATATAAATTTAATGCTTGTTTTTGTAATGCTTCTCTCAATTTATTTATTATAGGTACAAATAATAATTTATCTTCTTTCCCTAAATGCTCAAATGAATCTAGTACCATACATAGAAGTGGCTTTTTCATTCTTTTTTCCCTCTCCAGCAAGCCAAGCATATGACTGAGCTCTTATATTTCCTTTATCATCCGTAATTATATAAAAACCGGCATTTGCTTTACTCATACCATCTAAAATACATCTTTTGGAATCATGTCCTATAGATTGGCAAGAATTACTAAATTTACCAAGCATAAAACCTTTCATATCATCGGCAGGTAATTTAGGAAAATTATACTTTTTGCCTGTTACCTCTATATCAAAATTAATATCAGGCATATAATATTCTTTTATAAAGTTCAATGCTTTTTGAAAACTATTATTATCTAGTTTTCCTTTTAAAGAAAAATTAGCTAAATTTTTTGCATGTAATTTATTTTCTTCTGATAATTCTTCTTTGTTGTACTTATAAGATTCTTTAATTACTATTTCAGTTACTTGATTTACTAATTCTTTAAATCATTTTTAGTTATCTGCTGAAAATCATTTAATTTATTTTCTTTAAGAATTTTTTGAAATTTTTTAGTTTTTTCCAGTAAGTGTGCATTACTGAAAATATATAATCAGTCTCTTCCAGATTTATTTAAAATTTGAAAAAATTCTAATATTTTGGAAGACAATGTTTGTGGTAAATTAAATTGAAAACTCAATTCTATTGTTTCTTTTGTATCATAATTAACAGTTTTTAAGTAACTTTTTATATCTTCTAAATTTCCAAAGTAAGTAGATACTTTTTTAGCCATTTCTAAAGAATTTAAACCGCTATTCTCCGTATATAAGTCAGCGATTTTCGACAATATGGCAATATTCCTTACATCGTTCTTTAACTAATAAGATTTTTTAAGGCGTGTATTTGTACTTAAATATTGCTTATGTATTTTTTCAAAAACATCATTAGTATTTAATTGATCAAAATTATTTTCTAATAATTCTTTTAATGTATCACTAGACTTTTTATTAAAGCCCTCTTTATATAAAATATTTCAGCATCGTCTTGGTTTATTCCAGCTTTTTTTAAAGTCATGGGATTACTTTTAGCATTTTCTTCTAAGGTTGTTATGGCCTTTTCTAAATTAATTTTTTTTTGGATCACTAGCTTTCGCTAGTTTTTTGTTTAATTGTTCCAAGCGTTGCTTTGGATCTTGTTTATCTATCCATTCTTCGGTAGTTAATAAATTATAAATTTTTTCAATACTATTAAATGTAACTTTCATTAATTTCTTCTTTTATAATTATTCTATAGAAAATCATAAAACATGGTAATAACCATAAAATATGATAATTTTTAGAAAATAGCAAGATTTAGATTAATTTTTCTTAACGAAATCAAGGAATGAGTGTTAAGGATAATTTAGAAATACATCAAATAGCAAATTATATAGAGTAACTTGCTATTTATATTAGATCACACCAAATATTGCTTCAAATATCTACCGGTATGGCTTTCCTCACAGGCAGCGATGTCGGCAGGGGTGCCACATACAACTATCTTACCGCCTTTGTCGCCACCTTCAGGACCAACGTCAATAATATAATCTGCAGTTTTTATAACATCTAAATTATGCTCGATAACTAAAACGGTATTGCCCATATCAACAAGTTTATGTAACACTTTTAACAATTTATTAATATCGTCGATATGTAATCCCGTAGTTGGTTCATCAAGTATATAAAGCGTTTTACCGGTTGAACGTCTTGATAATTCTTTAGCAAGCTTAATGCGTTGTGCTTCACCACCTGAAAGAGTAGTAGCAGACTGACCGATTTTAATATAGCCTAGACCCACTTCATTTAAGGTAATTAATTTTTCATAGATTAACGGTATTTTTTCAAAAAACTGCATCGCATCTTCTACAGTCATCATCAAAATATCGGCAATAGATTTACCTTTATATTTTATTTCAAGCGTTTCTCTATTATATCTGTGACCGTTACAAATATCACACTTTACATATACGTCAGGTAGGAAATGCATCTCTATTTTTATTAGCCCATCACCTTGGCATGCTTCACATCTACCACCTTTAACGTTAAACGAAAATCTGCCTACTTTATACCCTCTAGCTTTTGATTCAGGTAACTCCACAAACCAATCCCTAATATGGGTAAAGGCACCTGTATAAGTCGCAGGGTTTGAACGAGGAGTTCTACCTATCGGAGATTGATTAATATCGATAATTTTATCAATATATTCAAGTCCTTTTAACTCTCTATATTTGCCTGGAAATACTTTGCTAGTTGGCTCTAAATGCTTTAGAGCCGCTTTATATAGAGTATGAATCATCAAGCTTGATTTACCGCTTCCCGATACTCCCGTTATAGCAGTAAAAGTACCAAGCGGAATTTTGATATCAACATTATCTAAATTGTTGGAAACCGCCCCAAGTAATTCAATTGCCCTATTATCATGCCCTACTCTTGTTTCAGACGGCACTTTGATTGTTTGACGACCACTTAGATACCTACCTGTGATACTTTCTTCACAATTCTTTATTTCTTCAGCATTTCCTTCCGCAATAACACGACCGCCGTGAATACCGGCTCCCGGTCCTATATCAATAATATGGTCTGCTTCATATATTGTTTCTTCATCATGCTCGACTACCAAAACGGTATTACCCAAATCTCTAAGGCTTTTTAGTGTCTCAATTAATCTTGTATTATCTCGTTGATGAAGACCAATAGACGGCTCATCAAGTACATATAAAACACCGCTCAGTCCTGAACCTATTTGAGATGCAAGACGAATACGCTGACTTTCCCCCCCCGATAAAGTACCTGCTTCTCGTGATAACGTTAGATAATCAAGCCCGACATTCATAAGAAATTTTAATCTCTCAGTAATTTCTTTGAGTATACGCTCAGCAATCAATAATTGCTTTTTATTTAATTTTTCTTCTAAGTGACTAAACCATTTTTGCAAGGCTGCAATACTCATACCTGCTACTTCGCCTATATGAAAATTTGCTATTTTAACGCATAATGCTTCGGCTTTTAATCTAAACCCTGAACAAGCAGTACATTTATGCTCTGACTTAAATTTAGCTAGTTCTTCTTTAATTAAAACCGATTCTATAGTACGGTCCTTTTCTTGCAAACTTGGTATTATACCGGCAAAAGGTTGTTTTATTATTTGCGTTTTAGAACCATCGTGAAATTCAAACTTTATTGCCTCTTCTCCTGAACCTTCAAATAAAATATCCTTAACATTTTGTGATAAACTTACAAAAGGTACTTCAATAGAAAATTTATAATGATCGGCAAGAGCCTTTAATGTCTCTAGGATAAATTTAGAAGCTGTACTACCCCAAGGCACTATTGCACCGTCTTTAATAGCAATTCTTTGATCCGGAACTATTAAATCTCTATCAAAGAAAAACTCCTTACCTATCCCTTCACATTTAGGACATGCTCCAAAAGGACTATTAAAAGAAAAGATTCGAGGCTCTATTTCAGTAAGCTGAAAACCCGATACCGGACAAGAATATTGCTCGGAAAAAGTAATACGCTGATTTTTTTCAAACTCGCTCTTAACTGCCGGCGGTAATTCTACAATTGCCAAATAAGTAATACCCTCGGCAAGATTTAACGAACTCTCTAAGCTCTCTGCAAGTCTATTACCTAAACTTTCGTCTAGAACTATTCTATCAACGATCACTTCTATATTATGCTTCTTATTTTTATCAAGTTTCGGTAAATCATCAATTTCGCAAACTTCCCCGTTAACTATTAATTTTTGAAAGCCTTGCTTTTTCAAATTCATAATTTCACGCTTGAACTCACCCTTATGTCCTCTAACAATAGGAGCAAGTAAATATATTTTCGTACCCTTAGGTAGTTCGTTAATTATATCTACCATCTCGGAAACTGTTTGGCTATGTATCGGAAGACCGGTTGCCGGAGAGTAAGGAATACCCACCCTTGCATATAATAACCTAAGATAATCGTAAATTTCCGTTATAGTTCCAACCGTAGAACGTGGATTTTTGGAAGTAGTTTTTTGGTCAATTGCAATAGCAGGCGATAATCCGGAAATAGATTCTACATTAGGTTTATTTTGTAAATGTAAGAATTGCCTTGCATATGAAGATAAACTTTCAACATATCGCCTTTGACCTTCTGCATAAATAGTATCAAACGCTAAAGAAGACTTGCCTGAACCGCTAAGACCGGTGATAACAACAAATTTATTCCTTGGAATATTAACATTTATATTTTTTAGATTATGCTCTTTAGCACCGCGTACCTTAATGTATTCTTGGTTCATAATCACTTCACTACAAAATTTTTGAGATATTTTTTAAAAAACCTGTAGTATTATAGGCTCTTTTATTTTATTATTGCAATAGTAATATTTTAAAGTAGGTCATAATGGCAGGTAGTTTAAATAAAGTAATATTAATAGGTAATGTAGGGCGTGATCCGGAAATGAGAACTACGGGCGAAGGAAAAAAAATCATTAATCTTTCCTTAGCAACAACCGAAACTTGGAAAGATCGCATTACCAGCGAACGAAAAGAACGCACTGAATGGCATAGAGTAGTGATATTTAGTGAAGGGTTAGTATCTGTTGTAGAACGCTATGTCACAAAAGGTAGCAAATTATATATTGAAGGTTCATTGCAAACCCGTAAGTGGAATGATAATTCAGGTCAAGAAAAATATACCACGGAAGTTGTGTTACAAAACTTTAATTCACAATTAATATTATTAGATAGTAAAAACTCTAATAATCATAATCAAGATTCAGGGCATAGCGAATATAAACATCCTGAAACTAAAAATCATTCCTTTGACCATAGCGACTTAGACGACGAAATACCATTTTAATCAAAATTGTTATGAAAAATTTTATTTGGGCAATAATATTTTTAATACCAATATTTCTTTCAGGGTGTTCTACTACTCATGATGTAGCTAGAAGGATAAAGCATTCGCAAGATATAGCAACTCAAAATAACTTTCAGATGGGGCTAGTAAACGGTGGTGATTTTACTCTTACGACTTATCAGCGTATTACCGACCGTAACCTACCTTTTGTATTCTATATTGAGGGAGATGGACATCTTGCGGATGGATCTGCTAATTCCAACAACCCTACTCCCGTTAATCCGATGCTCTTAAAGCTTGCTACAATGGATAAAAGACCGAATATTGTTTATATAGCAAGACCTTGCCAATATACTCCTTTAGACATGAACTCAAAATGCATTAGCGATTATTGGTTAGATAAAAGAATGGGGCAGGAAGTTGTAGATTCAATTAACAATGTCATAAATATTATCAATAACGGACAAAAATTTAGCTTAGTCGGCTTCTCCGGTGGCGGCGGGCTTACAATATTAATTGCAGCTCAAAATAGTAATGTTAAAGATATTATAACGATTGCCGGTAATTTAGATACTAAAAAGTTTGATAAATATCATAATTATCGTGGTTACTTAGTTAAATCTTTAAACCCGATAAATTATGCAAAACAGGTTAATAATATCCCTCAATTACATCTCTCCGGCATGGATGACAAAAGAGTCCCGCCTTTCATAGCAGCACTTTACGTAAAAGCAAGTAACTCACCGTGTGTAAAAAAGCAAACTTTTCCTAATATTTCTCATACAAAAGGTTGGGATAAAGTTTGGTCTAATATATTAGAGATTCCTTTGATTTGTAATTAGGCATTAGGAAATATTATTAATTTATATTCAAGCACTTATCATGGCTTTTGCCCTTAATGTTATGCCAGCTGTACCAAATTGTTTTAGACATTTTCCAATCTTTAAACGCTTTACTTCTGTAACATTTACATATGTTGTATCAACTGCTTGTATGTATGTTATTAGCTCTTTTGGTTTTCCTCATTTAATAAAAACCTTTAGAAACTGGGAAGTATTAATTATTATGATTCCAACAAGTATTGGATTTGGTATATTTCATTTTGAAAAATTGGAGAAAGAAAGTGGAAATTATCCGACAAAATCTTTTGCTCCTTCTCCGGTGATGTCTGCTTAATTGATAAATATTTATAGCAGGTTTCCTGTAATATCTCTTAGTTTAAGCGTATTATTAGAGAATTACAGGAAATAATCAAAAGTTTTAATAATTAGTAATAATTATAATCTATAATATTGCCGACGTTTCACTAAGCCTTGCAGCTTAAGACCACCTTTAGCACACATCCATCGCAATAACTCGTTAGCAGAGTTTGCATATTCACCTAGGTTTAGCTTTTGTTGCAATGTTGATGCTTGAAATGCCCCAGCCCTACAGTTGAAAATAAACGAGATTAAGGCGGCTTGTTGGTTTTCGGTTAATGGCACACCCTAGACGATTATCGATACATTTACCAGCTTCGAGTAATTATTATTTATCTTTCTACAGATCCTCGCTTGCTTTTTTGTGATATATTCTTGGGAGTAGTAATAAGAAATGAGGGAGGGGAGATTTATGTTTGTTAATAGTAGCCCTTATGCATTCTAGTGTTTGTTTAGTATTTTTATTAGCATGATAGAATCCATATAAAATACCTACTTCTTTCTGTTCTTTTTTGAAAGCTTCTTTATTTCCTATGTTAGCCAAAGCTTTAAAACTATGTTTTATAACTTGTCCAATATTTTTAAAAACATGCGAATTATCTTTTTTAGCTGTTTCTTTGCACCATATATCTAGATTCTCTAATTCTTTTTTGAGTTCTTAAGAAATTGCTTTTTTGTTTTCAGGATTTTCATTCCATTTTGCATAAGTATTAATAATCTTTTCTAATTTTTCTTTAAACTTTTTTTCGTTATTACTCAGTTTTAAATTAAGCATTACACCAGAATGGTTGATGATAGTTCTGTGAGTGTATTAATAATCATTTCTTCTTTTAATCCATTATTAGCTCCATTAAACAAATTTTCATATTTATGTCTACATATGGAACGATACTTGTGATATCATGATTATTAAATATTAGTTAACACAAAAGAAATTAAAGCTTTAATTAATAAACTTGAGAAATATTTTTAATATTTCGTTTTATAAGGTGATACATTGACTATTTAGCAGAAAGAGAAAAGCTGCTTAGTTTAGAAACTTGGTGAAAAACAATTAATATTCAGTTAAACGGTCAAAAGCTTGATTTTATGCTGCATCTGCGGTTTGATACGTTTGTAGAAACACCGAGAAATGCAGAATGGCGCACCCTAAAGGATTCGAACCTCTGACCCACAGATTAGAAATCTGTTGCTCTATCCAGCTGAGCTAAGGGTGCTAAACATTTATGGTAAACATAATATCAGTTTAAGCAAAGTTTTTCAAGGATTCTTTTTTTATATAAAAAGCAAATATGATAAAAAATATTCATGGATAAATTCTACAATTACAATTCTTCTTCACATCAGGCTTTACTTAGTTTTAAAGTAAAGCCTAATTCTAAACAAAATCTAATTAGCAATTTTGTAATTATTAATAATATCCCATATCTAAAATTATCTATAAAAGCAATACCGGAACAAGGTAAAGCGAATGCAGAAATCATAAATTATTTAGCAAAAGAATGGAAATTATCACGTAGTAATATCGAAATTATTAAAGGTCATACTCATAGCTTAAAAACGATATTGATAAAAAATATTAATGAAGACTATTTAAATTTGATTATTAATTCCTATATTAAATAAGATGCAGTTGTTGCTAGACTTCCAATGTCATTCCCGCTTTCGTGGGAATCCAGTTTATATTTATTATTTTCTAGATTCCTGCTTTCACAGGAATGACATAAGCAGTCATATGACGAAAAAATAATTTATTAACTGGAATAATTATGATACAAGAAAAAAAGAAATTTGATGCCGAGGTTGGCAAGATTTTAAATTTAATGATTCACTCTCTTTATAGTAATAAAGAGATTTTTATGAGGGAGTTAATTTCCAATGCTTCGGATGCTTGTGATAAATTACGTTATTTATCTCAAAGTAATAGTGAATTAGTAGCCGGCGATAGCAATTTTAAAATTACGGTTAAAGTCGATAAAGATAACGGACAAATCATTATCCGTGATAACGGCATCGGCATGAATAAAGACGATTTAATTGAAAATCTCGGTACTATTGCAAGATCGGGTACGGCAAATTTTCTTAAAAGCCTATCCGGTGATTCTAAAAAAGACAATATGCTAATTGGTCAATTTGGTGTTGGATTTTATTCAAGCTTTATGGTAGCCGATAAAGTGACTGTAACCTCAAGAAAAGCTGGGGAAGATAAAGTTCATATTTGGGAATCAGACGGGCTTGGTGAATATACTGTCTCAGATTCAGATAAAGAGTTCACAAGAGGCACGGAAATCGTTTTACATATCAAAAAGGAAGAAGATACATTCCTTGATCATTTTAGATTAAAACACATCGTTAAAAGCTATTCCGATCACATAGCAGTACCAATATATTTCTTTGATGAAGCTGGTAATAATGAAATCCAGCTTAATTCAGCTTCTGCATTATGGACAAGACCGAAATCGGAAATTACGGAAGAACAATATAAAGAATTCTACAAAAGTCTATCTTATGCCATTGATGACCCTTGGATAACTATGCATAATAAAAACGAGGGAGCTATAGAATTTACTAACCTACTTTTCATTCCATCAAGCAAAACATTTGATTTATTCCACCCTGATCGCAAAAGGCGAGTAAAATTATATATAAAAAGAGTATTTATATCTGATGAGAATATAGATTTAATCCCGTCATATTTAAGATTTTTACGAGGCGTGGTTGATTCAGAAGATTTACCACTAAATATTAGCCGTGAATCACTGCAGCATAATAGTGTGCTTGAGAAAATCAAAAATGCTATTACAAAAAGAGTACTTGGCGAGCTTAGAAAAAAGAAAGAGGAATCACCTGAAGAATATAATAAGTTTTGGGCTAATTTCGGCGGTGCTTTAAAAGAGGGTTTATGTGAAGCTACTACCAACCATGAAAAATTATTAGAGGTATGCATATTCAGAAGTGCCTTACATAATAAAATGATCAGCCTTGACGAATATATAGCGAATTTTAAAGAAGGGCAGAGTACTATATATTATTTAAGCGGTGATAACCCCGATAAATTACTTTCAAGCCCACAAATCGAAGGGTTGTTAAGTAAAAAAATCGATGTATTACTTTTTACCGATACAGTGGATGATTTTTGGGTAAATGTTAATAGCAAATATAAAGAACATGCTATTAAATCAGCGACAAGAAGCGATATCGATGTAGAGCAAACTACTTCACAATCTGAGGAGAAAAATACAGATAGTAAAAAATCCGATGATGAATATAAATTGCTAACAGATTATTTTAAAGAGACACTAGGGGAGTTGGTAAAAGAAGTTAAGATCTCTAAAAAACTTACTTCAAGTCCTGCTTGTCTTGCCGTTAGCGACGCTGCTATGGATATTCGTATGGAGAGATTTTTGATTGAACAGAAACAAATAGCTAATGCCTCAGCTAAAAATCTAGAGTTAAACCCTAAAAATAAAATCATAGAGAAAATCTTTAACGACTTAAAAGCAAATAATAAAAATAATGAAGAATTGGTTAATCTAATATTTGATCAAGCCTGTATTTTAGAGGGTGAACCGGTTGCTGATACAGGTGCATTTTCAAAGAGATTAAACGATATTGTACAAAAAGCCATATTATAACTTTAAACTTTTTTAATTTTAATGTAGAATAGCTGCAAACGTGAGTTTGGAAGTATTGTTCTGTTCAATGTCATTCCCGCGTAGGCGGGAATCTAGAAAGAACATTCAAAATATCTGATTACAGAATTTTATAATTAATAAAATGGATTCCCGCCTACGCGGGAATGACATCGAGAAAATGTCTTATTACGATATTATATTTAGCAAACATATAGATAAGATCAAAAGCGAAGGAAGATATCGAGAATTTAAGACCTTAAAAAGACAAGCCGATAATTTTCCTTTTGCAGAACACGCTAATAAACAAATAGTTATGTGGTGCATTAATGACTATTTGGGTATGAGTAAACATGCAAAAGTAATGCACTCTTCTATAGATGCCTTGCTAAAATACGGTGTTGGATCAGGTGGAACTCGCAATATCGGCGGTAATAATATTGCCATTCTTGAGCTTGAAAAAGAACTTGCAAATTTACACAAAAAGCAAGCAGCTTTAGTTTTTACATCCGGTTTTGTTGCAAATGATACAACGCTTGCAAGTCTTGCTAAAATCATGCCAGATATAGTATTTTTCTCCGATGAGCTAAATCATGCATCAATAATTGCAGGGATTACAAGTTCAAGAGCCGAGAAATATATATATAGACATTTAGATGTTAAGCATCTAGAAGAGCTTTTACAATCAATCGATATTAATAGACCGAAAATTGTTGTTTTTGAATCGGTTTACTCTATGGACGGTTTTTTCTCACCTATCAAAGATATAATCAACTTAGCCAAAAAATATAATGCTTTAACCTTTATCGATGAAGTTCATACGGTCGGTTTATACGGTAAACAGGGTGGCGGTATTGCCGAGCTTCTTAATTGTAGTGATCAAATCGATATTATTCAAGGGACACTTGCCAAAGCATATGGTACTATCGGCGGTTATATCACTAGCAACCATAATTTAGTTGACGCTATAAGACTAACCGCTCCAGGGTTTATTTTCACTACTTCATTGCCGCCGGTAATTTCTACCGCTGCAACGCATAGTATTAGACATCTTAAAGAATCGAATGAAGAACGAATAAAACATCAAGAAGTAGTTACAAAACTTAAAAACTCTTTTGAACGTTTTAATATACCGTATTTGAAAAATAAAAGTCATATAGTGCCGATAATTATTGGTGATCCGATTAAAACGGCGAAAGCCTCAAATATGCTCCTTAATGAATACGGTATTTACGTTCAACATATCAATTTTCCAACCGTACCGAGAGGTACGGAACGCCTCCGCATCATCCCAACCCCTGCCCATACCGACAAAATGATCAATGATTTATCTGTAGCTTTAGTGCAAATATTTGCCGAACTTGATATAGAATTATCTTCTGCTAAAGAACTAAACGAAGAAGTACACTTAAATCTTATTGCTTAACACCATTGTGAGGCAAATTACTCAGTAATTGACTAAGGCAGTCTAATAAAAAATGCTCTTAATGTCATTCCTGCGTGGCATTGTTGCGTGGATTGGTTTTCCGTCATTACGAGTAATTCGACGAAGCAATTCAGTAAAAAATTCTGTAAATCAGAATTTTTTTAATTATTTTTTTGGATTGCCACGTCGCTTCGCGCCTAGCAATGACGATTTGGCCTCTACATAACAACACTTTCAGTTATTTAACTCGTAACGATATCTATCTTTGGTTAATAATGCCACAAATCTTATACCCAATTTATTTACTTGCTTTTGCTCCTAAATCATCTAGTTTATTGCAATATACTCTAAAAAAGTAGGATATAACCCTTTAAATTCTTTTTAAAAAATAAAGAGTTACCCCATAAATACCTTATCTTTATATAATTTAAAAAATAGTTGTATTTTTATACCACTATAATATTAATTTTTTATTTCTATATAATTAATTTGTTTACTTTGAAGAATTTATAATTTGTTTTTTCTGCAAAATTTCAATATAAAGCTGTAATTATTGAGCTTTTAAAGTTAACTCAGATAAAGAACAAACGAGCAATAACAAAAAAGAAAAAAGTACTTCTACAAAATCGACTACGGCTAGTCGCTTAGCTCATGACAATATCCATCTTTAATTTAGCAATGGCTAAATTTTAACTTAATATAATTACCGAATATGTCTTTTTTTGACTGCAAAACTGCAATTATTAAACTCTTAAAACTCATGCCAGCAAAGAGTTTACTGCTTCTAAAATAGCAACCTAGCTAGTTGATACTTATCCTGAAGAAGCAAAGAAAAAAGAGGAAGCAAGCAATGATAAACGATTACTTAATGCTAAAAGCAAAGTAAGAAAGAGAAAAATTATTATCATGATTTATAGAAATGAAAACTATTGAACGCTATACAAAAAATAGAACCGAATATTAATACAATAAAAAAGGGAAATCGGGCTAAATATTGTTATATTAATAATACCGATAAGATATTTGATATATCTAAAATCATTAAAGCCCTTGAAAATTATAAGAAGCAGGAGCTTACTGCTATGGAAATGGCTCAATTGCTGTTAAGTGCTAACGCGAAATAGTTAGTGATTGCAAAAATAGACGACTATATGCCAGCAAAGGTGAGTTCTGCGAAACTCACAGTTAGCAATGCCTAATCCTAATGGGATTTTACAAAAACTATTGCATATTGCAGCTCTTTAGTTTATTTTGATTAGCAAACTATATACAGAATTAATGGATTATTAAAATGGGAATTACCGTATTAAAAAATGAAGGATTGGATTTTCATGCAAGAATTTCTACTCCTTTAAGTGAGATAGATGACGATATTCAAAAAGAATTACTTGATTTAACCAAAAAAGTTAAAATAGCAGGTTTTAGAACCGGTAAAGTACCGGTTTCAATTGTTAAGAAAAAATACGGTACTTCCGTCAGGAATGATATAATAGAAAGAAGAATTAACCATTCAGTAAATCACATTATTAAAGAGCATAATCTAAATATAATCGGTAGACCCAAAATTGAAGAATTACAAAACGAATCCGATAAAGCTTTAGAATTTACCGTAAAAATAGAGCTATTACCTAAAATTACTATTCCGGATTTAAAAAAAATCTCACTAGATCGTCCAAAATTAGAAGTAAACTCTAAAGATGTTGAAGAACAACTAGAAAAACTTGCTGCATTAACAAAAAATTATACTAAAGAAAGTAAAGCAAAAATAAAAGATGGAGATCAGGTTACTATTGATGCAATCGGGTACATCAAGGAGAAAGCTTTTGAGGACGGTAAATTAAATGATTTTAAGGTAATAATAGGTAGTAATGCACTTATTCCCGGTTTTGAGAAACAATTAATAGGTTCTAAAACAGGTAGTAAAGTAGATGTTAATGTTACTTTTCCTGAAAATTACCATGCTAAAGATTTAGCAGGTAAGGATGCTCGTTTTGTAGTACAAATTAAAGCAGTACATACTGCAGAACCTACCGTTATCGATGACGAATTTGCTAAAAAATTCCAAAGTAATAGCCTTGAAGAATTGCGTACACATTTTACTAAACAAATAGAAAATGAGTCGGAAGAAGCTATTAATACTATAATGAAAATGAACTTATTTGATAAGTTGGAAAAATTGTTAGATTTTGATGTACCGGAATCTTTATTAGAGCAAGAAAAAAATATTCTAAAGTCCGGAACCGATAAAAATGAACAAGATGAATCATTATTGAAAGATAAATCCTCTAAAGAAATAACAGCATATTATAATAAATTAGCCCTACGCCGTGTGCGAATAGGCTTATTACTTGCTGAATATGCAAAATCTAAAAATTTGCAATTAGAGCCTGATGATTTAAGAAAAGTTATTATGCAACAAGCACGTAATTTTCCTGGGCAGGAAAATATGATATTTGATTTTTATAAAAATAATCCTAGAGCAATTGAAGGACTTAAAGGTCCTGCCTTAGAAGATAAAGCTGTACAATATATATTTAATCACGAAATAAAGCTTAAAGAAAAGAAATATACTAAGGAAGAGCTAGAGAAATATCTAGAAGCAGAAGAACAACGTATTACTTTAATTTAAAGCTTATTCATTGTCATTGCAAGCGAACGTTAGTGAACGTGGCAATCTCAGGAGTCCTCGTAATGACAATCCTCAGTATCCACGCAGGCAATACCTAGTAGTATTACTCCTGATTTTTTATAGTCTCTAAAGCAAGTTTAACTATTTTATTTACTCCAGCATTAGTGCAGGTAGAGATAGGGAAAACTTCTTTATTAGTAACTTTCTGCAGTTTATTTATTTTTTCCTGTATTTCCTCATCTGTGAGAACATCGCATTTATTAAGACATATGGTTTCGATTTTATTTTTTAGATAATCGGAATATGATTCAAGCTCAAGACGTACCGTATTATAATCTGCAACTACATCATTACTAGAGCCATCTATTAAATGTATTAATACATTACATCTTTCTATATGCTTTAAGAATTTATCGCCAAGTCCGTGACCTTGATGAGCCCCCTCAATTAAACCAGGAATATCGGCTATGACAAACTCTTCGTCATCAACATATACCACTCCAAGATTTGGCACTAAAGTAGTAAAGGGATAATCGGCAATTTTAGGCTTGGCTGCCGTTACAACGGATAAAAAAGTAGATTTACCGACATTTGGAAGCCCCACAAGCCCAACATCAGAGAGAAGTTTTAAACTTAAATGAATCCACATTTCTTCGGCAATTCCTCCTTCCGTACTCTTTCTTGGAGCTTGATTAACCGACGATTTGAAATGGCTGTTACCAAGACCACCACTTCCTCCTTTAATTATTTCAAAACTTTGATCATCCACAGTGAAATCATAAAATAATATATTGCCGTCCTCGGAAAAGATTTGAGTACCGATCGGAACATCAAGAACTAATGATTTTCCTGATTTACCGCTTCTATTTGAATCTTTACCGTTTTCGCCGTTTTCTGCGGTAAAATGCTGTTTATATCGATAATTTACTAGCGTATTAAGATGGTGATTACTCCTGAAAATAACACTACCGCCACGTCCACCATCACCACCGTCCGGTCCGCCTCTGTCAATAAATTTCTCACGATGGAAACTAACACAACCATTGCCGCCGTTCCCACCTTTTATATATATTTTAACTTCATCAATAAAATGCATATGATTTATATTTTCAACGTCATTGCTAGGCACGAAGCGACCTGGCAATCTCATCAAATCTCTTGAGATTGCTATGCTCCTTGCAGTCGCTCGCAATGACGAAAATGTTTACCTCTCCCGAATACCCTTATACTCTCTATGTACATAACCGGTGTAAAGCTGTCTAGATCTGCTGATTTTTTGTTCAGGGTCTTCATGCATTTCTTTCCATTGTGCCATCCAGCCTACGGTTCTTGCTATTGCAAAAAGTACCGTGAACATTTGCGACGGTATACCCATAGCTTTATAGATAATACCCGAATAAAAATCAACATTTGGATATAATTTTCTCTCAATAAAATATTCATCTTTAAGAGCGATAGCTTCAAGTTCTATTGCTATTTGTAAGAGCGGATTGTTGTCTAGCTGCCCGAGTTCCTTTAATACTTCTTTGCACGTTTCTTTAAGTACTACGGCACGCGGGTCATAGTTTTTATATACACGATGACCAAAACCCATTAATCTAAATGGATCATTTTTATCCTTAGCTTTAGCTATATATTTAGGAATATACTCAGAACTACCGATTTCTTTAAGCATATTTATTACCGCTTCATTAGCCCCGCCGTGAGCAGGTCCCCAAAGTGAGGCAATACCCGTGCTAATACAAGCAAAAGGGTTAGCTCCGGATGAGCCGGCAATTCGGACTGTTGAAGTAGAAGCATTCTGCTCATGATCGGCATGTAGGATAAATATCTTATTAAGAGCATTTTTTATTATTGGATTTACTGTATATTTCGTACAAGGCGTTGCAAACATCATATGCAGAAAATTTTCGGTAAAATCTAACGAATTATCAGGATAAATAAACGGTTGTCCTATAGAATATTTATAAGACATTGCAGCGATGGTAGGTATCTTAGCAATCATTCTAATAGCGGTAAGCTCGTAATCTGCTTCCTTAAAATTCAATAAATCAGGATAAAATGCCGAAAGAGAACCGACAGCCGCAAGCATAATAGCCATAGGATGAGAAGAGCTACAAAAGGTTTGAAATAAATAGTGTAATCTTTCATTCACTAATGAATGATGAGCAACCTGTTTAGTGAAATTATTATACTGCTCGCCACTTGGTAGTTCCCCATAAATCAGTAAATATGCCACTTCTAAAAAATCACTTTTCTCAGCTAAGTCTTTAATATCATATCCTCGATGCCGCAAGATTCCTTTATCACCGTCTATATAGGTGATAGTAGACTGACAAGAAGCAGTAGACATAAAACCCGGGTCGTAAGTAAAGCAATCGGCTTCCACAGATACCCTACTTATATCGATTACATCCTCACCGATACTTGCTTTAAGTATAGGTAATTTAAATATTTTTCCTCTGATTTTTAATTCAGCAAATTCTGAATCATTATTATTTTCATTGGTCATATGGATATACCTTATTTTTATACATCAGTAAGTATAACCCTAATTTAATGAAATTAGAAATGAATTATGATTTATTAGGATTTAAAAATTTTCTTTGATATCTTGCTCAACTTGCAAGGTTAATGAAAATTTAAAACGCACATGCTTCTACTTTCAACTGCAAGCCTAAAGCATTTAATAGATAATATTCTCTATATATATGTTCCCTATTTATATGAGCTTCTTTAGAGATTTTTGCTGTACCTCCTCTTGCTATAATGGCTTCTTTTAAAACAGCCATTATAGCTCATTATTATGATCCACGAAATATTGCTCTAACGCTTCATTAATATACCCTACTAATATTTCCTCATGTTGTAATTTCTCTTTTAAATAATCTGTAAACTTTACATATAACACCCTCAATTTCGTTTATAAACTTCTTCTATTATTTCTAAGACTTTTTTAATATCTTTGCCTTGAGTATCTTTATTACCTGCATTTAATAGCAGAATATCTGTTATAAAAATTGTATTTGTTTAGTGTTTTGCATATTAAACTTAACTAGAGATGATTGCACTGTCGCATATATACGACTAATTGTCTAGTAGAAAATTATTTTGAAAAGTACGTGCAGCTGTTGGTACTAGATTAATGTACAAGTTATGCAAGAAGTCTATTATTGACTAAATACTCCTTAATCTTGAGTAAATCATACCAAGAGGTGCGTTTTTGCATAGGTTGGCGGAGTAAATAGGCAGGGTGGAAGATTGCCGTAGTTTGAATAGGAGCGGATAGATATTTATTGGTATAAAAATAATATTCTTGTCTAATTTTAGTAATACCCGAATTTTTTCCAAGTAAGCTAGTTGCAGCCGTGCTACCGACTAGAATAATTAGCTGCGGGTTAATAAGAGCAATATGCTTCTCGACAAAAGGTCTACAAATATCGACTTCTTCGAACGTCGGCTGTCTATTAGCAGGAGGACGCCAAAATACCGTATTAGTAATATAAGCGTTATTTTTTCGTGAAATTCCGATAGCATGTAGCATATTATCAAGTAAATTGCCACTTTCGCCGTAAAAAGGTATTCCTTTCAAATCTTCGGTACTTCCTGGGGCTTCACCTATTAACATAATTCTAGCTTCCAAATTACCGTCACCGAAAACCGTATTAGTAGCAAATTTCTTAAGTTCACAACCATTAAAATTTATTAGAGATTCTTTTAGTTCTTCGATATTATTAGCTTTATCGGCAAGAGATCTTGCTAGGGTTATATTATCATGAACTTTATCATTCATATTGAATGCAGTTTCTTTTGTAGACATAAGTTTTACTTGTGGCTTTTCAGTTAGTTCAGTATTATTACGTACCTTTAATTGCGGTGGATGTTCATGGCAATAATATTCAACACCGATTGCACTTAACCATTTAAGCGTATTATTCATTATCTTAAAATAAAATATGTTAAAATATTCCGTACCACACGAACTAAATGGCATAAGGCTTGATAAAGCTCTATCATCGCTTCTTGAAAATGTTTCAAGGAATCAAATCCAAAAAGCTATTAAAGATTCGCAAGTACTAGTTAATGATGTAATTATTTCTGATCCTGATGTTTTGGTCAAGGAGAATGATATTATATTATTTTCTTTTAAAGAACCTGAAGAGCTAAAAATTGCAGCAGCAAATGTAACACTTGATATAATATATGAAGACGATGATTTGATAGTAATTAACAAAGCTGCAGGTATGACGGTACACCCAGGAGCAGGGCATCATGACGATACGCTTGTTAATGCTTTATTACATCATACAAAAAACTTATCGGATATCGGCTCATCAGAAAGACCCGGGATAGTACATCGTTTAGATAAAGACACTACGGGCTTGATGGTAGTTGCTAAAAATAATAAAGCACATATACTACTTGCAAATCAGATAGAACAAAGGCAGGTAATACGGAAATATAAAGTGTTAGTGTGGGGAGTAATAAATCCGCTAGAAGGAGTCATTAAGAATAATATAGGTCGCAGCCGAAGCGATCGCCAAAAAATGACCATATTAAAATATGGCGG
>NZ_LECS01000001.1:205539-208881 GCF_001602635.1 Rickettsia endosymbiont of Proechinophthirus fluctus | reverse complement strand
AAAGAAGCCGTTACACATTATAAGACTCTAGAATTATTTTATAAAGGTAGTATTAGTATGGTAGAGTGCAAGCTTAGTACGGGTAGAACTCACCAAATTAGAGTACAACTAAGCCATTTAAAGCATTCAGTAGTCGGCGACCAAACTTACGGCAATAACGACCGAAAAACTGCTCATTCTCCCCCTGAACTAAAAGCAAAATTAATTGATTTTAAACGTCAAGCCCTGCATTCTTGGTATTTAAG
The DNA here is from genome assembly GCF_001602635.1 of Rickettsia endosymbiont of Proechinophthirus fluctus. Classification (NCBI taxonomy): domain Bacteria; kingdom Pseudomonadati; phylum Pseudomonadota; class Alphaproteobacteria; order Rickettsiales; family Rickettsiaceae; genus Rickettsia; species Rickettsia endosymbiont of Proechinophthirus fluctus. The sequence goes on along the minus strand of NZ_LECS01000001.1, from coordinate 208,636 downwards.
TTTTACTCATCCGACTAATAATGAGATTATGGAATTTTCTTGTGAGTTGCCAAGGGATATGGAAGAGATAATTAGTTTATAATTAACAAAATATTAATCCTTAATATTATATTAAAAATTAATATTTATTTATAAAATGAACAAAGCTAATGCTAAATTATAAGAAGCCTTATATTCTATGGAAGAGGGTATTTTAAACCTTAAAAACAAAAAGCGAGCTTAGAAAAGATTTTTACTTTTCTGCAAACTTTAAGTACCGCCACAGACAAAATTATTTCCTTAGATATATCAAATTATAGAGATTGGCCAGAAGTAAAAGATTTTATTTTAAAATTAGGTAATAATTTATCTTTTAAACCGCAATCTATAAAAATTGCTAGCTCTTCCCAATATAGTACAGAACATGAAATTAAAATTTCTGAATTCGTCAATGAAATTCTTTCTCTAAGATTAAAAACAGGCATAGATATTAATAATAGTATGTATATTGATGATGCAAATTATAGGAAAGAACTTTTATTAAAAAAATTTTTAGAAGAATTTAAAAAAATGATTTTAATAAGCAAGAAGAACAATTAAATAAATTTATAAAAGTTGCATGCAAAGAAGCAAAGGCACCTGATAATATAGACATGCAATATATGCAAGCTCTGTAGATTTTCTCTGAATTTGATTTCAGTAAAATAGATGAAAAATATTCTAATTTACAACATCTTTTTACAAAACTATATAAAGCACAAGAAGTAAAATCAGAAATTTATCATTATGAAGTAGAAGATGATTTACATTTTTATATGGTAAAAGTTAATGGAGTAAATGTAACTACTTGGCAAAATTTCTCAAAGAAACAGGGGGAGTTTATAAACCAGTCCGGGAAAAAGAATATATAAAAGCTTTTATGGGCCTAGATGCTTTTGACTCTAGCATAGAATATCATGACCAAGATTTAACAGATGTATATGTAGTTTTTACCTATAATAAAGCATGGGAACAGAAAAGTAGTATTAATATACCATTGGTAGAAATGATCATCACTATGGCAACTTCCAGAACGTAAATTTTATTTAAAGCTCCAATATATGACTATAATAATACTAAAAAACATTCTAGTCTTTCGCTTAAACTTCATAATTTTATTGCTAAATGTGCAGAGATTATTTATCCTAACAAAAAAGAATATATGATTACTGTTCCAACAAAAAATATAACTCATAATTATTATTAAAGAATATGAGAAAAAATAAATTTTAGGTGGGAAGAAAGCACCCATAAAATTTACTGAAGCAGGATATGGTGCTTTTTCTGACTTGATTTTGTATGGGAAAAATGGTGAAGTACTACATAAACTAACTGCTGACCAGATAAAAGGAGAGTTCGCTTGGTTTTGTACTAGTCCTTATTTATTAAAAAATCAACACGAACAAGAATCTTTAATCACTTGTGATTTAGAAACATTAACAAATCTTAGCTTTAAAAATAGCTATATAGATATTATTCAGAAATAATTGGTGATATAATAACATAAAACGGTTTATGAAAATTAATTAAATACCTAAAACCAAAAATTATCTTAAAATAGATATTATAACTCTAGAACCCGAATATTATAAGAATAAATTTGGTAATAATATATTTCGTGAATTTACTGAACTTAAAAAACGAGCACCGCTAGGTAGTGTAGATGAGATTTTAGAAATGAAAAATTTTGGCAGAAAATAAAACTTTCCATGCAATGTTCTATAAAGCAAATTCTTAGTGACGCTACAAATAAATTAAATAAAATAGGTATTAGTTCGCCGCAATTAGAAGCACGAATTTTACTACAGCATGTTATAAATAAACCTATTGAGTATTTACTTATTAATCTTGATGAACAGTTAAATGAAGCCAAGATAGAAGCTTTTGAAAAACTGTTAGCGAGAAGATTAAAGCATGAACCGATAGTATATATTACAGGTGTTAAAGAATTTTACTCACGTGAATTTATTGTTAATAAACATGTATTAATTCCAAGAAGCGATACTGAAGTTTTGGTGGATGTTGTATTTCAATGTCATTCCCGCGAAAGCGGGAATCCAGAAAAAAAACAACCGGATCCCTGCTTTCGCGGGAATGACATAAGCGAAAACTGCAATGACAAATTCTTAAATATCCTAGAACTTGGCACAGGTAGTGGCTGCATTGCTATCAGTCTATTATGTGAGTTACCGAATGCTAATGTAATTGCAACCGATATAAGTCTTGATGCTATAGACATTATCAAAAGTAATGCAGCAAAATATGAGGTAACGGATCGCATTCAGATTATTCACAGTAATTGGTTTGAGAATATTGAAACTCAGAAATTTGATTTTATCGTTAGCAACCCGCCATATATAGCTCACAGCGAAAAATCAGAGATGGCAATTGAAACAATCAATTATGAACCGTCTATTGCTTTATTTGCTGAAAAAGACGGACTGCAAGCTTACTTTCTCATCGCCGAAAATGCCAAACAATTCTTAAAACCAAACGGTAAGATTATATTAGAAATAGGGTTTAAACAGGAAGAAGCGGTAACCCAAATTTTCTTAGATCATGGTTATAATATTGAAAGCGTTTATAAGGATCTACAAGGTCACAGTAGGGTAATATTATTGTCTCCTATTAATCTCAATCGGTCATATGCAAGACGTATCGGTAAAAGCTTATCAGGAGTGCAAAAGAATTTATTAGATAACAAACTACCAAAATATTTATTTTCTAAAGAAAAGCTTGTAAATGAAAAACGTAAAGTATTTCTTGAGATAGGCTTTGGTATGGGTGAGCATTTCATTAATCAAGCTAAAATGAATCCTAATGCACTTTTTATTGGGATAGAGGTATATTTAAACGGAGTTGCAAATGTTTTAAAGCTTGCAGGCGAACAAAATATCACGAATTTTTTATTATTCCCTAATAATTTGGATTTAATATTAAATAAGATACCAAGTAATATCCTTGATGGAATTTATATTTTATTTCCCGATCCATGGATAAAAAATAAGCAAAAAAAGAAACGTATTTTCAATAAAGAACGACTTAAGCTTTTACAAGATAAGCTAAAAGACAATGGTAA
>NZ_LECS01000001.1:190524-205518 GCF_001602635.1 Rickettsia endosymbiont of Proechinophthirus fluctus | reverse complement strand
AATTATTTTTATGAAGCAATAGAGTTAATACAACAGAACAGTAATTTTGAAATTATAAATAAAAACGATTATTTAAAACCGCACGATAACTATGTAATTACCAAATATCATCAAAAAGCTATTAAGGCGAATAGAACGCCGAAATTTATGATTTTGCGGCACGTTTTAGGCGATCATTAATTGCAGCCCCTATATTCACTTGAGGTATAGGGCTAACTGCTATACCTCTTACATCATGAGATGCAGCATAATCGTCAAGTATTCTTAAATAAGCATAAAGATTTGCAGCGGCTTCTATAAAGTCACCTTTTACACTTAAGTTTAATGAAAATCTTCCTGTAAGATTGCTATTGCTAAAGTTTAATCCGATTTCTTTATCCTCTAAATTTATAGCATTTAGCCTAACCGGTACTTTTGGTGAATAGTGTTTTGCAAGCATTCCCGAAGCTTTTATAGTACTTGTCTCTGATGCTTTTAAAACTTCTATCCCTAGTATTTCTCCTAAAATTTCAACAGTTATAAACCCTTCTCTAAGAATAGTAGGAGTAACAGTTGTTGTATCAATTATCGTTGACTCTAGCCCATATTTAGATTGATAGATTTCAGGTGCTAAAATAAAAATTTCCTGATTATCCTTAAAATGTTTTGTGACATGCTCAGCGTTAGTCGGACTAATATAGTTTGAAGGGTTAGCACTTGGGGCAGCTATAGGTATGCCTGATTGTTTGATAAGCTCTAACGCTACAGGATAAGATGGTATCCGAAGTGCTATGGTATTTAGTCCTGCTGTTACGCTAGGGGCAATATTTGCATTCTCTTTTAAAGGGACAACTATAGATAATGGTCCAGACCAAAATTTTTCTGCTATTTTTGTAGCTAAATCGTCAAACTCCCCTATTTCCTTTGCTTGCTCTATGGAGGAGACATGCACGATAAGCGGATTGATAGCAGGGCGCTCTTTGAACTGAAAAATCTTTAAACACGCCTCATTATTTGTGGCATCCGCACCAATCCCATAGACTGTTTCAGTCGGAAAAACAACCACTTTACCTGATTTTATAAATTGAACTGCTTTGTTTATCATAAGCGGTTAAACTTAGCTACTTTATCAAATAATTCACAAATATTCTGTAATAACGACAAACGATTTTGAGCGATCTTTGGATCAGAGTCATTAACGAGTACATTATCAAAAAAGCTAGTAATGGGAGTTAATAGAGACGATAATAAATTTAAGGCTTTCTTATAATCTTTATCAGCTATACTATCTATAATTTGCGGAGAAATTTTTTGGATTACTTCAAATAATTCTTTTTCAGGTTGTGTACTAAAGAGACTCGCATCAACTAAGCCGGTAATTTTCTGATCACCAATTATATTGCTAGCTCGTTTGTAAGCATTTAATAATTGCTTGCCTGCGTCTTCTATTAAAAATTCTTTTAACTCATCAAGCTTAAAGTTTGTATCTACTAAATTTAAGTCAAGAACTGCATTAATTAACGCAATATCATAGTCATTTTTAAAGTAAAATTTTGCTCTTTCTTCAAAAAAAGATATTATTAAATTCTTATTTTCGTTAGATGAATCTTTATATAAGTTTATAGAAAAATTAATTAAATCATTAAAATTTAGCTCTAATTTATTTTCAAGTATTATTCTTATTATACCAAGAGCTTGACGTCTTAAGGCATATGGATCACCTGAGCCTGTTGGTGTTTCCCCTGCTATCATCAAACCTACTAAACTATCTAGCTTATCGGCTAAAGCAAGTAAAGCCGCATTTCCACTTGGTACATTGTCGCTCAAACCTTGCGGTTTATAATGGTCTTTAATTGCAGCGGCTATTTCTGCATTTAGTCCTTCATGTTTTGCATAATAATAACCCATAATCCCCTGTAAATCAGGAAATTCCCTGACCATCTCAGAAACAAGATCACTTTTGCAAAGTCTAGCTGCTGTAATCAAATCCTTATTATTTGGAGCTATATAATTACAAATATCGGTTATGCGTTCAATTTTTTCTCTTAAATTACCAAGCTTTGCATTAAATGTTACAGCTTCTAATTGGCCTAATCTTGATTCTAAAGTTTTAGCTATATCCTGCTTACAAAAATATAAAGCATCCGAAAGACGTGCCGATAGAACTTTCTCGTTACCTTGAATAACTAGTTCAGCATTTGTAAATCTGCCATTACTGACAAAGAGAAAATACGGTGTAAAATTTCCTGTTTTATCAAATAAACAAAAATATTTCTGATGCGTACGCATCGAAGAAATAAGTACTTCTTTAGGTAACTCTAAAAATTTTTGCGGTATTTTTCCAAGCAGCACAACAGGAAATTCGCTAAGCCCTACTACTTCTTCTACTAAACGATTATCTTCTTTTATAATTAACTCATGAGACTTTGCTAGTTTCAGTAAACCGGTTTTAATTATTGCCTCTCTCTTTGCTCTTTCTAAAATAACATGATTTTCTAAAAGCTTATTTCTATAATCTTCAAAATCTGTTACTTCTAATTTTTTATTATCAGTAAGACGATGCCCATACGTAATATTATTAGCGGTTAAATGCCCAAATTGCATCGGTAATATTTCGCCGTCAAATATACATAAAATATTTCGCAGAGGTCTAATCCATTTTATTTTGTAATCACCCCAAAACATCGATTTTGCCCAGCTATATTTATTAATAGCCTCTATAATAATCTCCGGCAAAATCTCTTTTATTTCTCTTTCTTCTGTTTTTTTGACAAAGAAATAATATAGCTGATTACTAATTAATTTAGTAGGAAGCTCTAATTTACTAACATTATGAGCTTTACAAAAGCCGTTAATAGCGGCTTCCGGAGCTTCTATGCTTGGTCCTTTAATTTCTTCCTCTTTTGGCAAAGTTATCTTTGGCAAATGGGTAGCATGCAGCGTTATCCTGCGAGGTCCCGCGAATACTTGTACTTTTGCAAATATTTCGTTTTCTTCAAAAATTTTTGTGAATATATTTAAATAACCCTCTTCAGCATTTTTTTGCATAAAAGCCGGAATTTCTTCGCTAAATAGTTCTAATAATAACTCGCTCACTTGTTCATCTCCAACCATTTTGTACAACAAATTCTAGCTAAATGACGCACTCTTAAAACATAAGAAGCACGCTCAGTGACGCTGATTACTCCAAGTGCATTTAGTTGATTAAATGCATGACTTGCCTTAAGGCATTCATCATAAGCCGGCATAGGTAAATTAGCTTTGATTAATCTCTCACACTGGTCTTCGCTATCCTTGAAATGTCGCAGTAACATTGCACTATCGGCAAGCTCTAAATTATATTTTGAAAATTGCCATTCAGCTTCGAAATCCACTTCACCGTATTTTAAAGCTTTTTCGCCTACTTGCCCGTTCCAATCAAGCTCTCTTACTTCATCAACACCTTGAATATATAAAGCAAGCCTCTCGAGTCCATAAGTGATTTCACCGGCAACGGGACGGCATTCAATACCACCGATTTGCTGCATATAAGTAAATTGCGATACTTCCATACCGTTACACCATACTTCCCAGCCAAGCCCGGCAGCACCTAAGGTTGGCGACTCCCAATCATCTTCAACAAATCTGATATCATGAATTTTTAAATCTATGCCTAAACACTCTAAGCTTTTAAGATATAACTCTTGAATATTATCCGGAGACGGCTTTAAGATAACTTGAAACTGATAATAATGCTGCATTCTATTAGGATGCATACCATACCTGCTATCTCCTGGTCTTCTTGATGGCTGAACATATGCAACAGACCAAGGTTTAGTACCAAGGCAGCGAAGTACAGTTGCAGGGTGAAACGTACCGGCTCCAACATGGGCATCGTAAGGTTGCAATATTGCACAGCCATAATCCTGCCAATAATTTTGTAATGTCAGAATAATTTGCTGAAATGATAGTTTTTTCATAGGGTATTATTATTGGGAAAGAAAATTTTGATCAGCTAAAAGGATCAAATATTTTTATATTAAACATATTATAATGTTTAATATTTCTAGTAACTAGTATCATATTACTTTGTTTTGCCTGTGCAGCTATTAAAGCATCGATTACATTCGTACTATCAATACTCATTAATTCACCCCACTCCTCACATATTTCTTTGTCAATATTAAGAATTCTTTCATTATAATCTATTATTATTCTTTCTAACCATTTTTCTAATTTCAAACTTGCTATTTTATCTTTCTTTGCTAATTTTGATATTCCCTTTCTTATTTCGCCGATAGTAATACAACTTAAGTATAACTGGCTAGAATGAATAATTGAAAACCATGCTGCTACTTGAGAATTGGATGTTTTCTTTTGAATTTCAGATACAACATTAGTATCTAATAAATATTTCATAATTCAAAATCTCTAGCATATCCTTTTGCTCTCTGAATATCCAAATTATCTGTCTTAGGTATGCTCAATAAATATTCTTTGAAATCAGGTTTTTGTTTAGTAAGTTGTTTATAGTCTTTTATACTAATAATTACAACTGCTTCTTTACCCCTTTTTGTAATACATTGAGGGGTACCATGCATTGCAATATCAATAATATTACTTAACTTATTCTTTGCTTCGTGTAACTGCCATTTATTCATATAAAATCCTCATATAGCTAGATTGTCTAGATTATTATAATATAAAGATGCAAAAAAATAAAATATTTTTTTATTAATTTGAGGTCTTAATAATACTCCTTGCCGATCTCGATTTTAGGACGATTGTTTGCTACTCGCCAATCGTTAGTATCACGGAAAGAATAAACACAGCCGCAAAATTCTTGTTTATAAAAGTTCTCTTCTTTTGCAATTTCGTACATTCTGCTAGCACCGCCATCTTTACGCCAATTATAAGTCCAATAGGTCACCCCTTCATAATGAGATGCCGCCCTAGTTCCTGATTCATTAATTTGGTTCATATCTTTCCATCTAGAAATACCAAGCGAGCTAGTTATAACTTTAAAGCCATTCTCATAAGCATATAAAGCCGTACGCTCGAAACGCATATCAAAACACATTGTACAGCGTATACCTCTCTCAGGCTCAAACTCCATCCCTTTAGCACGCCTAAACCAATTTTGTGGATCATAATCTGCATCGATAAATTTTATATTATGTTTCTCGGCAAATTTAATATTTTCGTTTTTACGAAGCTCATATTCTTTTTTAGGATGAATATTAGGATTATAGAAAAAAAGCATAAACTTAATGCCGGTATCGATCATTTTTTCCATTAAAGGGCCAACACAAGGAGCACAACAACAATGGAGTAAAACCTTGCTTTCACCGTTTGGTATTTCAAAAACTTCGCTCATATTAATTTACTAGATTCTTTTTATAGGTTTCTTTATAGAATTTTAGAATTATAGAAGATAACAAGGCAAGTGCAATTAAATAATATGCAATAGCATAATTGTCTCCAGTAACTTTCGTTAACATCATTGCTAACATTGGAGCAGTACCGCCAAATATAGCAGCTGCAAGGTTGTATGAAAGTACAACACTGGTAAATCTTATGCTAGTCGGAAATATCTCTACTAAAACCATTGGAATAGGCCCCATATAGATGCTAATAACTCCAGCAAATATTACTTGAGATTTATTATAGCTAAAGTAAAATTCATCGACCCTAAGGCTACAAAATAGGATAGACTGATAAAATTAACAAGATAATCCCCCATATTAGTACAGGATGTCGCCCCACCTTATCCGAAACATACGCAGATATAGGAAATACTATCATCATTACGATTAATATTATACTACTAACAATTGTGCTTTGCTGATTAGTATAACCGAGTGTTTGCATAAAATTACCAATAAAAACCGTAGAAGTATAAAAAGGAGTAGTTACGGTAATATACAGACCAAGTGCGATAATTAGTTCTTTTGGGTATTTTGTTAATGTTTCTCGTAAAGGAAAACGTGCTAAACGCCTTGTTCCCTTAGCTTTTTTATAAATAGGACTTTCTGCTAGGTTCTTTCTAATATATAAACCTACGGAGCTAATAAAAAAGGTATCCTCCAACCCCATTCAAATAGCATATCGGCATGCATAAAATAAGAAAAACCGGCTGCTGTACCAAGTCCAAGCAGCATACCGCCACACATACTAACAAATGAACTACTCCCCGCAAGTCCCCTCACTGCTCGAACGAAGCATGTTCTACAATATACGAAATACAACCGCTAAATTCCCCTCCTAAAGAAAAACCTTGTATGAGTCTGATAATAGTTAAAATAATAGGAGCGGCAATTCCAATAGTTTTATAACTTGGTAAGAGCCCTATCCCGGCGTCGGTATTGCCATAGCTATAATACCCATCACCAAAGCAGTACGTCTACTGAATCTATCACCTATATTACCGAAAATAATACCGCTGAGCGGTCGTACTACAAAGCCTGCAGCAAATACTGCAAAAGTTAACGTCTCTTGCATTTCTGGATCCGGAAAAAATGCTGCCCTATAATATAAGCAAATTGCGCATATAATGCATAATCATACCATTCTAAAGCGTTGCCGGTCATACCGGATATTACTACTTTTCTCATTAAGTTATTTTTTTAAAAAAAGATAATAAGAGTAATATTTTATATGCTCAAGTAAAAATAGCTTTATTTCATGCGAATAGCTTTGCTTGCGTTGATACCGTAGTTGTCATTGCGAGGAGCGTAGAGATGTGGCAATCTAGAAAAATAATTAAAAAAATTCTGATTTACAGAATTTTTACTGGATTGCTTCGTCGAATTACTGCGTAATTCTTCTCACAATTACTATACCCTATCTATGTTTTTCATTAACCACTTTCTTAGTTAATTTAACATTGATTTGAGAAGGAGAAACTTTAATATTTTGTTTGATGTTTTTTGTTTTTTCTTGAGATAGAAGACTTTCTTTATCACTTTGTAATGTTTTTATAAACTTATCTATATTGCTTTGTTCTAGTTTTATTGCATTATCATTATTCAAAATTAATCCTCCAATTTTTTCACCAAGTTCAGGTGCATATCTGACGGCAAAAATTGATGCCGGTACAACTATGATAGAAAAAGCTGCTCCTGCAGTCGCAACACTGATTGCTCCGACTAATAAAGCACAAACAGCACCGGCGATTTTTCCAGTTGCTTGTTTAAACATATTACTTTTTTGTGTAAATACTAAAGACATCTCTAATATTTTATTAAATTCTTTCTTTATATAGATGGTTGCTTCATCAATATTATTATATTTCTTCATTGCATACATTACAGAAGCCTTAAATAATTTTTTGTGAGACTCTGCATAATTTATTATTTTATCAAAATTCTTCTCTTTTAAAAGAGTTTTAAATATATTTTTAATTTTTTCTTTTTCGGTACTATTTATGTCATCTCCAAAATAAACTTCTACAAGATTTTCTGCTATTATATCTTGTGATTGCTCTAAAATATTATTCTTATTTTGCTCATTTTCATCTTCAGAAGTAATCATTATTGCAAATAACTCTAATGCTACGGAAAAATTATCATCGTTAATAACCCGCATACCTAAATAATTTTTGAGTCTAGAAATACATTTATTAATATATTTTTCAGCCTCTGGTTTAGAATTAAGCCTTAGCGTATAATCTATAGCAAGCATATTCGCAATAGTAGAGCAAGTAGATTTCATAAGATTATTGACAAAATTATTAACAATATCTTTTTTAAATAAATTAGTATTTACGTTATTAAGTACTATTGCATTATTCATTTTGGTAATTTATTTTGAGGCTAATTCTCTGATATATAATATCAATTTAGCATAAATAAGATTAGGAGCATGATTTACTGAAAGTTTATATATATTCTTAGGTGTTAATACTTCTTCATTACGTACTCGTACAAAAGATATAAGAGTATTAGGAGGCATATAAGAATAAATTTCAGAGAATATTTTTAGAAAAGTCAAAAAATCTGCACATGCATATTTTATATTTATGCTATAATTATTTACATAAATCGATTCATCTTTTCCTTCAATCTCCTGAACATTATTTTTAAAAAATACTGAATTTATAAATACATCTATAGGTTCTACTAAATCATATTTATTGCTTAAGCTTTTTATTTTAGGAATCAGTTCTTGATAATTTAAGCAACTCACACTACTTGGCACACTTAAATCTACATATTTTTTGTACGATTCTAATATTTCTTCTTTAGAGTTAATGACAGAATAAAGCTTTAAAACTTCCTCTGTTAGATTTTCTTGTAAAACTTGTTTATCAAGAATAGATTTACTGTATTCTTGCTGGAAAATTTTTATTATCCAAATAGTTAAGGAAATAAAGAAAAAATATATAATAAATTGAAAAAATATAAGATTCTTTAAATACATAATATATTTTTCAAACATTACTTTTACCTTGGGTTATTAGTGCCGTTGCATGGTTTATGTCATTCCCGCCTACGTGGGAATGACATGGAATATTACGTTTTATTATCAACTATATTAACTGATAAAGGAATTACTACCTTACCGAATATATCAAGTATTTTATCCTTATATATAATATAATCTATCTGCAAATTAGATAATTTATTTTTTACGTTTGTCATATGATCATCTAGCATCTTTAGAGATTCATATACCGATAGATTATTAGTATGATATTTAAGTATTAACTTGATTATTAATTGTCTCTTAGAAACTAACAAAATATTATCTATATTTGTTAATTCCCATTTAATTTCTTCTAATTTAAAAGCCGGATTTAAAGTAATTATTAGCCTTTTAAGTAAATCAAACGGCAGTGGTACCGGTGCTTCTAGTAATTTTTCTATTACATATAAATCAGCTAGGCTAGTAGTATTTTTAATATAAGGATATTTATATTTGATCTCATCATATTCTTGATTTGTTGCATAATATTTTTCATTAATAGAGTTTATGTCTTTGTAATTTTGTTTTGTATTATATTTGATAATACCAACCACTAATATTAATATTATAAGTAATGCACTATATAATTTAAATGTCAGATCCTTTATAGTAACTAGTTTTTTTATTGATTTTAAATTATTATTATAAGCGGGAAAACTCTTATATTCTAGAAACAGTCTACTAATATTCGTATCTATAAATCTTTCTTTTTCTAGAGTTTGCTTATTTAGTATATTATCAACCGGTATAAAGATTACAGGGCGTTCTTCAAAGTTTGTTGATTCTAATAAAGATTTTAACTCTTCATCTACTATAAGAATTATACAGGCTCTTTGGTCAAGATTACTTATATAGTTTTTAAATAATATCAAACAATCATTAATTTCTTGTTCTATAATACCTTGAACATAGCCGATTGTTTTATCAAATGGATACTCAAGATTTCTAATTGTTATTATATTATTTTTATGTTTGATAATAAATTTTATACCGCTAGCTTGTGATGCATATACAAAAATTTGAAAATAATCGTTATATTTATCATTTTCTATATTCTGCACTATTTTATTTATAATAACTTTTAGCTCTAACGTTAAAAAGTAAATTCCTTTTAAATCAAGAGATCTTTTATCTATAATGCATGAAATTATATCACTTAAAGGTGTTTCAAATGGACACGACATAATTAAAGTCGACCAAATTTCACTTGGGGTAGTAGTAATTTCGTAAACACAATGTGCTATAATGTCTTCTTTATTAAAATAACCTTCAATAAATTGTTCAATAGGATCAAGTTTAACTATTGACTGTAATATAGGTATTTGATCGTGCCGTGTTTTACATTCACTGCCGTCAAGTAAAAAATAAATATCGCTTTTTGGAAATTTACTAAAAAAGTTTTTATAAGGATTTAAGTCTATCTGTGCTCGAGTAGGGATAAATAATTTATCTAATAATTTATTATCGAGAAAAGTACTAAGAAATACACCTTTATTACCTAGTAACACCACAATCTTTTTTCTTTTGAAAGAAAATATTTTTAATTTTGTAGCAAATTGAACAAAATGTAATTTGATCGAATCAAAAATATTTTTCATAAATAAATTTATTTTAATCATAATTCAGTGTATTTTACTATACTGGACGTCATTTCTGCGTGGATACCCGAACCGTCATTGCGAACGACTAAAAGGAGCGTGGCAATCTCAGAACTTTGGCACGAGATTGCGTACGTACAATTACTACGTAATTTTCCTCACCATGACGAAAAATGATCCTCTCCGGAATGACATAACATTAAATAATATATCTTACCATGACTAAATTTACCACTGAAGAAGTTAGAAGTAAATTTATAACTTACTTTAAAGCAAATAATCATACACATGTACCGGCCAGCTCGTTAATTCCACACAATGACCCTAGCTTAATGTTTGTTAATTCCGGAATGGTACAATTTAAAAATGTTTTTACCGGACAAGGAAAAAGACCTTATAACAAAGCGGTAACTAATCAAAAGTCTCTTAGAGCCGGCGGCAAGCATAATGACCTTGAGAATGTCGGTTATACGGCAAGACATCATACCTTTTTTGAAATGCTAGGTAATTTTTCATTCGGTGACTATTTTAAAGAACAAGCCATATATTACGCTTGGAATTTATTGACTAAAGAATTTGAACTCTCAAAAGACAAGCTTTATGCAACAATTTATCATACTGATGACGAAGCAGCTGCTTATTGGAAAAAAATAGCAGGTTTTGGGGATGATCGCATCATAAAGATCAAAACAAACGATAATTTTTGGTCAATGGGTGATACTGGCCCTTGCGGTCCTTGTTCCGAAATTTTTTACGACCACGGTGAACAAATATATGGCGGACTTCCTGGTACTAAAGATGAAGACGGTGATAGATTTATCGAGATTTGGAATATGGTATTTATGCAATATGAACAAATCGATAAAGATACTAGCATAGAATTATCGCAAAAATCTATCGATACCGGTATGGGTCTTGAGCGTATGACGGCAGTATTACAGCATGTTAACAACAATTATGATATAGATTTATTTCAGGAAATAATTAATTTTACCGAAAACATAGTAAAAGTGAAAGCAGAGGGAGAAGCTAAATTTTCTTACCGAGTTATTGCTGACCACTTACGAGCAAGTAGCTTTTTAATAGCTGACGGCGTTATTCCTTCAAATGAGGGGCGTGGTTACGTACTTCGCCGCATTATGCGAAGATCCATGAGGCATGCTCATATGCTTGGGTCAAAAGAACCTTTAATGTATAAATTACTGCCAAAACTTGTTGATTTAATGGGGAATGTTTATCCTGAACTTAAAAGAGCAGAAAGCTTTATAAGCAGTATCTTAGAACAAGAAGAAATTAGATTTAAAACCACATTAGAACGTGGTCTCAAACTTCTTACCGAAGAAACAGAAACGCTAACAAAAGGTAATGAATTATCAGGAGAAGTAGCATTTAAACTATACGATACTTATGGATTTCCGCTTGATTTAACCGAAGATATTCTAAAAAACCGTGATATTGCCGTTGATCACAAAGGGTTTGAAGAGCAAATGCTTATGCAAAAAGAACGTGCTAGAAAATCTTGGCTTGGCTCCGGTGAATCAAAAACCAATCAGTTGTGGTTTGATATCAAAGAGCAACATGGTAGCACGGAGTTTTTAGGATATACACTTAATGAAGCAAAATGTAAAATAATTGCATTAATCAAAAATAATAATTTAGTTAATGTTATAAAAGAAATAGATACACAATTCCTACTAATCAGCAACCAAACTCCTTTCTACGGTGAATCAGGCGGTCAAATAGGTGACACCGGAACGATATTTGCAAAAGATTCTGAAGTAGAAGTAATAGATACTTTAAAATATTTAGGTTCTATTATAGTCCACAAATGTATTTTGAAAAAGGGGCAGATTAACGTAGGCGAGAATGCTAATTTTAGTATAGACATAAGATATAGGCAAAATTTAAGAATTCATCATTCGGCAACGCATATATTACATGCAGTACTGCATGAGGTACTTGGGAAACATGTTACTCAAAAAGGTTCATTAGTCGCTCCGACTTATTTACGTTTTGATATTAGCCATTCTAAAGCTGTGACTAATGAAGAAATCACTTTAATCGAAGATAAGGTAAATGAGATTATTAGAGATAATCATGAAGTAACTACTACATTAATGGCAACTGAAGATGCAGTTAAACAAGGAGCTATGGCACTGTTTGGCGAGAAATACGACTCTGAAGTAAGAGTAGTTAAGATGGGTGAGACTTCTTTAGAATTATGCGGCGGTACGCATGTCAGACGTACCGGTGACATCGGTTGCTTTAAAATCACAAGCGAAAGTGCTATAGCAGCAGGTGTTCGTAGAATTGAAGCAGTTTGCGGTGAATTCGTAATTACATTAATGAGAGAAAAGGATAGTTTACTTAAATCGATAGAAAGCAGTTTCAAAACTAATAAAAATGAACTTATTACTAAGGTTAATAATATCTTAGAGCGTAACAAGGAAGTTGAGAAAGAGTTAGAAAACACTCTTTTAGCTAGTTTAGATTTAAGTATAGAGCAAATTGAAAAGCAAGCTGCACAAATAACAGGAATAAAACTATTATATAAAAAAGTAGGAAATATAGACAATAAAATATTACGTCAAGCTGCCGAAAATTTAACAAAAAAAGTAGAAGATTTGATAATGGTATATATTGCCGAGGGAATTGGTAAATTATCTATTACGGTTGCGGTGAGTAAAGCTATAACAGACAAATACAATGCAGATATAATTGCAAAAAAACTTTCTTTATTCTTAGGTGGCAGCGGCGGAGGTGGACAAGCAAGCCTTGCTCAAGCCGGTGGAACTGATATAGGTAAGCTCACTAACATCCATGAAAAATTATACAGTTTATTGACAGTGTCGTAACTAATTTAGGATGTCATTACGAGTGTGCTTTGTAGATGGATACCCGGGTGTCATTGTGAGCAACCTTAGTACTTGCATGGCAATCTCGTCAAATATCCTGAGATTACTTCGTAATTTTCCTCACAATGACAAGGTGGTATCCACATAACAATGTCTATGCAGGGAGGCATTGTAATGACAAAATTTATGGTTGTTAATACGCTGCTTTCACAAAATAAAGACCGGAGGCGGGAGCAGTAGGACCAGCGGCTTTTCTATCTTTAGCTTCTAAAACATCTTTAATTTGTTCTGCCTGCCAAATATTTTTACCAACAAGTACTAAACTGCCAACAATATTACGTACCATATGATGCAAAAATGACGGGGCTGAAAGATATAATTTTATTTCTTCGTCTTCTTTAATAATATTAAGTTCAGTTAAAGTTTTAATCGGTGATTTTGATTGACATGAGCTAGTCCTAAATGAAGTAAAATCATGTTTGCCTAATAGATAGGCGGCAGCTTGTTGCATAGCCGGAACATCTAAAGGTGAACTAATCCACCATGCTCTATTTAAATCAATTACCGATGGATAAGGTCTATTAATAATTCTATATATATAATAACGAGAGGTAGCCGAAAACCTAGCATGAAAATTATTGGGGGCTAATTCACAATTCCATACTCCTACGGCATATGGTCTTGCAAAATAGTTGATAGCTGTAATAATTTTGTGAGGTTCTAAATATTTTGAAAGATCAAAATGTGCTACTTGACCTACAGCATGAACACCGGCATCTGTCCTTCCTGACCCAAACAATATCACCTGTTCACCGGAAAATTTATAAATCGCTTCTTCTAATATCTGCTGTACCGACATTACTCCTGCTTGTCTTTGCCAACCTGCAAGATCCGTGCCTAAATATTCAATGGTAATTTTATATCGATACATAATAGCCCACTGTCATCCCGTGGCTTGACCACGGGATCTTGTATCACAGCCCGTGTCCTGAGATCCTAAATCACGGGATGACAGTATAAGTATTATCATGCTTCTAGTAAATCCGATGGATTACCGTCACCACGCTTTCCTCCGCTTCTAAAGCTATTAAGTTTTTTGGATCTAATAGGATGTTGTAACTTTCTTAAAGCTTTTGACTCGATTTGTCTTATACGTTCTCTAGTTACTTTAAATTGCTGCCCTACTTCTTCTAATGTATGGTCAGTATTCATACCTATACCGAAACGCATTCTAAGCACTCTTTCTTCACGAGGCGTAAGGGTGGCAAGTACTCTAGTGGTAACTTCTCGTAAATTTGACTGAATTGCCGCATCAATCGGTGCTACTGCATTCTTATCTTCGATAAAATCGCCTAATTGACCGCCGTCACTATCATCACCTACGGGATTCTCAAGACTTATAGGTTCTTTAGCTATTTTCATGACTTTACGCACTTTATCAAGCGGCATTGAAAGACGGTTAGCGATTTCCGTTGCTGTGGGTTCGTATCCGAGTTCATTAAGCATTTGTCTTGAAGTACGTAGTATCTTATTAATTGTTTCAATCATATGCACAGGAATACGTATAGTCCTTGCTTGATCGGCAATAGCTCTTGTTATAGCTTGTCTAATCCACCACGTAGCATAGGTAGAGAATTTATAACCACGGCGATATTCAAATTTATCCACTGCTTTCATAAGTCCTATATTACCTTCTTGAATTAAATCTAAAAACTGCAATCCTCTATTAGCGTATTTTTTAGCAATAGATATAACTAAACGTAAATTCGCTTCTATCATATCTTTTTTTGCTTGTAGAGTTTGTCTCTCGCTTTTTTGTATAGTATTCACTAGTTTTTTAAAATCATTAACTAAAAGACCAGTTTTAGATTCTATAACCGATAATTCAGCAATCATTTGATCTATATAATCCGATTCTTTAGTCATTAACTCTTTCCAAGCGACTTTTTTATTTTTCAGCATTTTTTCTTTCCATGCTGCATTAATAACCGATCCTATATATTCATCAAGGAAATTTTGGCGAGTTACTCCATATTTTTCAGCAAGTTTTAAAAAAGCTGTTTCTTTATTAATTAAATCACGATTTATTCCATACATCTTACCTAAAATTTCTTCCG
>NZ_LECS01000001.1:185542-190513 GCF_001602635.1 Rickettsia endosymbiont of Proechinophthirus fluctus | reverse complement strand
AATTAAAATGTATTTCCGAAACTTCATTTATTAATAATTCCAAATTATTATATTTTTTGCTATTTTGTAAAACCTTCGGCTCAAAAGATTTCTCATAACATTTTTTAGCTTCAATGAGTAGCTCTTCGCAGATAAAAGCAATTTTTTTCATACGCTCTATAATATTAGGTAATATCTGCGTTTCTACTCTAGACATAGATAAGTGATTATCCTCATGCTCTTCTCCTTCGGTCTCACTACTATGTGCTTCATCATTTTCGGGTGTTTCGTCATGTAACATGTTAGCTTCTAAATCTATCAGATCACGTAGTAACATTTTTTCATTAACTAAATCTTCATACCATACTATAAAACAACGCATAGCAATAGGGCTTCTACATAAGGAAGCAGTCATTGTTTTATGTCCTTCCTCAATCCTTTTTGCTATTTCTATTTCATGTTCACGAGTTAAAAGATTGACTCCCCCCATATCCTTAAGATATAATCTTACAGGATCATCGGTAATACCTATATTTTCTTCTTCTACCTCATCCTCAGGTTCATTATCAACATTGGTAGATAGCTTAAATTC
This sequence comes from Rickettsia endosymbiont of Proechinophthirus fluctus, assembly GCF_001602635.1. NCBI lineage: Bacteria > Pseudomonadati > Pseudomonadota > Alphaproteobacteria > Rickettsiales > Rickettsiaceae > Rickettsia > Rickettsia endosymbiont of Proechinophthirus fluctus. Next base: position 189,942 of record NZ_LECS01000001.1, on the reverse strand, counting down.
TTCATCCATTCCGATATCAAGCTTAATTTCATCATCTTCATTAGATTCTAAAATATCTACTCCTGCATCGGAAAATTTTAATATAGCTTCCTCTAATTGTCTTATTGAAGGATTTTTATTAAGAGGAAGAGCGTTGTTTATATCATCATAAGTGACCGGTATCTTTTTAGATTTAGCTTTTTTAAGTAAACTATCTATTTTATCTAGATCATTGTCTATATTGCTATTGCTCATTAAATACCTATATGCTTTTTTCTTTTAAAAGAAGTTTGAAATAATTAAGTTATCGTGTGATTAATAAAAGATTCGTTTAAAACTTGCAGTTCATTTGCAATCTTCAGAATTTCTTGTTTATATAGTAAAACTTTTTCAAAGTCGTGATTGTCAGTACTGTTTATGGTAATAGCGTATTCTTGTTGTAAATTTATTAGATAATATTTCTTATGTAGCCACTGCCATAATAAATCCAGTCTGATATTATTTTTATTAAATGAGATATCTAAAAACAAATTATCCGTTTTTGATAATAATAAAAAAATATCAAAAAAGCTAGTTTTTTCCACAATTGCAGTAATTTCACTTGCTTCTACGTTATTATCTATAATCTCGTTTAAATACCAATTACGGAATTCTTCAAGCGATTTATTATTAAAATTTAAATTTAAGATGAAATCTCTAATATCTTTTTCTTCAAGAATTATAGGAAATTTAACCAACAAAGCACAAAAAGCGTGTTCTAGTATTTCAAGCTCCGAATAACCGTGACTTGAAATTATAGGAACCAAATTTGAATTTTTAGTTGTAGCTTTCTTCTGCGTTGTAACTAAATTTTGCCATATTTGATCTTTAAAAAACCTGTAATAACTTACTTTTAAATCACTATCCGATATTTTGCTGCAATAATTTTTTAAATTTTTTTCTAAATTAGCTTTTTCTTCCGCAGTTTTAAAACTCTTGCCGCTATACTCAATATGCCAAATCATTTCTGATAAGCTTATTCTTTTATCTATAAGCTTTGCAAAAAAATCAGCACCGTTTTTATTTACTGCATCGTCGGGATCAAGTCCGCTTGGTAACCTAATAAAAGAAATTTTCTTTTCACTATTAATAAGCGGTAATGCTAAGTTAATAGTTCTTATACTAGCTTTTATGCCTGCATTATCTCCGTCAAGACATAATATAATTTCATCGCCAGCACGCCATAATTTATGTAAGTGATTCTCAGTAACACTAGTACCAAGACTCGCAACCGTTTCACTAAAACCTGCTTGATGTAGTGCTATAACATCAAAATAACCTTCTACTAAAATCGAATGATTTTTTTTATAGCTACTGCTTATCGCTTTATGCTCACCGTATAGAGTTTCACTTTTTTGAAATACTGTAGTTTCAGGTGAATTTAAGTATTTAGGCAGCCCCTCCCCTAGTACTCTACCGCCAAAGCCTACAATTTTATTGTAAATATTTCTAATTGGAATAGTAATACGGTTAGAAAATAAATTATATATTTCACCGTTTTCTCGCTTGCCGATTAGCCCTGCTTTACCAAGTTTTATAATATCTATATTTTTATCGTGAAAAAATTTTTCAAATTTATTATTCTTCGGGGCAAAACCTATTGAAAACTCTTTTACTGTTTCTTCGGTAATACCCCTTTCGTGTAGATAATGTAATATTTCAGGTGTTAATTGTGTCCTGAAAAACTTATTGGCGAGTTCTAAAATATTTAGAATTTCATCGGATTCTTCATAAAATTCTTTCTGTTTTGCAGTTAATTTCGGTATCTCTATACCGTAATCGATTGCAAGCTTTATAGCAGACTCATTATAAGATAAACCGCTAATATTAGAAGTAAATTTTATAACGTCACCGGCTGCTTTACAACCAAAACAATAGAAAAATCTCTTACTATTACTAACCGTAAAAGATGGGGTCTTTTCTTGATGGAAGGGACATAAACCTACATAGTTACCGGATTTTCTAGTTAAAGCTACTTTTTGCCGCACTACATCCGATATGTTAATACGGTTTCTTAAGAACTCATAAAATTCTGGTGCAACTCTCATTATATTACAATATGTAGGAAAGAATAGCTGTAGAAAGACAATAAGAAAGCGGTATAGACAAATTATCGTTAATTCTTAAATCTTTTGAATAAAATTCAGCTACTGTAGCCCCTATGCAGCTTATAATAATACTAATAAAACTTGTATTATATCCTAAATAGAAATACACTAATATACTTATAAAAATTGCAGAAGCTAAAAAGGTAATAGAACCGGCTATAGATTTACCGTTACCTAAGCTATTTCCTATTTTAACACCGACAAGAGCCGCTAAACAATCTGAAATAATTAAAATCAACCACGAACAAATCACTAAATTTTTAGGGAAAAGAAGAGCAGTTAAGAAAAAACCGATCATCATAAAGCTAACGCCGCTTAAAGCAAAAGAACCGTTATTTTCTTCAAGCCTTATAACTTTTGAAAAAAATCTAGTTACAAATTCGCTAATTTTTGCATTATTATGACGTGATACATCTAAATATAATGTAATAGCCGTTATTATAAATAATAATAACGTAATAGCGGTTCTTGGAATAAATAAATAAAGCAGCGGAAATATTATAGCCAATAGGTGGAAAATTTTACGCTTTTTCTCAAAGTCAAAATCTTTAATTTCCATAAGATTACTCACTTGTTGCTATTGTTATATGAGAAATAATGCCAACATCATTGCAAACAGTATTCGATGTCATTCCTGCTTTCGCAGGCATGACATAACAGAATCCGCTTAGACAAGGACCACTTGCAATGACAATATTTAGGCAATACCAAATAATTAAAAAGGCTTATTTGACAAATTTCACTATTACAAATATACTTGCTGAAATCTATATTATTGAAAATAGTATACTAAAATTACTAAATCTATACAATATAATTATGAATACAAAATTTCCTATCACCGCTAAAGGTTTTGAAAAATTAGAACACGAGCTTAAACATTTAAAACATGTAGAACGTAAAAAAATTAGTGCAGATATAGCAGAAGCACGAGAACACGGCGATTTATCCGAGAATGCAGAATATGAAGCGGCACGTGAGAAACAAGCATTTATAGAAGGGCGTATTAAAGAGCTTGAAGATATGACGGCAAGAGCGGAAATTATTGATATTGGTAAATTATCGGGAGATAACATAAAATTCGGGGCTACGGTTACTTTGATCGACGACGATACTGAAGAAGAAGTAACATATATTATTGTAGGAGAATATGAAGCCGATATAACTAGAAAAAGAGTTTCAATCGCTTCTCCTATAGCAAAAGCTTTGATTGGAAAATCGGTAGGTGATTTTGTAGAAGTTACAACACCGAAAGGATCTAAATCATACGAAGTAGTTACCGTTGAATATAAAGAACTAGAACTTTAATTTGATTTTTTTGTCACTATAAACGTTAACCGTATGGCTTGTTATGTCATTCCCGCCTACTTAGGAACGACATCGAGTAGGTTTTTCAATCCATGCAATAACCTCTGCTCCTTGCAATGACGATTTGGGTATCAACAACGCAGGTATGACATTATTAATTACTTCTTCTTAAACATCTCGAGCATTCTTTTTGTTACTATAAATCCGCCGAAGATATTTATAGAAGCAAGCAGCGTTGCAAAATACCCTAGTAGACCGGGAAATCCAAAAGCAGAGCTACTTGCAGCAATCATAGAACTAAGAACTATAATACCTGAAATAGCGTTAGTAATAGACATAAGCGGAGTATGGAGTGCAGGCGTTACTTTCCACACAACATAATAGCCTACAAAAGAAGCTAATACAAAAATAGTTATAGCAAATACTAGCGGATCTATAGTACTTGTGTTTGTTTGCCAACTAGTATCTATTACCAAATCTTTTAATTTACCTGATAATTCTTGGGTATTATGGGCAATTTCAGCAGCCTGTTTAGCCATCGTCGGTAACTGATTCATATATTTAATTTCTCACTCACAATTTTTCCGTCTTTAGTAATCAACATCTCACGTACTAACGCATCATCCATATTAAACTTACCGTCTTGCAATGCATAGGTTAGAAAATTATACAAATTCTTAGCATATAATCTTGAGCTGTCGGTAGCAATTTTAGTAGCAAGGTTTGATAAACCTATTATGGTAACTCCGTGCTTAGTAACGATCTTATCCGGTTCTGAATCTTCCACGTTCCCGCCTGTACTAGTCGTTATATCAACAATCACTGAACCGCGCTTCATAGATTCTAGCATTTTTTCCGTAACAAGCAGAGGTGCTTTTTTTCCCGGAATTTGTGCAGTAGTAATCACTATATCATATCCTTTAATAATTTTTGCTAAAAACTCTTCTTGTTTAGCTTTATAATCTT
>NZ_LECS01000001.1:183229-185532 GCF_001602635.1 Rickettsia endosymbiont of Proechinophthirus fluctus | reverse complement strand
CTCGTGAGCATAGCCTGATTTATCTTGTAAATCCTCCTGTAATTCCGGTGAAACAAACTTAGCTCCTAAGCTTTCTACCTGCTCTTTGGTAGCAGCTCTTACATCATATCCTGCAACAATGCTACCAAGCCTTTTTGCCGTTGCAATAGCTTGAAGACCGGCAACACCGATACCAAGCACTAAAGTTTTACACGGTGAAATCGTCCCTGCTGCCGTCATCATCATAGGAAAAGCCCTTGTATAATGATAGCTTGCTTCAATTACCGCTCTATAGCCTACTAAGTTACTTTGAGAAGATAAAGCGTCCATATTTTGAGCTTTAGTAATTCTCGGCACAAACTCCATAGCAAAAGTCGTAAGGTTTTTTTTAGCTGCCGCTTTTATATATTCATGATTTAAATAAGGCGATAATAATCCTACAATAATTGCTCCTTTTTTTGCAAATTCAAGCTCGCTATATTTATCCGTAACGGATGAAGGTTGCACTTTTAATATAATATCAGCATCAGAAATAATTTCGAGTGGTACCGAAGATATTTTAGCACCTAGAGCAACATATTCTTCATCAAGAAAACCGGCATGAAGCCCTATATCTTTTTCTACCATAACCGTATAACCTTTTTTGACTAGCAATCCTGCTACTTCAGGAGTTATTACGGCTCGTGTTTCATGCTTGGCTTTTTCTTTTAAAGCAACGATTTTCATAAATACTAATTATATTTTGCATTAACTGAATACATAAGGTATTTTAAACATAATTAAAAATATAAAACAACGAAAATGAAAAAAATATTTTTTCTAATCATTATTTATCTTTTTGTGAATTCAAGCTTAGCATTTGGGGCAGATAATAAAACAGCTATTTCGGAGCTCAAAACTTATCTACGTAAGATAAAATCGGTTGCGATAGATTTTACTCAAGAAGATTCGTACGGTAAAATAGTTAAAGGAAAATTACTGATCCATAAACCTTATAATTTTAGATGTAATTATTATCCTCCTTTCCCTTTAGTTATAATAGGTACTAAAAATTTCGTATCGATGTATGATTATGATATGGAGCAAGTAAGTCGTATTAATAGAAGCGAAAATACATTTAATTTTTTATTAGAAGATAATGAACATTTTGACAAGGATTTTGTTTTTGAAGCGGTAATTAACGCAAGAAATATTTCTAAAATTACTATCTATCATACTCTAACGGAAAAACGTAGCGAAATTACTTTTAATAAAGCTACTCAACAAATTGAAGCATTAAAAATATTTGAAGATAATAATATAGTCACTATTACTTTTGATAAAATAGCTAAAGTACAAAAATTTTCCGATGATTTGTTTAAAATAAAAAACCCTGAAATATTCGGTCCTCCTAAAAGATTAACAAAATCGGAAATAGAAAAAAAATATATTGTTTCTTAAAAATAAACAGGTTATGTTAATTATGCTAGTAGTGGGCATTGTACCTGTTTAGTCGGTCAGGTCTGAAAGGAAGCAGCCAGAGTGGGATTCGATGGGTCATTACTAGCATTATTCTAATTTTGATGTCATTAAGGCGGCTCGTTTTATGTCATTCCCGCGAAAGCAGGAATTCTCAGTAAAACATATACAAAATAAATTTTTTATAAAGTCTTATAACTATCGTGCTAGATATAAATTCATCAAATCAATATATTCCTTTTGCAAGGAAATATCGTCCTAGTAACTTTGCCGAGCTTCAGGGGCAAGAGGTATTAGTCAAAGTTTTAAGCTATACTATTTTAAACGATAGGCTCGCCGGAGGCTATCTTTTAACAGGTATTAGAGGAGTCGGTAAAACTACTTCCGCCCGAATTATTGCTAAAGCCGTCAACTGTTCTGCTTTAATTACCGAAAATACGACTATTAAAACATGCGAGCAATGTACGAATTGCATCAGCTTTAATAATCATAATCACCCTGATATAATCGAAATTGATGCGGCAAGTAAAACTAGCGTAGATGACATACGTAGAATTATAGAATCCGCCGAATATAAGCCCCTACAAGGTAAGCATAAAATCTTCATTATTGATGAGGTGCATATGCTCTCTAAAGGGGCATTTAATGCACTTCTTAAGACACTGGAAGAACCACCACCTCATATAATATTTATCTTTGCAACGACGGAAGTACAAAAGATACCTGCAACTATTATCTCAAGATGTCAACGTTATGATTTAAGGCGGTTGAGTTTTGAAGAGATTTTTAAGCTACTTGAATATATAACTAAGCAAGAAAATTTAAAAACCGATATAGAAGCACTAAGAATTATAGCTTACAAATCG
>NZ_LECS01000001.1:78418-183221 GCF_001602635.1 Rickettsia endosymbiont of Proechinophthirus fluctus | reverse complement strand
GCACGTGATGCAGTCTCTATTTTAGATCAAGCAGCTAGTATGTCGGTAAAATCTGACAATATAATTAGTCCTCAAGTAATTAATCAAATGCTTGGGCTTGTCGATAGTTCGGTTATAATAGAATTTGTCGAATATATTATCTACAGAGAGACGGAAAAAGCTATAAATTTAATAAATAAACTTTACGGTTCTTCAGTTAATCTTGAGATTTTTATAGAATCGGCATCAGATTTTATTGCTTATCTTAATAAAGTAAAAATGTTACCTAATTATAGTTTGCCTATATATGAATCATTTAATGATAGAACTAAAAACATATTAGATAAAACCAGCTTGCCGCACTTATCAATCTTATGGCAAATATATAATAAGGGAGTAGGGGAAATAAAAATTTCCTATAACCAACTAACAGAAACGGAAATGTTAGTTATAAAATCTATATATTCGACGTCGCTACCCTTGCTTACAGATTTTGACGGTAATAATCAAAATTTAAATCAATCAATTAATCCGGAAATAAAAAAAAATTTTGAAATTGTAGATTTTCTTGAATATTTATATAAAAATAATGAGATAGATATATATTATTTCCTGCTCAATCATACGGAACTTAAAAATCTCAGTAATAATAGATTAGAGTTCGTAAGTCTTGAAGTTACAAGCAAAATAAAAAGACAAATAGACGATTTGTTAGCTGCTTTTAGTAATGAAAAGTTTGAGATAATAATAATAAAAGAGCAGAACAAGCAAACCTTAAAGAATCAGTTAATTGGTAAGATTGAAGCAAGTAACGATTTTGGTTTAATTAAAAAACATTTCCCAAATATAACAATTTCGGATATTTTACTTAAAAGCTAAAAATATATAGGATAGAATTATGGTAAATTTTAATCAGTTTTTAAAGCAAGCCCAATCAATGCAAAAGAAAATGCAAGAAGCTCAAGAGCAAATGGCAAATGCAAGATATACCGGTAAAGCCGGCGGCGGGCTTGTTGAGGTTATTGCAACCGGTAAAGGCGAAGTTGAAAAGATTTCAATTGATGAATCTTTATTAAAAGCAGAAGAAAAAGAAATGCTTGAGGATTTAATTAAAGTTGCCTTTAATGATGCTCAACAAAAATGTGATGAAGATTCTCAAAATTCTTTATCAGGAACTTTAAACGGTATGAGATTACCACCAGGCTTTAAAATGCCGTTTTAACACGGCTCTTATGTCATTCTTGCAAAGAGATCATGTTGAGTAGATACAAGTCGTTATTGCACGCAAACGTTAGTGAGCATGGCAATCTCAGGAATTCTTCCCATTGCTTCGTCAATTTACTATTCTAAAATTCCTCGCAATGACAGAAAAACTGCTCCACGCAACAACGTCTTTAGTTGCTTAACTCATGACGATTTGGTATCCATATTTATTCACAACATATCATCATAATAAGATGTATTATCCCCAACATCTCGTTAAGCTCTGTTTGCACTATCTCAGGCAAAACTTTAAGTTTCTCTTTTAATATTTGATATTCTTCATTGTTGTTATCATTATATATTTCTTTATATTTCAATAGCGTTTTATCCCTATTTTATCCTTAAGAGAAGGGGTAATCATATCGTTTAGTTTATCTAACTTTTGCTCTAATTTTTCTTTTTGCTCTTCTGTTAGCTCTTTTTTACCGGTTTCTAAAAAATTTTTCAAATTACAAGCATCTTGTAGATAAAGTTTAACAACATCAATATTATAATCTTATTATTGACAAGTTCTTTGATCTTCTTAATGTCTTCATTGTAAATAGCATTAAACAAATTGATTTCGTCATATTTAGATTTATACACAAAACCCCTTTTATTTAAAAAAGGCATGTTAGCACTTTTTGATATAAAGGCCAAGAAATAATTAATAATTTAACTATTTCTTAATAAAAGGAAATTTGTAAAAAATAGACATCTTTCCAAAGCAGTTTATAGAGAGGAATTTAAAGGATACACGGAAGCACTTGCCGCTGCAGCATATATAGATATACGTGAAGATTAGGGATTAGGATCGACGTACAAATTGCCTTTAGAAGCAAGTTATGCAAGAAGTTTAATAATTCAAGATCAATAAATCCTTATCAATCCTGAAACCTTTGAAACGCTCAAGTAGCGACATACCAAGAAGCGAAATATCAAGGTCACCAAGACCTACATGTCCTTTGATGTTCTTAAATTCCTTACCGATTACTACACTATTTAAGGTTATAGGGGCGGCTTTATTTTCGCCGTTAGCTGTTAGATAAGTTCTAGTATATTTTAATTTAGTTAAGTCAAAGCCTAATTTTTGAGCATCTTCTTTAGTTAAAGCTATATCACTTGCCCCTGTATCTACCATAAATTTTATTTTAACGTTATTTACAAAAGCATTGATATAAAAATGCCCGTCTCTGCTACGGGCTATAATAATTTCTCCGACTTCAGTAGACCATTTATATGATGGAATTAAAGCAGACATTACTCTATGATAAGCGTAGTTCAGCTCAAACCTAAAAGAATAACCGATTATTATAACTAAGAAAATTACTGCCCATATTGCTAATTGCAAACAAAATCTGCGTATTTCATTTTGGCTAATAGTACTGTAAATTATACTAAATAATATTAATAATGACGCACAAAAACTCCCTATATTTTGTGGTGCTTTAAAAAATTTTGGATAATGTTGATTGATATATTTGTATAATAAACCGGTTACAATTACGGTGCTACAAATGATAAAAATAAGTTTTATGAGTTTTTTATTCATATAATAACTACAAGTAAATAAAGAATAGGTATACGAAGTTCTATCTGAGTATATAAATTTTAATCTATATAATCAAACCAAAGTCCCAGCCCATTTTTAAGTGGAAAACTACCTTCTTGGTTCACTAGAATAATAATTCTAAGTTCTTCTGACGGTATAAAGCCAATAAAAGAATTAATACCGTTAATTATATAGCCTGAGTGAAAAATTAAATCCTTATTTGAGCATCCTTTTAGTTTAAGAATATGCCATCCAAGAGCATAATATGACTCAATCATTTTTTGATCAATAGGCCAAATCGGTTACCATTTAAATCCAAAAACATCTTTGTTTGATTTTACTATTTTACACATACGATCTAAAGTACTTTTAGCAATAAGATTCGGTTTATAACCAAAACTAAGTGTGAATATTTCAATCATTCCATCTATCGATGCAAAAATACCGACAGATGCAGGTACCGTCTTTGGATAATAATGCGGAAACGGCAGCAATGTTATTACCTCCTGTCCGTCTATTATTGCTTTAGAATGCGGATAAGCAAGTTGTACATTCGGCCCTAGCGGTAATATTTGTATATTTTGCGTTTTAAGCGTTGTACGCAAATTATCTATTACAGCATTTAAACTTGATTTTTTACAATTTAAAGCTTCTTCAAGTAAACTAAAATATGTTACTATACTTATAGCATTGCCCGGGTTTACAACTAGCTTGTTGTTTTTTTAGCAACGTTGCTCAATTTCAATATTTCCTGAGAATTGATAACCTGTTGTATGGCTTAAAATATTATTAAGACTAATAGCATTTTTAGGTATGGTAATTTGAATTTTTCATCAAAATCTCAACTTTCTTGATCTACCATTAATGCAATTGCCGTTGCTGAAACAGCTTTTGAAACCGATGCTAAAAGAAATAAAGTTTTATCCATAAATAACTCCACTATTACCTTTCTGATTTCCAAAAGTTGTTTTATAAATAACTTCACCTTTGTATAAAATTGCAATTGCTCCTCCTTGTAATTCAAGTTTTTTAGTTTTTGCGGTCATTATACTCATGTCTATGCCAAAACTGTACGATGTAATAATAGTAACATTATACTAAAAAATAGGATAAGCTTTTTATTCATATGGCGATATTATTTATTGATTCTATGTCATTCCTGCGAAAGCAGGAATCTAGCTTTCTAAACAAATTATATACTAATTAACCGCTATTGCCTTTTCTTTATCTTTTAATCTAATAGTAGCAAGCTCTAATAAATATTAGTCATCTAAAGCTTCAATAATTTGCTCATATAATTCAGCTGGAATTAGATAAACAGTTGGTTTATTATGATTTAATAAGGCAACAGGCTCACCACTTGCCTTATCCAATAATGCAGTAGGGCTTTTCTTAAATTCTGATATACTAACTGCTAGATTTGCATAAATATGTTCCATTATTGACTCCAAGTAAACGAAGAAAGTTATACGAAGATCAACTTGGAAAAGAGCAAGGAGTCTACAAGACTAGGAGCGGAGCGTATCCTTAATACGTGGCTACCTGCGAACTTATTTAGACGACGTAGCCAGTGTTTTAAGTTCATTGAGGATACCTATAATTAATACTAATTATAGGCTATCATTTTATCTTTATCAAGAAAATCACCTTAAATCGCCGATATTCTCTAAAAACAACCTAGCTCGATGCGATGCCGGTTTATTAAAAAAATCCTCGGCAGGCTGATTTGCTAAAATCTGTCCTTGATCCATAAAAATAACACGATCCGCTATTAATTTTGCAAACTTCAAATGGTGCGTGACCACTACCATGCTCATTTGATCTTTTAATAAATTTATATTCTCTATAACATCTTTAATATTTTCAGGATCGAGTGCCGAAGTTGGTTCGTCGAATAACAAAATTTTCGGCTTCATCATTAAAGCCCTTGCTATTGCGGTGCGTTGCTTTTGCCCTCCTGATAGGCTTGCCGGATATGAGTCAAATTTTTGCGTTAGCTTAAATTTTGCAAGCAATTCCTTTGCCATAGAAATTGCCTGTTCTTTTGGCAAATTTAAAACATTTACCGGTGTATAGATTAGGTTTTCTCCTACCGTTAAATGCGGGAATAGATTAAAATTTTGAAAAACCATACCAACTTTTAAAAGAAGCTTTCTTCTATTTTTAAGTAGTAGCTTCTTCCCGTCTACCAAAAAAGTACCACTACTTGGTTCTTCTAAATTATTTAAAATTCTAAGCAGAGTAGTTTTACCGCTTCCCGAAGGACCGATTATTACAGTAGTTTCCTTAGTAGTAAAACTTAAATCAATATTCTTAATTGCGTAATTCTTGCCATAACGCTTACAAACTTTTTCTAAAATAATCATAAACTAGACCGTAAATTTATAACCGTCATAAAGCGGCTTAACGTTATTTGGAAGCATTTTCGTAATCTCATGATAATCTATCGTGTGTCTCATATTGGTTAATAATATCTGCTCAGGTTTATATTTTTCACGCCATTCTAGAACTTTATCAAGCCCTGCATGATTCGGATTTGATTTATAATCCATACAATCTAATATCCATATTTTTATATCTTTTAAAAATTTATCTGATTCAGGAGGAAAATCGATTAAATCGGGCGAATAAACGAAATCACCCATACGTAAGCCCAAGCTATCTATAGGACCGTGATGCTGTCTAAAAAATTGTATTTCGATAGTATTAATCTTAATTTTATCAAAAAAACTAACAGATTGAGTTGTGAACAGTCGTCCAAGCTTAAATAACTTATTGTTAAATAGATAATCAAATTTTGTATGGAGCTTTGCCGTACTATCGTGATCTGTATAGATTTCAAATGGCTTGCCTTGCATAAAAGTAAATACTCGTAAATCATCAATGCCGTTAACGTGATCGGAATGATAATGTGTTAATATAGCACAATTGAGCTTATTTATCTTTTCTCGTAATAGTTGATTTCTAATATCAAAACCGAAATCAACTAATATTTGACTATTTTCATCGTTAATATATATTGCTGATCTAGTCCTTTTATTGTACTTTGAAGGAGATGTGCAAGTACTACAATCGCACCCGATCACCGGTACGCCTATAGATGCTCCACACCCAAGTATTGTTACTTGTAACATAAATATTTAAAATAATGTTTGAAGTTTTGTATAATTTTCGCGGCTTAAATCAAGAAATATTCTTATTTTTGAATAAAATTACTAATATCGGCTTTATACCTTATTTTTTTAAAATAATTTCGTTTTGTTTTAATATCGCTAATTTCGCTTTAATATATATTTTATACTGTATATATTTTTATATTCAATTAAAGAAAACCAAAAATGATAAGAAGCGGCAAAATAAATTCTGGCACAATTATAATAAGTTAGTTGAAATCGGTATAATATACGGGGTATTCGGTTTAATTTTTACCGCTCTTAAATTTTCAGTTAATTTCCCTCGCCCTTATTGCAGTCTTCCTGTAGATAATTTCATGACCATAATAAATACTGCAAACGAAAGATGCTTTTCAAGCTTTCCAAGCAGCCACGCAGCTCTTAGCGTGTTAGTAACGTATTTTACTTGGAATTATATAAAATTACCATTAAAAATCTTAATGATTTGTGTTATTGTGCTCGTGTCTTTATCTCGCATAAGCCTTGCTATGCATTACCCAAGTGATATAATCTACGGCATTATTATTGCATTTATAACAATACTGATAGGTAAGTTAATTTATCGCATCTTTGCAAATCATATAATAAGAAAGATCGGGGATTTTCTATTAATGAGGCAGTAATTAAGAAAAAACATATAAAAAACTTGTTTTTTAATCTTGAAAGTTTTTAATATGCACGCTACAATGTAGCTACATTATTGAAAGAAGATTTTTATGTCTGCTGATTCTATTGTGCGAGCCCGTATTAATGAAGACGTGAAAGAAGAAGCAGCTTTAGTGCTTGCTGCTATGGGACTTACTTTATCTGATGCTGTTCGTATGCTGTTATTTCGTGTTGCTCGTGAAAAAGCATTGCCGTTTGAACCACGTATCCCAAATGATGAAACAATTAAAGCTATGAAAGCTGCAAGAAGCGGCAAATTAGTTCATGTTGGTAATATCAATAATTTGTTATCTGATTTAAATGAGAACGATTAAACGTACTGCACTGTTTAAACGTGGAATAAATTTGGATTATATTTTACTGAAAGCAGTTAGATACTTGGTTGCTGATATAACATGACCTATACATATGAGAGATCATACCCTTATAGGTAATTGGAAAGATTGTAGAGATTGTCATATTAAACCGGATTTAATATTAATTTATAGAAAACCCGATGCTGATACATTGGAGTTAATACAATTAGGTTCACACAGTATACTTGGTTTTTAATTATTTTGAAATGAACTGGGAACGAGTTCCCCCAAAAACCATCTAACCATCCATAATACTGGACAGTTTTTGAAAAGCGTTTGATGTCGCTCCTAGCTAAAAACGAGAATGACATCAAAAAACCAAACAAACATTATGCTACTATACCGAAAATACTTTATAAAAAATATCTTACCGCTGCTTATAGTCGTTACTTTTTCAGTGACTAGTATAGTATGGATAACGCAAATATTAAAACTTTTATATTTATTTGATAAAGGTATAAAAGTTATAGACTTCTTCAGTTTAATAGTTTTAGTACTTCCTACTTTATTATTTATTCTGTTACCAGTAATAACGGTTATTACCGTGATCTATATCTATAATAATTTAAAAGTCGAGCGACAATTAATTATATTACAAGCTTCAGGAGTTAATAATGTACAGCTAGCACTGCCTGCTTTATATGTCGCATTAATAGTTATGCTACTTGCTTATTATATATCTTCTAACATCCTGCCGTTATCTCATATAAACTTAAAATCACGTTTAAACTTTATAAAGAATAATTATATCTCAAGTATGATTGAAGAGAAAACTTTTAATAAAGTAACGAAAGATATCACTGTTTTTATAGATAAAAAATCAGCAGGAAATATTATGAACGGCGTAATAATATTTGATAATCGCAACGCTGACAATCCATCAGTAGTATTTGCGGGTTCAGGTACTCTTAATATATATGATAATAGCCCGATTTTTGAACTTAATAACGGCATAAGACAAGAATATGACGTAAACGGTAATTTAACTCAGTTAACTTTCGATTCTTTAATGATAAAACTGCAAAATGATAACCCTTTAGTATCACAAAGAACTAAACATAATAAAGAATCAAACGAATATTATATAAGCGAATTACTTGCTCCTCCTCATGATTTAGCTATTACTAAAAAAATTAAATTAATTGCTGAAGCACATCAAAGAATAATTTGGCCTTTATACAATTTTGTATTACCTTTTGTAGCACTTGCAGTTTTTTTGAGATATCCTTATAGCAAAAAAACAACTTTTATGCCGGTATTATTTTCTGCCTTAACAGTATTGCTAGTTACTTCAATTCATTTTATATTACAAAATTTTGCTTCAAAAAATCTAGATTTTATTTTTGCTTGTTATTTCAATTTAGTTATTGCTTTAACGATCGGATTATATTTATTTGTACGTAAAAGAATATAAATTTATTAGACTACTTTATTCCAAGCTCCACGAGGATTTTGAGTAAAACAATCTATTTTGTTTTCCTGTTCGGTAAATTTATTTATTTTAACTGTTAATTCTTTTAAATCTTCGGGTAAATCAGTTATTATAATTATCCTTTTGAAAACTCTTATATACTCTTTTGCTTGTAAAATTTTTCCTATATCTGTAGGCGAAATAATAACAAGCACACTAGCATTATTAGGATTTTGTAACTCATCGGTAATATAAATCGGCTGTTTTTCAGGCTGCGGATCAAGTTTACTACCGTGAGGTATAAATTGCTTACGTGAATAAGTCCAAAGATTTTTATTGAGCATTTCTTGTTGATCTGCATCTGCAGTTAATATTACGCTTTTAAGATCAGAGTGATAGCATTTTTCTATCAGAAGTAATATCGATTTTAGAAGCAATTCATCGCTTGTTTGATAAATACTAAATTGCTGCATAAAAATTTTATGTTATTTTTTATGAGAAAATTTAAGTGGTACGGATGAAGGGACTTGAACCCCCACGCCTCACGGCACAAGAACCTAAATCTTGCATGTCTACCAGTTCCATCACATCCGCGTATGGTAATGCCATTCCTGTAAAAGGGCGGCCTTGTTGCATGGATTCTATGTCATTCCTGCCTCTGCAGGAATGACATCAAAGCATTTCCATCAAAAAGTTATAATACACATCATATAATTTTTGTAAATCGCTAATTTTTGTGTATTCGTTTATTTTATGTGCCGTTTCGGATAATAAACCAAACTCTACTAACGGACAATAATTTTTGACGAATCTTGCATCCGACGTACCGCCGCTTGTAGAGAATTCAGGCTTTATTTTAAGCGTATGCTCTACTACTTTAGCAAATTCTTTTATTTTATCGCTAGGGTTCTGAATAAAACTTTCAGCAGAACTACTATATTCTAACTTATAATCTACTTTATATTCTTTACAATGCTGTTTAATAATTTCTTCTACCTGTTTTGCTAAAGTTTCTGCACTATGTAAATTATTAAAACGTATATTGAAAGATGCTTTCGTACTTGCTGGAATTACGTTTGAAGTATTATTACTGACCTCGATATTCGTTACTTCAAGATTTGAACGTTGAAAAAATTCAGTACCTTCATCAAGTTTTATATTTGTTAACTCATTCAATATTATTATTAAGCAAGGCAATGGGTTATTTGCTTTATGAGGATAAGCTACATGCCCGCTTAAGCCTTCTATATTTAATTTAAAGTTAACACTTCCTCTTCTGCCAATCTTAATTGCATCGCCTATTTCTTTTTCACAAGTAGGTTCACCGACAATAGCAAAATTTATCTTATATCCTTGATCATAAATATATTGCAGCATTTCTTTAGTACCATGCTTTGCTTTTCCCTCTTCATCACTAGTAAGTAAGAAACTAATGGAACCTTTAAAATCGGTATTATTTTTTATAAAATCTAAACTGGCAGCTAGAAAGCACGCTATAGCCCCTTTCATATCCACCGCACCTCTGCCATATATCTTACCATCTTGCTGGCTAACTTTAAATGGACTCGCATTATGCCAAAGCTCATGATTGCCTGCCAACACTACATCTACATGACCAACAAAGCAAATATTAGGCTCATTGCTACCGAAAACAGCATAAAGATTAGTGACTTGCTCACTTTTAGAATCACCGAATATTTTTATTTCGGTCTTAAAGCCGTGCTGTTTAAGCAAATCATTAATATACTCAATAGCCCCATCGCTCTTAGGAGTTACAGACTTAAAACTAATCAAATCTTTTAAGTAGTTAATGTACATCAATTATTGCCAAAGAGAATTTAATGTGGTTTTTAGTTTGTTTTCAAATTGTTTTATATAGTTTTTAAGGTTGTCAATCTTACTTTGATTATTATCAAGCTCTGTTACCATTTTTTGCTGTTCTTCAAGAGGCGGGATAGGAATTTGTAAATCCTCTAAATTTTTCAAATAAACGTGAGGTTGACCTGATCCAGCTTGCTTTTGGTATATTATATTTTGCTGAGATTTTAAAAAATAATAATGGCAATTAGTAACAATTACATCAAACTTTAACTGCTGATCAGTTAAGGGTTTAACATCATTAGGGTTCTCAAGACTATTTATTTGCTGAATTCTGTCTGTTAACATGCAAAATCATATTCATCTTAGATTCTAGCGGTTTTGGTTAACTCTCGCCCATATAATGTATTAAATCTTAATTTTTCTAAATCTTCATCGGTATTAATTATATTATTTTCTTTGATATAATTAAAAGCTTCAGTTAAGAACCCACCAGTACCAAAAAAGGATCATAAATTGTTTCTTTAAATTTAGGATCAACCAAATTAATAATGGTTTTAACGATATTGCTCGGTGTAAAATATTCGCCTAAATCATTTTTCTGTTGATGTAGTTTTTTCTAAGAAATACTCGAATACGTCGCCTTTTATATCTGTATCTATCGTAGATAAAATAAGAGGATCAATTGCATCGATAATGTGGCGGAGAGTAATGTAATTGCCTAGAGAAATAGGCGTAAAAACATCACTACCGTATTTATTCTTAATTTGTTCTATAACATAGCTATTAATGTAACCGATAATATCATTATTTGATTGTGCTTTGATATTATTCCACCAGGATTTTTCATTGTTTTCACTTAATAATTTTAAGAATAATATATTTGCAAATTCGCTAAATCTTTCTATTTCTGCTCGGAGCCCTTCATTTCTTAAAAGATTATTCAAGTTTTTAAATATCTATATTAATTCTTCACGTGATACTTTAATTTCTTTCGGTATAGTCCAAACTTCATTACTGCTTGCTTCTAAAAAAGCAGATAATAATTCTTTTTCATGTAGTAATTCCCTTACTTCATCACCGTTTAATATAAGCTCTTTATTATTAACAACAAAAACGAGCTTCGCAGTAAGTTCCATTTATTGCGAACACTATAGGTACATCAAGCAATTTTGTATATTCCGTTGCTTGATCTAAAGCTTGCCTTAAATCCACTCCTGCTTTTTTGCTTCTATTATTGCAATAGGTTTATCATTATTACTTTCATATAAGATATGATCCAGTCTTTTTCCATTTAATCTTGTCTGTTCTGTTTTTGGTTTTTGGAAATAAACATTCTTTTTAGTATCATTATCTATATGCCATCCCTTATTTACAAGGTTATTGCTGATAATCCATTCAATCCATTCGGTTTGCTATTCTGCTAACATAAGAATTGCTTAGATATTTTTTTGTAATTAATAATTATATCTTCTTACACTTATTATACAAGCTTATAAAAGTACAAAAAACAACTTTTATAGAGTTAGTTAATGACGGTCTCATGACTTTCTTCTTTTTATTAATAGGTTTAGAGATAAAATTTCACCTAGTAGAAGGTGAACATAAAAATAAAAAAACTAATATTACCTGCAGCGGCAGCCCTTGGAGGTGTGATAATTCCTGTCTTAATATACATATTTTTTAATTACGATAAACCGGGATTAATAAAAGGATGGGCTATTCCTATCACAACTGATACTGCTTTTGTCCTTGGTATTTTATCTTTTTTCAACCGACATATATCTTTAGAATTACGAGCTTTTATTATAGGTTTCTCATTAATTGACGATGCTTTTGCGTTAATTATACTAGCTTTGTTTTATGCTAAAACAATACTCTGGCATTATTAATTTCTTCTATAATTATATTCATCTTGTTTATATTGAATTATCGACAAGTTAAACAATTATTTTATTATATAATTGTAGGTTTATTATTATGGATTAGTATGGTGGAGTCAGGTATTCACGATACCTTATGCAGAGCCATTATAGCACTTTTTATACCTGTTAATATAAAAGGAGAATTTAACACTTCTTTTAAAAAACTTGAAAACTTAACTCATCCTTTTGTAAATTACTTTATTTTACCGCTTTTTGTATTTATGAATTTCCGGTATCCTTTTAGAATATTTTGCATTTAAAGGCATTTGTTCCAACTCAATACTTGCTTTAATTTATGGGATAATATTTGGTTTATCTGTAGGTAAGCAATTAGGTATTATGCTATTTTCATATCCATTTGTAAAATTTAAACTCTGTAATTTACCAAGTGATACTTCATGGTTAAAATTTTATTCTATAGCTATACTTGGAGGGATTGGATTTACCCTAAGTTTATTTATAGGTAGTATTTTACGTTTGAGAGCAGCTGCCCTTCAAACTCTATGAGAGCTGCAATAATAATAGGCTCTTTAATTTCTGCATTATTTGGCGTAGCCGTTCTAAAATATTGTACTGGAAAAGAGCAAAGAAGTAAATTAAACGAGTATATTCATTAAATAACGATGATAGGATTTTAATAAGACATCATATTTTTGTTTGGAAAAAACAGGATATGGTACTATATAGATATTATTAGAAGAAGGAATCGCTTTTTCAAGCTTATTCAGCATAAAAGGCATATTATAATTATGCTCTACTAAAATTATTGAAGTAAGATTGTAAGTTACAATAAAATCAACCACTTTCTTAATATTATCTTCTTCAGACATTATTTTATTCAGAGCAAATATTACCTGCTGTTCTATAACATTACGTTCCTTTAACAAAATTAATATAGGTGCATAACCTGCCTTAAGCCAAGCAATACCGGTTTCAATTTTATGTCCTCCTCCTGCAAATACTATTATTGCATTAGTGGTATTACTACTAAGCTTATAAGAATTTATTAAATATAAATAATAACCAAAACCACCGACCTAAAGAGCAAAAATTGTGAGTAGAAATTTTCTGATCATTTAAATATTTTATTAAATTCAGTTTGAATAATTTTATCAAATTCAGACATTTCAACATGAATCCCTAACTGATTTAAAGATGTTACTAAAGAATTTTCAAGTCCACAAGGAATAATCCCACTAAACTTACTTAAATCTGTTGAAATATTTATAGCTACACCGTGATATGTAACCCATTTTCTTACTCTAACACCTATTGCAGCAATTTTAGCAAATTCATCTTTCCTTACTTTTACCCAAATTCCTACTTTATCTTTAATAAGATATGCTTTAATTCCAAAATAATTTAAGCTATTTATAATCCATTCTTCAAGCATTTTTATATATAGCTTTAAATCTTTGTGTCGATTTGGTGAATCTAAATTAAGAATTGGATAAATAACACGCTGACCTGGTCCATGAAAAGTAAATTTACCGCCACGTCCTGTGTAAATTACCGGAATATCACCGTAATTTAATAATTCTTCTTGTTTATAATTAGTACCGGCTGTATATACTTCCGAATGTTCAACTAAATAAATAATTTCCGGCTCATGATCACTAATTACTTTGTTAACGTAATCTTCCATTAATTTCAAAATAACTTGATAATCCGCAAAATCCGGTATAGTTATAAATCTTATCATATTAATTCAGATTTATATTTCAATATTAATGCATCTAAAATTGCTATGGTTTCAGCATCCAAATCGCCAGAAAAATTACTAGGACGAAAATGCATTTGAAACGAAATTATAATATCTTTCATTTTAGAGTCTAAAATTTCGGTAACTTCAAGTTTATAACCGTATGTAATAAATTTTTGCTGAATTGCTGCAATATCGGTTATATCGACTTGCGGCAATAGATTGTTAAACACCTGTTCATCATACCAAGCTCCAATATCGTTATCATATAATAGTTTCCAAGGAAATAGCGGGCCAGGGTCCTGTTTTCTACCTGGAGCAATATCAGAATGCCCAACTACTCTAGTAGGTCTAATATCATATCTAGCAATAATCTGTTTACACAAACTTATAACACTATTAATTTGCCTTTCCGAATAGGGTAACCAAACTATATCATTGTTTTTTGCATTTACTTCAAAAGCAGGATTTACGATTTCAATACCGATTGATGTATCATTAATACGCTCATGACCTTGCCAGTAACTTACTCCAGCATGCCATGCTCTATCACGCTCTTCTACTAATTGAAATATATGTTCAGGATTTTCATTGTTTATTAAATAATGGCTACTTAACTTTTCACCAGTTAGAAAATCTAAAGACTGCTTAAAATCACACTGTGTATAATGTAGCACTAGGAATTTAATACGTTTATCAAATCCCACAGCTCTATAAGATGTTTTATCGATTACTATCATATATAAAAATTTTAAAGGATGTCACTATTGTATGTTTTTTTCTATATAATTATTGTGAAAGCTTGCTTGCATGGATTGGTAAATCGTCATTGCGAGAATAATTACACAGTAATTCGACGAAGCAATCTCAGGAAGTGTGTTATTATTTCATGAGATTGCCACGCAGCCTACGGCTGCTCGCAATGACGATTTGGTATCTATATAAAGATAGTCCCAGTATGACAAGAAAAATTTTGATGGTGCCGGATATCGGATTTGAACTGATGACCTACCGCTTACAAGGCGGTTGCTCTACCACTGAGCTAATCCGGCATATTAATATGATTATAGAGAAGAGATATGTGCTGTCATACCCGTGGCTTGACCACAATATCTAGAAAAATAACTTGTAATAGTCAAATTTACTAAATCCCGCAATCAAATAGCGGGAGATGACAGGGGCTGAATTGATCCACACAGTCAATGCCTGCTCTCAATGATGAAAATACACTATAAACTAAGCTTTTTTAGCTTCATTTTTACTTAGTCTAGCTTTACGGTTTTTTGCTTTCACTTCCATTTCCTTTTTAACTTTCTCAGGAAGAGTAACACCCGCTTGCTCAATAAATTTTGCGACTCGCTCAGTTGGCTTAGCACCGGTGCCAAGCCAATATTCTATACGATCTTTTTTTAAAACAACACGCTCACTATTATCTGAAGCAAGCATTGGATCATAAGTTCCGACTTTTTCTAAAAAGTCACCGTCACGAGGTGCTGTTGCGTTAGCTACTACTACACGGTAAAAAGGACGCTTTTTAGCACCGCCTCTAGCTAAACGAATTTTTACTGCCATATTATATTACTTACAATTATTTTATTTTTTCTTCTTTAAAAAGAACATGTTTTCTAACTACTTTATCATACTTACGAAAAGAAAGCTTCTCGGTTTGGGTCTTCGGATTACGTTTCTTTACCCAAAAAACACCTGTGCCGGCAGTACTTACTAGCCTTACCAAAACATTTTTATTTTTCTTTGCCATTAGCTGACACCTTAAATCAAGATATTATTTTATTTTTCTAAGAAAAGCAGAATAAAACGAAATTGAAAAATAGTCAAGTAAAAACTAGGCATTGCAAAATAAAGAGAGATACGTCATTGCAAACGACTGCAAGGAGCGTGGCAATCTAGTTTTAATTTCCCGAGATTGCCGCACTCCTTGCAGTCGTTCGCAATGACACCAATTTTTCAAATTAAACGAGTTACCGTCCAAATAAGCGTTCGATATCCTTAAGCTTCAACTCAATATAAGTAGGTCTGCCGTGATTACATTGACCTGAAAGCGGCATATTTTCCATTTGACGCAGTAAGGCATTCATTTCATCTGCCGATAATTTTCGTCCTGCTCTAATAGAGTAATAACAGGTATAAGTTTCCGTTACATGCTCGATTAACTCTGTCAAAGCTATATTCTTGCCAAAATCCGATAAATGATCGGCGAGATCCTGAATTAACTTTTGTACGTTTACATCTCCAAGGATATGTGGAATTTCAGTTACTATAATAGATTTTTCGCCAAATTTTTCTAGAGTTAAACCAAGTTTATATAGTTTTTCTCTATGGTCATATAAACAATCTGCTTTTTTTTCATTTGGCAGTTCTACTATCTCAGGAATAAGCAAACGCTGTTTGATTAACTCTTCCGTTTTAAGGTAATCTTTTATTTTTTCATACCCTAAACGTTTGTGTACTGCATGTTGGTCGGTAATCACTATACTATCTTCGGTTTGTGAAATAATATAAGTCGTATGAAGTTGTGCTTTAGCTGCCCCAAGTTTATATTGTTTACGGGTTTGCTGTTCATGTTCTATACGATTTTCTACTTCTTGTTCTATTTTAGCATGTGATAATGTATCGATTAATTTTTGACAAACATGATTTTGAGGAACTGTATTAAGTGTAGAATGAGTAGTAGGTCTATAATCTGCCGATTTACTATTAACGTTTATAACTTTACTTACTGGCGATTGTTTGTTAACTAAAGGATTTTTAAATAACTCAAGAGCATCAGAGGCGATAGTAGTAGAAGTAACATGGCTTTTATTTGTTAAAGCATTTTTAATTGCTTCTATTAATAAGTTTCGCACATAATTCGGGTCATGAAACCTAACCTCTGCTTTTGCCGGATGTACGTTAACGTCAACAAGTTGCGGATCGATTTGTAAGAATATAGCACATATCGGATAATGATCACGAGCCAAATAATCTTGATATGCTACCCTTAAAGCTACCTGTAATAATTTATCTTTTACTGGTCTATTATTAATAAATAAAAACTGATCTTCACTTGAAGCTCTATTATATGTCGGGCTACTAGTATAGCCGCAAATAGAGAAATCAGGTGTTTTGAAGTCTATATAAGCGGCGTTTTTTATAAAATCATCACCTATTACATCAATTATACGCTGTTTTAGGTTAGTTTCAGCATCTTTATTTTGTCCCTTTAGTTTTAATAAATTCTTGCCGTCATGTGTTAAACTAAAAGAAATTTTAGGATGTGCTAGAGCGATTTTCTTAACCACACCTACAGTTGCTGCAAGCTCTGTTTTATCGGCTCTAAGAAATTTTAAACGTGCAGGTGTTGCAAAAAATAAATCACGTATCTCTATTTTAGTACCTTCATTATGAACAGAAATAGTAACTTGTTTTTCATTGCCACCAATTAACTTAATCTGAAATGCTTTGTCGGCATCTCGTTTTTTAGAAGTAATTAGCATTTTGCTAATAGCAGCAATAGACGGCAGTGCTTCACCCCTAAAACCAAAAGTATTAATATTTAGAAAATCGCTTTCATCAAACTTAGAAGTTGTATGACGTTCAACAGCAATTTCTAATTCCTTATCAGTCATACCGATACCGTCATCGGAAATAATGATTAGATTTTTACCGGCACGTTCTAAAATAATATCTATTTTAGTACTACTTGCATCAACAGCATTTTCAACTAATTCCTTTACTACCGATGCGGGCCTTTCTATAACTTCACCGGCAGCAATTCGGTTGATAGTACTTTCTGACAGAAATTTTATAGTCATTTTGTTACTAGTTTAAATTTCTTACTACAATATGGGCAGATAACTTCTTTTTTTTTTTTATCTATCTCTAAATAAACTTTCGGATGGTCATATGGAGGTTCTTTGCCCTGGCAAGATACAGATGCATCAACGCTATTAACAATTTCCATAGATTTATACATTATTTCTTTAAGTGTAATCTAATATAAGTTACTTTTAAATAAAAGACAAATATTACTTGATTAAATATGTCATCCCGTGACTTGATCAGCTTTGTTGCATGGTTCTAATTTTCTTGTCATTGCGAGGAAATTACGTAAGTAATTGACAAAGCAATCTAGTGCCAAAGTTCTGAGATTGCCACACAGCCTATGGCTCTGCTCGCAATGACGATTTAGCTGGCTGGTACAAGCCACGGTATGACAGTACATATTTTATAAGGAGATAAAAATGAAAGACAAAGTAGCAGTTATTACCGGTTCTACTAGCGGTATCGGGCTTGAGATAACAAAACATTTTGCAAAAACGGTTTTGCAAAAGAAGATGAAGTAGCCACAATTTCAGCAGAATTAAAAGAATTTGGGGCAAGGGCTGTATTTTATCAAGGAATAAATTTGGAAAAACCTAATGAAATTCATTCTATGTTTGAGAGGATAATAAAAGAATTCGGTAAAATAGACATATTAGTAAATAATGCAGGTATTCAGCATGTTGCTCCTATCGATGAATTTCCTGAAGATAAATGGGAGCAAATTTTGCGTATAGATTTAATAGCATCTTTCTATACTAA
Organism: Rickettsia endosymbiont of Proechinophthirus fluctus; assembly: GCF_001602635.1. Classification (NCBI taxonomy): domain Bacteria; kingdom Pseudomonadati; phylum Pseudomonadota; class Alphaproteobacteria; order Rickettsiales; family Rickettsiaceae; genus Rickettsia; species Rickettsia endosymbiont of Proechinophthirus fluctus. Next base: position 164,816 of record NZ_LECS01000001.1, on the reverse strand, counting down.
AAAATATACAATACAGATTATGAAAAAACGGCTTCAGGCGAATTGTTAATATCGCTTCCGCTCATGCATATGTCGCATCACCTTTCAAGTCGGCATATGTAGCAGTAAAGTACGGTATCCTTGGACTTACCAAAACCGTTGCTTTAGAAGTGGCTGAGAATAATATTATAGTTAATGCTATCTGTCCCGGTTACGTCAACACACCATTAGTAAGGAATCAAATAGCAGATACTGCTAAAGCTAGACATATCAGTGAAAAATCAGCGTTAAGGGATGTAATCCTTAAATCTCAAGCTACGAAAAAATTTGTAGAAGCTGATGAAATAGCAAACTTAGTAATATTCTTATGTGATAAAAAAGCATCATCAATAACAGGTAGTGGACTCTTGATAGATGGCGGCTGGATGGCACAGTAGTTTTAATTCTTAATATTTGTTATTTATTGAGAAATAACTAACAATAAAAACTTCTTGCAAAAATTTAATTTACTCCTTTACATTTAAAATAAACCACAATTTATTCAAGGAGGAATTTATGCCAGAAAAAAACATCTACATTTTCAAACTGAAGAAACTGACTTAAATAGAGTAAAATGCCAAATTAATTCATTTTAAAGATGAACTAGACAGCCCCATAGATGGGCAATTAGTTATAGGAGAAGTTGAGGTAAAGCGTAATTTGGGTAAGTTTAAAAAAGCTCTAGCCTATCTTGGAATTATTAAAAATACGAAAAAAGTAGTAAGCAAAGAAGAGAAAATTATAGGCACCCATGAATTAGGCAATTTTACTAATGATAAGAATTCTATAGAGAACTTTTTAAACAACCTAGATTTCCATGAAAAAAAACTTTACGCATATGATCTTAGTGGTACAAAAGTTGGAGAAGTAGGTGATTTTGGTAAAGATGGTAAATTCTTAGATTTATAAGGTAAAGCTTTACAAAATCAAAATCAGTTTATACAAAAAGGTAGCGGAGTTTACCATTTAAGTATTGCTACAAACGTAAAATATTTTGATAAAGATTTGAAGTATTAAGACTTCAAAAGGTGTTACGAATATTAACACAAAACCTGTAAAAAGTGCTCTTAAAGGTAGCAGAGAAGCTGCAAAAATAGGAAAAAACTATGAAAACAACAAGAAGAACAGAAATTTGCAGGAATTAAAAAGCCAAAAGGAGCTAAACTTACAAAAGTAGGAATTCCGGTACCACTAGAGGATAACTAGGTTATAAGTGCTTGACCATTATAACGTGTATATTATAATAATAATGACCAAATTAATATGTACGTTATAATAGTCATAATAAATTATGACTATTATTTAGCCTTCTGCATGTCTAATGCTTTATTGTTATAAGCATAAGGATGACTTGGATCTACTTCGATTGCCTTATTATAAGCTTCTAAAGCTAAATCGTATTTCCCAACTGAATTAATACCGCTCCTTTATTAAGATAAGCCTGAAAATGATTAGGGTTTAGTGCAATTGCTTTGTTATAAACTTCAAGGACCAACTCATATTTTTCAGGAAATCTAAATCCCAGTATTCTTAGTCTAAATCCATATCCAATATATGCATCATTCGGATTTTGTTTTATAGCTATCACATTCTGCTAATTCTTTTTCAAAATCATTTGCAACTGATTCAGGTTGTTTATTAAACAAGAACTTATAACCACAAAAACATATTACTATCACCACAAGAAAATACCGACAATTAAATATTATTATTATAAATTATACTTTATAAATTATGTAACTTGTCTATAATAACCAATTAGTAATTAAATTATTTAAAGCTCTATGAATAATAGGTCTAAGTTTATTTTTTTATCTGCTATTTCAGGTAATGTACTCGAATATTATGACTTTACGGTATATTCAGTTTTTTCGCTGATTATTGGACAAGTTTTTTTTCCAGGCGAATCAGAATTCATTAAAATTCTTCTAAGCCTTGGAGTATTTGCGGTTGGCTTTCTGACAAGACCGATAGGAGGCATATTATTCGGTTATATCGGTGATAGATACGGTAGACGTATCGCTTTGATAATCTCGATGCTAGGTATGACTATTCCGACCTTTATTATGGGTCTCATACCCTCATATGCAAGTATTGGGATGTATGCCCCTATAACTCTAGTTATAATGCGACTTATTCAAGGTTTATGTATTAGCGGTGAAGGAACGGGAGCGGCTATTTTTATCCTTGAACATCGTCAAAATTTAAGACCGGGTTTTACGGCAGGTTTAGTACATGGTTCAAATATCGCCGGTACCTTAATTGCAACACTTATCGGTATTATAATAGAACGTTATTTCTCTCATATAGATTTTGCTTGGCGTTTTGCTTTTCTGCTTGGCGGATTTATGGGTCTTGCAGGATTTTACTTGCGATTGCGCGTATCGGAAACACCGATTTTTAAAATGCTTGAGAAAAAGAAACAAGTTCTTAAAGCACCTTTTTCCAATGTAATTAGAACTGCTTGGAGATCGATGTTTTTAACTATGTGTATAGGTGCTATCGCTAGCAGCGTTATGTATTTAGTAAAAACATATATAAATGTTTTCTATTATAATGTAATGCATCTTAGTAATACTATTGCTTTATCATATTTAGCGTATAGTTCGTTTATTGCGATGATAGCGATGCCGCTTGCCGGCGGTACTGCCGATATTATCGGAAAATTTAAAATGGCAATGCTTGTTGGTGTTGCTATCTTGATATTGATTTTACCGACCATGTTACTTATGTCGACAGAAGAGATGTGGCAACAAATTATAGCTCTTACAATACTTGGTATGCTTGCAGGAAGCACAGCAGGTACAGCTTATATACTCGTTATATCCTTGTTTACGGCAGAACAAAGGTTTACCGGTGTTGCTTTCAGCTACAATTTTGCAATAGCGATATTCGGCGGAACTTCACCTATTATTTCTCGTTGGCTTGTAGAGCGCACAGGCTTATTTTATGCTCCGGCTTTTTATATTATGATCATTGCCGCCGTATTTTTAGTGATTATGTATATGATGAGGAAAGTAATTAAATCGTTGCTTAATAATTATGAACATAGAAAATAAAGAAATAACAAGTAGTTGGTTTACTAATTTACGTGATTTATTGTGCAAAGAATTTGAAAAAATCGAAGAAGAATATGCACAAACCAAAGGTTTAAAACCGGCTAAGTTTGTACGCTCAAGCTGGCAACGTAACGGCGGCGGTGGCGGTGTCATGTCTCTCATGAAAGGAGCAGTATTTGAAAAAGTCGGGGTTAATATATCTACCGTATTTGGTAAAATTTCTCCCGAATTCCGCAACGAAATTCCAGGAGCAGAGCTAGACGGGAAATTCTTTGCAACAGGCATTTCATTAGTCGCACATCTTAAATCGCCGTTAATTCCCGCTATGCATTTTAATACTCGTTATATAGAAACTTCTAAAAGTTGGTTTGGCGGCGGTGGCGATTTAACACCTTTTTATCCGGAAAAAAACGAAACTGTAAAGTTTCATGCAGCTTTTAAAGAAGCGTGCGATAAGTATGATTCTAGCTATTATCCTAAATTCAAAAAGCAATGTGATGAATATTTTTATCTAAAGCATCGAAAAGAGCCGAGAGGAGTAGGCGGAATATTCTATGATTACTTAAATAATGGTAATTTTGAACAGGATTTTGCCTTTACACAGGACGTAGGTAAGACTTTGTTGTCGGTATATCCTGAAATCGTTAGAAGTAAGTTATTTTTACCTTGGACAGCTGAGCAGAAAGAATACCAGCTTATAAGGCGAGGTAGATATGTAGAATTTAATTTGCTATATGACCGCGGTACTAAATTCGGCTTAATGACTGATGGAAATGTCGAAGCAATATTAATGTCATTGCCACCTGAAGTAAAGTTTAATTGACTTTTTTAAAATCATAACCGGAATGGCAAAATGCTGTTTCGGTGTGTTGAAACTTCTGTCAAAAGTGAGAGTATTTTCCACAAAACCAATTTTTTTTAAGGATATAGCGAATGCCAACCCATTTACGATATGAGATATATTATTAAAAAATGTCACCTAATTCAATGCATTTCACTATAACAAAAATTTTTACTTTGTAAGTTTAGACGGTAAATAATGTTCTGTTGAGATTACTTTTTTACCAGTTTTATTTTCCAAGGCCGTTTTAGCGTTTTTAGCTATACTTCCTCCTATTTTACCTGCAACCTTATTTTCTTTCCATTCCTGTTACATTATTGGTTTCTCTACCTGACGAAGTAGATAATTCAGCAAGAGCAGTAAAAATTAATTCTGCTTCATTCATGTGATCACGTAAATTTTGATTTGTTAAGCCCTTAATATTTTTGTGTTCTTTAAGCCCATTCTTGATGAATAATATTAGTTAATATAGCAAATTCATTCTCTTTTGTTATACTTCATGGTTTTTCCAGTAATCAGTTAATTTGTTTCGTGTTTCCTGCCCCATCATACGTTGTTGAATCCATTTCTCGCTACAACCGTGTCGTTTCCAATTATCCCTTGCTCTATCAATTGACTTTTCCGGATCAGAAATTTCTTGAATCTTCTCATAACCGACTTGCAAGCCATTGTTTAAATGGTTCTGCCTTTGGAGACGAAATAGATTGTATAATACGAAGTAATGACTCTGTATTTGCACAGTCTGTTATATATTTTTTCCATCTGTGGCAGTTAATTTCAGTCCGTGACAGTTTGTCATGACCTCACTTTTTTCTTCATTTAACCTTTGTTTTAGTTTTCTTCAATAAGCTCCAGGGTCACTACTATCAGTCAATGCTCCTACTACGTCGACTACTGAAAACCACCAAAGAAAGTTAGGTATAAGCTTTAACTGAAATAGTAAAACACTATTTCGGGGTGTAGCAATCTCTACCAAAAGTCAGTTATAATAGGAATGTCCAGAGCTTAAAAGCAATGCTTTAGTTTAATTAATCGGGAGTAACTACATATCCAACCAAACTAACAAGAGCCTACCTGAACTCGTAGCAGAGTTTACTTCAAAAGAAAATATTGACGAAACACAATATTAGAAGTTTGTTATTATTTCCTGCTCGCAATGACGATATATCTTTAACAATCCCTTTTCAAATAACAAAGAGTATATACTAGTCAAATGGTTTCACTATAACCATAATCACTGCAACAATCATGCAAATAGCCGGAATCTCATTAACTATGCAATAAAATTTTTCTGAATGGACATTCTTACCATTTGCAAAATCTTTTCGCCATCTTGCAAGTAAACCGTGAAATATCACTAAAACTAATACTGCAAACATTTTAATGTGAAACCAAGTATCAAGAGCAACAAACCCGTAAATATGAGCATTTATTAAACCAAAAATAAATGTGCTAATCATTGCTGGATTCATAATGAATCTGAGTAATTTTAGCTCCATCACTTGTAAAGTACTATCTAGCTCACTACCTATTTTAGCTTTGATATGATAAACATATATTCTAGGTAAATAAAGAAGCCCTGCCATCCAACATATAGCAGATATCAGATGGACTGACTTAAACCATAGATAGTAACTTGCCATTCTTTTCCTTATTAACTTGTTAATTTACACAAACATTTAGTAAATTCGTTTGGACATATTCTTGTACTAGAGCTACTCATAACTAAATTAGTATCAACCTTATTAATAAATCGTAGCAATATATTTGTCAAACTATTAATAAAAATTTTATTTGTTCCAAGTGTCGGAATTCGGGTATATTGAATTTTATATTTATCTGCGATTAATTTATATTCAATATCAAGCTCTACTAGTGTTTCAACATGCTCGGATACAAAGGATATAGGTACGATAATTATGTCTTTTTTTAACTTTCCTGCTAGCTCTATTTCGTCTTCCGTATTAGGTTTTAACCACTCTATAGGTCCTACTCTACTTTGATAAGTTATCTTATAATCTAGATCTTTTATATTTAATTCTTTAACTATTGCTTGTACTGTTTCTTTTATCTGAAAACCATAAGGATCACCTGCTTTTATTATTTTTTCGGGTAACCCGTGAGCAGAAAATAATATACGAAAATTTTTATCGTATAGTTTTTCTTTAATTAATGAAACATGAGCTTTTATAAAATCTTTTTCTAGAGGATAACAGCAAATTGTTTTAATTGGAATATCAATATCAAGGTTTTGTAAAAAATTTTTAACTGATGATCCTGTCGTAGTACTTGAAAATTGAGAATATAGAGGCAATAATATTATTTCGCTTGGATTATATTTTTTTATTTGACCTATTACTTCTTTAGCAAACGGTGCTGAATATCTCATATTTATAAAAATAGCGAAATCTTCTTTTATAAGTTGCTTTAGCTTTTCGGTTAGTGCTAATTTCTGCTCCTCTGTTTCCTGCAGTAAAGAAGATTTACCACCGATTAAAGAATAAATTTTTTGAGATTTTTTCTCTCTAGTAATAGAAATTATTTTAGCGATAATATAACGCAAAGGATTTGGTAGATTAATTATAGCTTTGTCATAAAATAGATTAAATAGAAAAGGCTTCACTGATTTAAGGTTTTTTGGACCGCCTAAATTAAAAAGTACTATTGCTATTCTTTTCTTCATATAACCTAACATATTCTGTCAAAAATTCTACATTTTCTGTAGGTGTTTCAGGCAAAATACCATGTCCTAAATTAAAGATAAAATTCTTTCCTTTCATTGCCTGAAGAATTTTATAAGTTTTTTCTTTAATAATTTCTTTATTAGTTAATAATACAACCGGATCTAAATTACCTTGTACTATTACTTTATCACTCCACTCTTTCATTTTTTCAAGAGGAACCATTTGATCTACAGCTAAAACATCTATCGGTACTTCTTTTATAAATTTTTCGTACAATAATCCTGCTCCTTTAGGAAAAGCAATTATAGGAGTTTTTGGAAAAACTTCTTTTACTTTTAGTATAATCTTTTTTGTCGGCTCTATTACAAATTCAGTAAATTCCTCTTCTGCAAGTACTCCTGACCATGAATCAAAAAGCTTTAAAACATCTGCTCCAGATTTTGCTTGATTTATAAGATGATCAGCTGTTTTTTCCGTAATAAAATTTAATAATTCTTCAGCAAGTATTTTATTTTCATATATGAATTTTTTGCTCGTTTTAAAATCCTGTTTTCCTTTTCCCTCTAACATGTAACTCATCACTGTCCAAGGACTACCTGCAAATCCTATTAAAGAAATGGGGGATGGTAATTCTTTTTTTACTTTTTTTATTATTTCATAAACCTTTTCTAATTTATAATTCGGATTGATTTGCAGATATTTAAAATCTTCTTGTGATTTGAATTGCTTTAATATAGGCCCTATTTTTTCTTTAAAATCCACTTCCCATCCAAGAGCATGAGGTAAAACTAATATATCGGAAAAAATAATAGCTGCATCAAATCCATAACGTTTTATCGGTTGTAAGGTTACTTCTGTTGCTTTGCTAACATCATAACAAAAATCTAGAAAATTTTTTGTTGTTTCTCTTACTTTTTTATATTCCGGCAAATATCTACCTGCTTGACGCATAAACCAAATAGGTACTTTATTATTATTTCCTTTTAATGGATTTATAATTTGCTTCATGTTATTACTAAGAATATTAAAATAATAAATATATTTATTATTTGTCGTTTATATAAATAGAATTATGTAGATTAAATGTTTTAAACAGAGTTATCAACAAAATTTTCATTAAAATTTTCTTAAAAATATAGGTATTTTTAATTATATTCACATAAGTTTGTAATGAATTTATACAAGTGGATAATTAAGTGTAAAATTCATTTCTAGTTTAGAAAAGACTATTTTTTCAAAGAAAAATGATATTTATTCACAATTTTATCCACAAACTATTTATTTAAAAGAAAATACACTAGATTTACTTGATTTAATAAGGATTTGAGGAAATTTTTAATAGGTTTTAATAGGAAAAATAATAAGTTATTAAAAAATTTATCCACAATTACATGTGTAAAGTATGACAAAGCTAATTATTCACTTAGTTTCAGACTCTTCCGTGCAAACTGCAAAATATGCAGCAAATTCTGCCATTGCACAATTTACTTCCGTAAAACCAAAATTATATCATTGGCCAATGATCAGAAATTTGGAATTGCTAAATGAAGTATTAAGTAAAATAGAACATAAACATGGGATAGTATTATACACGATTGCCGATCAAGAACTCCGAAAAACTTTAACGAAATTTTGCTATGAATTAAAAATTCCATGTATTTCTGTAATAGGTAAAATTATTAAAGAAATGTCTGTTTTTTCAGGTATTGAAATAGAAAAAGAACAGAATTACAATTATAAATTTGATAAAACTTATTTTGATACACTTAATGCCATAGATTATGCTATAAGACATGATGACGGACAAATGCTTAATGAATTATCAGAGGCTGATATAATATTAATAGGTCCTTCTAGAACTTCTAAGACACCGACTTCCGTATTTCTAGCGTATAACGGTTTAAAAGCTGCCAATATTCCTTATGTTTATAATTGCCCCTTTCCTGATTTTATAGAAAAAGATATAGATCAATTGGTAGTAGGACTCGTTATTAATCCAAATAGGTTAATTGAGATAAGAGAAGCTAGATTAAATCTATTACAAATTAACGAAAATAAAAGCTATACGGATTTTAATATAGTACAAAAAGAGTGCCTAGAAGTCAGAAAAATTTGTGATCAAAGAAATTGGTCGGTAATTGATGTGTCGACTAGATCAATAGAGGAAACAGCAGCTTTAATAATGCGAATATATTATAATAGAAAAAATAAATATAATAAATAAAAAGATTTTCATTATTTACAAGTAGAAGCCTGTACTTTATAATTTTATTTATAAATATAGGTGTTGTCCATATGAATCCGAAAGCAACACTATGTCATTCCTAGCTAAAAGCGACTTTGTTGTATAGATTGAAAAACCTACTCGATGTCATCCCCGTCTACACGCGGGGATGACATAAACGAGTTATGCAATAAGGCTGTTAAAAGCGGGAATGACATAAAAGCCATATGGACAATGCTACAAAAACATAGAGGAATTTATGGTAAATAACGTAATGGATAGCTCTTTTAAAAAGGAAGTATTAGAATCAGATTTACCTGTACTGGTTGATTTTTGGGCAGAATGGTGCGGACCGTGTAAAATGTTAATGCCGATAATAGATGAAATCAGTAAAGAATTACAAGGCAAAGTAAAAGTACTTAAAATGAATATTGATGAAAATCCTAACACTCCTTCAGAATACGGTATTCGTAGTATTCCAACGATAATGTTATTTAAAAATGGTGAACAAAAAGATACTAAAATAGGTTTGCAACAAAAAAATTCTCTTTTAGATTGGATTAATAAATCTATTTAATATTTATTTATGTCACTTAGCTATCCAAAAGTATTTATAGAGATAACTAATGGTTATGTTGAAGGTATTGATACTCATAAAAGAGCTCAAGGTTTAAAGCATTTCTTCTTGAAAAAAGGAGTCTCTCTTTCTCCAAATATACCTATATTAAACAATATTAATTTTTCTTGTTATGAGGGAGAAAAAATAGCTTTTATAGGGAGTAACGGTTCGGGAAAAAGTTCGTTCCTAAAGTTAATCGCTGGAATATATCCGTTAAAATCCGGTACAGTCAAAGTTCATGGAGATATTGCGGCAATTATAGATATGGGAGTTGGTTTTGAGTCTGAGCAAACTGGTCGTGAAAATATAAAAATGTTAATGCTATATAATAATATGCTGGATAAATATAGCAAAAAAATTGAAAAAGAAATTATAGATTTTTCAGAACTTGGTAGTAAAATTGATTTACCGATAAAAATTTATAGCTCCGGTATGTTATCACGTCTTGCTTTTTCTGTATCAATATTTCAAAATCCGCAGATTCTATTACTTGATGAAGTTTTTGCGGCAGGCGATAGCTATTTTATAGAAAAATCTCTTAGTTTAATGAAGAATAAATTTAAAAATACTCCTATCTCAATAATAGTAAGCCATCAAGAAGAAATTATAAAAGATAATTGCGATAGATGTATTTTATTAAAAGACGGCAATATTATAGGTGATGGTACACCATCGGAAATGTTTAAAATCTATAACCAACAACAAGGAAATTCATAAATGATAAAGTATTTTTTTTCTAAAAAATACTGGCGGGCAATAGCATTACTAGTTAAAGCTTCTATAATTAGGCAAAATAAAGATTCTTTTTTAGGTTCTTTATGGAGTTTAATTCAGCCTTTTATTCACATAATGGTAATTTCATATTTTTTCGGTTTTTTATTAAGACAGCCGAGAGAATTTATGGTAATGAACTTAGTCGGTGGTATTCCTTTGTGGAGTTTTATAGTAAGCAGCTTAACGATTTGTTCAAGTTCTTTAGTTATACGTGATCAAATAATAAAAAAAGTTAGAATTTCTAAGACTTTTTTTCCTGTTGCGGATAGTTTAGGGCAATTATATACTTTAATTTGCTCATTTTCGGCAATGTATTTTGCTTTTATTTTATTATTTCCAGAAAAATTTTCTTGGCAAATAATATTTATGCCGATATTAATTTTGCCCTTAATAATATGTGTGATTAGTGGTTCTATCGCAGTAGCATTTTTAACGCCATATATTCGAGATATTCCGCAAATGTTGAGTGTTATTCTTGGAGTTATTTATTGGAGTATACCGATAGTTTATCCATATTCGCTAATTCCGGAGTCTAAAAAGATATATTTTGAATTTAATCCGTTCTTTTTAGTTATAAGACCCGTACAAGCGTTGGTGATTGACGGAACATTACCGGATATGATGCTGATAGTTAAGTCTATTATAGTTGCATTTATTACTGTTTGTATCAGTTATTTAATTTATAGACAATTTTCTAAAAGAGTTATTTATTATTTATGAAACTTGGTTTTAATCTAGATTTTAATGAATTAGATTTAACCGGACTTAAAAAATTAGATCAAATATTTTTAGATTATCTCTTTAAAGCTGATAGATCTTTGCATAAAGATTTAATGTTATTTAGATCGACTCCTCTCTCCATTATTCCAAAAGATTATTCCGAATTTTTGCTAAAAATTTCCCCTCATTTAGACGATTTTTTAGCAGAGTTATTTTGTATTTCAAAAGAAGTAACGATATTAAGGTTAAAACATAAAGATTTTGATATTATTTATGAATGTAAAAGAAAATTTGTTCAACGTGTTGCCGTAAAAAAATATCCACTGGAAAAAATAAAAGATATTGATTTTGAAGATGTGTATTTAAAACTAACTGATTTAATAGGTGCAAATTTTACTTCTAGAGAATTTGCCAAACAAATAATTATATGGCAACAGGCAGAAGAAAGTTTTGCAGAAGAATTAGACATAGCAGCTAGGTATGCTGCGTATAGGGTTTATTTGTGTGAGAGTATCAAGCCACAGGATAACATCCTATTCAACCTCCCACAAAAACTAGATAAAGAAAATCTAATAGACGATAAAAAAATATTAAAATATCAAAAAAATGAGAGAGTAGATTTTGACTATACAGATTCTTTTTTAAATCTAGATGAAGCTTTAAACCATTCTCATTATTGTATTTATTGCCATAAGCAAGATAAGGATAGCTGTTCTAAGGGATTACTGCAACCTCAGAATCGTCATTGCGAGGAGCAAAGCGACGTGGCAATCTTAGGAGATTTGACGAGATTGCCACGCTCCTTGCAGTTGCTTGCAATGACGGATTTAAAACAAGGTTGCCCGTTAAAACAAAAAATTTCTGAAATGAACTGTGTTAAGGCACAAGGTTTTAACCTAAGTGCTCTTGCTATTATCGTTATTGATAATCCGATGGTTGCAGCAACAGGTCATAGAATTTGTAATGATTGCTCAAAAGCTTGTATTTACCAAAAGCAAGATCCGGTAAATATCCCATTAATAGAATCAAATATTTTAGAAGAAACACTTAAATTACCTTACGGCTTAGAGATATATTTACTGCTTACTCGTTGGAATCCGCTTAATATTTATGCACCGCTTCCGAAAGAACCTACTAATTATAATATTTTAGTTACCGGTCTTGGTCCTGCAGGTTTTAGTCTTAGCTATTATTTATTACGGTCAGGTCATAATGTTGTGGCTATTGACGGTTTAAGAATTACTCTACTGCCTTTTGACGTTCATAAGCCTATAAAATTTTGGCATGAATATAAAAATTTGTTATCGGAAAGAATGCCAAGAGGATTTGGAGGGGTAGCGGAATATGGGATTACTGTTCGGTGGGATAAAAACAATCTCGATATATTGCGGCTAATATTAGAGAGAAATAATAATTTCAAATATTATGACGGAGTAGCTTTAGATTTTAATATAACGAAAGAACAAGCTTTCGATTTGGGTTTTGATTATATAGCTTTTTGCATTGGAGCAGGCCAGCCGAAAGTTTTGGATATAGAAAATTTTGAAGCTAAGGGCGTAAAAACGGCTTCTGATTTCTTAATGACTTTGCAAAACGGAGGGGCATTTTTGAAAAATTCTAGTACTAATATGGTAATTAGGATGCCGATTGCGGTAATAGGCGGCGGTCTTACTTCCTTAGACGCAGCAACGGAAAGTTTATATTACTATAAAAAACAAGTAGAGGAATTTGCCGAAGATTATATAGAAAAAGATTTAACAGAGGAAGATAAAGAAATAGCTGAAGAATTTATTGCTCATGCAAAATTGTTTAAAGAAGCTAAGAATAATGAAGAATTAAGAAAGGTTTTTAATAAGCTTGGGGGTGCTACTGTCTACTATCGTGGAAGATTGCAAGATTCGCCGGCATATAAATTAAATCACGAGGAGCTAATATATGCATTAGCACTCGGTGTTGATTTTAAGGAAAATATGCAACCTTTAAGGATTAATGTTGATAAATACGGTCATGTGGAATCTATGGAGTTTGAGAATCGAAACCGTCATTACGAGCAGTCAAAGACTGCGTGGCAATCTCAGGAGTTTGGCTTAACAAGATTGCCGCGTCAATGCTACGCATTTCCTCGCAATGACATCAAAACCAAAACCGTGATTATGGCAATCGGTATAGAAAATAACACTCAATTCGATGAGGATAAATATAGCTATTTCGGTGATTGTAATCCTAAATATTCGGGTAGTGTAGTGAAGGCTCTTGCTAGTACCAAAGAAGGGTACGACGCTATTAACAAAAAACTTATAAATAATAATCCTAGCTTTAAAGGTAGTTATAAAGATTTTTGTACGCAGCTTGATTATTTGCTGACTTCTAGGGTTAATAAAATAAATATTTTAGATGATAAAACTTTTGAGTTGATAATTCATTCGCCGCTTGCTGCTAAAAATTTTAAGTTCGGACAGTTTTTTCGCTTACAAAATTATTCTGAAGATGCTGCTAAGTTAATAGAGTCTGTAGCCTTAAGCCCTATCGATATTGATGTAGAAAAAGGCTTAATTAGCTTTATAGTTTTTGAAGTCGGTAAATCTACTAGCTTATGTAAAACATTATCCGAAAATGAGAAAGTAGTTTTAATGGGACCGACAGGTTCGCCGCTAGAAATACCTCAAAATAAAAAAATAGTTATTGTTGATTTCGAAGTCGGTAATATAGGCTTATTAAAAGTTCTAAAAGAAAATAATAATGAAGTTATATTTGTTACCTATCCTGATATAAAAATCCGTAAATTAGTTTCAGTGGATATAGTAATAATTAATGCTTCTCCTGAAATAATAGAAGAATTGCAAAGTCTAAAAAATGAAATATTCAGTGAAAATACAAAAATAATAATTAGCGTTAATTCATCGATGCAATGTATGATGAAAGGAATTTGCGGACAATGTATTCAAAAAGTTAAAGGAGAGCAGAAATATATTTTTGCATGTAGCCACCAAAATCAAAATGCAGAAATAGTTGATTTTAAGAGCTTGAAAACTCGTTTACGCCAAAACTCTTTGCAAGAAAAAATGAGAAAATTAGTGGCTAATTCATCCATTATTTAATATAATAGCTTCAATTAACTCTTCTAGTTGTTCAGGTGATAATTCACCAATTTTTTTGAATTTTATCACTTCTTATAGCACTAATTTCATCAACCATAATATGAAATTCTAAATTAAAACCATTTAGCTCTGTAGGATTCAATAACAGGTGAAAAGTTGTGGGGCATCTATTAAATCCGTTGTGAAGGCAAACTGTTATACTGGGATGATTTTTATATAAATTAGATTGAACAACAACAGCGGGGCGAGGTTTACCATAATCTCCCCAGATATTACACCAAGCAACAATATATCTTTTTTTAATTTCTATTATTTCCATTCATCTAACCAACTTTCTTCATTGTGTTTTAACCATAAGTTGGCATCAGGATTGTTTTCTTTACTAGCTAATAAGGATTGACGTTTAGCTTCTTTGGCTAGGTCTGAATTTTCTAGTTGTTTAAGATATATACGTATTGCTTCACCTAATTATCCAGCTTTTTTCACGGTGTAAATCATAAGTTACTTTTTCAAGTTTTTACTTAAATTTATTTCTAAGCGTATACTAGTCGTAATACTTTTTATCCTCCTTATAATATTTAATTGTAACACAAAGTGTTACATATTGCTAGTTAAATAAATTTACTTCTCAAAATGACAAAATGCTCTACTACTATCTTGATTAAGAAAATCGATAATTTGTATTACTATAGAATTATTGTTATATTTCTCAGCAACTTGTTTTATACGCTCAGCAAAATTACCTTCACCTGAGAAGATTTCTTCGATAGCTTTTAAAGCATTTAAAGACTTTACTTTATCAAACCCTTTTCTATTCATACCGATTAGATTTAAGCCCTCAAGCACCGCACGTTTGCTACTTACAAGCCCAAACGGTATTACATCTGCTCCGACTGGCGATAGCCCGCCGATCATCGAATATTCACCGATTCTAGCATATTGATGTACGGCAGACAGTCCGCCGATTATTGCATAATCACCTACCCCAATATGACCTGCTAGGCTTACATAATTAGCAAATACTACATTATTGCCGATTTTACAATCATGACCTATATGGACGCCAACCATAAATAAATTATTATTTCCTACTCTTGTCATCATTCCGCCGCCTTGGCTTCCTGCTTGTACCGTAACATATTCTCTAATAGTATTATTAGAGCCAATTATCGTGCTTGATCGCTCATTAGCATATTTTAAGATTTGTGGAGGTTGACCTATTGATGTAAAAGGATAGATTACGGTATTTTCGCCGATTTCGGTAATCCCTTCAATTACTACATGGGATTTTAGCTCGACATTGTCATGAAGCACAACTTCAGGACCTATAATACAATACGGTCCGATTTTTACGTTTTTACCAAGCTTTGCACCTTCTGCAATTACAGCTGTAGTATGGATATTAGAATTTGACACTATGTCCCTATGTTTTATCTTTAATCATTGCGGTAAACTTACTTTCTGCAGCTATTTCACCTTCGACCGTAACCGTACTTGAAAATTTCCATACGTTAGCTCTTTGCTGATCAATAACAGCGTGGATATGCATAGTATCCCCTGGTTGAACAATTCTACGAAATTTTGCATTTTCGATAGTCATTAAAAACACTTCTTTATTCTTAGTAGAACCTAAAGATTTAGCAACTAATATAGCAGCTAATTGTGCCATAGCCTCAACCATTAGAACACCGGGCATAACAGGTCTTGCCGGAAAATGTCCTGTAAATTGCGGTTCGTTAACAGTAACGTTTTTAATACCTGTTATTGATTTGTTAGGATCAATTTTAAGTACTCTATCTACTAATAAAAATGGATAGCGATGAGGTATCCAATCCATGATTTCGGTAATATCTATGATCATTTATTTAGATCTCTTCTTTAATGTAAATTTTCCGTCATTGCTAGGAAATTATGAAATAATTGACGAAGCAATCTAGTAAAAAGTACTAAAAATCAGCACTTTTTGCTAATTTTTTTGGATTGCCACCGTAGCCTATGGCTGCTCACAATGACGACTCAGGTATTCATGCAACAACAAAGTTCTTTTTAATAACAAGCTACTTTTTTAATTTGCTATTAGAGGTCTTTAGTAATTGTTTCATAATAATGGATTGTCTATGCCAATCCATAATAGGAATTGCAGGACTGCCGCCGACAATTTTACCTGCTTCTATATTTTGTGCTACACCGCCTTGTGCCGCTACCTGTGCCCCGTCGCCTATATTTAAATGTCCGGCGATTCCTACTTGCCCTCCAAGAGCACAATATTTACCGATCGTGCTACTTCCTGCTATACCTGTCTGTGCTACGATAATAGAGCCTTTACCTATTTTAACGCCATGCCCTATTTGTACTAAATTATCTATGCGGCATAAATCTTTTATAATTGTATCTTGAAGTGATCCTCTATCAATAGTAGTGTTTGCACCAATTTCAACATTATTGCCGATTTTAACTATTCCTATATGAAATATTTTGTGATGTACGCCTTTTTCGGTAGAAAATCCAAACCCGTCCTGTCCAATTTTTGCACCTGCAAGTATTACGACGTCGTCGCCTATAATTGAATAATTTATTGAAACATGTTGTTCTATTCTAGCGTTTCTGCCGATATTTACTCCTCTACCTATAAAACTTCCAGCTTCTATAATACTATTATCACCTATAATAACATCGTCTTCAATAACTACATTGTGACCTATATAACAATTTTTTCCGATAGTCGCCGAATCTGCAACAATAGCGGATTTCATTATTTTAGTAGGGTATGATTTAATAGGAGCATAAAAAAAATCTATTAATTTGCCGTAAGCAAAATGTGAGTTCTGGGCGTGTAATAAAACAGTATTTGGATTTGCTTCTCCCGTAAAATTTTTCGGCACTATACAAGCAGCAGCTTTGGTATTTTTTAAAAATTCGGAGTATTTAGGATTGCTTAAAAAGCTAATATCATTTGGTGATGCTTCCTGCAGAATTTTAATATCATGAATAGCTATATCTTCATGAATCTTAGGAGGTGCTATAATATCGTGTAAAAAATCTATAATTGCTGTTAGTTTTCGTGGCCCTAGGTTTTTATAAAAATTACTACTTACCATATAACTTTAAGCAAATTAATCATTAGCGACAGTATATAAGTGATAGTTTTATTATGCAACAAAATTTACAGGTGGAATAAAAGGTATTGCTAAGTAAAGAATGATATCGTCATTGCGAGCAGCCGTAGGCTGCGTGGCAGTCTCATGAAATAATAACAAACTCCTGAGATTGCTTCGTCAATTGCTATGCAAATTCCTCGCAATGATGGAAAAACCGATCCACGCAACAACATCTACTTGATTGTAAGATCTAGGAAAAAAATAGATAAAAAGCCACAAATATTAATTTACGTTTTATTAAGAAGAATTAAATTAATGTATTGTAGCTATTTTAGTATAAATCTTATCAATTTTTACAAAAATATTAATAATCTAATGTCTTTTAATAAAGCCTAAATTATATTAACTAAATCAAGGTATTGAAAATGTTAGAAATAAAGAACTTAGCCTTTGTAGGTGGTGGAGTAAAGTCATCGCGTATGCAGGGGCTAAAAGACAAAGATTGTTTAAAAAAATATCCAGAAAGTAGTTGGAGCTTCCGGTAGTGCAATAGCTGCTTTCTCCATAGCACTAGGATATCAACCGGAAGAAATTGAGGATATATTTAAGAAAATTGATTTTGATAAATTTTCAGATCATACTAGTAAATAGGACCAAGTGTATAATCTTGTATTCTACGGAGGATTAAATTCTGAGAAATATCTAGAAGAATTTTTAAGGCAATATTAAAAAACAAGAGATTTGACCCCGATATTACTTTTAAACAGCTACATGACAGTCAAAAAACAAATATAGATTTATACGTAGTGTGTACTAATCTCAGTACTCAATTTCCGGAAATTCTATCTTATGAAAATGTTCCTGATGAGAAAGTTGTAAAATTCGTATACGCTTCAGGGGCTTTTCCTAATATATTTTCAGTCCGTACAAAAAACTGTTCAAGGAGTAGTTTCAACATATGTGGATGGTGGAGTTACGAATAATTACCTGGTTAAGGTGTTTGATGATAAAACTGCAGCACGAAGCCTCCTTCAAACAGATAATAAAAATTATAAAACTCTTGGGTTTAAACCAATCAATAAAGAAATATTAGAAGCTTATCAGAATGGTACAGAACCTAAACCGTTTGTGGATACTACTACTGTTGTGGATCAACTATATGCATTAGCTGAAGTTCTCACAAACTTTGACTTGATAAGTTGTTTTCAGAATCATGATAGAACAGTTTTTATTGATGATCATAATATATCAGCTTTAAGTTTTGATATCGCTGAACAAAAAGAAGCATTAATAAATTCAGGTTATTCTGCAACTTATGACTATGTGATGAGAATAGAGAATATAATGCTTGCAGGACTAGGAGTAAACGATTAATGATAGCCTTGTATTATAACAACGCGAGTGGATAACCTGCTATTCGTTTTAATCTTGTTTTACAGATAGCATAAAAGGTATTGCAAAATAAAGATTGATATCGTCATTGCAAACGACTGTAAGCTTTGTTGCATGGCTCGAAAAACCCACTTGATGTCATTTCCGCGAAAGCGGGAATGACATAAAACGAGTCATGCGAGCAATACCAATTTTTGAAATCAATAATCATATTGACTTGTTTAAAGTTTTGCTTAGAATCATCTTGGAACAGCTAAGGTTGTTCTGGAGTATAGAAACCTCCATTAACAGGCGGTAAAATCACTGTTAAATTGGTTTATTCCTCGATATTTTACGGTCGGGGAGGTGTAGTAGTCATGTTCAGGGCTTAGAGTATTAACTTTAAGCCTAAAAACTACTCAGCTGTTCTTGTTGACGGTGTTTCTAACTCCATGATCACCAATCGGGCTTTAACTTAGCTTCTTGGTGATCAAACTTGAATCATTTAAGTTTAACTAATGAGAACTAAGCCATTATGAACACTAAAACAGTAGAAATAGCTATTATTGAGCCATATCTAGATTTTTTTATTAAAGACAAAGACTTAATTACATGAAATTTATCCAAATGGTATAAATAGGGAATTAAGAATAGAATTTATTTTAGTTAAAAAACTTTACACATAATATTCTTACTACAAATTAATTAGAAATTTATTCAATTTACCATACCGAAAATTATACTTATAATCGATAAACAACTTTCAAAAGCATCGCTTGGTTTATTCCGTTCAATTATTTTTGGCACTGTATTATATCTAAACTTAGTTAAATTTTTTATCTATGATAAGAATGATTTTGTATTGAACATACGAGCTTTAAAAAGTAATGAAATTTACTTTTTGTTATATTAAAATTAATTACTTTAAAAAACTGATTAACTGGGAGTAATAAATAAGCAGAATTTAAATGGTGGAGGCAAGTATACTCAAATGCTTTCAAGAATTGAATTTTATTTTGAGGGGTGAGGATGCGAATCCTTGATAAAATGAAAGAGCAATTTTTGAAAGCAGAAGAGTATAGACGATTTGCTCCACTAAGTGACAGTATATTAAGTAATATTTTTTTGTATAACAAAATTTGTAAGCATCATAAAAATTAAGGATGAAGGCAAAATTGTCCCTTTTTATTAATCCTATGTAGCGCTACTTTTTCCAGACAACTCAACATCTATCCCCCATTTTTCATTTTCTAAGTGGGAGATAATACAACATATTGCTTCATTTGGTAAGCATGATAAATGTAAAAAGGGGGGTTAGAATCCGATTGAATTTCCGGTTGTATATACTCCTGCAATGGCAAATGGGAATAATTTCATAAAATTATTCATCGTTATTATAATAGATTTAGGATTATTATTTTGTTCTTGTAAATAAGATGCTGATAGTTCCTTATTTACTTTCACTTTTTTATAGAATTTTGTAGCATATGCAATTTTAAAAAAATTATCTAAACCATTGTTATAAAAAAGTTTTATTTAGAAATGAAGCTAAATTTTTTAATAAATTTTGTTGTTTTTCTTGCAATAATTCCCTTACCTCGGCAAATGCTTTGTCCGTATCTGCGTAGCTTGCAGCCATATTCCCATTATTATCAGCACGAATAATCATCTCAGGTGGCAGCAGCTTAATAAACTCTAGAAAAACTGCTATTATGCCTTTTTTGGATGCAAGCATTAACAATGTCCTTCCGAATTTATCAATAGAGTTAATATTTTCCTCAAACATTCTTGGAATAAGCTCTATACAAACATTATCTAAATCACGTCACATAGCCTTTGTTAATGCAGGCTGACCACGTATATTCTCGATCGTATTAATATAGCCTCGTCAGACATCTTGGTAATAAGTTTGAAACAATCTTCTTCTAAACCTGCATCAGCAGCTAAAATTAAGGCTGTATTACCATCCTCATCGGATTGATTAAATAAATTAGTATTTTTTATTTTATCAATTAATTTTTCAATTTCTTTTTTATCTTCATCTTTTGTGTGTATTACACACGTTAATTTTTCTAGTAAAGATATTAGTTGATTATATAATATTTCATCTGATTCTTCAGGTGTTGATTCTTTATGTATTCCAAAAATTTTTTATACGTATAAACATAATTTATCCTTATTAACCTAAAGTTAATTAAAATTACAAAAATAAGTTTGCAGATGCAATAGAAATTTAATTGAAGATATAAAATAACGTAACGGGATTTAAAGTAAGGAATAGTGGTGGCCACGGTTGGAATTGAACCAACGACACAAGGATTTTCAGTCCTTTGCTCTACCGACTGAGCTACGTGGCCGTATATACTCGATGAACTTGAAAATTTGGCTTCGTCGTTTTTGTAAGTCCTCGGATACTCACGTATTAGCATACGCTCCGCTCTTCGACTTACAGACTCCTTGGTCTTTTCCAAGTTGATCTTCGTCTATACTATTCTTTCATTTATTAGGGTATAAGGCAATATAACTTAAGCTTATAATAGATTAGTCGGCTTTTGTCTATTCTTAATTAGTAATATTAGACAAAAATACTTAATTATGATATCATGAATGTTTATTTTTATAACGGTTTTTATGATCAAAGTCGGCAATATTGAGCTTTCTTCAAATATTATACTAGCTCCAATGTCGGGTGTTACGGATTTGGAATTTAGAAGGTTAGTGAAAAGATTTGGTGCAGGGCTTGTAGTTTCTGAAATGGTAGCAAGTAGAGCAATGATTGTGGAATCTAGGCAGTCACTAAAAAAAAGTGCCATTATGCGTGATGATGCAACAAGTGCTTGCGTACAGCTAGCAGGCTGTGAGCCGAATGTGATAGCAGAAGCTGCTAAAATGAATGAGGGTATGGGGGCAAAAATTATCGATCTTAATTTTGGCTGTCCGACGAAAAAAGTAGTAGGCGGTTATTCAGGCTCGGCTCTAATGAGGGATGAGCAGCTGGCAGCTAAAATTTTTGAAGCTACCGTTGAAGCAGTTAAGCTGCCGGTAACCGTTAAAATGCGTATGGGTTGGGATGATAATACGAAAAACGCTCCGACTTTAGCCAAAATTGCTGAAAGCTCAGGTGTTCAGATGATTACCGTTCACGGTAGAACTAGATGCCAGTTTTATTCCGGTAATGCCGATTGGGATTTTATACGATCAGTTAAAGAATCGGTAAAGATTCCGGTTATTGCTAATGGTGATATTACTAATTTTGCTAAGGCAAAAGAAGCCCTACAAAAATCTGGTGCAGACGGTATTATGGTCGGTAGAGGAGCATATGGCAAACCTTGGCTTATTTCACAAATTGATCATTATCTTAAAACAGGTGAAGAAAAATCTGCTCCCTCTATAGCAGAGCAGCTAGATATCGTAACCGAGCATTATAAGGCAATACTTGATTATTATGGTGAATCTGTGGGCGTACCTATTGCACGTAAGCATATTGGCTGGTATAGTAGCGGTTTACCGAATTCAGCAGAGTTTAGAGGTGCTGTTAATTTAATGAACGATCCTCTAGCTGTAAAAGAGAAAATTGCGGAATTTTATACGAGCGTTATGGAGACAAATAAATTAAAAGAATTTTAAGTTTTATTTTTGTAATATTGTTTTTTAGTTTAAGCTATGCAAGTGAAAAAGCAGTAATTATAACTGATTATAAACCGGTATTTTTACCTGTAATTGCTGAAAATAAAAAAATAAGAATTGCTATTCGTTCTTATTTAAATAATGAAAAATCATATTTCGTTTTAGTAGATCCGAATTCTTTTAAAACTGAAATAGCCCTACAAGAGCTGGTAATTTTACCTACGAATAAAATAGAAAAAGAAAATCTTCTAAAAAAATTAAGTAAAACTCCGTATATTAAAGTTTTAAATAAATATAGCTCTACACCTTATATACAACAAAATTACGGTGCTACGAGTAGCATGTATAAAGTAAAAGGACAGTTCTTGACAATTGACATGTGTCCTTCTTCCAAAAGCTTTGAAGAAGATTTTTTTAAAAAGCTTGTAGAATTATCGATCAAACTAAATAAACCTATTCCGATTGCTATATGTGTTTCAGGATTATGGATTAATAAGCATACAGAAGAATTCTTATGGTTATTAAAACAACAAGAAAACGGTTATTTACAAATAACATGGGTTAATCATTCATTTAGTCATCCTTATTTTAAAGATAAACCTCTTGAAGATAATTTCCTTCTTTCCAATAAAGATGATTTTGAAAATGAAGTATTAGAAGCAGGGAAAATATTAGTAAGTTATAATATTGCTCCGTCACCTTTCTTTCGTTTTCCTGGATTAGTTTCCGATCAAACATTAATAGAAAAATTAAAAGATTTGGGATTTATTTCGCTTGGGAGTAATGCATGGCTTGCTAAAGGCGAAAAAGTTCAAAATGGTTCTTTTATATTGGTACACGGTAATAGTAACGAAAAAGCCGGAATAGATTTAATTATGCCGATGTTACCGGAATTAAAATTACTTCCTATTGAAAAGGCGTTTTTATTACATGACAATTGATTAGTTAGATATTAATAATACGGTAAGCTCATAGTTGTTCTTATATCACATGAAGAATATGAGAAAATTGATCAGCTTGAAGATATGTATTGGGCAATGCAAGCAAAAAATGCGAGTAAAAGTGGTTTTTTATTAGAGGAAGAGAGTAAGGATTTTTTAAATAAGATATTAAATATCTTTCTTATAGGAAAAAGAAATGATGGAAAAGTTTATAAATTAGTTAAAAGAAAAATTAAATAGTTCATAATTATAACTTAACTTTTCTAGTAGGGCTTTTATCTCTTTGAATATCAAGTTTTGTATCGAATAGCGGAGAATCTTGTAAAAAATCAATAAGGGAAGATTCTTGTGAATTTTCTTTATGATTTGTTATTATACTACATAAACGTTTATTATTATCTAATACTTCTAGATTTACTTCGATTAAAGGCGGAGTAAGTAAATGCTTAATAATTTCAGACCATTCTATTAAAATTAAATTGCTGTTTAATGCCTCTTCAAATCCAAGTTCATAAATTTCTTCAGGTGATTTAAGACGATACAGGTCATAGTGATATATAGTGAAGTTAGATGCTTTATACGTTTGCAGTAAGTTAAAAGTAGGGCTTATAATGCTTGTATTTTCACCGCAAAAATATTTAATAATTTCACGACAAAAAAATGTTTTACCTGCTCCAAGGTCACCGTTAAGTAAAACTATATCATTTGGTTTTAAGCTTTGTGCTAAAAGCTTTGCAAGCTTCTTTGTCTTTTCTTCGCTATTTAGTGTATGCATTTTTTAACTTGATAAATCATTTGTAAATATTGATTCTGAAAAGTGTTGGAACCTATATTCTGCACATTCCAGTTTTCGCTATTTAATATTATTATTTTAGCGTTTAATTTGTCGTATAATCGTGAATTTTGTTCATTACTTAAAACAAGACATTTGTTATTAGACTCTTTAATTAAATCTTCTAGCTTGCTTATATATCGGAGGCTTTTTTGACTTTCGCTATATAATTTTGCAGTTTTAATATTAGTATTAAGAAAAAAATACTCGCTACTGTCACTTAATAAAATTACGTCTTTTATCGTTGCAAGCTCATTATTTTTAATCTCTTGTAGCTTATTTAATTCTTTAAGTGCTGTTGAAAGGTTATTATTAATATCTTCTTGTAGCTCAGGAAATTTTTCACTAAATATTTGTGCAAATTCCTGTAGTAAAATCACAGCATTATTAAGATCAAGCCAAGTATGCCAATTATCTTTTATAGTGGTTAAAGATTTAATATCACTGATTTTTATAATGTTTTTGCTATGATTATCAATTAATTTCTCGGCAAAACCGTCAAATTGTTCATTAATATAAATTGCTATATCAGAATTTTTGACTTTTACTAAATCACTAGGTTTTAAATTATAATGATGTGGACAGTCACTACTAATAGCTAAGCTCTCGATATCCGCTTTATCCTTAACAAGCATCGAAACAATACTGCCGATTGGCGTAATACTTACAACTATCTTAGGCTTAGCATAGCTAGTAAGGCTGAGGAATGTAAGGAATAGTAATGCTAGGTATGTCATCTCTGTGAAGGTTTGCTTGCATTGATACCAAATCGTCATTGCTAGCGACTGAAAGGAGCATGGCAATCTCAGGATTTTGGCACAAGATTGCTTCGTCAAAATTTTCAATTTTTCCTCGCAATGACGGTTTGACGTACTAGCTCTCATAATTTCGCCAACAACTCTAATTTACTAGGTTTAAAATCCTGCTCTATCCAAAAATTTTTTAGATATTCTAGTTTTGCTCCTATTTTTTTTTTTTCTATATTCATATTTAACAAATCATTACCGTTTACTTGGAATTTAGGACGTAATAACGCATCATATTTAAGAATAAATTCTTTTACTTGTGAATGATTTAATTTACCGATTATTCTAGCTGCTAATAAATATTCCTTATAATTCTTTTTTTCAAACCAAATTTTTTTCATGTTAAATTTAGCGTCATTCAGAAAGTTCGTTATTGATAATATTTGCATTGCTTCATGTTTTGAGAATTGCCAATCTAGAAAGACCTTTAAATTTAAATCTTTTTGACAATATAATAAGAGTGCATATCGAGTAACTAATTCTAATTTAAAATCATTTGCCTGTTCAAAAAATTTTATTTCATAATTTTGGATAGAGAATATTAGTTCTAATATTCCTATTTCAAACATAGCTTTTAAAATTTGTGCTGCTTTTTTTGAAACAATAATTTTATCCATTTCGCTTTTAATTCGCTCTCGTGATAAAGTTTTTAAGCCGTCTTTTAAAGCTTTACATGCTTTAAAGCTGCCATAATCAAGCTGATTCGCATAATAGCTAGAAAACCGAAAAAAGCGTAGAATTCGCAAATAATCTTCTTTAATTCTATCTAGAGCTTCCCCTATAAATACAACCTTTTCCTGCTGCAAATCCTTAAACCCTTCAAAATAATCATATATCTCGTTCTTAAAGGGACAATAGCTTAAAGCATTAATAGTAAAATCTCGTCTTGCGGCATCTTCGGCAAAATCGTTGGTGAATATTACTTTGGCATGTCTGCCGTTACATTCAATATCTTTCCTAAGAGTCGTGATCTCAAATTTTTCATTATTTAAAGTAGCTGTAATCGTGCCGAATTTTAAACCGGTCGGAATAGTTTTTATTTTAGCTCCAGATAAAATATTTGTTACTTCACTAGGTGTCAAATTAGTAGCTATATCTATATCGCGGCTACCTTTCTCAAGTCGATCTCTTGGATAACTTGCTTCTAAAGGTAATTTGTACGTCGATCCGGTACTCAAATCCTTACGTACGTTTATGTACATTGCGATTCTGCGTTCCGTGTCTCCTTCAAATTCCTCTTTATTAGTTTTGTTATGCAAGAGATCTAGTAACGCATCACGTACACAGCCGCCTATAAGTCTTGCTTGTCCTTTTTCATTTAAGAGACTCAAGATTTTTCTATATCCTTTTGAGGGGATTTTTAGTATTTTGTGTGTAACTTGCATTATTCGATTTTACCTAAAGTATTGGATAGTTTTTAAAAAGACTTTGATGTCATCCTAGCTAAAAACTGGACCTTGTTATATGGCTCGTTTATGTCATTCCCACTTGGCATTGTTGTGTGGATACTGAGTCGTCATTGCGAGGAAAAACTGTAAGTTTTGACGAAGCAATCCAGTAAAAAATGCTAGTTTTTAACATTTTTTTATTATTTTTCTGGATTGCCACGCTCCTTACAGTCGCTTGCAATAACGACTTAGTATCCACACAACAATGTCAAGTGGGAATGACATAGAACAAGAACAGTCCGGTACTAAGATTTTACGTATATTCCTTTTTATTGCAAAAGATAAGTATAATAGGGCTTTTTTTAAAATCTTTATTAATCGTTATTAAGCTCCCGCGGCATTTAGATTTATAATTGAGATTAATATGAATTTCGGCTTTCTCACAATGATTATCTTTATTAATGACAATTTTTTGTTCGTAGTTGGTTAAAAAATATTATTCTCTAAAGGTAACACCATACTATCTTTTTGTCCAAACCAATTAGCCCAGTAAGTTCTATTGAAAGCAGGTATTTTATCAGCATGTATTACTAGTTTATTTTCTCTATCTTTAACGCCTACCGCCATATGATTTGCATCAAATATTAATTCCGGCTTTGGGGAGTAGGACATAAATATAAAAGATATTGTCATGATTGCAAGACCAAGCAAACGCCAAGCAGGTTTCCGTATACAAAGCCAAAAAAGCTGAATAAAAAAGAGTAATATGCTGAAATTGGTAATATAACCGAAATATTATACAGCAGCTGGTAAACTATTGAAATAGGCGGCTGATTTTATTATTATATCAATAAAGAATCCCATAAGCTTTAGGATATAGTTATCAAACCCGATCATGGTAAAAGGCAGAGATAACAAAGCAAGAGGCATAAGAAAAAATGACGTTATCGGAACAACAATGAGGTTAGTTGGTACTGAGTAAGTAGCAAATATAAAGAATTAATTAATTACTACAGGTGCCGTTATGATGCTTGCTAAGAAGCTTGAATAAATATTTGAGGCTGTATAAAATTTTACTGCTCCAAAAATGCCTTTCTTTTCTCCAAGTAACCATGAATTCTTTAAGTAAAATTCATAACCGGCAACAAGCGATAATACGGCGATAAAAGATAATTGGAAACTTGGATGAAAAATATATTCGGGATTTAACGATAATATTATAAAAGCCGCAATTGCAAGTGAATGAAGGGGAAAGCAAGAGCGTCCGATAAATATAATACCGTAAATAAAAATTGCAGCAGTAATAAAAGCTCTAGTCGCTGCTATTTGCATACCGCTTAGTTCTAAATAACCAAAGCTTCCTATTAGCGAACAATAAGCAGAGATTAATTTTATATTGAAATTATATGCCAAATAATTTGAAAAATTTAATAAAAACCTTGTAGTAAGGAAAATAATCATCACAACTAAAGATAGATGTAATCCTGAAACACAAAGCACGTGTGATATACCGTTTTGCCTCATATCCTGCATTATTTGCCTGTTTAAACCTTTTGTCTTGCCAAGTAATATTGCAGCTGCATAATTCCCTTTATCTTTTCTATTAAATTATTATAAATATAGGAATGCACTCTATAAATAAAACTATCAAAATTTGTTTCATTACGTTCTATAATTTGTGGCTCAGACATCGCATAGCCGTTTGTTCCAATATCCGATAGATAAGCGTAAAAACCAAAATCATAACCCCCGGGTAGTATACTATTTTGCGGCTTATAGAGCTTAGCAAGCAAAGTAATTCGGTTATTTACCCTAATTTCTTGTATATATTTTTTCGGTATACTAATTTTTTAACTTTTTGTAAGTTACGATTAATTTTTCTATCTTTATGCGACTTAATACTACTTATCCTCCTATAATAGTCGGTTTTATCGATTCTATTTTACCGCTAATTTTAGTGATGATAGCTTTATAAAGCATTGCGCTATGTAAATTTGTTACATGATATTTAGAGATGAATATGCCAAAAATAAAAGCAATAATCATTCAGTAAGTAAATTGTAAAAATATATTAGAATTCCTAGTAAAAGTTAATATTAAACAAACACAAAAAATGAAAAAATTGTTGTAAATGCAAGCTCAAAATCAAGCGAAAAATAAACAATAATACCGTAAATACAATTAACAAAATACCAAATATTTAAATTATTATACTCTGTTTCCAAAGTTATTTTAAAATATTGTAGTGTTTCCTATCAAAAGTTAAAAATACATTATACGTTATATCTGTTATATTTTCAATCATTAGAACAAAATTCTCTTGTAATTATAAGTTAAGATAAATTAACAAATATATTGCTTTTTATTAACTTATTTATTATAATGCCCAACGTTATGTACATGAAATTTTAATTTAAATTGAGATATTTGTAATGAATAAGTTAACAGAACAACATTTACTAAAAAAATCAAGATTTTTAAAATATTCTCTGCTTGCCTCTATTGCAGTAGGAGCTGCAATACCTTTTGAGGGTATAGCGATGAGTAAAGAAGCATTTCGTATCGATCTT
The DNA here is from genome assembly GCF_001602635.1 of Rickettsia endosymbiont of Proechinophthirus fluctus. Taxonomy (NCBI): domain Bacteria; kingdom Pseudomonadati; phylum Pseudomonadota; class Alphaproteobacteria; order Rickettsiales; family Rickettsiaceae; genus Rickettsia; species Rickettsia endosymbiont of Proechinophthirus fluctus. The sequence goes on along the minus strand of NZ_LECS01000001.1, from coordinate 136,146 downwards.
AGTAATAAATTGTTGAATCACGTGTCACAATTAAACGGACACAAAGATACGACAAATACCCCGAAGCAGATAGGAACAGTAATTGTACCGGAACCAGAAATAAACACATATACCCCATCTGAAATAAGAGAAATGAAAATATCTAACAAACTTAAGGCATCTAATCCATTAAAAGATGTTCCTATAGAGGATCATTATAAAGTGGTAGCACGTAGTAAGTCTGATATCGGGAAAGCAAGAAAAGTACGATCAATTACTAGATGCAAAACATTTGCAAGCATTGAAAAAACAAAACAAAGTCAAAATACTTATACTTCTGAGTCGACAGAACAAATGCCTCAAAAACCGGAGATTATAATAACAGCGTCTTCGCCTACTGTTAGCCCAGCTTCAAATAGTTTTATCACTGCACCTAATACACCAAATACTACCCTGACATCACCTGAACAATATACTACGGCACCTGGTACTCCATCATCAACACCGGCGACTCCGTATCAGCCTACTTCAGATTCTAAACCAAATGATAGTTTAGGAGCTAATACACCACCAAACATAAACACAAACTCAAAGGCAGCACGAAGATTATCGTTTAGCAGTAGCGACCCGCAACAACAGGCAGTGCAATCTAGCTCACAGGTTAAATCAGAAGTTCCTCCGAAGCCAACATTTATACCGTTGCCTATAAAAAAAGGCAGTACTGAAATTGTAGCAGGAATGGTAAGTAATATATCACGAGTTAATGAGATGATAGGAATCAAGTTAGCTGAAGTAACACAGGCTATTAAAGGTACCACAGGTAAAAAAGATAAAGAACGATTACAGAAGTTGTATACGCAGCTAACTTCAACACAAAAAACAACAGAAGTACTCAAGTCAAGAGCTGAAGAGATAGAAACAAAAATCAAAATAGGTAAAAATAAAGATAAAATAAAGAAACTTGAAAAAGAGTTAACAAGTAAAAATAATAAAGCAGATAGATTATTTCAGAAAATAGAAAAAATAGATATTCCAGCAAATAAAGTTTCGATAAGATCGCAGGAAATAGTTCCGGTTACAACGGCGTCAACCGAAGTTAGTGCGTTTCAAGCACAGCAAGCAAGAATTAATGAGGCTCGGCAAGGTATATTTAATAAAAATAAATCAAGTGGAGATAATGTAAGAAAAAGTAGTGCTGGAACAAAAAGAGAAAAGAAAAAACAAGAAGCACAAAAGCAGTTATCAGAAATAAAGAAACAAGAAAAAGCTATAAAAACGGTATCAGATAAAGCTAAAAAAGTAGCTGCTAGTGCGAAAAAAGAAACAAGTAGAACTGCATTACGAGCCATGCAAGATAGTGATTCTGAACAATTAAATAAGATAGAGGAAAATCTAAAGTTATTAACTCCTGTTGTTTATAATAGTTCTACCGGTCCTACTTATAAGCAGTCGCCAAAAGCAAAGCCAACTATGCCATTAAGTCATGGGGTTCAGAGAATTTTAGATGAACAACCAGAGGATGAAGAGGGGTACTTAGTGCCAATAAAAGTTCAGCAGCAACCTTATATAGTAATATTGCCGAATCAAGAAATAAAGGACCCTATTCCAAGTCATCCAAAAGATATTTATGAGGCTAAGGTTTCACAATACATTAATTATTTGAATAGCATACAGCCAAATCAGTCAAATCAAGCTCAAATAGATAGTGTAATAGATAGTTTAGCAACAGAAATGAGAAAGTTTAGTGCGGATCAATTTAGTCAAAAATTAGGTGAGATTGCACATCTTGCCAGTATAAAGGCATATGAAGGTTTGTTCAAGAAATTATATGAAATTCAGCAAGCTAGAATTCCAGAAACTCAAAAAGTATATGAGCAAGCGGAAATATCTCAGTCTTATGCAGAGTATGAAGAGAATTCAAGAAAAAGCAGTACTCCAGTATTATCACGCTCGTCTTCAGCTAAAAGTGTAATATCATCAAATTTTGAAGAAAAATCAGCATTGTTACAAACCATAACTACAGATGAAAGCTTGAGATCTGACAACAATTGGAAAAATTCTGCACCATATTCTTCAAGTCCAAAGCTTAATAAAAGAGGATTAGAATATTTAGATTTAGCTGGCGACGTGTTTGTTCAGAATCTAAAACAATCTGATACGTTAACTATAGAAACTCTTGATTTAATAACGCCAACACAAAATACAACTGTTGCTAAAAGTGACTCATCGAGGAAAAATAATGTAAGTGGAAGTATTCCGGAGATACAACAACTGCAATCAGAAAAAATGCGTACAGAAACTTTAGGTGTGCAGGATGATCTAGGGCTAGATTTACATTATGCACCTCAAGAAACTTTAACTGAAGAAAGTACCTATTTAGTTTCTAGTAAGAAAAAACAAGGTAATATAATAAAGAGAGCTGTATCAAAAGTAGAGTCAATTTTGCACACAAATTATTCAGAGAACAGAAAAAGGAAAAGAGATGGAGAAACCTCAAAGCAAAGAACAGTAGATCAAGAGGGAGAATTTGGCCACGCTTGGGGAAATGAGAATCATAAGGAGTCTAGTTTAAGTGTAGTTAGTGGGTTCACAAAAAAGGCAACTCAGCTTATAAGCCTTTTAGATGCAAAGAGAACCGCAATACTGCAAACAACCAGTCCTTCACAAAGAAAATCACTTAGTTTAGTTTTACAGGAAATAGAAAATGATTACCGAGAAGCAATTAAAATCTCTCAAGAATTACAGCAGGTATTAATATGCAAACCGGAAGATATAAAAGCTTATAATGCAAAAGCAGAAAAAAAATTGGATGCTATTAAAAGCAGAGCAGATAAACACTTTGATAATATAGAAACAGATGTAGATATTGGATTTAATCCAAATGGGGGAAATAGTCATTCTATGCCGACTGCTAATATGGATAGCTTACCAAAAAATTTAGCTGTAACCCCACCTATAAATGTAGGGTCACTATATAACTCTCCGCAAGCTCAACAATTTCGAGAAGATCATAAAAATATTATAATAAATGATAGATCACAAGGTAGACTAAATTTGGTTGATAGTACTATTAAAAAAGGTACACAGCCATTATCTAATTTATCTACTATATATGAGTCGGTTAGTGATGAGAATTTAGCATCAGAAACAATATATAAGACAGAGCAACCTAAGTCATCTATAAGTTACACGAATACTAGTAAACAAAAATTACCTATACCATTATTCAGAAGTGCTGAGTTTGACAAGAAATTAGAGTATTTGGATTTAAAAGATAAACTATTAGAAGTAGAGGAAGCTAGAATAGTTAAAGAAAAGCAAGCTATTGCCAAATTGAATCAATGTCAAGATCCAGAAAACCTAGAATTTAAGCGGTTAGCTATGGAAGCACTAGACTTATCTTTAAAAGAATCACAATTAAAAGAAAAAAGGAAAGCCATAGAAGCAGAATTTTCTTTAAATGAAAAGTCTTCAAGCACAGATGTATCAATATTACGTTCCTATTCAATTGATGACATAAGCAGTGTACTTAGTGATGCAGAATCAAATCTATCCCGTTCACCTTCGGTTAGTGGCTTAGAGGATTTAAACAATTCTAATGTTATGCAATTAGGGGAATTAAAATCTAAACATGAAAAAATAGCCAATGATTATAATAAGGAATTGGAGTTAGATACTTTAAATAAAGAAAAGATTTGGTTAGAAGGGAAGGTAAAGCATCTAGATACTGAATCTAAACCTAAGGTAACTGAGAGTAAGCCGGTATTTTCATGTTCATCTTCAGTTGGTAGCATAAACAGCTTCTCTAATGATGATGATTTGAGTAGTCGTGATGTTGTAACTCCGGTAGATACTCTAAATATAAAAATTAATAAAGATTATGTAGATACCTATATAAGAGTATTAAGCAATAAAATACAAAAAATAGAAGAATTGTCTGGCTCAAGTTCTAGAAGTGAGGAACTTAATCATATTGAAGAAGCAATGGCTTATATAAGTAATCGTATACAGGATGTAGAGGAATTAGATGAAAAAATGCTTTTAGTAATAAATGCACAATTACAAGAACATGATGAAAAAATTTCTTCGTTACTTCGTGAAGAAGCTACAGATATTCTTGCTCAGTTATTGCTACAAGAAATGTTAGTGTCGGATGGTAAATCAGAATCTACCTTACCTGCAGGAGATGAAGAACAAGAAGACACAGAAGTAAGTAGACAATTATCTTCATTACCTGCACTTGCATCAAGTAATGAGAGTGCATTAGCATTAAGTGATGATAGAGAAAAGGAATGTTTAGCATTAGGCGATGGTAGCGAAGATGAAGAAAGTTATGATTCAGGGTTTGAAGAGGAAGAAGAAACAATAGGGCAATTATCCGATTCCGATGGGGGTAATCTTAAAATAATGGAAGTTGATACGGTTATTCCTCTTGAACAGGAAGCAAAAAAAGAAATGCAAACGCAAATTTCAGAAAACGCTCCTACTTTAAATCAAGCGAAAGTTGTTAATACTATTGTAAATAATATGATTCGTAACAGATTAGATGTGAATATGTCTAATAATATGGTAGCAGTGGGAGCCGGTGATGAAGAAGAGTCTCATATAAAAAGAGGTTTGTGGATGCGTGGTATGTACGGCACTAATAATCATGGACGCGTTGAGAATATGACCGGTTATAGAGGTACTAACAAAGGTGTTACTATCGGGTTCGATGCTGAAATCGACAATAATATCGTAGGTATAGCTTATAGTAATGTTCATTCAGTATTTAAATTTAAAAATAGTAAAAATAATGATAAAGAACTTATTAATAGTCATGTGGTTTCTATTTACGGACAAAAAGAATTACCGAAGAATTTTGCACTACAAGCTTTAGTATCTGCTTCTAAAAACTTTATTAAAGATAAAACAACTTATTCATATGGTGATACTAAAATTAAAAGTAATGTAAAACATCGTAATCATAGTTATAATGCGGAAGCATTACTGCATTATAATTATCTTGTGCAGGGCAAGTTCGTTATTACCCCGAATGTCGGCTTAAGATACGGGAAGTCACGAGACGGGGTATATAATGAAACCGGTATTAACGTACAAGAAATAGCTCTTACAATGAAAGAGAATAATATATTGTCCGGAATTGTCGGTACTAAAGTCACAGTACCTTTAAAAGATGCTCTAAAATTTAATAATTTAGGTCTAACATTCCAAGGAGCGGTAGAACATAATTTTAAAGAGAAAACCCAAAGAATAAATAGAGTTGTTAAAATATTTGATAATACATTTAAACATAATTATCTAATACCGAAGCAACCGAAAACATCCTATAATTTAGGAACGGGTATTATAGGCAGTATCAAAAATACTATTATTGCGTTGGGTTATAATTATTATCTAAATAAACATTATAGAAGTCATCAAGGTAGTGTTAAGCTTAAGGTAAACCTATAATTTTTATACTTGCAATATTTGCAAAGGTGTTATATAAAACTTCTAACTTAATGTCATGCCGTGGTCATAAGCAACGGTATGACTAACTATATTGCTTACTTTAAAATTAAGGCCCCTTCGTCTAGCGGTTAGGACACCACCCTTTCACGGTGGGAACACGGGTTCAAGTCCCGTAGGGGTCACCATTCTATATTTTCCTATAATATAAGATCTTAAATAATCAAAACTATAAAGCACCACCCTACCAACTTTGTCCATGGGTTATTTAGTTTACATGCTTATATGGATTCTACGGAAAATGATATTGTAGAGTTTGCTGTAGAAAAAGAAAATAATGAAAAGGTCAAAACCCGAAATGAACAATTGAAAGACTGGAGCCTGAAATAGGTAGATATTACTCAGTAGCATATGTAAATGAAAAAGTAAAACAAATTGTACTTATCTATCGAGGTACTACATTTGAAAAATTAGATTTGCTCAAAACTAATTCACCGTTTAAAGCTCATTTTAAAAGTATTTTAGGTGGACAGATAGTGGCCAGCAAGCGGTGGCATATGAAGCTACAAAGGAGATTACCAAATATGCTGAAGAGAATAATTATAATTTATCTTTCACAGGTCATTCTTTAGGTGTATGGCTCGCAGAGCTTAGTTTATATTTTGCTCATAGAGAGATTTTCATTATCCAAAAGCAAAGGCAATCACATTCGATAGCCCGGGTTTAGCTACAGAAAATCTTTAGCCGCAGATGTATGTATAGCCATGAAACTACCTTTGACGTAAAAATTTTAAATATAACAACTTATTTATCAGCTCCAAATTTTGTAAATGTCTGTAATCCGCATATTAATAAAGCACTTGATATTTATTACCTTTAGCAAGCAATCTAATATATAAAAATGCTACTGCAACGACATTTGGAAGCTTCTTAGAGGTAATCGATCAACTTATAAGCGGTAATATTGCAACCGGACAATTTTTAGATGTTTATAAGCATTTAGAAAATAATGCCGCACAAGGTTGCCCATCAAAAGAGATCATAACCCCTGAGGGAACATTTGAACTTTCTTACAAAGGTCATTATCGTATAAAAGAAGTAAATTTGTCTGTAGATATAGCAAATACAAATAATAAGGGCAGTAGTGATTGGTATCTAGCACAGTTGAGCAAATTGAGTATAGATAGAAAAGAAATACCAAATTTAATAAAACAATAGTTAAAAGTAATAAAAGAACTATATGAAGCTCAATATGGCAAATATTATATCTTTACAAACTTACCTAAAGTTAAAGTAGATGACTTAAGAGAGTAAATTTTAAGGTTAATTGAAGTTATAATTTGATTGTCCATAATGAAATATTACAACAAATAGAAGAAACTTTAAACTAAAAACGATTTGTAACAATTAGTGCTTTCGCTGGAGCCGGTAAAATCACTCTAGCTATAAAATATGGAGATAGATAAACACAAGCGAAAAAGAAAATAGTACGTTTTATTAACGTAGATTCTGCAGACAAAGTCCTTGAAGCATTATAGACAACTTGTTAAAGAATTTACTATTTACATAATAGATGAAAAGGAAGAAAATATAATAAGATTAGTCCATGAGAGGATTGCTAATTTAAATTCAGCTATATTATTTATTTTTGATAATGTTGAAGGTCATAAAGATATAGAGCCTTATCTTAACAGTATAATTAATATACTTAATGATAAGGTATAAGTGATAATTACTACTAAAAATAATAATTTAAGTGATGATATAGAAAATATTATATTAGTAGAGTCTTTTAGTAAAAAAGAAGCGATATTATATTTAAAGAAATCTCTAAAAAATAGATTAAACAAGAAAGATATTGATAAATTAGTAGAAGACTTTGGTAGTAACGATGCTGCATCACCTTATAGGCTATCTAAAGCAGTAGCATATTTAAAAGCAAATTAATTACTTAAAGTAAATGATTACATTAAATTACTTTAAAAATAGCAAAGATGATCATATAGAAACCGTTTTATTACTACAATTATTAGAAAAATTACCTTTAGCTTGGCAGATATTTTACAATATTCTGCAGATTTAGACCCTGAGTTTATCAGTATAGAGATTTTCGAAGAATTATTTTTAATAGATAAAGAAAAGCTACAAGAACCTATAAAAAGGTTAGAAGCATTATCGATAATGAATCTAACATACCAAAATAGACAAGCCGGCTTACAATTACATAGATTAATGCAATTTATAACAAAGCAATATATAAATAAAATAAAGAACATGCGATAGATGAAAAAGAGATTTATACAAGACTAGCAGAAATCTTAGATGATTTATTGCCAATATTAACAGATGTTCCAAGTGAAAACTGGGAAAATTCTAAAATATTTTATCCCCATGTAGTAAAAATATTAAATGATGATATTGAAATGGATAAATGTAGAAAGGCAAATTTTTATCAAAAAATGGGTTATTATAATGAATATATATTTGTAAATTTAAAGAATCGTTAAAATATTATAAGAAAGCTTTAAAAATCGATCAAGAATTAGTTCATCCTTCTTTTATTGCTAGCTCTCTTAATAATATCGGAGTGATTTATGAAAATTAGATAATACATACGAAGCTATAGAGTTCTATAAACAATCTTATTTAATGTACGTCAAACTTTAGGTTTAGGTCACTACAAGGCTAAAAACTTATCTCAAAAAAATTGCACCAGAATTTATAAAAAATAATGAAACTAGGGAGTTTATATTATAAAGAGGCGATTTTGAGGAAGTTACATTAGAAATTAAACAAAAAATATAAAAGAATGTTTTAAATAAAATATATATTAATGTTGCTAAAGATAAGTGGAATAGTAAGTTCTCAATCTTAGGAAATTGGGGATGCAAGTCTATTTAGGTGATAGATATTTATAGTAAAACAACTAAGAGTTTTATCTGACCTTAAAAATATAGAAATAGCTAAAATGTTATGTTTTGAAGCGATTTGCTTAGGAGCGATTAACAGCTCTAGCAAAAACTTCACTTGTGTAAAAGAATTTGTTAGAGCCTATCCTGAATTAACAAATAAGATAACAAACGAACATCCTGAATATTTTATTGATGGCTCAATATTACGGATATTTAATGATGAAGCAATTTTAAATAAATTGCTAGTTAGTGGTTAGTGTGGCTATGTAGCTTTACCCTCATCCTGAGGAAAATAAGATTTATCCATTAAATTTTTAGCAATGTTGCTTTCTGAAAGCTTAACTGATTGAAAATATTCGGATACAAGTTTTATCACTTCATCACAAAATTCATCTTGTAGCTCTTTACTTGCGGTTGATTTTTGGTTTTGCATTAACTGTATAGCATCAGATTTTTTATGCTCTAAAAATTCTTCAATTTCTTTAGTTTTTTCTTGAATGATTTTCTTGGTAACTTCATTACTTTCTTCTATCATTTGAGAGCGTAAAGTTTCTAATTTCTTTATTTGTGCGTTGGTGTGTTTAAAGAGCAAAGCAGCATCTTCTTTTAACTTTTCAGTTTGTAGAACTTTTTCTTGGACTTCTAAAATCTTAGCATCTAAAGAATTTAAAATGGCTTTTTTTGCCGGTCTATAAACTAAATATAAAAAAATTATAAAACTAACGGCAAGCCAGAAGCTCTCATCTAGGAAATTCATTATTTTACTTTTATATTTTGTAGTAAATTCATATCTGCTTTAGTGCCAGCTATTTTTTCAATAATATTAACGGCAAGCTTTATGATTGCTGCGCTTTTATTAGTTCTAAATTGCTTAGCAGCTAAATTTATATCTTCAATGTTTTGATTTATAGCGTTTTTTAAATCTTGCTCTAGATTCTTTTTTTTAATTAAAAATTCTGATTCTAAAGAGTCTATTTTTTCTTTTTTTAGTCTATCTATTTCAGCATTTGTTTTGTCTATTTCCTCGTTATAATATTTATTTAGCTTCTCTACTTCTATGGTCAATGTATCGGCTTGTGTAATATTATCTTGAATATTTGTCTGTCTATTATTAAAAATTTCTTCAGCTTTTGGAGTGATAAATTTATAAACAAAGATATACAATAAGCCGAAAGTAACGATAAGCCAAAAAATTTGTGAATAATAGGTAGCAATATTAAATTGAGGCATCTTATTTAAAAATGAATTTTAAGAAAAAATAAGTAACATAGCAATTACAAAGGAAAAAAGTCCCATTGCTTCAGCAAGACCTGCACCGATCAGAGCCATTCTTTGTAAGTTTTCTGTAGCTGAAGGGTTTCGTGCTATTGAACTAAGTAGAGAACTAAATATATTACTAACGCCTAAAGCTGCACCGTACATGCCGATAGCCATAAGTCCTGTACCAATAAATTTTAAAGAAACCATGTCCATAAAAAACTCACTTTTAATTAATCAAAAAACTTTATCTAATTATCTGTATAATAGGCTTTTTGTACAACGAAGCTAATAAAGAGGAATTTGCAGAAAACACGAAGCACAGAACTGCAGAGTACAAAAAAGTACGTGAGGATTCAAGCATCGGATTGACGTACAAATTACCTTTAGAAGCAAGTTGTGCAAAAAGTCTAGTGTAAATTAATAGCATCATTAAGATACATACAAGATAAAATAGTAAAAATATAAGCTTGAAGTATTGCAACAAAAATTTCAAACCCAATTAGTATCACCATAATAGGGATTGGCAGAAATTTCAAGTAAATCATTAATGACACGGTAAAACCGGCTATTACTTTTAATAAAACATGTCCTGCCATCATATTAGCGGCAAGTCGCAATGATAAACTAACCGGTCTTGCTAAATATGTAAATAGTTCAATTACTATCATCAACGGTGCTAACCATAAAGGAGTACCATGCGGTAAAAAAAGGGTTAAAAAACGTAAGCCGTGTTTTACAAAACCAACTATAGTTACTATTAAAAATACTAGAATTGCCAAGGTAAAAGTAACGATAATATGACTAGTAGCAGTAAAGCTATAAGGTGTCATACCAAGTAAATTACAGAGTAAAATGAAAATAAATAAACTAAAAACTAACGGAATAAATTTACGTCCTTTTACTCCTATATTCTGATTTAACATATCAGCTACAAGATTATAAACTATTTCAGCACTCACTTGTAATCTAGAAGGTACTAATTTCCGGTTATGAAAAGCTAAGTAAAAATAAGTTAGAGCTAAGATGCTAGTAAGTAACATATAGATACTCGAATTAGTAAAGCTGACGTCAAAACCGAACATTTTGATGTCTATTAATTTTTTGATATCAAATTGTGCTAAAGGGCTATGAGTCATTTCCTTACTTTTTATTATTTACTTTTTTCTTTATAATGTTAAAGCCGGCAATCATTCCTATTATTGTAAATATAATAAGAAATAAAGGTTTAGAATTAAAAATTTTATCCATAAATATTCCGATTACGACACCTACCATTGTACCTGAAACTAAATCTACAGCGATAGTGAATGGGCTAATTTCTTGCCGAATTTTAGGATTAGAAAACTTAGGAGTTGTTAAGTCTTTAATTCTTGCTTTGATATCTTTTAGTTTTTCCGTATTCATTAGTTTATCTCCGTCATTGCGAGAAGACGCCATAGCCGTCGACGAAGCAATCTCAGGATATTTAACGAGATTGCCGCACAATCTACGACTGCTCGCAATGACGATCTAAATTACAAGCTCATTTCATTTTTTGCTTTTTCTTTCTGCTCCTCTAAAGCTTTATCAATTGCTGTGGAAATATTATCTATGCTATAACTTCCTGTTTGTACTCCGTTAACGAAGAAAGAAGGAGTACCTATAAATTGGGGTGCTTTTGCTACAAAATTGGTATTAGCAATTAGTATTGCAGTAATTTTATCATTATTTAAACATTGTTTATATTCTTCCGGAGAAATACCGCCAAGTTGTCCTATATCAGTTAATAATTCTCTGTATTTATTGCTATATGCCCACTTATCTTGTTGTATTAATATGATATTATGAAGTTGTGTAAAACTATTTGTATCCCCCTTGCAGCGGGCTAAAATTGCAGCATCTAAATCTTGTTTAGTAGCAATAAATTCACGAACCACATATGCAATTTTGTTAGTATCAATATATTTTTTCTTAAGTTCCGGAAAAATTGTTTGATGATAATAAGCACAATGTGGACAGGTAGGAGAAAAATACTCAACTACTATAACATTTGATTTTTTGTTACCAAGAACCATATCATTATCATCAACTTTAAAAGTGACTTTAACAGCTTTTATTGCAGGATTTTTTTGTTTGTATGAAGCCGGCGTTGATACTTCATTAGTCTGATTATTATCATTAGCAGGAACTATTGATGCAGGCGTATTTTCAGAATTTACGGCTTCCTGATTCGTTTCTTTAGAAGTTTCGTTATTTTGAGTTTCGTGCTCTATTATTTGTTTTTCCTCATGGTTCTTATCTTGTGCTTTTTCTTCTGAACAGCTACTCAAAAATAATAAAAATATTAGTATAGTAAAAATACTTCGCATATTTATTCCTTTAACTTATTAATATTATTTACAATAAGATCGTATCAATTTTATTTCAATAAAAATCTCTACTTTATAATAAAAGAAAAATGTGCTATGCTATAGAAAATAGTAGTCTAACATTAAGTTCTTAGGCACTAAAACCACTACGGAGGAATTAATAATGGCAAATACAACACAATCCGAACAAAAATCTGAGTTTAAAATAGGGCAGAGAATTGTCTATCCTGCACATGGAGTTGGTGAAATAACAAATATAGAATATCATACTATTGCAGGTACTGAAATTAAAGTATATGTAATTTCCTTTTCGCAGGATAAAATGACATTAAAAGTGCCTGTTAGTAGAGCTGCGGTTGTTGGTCTTAGAGCGGTTGCAAGCAGAAAAGATTTAGATGTCATATATTCAACTCTTCAAGGTAAACCAAAACAAGGAAATAGAATGTGGAGTAGAAGAGCCCAAGAATATGAAGGCAAAATTAACTCAGGTAATATTGTAGCTATAGCCGAAGTATTACGGGACTTACATAAAAATGTTGATAATGATCGTTCTTACAGTGAAAGAACACTCTACGAATCAGCTTTAAATAGACTTGCAGGCGAGCTTGCTATCCTTGAAAACATCCACCCAACCGAAGCAATTAATAAGTTAGTTGAAGTATTGCGTGAAAAATTAGTAGCATAGTTATACTCGTTCAACTTGAAAAATTGACTGTGTCGTTTTTGTAAGTCCTCGGATGCTCACGTGTTAAAAGTATATGCTCTGCTCCTCGGCTTACAGGCTCCTTGCTCTTTTCCAAGTTGAGCTTCGTATAGCTACTCTTCATTTACTCGGATTATATTTTTATGGATTGGCTGTAGTCTACGACTACTCGCAATAACGAAAAAGCTGATCCATGCAACAAAGCAGACTTGATCACGAACATTTTAATTACTCTACTAACAGATAATTCATCCGGAATTTCTCAAGGGATGTATTAACTACATAGTCAACAAATTCTTTTAATAATTTTGGATCTGTTACTTCCTGTCCTTTATCGTCACGAGCAGTTAAAAGTTTTGAATTAATTTTTTCAAGAACGCCTTTCTTAATATCATCAATATTATGCGTACCGTCTAACATTTCTAAAATATATTTTTCATGTATCGGTATACCTACCATATCGTTAAGTCTATTAGTGACGCTAAACACGCTAGTTACATTATTAAAATATGCTTGTTTTGCTTGATATCTTGCAAATTCGCTAGTTTTAGGTTTTTCGGTGATAGTTGCTATAGCATGAGGTTTTGTCTCAAATATTTTGAGATAACCTTGAAAAATGAATATGATAAAATGCTGTTCTAATGCTGCTAAGAAATCTTGTAATTGATATTTACCAAGCTTTTTAAAAGCTTCTTTTGCTACTTGTTCTAAGCTTATCGGATTGCTAATATTTTCGGCATATACATATAAAATAGCTTTCATGATCGGCGAAGTGGTTGAAATAAAAGGCTCAGGTAAATTTTCGTAATAGAAGCTAACATTTTCCTGTTCGTTAGTTAAATCAACAGCTTTTTCTAGAATTACCGGTCTAATATTAAGGCTAGTAAAAAACTCTTTTAAATTATTAAATTCAATTTTTCTGTTTATAGGTATGTTTTGATGACATAATAATGTCGAGCGGAACTTTCTATTAGTGATAAAATCCATATATTGCTCAGTACGAACAATATCATTAACTGCTTGTAGCTTTTCTGCTGCCTGAGTAGGTAAATTACCGATAAACATTGCAGTAAGCGACGTATCACCTAAGTAATTTAGATGATTTTTTTGAGCTTTTTCTATGAATTGGTGAAAATATATACCTGTATTAATTTCGCCTAAATATTCATGTAATACATATGAGTCCGTATATGCAGATAATAATTTTGTTTCATCTCGTAAGAAATTAGAATAAGGCGTTGTGGAGCTTTCTAATGAGTCATTGATGAACTTTAAAAGTAATTTAGCTTGCTGTAATTTATCATGGCTAGTATTAAATAGCTCTGAATGGAACATAATCATTTCACGTATTGTTCTCTGCATATTCCAGCCCGGGAGCGTATTATAGCTTACAAAAGCTATGCCGTTCGGATTTAACAGTTTATTACAGACTTTGAGTATTTTATCTTGTACTTCTTCAGGTACCCATGAATATACGCCGTGACAAACTATGTAATCAAACTTACCGTATGACTCATCAAGGTCCAATATAGATAATGCCTTTAGTTCAGCATTTTTTATTTTCAAATCACTGATAATTTTTTTACCTAATTCTATTTGTGTTTTGGATAAGTCAACACCTAGAGATTGTGATTTAGGATATGTTTCAGCAAAGTTAAGCAGATTAACACCGATTCCACAACCAAGTTCAAGTATTTTAGCAGTTTCAAGAGGTGGAGGGTTTAGCCCGAATAGTTTGCCGATAGTTCTTAAATAAGGTGGGGAGGTATAACTGAAAGTAAATGGAGAATAAGGTACTTCATCATAGGATATTTTATTAGCTTGTTTTGTCATAGTATTTACATAAATTAAAAATCAATTTTAAGCAGTTTCAAAAGATTAAGCAATATATTTATATACAAAAAACTTTAAATTTAACTAATGCTCATATAATATGTAAGTGAAGTGCAATTTTATTTTATGAAAAATAATAATAGTTATTTTGGTTTTTTAAGAGGTGCGATAAAAATCAAGAAGGATGAAATTTTTCTTGTGAATCTGATTGGGATAGTGCTCCATTGTATGGATCAGAAAATACTCTTGATGTCATTCCCGCTTTTAGCGGGCGTTGTTACATGGTGTGAGAAAAGTGTTCAATGTCATTCCTACGGAAGCAGGAATCCAGCATAAAGTGAGATAAATCGAGCTTTTAATTTCAAAAATTTGCTGTATTTAATACTTTTTTTCTGGATTCCTGCTTTCGCAGGAATGACATTATTAAACAAACTATAACTTAATCAATTGTGCTTTAGTTGCAAAATTTTCTATTCCCTCTAGATTGGTAGTGGTAACCCATAGTTGCATGTTTAAGCCGGTCAAAAATTCGATTAAATATTGACGTCTTTTGTCGTCTAAATGCACAAAGACCTCATCTAAAAGTAAAATCGGTGCTATTTTAGTTAGCTTTATAGCATAATTCATTTCAGCAAGGATTATTGCAATTAATATAGCTTTTTGTTCACCGGTAGAACAGAATTTGGCTAAGATATTTTTCTTTTGATGCTTTACTAAAAAGTCACTTTTATGCACTCCAAAACTAGTGCGACCAAGTAGTTTATCTTTGCTTCTTGTTTGATAAAGTTCTGCAGTAATAAAACTAACAATATTTTCTTTGCCGTTTAATATTTTTTGTTCAACAATGCCGTCAATCGATAAATCGGCTTTTGGAAATTCATTTTCAAGGTCATCTATTGCTTGCTGCATAAATTCTAAGGTTTTTAAGCGATTATTAGCGATATGGTTAGAAATATCAGCCATCTTTTCTTCAATAATTTTAAGCCAATTATCATCTCTTATATCTTCTACTAGAATTTTATTTCTCTCATGCATGTAATATTCGTATTTACTAACTAGCTCTGCATGCTTTGGATCAAAATTATAAACTATTCTATCAAGAAATTTTCTTCTATCATTGCTACCGCTTGTAAAGATTCCTTCCATGTGTGGAGTCAGCCATACCATGCTAGTGAATTTACTTAACTCATTATTGGCTATTTTACTTTCGTTATACTCAGTTATCCTTCTATTAGAACTACGTTTAAATTGGGTGGTAAATTCTGCAAGTCCTAGCTTACTTTGCAATAGAGCTTTAACTAGACAATGATCTTCTGAAGTTTTGCATACATTGGCAAGTTTTGCTGATCTCAGCCCTCTTCCTGGATAAAATAGCGATATAGCTTCTAAAATATTAGTTTTACCGCTACCGTTTTCACCTATTAAAATTATTGGTGTATTATCTGTTTTTAGTTCAAGTTTTTTAAAATTACGATAATTCTCAAGACTTAAGGAATGTAGGAAGATATTTTTCATTTTATGAAAGAATAATAGTTAAATTATTGATACGTTGCATTTATACCGTCTAGAAATTGCCATAGTAGTTTTGCTCCTTGATATGCTAATGTTTGTTCTTCTGAGTTTAAATTATTAATCAAATTTGCACATTCTTGTGTATGCCATTGATTAACTTTACTATGAACAATGAAAAACTGTAAAGTTCTGTAATCTGAATTTCCATAAAATTTTTGTAATCCTTGAATTTTAGAGTCAGATACTTTAGGAGTCTGACGCTCATAAGCATAAAGTACTCCAAGACCTATAGAAAAAGATTCTTCTGTTAATTTAATAATCTTGAACAAGTTTTTGAGTTGAGTCTAATTTAGGTTCTGAAGTGCGTTGGTTTCTTAAACATCCAAGTCCTTTAGCAAAACGTTTTCATAGTTCCGGGTGATTTTCTTCACCTTGTTCTTCTTCTATAAGATTACCAAGTAATATTTGTCTAGCTTGTATATCACTACATTTGGAATGTATTGCACTTAATATAACGTGGGAAAGCTGTAACGTGATGATATAATATTCTTTTGTGTAAATTTGTAAAGTAGAATGAGTAAGTTTTCCCATATGCCATAATTGAAAAATGGATGATTTAAGAGGTTATATTGCTCAAGATTTTTATATTAAGCTGTTCTAAAAATTTCATCTTACCTCCTCTTAGTAAATTTATAAATCTGATCATTGTTTGTTTTATCTATTATTACAGAATGCCATTCTGCTAAAAGATTAAGAGGCAAAAAAGTATCTCCATCATAATTTTTATTTATTTTTGTAAGTAAAAATTCATCAATAAGATTTTGTTCTAGGAAAAGAGTTGCTATTTCTGTCCCTCCAACCATAAAAATTTTTTTATCAGTAAAAGGTTTTATTACCTGCCAAAAATCATCTAAGGATTTAATAAAAAATATATTATTATAAGATTGTAATGGTGTATTTCTTGAAAAAACAATACAAATACAATGTTTTAAAATCTTTGTGGGTATAGAGTCAAAGGTTTTTCGTCCCATGACTATAATATTATTTTTTACCGTCTGATAAAAATATTCAAACTCCTTAGTATAAGACCAAGGCATCTGACCTTTATTACCTATCACCCCTTGTGGGTCACATGCCATTATACCGATGATTTTTCTATTTTTCATAAGATATAGTTAATCATATGGTCTGTTACAAAAAATTTTTGATGCTCTATAACATTATGCACTCGTAAATAATCAACTACGTTTTCCATTAAATATTTTGATATTGCTATTATTTCTAAGTCTCTTTCCGATGCTTTGGAATTATAAAAAGCGGAAATATAAGATTTTCGTGAGTGTCCTAACAATATCTCACATCCTAGATTTTTAAATTCTTTAATATATTGTAATATATAAATGTTGATAAACGGATTTTCCAAAACCAATTCCAGGATCAAGAATGATATTTTTTCTATCAAATCCACATTTTTCTAATTTTGTTATTTCTTGCTCTGTCTATATATTTAAGCTAGTAAGTGGAGATTTATCGAAATCAAGACATTTTTGTTTTTGCGGTGGAACGGTTAATGAATGCATAGTAATAATTTTACAATTATAATCGGCAATTAATCGTAATGTATAATCATCTAGATTATTTTTAACCAAGTTGATATAGGAAATAGGGTATTTTTTTAAAACATGTTTAATTACTTCAGGAGATCAATACTGACTATAACTTCTTTTTCCTTTATAACTTCCTTAAGCTCTTCAAGAACATTATTGAGCCTTGCATATTTTTCATCTTCATTAATAATTAAAGCAGAAGGACGTGTTGATTGTGATCCAAGCTCAATTATTGTAGCCCCTTCATTATGAAAACTCAATCCTCCATCAGAAAAAGAATCAGGAGTAATGTTTAAAATACCGACAAATTGAGGATTTAAAACAAGAGAGCCTATAACTCCTTGATTTTCAATTAAATGTGCTATTTCTGCAAAGGTTTTATTGTTGTAAAAATTATTGATCGGACATGAATAACGACATTCCAAGCTTAAACCTGCAATTTAGATGAATAAGAAACGGTTTGTTTAATAATTCAGGATGCGGTATCTTTAAATCAGGTAAATCTATATGGCAATTATTCCAAAGTATGATATCTAAGTCAATAACTCTTGGAGACCATTTATCGTAAGAGCTTGCTCGACCTAGTTGTTTTTCAATCTTTTTAAGCTCAATTAGAAGTTTACTAGGCGTTAAAGTACTTTTGCCATGCACCACCATATTTAAATATGATTTATCCCAAGCTTTATCTGCATTAGGTTGTAGAATAGCTTGTGTTTCAAAAATAATAGCTTGCTTAAGCGATATAAAATTACAACTTTCTAGTGAATTTAGAGCTTTTTTAATATTTAAAAGTTTATTACCTAAATTACTGCCTATAGAAATATAAATCATAGTGTCTCCTTTCCTGAATAAGAAAAAGAAACTCCGCCATGTACTCCTGAAACCGGTGATTTTAATTTAGTAACGGTTACGTTTAGAAAAATCTTTTCTAATTTAGATTCGATAAAATTTTGATAAATAATATCACATATATTTGTGCGGCTAAATACTCGATAAGATTAAAGTGATTTTCTTGAGAAAGTTTTTGTACTAGCCGTACGATTTTTGCATAACAAACAGTATCGTTTATATTATCCGTTACAGTAGCAAGGGGAGGAGTTGAGAGAAAGAGTTTTATGTTAATTTTTACAGGTTGAGTGTGGTGTTTTTCTTGAGTACTGCAGCCAAGATGTACCCAAGTTATTAGTTCCGCAATATTAAGTTTACATGAATAATTTAAGTTGAAAGCTTGATAGCTATCATAGTATTAATGTTAGTTTATAAGCTCTTTATAAAAAGATACAATAGTTAAATTGATATACCGCCACTTTTTTTAAAGCCGATATGAGCTTTTTCAAGTTTTTTAATAAGTCTAGGTGAATATGATTTAATTTCTTGTTCCTTGCCGCCTTCATATTTTTTAGCGAGTTTCATGCCCCCTTTGATCATATTATAAGCGAAGTTCATTAGCTTTGTTTCGCCTGCTATTCTTTTTGGGTTCATAAACATATAAATTTGGTAAACGGCAAAGCTTTTTAATAAACGTTTTAAGTCTATTCTAGCTTGTTTGGTTAAACCTTGTAATTTGTCTTTTGGGTTTGTAAGGTTTTTATTAGCATCTCTAACTATTTTAGAATGCTGATGCATTAAATAATTACTGACTTCGGCAACATTCTTGTTAATGAGCTTCTCATCCATTTTAAGCATTTTAAGCTTTAAGTTTTGAGTTTTACCTAAATACTTACGAATTAATAAGATAATCCGACTTTGCAGTTGAGTTAAATCCATAGTTTGTTCATTTAAGATAGAAAGCATGCGTTCCATCTCATACTCAAATTCTTCATTTTGGCTTAATTCTTCAAAAATTTCCTCTACCTCTTTACTTTCAAGTACAAGATCGTCACTAATACCCATTAATGCATCTTTTATTTGATCAGCAATTTTTTTGGTATCTTCGGAAAATTGATTATTTGTCATAATCTAATTCATCGTTAAATATAGCTATTTTTATACTAGCACCACATTTCTGCTTGTCTATTAAAATTGTATTAAGAGATATTAAATTTTTCTCATTGAGGCTAACTCTGAGGAATTATAACAAGCACCTAACATATTGCTAGAATCTTCATTATTATCATAATATGGTCTAAATGAAGAATTAAAGTGTAAATCATCGAACTTAAGTAAAGGTTCTTTAAAGTATGAATCATGTGACCGGTTTGTCGTAATATTCGTATAATTAGTTTCTAGTTTTTCTTCTTTAAATTTTTCTGCTAAATTTTTATATTTTTCAGTTTTTTGTATAAATTTAAGTTGACTACACGGTGAAGAAATTATTGATGTTAACTCTTTAGACAAATCATATAATATTCCATAAGGTTTAGGTCTTCCTTGTTCTTCTATGAGAGCTTTCGTATTAAGACAAAATACTTTTAGTGAATCTTGCAGACTTTTTTCTGATATATCTAGATTATATTGGTTATAAAAATCACTTTGGCTTGAATATAATTCAATTATTTCTGATGCTAATTTAGCTTCTTTTGTTGTATTTTCTTTTTTAGTTCTGATTCTTTTAGATGTAATAATTCATTAAAAGCTTCTTTTGCATAAGATATATGAGTAGTTTTTTTAAAATATTCTAAAGCTTTTACATAATTTCCGTTCTTAAATTCAATCTTCCCAAGTTTTATATTTGCCTCTTCAGAACCAAGGTTAGCAGCGTTTTCATACAATCCTATTGAGTCTTTAGATAGTTTTGTTGAGCCATTAGGTGTACAGATTTGTGCTTGTTGACAATAAATTTTTGCTAATTGATGTTTATATAAGTTTTCGTTTTTATAACAATCATTAATAGATTTGTGAGTTTCTTTTAGTAATTTTTCTAATAAATTATAAATAGGTAGCGCTTGATCAGGTAACACAGGCTGATGTAAAAGCTTATCATAATATTACTTTATCAAGATTTTGAGATATTTCTGTAATAGATTTAGAGGCGGTAATATACTTCCAAAGAGATTTAGCTTCTTGCTTGCTGACTGAGCCTATTAGTAAATTACTAATGCTATTATTTATAGTTATACCTAATATTTTATTAAAATTCTTAAAGCTCTTTGTTAAAAATAATTTAATATTATCTTAATTTTTAACATCAGTGCTAGAATTGTTAATATGCTGTAAAAAGTTTTTTAAGTTATATATATTATTGATTGCTTTTAAGTCTAAACATCGTTATTTTTGATATCTTCATAAAATTTTTCAATAGTCTCATTTAATTTGTTATAAAATGAATCTTTATCTTTGCATATTGTATGCTTAAATGATTCTAATAACTTTATTTAAGGTAATTTAGAAGATTCTCTAATTTATTTTCTGATTTCGGTGTTTCTAAAGGCTGATTTAATTTTTTAACGGTTTCTAAGAAATTTCCTATAATTTTGGCATTGTCTTCTAACTGTTTATAATAATTTACTATATCTATTAATTGTTTCAATTTGTCTGTTTTAGGCAAAACATCTTCAAAACTTAAATTAATTATTTTCTATATATGTTTTAAGCTCATTGATACTTAATTGGTACTTCTTTATTAATTATATTTATGGAATTTAAAATATATGTTAAATTTTCGCCGTCGATTGTTATTTTATTATATTCATCTAGAATGATATAATTATCATCTCTAATATTTAATAGCTTTGTATAGTCTTTTACTTGCTCGCTAGCTTGAAGTAAAAATAGAATCTTTTATTTTATTAATTATACTCTTTTGTTCATCGCTAAAATTACCGAGTTTTATAGTGTCATCAATAATTTTAGATATACGAGTATGATTATTGCTTGTTTGGGCTATCAGTCACTACTATAGATAAATTACCTTCATTTATATCAATATAATTTAGTAAATTGTTCAAATATACCGACAAGTTTTTCTAGATTGGTTTTGACAAGCGAAAAGTGAGAGTTTTTGGTTTCAATATTTTTTATTACTAATATAAATTTAGTAGGAGTCGTACTTAGAATTTTTTGTAGGAAAAATTTGTCAATAGTAGATTCAGAGGATGAATTAGCAGCATTCAAATAAGAACTGTTATATGTTAAATATTTTGCGTTTTTTATATAAAAACTATCTAAAATATTTGAACTTGTGGTTAGACTTTTTTTGAGCAGTCCCAATCTCCATACTCGTTACTTTCTAATATTAATTCACCGTCTTTAAGAAAATTAGCTATGAGCTTTAAATCTTCTTTCTCTTGCCCTAATATAATTATAGCTTTATTACTCCTATCAATAATAGCTTCATATTTCTCACTATCTTTATTAATTAAGTCGATAAAATTTTTATCCTTTACATATTGGATATAAAATGTTCCATTTCGGCTTCCTTTATTTCTTCTTTTTTCAACATCATTATACCCCTCATATTTTCTGCTTTATTGTGTTCAATATTATTTGTTATTGCAAACGAATTTTGATTTAGGAGTGTTTGTATCAGTTGAGTTGCATTGTTGTTGTCATTTAGCATTTGAAATAGTACTATCTACTATTTCCGTATGTTCTTGTTTTTTAAAGTTATCATTTAAACGTTTTACATAAACGGTATAATTGTACATAATTAATCCGTTTCTTAGTTGTTTTTTATTTAATAATTTTAACTAAAAATATCACAATTTAGATATTACAATATTTAATATACTGAAAGATGATTTTTATTGCATATATGATAAGAATAAGTTTTATTATAAATAAATATTAATAATTACTTAGGTTATGAGAAATAATAAAAACCAAATGTATATTATAAAAATTTTTATAGCCCTAGCTATGATTACGGGCATAATATTTTTATGTTTATTGTATTCTTCATTAACTCCGTCTAAGCTTAAGATTAGTGCGAAAACTAGTAATATGGACGATTCGCCTAAAATTAAGTTTACTCTTATAGATCAAGAAGGAAAGAAATTTGATAGTACCCATTTGCAAGGTCATTTAAGTTTGATTTATTTTGGTACTACCTATTCCTTATATGACAATCAAACACTAAAAAGAGTAGAAGATATTATTAAGATTTTAAAGAAAGAGAATATTTTAGTACAAGTAGTTTTTATTACTCTAGATTCTGAGCATGATACAAGTGAAGTATTAAAAAAATATTTAGAAAAAATAAATGATAATTTTATAGGTTTAACAGGGAGAGTCCAAGATATTGAACAATTAGCAGATCAATTTAAGGTCTTCTATACATCCAAAATATTTGATGTAAAAACAAACAAATATGAATTACAACATTCTAATTTTGTGTATTTAATTAGCAGTCAGGGAAAATTTTTAAAGCATTATTGCTTAGGCTTACCGAAAAATGGTTAACAGATAATCTCTAAGCATTTCCTATTTGTGATGAGAAATGTATTTCATCAATGCCTAAGTGTTTTAATGCATTATGCCATTTACTTTCAGGATTATCGGCAAAAATAAATTCTTTATTACAATCCATAACCAGCCATAGATTTGTCTCTAATTCTTCTTCAAGCTGCCCTGGTTTCCATGCTGTATAACCGACAATGAATAAGCTATTTTTAGGTCCTTTACCGAAAGCTATATCTTCTGAAATTTCTAAATTAGAGCTTACTGCTAAATCATTATGGAAATCCAATAACAAATTTTTATTATAATCGCTAGAATGAAGAAAAAACCCTTTTTCATGTTCTACGGGTCCGCCAAGATATATAGGAACCATAACCGGAGTTGTTATTTCGTCATTTTTTATTTTAAAAAACGATTTTAAATCTATATGATTTACTAAGCGGTTAAATATTAATCCTATTGCTCCTTCTTCCGTGTGTGATAACATATAAATTAAGGATTTATGGTAAATACCTTTTGTAATGACATGCGGTGTAGCAACTAGTGTTTTACCGGATAAGTTATGAAAAATTTTATCGCTCATAAATTAAACTTTAATTATATAATATATAAGATTTAAATCCAATTATTCAATAGAAGTTAACAATAATGATCACATTTTTTGATATTACTATTTTTGCTATTATTACTCTTTTCTCATTTTTCGGCTTATATCAAGGCATAATCGGGTTTGCAACTAGAATACTTGGTTTTATTACTTCTATAATGTTAGGATATTTTTTATATCCATATATTTCTGACCTAATCGGGAAATATATGGATAATGAGGTTATAAGAATAATTATTGCCGGTGTTATATCTTATGTTATTGCTTTAATTTTATGTGTTTTTATAGTTTATAAATTTCTTGCTATAATTTCATTTATGAGAAACGGTTTTATTGACAGATTCTTAGGGCTATTAGCAGGATTTGCCGTAGGTACTACTATCTCGTTAGTACTATTTTTTATAACAATGATCTTTACTTCTGAAAACTATTTTAAAAGTAAATCTTTAAAAGATTTTGTAGTAAGTAGCAAACAGAGCAAATATGGAGGAGTACTGAAAGTTGCCGTTACCACTGATTATTTAGATAAATTAAGTAAAAATATTATAGTTATAATTCCAAACGAGACTTTAAAATCTATTGAAATATTTGAAAATAAAGACCTAAATAATTTCAAAAACTCTCTTAAGAAATCGAATGATTCTAACGATGATGAGGATGTATTTTCTCGAGAATTACAAGATGAGCTTTCTAATATAGATGATGAATAGGATGTTATTTTGACGTCATTGCGAGGAAATTACGACATTATTGTGCAGATCGAAAAACGCACTCGGTGTCATCCCGTGGTCAAACCACAGGATGACAACGGAAAACTGATCCACACGGGCAATGCTTGCTTGCAATGACGATTACCTACCAAACAAACACCATAACCCCTACCTTTCATTAAACCAGCCTATTTCCCTTAAATTTCATAAATCACGCCATCGTAAATAATTAATAAATATTAACTAATAGTAAATTTATTTATTAATTATTGTGCATCGTAAATAAATAGTGTATAATGACCGATAAGTTAAGTGGTAAAATCATTAAAAGCAATAAGTTATAGGAGAAATTATAACTAATAAGAACAAAATT
Source organism: Rickettsia endosymbiont of Proechinophthirus fluctus (assembly GCF_001602635.1). Classification (NCBI taxonomy): domain Bacteria; kingdom Pseudomonadati; phylum Pseudomonadota; class Alphaproteobacteria; order Rickettsiales; family Rickettsiaceae; genus Rickettsia; species Rickettsia endosymbiont of Proechinophthirus fluctus. Next base: position 111,514 of record NZ_LECS01000001.1, on the reverse strand, counting down.
TTTTTATAAACTTTTACTAGCAACCAGTAGTATTGGGCTGCTTGCAAGCATGGGAGGCTTTGCGGCGGATATTATTTCGGCGGGCAATCCATCTTCTAATATAGGTACGATGAATGATTGAAGATATAATCACAACCATTATCTTCCACAAGATAATGACAATATTATTATCGCAGAAAATAACCATATGGTTAATTTTACCCAAAATATTAATATTAATGATATTAATCTTTATGGTTTTAATGGGGTATTTACTATTATTGAAGGCAATCCAACTACAAGAGTTAGTATTAACAATATAACTAACGTTGACAATCTGCAAACTCAAAGGGCAGTTCAAAATGCTTTAGTAGCACCTCTTGCATATGGCGCCAAATAATAATGCAAAAGCAAAGCTAAAGCTTATAAGCGGTAATAGAACAGGTTCTGAGCTAACCATTACCGGTAATAATATTAGTGCCGTTGAATCTATTGAGCTTGTATTTAAAGAAAAAGTTGATATGAAACATCGCAACGGCAGTGTAATAGATACAGGGAATTTAGAGTTTATAAGTTTTGGGAAGGTAAGGGTTAATAAAGGTTTTATCGGTAATATTACTACTACTAAAAACTATGAGAGGAGAGGTAACTTTCGTAAAGATTCCTGATATTTATGAAATCGGCTCACAAACCAAACAAGTTTCTAAAGTGATGTTTGAAGGTAATCATGAACACAAATTGCATAATGATATTCATTCTAGACAAACTAATTTTGATTCGGGAACTTATAATATTCGCACTCAGGACATTACGATTAACGGTAATGCTAACGTTAATGGCTCGACATTCGATCTTAGACGTAACGTAATTCTTATCGGTGATGTAGTACTTGAAGGTAATATTACTATAAATGTTTTAGGAGAAAGCGGTATAGTTTTTCACAATCTCCCTACGGCATTCTGTACAAATATTGTGATTAATATTAATAGGGCTCACACGGCGAATGATGTAGCCGTCCTATCAATTTTGAGGATGAGTAATGGAGATGGATTTGTTCCTAATGGATATACTTATACTGCAGCAAACCGGTACAGGTGTGAATAATATGTATGTTGCTGGTAAGTCCGGTAACTTAACTACAGGGATTGCAGGCATAAAATTAACCGCTCCTAAGAGATTATCAAACGATACTCAAATAGTACCGGGACTACATGCTTCTGTAGAAAATAGCTTTAGCAATAAGCAACCTAAGGTGAAAGCTAGATTTATTTGGGCAGATAATTACTTTGAGAACACTACAAGTAGCAGCACACCGAAAGTCGGCTATAATGTAGTTGCAAGTTTACTTACCGCTCATAAGAATATTGAGCTATTTGCAACGTATAACTGTAATTTACACAGCAAATATACTAGCCACCAAAGGTTCATAAAGTTAAAGATATTGTTCTAAAAATATCATTCCTGTGCGGGATACCAAATCGTCATTGCGAGCAGCCATAGGCTGTGGCGGCAATCTCATGAAATAATAACAAACTCCTGAGATTGCTTAGTCAAATTACTTTGTAATTTTCCTTACAATGACGAAAAAACAATATCCACGCAGCAATGCCTCATCGCCTTGTGCATTCCTTGCTCTTTTTGAAGTTAATCTTTGTCTACCATTCTTCATTTCACATCAGTATACTCATAATTCCCTAACCGGTTTTAGTACTAACTTTTTGTTACTAAAGATATTGATTTTAGAAAAGAAATTACTTTTTGGCTTTTTAAAATTACGTTGATAATTTTCACCGGTGATAGCATTATAGCTAGTAATTAAAGAAGGTATAACCTCGTTATAATATATTTTATAAAGGTCATGCATAGTTTCTTTGGTAGTTAAATATCCCCATTTTATGGTTTGTTGCGGTACTCTTGCTAAGGCTTCAATGCAGGCTATCGCTTCTTCAATTTCAGGGTTTTTATTTTTATACACGTCAGCTGCCGGTGATAAATTAGCTTGCATATCTTTAAACATAGCATCAATCATTAATGCCATATATTCATCGGTTTTAAATTTTCTTACAAATATTAGATTATTCCTACTGCTATAATTTAAAAGCCGAAATTTATATATAAAAATCATGAATTTTATAGCATAAACTTTTAAGCCGCTAACTTTATTTGCATTATAAAATTTAAGTTTTGTTTCATAATCTAATTGCTTTTTCATACCTGCTTTAAGGAGCTTACTCAGCAAATTATGACAATGTATTATGTCATTTTTTCTAGCAATTCGTACTTTATCGGTAGCTTTAGTACCGGAAAAATTAGCCGAATGGCGAGTTATTTGCCTGCCTTTATCATCTCTCTTTATATCAGCAAAATGTCCAAGCTCTTGGGCTGCGATAATCTGAAGTCTTGCTGCCGCAGCAAAGCCGTTGCCGTAAGTCGGATGATCTTTATTGTTTTCAGCAAAAGGATTACCGCCGCATGAAACAAAAATAGCTACGTCCTTGCCGTTAGTGCTTTGCATACCGCTATTACCGCCTACTCGTTGCCAGCTAACCATATCCATCATATCGCCGATATTATGTGAGTAGGTAAGAAATACTTCCGTCTTATTAAGCAGAAGCCACCTTATTACGATCGGATGAGCCGACTGAACAAAAATACGTGCTAGCATTTCGGTTACTTCTTTCTTAACCGGCTGTAGCTTTTGTATTTGCTTTTTTAAATTATCGAAAATTGATTTTATTTTTTGATCTGAAGCGGAATTTCTGTATAAATTTTGAAAAAGCTTGGTAGTTTCAGGGATTAAATGCGGGCTTGTTAGCTCTTCTTGACTAACCATTAAGCTTATATTAAGAGCAGGTTCGGTAAACCTTGCAAAATTGCAGCAATCATCGGTATCTATCCGTAATTTACCGGACTTAATTAATTGCATAGCCAAATGCTCATACTCCATTTCCATGTCCTGCTTATAAATAGCAGGGATACGGTCAAGAATGTGATATATGCTAGTCATTTTAAAAATTTAGTGGTTATTTTCTACATTACTTGTTGGTAGTACATCATAATTTTCATCTATATTTAAAGGTATGAGCTCTAAGTTAAATACAAGCTCAAGTTCATTAGGTACGTGCTTCGGTTTAGGTTCTTCTTCAAATATGAGGTTTACAACAACATCTACCTTAGGGAATACTGTATCAAAGCAATCTTTAAAAAATTTATCTGACGATTTTAACTTTATTGCATCTAATGGTTTTTGTCTACCATCTTTATTTTTAATACATATGTTAATTGCCTCTCTCCTAAAAAATAAATGAGGATAATCATCGAAAATTTTTTTAATTAGCTCCGGCTGTTGCTCGCTAAAATATTTGAGACATACCTTATTACCATATCTAAATATTTAGTATGCTAAGAATAAGACAAAACAACCTTGTTCTTCTTCAGTAAATTTATCAGCAAAATATTTTTGATTAAGAAAATCTTCAACTCCTCTTCTGATGTCGGTTGAAGAAATCGCTATTTTTTTTAAAGTGGTTTTGAGCAATCAACCGAAAAGCAAGATATCTTTATACTTCGTAGCTGTCCGCTTTTTGCTTTCTCAGTTATTATTTCAGATTCAGGTACTTGCTTTTCCATTTGCCATAAATCGTACTCTATATTGCCGGGAGTAGTTTTTCTTTATATCATCCCATGATGTGCTTAATCCTTCTTTTGTAGTAGTTAAAATTTGATTTAACAACGATTTAGAACTCTTTAATATATCCTCTGCATGATGATACATATAACTAATCAAAGAAATAGTATCTTGAAACGCTAATTTTTCCATAGGATTACTATTCATTTCTTTGATATTATTTGGTATCATAACGAAAAAATTTATTGTGCATTGGCAATTTAGTCGTAAAGAAATTACTGAAATCTGTCTCATTATTTTTTTTGATTTCTACACTCCTTAAATTAGCAAAAAGTAAAGCTAATCTCTGTAGATCTTGTCCTACAGGTATGGTTATATTAGATTGTTTATTAATCATTTTACAAAATTTAGTAAGTACATCTAATAGCTTTTTTTCTTTCTTAGAGTTAAACATATTATTACCGGCATCATGCAGAACTGCTATTAGAGCAGTGGCAATAGAATTTAAAAAACCGGACGCTGCTATGTCGCCAAGATAACAAACCCATTTTATAAGAGAAGAGGCACTCACACGTTAAATACCCTGCATCATGAACTACTAGGCCGCTACTTACTAGCAGCAATACATACATTGTTGTAAAGCCATATTAAAACATTTATAATATTCTTCTAATTTAGGGTTAATGACTTTCAATTCTTTAATTTGGTTGTTTATATCTGCAGTATACCCAACATTTGCAGATTGTAACATTTTTTTATGTCTGCAATTGCTTGCGCATGTCGAGCTATATCGTGGTCATGTTTAGCTATTATGCTTATTAATGCATTTAATGTTTGACTCACTTCTATTATATCATGCGAATCTTTATTATTAAACGAAGTTAATTGACTACTATCTCTCGATAACATTGGTGAATTATTAGTTTTATTAAGTTCTGGAATTATTTGACTGAGAATTTCCTGAAATTCTTCCTCATTCTCTGGACAAGATATATATATTTGTTAAGTACAGTACCAGCTTCGCTTAATTTGCCTGCTTTGTAAAAAGCTTTTCCTAATAAAACATCAGTATCTTTAGGTTTAGATGTATATAGAGCTGTTTGTCGTAATGAAGCTACCGCCTTAAGGTAAAAAGGTCTGTTTGTTCAACATTATTATAATACTCTCCCCAACACAAGTAAGTGATGTCTTCATAATAATAGATATTTAGAAAACCTTTATATTGTTTAATTTAAGGTAAATATATTAAGTACTTCTTTATATTCATTTTTACTTAAAAGTTCTCTTCCTTTAGAGATTAATTGGTTTACGATCTCTTTCATATTCTAATCTATTATTAGTTAATTGTTTAAATCATATTATGGCCGCCGTTGATAGAAATAGTCTCACCTGTGATAAATCCGGCATTTTCATCAACTAAAAGTGCTACGGCTCTAGCTATTTCTTCCGGCTGTCCTAGTCTTTTTTTGGGGATACTATTAACGATTTTAACAAGCACGTCTTCGGGTACTGCTCCTACCATTTCGGTTGCAATATACCCTGGAGCTATACAGTTAATGGTGATATTTTTAGAAGCAGTTTCACGAGCAAGGGCCTTAGTAAAGCTGATAATTCCAGCTTTAGCAGTAGAGTAATTAGTCTGCCCAACCTGCCTTGCTTGAGCATTAATTGAACTGATATTTATTATACGACCGTAATCTTGGTTTCGTATCTGCTCCATTACACTACTAGACATATTAAAGCAAGAATTGAGATTAACATTAATCACATCATTCCAATCTTGATGACTCGTTCTATGTAGCATTTTATCTTTGGTAATACCGGCATTATTTACAAGAATACTTACCGGTTTTTTAAACTCCTCTTCAATTTCCTTTACTGCTTTTCTACATTCTTCAAAATCCGTAATATTCTAGCGTTTGGTTTTTTATACCGTATTTTTCTTCTATTTCTTTAGCAGTGTCGTAATTGCTGAAAAAATTAGCCACTACCGTAAGACCCTTATTTTTTAATTCTAAAGCGGTAGCTTTACCTATTCCTCTAGTACCGCCTGTTACAATTGTAAGTTCTGACATTATTTCTCCATACCTACCTATATTTTGACTTTTATTAAATTTAACCGGTGGGGTTATACTTAGTTTAAGCTATGATACTGATTTAGTTAACGGTTTAACAACTTTCCTATCACTGCGTATTGCGATAGATTCTCTAGGGTGATTTTTTTCATATTCTGCATCTATCTTTTATCCATCTTTTTTTTTGTCTGCAATTTTATTAGTTTTAGCAGTTAATGCCATTATAGCAGCAAGTGTTTCTTTTCTACTTTTTGGAATGACTCTTTTATTTTCTTTTTTAGTGCCGTAACAACCTATTGTTGCACCGCTTGCATAAATACTACCTGCTTGCTGAGTAATATGACAGTTTTTAAGTAATTGTTTATCGATGTCTGTTTCTTTTTATACCGGTATATTTTGATACTGCTTGAGATATTTTATTATGTTCATTAAGCCCTTCTCTATCTTTACCGCTGGCACACATTGTGCATATTTCTTCCTGAGGTAAATTTATTAAACTAGTGGTTTTAGTTTCTTGTTTATTTTGTCTTATTTTCGCTGTTTAATTACTTAAGACATCTGATATATTTAGATTAATATTTTCTTTATCAAAAGATATAAAAGGAAGTTTTGTCTCGAAGGATACTCTAAAAGGAATATCTGTTTGTTCAATATTTTTTCTTAATGTTGCAGCTTTTTTTAATATTTCTTTTTCCTGATCCGTTAAATTTGCATTGTTAATTGTTTCTGCTGCATTTCCTGTAGGTTTATTGATCCTAAAAAAATGTTCAAATTTGCTTCTCGGTTTAATATGTGCTTTTAATTCATCAATTCCTTTTTCAGTCGGTAAATTTTTTGCTATTTTGTTTAAAGTATCACTCACTCCTGTAAAGTTATTTGTTACTCCTATAAGCCTAAATAAATTAAGAGGAGTATTAGTATTTTTCCCACCGACATTTTCCATAGATTTTTTTGTCTGATCAACAATTGTGGGATCATTGCCAGCTCCTATAGGACCTGAGTTTAATGTATTAGTATGAAGAGTAACGCCGTCTTCAAGCCATTCTTGAGCTTGGCGTGCATTTAAGTCGGTAATTTTTTGTCTAGAATCTATATCATTTGAAATCGAGGCTAATGTACCTGCATGTTTAGATGTAAGCAATGTTTCAAAATTTTTACCGTCTTTGTCGGTTATTGTCCCAATTTTCTCAAAGGCGTTTTTCATGCCAACAATTTGTCGTAACTGGGTTGGGATAACATGCCTACCGTTTTAAATTGTATCAGTATACTGATCAACAAGCTTCCTCGCGCATTCAGGCATTACATTATACCAGTTTTATCGTCTCTATTTTGATATTCTTGCTTTTGTTCTTCTGTCAAGCCTTTAAAAGCTACTTCCGCTTTGACTACAATATGCTCTTTTCCCTCATCATTGAAATTTTGAAAATCTTTAGCAACATTTAATTTTTTATGAGCATTTTTAATACCACTTTTTCCTAGCAATTCAGCAATACTGTCAATTTCAGCTTGCCTATTTTTTGAGATGTTTTCTTGTGATTTTTCCATATTCAAAGCATTAAAACTATTAATAAATTTTACTGTTTCTTTATTTAATTTCAGCACAAGCTCAGGTTTATTTTTGCCCTTTGCTATGTTTATCGCTCCTCTGATAGCATTTAAATATTGCATTTCAAAAGCTTTAGTGCCTAAAACAATTTTTTCATTGGGATTGTTACGACTGTCATGTATTAATATTGGAGTTTCACCGTTTTTCCCTTCAATTTTCGCTCTATTTGTTTCTCAAGTAACACCTATTCCGGGTGTGGTTAAAAATTCTTTTGTATGATTTAATAAAAACTCCTTATCGTTATCAAATTGTTTTTTTGATGATGAAAGCATTATAAAATTCTATATGTAGTTGTGCATCTCTTGTTATTTTAATTAAAAATTATTATATAAAAATAGTCTAGTTAAAAATATTTAACTTTATTAATTAAAATATATTATTTATATGAATATTGATAAATTTACTGCACATGCTAAATCAGTGATAGCTAGTAGCCAATCACTTGCTGCTAAAAATGATCATCAGCAAATATTACCTTTGCATTTATTATCTAGTCTTTTAAGTGAAGAAACAGGTATAATTCAAACCCTTATTAATAATACCGGCGGTAATATAAACTTATTAAAAGATCAAGTTCAGCTAGAACTAAATAAAATCCCAAAAGTTCAGGTTGAGGGAGGGGGACAAGTTTATTCTTCTGCTGAAGTTCTTAAAGTTTTAGAAAAAGCTAGTAGCATTGCTAAAGACAGTGGGGATAGCTTTGTAACCATAGAGCGTATATTTGAAGCATTAACTTATGATAATACTATAGCCGGTAAAATTTTAATGAATAATGGAATTAATAATAAAAAAATAGCAACAGCTATTTTACAGTTTCGTAAAGGCAAAAAAGCAGATACCGAATCGGCAGAAAATAGTTATGATGCTTTAAAGAAATACGGCAGAGACGTAACAGAGCTTGCCGAAAGCGGTAAGCTTGATCCGATAATCGGACGTGATGAAGAAATAAGAAGAACGGTGCAGGTACTATCACGACGTATGAAAAATAATCCTGTATTGATTGGAGAACCTGGAGTCGGTAAAACTGCTATAATAGAGGGGCTTGCACAACGAATATTTAGTAAGGACGTACCTGAATCGCTTATTAATTGCCGTATTATTGAGCTTGATATGGGAGCTTTAATAGCGGGAGCTAAATATCGAGGCGAATTTGAAGAGCGTCTTAAAGCAGTGCTTAGCGAAATCAAAGAATCAAGCGGTGAAATTATTTTATTTATCGATGAATTGCATCTATTAGTCGGTACGGGAAAAACCGACGGTGCTATGGATGCCTCGAATTTACTAAAGCCGATGCTTGCTCGTGGTGAGCTGCATTGTATCGGTGCTACTACTCTAGATGAATATCGTAAATATATCGAGAAAGATGCGGCACTTGCTCGTCGTTTTCAGTCTGTTTACGTGAGTGAGCCGACGGTTGAGGATACTATATCAATACTTAGAGGAATTAAAGAAAAATATGAGTTGCATCATGCAGTGCGAATTTCCGATAGTGCAATAGTTGCAGCAGCGACGTTATCAAACCGTTATATTACCGATCGTTATTTACCTGATAAAGCTATTGATTTGATTGATGAAGCTTGTAGTCGTATGAAAATAGAGCTATCAAGTAAACCAGAAGAGCTTGATGAGCTGGACCGTCGTATTATTCAGATAAAAATAGAGCTTGCAGCACTTAAAAAAGAAAATGACGAGCATTCTAAAAAGAAAATAGAGCATTTAACTACAGCATTAGAAAAATTAGAGTCTAAATCCTATGATATGGGAGCTAAATGGCAAGCTGAAAAGTCTAAACTACAGCAAACACAAAAGCTCAAAGAAGAACTAGACCGTAGCCGAAACGAGCTTGAACGTGCCGAACGTGATGCTAATCTCGCTAAAGCTAGTGAGCTAAAATACGGAATTATACCTGAGATTATGAAAAAGATTCAGGAAGCCGAAAGTATGGATAATAAAGAGCTGTTAAAAGAAATTGTATCGGAAAGTGATATAGCAAGTATTATCTCTCGTATTACTGGTATTCCAATTGATACGATGCTATCAAGTGAACGTGAGCGTCTGCTTGTGATGGAGCAGAAATTACGAGAATCGGTAATAGGCCAGGATAAGGCAATTAAAGGTGTTAGTGATGCGGTAAGAAGATCACGTGCAGGGATTCAAGATATTAACCGCCCGCTTGGTTCGTTCTTATTCTTAGGACCGACCGGGGTTGGTAAAACCGAGCTTACCAAAGCCTTAGCTGGTTTTCTTTTTGATGACCGTAATGCAATACTTCGTATAGATATGTCGGAATATATGGAGAAGCACGCTATTTCTCGCTTAATAGGAGCTCCTCCCGGCTATATCGGATATGATCAAGGCGGAGTGTTGACGGAGGCAGTAAGACGTCGTCCTTATCAGGTAATATTATTTGATGAGGTTGAAAAAGCCCATCCCGACATATTTAATATTATGCTGCAAATACTTGATGAGGGAAGATTAACAGATAGTCAAGGTATAACGGTTGATTTTAAGAATACTATAATAGTTTTAACGTCTAATTTAGGTGCTGAGATACTCGTTAATCAGAAAGAGGACGAAAATACATATAAAGTAAAGGATGAGGTTATGGAATATGTAAAAGCAGTATTTAAACCTGAGTTTTTAAACAGATTAGACGAGATTATATTATTCCATCGCCTAAATCGTAATAATATTCATGATATAGTTAAGATACAGCTTGAAAGTTTAAAGAAAATTTTACTAGCACAAAATATTATTCTTGAATTTGATGAATCTGCATTAAATTATTTAGCCGAAAAAGGTTATGATCCAAGCTTTGGAGCAAGACCCTTAAAACGTCTTATCCAGCGGGAAATACAAAATAATTTAGCCAAAATGATTTTAGCAGGCGAAATAAGTAGCGGTAAAACGGTTAAAATAAATGCAAAGGATAAAGAATTGAAGGTAACAATAAGTTGATTAATTTTTTCCGAATAACGAATTATCGCATAATCCACTATTCTTGTTAAAGGCACTGTTTAATAATTATTGATTTTGTCATTGCGAGCTATTAAAAGACTTGTTGCATAGCTCAAAAAACGTGTTTGATGTCATTCGTGCGGAAGCAGGAATGACACAAAACAAGCAATGCAACAAGACCATAACTAAAAGGAGCATGGTCATCTAGAAAAAGTAATATAAAAATTCTATAAATTAGTATTAATAATATTCAATTTCAGATGATGTTATACTTTCAGTACCTGATAATTGATAATAATCACTACTAGTAGAGTTAGGAATTTGTAAGTCAAATAATAGTGCTTTTTCTTCTTTATACGGATCAACTAAGTAAGTATTTGTAATACCTGTAACTATTGGCGATAAATAGGTTGTTGTTTCAATAAGCTTATCAATAGCATGTTGTCCGTCTTTTAATATTGTATCGACTAGTTTTTTATCTTTATAAAAAGTATTTACGGCCTCTATTAAGGCTGTTGATATCTCATATATAATAACACCGTTTTTAATTATATTGGTTATATTAGAGTCTAATGTTGCTGTTTTAGAAAAAATTACAGAAATAACAGTAGGATATTTGTTAAATACATTAGGTAGCTCTAAAAAAGTATTTACGGCTGAATAGGCAGAATTGGTTGCTTCTGAAAGACAATTAAATGCTTTGTATATGTTTTCATAATTGCTATTGCTCATAAACTTACCTCTTTTTTATATACGTAATTGCCATGTTTCATGGTAATTGCATATTATACTACTAAATTAAGAAGTGTCAATATTAAAAAATTATATTTCTTCTTAGAGGATATCAGTAAATAAATTTTAATTACTAATATCCTCTAAACTCCACCTAGCTTTTGGACAGAAATTCAAAGGAGTAAATAACTTATTATTGTAACGCTCAAGTCCTGCATATGCAATCATTGCAGCATTATCGGTGCATAAGTGGATAGGTGGATAAATAAGCCGATAACCATATGTTTTAGCACAACTACTTAATATTTTTTGTAAATATTTATTAGCAGCGACACCGCCGGCAATAACTATATTCTTCTTATCAAAATTATTTGTTATTTGTTCATATGCTCTAATAGCATCTTGTACCTTACTACTTAGAATTTCTCCTATAGTAAATTGAAAACTTGCCGCTATATCATTGATTACAGTGTCATTAATTTCCTTTAAATTCATTATTAAAGTACGCACGGCAGTTTTAAGTCCTGAAAAGGACATATTGCAATTACCGCTGTTAATTATAGGTTTTGGAAATTTATATTTATGAGGATCGCCAAGTTTTGCTCTTTTCTCAATTTCAGGTCCTCCGGGAAAAGCTAAGTTTAGCATTTTGGCTACCTTGTCAAAGGCTTCGCCTACGGCATCATCTATAGTAGATCCTAGTATTTTATATTTTCCGAGACCTAAAACTGCTACAAATTGGCAATGTCCGCCTGAAGCTAACAAGAGTAAATAAGGATAAGGAATATTATCGGTTAGTCTTGCGGTTAAAGCATGACCTTCTAAATGATTAATTGCAATAAAGGGTTTTTTTAAAGCACTGCTTAGTGATCTTGCAAACATTGAGCCAACTATAACACCGCCGATTAAACCTGGACCGGAAGTTGCAGCAATTGTACTAATGTCCGTTAATTTAGTGTTGCTTTCTTTTAAAACATTTTTTAATGCTTTATCTAGATGCGATAAGTGAGAACGTGCAGCAATTTCAGGTACTACCCCTCCAAAAATTGTATGTTCTGTATTTTGTGAAATGATTATATTAGATAAGATTTCTCGATTTTCGGTGATTATAGAAACAGCTGTATCATCACAGCTTGATTCTATACCTAAAATTTTTATCATTCAAATTGAAACTAATTAGAGGCGTTGTTAAGTAAAAAATGATAGTTTGCGTCATTATGAGAAGGTGTTGTCCACGTGGATACCGATGTCATTCCCGTGTAGGTGGGCATGAACATAACAGGACCCATGTGAAAACACCACACCCGCTTGCAATCACGATATCTATCTTTATTTTAATAATGCCTAATTAGATACCTTTAAGGTATTTAATTGATTATACAGCTTATAAATAGATTGTTCGGCATCAATAATTTTTTTATTCACTATTTTTAATAGTTTTTCCGAAGATTTTTCTGTTATTTGTGTTGCAGTACTTACTTGCTCCGCTAAATTTTTAAGTGATTCTTGTATTTCTACAAAAGATTTTTTAAATTGTTCTTTGATAGTAATAGATGATTCTTCAAGTTCTTTAATTTTTAAGCATAGATTTTCTAATAAATGATCTATTTTAGTTTGCATTAAAGTCAATTTTTGCTTTTGTTTTTCACTAAGATAGCTTAAAGTTTCTTGCATTTTTGCCTGTATACGTACTTTTGTAGTACGTTCAAGTCCTGAAGCTAAACCGATTTTACTCATTAAAAATATTATCCATTTGTGAACGTCCAAATGATACCATTTTGCACCGTTACGATAATCTGAAGGAAAAGCATGATGGTAATTATGCCAATTTTCACCGAGTAAGAATAATGCCATCCACCAAATATCTCCGGCAGTGCCTTTGTAATATTTTTTACTACCGGCAAAGTGGCATAAAGAATTAACGCAGAAGGTTGCTTGCTGCTGTAGGAATCTACCGAGCCCCATAAATAAAAATCCTGCATATGCCGATTGCATAGTACCACCGACTAAGTAACCGATAAATAAAGGCACGACAATATTCATAAAAGCTGCTATTTGCCAATAATATTTTAGCTGCCATTTTAATAAATTGTTTTTCCCGTGCTTAGCCCAAGTAATGCGATCAATAGACTTATAGCTACCGCTTCCGACTAGCATCCATCCTATATGAGACCACATAAAGCCTAAAAATTTATTATCAAATTTTAAAGGAGTATGCGGATCTTGATCTTGATCCGTATATCTATGATGTTTATAATGATTCGATGCCCAAGATAAAGCTGGTCCTTGTAATGTTCCTGCAGATAGCATAATTAAGACAAACTCAGCATATTTATTTATTTTATAGGCATTATGAGACCATAACCTATGCAAACCGATCCCAACGGTAATATTATTAATATAATAACTAGCAATTATAAAAATAACTTCAGTTAGCCCTATTCCATAATCAAACGAATATTTAACTACAAGAGATATAATAAAAATAGGATAAAATATTAAAGCAAATAAAGCGGGCTTATTTAGTTTACTTAACATACAATTTACAGTTTTTAGTTATAAGATATATAAATCGGCAACGAATAAAATCTTAATTATATTATACAAATATTAATAGATATTAACATACTTAATGTATAAATACAAAGAAAATTTTGACAATAAAATTCTAGTTATCCTTATTTAGATAATAACCAATAAACGAATGGTTGTAATAATTAAATTGTCTTTCCCTAAGACCTCTCTAATCCTATTTATATGAACATCTATAGAGACGTTCATTAAAGGTCTCTTCACTTTCCCATAAATATTTTATTATTTCTTGACGCAAAAATACTTCATTTGGAACCTGAAAAAAAGTTGTAAAATTTTAAACTCAGTAGGACCTAGAGGAATATTCAGTCCGTCTTTGTATACTTTTTCAGTATTTAAATCAATATTTAGATTCTTAAATTTAATAATATTATCTTGTACAACTGACTTAAAACATCTCAATAAGCTCTTTAAAGTACCTACTATTTGCTCAGATAAGAAGGGCTTATAAAAAAATAGCACGTTATCGTCTATGTTCTGTTAGTTATTTATTGTTATTAAAGGATTTTCTTGTAATTCTGCACTAATAATCATGATAACAAGCAGCTGACTAAAAAAATAAGTTAATGCTTTTTCTAGAGTTGAAGCCCTCATTATATTAAATCCTGCTCTCTTATATCATTACTTAAAGAAATATTAACACTTTTTTATTTTTTTCTTCTATAATTAAAACTTCAGGTAATAGCTCATCAAACACTGAATTAATCTTCATTAATATTTAGTAAATAATTAAAAATTTTTTGTAATAATTTTCTAATTTATTAGGGTTTATAGCAAACTTTTTATAAAAAGAAACAAAGAAATAATAATTTTTTAAAGATAATACTTGAATTTAATAGTTTTAGTTGCTATAAGTAGCTTTATTTTAAAGTTTGTTTGTTGGAGATTCTTATATATCATGAGTTTTTATGAGTCAGTTTTTATTATACGTCAAGACGTATCATTAAACGATATAGATAAAATCGTTGATGATTTTGCTAAAATTATTAAAGATAATAATGGCACTATCATAAAAAAAGAATATTGGGGGTTAAGAACTTTAGCTTACAAAATCGGTAATAACAAAAAAGGACATTATTATTTTTTAGGTCTAGATATTACTGGTAATGTAAAAGAAGAGCTAGAAAGAAAAATGAAGCTTAATGAAAATATCATTAGATTTCTTACAATTCAAGCAGATTCAATTAATAGTGAACCTTCACCGATATTAAAAAATCAAAGTACAGAGAATGCTCCGGTAATTGACGTAACGATTAATAATTAAATTGATAAGAATTAAGGTTAAAGAATGTTAAAAAGTAATAATGCTAGTGAAACAGCTGCTCACAAGGTAGGAGATAAAACTGCTAAAAAAGTATTTTTTAGAAGACGTAAAGGATGCCCTCTTTCTGTGCCTAATGCACCTGTTATTGATTATAAAAACCCTGAGCTTTTAATAAAATTTGTCTCTGAAGGCGGTAGAATGTTACCAAGCAGGATCACAAATGTTTGTGCAAAGAAACAAAGAAAGCTAAATAATGCTATTAAAATTGCAAGAATTTTAGCGTTATTACCTTTTGTATTTCAAGCTAAATAAAGGCATAATACATGGAAGTTATATTAATAAAACCCGTAAGAAAATTAGGTAAAATTGGCGACATACTCAAAGTAGCAGACGGGTTTGGTCGTAATTATCTTTTACCGCAAAAATTAGCTATTAGAGCTACTGAGCCTAATAAAGAGCTAATAGTTAAACAAAAACACGAATTTGAAGCAAAAGATAAGCAAATAAGAGAAGAAGTAGAAAAAATTAATGCTCTTATTAAAGATCAACAATTAGTTTTTATCCGTCAAACATCAAATGACGGTAAACTTTTCGGTTCGGTTACTAATAAAGAAATAGCCAATAAATTATCTGAAAATATATCTTATAATATTTTTCATTCAAATATTATTCTTGATAAACAAATTAAATCTACCGGAATTTATACAGTTGAAATAAGACTCCATGCAGAGCTTAATGCTATAGTTACGGTTATTGTTGCAAGATCAGAATCAGAGGCACAAGATTATTTACGCGAACAAAAGACTGAAACTTCAGAAGATTTAGCTGAGTCAGCATAAATTTTTTTTATCATCTAATTGTGTAGTTTTTTGTTACCATTGCAAAAGTAGAGCATTGTTGTATGGATTGAGAAACTTGCTCGATGTCATTCCCGCGTAGGCGGGCATCCAGCATAAAACAAGATAAATCGAGCTTTTAATTTCAAGAATTTGCTGTGTTTATACTTTTTTCTGGATTCCTGCTTTCGCAGGAATGACATAAGAGCCATGCAACAACGTCCCGCCTACGCGGAGATGACATACTACTCAGTTTGACCACAATATCCAAACACTTTACAAACAATACTAACATTTTTCAACCATGCTATATGAAAAATTTGAGTATAATATCAATAATCTAATAAGTAATTTTGGCTTATCTAAAATATCGATTGCAGTATCTGGTGGGAGCGATTCGGTAGCACTTCTTTATCTTGCTAATATTTGGGCAGAGAAAAATAATATAGAATTATTTGTTATATCGGTTGATCATAACTTACGGGAACAGTCGAAGCAAGAGACCCATTATATCCAAAATATCAGTAATAGTCTAAATCGCAAGCATTATAGTTTATCTTTTGACCATCAAAATAATTTTTCCAATTTACAAGAAAGAGCAAGAGAAGGACGCTATGATTTGATGACCAATCTATGCCTAGAACTCGATATATTAGTACTTTTAACTGCTCACCATGAAGATGATTACATAGAAAATTTTTGTTTAAGATTAGAGCGTAATAGCAGTATATTTGGACTTAGTAGCAGTAATATCAATTGGTATAATAATATACACATAATTAGACCGCTATATAATATTCCAAAAAGTGAATTAGTAGAATATTTAGTCAGTCATAATATAAAATGGTTTGAAGATGAGTCAAATTCATCTGATAAATATAGACGAAATGTTATTAGGCAAAAATTAGCTAAAGGTGCAGATTATATTAGACATTTTTCCAAACCAGTTTATAGAGAGGAATTTAAAGGAAATACGGAACGCAGCACCGCAGCGTACACAAGCGTAGGTGAGGAGGCATTGTTGCGTGGATCAATTTTACCTCTGTCATCCCGTGGCTTGACCACGGTAAAGACAATAAAAAGTACTAATAATTTTAGTATGTTTAACTGGATCCCGTGGTCAAGCCACGGGATGACAGAGGTAAAATTGATCCACGCAACAATGCCACGTGAGGATGCGAGTACCGGAACGGCGTCTAAATTATCTCTAGAAGCGAAGTGTGGAAAGATGTCTAAAGCCGCAATAATCTCACAACAACTTAAAACCAACAAACGTATAGAAAACGAGTTTAAGCCTGAATTAATATCGGCGATAGCTGAAGCGGTCAAGATTTTTGAATATGGCTTTGCTTTTCTTGATTTAGTTAAATTTGATAAGTTTTCAAATGAGGTGAAAGTACAAATAATTAATTTTTTACTGATAATAATTAGTGGACAATCTAGAGCAGCTCGTTTTTATTCGGTAGAACCTATTTTGAAATTAATTACTCAAGACGTAAACTTTAAGAATACACTTCATGGCTGTATAATTAAGCGCATACAAAACGAGTTACTTATATACAGGGAATTCGGCAAAAAATTGCCTGAGAGTAAAATATTACTAGATAAATCCGTTATTTGGGATAATAGATTTTGTATCACAAAAAATCAAGAAACTCCAAATTGTTTTGTAACTCATCTATCGTTAAAAGATTATAAAATAATAAAGAAACAATTAGATTTAGAACCTTTAAAAAATCTATCTTGCAAAAACCACAATGCAGTTTTATTGACCTTACCTATCATTAAAATACTTGAAAAAGTTATAGCAATACCACATATATCATATTATGATAACGACATGTGGAACTTTGAAGTATCTTTTTCTCCAAATTTTGTATCTCGTTTCACCCATTTTTGCTAACACCGGTATTTAAGAGGTTATCTGTAAATAAATTTTATAGTTAAAATTTATTTACAGACCTCTCTTATACCAATAAAAATTTTTATTAGGTTTTATATCGATGAATAATCAAGGTAGAAGTATTTTAGCTTGGGCAGTACTTTTTATTTGTGTAATATTACTTTTTAATGTGTTCCAATCTGACGGTTTACTTGGTGGAAGAAATAATATAACTTTCTCGGATTTTTTAACACGAGTTGATGAAAAGACTGTTAATTCGGTAAAAATTCAGGGTAGAGTAATTGAAGGCACTTCAAATGACGGCTCTACTTTTAATACTTATGCTCCTGATTATCCTGATTTAGTAAATCGTCTTACTAGCAATGACGTTAATATTGAAGTAGTGCCTCTTGAAACAAGAATGAATACCTTTTTAGGCTTTTTAATTTCTTGGTTTCCTATGCTTTTATTGATAGGTGTTTGGGTTTTTTTCATGCGTCAAATGCATGGAGGTGGGAAAGCCATGGGGTTTGGAAAATCTAAAGCTAGGTTGCTATCAGATAAAGGACCAAAAATTACCTTTAAAGATGTAGCAGGTATCGATGAAGCAAAAGAAGAATTAACTGAAATAGTAGATTTTTTAAGGGATCCAAGCAAGTTCCAAAAGCTTGGTGGTAAAATACCGAAAGGCTGCTTACTTATAGGTCCTCCCGGAACCGGTAAGACACTTCTTGCTAAAGCAATTGCAGGTGAGGCTAATGTTCCGTTTTTTAGCATATCCGGCTCTGATTTTGTTGAAATGTTTGTAGGTGTCGGTGCAAGCCGTGTGCGTGACATGTTTGAACAGGGTAAACGTAATGCTCCTTGTATTATCTTTATCGATGAAATTGATGCAGTAGGTCGCCATAGAGGTATCGGTATGGGTGGCGGCAATGATGAACGTGAGCAAACCTTAAACCAAATGTTAGTTGAAATGGATGGATTTGAAGCAAACGAGGGAGTTGTGATCATTGCAGCTACAAACCGTCCTGACGTTCTTGATCGTGCATTACTGCGTCCCGGTAGGTTTGATCGTCAAATTGCCGTTGCAAACCCTGATATAAACGGTCGTGAGCAAATTCTAAAAGTACATTTAAAGAAAATTAAATATAATAGTACGGTACTAGCACGAATTATTGCTCGCGGTACCCCAGGCTTTTCCGGTGCTGAACTTGCTAACTTAGTTAATGAAGCTGCTCTTATTGCTGCAAGGCTTGGTAAGAAAGAAGTAGATATGCAAGACATGGAAGAGGCAAAAGATAAGGTGCTGATGGGAGTTGCACGTCGCTCCATTGCAATGTCGGAGAAAGAAAAAAGGTTGACTGCATATCATGAAGGCGGACATGCATTAGTAGGACTTTATTGTCCTGCAGCATCACCTATTCATAAGGCTACGATTATACCGCGTGGTAATGCTCTTGGGATGGTGCAAAGACTTCCTGAAACTGATGAATATTCTCAGAATCGTGAACAGATGGAATCATCTATAGCAGTTTATATGGCAGGAAGAGTAGCGGAGGAAATTATTTTCGGTAGAAATAAAGTTACCTCAGGAGCTTCGTCGGATATAAAAGGTGCAACTAATATTGCCAGAGCGATGGTTACAAAAGCAGGTTTAAGTGATTTAATAGGACCGATATTTCACGGTTTAAGTGGTGATGATATGTATGGTAGACAACCTAATCATGAAACCTCGGAAGCTACTGCAGAGTTAATTGATGCTGAAGTTAAAAGAATTATTACGCAAGGATATGAATTTGCAAAAGATATTTTAACAAAACATATAGATCAACTTCATACCTTAGCAAATGCTTTAATTGAATATGAGACATTGTCTGGTCAGCAAATTAAAAATTTACTTAGTGGTAGAGCTTTAGATTCAGAAGAGGAGAATAAATTTCCTTTTAATGATTCATCTACTATAAAAATAGATAAAGAAAAATCACCTGAGAAAACAAAAACAACTAAAGCTAAAAAAGAAAATTACGCTTCCTAAGTTTAGTAGTATAATTTACGTATAAATTTATAGATTTATTTTGTGGTATCGGTGGTTTTAGAAAAGTCTTGGAAATAAAGGGGCTTGAATGTGTTTTTTCATAGACAAAGATGTACAAGAAGCATATAAAAGAAATTTCGGTGATAAGCCATATGGTGATATTATGGAAATATCAGACCAAAATCCCTAAATATGATATTTTATGTGTCGGTTTTCCTTGCCAATCTTTTAGTATTTCAGGTAAGAGGCTTGGTATAGGAGATGTAGACTTTTGTATGAAATAATCAGAATAGTACAATATCACAATCCCTATATATTATTGCTTGAGAATGTTAAAAATATTCTGAATATTAATAATGGCAGCGTAATTGAAACTAAAAAATTAGATGAGATTATAAAATATATATGACTCAATAAAAGAGCAGTTTAATGGATAATAGAATATACTTGATCAACTTCAAAATTGGCGAAGTCGTTCTACAAGTACTGCGGTACTCATGTATTAAGTATACGCTGCGTTCCTCGTCTTGTGAACTCCTGGCTCTTTTTGAAGTTGATCTTCGTATATGGATTGCTAACTATAAATAGCGTCATTGTGAGTAGGCATTGTTGCGTGGACCAGTAAATGCTCTTGATGTCATTCCCGCTTCTGCGGGAATGACATCGGTATCCACGCTGGCAATACCTTGTGAGTAACTGTAAGTAGCATGGCAACCTAGAGACATTAATGTCATCCACGTAACAGGTATGAAAGATTGTGAATTAGCTAATTATTTTGTATAGTTCTAAAAACAAATTTTAAGAGAGTACTTAAAATGCCAGAGTTAAGGTTACCGCCAAATTCAGTAGTAAAAAAAGGTAGAGAGCATAAAGAACAAGAGGAAATGCTTAAACCTAGAAAGATAAAAATTTATAGGTATGATCCTGATCTTGATAAGAATCCTACTATCGATAGTTTTGAGATAGATTTAAGCAAAACCGGACCAATGGTTTTAGATGCTTTAATTAAAATCAAAAACGAAATCGATTCTACTTTAACTTTTAGGCGTTCTTGTCGGGAAGGAATTTGTGGTAGTTGTGCAATGAATATTGACGGTACAAATACTTTAGCATGCATAAAACCAATAGAAGATATATCAGGCGATATCAAAATCTATCCGCTTCCTCATATGAAAGTAGTGAAAGATTTAGTATCTGATATGTCGCATTTTTATGCACAATACGAATCTATAGAACCTTGGCTCAAAACCGATAGCCCTACCCCTTCAAACTCTGAAAGGTTACAGTCGATTAAAGACCGAGAAAAGCTTGACGGTGTATATGAGTGTATATTATGTGCTTGCTGTTCTACTTCTTGTCCTAGCTATTGGTGGAACGGTGATAAATATTTGGGTCCTGCGATTTTACTACAAGCATATAGATGGATTGCCGATTCAAGGGATGATAATACCGGTGAACGTCTTGAAGCTTTAGAAGACCCATTTAAGCTTTACCGTTGTCATACGATTATGAACTGTACTAAGACCTGCCCGAAAGGCTTAAATCCTGCTAAAGCTATCGGTAAAATAAAAAGTTTAATTGCAGAACGTCACGGTGTGTGATTCTTAATTAATTATTTTTAAAAATGATAAAATAATGAAAAAAGCAATTATTTTCTGTTGATTGTAATAATACCATGACACAAGGTGACATGAATTATTGTGTCGCTGCAGAATATAAGAAACTAAATCAAATATACCAAGAAATATTAAAACAATATTTCAGACAAACGAGAACAAGTTAATTTACTTAAAAAATTCCCAAATTTATGGATTAAGTACCGAGATGCTGATTGTGAATTTCAAAGTTTTGGGGTTTATAGCGGTTCTGTATATCCAATGATACTGCTTATGTGTCTTACATCTTACAGGAAAAACCGAAGAGCGTATAAAAAAGAATTTGAAGCCATGCTGAAATGTGAAGAAGGGGACTTAAAGTTGTCCATTTATAATCAAGACTCAGAACCTAGATTTTTTTGTGGACATTTCTAGTTGATTTGCTATTTTGATGTATTTTGTAACAAAAATTAATAAGATTTTTGCGGAATAGTTAGTCATATTTCAAAAAAATCTTATAATTTGCAGCAATAAACATTAGAAATGTCCACAAAACCTAAATTAATTCATAATTTGTAATACTTTAAATAATTCTCCCATTTGTTTCGGTGATATTAGTCTTTTTATCTGTCTTTCTATTATTTGTGCCTGCTCAGACATCTTTCCAAACTCTACTTCTAGAGGTAATTTATACGTCGATCCGATACTCGCATCCTCACGTACTAAAGTGTACTCTGCGGTGCTGCGTTTCGTGTCTTCTTTAAATTCCTCTCTATAAGCGAATTTGGCAAGATGTCTATCATTAAGCTTGTCTTGCAATGTTTGTTTACGTAATAAGATTCCATTTTCTATTAAAAAATCTCGTTGTGATATTGTATCTATTACGTTTATTTTGCTGTTTTTAGCTACCGTCTTTAATGCATAAAAATCCACATGTGCCGATAAATCAGCTTCTCCAAGATTTTCAAGGATGGGGCAATATTTATGGTTTTTAACCGCTTGTAATGTTTGATTATATTGATATCTAGTTCTACCATTCGGAGCTATATCATAGCCGTAATCTATTATTAAGCCACTGCCGCTTAGTCTTTTTAGATGCTGCGCTATAAATTTTATAATTTCTATCGATTTATAAGATTCTTCAAGTACTGCCCCGTCTTTTGCTTCAATATGAGTACACAGCAGATATTCTTGTAATTGCTTATTAACGCTTATTTTATCGTATTTAATTCTTTTGTCTACCGGCTGCACTACAAATATTCTTTCATACCATAATTCCTTGACTTTAATATATTGCTTTATCGGTATAGCATCAAAGAATTCGTTAGCTATTATTATAGTAGGTTTCTTTGGTATATCTTCTACAAATGATTGATGACTAATCGGTAAATTAATATCTTGTAAATTAGCCTTTTGATAAGCAATGAAATTTTTATTAATTTCTATTAGTTCAATTGATAAGGCTTTATAAAATTCCGGTACTAATTTTGCAGTACGTAGTAAATCACGCATTAGTAGACCTCGACCAGGACCAAGCTCTACTAAACTAAGACTTTTTGGGCAGCCAATTCTTTGCCACTCTCTGATACACCATAAGCCGATAATTTCACCGAATAGCTGTGAAATTTCAGGAGCCGTAACAAAGTCACCTTCATTAGCTAATGATTTTACTTGCTTATAATAGGAAGTAGGATTTGAGTTTAATACCTCCTGCATGAGGACATCGCAAGTAATATAACCGTTTTGATCAATTAATTGTCTTATTTTGGATTCGATTGACATATTAAATAACTTCCTAAAAGTAACATAGGTACAGATAAAATTTGTCCCATAGTTAAGCTATCTAAAATAAACCCGATTTGTATGTCGGGTTCTCTAAATATTTCAATAGTGATTCGGAAAAGACCGTAAAATGTGAAAAATATTCCTGAGTTTAAACCGCACTTTTTAAGAGTTTTGTGCTTAAATGTTGCATATGCTAAGATACTAAATAATACTAAACCTTCAAAAAAAGCTTCATATAATTGACTAGGATGTCTTGGCATCAAATCGCTATTCGGAAAAATCATACCAAAAGAAGCATTTGTAATACGTCCGTATAGTTCGCCGTTAATAAAATTAGCGATCCTACCTAAAAATAATCCGATAGGTACTACAGGGGCTATTATATCCGTGAGACTTAAAAAATTAATTTTATATTTTCGGCAAAACAAATAAGCAGCAATAATCCCCCCTAAAGCTCCGCCATGGAAAGACATCCCGCCTTCATAAGTTTTTAAGATATCTATTGGATTTGAAAAATATCTAGAAGGGTTATATAATAAAACAAACCCTAGTCTGCCTCCGACTATTATGCCTATAACGGCATAAGTAATGAAATCTTCTAGATTTTTTTTGGTAATTTGAGGCTTAAATTTTTCTATAATTTTATTTGCATAGAACCAGCCTAGCAAAATTCCTATTACATATGAAAGAGAATACCAAGAGATAGCAAGTGGACCTATAGAGAAAATAACTGGATTGATATTAGGAAATGTCATAGATAAATAAGTTATTTAATTCATTTAACGTCTGAGTTACGGAAAATTACGTAAGTAATTGACTAGGCAATTCAGTTTTTTATTATTTTTATGGGTTGCTGCAGCTGCTTCATGGCTTTGCAATGACAGTATCTATATTTGCTTAGCAATACCAAATTCTTTTGAGTTAAAATTATTGATAAAAATAAAATTCTTAGTAATAATCAAAAAGATTTATATTTATAATAATAATGATAGGTAAAATATGCAATATTTAATGGATCTATATCATACCTCAAGTACTGAGTTAGTATTATTGTTTGTTATGTTAGTATCTCTTATACCGGTGATATTTCTAATTAAAAGATTAATTTTTATTCCGGTAAAAAATTATTTAACTAGACATCATTATGATGATTATGAAAGGATAAAAAAATATCCTATATTTCGTTATTTATTACATACTTTATTAGCATTTTACTTTGTATGTTGGGGAAAGATTTTTAATCCTATTTCTTTTAAAGCACATGTATTACTGGGAATCAAAGATACTATAGTAATCTTATATACTGGTATATCTGTGACGATGTTATTATTAACGCTTATAGATGCTTTTGCAGATCTGTATCAGAATAGAATCAAAGCCGTTACAAAAAATGCACCGCTTAGCTTATATTTTCAAATATTAAAAATTATTGTCATAGTTATTGCAGCAATGGTAACTATTTCATATGTATTAAATATTTCGCTTAGTACATTCTTAACAAGCTTAGGTGCAGCCGCAGCTCTTTTAACATTTGTTTTCAAAGATACCGTTTTAGGATTACTTGCAAGCTTGCAACTAACTACTCAAGAAATTATTAATATTGGAGACTGGGTACGTATAGGCGCAATTGAAGGAACAGTTGAAAAAATTACTATTTCCGTAGTAACAATTAGGAATTTTGACCAATCTATTTCCACAGTTCCTACTTACAGCATTTTAAATTCTAACGTAACTAATTATAGAGGAATTAGTGAATCAGGAGCAAGAAGGGTAAAGAGAGTATTTAATATTAATATGGCAACTATTAACTTCTGTGATGCTACTATTTTAAAAGCACTAAAAAAATCTCCTTATATATCAAAGAATGTAATAGATAAAATCACTCTTGATAAAGAAGAGAAAGATTTAACCAACATTAAACTATTCAAATTATATATTCAGGAATATCTAAAAAATAATCCAGCAGTTTATACCGAAGGGTTTACTTTTCTAGTAAGACAGCTTGAACCTACGATTAATGGGTTGCCTATAGAAATATATATCTTTGTTAAAGAAGTAAATTTAGTAGGTTATGAAAATATACAGGACAATATTTCTGAACATTTCATTTCTATACTTCCTGAATTTAAATTAAAAATATTTCAGAATGTAGGAGTGGTATAATATATCCGAAGTAAAATGAAAAGTAGTAAAAAGAAAAAAATAAATTAAATTTGTATCCAAGATGGAAGTTGTCTTTCAGCTTGGATATTCACTACTTTTGAAAGCAAAGAAGTATATTATACTACTTGATTATTTGCTCTAAATGCTTTAAAACTTAAAGCTTTAAAAATATTAAAATTTAAGACCTAGGAATGAATAATAATATAATTAATTTAATAGCCGCTATTATACTGTCTTTAAGTATAATTTTCGGTTGGCAGTATTTTGTTGTAAAACCTGAACAACAAAAACAGCAACAGCAAATAGCAGTGCAGAAAGCAGAAAATTTAAAGAAACAACAGTTAAAAGCTTTAGTCGAACCTGCAACTGGTATTGTTGTGCAAGAAGAAAGTCAAGTACAGCGTATTAAAATAGAATCTGAATCACTTACCGGTTCTATTTCATTAAAAGGACTTAGATTTGATGATTTAATATTAAAGAAGTATAAACAAGATTTATCTAAAAATAGTCCTGAAGTGAGATTATTTTCACCGGCTAATACAGAAAATGCATATTTTGCTGAAGTTGGTTTAGTTAGTAATTTATCTAGTGTAAAACTCCCTAACAACGATACTATATGGAATAGTGATAGTGAAATATTAAGCCCTGAAAAACCTGTGCATTTATTTTGGGTTAATGAAGACAGAGTTAAATTTTTAGTTACTATTACTGTCGATGAAAACTATTTATTTACTATAGAGCAAACCATCGTTAATAATAGTGATAAAGAACTTCCTGTGCAATCTTACGGTTTAATAAATCGTAAATATATTGCTGTAGAGAAAGCGGTGAATATATTACATCAAGGACCTATCGGGTGTATAGACGAGAACCTTAAAGAATATTCTTATGATGATATTAAAGATAAGAAAAGTGAAAAATTTGCAGCAAGTAAGGTTGACTGGATAGGAATTACCGATAAATATTGGTTATCTTCCTTGATTCCGGATAAATCAAGTAATTACAGCTCGAATTTTAATTACGCTCTTAAGCAAGGGACTGAAAGATATCAGGTAGATTTTATTTCACCGGTACAAATAATAAAGCCCGGCGAAAATTTTGCAATTAAAAGCAGAATTTTTGCTGGAGCAAAAAAAGTAGACTTGCTTGATAAATATGAAAAGCAATATAATATTAAATTATTTGATAGAGCTATTGATTTCGGTTGGTTCTATATAATTACCAAACCGGTTTTCTACACCATGAATTTTTTCTATGGCTATGTCGGTAATTTCGGTGTTAGTATATTAATTGTTACGGTTATAATTAAGCTATTAATGTTTACTTTAGCCAATAAGTCTTATCGTTCGATGAAAAAAATGAAAAATTTACAGCCGGAAATCGATAGGATAAAAAATTTATACAGTGATGATAAAGCACGTTTAAATCAAGAAATTATGGCTTTATATAAAAAAGAAAAAGTAAATCCGGTAGCTGGTTGTTTACCTATACTTGTTCAAATTCCGGTATTTTTCTCCATTTATAAAGTATTGTATGTAACTATTGAAATGCGGCAAGCACCGTTTTACGGTTGGATTAAAGACTTATCTGCACCTGACCCTACTACTATTTTTAATTTATTCGGCTTATTACCGTTCGCGCCGCCGTCATTTTTAATGATTGGAGCATGGCCTATTTTAATGACTATTACTATGTTCTTACAGCAAAAAATGAGTCCTGAACCTGCGGATCCGATGCAAGCTCAAGTAATGAAATTTATGCCGCTAATTTTTTTATTTATGTTTAGTAGTTTTCCTGTTGGACTTTTAATATATTGGTCTTGGAATAATATTCTATCCATCATTCAACAATATTATATTAATAAATTTAATTAATTAATGAGAATAGA
Organism: Rickettsia endosymbiont of Proechinophthirus fluctus; assembly: GCF_001602635.1. NCBI lineage: Bacteria > Pseudomonadati > Pseudomonadota > Alphaproteobacteria > Rickettsiales > Rickettsiaceae > Rickettsia > Rickettsia endosymbiont of Proechinophthirus fluctus. Next base: position 84,496 of record NZ_LECS01000001.1, on the reverse strand, counting down.
TAAAAATTTACCTAATTATCTAACTATTGCTCGAATAATGGTAATTCCAGTTATTATACTGGTATTTTATATAAATAACTCACTTGCACGTACACTTGGGGCATTATTATTTGTTTTAGCTAGTATTACGGATTTTTTTGACGGTTATATTGCAAGAAAATATAATTTAGTTACAAGTTTCGGCAAGATGTTTGACCCTATAGCAGATAAGCTACTTGTAGGTTGCGTTATTATCATGCTACTAAAAAAAGATAATGTAGATGAGATACCTTGCTTATTAATTTTAGCACGAGAATTTTTAGTTAGCGGTCTTCGGGAATTTTTAGCTCTAGTAAAGGTTAGTGTGCCTGTATCGAGACTTGCTAAGGTAAAAACGTTTTTACAAATGTTTGCTTTATCGATATTGATAATAGGCTCGAAAGGTTCAGGAATTATTTATTTAGATATAGTAGGGGAAATAATTTTATGGATTGCCGCTTTTTTAACAATCATTACAGGTTATTCTTATTTTAAAGCCTGTAAGAAATATTTTTAAATAGGAAAATTTTATGATACATGTAAAATATATAATTTTAGGGTTTATTATGGTGTCTAGTTTAAATCTTTACGCTGCTAACAATGATATTATTGCCAATAAGAAAGTTGTAAAGGTAGAAGTAAGTAATGAACATTTAAAAACATTAAATGAAGCTTCTACTCTTTTAATTAGTTGTGTAGATTTTAGATTAATAGACGAAACAGATAAATTAATGAAGCAATTAGGATTAGAAGATAATTTTGATAAAGTATCACTGCCCGGTGCATCGCTTGCTCTTATTAACGACAAATATACTTATTGGGGAAAAACAATAGAAGATACTATTGAGATTTTGCAAGAATTACATAACATAAAACAAATTGTTTTTCTTGATCATAGAGAATGTGGAGCTTATAATATACTTATAGGTCAGGAACAGCTAAATACCAAGGAAAAAGAAACGGCAGCACATGCAGCAATTTTAAACAAGGCCCGTGATATAATAAAAGCAAAATTCCCCCAATTAAAAGTTTATACTTTTTTAATGGGTCTTGATGGTGTAGTAGAGCAGGTTTATGAAATACCTAGCTAAAAAACGGAGTTGTTGTATGGATAGGTTTATCCGTCATTGCGAGGACATTGCGTAGCAATTGACTAAGCAATCTCAGGAGTTTGTTATTATTTCATGAGATTGCCGCCACAGCCTATGGCTGCTCGCAATGACGATTTTTGACCCGCACAATAACGGCTAAGAAAAGTAATTTATTTTGTATCTTTGCTCTTATTACAATTAGAATCAACAGTATTATTCTTTTGGTCGTTTTCTACCGGTAGCTTAGAGATAGATAGTTTTTGTTTATATTTTTGTTGTTCTGCTAAAAAATTTTGGGCCTCTTTGGAAAGCCTGTTATATAGTTCACGTTTCTTCTTATTAATCTTGACTATTGCTACTCTATATTTTTGTATTTCCTCCCGTACTTCCGGTTTTATAGTACCGGCGTAAGCAGAAAAATCATCTATAATTTTTTGTGTTGTAACATCGTTAGTTTTTGCTGCGTCTTTTTTTGAGCCGTCAGAAGTTGTACTATTGGCAAAGCAGCTTGTACTAAGTAAAATAGCTATTCCAAATATTATTTTTTTTATCATATAAACCTTAAGCCTTATTCTTGATAAGTAGACCATTTTTAAGTCTAATAGTCAATAGACTTCTTTTGGAACTCTACTTCTAGGGGTAATTTGTACGTCAATCCGGTACTCGCATCCTCACGTACTTTTTTATACGCTGCGGTGCTGCGTTCCGTGTTTCCTCCAAATGACTCCCTATAAGCGAGTTCGAAAAGAAGTCTAATATATAATAGAAATTATATGTATTTTCTATTTGTATGTTATTGTTTGGGGAGTATAAATATACTAATAGTTGGGAAAAATATACAATATTATAATAATAACGCTCAAGAGTTTTATAGCAGAACAATCAATGCAGATTTGTCTGATAACTATAAAGCATTTACTAGCTATTTACCTGAACAGGCTCATATTTTAGATGCAGGTTGCGGAGTTGGTCGTGATACAAAATATTTTTTAAGTCAAAGATATCAAGTTACTACTTTTGACGGTTCAACCGAAATGGTTAAATGAGCTACAAAAGCAACCGGAATAGATGTACTGCACTCCACTTTTCAAGATATTGATTTTAAGGAGTCGTTTGATGGTGTTTGGGCTCAAGCAACTCTCCTTTATGTACCTTATAATGAAACAATCAATGTGTATAAAAAATTCATGCTGCATTAAAGCCGGAAGGCATTTTTTATGTTTCTTACGGATACGGTTCAGATATTATACAACGTGATGATCGCGATTTTTACAATATGCATGAAGATACAATAAAACCTTATTTTAACAGGCTTTTTGAAATAGTTAAAATATGGACGGAGAAGAGTAAGAGATTCTCTCCAAGTAAAGAGGCATTATGGTTAAATTTTATTGTTAAAAAAAGTAAAACAACAGTTTTAAAATATACGTAAAGGAATATAAAGGCTTGACATATAATCATTATGAAAAAGATAAGCATGTGATTCATGTCTTAGACTATTGATCCTAAGAATTGTGGGTTAAAACTAGTTAAAGCTCATAATCAGGTGATAAGGCAGAGAAACAGTAAACGTTATGGCACACCGCACTAATGCAGTTGCTGCTATTAATGTCAGATTCTTTGAAATCGCTGGTAGTGATGATGGCAGACCAAGCCTTACTTTAATGATAGACAGCAAGCTATTTAGCCTTAGAAAACAACTACAAAGTTTGTTAATTATAGATCAGGGCAATATTCAAATTACCAAGGCTAGTGCAAAAATTTTAGTAGCAATAGGCGATAAATCTGTTATTCCAAATCAAGTTCATTATTTTTCAAACCTAAAAGATATTACTTTCTATATAGGTCTAATTTTATTTGTTACGGCAATAAGTAAGCATGGTGATAATCAAATCCCACAGAAAGGCTTTATATTGTCCTGTCCACAAGCAACAAGTTTGCTGGTAGTAAATATAAATGATTCTGTAAAGTTAATTTTGGAATTTATCGATAAAGACGGTAAGCTTATAAATTTAAGTAACACTGCTTCAATAGTAACCGGTATTCCCTTATTGGTTCAAAACGGTAAAAATGTTATAGATAATCCAAAGCAAGATGATCCGGTTCATGCTCGTACTGCCTTAGGAGTGTGTAATGACGGCACTATAGTTATAGTTGTAGTCGAACATATTTATAAGCAACATGTAAAAGACCTTAAGCTTATGCAAGTAAGATCAATATTACGGAAAGAGAAAGAAATAAATGTTGATAAATTAATAATCCCTGAAGCTTTAAAAATTTTAGAAAAATACCTTGTTAATTATACTGTGATAGGATTAACTAAAACAGAACTTGCATATTATATGTTAACTTGGATATGAATCGGCAATCAATTTAGACGGTGGCGGTTCTTCTACATTATTCATGGGCGGAAAAATTATAAATAATGTAATAGGTGATGAAGATGAAGCTTTAGGCGAATATCGCGTGCGTCCCGTATCCGATTCAATAGTATTATACCAAATAATATAAAGTAAATTTTTGCGGCAATGACATACTCAAATTTTAGCTAGAATGATATTTGAGATTTAGAGAACTCTAAGATTTTATATTTTCCTGCTCCATTGCTTTTTTACGCATTTCTAAATATTCTTCTTTAGTCATTATTTTTTTTGGAGCTACATTAATCTAAAAATACTTTTCCGTTTAGATGATCGATTTCATGTTGGATAACTCTTGCTAAAAATCCTTCTGCGATACCTTGAATTTGATTGCCATTTATATCATATGCGTGATAATGAATTTTCTTGAATCTTGCTACCGGTCCTGTAGCATTTTCAACAGAAAAGCATCCCTCGTAATCTTCATGTTTATCAATACCTATCGGTTTATATGAGGTTAATCCAAATAGTTTTAGGCATTGTATCCTTAAGGTCAGGATGCCATTTTTTTCACTCTGCATCTTCATGTACTGCAAATATTATTATACATTTTGATATGCCTATTTGCGGTATAGCAAGTCCTGCACAATTTTCTTCTTGATCATATTTCTTTTCTAAAATAGATATATCACGTAAATCTTCTGAAGATAACGGAAAGTTTAAAGTTTTTGCCTTTATTCTAATAGTTTTATCCTCTGAACTATTTAAGGTTTAAGTTACATATTGCGGTAATGAAATCTTGTTTTCATTTTTCATATTACTTTTACAACCTGTTATAAAAATTATAGCAGTTAATAATGCTGTTTTTAATTTGGACATATATTTTATTATAATAATTTATAAATAAAAAATTATAGATAGAAACTAAAATCAAGTAAATAAATTGTCATATTTCTTTTGAGAAAAATCAATGGGTTTGACTTTTCTAACATATTCTAGTATAATATTCATCTTCAAAATAAGTAGAAAATTTAATTTATGAATACTCCCAAAAATGACAATTATCTCTCAGAACTAAGCAAGGTAATTTGGCCTATAGAAAGATATGAAAATAAGAAGTTTCTTCCTATGGCGTTTATGATGTTCTGTATTTTATTAAACTACTCAACGCTTCGTTCAATTAAAGATGGGTTTGTAGTAACGGATATAGGAGCAGAAGCAATAAGTTTCTTAAAAACATATATAGTACTACCTTCTGCCGTAATCGCTATGGTAATTTATGTTAAGCTCTGCGATATTTTAAAGCAAGAAAACGTGTTTTATGTTATTACTTCATTTTTCTTAGGGTATTTTGTATTATTTGCGTTTGTTCTTTACCCTTACCCTGATTTAGTTCATCCTGATCCTGAAACCATAGAATCTTGGAGTGTAGTTTATCCTAATTTCAAATGGTTTATAAGAATAGTTGGGAAATGGAGTTTTGCATCTTTTTATACTATGGCAGAGCTTTGGGGAACAATGATGCTTAGTTTATTATTTTGGCAATTTGCTAACCAAATTACTAAAACCGATGAAGCTAAACGTTTTTACTCAATGTTTGGTTTACTTGCTAATTTAGCATTGCCTGTAACATCCATAATTATTGGATATTGCTTGCATGAAAAAACTCAAATAGTTGCAGAACATCTAAAATTTGTACCTTTGTTTGTTATAATGATAACAAGTAGCTTTTTGGTAATATTAACATATAGATGGATAAATAAAAACGTTCTAACCGATCCTAGACTTTATGATCCGGCATTAGTAAAAGAAAAGAAAGCTAAAGCTAAAATGTCATTAATAGACAGTTTTAAAATGATCTTTACTTCTAAGTATGTAGGTTATATTGCATTGTTACTTATTGCTTACGGTGTTTCAGTAAATTTAGTTGAAGGTGTTTGGAAATCCAAAGTAAAAGAATTATATCCGACGAAAGAGGCTTACACTATATATATGGGGAAGTTCCAATTTTATCAGGGTTGGGTTGCAATTGCTTTCATGCTTATAGGTAGTAATATTTTAAGAAAAGTATCATGGCTAACTGCAGCTATGATAACGCCATTAATGATGTTAATTACCGGTGCAGCGTTTTTTGCATTTATCTTTTTTGATAGTGTTATTGCTATGCATTTAACAGGTATTCTTGCTTCAGGTCCTTTAGTACTTGCTGTTATGATCGGTATGATTCAAAATGTTTTAAGTAAAGGTGTAAAATATTCTTTATTTGATGCCACTAAAAACATGGCGTATATTCCGCTTGATAAGGATTTACGAGTAAAAGGGCAAGCTGCTGTTGAAGTTATCGGAGGAAGATTTGGTAAATCAGGTGGTGCTATTATTCAATCTACATTCTTTATTTTATTTCCTGCGTTTGGTTTTGTAGAGGCAACTCCTTATTTTGCTTCTATATTCTTTGTAATAGTAATATTATGGATATATGCTGTTAAAGGTTTAAATAAAGAGTATAAAGTTTTGTTAAATAAAACCGAAAAATAGAATTTGTTAAAATTTAATATTATTAATATTGTAAAAAAAAGCAAGTTTAAGAGTCTAGCAGTAAATAAATTTTC
>NZ_LECS01000001.1:65905-78320 GCF_001602635.1 Rickettsia endosymbiont of Proechinophthirus fluctus | reverse complement strand
GAAAATTTATTTACTGCTAGACTCTTAAACTTGCTTTTTTATAGTCGGAGAGTTTATAATATGACAAATACAAGATCCAAAATTAAAACTCCAAGATCGCCATATGTAAAAAAATACAATAGTTGGCGAGTAAGGGTTTTGTATTCTATTATTATAGGTTACGCAACTTTTTATTTTTGTCGTCAGAATTTTAATATAGCAACTCCTGCTATAAGAGAATATTTTGGGGTTACTAAAACACAAATTGGCTGGATATTAACTGCTTCATCTATTATGTATGGAGCTAGTAAAGCGTGTAACGGGTTTATTAGCGATAAAGTTAATGCTCGGATATTTATGGTTTTGGGTCTTTTATTTGTTGGGATCATTACTATGCTAATAGGTTTTTCAGATTCTTTATGGCTTATAGGAATTTTATGGATAGCCAGTAACTGGTTTCAATCTATGGGCTGGCCTCCTGCAACAAAGATGCTTACTCACTGGTTCGCTTCAAAAGAACTTGGAACTAAATGGGCTATGGGTGCAACTTCTAATCAAATAGGTGGTGCTCTTGCTATGATAAGCTGCGGTTATTTAATCGATAAATTTGATTGGAGAGCTGCCTTTTTTGTTCCAGGTGTAGTTGCTTGTGTAGTATCGCTTTTTTTATATAATAGGCTTCGTAATTCTCCAAAAGAAGTAGGTTTACCTACCGTAGAGGAATATAAAGAATATCCGCTTGAAGCTATAGGAGATTATGAGAAGCTATTAACTCCACAATTACTTAAAATGGTCTTTTGTAATAAGCTAATATGGTATGTTTGTTTAGCAAACATGTTTGTTTATATAATACGTTCCGGAGTAATTTATTGGGCTCCAACATTTTTAAAAGATTTACGTAATATAAGTCTTGCAAATGCAGGCTTACAAATCGGTTTATATGAAATGATAGGTATCCCAGGGGCATTAATAGCAGGTGTTTTATCTGATAAACTATTTCAAGGTCGTCGAGGTCCTGTTGCATCCATATGTATGGTATTGCTTAGCTTATTGTTAGTCTTGTTTTGGAAACTTCCTATTCACAGTGAATTATTAAGTATAGTAATTCTTTCTTTAATAGGCTTTTTTGTTTCAGGACCTCAGCTCCTTGTAGGTATAGCAGCTGCTGATTTTAGTACCCGTCAGGCTGTCGGTACGGCTAATGGATTATCAGGGTTATTTGGTTATTTAGGAGCGGCTATTGCGGGAGTCGGTGTAGGATGGATTAGCGATAATTATGGTTGGAATGGGGTATTTATATTTTTCAGTATTTCTGCTCTTTTAGGAGGAGGATTATTTGCTTTAATATGGAATCGTTCAGCTAAAAAATATATTTAATAATTATAATAAATAGGTTACAAAATGACAATACAATATACTTTTTCAATGATTAAGCCTGATGCTATCAAAAGGAATAAAATAGGGCAAGTTAATACTTACTTAGAAAATGCCGGTTTAAAAATAGTGGCTCAGAAAATGAAATTTTTAACTAAATATGAAGCTGCATGTTTTTATGATGAGCATAGAGCAAGACCGTTTTTTAATAGCTTAGTTGAATATATTACTTCAGGAGCGGTAGTACTTCAAGTGCTTAAGGGGGAGGATGCTATAACTTTAAACCGCACCGTTATGGGTGCAACTAATCCTGCTGAAGCTGAAGCAGGCACTATTAGAAAAGATTTAGGCGAATCAATTGAGGCTAATAGTATTCATGGTTCAGATAGTGAAAATAGTGCGAAAAGAGAAATCGAATTTTTCTTTAATAAATCTGAAATTATAGAATAATTAATGCTAAAATATAACGTAATAGTTATAGGCGGTGGACATGCAGGCGTAGAAGCAGCCGCTGCTTCTGCACGTCTTGGAGTTCCTACTCTCTTAATTACGTTAAAACCGGAAAATTTAGGCGAAATGTCTTGCAATCCAGCAATCGGTGGCATTGCAAAAGGCACATTAGTTAAAGAAATCGATGCACTTGATGGGTTAATGGGTTATGTTATAGACCAAGCCGGTATACATTATAAAATGCTGAATGAGACTAGAGGACCAGCAGTTTGGGGACCTAGAGCTCAAGCTGATCGAAAGCTTTATAAAAAAGCAATGTATCAAATATTAACAAATTATCCTAATCTAGATATATTATATGGAAAAGTGGAAGATATAGAAATTAAATCTTCTAAAATTGAAGCGGTTATTTTAAATAACGGTAGTAAAATTCTTTGTCAAAAAATTATATTAACTACAGGTACTTTCCTATCAGGTCTTATTCATATTGGACAAAAAAAAATTCCTGCAGGTAGAGTAGATGAAGAGCCTTCGTATGGATTATCAAATACATTAAAACAAATAGGTTTTAAACTGGCTCGTTTAAAAACAGGTACACCGCCTCGCATTGATGGACGTACTATTGATTATAGTAAAACAATTTTACAACCCGGCGATAAAATTCCTCGTCCTTTTTCTGAATTAACAAATATTGTTAATGTTTCTCAGATAAATTGTTTTATCACAAAAACAACCTCAGAAACTCATGATATTATACGTGAGAATCTTGATAAATCTGCAATGTATTCAGGGCAAATAGAAGGAATAGGACCGCGATATTGTCCTTCTATTGAAGATAAAATAGTCAGATTTAGTACAAAATCAGAACATCGTATATTTTTAGAACCTGAAGGGTTAGATGATTATACGATTTATCCAAACGGTATTTCTACTTCTTTGCCTGAAGATGTGCAACATAAATTAATCAAAACAATACCAGGATTAGAAAATGTAAAGGTTTTACGTCCAGGTTATGCTATAGAATATGATTATGTTGATCCACGTGAAATAAGTGTGACGCTAGAGACAAAAAAAATAGCTGGATTGTATTTGGCCGGGCAAATTAACGGTACTACAGGATATGAGGAAGCCGCAGGGCAAGGTATAATAGCCGGTATAAATGCTGCTTTAGCAGTAAAAGATCAAGCACCGTTTATGTTAACAAGAGCAAACAGTTATATTGGAGTAATGATTGATGATTTAACAACATTTGGTACTATAGAACCTTATCGTATGTTTACTTCTCGTTCAGAATATAGATTATCTTTAAGAGCAGATAACTCTGATTTACGTTTAACGGAATTAGGGATGAACATTGGAGTCGTATCAGAAAAACGTAAAAAAATATTCACAAAAAAATGTGAAGATATAGAAAAAATAAAATCATTATTAAATACCTTGTCTTTAACTACTAGTAAACTTGCTAAAATGGGTATACAGGTTGCACAGGATGGTACATATAAAACAGTATTAGACTTATTTAAAATACCTAATTTTAATGTTGAACAAGCTATTAAAATTTTTCCTATGCTTAAAGAAACACAAAATAATAACATTTTGCAATTACTCTATATTGAAGCAAAATATGCTTCATATTTAACTAGACAACACGCAGATATTAATTTATTTCAAAGTGAAGAGGCGCAGTTCATACCTAAAAATATTGACTATTTTAAAATACCAAGTATATCATTAGAGATACAGGAAAAACTTTCTGTCCATAAACCTACTACTATTGGTGTAGCACGTCGAATTCCAGGGATTACACCTGCAGCAATTACGGCTATTATAATTTATTTAAAAACTAAATATAGTGATGGAAGTTCCACGTGAAATAATTGAAAAGTTAGAAATTTTTCAAAAGTTAGTTAAAAAATGGAATAAATCAATCAATCTTGTATCGGATAATACTATACATAATTTTTGGCAACGTCATATATTAGACTCATTACAATTAATACAATATATTGATAATAAAGAAATACATTTAGTTGATATAGGAAGCGGTTCTGGTTTGCCTGGTATAGTGTTATCTATAGCGGGGATAGCGCAAGTAAGTTTAATAGAGGCTGATTTACGTAAATGTATATTTTTAGAAAAAGCATCAAAGATATCAAATAATAACATACAAATAATCAATCAAAGAATAGAAAAAGTAGAAATAGATTGTAGTATATTAACTTGTAGAGCTTTCTCTAACTTAAATACAATATTTAATTGCATAAAAAATATTTCAGTACGAGAAAAATTTTTGTTATTAAAAGGAAAAAATTATTTAACTGAAATAGTAGAAGCTAAAGAGAGATGGTTATTTGGTTATTTAATACATCAAAGTATTACTTGTGAAGAAGGGAAAATTCTAGAAGTTAGTAATTTAACAAAAATGATATGAAAGTAATTGCTATTGTTAATCAAAAAGGAGGGGTAGCTAAAACTACAACTACTGTAAATTTAGCTACAGCTTTTGCTGCTGTAAATAAAAAAATTTTAGTTATAGATCTTGATCCTCAAGGGAATAGTAGTACCGGTTTTGGAATTAGTCAGCAACAACGCAAAAATACTATATACCAAGTATTAACAAATTTAATAGAATTGCAAGATGCAATAATTTCTACAGATATACCAAATTTAGAAATAATTACTTCAAACACTAATCTATCTGCGGCTGAATTAGACTTAACAAAATTAAAGGACCGAGAATATATTTTAATGAAGCTATTGGCAGAAATAAAAATATTATATGATTATATAATTATTGATTGCCCTCCTTCATTAAATTTATTAACGGTAAACGCTTTAGTTGCAAGCGATGAAGTACTGATTCCAATGCAATGTGATTTTTATTCTTTAGAAGGATTAAGTCATTTGTTAAAAACAATTGAAATTGTAGAGAAAAAATTAAATCCTAAGATAAAGATTGCAGGTATATTATTTACAATGTATGATAAGCGTAATCGTTTAACTGAACAAGTAGAAGATGATGTTAGAAAATGCTTAGGAGAATTAGTATTTAAAACCGTTATTCCAAGAAATATTAAACTATCTGAGGCTCCTTCATATGGAAAACCGGCTATTATATATGATTATAAATGTTCAGGAGCAGTTGCATATATAGAACTTACAAAAGAAATCTTAGAAAGATATGGCGAAAAATAAAGGACTAGGAAGAGGATTATCTTCATTACTTGGAGAAGAAGTTATTTCTATAGAATCAGAAATAGTACAAATAATAAATATTGATAAAATAAGACCAAACGAGAATCAGCCTAGAAAAAACTTTGAATATGATAAAATAAAAGAATTAGCAGATTCTATATTGAATAATGGTTTATTACAGCCTATTATTGTTGATAATAATTTCCAAATTATAGCAGGAGAGCGACGCTGGCGTGCATGTAAATTAGCAAAAGTTTTAGAGATACCGGTAATTATAAAAAATTTAGATGCTAGAGAGAGTATAGAAATAGCATTAATTGAGAACATACAAAGAACTGATTTAACAGTGATGGAAGAAGCTCGTGGCTTTAAATATTTAATAGAAAATTTTAATTATACAGTAGAAAAATTAGCTGAAAGGCTTGGTAAAAGTCGTAGTCATATAGCTAATTTATTAAGGCTTAATAATTTGCCGCAGTCTATTCAAGATAAAGTAAATGAAAATATACTAAGTATGGGTCAAGCTCGGTGTTTAATAAATCATGAACATGCAGAAGTAATAGCCGATTATATTATAAATAATGATTTAAATGTACGTCAAACAGAAGAACTAGTAAGACAATGGTATAAAAATGAGTATACAAAATCCCCGAACAATAATAACAAAATAGGAAAGCGTTTTTTAAAGGACAACGCTACGAATAATGATCTAGAATTATTAGTAAAAGCTTTATCAGAAAAATTTGGTATAAAAATAACAATAGAAAATTATTCATTAGGCGGAAAATTAATATTTCATTATAAAGATTTGGAAGAATTAGATTTGATTTTGTTAAAATTAAATTAAAATGCATATGGAAAAATTATCAATAAGCTTGAACGAAAAATTATAAGTATAAAAGTATAACAGTATACACAATCCTCAAGCTGCTAAATTAAAGTATATATACAGCATTTTATTTCTTAAAATAAATATCTAAACGAGAAAAACAATGATAGAAATTACAATGTCTAATTTTGAATTATATGATCATAGAGCAATAAATTCATACAATACAGTAGTAATAATAATATAAGGAAATAAGTAATTTATGTCATATCAATATGTTTATGAAATGGTTGGTTTAAGCAAAATTATAAATGGTAAACGAATTTTAAAAGAAACAAATTTATCATTTTTACCAAAAGCTAAAATCGGTATAATAGGTCCAAATGGAGCAGGCAAATCGACTTTATTAAAAATAATGGCAGGTATTGATAAAGAGTTTGAAGGTAAAGCAACAGCTAAAATTGGTATAAAAGTAGGATATTTACCTCAAGAACCGTATCTTGATGCTAGTAAAAATGTTTTTGATAATATCATAGAAGGTCTTCATGGAAAGAAAAAACTTATTGATGAATTTAATTATATAAGTAACAAATTTACTGCTGAAATCACTGATGAAGAAATGCAAAAGCTTTTTGATAAACAAGCAGAATTGCAAGAAAAAATAGACAATTGTGATGGATGGAATCTAGAACGTGAAATAGAGATCGCAATGCTTGCTTTACGTTGCCCACCAAAAGAAGCAGATATTACAAAAATTTCCGGTGGAGAAAAAAGAAGAGTGGCTTTATGTAAATTGCTTTTAGAGAAACCTGAGATGTTGTTACTTGATGAACCTACAAATCATTTGGATGCAGAATCAGTGTCTTGGCTTGAGGATTATTTAAAGCATTATGAAGGTACTGTAATAGTAATTACCCATGATCGTTATTTTTTAGATAATGTTACAGAATGGATATTAGAAATAGATCGTGGAAATTGTATACCGTGGGAATTAAATTATAGTTCTTGGCTTGAGCAGAAGCAAAAAAAATTAGCTTTAGAAAGTAAAGAAGACGATGATAGAAAAAAACAATTGAATAGTGAACTTGAATGGATTCGTCAAACTCCAAAAGCTAGACAATCAAAAAATAAAGCACGTATTACAGCATATCAAGAGTTATTAAATAAACAACAAGAACAAAAAACTGATCCTACTCAAATAATTATACCTAACGGACCTCGTTTAGGTGATCTTGTTATTGAAGCAGAACATATAGCTAAAAAATTTAATAATAAAATATTATTATCAGATTTTAGTTTTAAAATTCCACGTGGAGCTATTGTAGGAATTATTGGACCGAATGGAGCAGGTAAGTCTACTTTATTTAATATTATTACAGGTAAAATAATGCCAGATAGTGGTTCTATTAAAATTGGTCAAACGGTAAAATTAGGTTATGTCGATCAATCACGGGATCATTTAGATGATAATAAGACTATATGGGAAGAAATTTCAGAAGGTCTAGATGAATTACAACTTGGTAATAGAATAATTAAAAGTAGAGCTTATTGTGCAGCTTTTAATTTTAGAGGCGGTGATCAACAAAAAAAAGTTGGACAACTTTCAGGTGGAGAACGTAACAGAGTACATTTGGCAAAATTACTAAAAGAAGGAGCAAATGTTATATTATTAGATGAGCCGTCTAATGATTTAGATATTGATACGTTAAGAGCACTTGAAGATGCTATTTTAGATTTTGCAGGTTGTGTATTAGTGATTAGTCATGATAGATGGTTTTTAGATAGAATAACCACTCATATTATATCATATGATAAAGAAAATAATGCTACATGGTTTGAAGGAAATTATCAAGATTATCATGAATATATGCTAAGTACTAACGGGGAAAGTATTTTAAATCCAAAATATAAACATAAGAAATTAATATAAATATGTCTTTAACGCAAATATTATTAATTTTATTTGTAGGAATATTGGTAACAAAACCGTATGATATTTTTATAATTATTAAAGAATTAAAAAAAATAAAAGCGTATTTAATTAATATTCAGTCATCTATTGTAAAAAATATAGATGAACCGTTAGAAACAGAGCAGGTAAATTTTTATTTAAAAAAAATTATTAACCTAGAAGGTTATTATCATGGTAGTTATGATTTAACGACAATAAAAGAAAAATATTATACACTAATAATTAATAATGACTTAATAGAAAATGAATCAGTGCCTGATATAACAGAGAAACACTAATCCGTGCCTCGTTCAATTAATTAAATCTAAGAATTATGCAAAAAGTAGTAAAACTTAATAATATCAAAATAGGAAATGATTTACCGTTTGTTCTAATTACAGGGCCTTGTCAGATTGAAGGAAAAGATCATGCGTTGTTTATGGCAGAAAAACTTGTTAAATTAACTAGCAAGCTTGAGATTCCATTTATTTATAAATCTTCTTTTGATAAAGCTAATAGAACTTCCGTACATGGGATTAGAGGAGTTGGTATTGAGAAAGGTTTAGAAATTTTATCAAAAGTAAAATCTGAATTTGATTGCCCTATTGTTACTGATGTTCATTCAGAGAGTCAATGTACTGAAACAGCTAAAGTAGCAGATATTTTACAAATTCCGGCATTTTTATGTAGACAGACCGACTTGCTTCAAGCTGCAGCAAAAACAGGTAAAATAGTAAAAGTAAAAAAAGGACAGTTTCTAGCTCCGTGGGATATGAAAAATGTACAAACAAAACTAGAAACTTTTGGAGTAAAGGATATATTATTTACAGAGCGAGGAGCATGTTTTGGCTATAATAACTTGGTATCTGATATGCGTAGTCTTGCAATAATGGCAGAGTTAAATGTACCTGTAGTTTTTGATGCCACACATTCCGTTCAGCAACCGGGTGGGCTAGGAGGCAGTACCGGTGGAGAAAGAAAATATGTAGAGTTACTTGCAAAGGCAGCAACTTCTGTAGGTATCGCCGGTATATATATGGAAGTACATCAAGACCCCGATAACGCTCCAAGCGATGGTCCATGTATGATGAAGTTGGATAATCTAGAGTCTATTCTTATCAAACTAAAAAAATATGATAAAATTACAAAAGAAAAATAACTTCAAATTTTACCTTTCAAAATATATATAAATATCCCCTATTAATTCAATTTTAAAATAGAAGTAATAATTTTTTACAATATAAAAAATAGAACTTTCTTATAGTTAGAATTTCACAAATTCGCCTTTAAATCTTTGTTGTTAATTTACTTATTTAGAATTTTTTTAAATTAGTATTAATGTTGATTTATTCAGCTTATAGATCATAAATGTTTTTATTTGTATAAATATTTATAGGTATAATTATTATATGGAATCAAATAGAAGCAGTTGGCAGTACCCTGCTTGGTAGTCCTAAACAGAAAAATATAAATGATCTTTTGACGGAGTAAATAATAATATAAAATTAAAACCTTATCAAGTAACCGATAATGTAGAATCTAATAAAGAACAAAAAAAATATTATAAAGAAGCATTAGAATGGCTTGATAAACTTACGGGATCACAAGCTGAGCATATTATTATATCTATAAATGAAGTAGAGCGTCCTCCTTATGATAATAATGACGAAGTTGAGGTAGTGGAGCAACTATGTAACTTAATGATTAACATTAAAAGTTTGACGTTGCGATGTCATTGCTACTGTTGCAGGAATGACATCGGCATTCTAATAACAATGCCCACTCGCAATACTTGCATTTACACCGAGAAAGAATTACCGCAGCCGCATTTTGCTTTAGCTTGCGGATTACTAACGTTGAAATATGAACTGCCTAGTTCTTCTATAAAATCAAGAGTGCAATCTAGCATAAATTTTTGAGAGATAGGATCAATAATAATTGTAGCATTATGTTTAGTAATGATATAATCATCTTGCTCTATATTATCTTTTGAGACTAGTTCGTAATTATACATAAGTCCTGAGCAACCGCCGCTATCAACCGAAACTCGCAGTACTAAATTCTTATCTTTTTCTAGCTTTACTAACTCGCAAATCCGTTCAAAAGCTCTATCCGTAATTGTTATCGTCACTTAAAATTACCTTGTAAAAGTCTCATAAATTATATAGTATATCTTGATATTTTTCAAGTTGGCTTTGTTGTGTGGATACCCATCGGCATTGCGAGCAGCCGTAGGCTGCGTGGTAATCTCATGAAATAATAACAAACTCCTGAGATTGCTTTGTCAATTACTATGCAATTTTCTCACAATGACGAAAAGTTAGAACCACAACAATGTCTTTCAAAATAAAGGATAACGATGCTTGCTTCATACGCTTCTGATCCTCTTAAAAGTAGGGGAAGATTATATAAGGAAATCCCGACCTCTTATAGAAACGAGTTTGAACGTGATCGTGATCGCATTATACATACTAATGCATTTAGGCGTTTGCAATATAAAACTCAAGTTTTTATTAATCACGAGGGAGATCATTACAGAAATAGGCTAACTCATTCTCTAGAGGTTTCGACTGTTGCACGTTCGGTCGCTAGTACTTTAAATTTATCAAATGATTTAGCTGAGACAATAGCACTTGCTCATGATCTTGGGCATACACCTTTCGGTCATGCGGGAGAGCGGGCTTTAAATGAATGTATGAGAGAGTATAACGGCTTTTCTCATAATGCTCAATCTTTAAAGATACTAACATTACTTGAAAAAAGATATGCGGCTTATAATGGAGTAAATTTAACATGGGAAGTTTTAGAAGGAATAGTAAAACATAACGGTCCTATACTAGGCGAGATAAATGAATATATAGCAGAGTATAATAAGCAAAATGATTTAGAACTTAGTACCTATGCATCAGCAGAGGCTCAAATAGCAGCTCTTGCCGATGATATTAGCTATATTTCGCATGATTTGGAAGATAGTATCGGTGCTAAAATTATCGATTTTAATAGTCTTGCTGAACTTAAATATATTGATCAACATGTTGTTGAACTCAAGTCAAAATTTAAAAATATTAGTTCCTCATGTCTGATTTATGAGGTAGTACGTAAGCTAATACATGAGTTAATTACCGATTTATTATGGCAAACAAAAGAAAATTTAAATAAAGAAAAAATTACTAACATAGATGAGATACGTAACTTAAATTATCAGATAGTGGATTTTACGGAAAAAACTAATAAAAATATTAAGGAAACTAAGAAGTTTCTTCATGAGCGAGTTTATAAAAGTAATAAAATTACGGCCATCAGCCTTAAATGTACTAAAATCGTACAA
The DNA here is from genome assembly GCF_001602635.1 of Rickettsia endosymbiont of Proechinophthirus fluctus. Classification (NCBI taxonomy): domain Bacteria; kingdom Pseudomonadati; phylum Pseudomonadota; class Alphaproteobacteria; order Rickettsiales; family Rickettsiaceae; genus Rickettsia; species Rickettsia endosymbiont of Proechinophthirus fluctus. Next base: position 67,214 of record NZ_LECS01000001.1, on the reverse strand, counting down.
GGGCTGTTTAAGGTTTATATGGATGATATTAATTTATTGCCGGTTAATTGGAAAATGCTAATAGACTCTAATGAAACATATAGTAAAGCTAGAGTTATTGCTGATTATATAGCAGGGATGACTGACCGTTTTGCCATTCAGGAATATAATCAGCTCTGCTCGACTTCCTACATAACTTGCTTCTAAGGGTAATTTGTGCGTCGCTCCGGTACTCGCATCCTCACGTACTAAAGTGTACGCTGCGGTGCTACGTTCTGTGTCTCCTACACATTCCTCCTTATTAGCAAGCGTTTGTAAGAATTCTATTTGCTGAATTTTAATAACATTTAATAATTATGAACATATTTAATCAATTGAAACAAGATATAATTGTGGCAAGCAGGCAATTATATAATAATCAAGAAATAGCAAATACTGCTACTATTGAAATACCGAAAGATAGTTTTAACGGTGATTTATCAAGTAATGTTGCAATGATTATTGCAGCTAAAGAAAGTATTGCTCCTCGGGAAGTGGCTTTAAAATTTAAAGAAGTCCTTATAACATTACCTTATATTGCAAGTATAGAAATAGCAGGACCGGGCTTTATTAATTTTACTATAAAAGCTGATAGTTGGCAGGCATCAATAAAGGATATTTTACAGCATGAAGAAAAGTTTTTTGAAATTGATATAGATAAAAGCAGAAATATTAACATCGAGTATGTTTCGGCAAATCCCACCGGTCCAATGCATATAGGGCATGCTAGGGGTGCGGTATATGGTGATGTGCTAGCAAGGATTTTGCAAAAGGTAAGTTATTCCGTTACAAAAGAATATTATGTTAATGATGCAGGCTCACAAATAAATGATTTAGTTAGTACGGTATTATTACGTTATAAAGAAGCTTTAGGTGAGCAAATTACTATCCCTGCCGGGTTATATCCGGGAGAGTATTTAATTCCGCTTGGGCAAATTTTAGCGAAAGAATACGGCAATAAATTATTAACGATGAACTATGCTGAAAGGTTCAAAATAATTAAAAGTTTTGCTGTAGAAAAAATGCTTGATTTAAATAGAAAAGATTTAGCAGATTTAGGGATTAAACATGATATATTTTTCTCTGAGCAATCATTGCATGATAAAGGTGAGATAGAGGAAACAGTTAAACTACTGGAGCGTATGGGGCTAATTTATGAAGGTACGTTACCTGCCCCTAAAGGTAAAATTCACGAAGAGTGGGATAATAGAGTTCAAAAATTATTTAAATCTACTAAGTACGGTGATAGTCAAGATCGTCCTATAGAAAAAGCTGATGGAAGTTGGTCTTA
>NZ_LECS01000001.1:45108-65890 GCF_001602635.1 Rickettsia endosymbiont of Proechinophthirus fluctus | reverse complement strand
TTGCATATGCTAAGGATAAAATAAAACGGGGAGCGAATCACTTAATTTATGTACTTGGTGCCGATCATAGTGGATATGTTAAAAGAATTGAGGCAATAGTTAAAGCTTTAGGTAAGGAGCAGGTTAAAGTGGACGTTAAAATCTGTCAATTGGTCAATTTCGTTGAAAACGGTGTGCCGGTTAAAATGTCAAAACGTCTTGGGAGCTTTGCTAGTGTGCAAGACGTAAATAATGAGGTGGGGAAAGATATCATAAGATTTATGATGTTGACTAGACAAAATGATAAGCCACTTGATTTTGATTTGGTAAAAGTGAAAGAACAATCAAGAGAAAATCCTATCTTTTATGTACAATATGCACATGTGAGAACGATATCTATTTTATCAAAAGCTAGAGAATTAATGCCTGAATCTTATAATAACTTTGAATCAGGTAAGTATGATTTATCTTTATTATCCTCTGAAGAAGAAATTGAGATTATAAAACTTTTGGCTAGCTGGACAAAAACATTAGAAGCATCTGCAAAATATTTTGAACCGCATCGCATCGCATTTTATTTAATAAATTTAGCCTCAAAATTTCATTCTATGTGGAATTTCGGTAAAGAAAATAGCGAGTATAGATTTGTAATTGAGAGCAATAAAGAATTAACTCTAGCACGCCTTGCTCTTGCAAGTGCCATACAGAAAGTTATAGCTAGCGGTCTCGAAGTGATAGGTGTAGAACCAATGAACAAAATGTAGTTAGGTTTTCATCGTCATTGCAAGGATGTATTGCTCATGTGGATACCGAGTCGTCATTGTGAGCAGCCGTAGGCTGCGTGGCAATCTCATGAAATAATACTCCTGAGAGTGCTTCGTCAAAACTTACAATTTTTCCTCGCAATGACGTTTTTCTATTATCAAATTACTAAATATGATCAATAATATTTTTATTAAAATATTTCTAGTATTTTTAGTATGTATGTCCGCTATTTATTTTGGTTATCAATATTATCAGAATAGCAAGCCGGTAATTACTATTTATCCTGATGAGCTGCCTACAAAAATAAAACCGTCTATAATAGAAAATAACCAAATAGCCGCAGTACATAGTACTATATATGAAAATCTTATTGCTAAAGATACAAATATTAAAACCGTAAAATTGCTTCCTGACCCTGAGAAACCTATGAGTATAGATTCTCGCAACCAAAGTCAAAGCGATGAATCTTTTGATGAAATATCTAACCTTATTGCATTAATAGAGCCAAATAATAACTCCAAAAATGAAACGGATTTAAATATAATAAAGCTTGAAAAAGGAAGTAAAGATAAGGTTAGTAATACTAAAAATTGTAAAAATAATGAAAGTTATAAAGTACAACTAGGTTCGGTAAAATCTGAAGCAGAAGCAATGAAAGAAGGGGAAAGAATAAAAAAGCAATTCCCGAAAATTCTTAAAAATGTTGTTATCACAACCAAAAAAGTTAAATATGACGACGGCAAATTTTTCTATTTAATCTTAGCCGGTGATTATGGTAGTCTTAGTCAAGCTAAAGCGGTTTGTAAGAAATTAGCTTATAATAAGCAGAGTTGTGTGTTGAAGTGATATTTGTATACTCTTATGTCATTCCTGCGAAAGCAGAAATCTATCATAAAGCGAGATAAATCGAGCTTTTAATTTTAAGCATTTGCTGTGTTTATACTTTTTTTCTGGATTCCTGCTTTCGCAGGAATGACATAGAGAACCACGCAACAACGACTATAAATAAAAACTAAATAACTTATGAAAGAAGCTAAAATAGAAAATATTGACTTTGGTAATGCATTATCAGAGCGTTATCTTGCTTATGCGTTATCAACAATTATGTCACGTTCGCTTCCTGACGTACGTGACGGACTCAAGCCTGTACATCGTAGGTTATTATACGCAATGCTACAGTTAAGGCTTGAGCCGAATTCCGGCTATAAGAAATGTGCGCGGGTGGTCGGTGACGTAATAGGTAAATACCACCCGCACGGTGATGTAGCAGTGTATGATACCTTGGTACGCCTTGCTCAGCATTTTTCGTTGCGTTATCCTTTAATTGATGGGCAGGGTAATTTCGGCTCTATCGACGGTGATAATGCAGCAGCTATGCGTTATACCGAATCACGTATGACGGACATATGTACGTTATTAATGGAGGACATCGATAAAGATACGGTAGATTTTCGCCCTACTTATGATGGTTCCGATTTAGAACCGGTAATAATGCCGGCAAGTTTTCCGAATTTACTAGCTAATGGTTCTGAAGGGATAGCAGTCGGTATGGCAACCAATATACCGCCGCATAATTTACATGAGCTTTGTGATGCTCTAATATATTTAATTAACCATCCGAAAGCTGAAATTAACGATATAATGAACTTTGTCAAAGGTCCTGATTTTCCGACCGGCGGCATAATTATTGATAAAGCTGAAGTTATTAATGCTGCATATACTACTGGACGTGGTAGTCTTAGAGTGAGAAGCAGATGGGAAAAAGAGGAGCTAAGTTACGGTACATATCAGATAGTCGTAACCGAGATACCTTATCAGGTTCAGAAATCAAAACTTATAGAACAAATAGCAATATTACTAAAGGATAAAAAAATTCCCCTTGTTAGCAATATTAGAGATGAATCAACAGACATTATAAGGTTGGTTATAGAGCCGAGAGATCGGGGATGTGATCCGCAAATAGTTATGGAATCTCTATTCAAGCTAACGAATTTAGAAAGCCGCATTCAGTTAAATATGAATGTGATCGGCAGTAATAACGTGCCGAGAGTAATGAATATTTTAGAGATTTTACAAGAGTTTCTATATCATAGACAAAATATTGTTACTCGCAGATCAACTTATCTTTTAAACAAAATCAAGCAGCGTTTAGAAATTCTAAAAGGGCTTAGGATAGTTTATCTAAATCTTGATGAGATAATTAAAATTATTCGTGAAGAAGATGAGCCAAAAGCGATAATAATGGAGCGGTTTAAACTAACCGAAATACAAGTAGAAGCGATATTAAATACCCGTCTTCGCTCGCTTCGCAAGCTTGAAGAGCAGGAAATTATTAATGAGCATAGTAATTTGCAGAAGCAACAAACTATATTAGAAGAAATTCTAAATAATCCTCAAGAACTATGGAAAATAGTTAAAAAAGAAATCAAAACAGTACAAACGAAATTTGGATTAAATACGGTAATAGGAGCAAGGCGTACAAGCTTTGAGGAAGTAACGTTTACGAATCAAGTAGTTGATATAACGGCTTTCATTACTAAAGAGCCGATTACTATTATCTGCTCAAAAATGGGGTGGGTGCGTTCGTTAAAAGGTCATAACATCGATTTATCGACTATCAAATATAAAGAAGGTGATGCAGAAAAATTTATTTTAGAAGCTTACACGACTGATAAAATATTAATAGTTAGTTCAGAAGGCAGATTTTTTACTTTGCTTGCCGATAATATTTCCAAAGGTAAAGGAACAGGGGAATCTATAAAGCTACTTGTGGATATAGGTAATAACGATATTACGAATATTTTAGTCTATAAACCTGATCAGCTTTTATTACTTGCAAGTAGTGTAGGTAAGGGGTTTTTAGTTAATTCAAATGAAGTAATGGCTCAAACAAAAACAGGAAAGCAAATTATGAATGTACCGGATGGTCATGTATGTATAGCTTGTTTACCTGTAAACGGTGATAGTATTGCTTGTATCGGTGAAAGTCGTAAATTATTGGTATTTAATATAGATGAAATACCTGAAATGAAAAAAGGGCAAGGTGTAACGCTGCAAAAATTTAAGAATGCTAAGCTTCTAGATATTAAAATATTCAATAAAGAAGACGGCTTAGGTTGGAATAACAATGGAAAAGTAAAACTTGAGAAAAACATTGTTGCATTTTTAGGCAAAAGAGGTAGTACCGGTAAATTACCTCCTATGGGCTTCCCAAAAAATAATAGATTTTCATCATATTAATATAGGAGGGAAAAGATTTTCATTGTCCTCTGATGCTGGTTTTCGATGTTCTGAGTTACATATCTTTAGAGAATTATCCTGTTGCATATTAAAAAATTTCAATGCTGCCTCAAAATCTCTGTCTTTTGTATAGACTTTCTGAATATGTAAAGCATATAATATTGTAAATATTTTTTAAGTTGGAACTAGAAACAAAATTATATGTATCTTTAAATAATAATTTAGAAGCGGTTGCATATCTTGTAACTGCTTTTAATCCATTTACAAAGGAATATCCTGAGCTTGTAAATTGAGCATGATTCATAGTGTTACTCCTGTTTTAAAATAATAAAAATCATATATCACATGATTACCATATATTGTGGTTGCATCACAATATATGGTAATCAGAGAAAATCAATATCTAAAAATAAAAAAAGTAAAATATATAATTTTGTTTAATCAAAAGGCAGTATAGAATAAATTTTTCAAGGTTTGGGCCGGTACTTGAAGTACAAAAAGCTAAGCATAATTTGACAAGAATTAGAGTATTGTAAGCTAATAGAATAGTTTAAAGATTTAACAGAAGAGAAAACAAGATTATTACAACGACGGAACTATAAAGTTTATTGATAGTTCAATTAAAAAAATATAATAATCAAGGCATAAGATTACTCTAAGCCTTGATTATAATAGTGATGGCAATTTATTTGTAAATAATTAAAACTTAAGTTTTGTACCTATAAGACCAACAGTACCTCGTGTTGTTTTACTAGGTGCTTCAGGGTAATATACAGGTTTACCTTTAGCTTGGAAATGAGAAATTTCAGCATATGGTAATAAACCAGGCATGATCTTATATTCAGTAGCGAGGCTTACAGCATCAATGGTGTTTTTATATCTTGAAGTTTTAAGATATTCAAGACTTGTTTTTATAGGTCCTTGTCCATAGGCAATTGCTCCATTGTAATAATAGGTATCACGACCGACTTTATAATATTCCTTAGCGGTTAAGCTTTTACCTAAATGACCGTAAGAAGCACCACAAGAAAAATTACCGTAAGTAAATACAGCTCCAAGATTATATGCTTTTAAATTAGAAAGTTTATAGGTATTAAGCACTTGAATTGTAGTTCCGTCCATTTTAGCATGAATAAGACGACGAGCAGGTTTACCATATTCTCCGGTGACAGATAGTTTTAAGTCTGCATCTTCGCTAATTTCATGTTCATAAGTTAAGCCGGCAGAAAAAGCATCCCTAATATTCTGATTAATAGTCATGGTTTCGTTATTCTCTAATTTAACCGTCTTTATTCCAGTTTTAGAAACACTAACTCCGTTTCTGCCTGAGCTTTCAAGCGTTAAATTATTTATATCTCTATTACCGCCTGTATTAGCAGTATCGGGAGTATAAGAAACTCCGGCTTGGAAGCCTTTCATTTTAGGCGTGAAAAAATTCAATCTTCTCGCTCTCTCAGCTTTATCATTGATTTGATCAAAAGAATTAGAGTATGACTCAAGATAAAAGCTAGCATTAGTATCAAAATCCGATTTTAAACCATTATATCGCATATATTGACCGTCAAGTAGAGCATATCTAGACCATCCTCCGGTACCTGCAGTTACTTGACTACCGGTAATACGCAACTTAGCGCTTGCATCAGCAGGAGAGCCTAGTTCTACTTTACCGTAACTAGTTTCAATAAATATATGTGACCCATTATAACTTGTAGAGGTTTTTGCTCTTGTAGTAGGTTGAAGCACTATTTTAGCACCTGCTATTACATCATTGATAGTTTTAGCAATAGTGGCCGCAAACGCTGCTTCCGTGTAAAACCCTAGCTTTTTCCTGTTATCAGTTACATTTTTATCAAATAAAATTAAGTGATCCTGTTTAATATAACCGTTTTCAAATAAATAGAATCCTTCTAATTTTATTTCAGTATCAGAATTAGAAATAACAGGTGTTGGATTTTCTTCGGCAAGACCAGCTGATGCAAGGCAAATAATACTTGCAGCTAATAATAATTTTTTCACTTTAATAATAGCTCCTAATAAACTTAAGTAAAATTTACTAATACAAAGTAAATTTTATAGTATTAATAAATTAACTATAAATATAATAATACTTTTCAAAATTGACAATAAAAAACTATTTTAATTTGTAATAATTTAATTTTTAAGTATATAATGTTGTATTATTATCACTATCATTATTCAAGTAGTCTCAGACTTATAGTTTTAAAGAAAAATTTTGTATTGTAAATAATTATGAGTTATAATCATTAGTTTATTAATTAAATCAAGTTTTGATTATGGCTATAATGTCAGATAAGTGGATAAAAGAAGCTGTTATAAATCACAGTATGATAAGGCCCTTTGCGGAAAAGCAGGTAAGAGTGCATAATAAAGAAAAGATTATTTCTTACGGCTTATCTTCTTACGGCTATGATGCTAGAGTATCTAATGAATTTAAAATATTCACCAATATAAATTCTACTACGGTTGATCCAAAAAATTTCAGTGAATATAATTTAGTTGATAGAGAAGTAGATGTGTGTATTATCCCACCTAATAGCTTTGCCCTTGGCAGAACTATAGAATATTTTAAAATACCGCGTGATGTATTAGTTATTTGTGTCGGCAAGTCCACTTATGCAAGATGCGGTATAATAGTAAATGTGACTCCGTTAGAACCGGAGTGGGAAGGACATGTAACTTTAGAGTTTTCTAATACTACTCCATTACCTGCTAAAATATATGCAAATGAAGGAGCTTGTCAGTTTTTATTTTTAAAGAGTGATCAAATTTGTGATACTTCATATGCCGATCGCCAAGGAAAATATATGAAACAAGTAGGAGTAACTTTACCGCTAACATAACTTTTTTATGTAGAAAATTATATTAAATTTTTAATAAGGAGTTTTTATGAGTACAATAAACACCGATACTAATGAGGCAATGCCGCATATTTCCGTTAATGCACAATATATAAAAGATTTATCTCTTGAGAACCCTTCTGCCCCGTCTTCTCTTGCGGCTTTGGATCAACGCCCTCAAATTGATTTATCTCTAGATATAAATATTACTAATTTATCGGAAGAAAGTTTCTATGAAGTAGAGTTAAATATCGAGGCAATTGCAAGAAATGAGAAATATAAATTATTTCAGGTAGAATTAAAATATGCTGGAGTATTTAATTTAATTAATATTGATTCTGAACAACATCCGGTTTTATTATCCGTTCATTGTCCGGCAATGATATTTCCATTTGCCAGAAAAATTATAGCTAGCTGTACTCAAGATGCAGGATTTCAGCCTTTAATGATTGATCCTATAGATTTTGGTGCCTTATATCATAAGAAAATGTCAGAGCATCAAAACTAAGAAAATCATTTAATTATTTAATCAATTTGATTAAATATTCTTTACTTATATTATTAATGAATGTATAAAGCACTAGATAAAAAATTATAATTTAGTTAACAATAATTACCTGTAATTAAATTATAGCACAATATAAAAATTGAATTTTATGGAGAAAAATAATGAGAGTTTTGTTAATTGAAGGCGAGCCGGAAATGGCTAACTTAATTGAACTAACTTTAGCTTCAGAAGGGATAGTTTGCGATAAAGCTTCAGTTGGTGTAGAAGGTTTAAGACTTGGTAAAGTTGGTGGTTATGATCTAGTAATCTTAGACCTTATGTTACCGGATATTAATGGTTTTGAGATATTACTAAGATTGCGTGCTGCAAAAATAAAAACCCCAATCTTAATTTTATCTAGCTTAACGGATACGTATCAAAAGATTACTGGTTTCTCTTCTGGAGCCGATGATTATCTAACCAAGCCGTTTGTAAGAGAGGAATTAATTGCTAGAATTAAAGCTATAGTTAGACGTTCTAAAGGTCATGCAGCATCAGTATTTAGGTTTGATAAGGTTAGCATAAACCTAGATACTAGAAGTGTAGAAGTTGACGGCAAAAAAGTACATTTGACGAACAAAGAATATGCTATTTTAGAGCTATTAATACTCCGAAGAGGAACTATCTTAACTAAAGAAATGTTCTTAAATCACTTATATAGTAGTGTTGATGAACCGGAAATGAAAATTATTGACGTATTTATTTGTAAACTTCGTAAAAAGTTAAGTGATGCTGCCGGCGGTAGAGATTATATCGATACAGTATGGGGACGTGGTTATATGCTAAAAGAATATGATGAGTTACAACAAAAAGAAATTTTAGCACAAGGAGCATAATTAATGCCTTTATCTACTTCTTTACTTGGTAAAAAAAGTACTTATAAAGATAGTTATGATGTGACTTTATTATTTAAAATTCCACGTATAAATAATCGAAACGAACTTGGAATAAATAGTAATAATCTTCCGTTTTACGGTGTAGATGTTTGGAATACATATGAACTATCTTGCCTTAATAAGAACGGTAAGCCATGGGTTGGAGTAGGCACTTTTTATATACCGACGGATTCTGAAAATATAGTAGAATCAAAATCATTTAAATTATATCTAAATTCTTTTAATAACTTTGTTGTTGAATCAGTAAAAGAACTAGAAAGAATTATCTTGCAGGATCTAAGTAATGTTACACACGCTAAAGTAACAGGACGTATATTTCCTATAAATACAAAAGTAGAATTTGGTGTTCCAAGTGGTAAAAATATCGATGATTTAGATATAGTATGCAATAATTACGGTGCACCCGATAATAGTTTAATTGAGTATGAAGATGTTTTGGTAGAAGAAGAGATTAATTCTAATTTACTCAAATCAAATTGCCTAGTAACCAGTCAACCGGATTGGGGTACAATCGTTATAAAATATAAAGGAAAAAAGTTAAAATATGATTCTTTTCTGAAATATTTAATATCTTTTAGAAATTGTAACGAGTTTGCAGAGCAGTGTGCTGAGCGTATTTTTACAGATATTAAAAACGCTATAAGTCCTGATTTTCTTTCTATTTATATAGTATATGCTAGGCGTGGAGGAATTGATATTTGTCCCTATCGTTCTACCGATAAAAGTTATACTTTACCTAGCGATAAACGATTTATTAGGCAATAATCACTTGTCTACTTCATAAAAAATCCGTTTGTGAGAAAAGTATTGTCAGTCTGAATTGAAAAACACATCCGTTGTCGTTCTGTGGCTTGACTACGGAATCTAGCTTAAAATACTATTAATAGTATTTTAGATTTTTTTTGGATCCCGTGGGTCAAGCTACGGGGTGACACAGTGGATTTTACCAGTCCATCCAGCAATGTTCTAACTATACAGAAATGACATAAACGAGCCACGCAATAACGCTGATCAAGGCGGGGTAACAATCAAAAATAATTCACGTAAGCAAGCTTTCCGCAGGATAGCAGTTAGTATAATTTTATGATTCTTGTGTAGGATTTTGTGGAGGCTTTAGGGTTTCTACTATTTTATTCAGGTCTATTTGACTACAGATCCCCAGTAATACGGGATCACGAGGACGAATAGAATTCATATTCCAATGGCTACGGGTTCTAATAGCATCTATAGTAATTTTAGTAGTACCTATTAATTTAATTATTTGATGGTCTTGAATGTTCGGATAATTAGACAATAACCAATATATAGCATCCGGTTTATCTTGACGTCTTGCTATAGGAGTGTATTTAGCACGTTTTTTTTTCTGATTTTTCATCAATTCATCAGCAGGGCTATATGAAATTTGTAAATTAGCATTAGGATCTTTACTGCAACGCTCAATTTCCTCTAAAGTTAATTGACCGTTTGCAATTGGATTTAAACCTTTTATAGAGTGTGCTACTTCACCGTCAGCCATACCTTTTATTTCAAATTCATGAATACCGCAAAAATCGGCAATTTGTTTAAAAGTTAGAGAAGTATTTTCAATTAACCATATAGCCGTGGCTTTTGGCAGAAGCGGTAATGTTTTTTGTGAATTCATGATAATTGTTTTTGGGCTTATTTTAAGAAATTATAACAAATAGAGTTATTTAAGTCAATCTTCATTTAGAAACTTAACTATCTCCTCAACTACTTTCTTAGCATCGCCGAATAACATAAAAGTATTATCGTGATAAAATAGCGCATTTTTTATACCTGCATATCCAGATGCCATAGAACGTTTAATAAACAAAATCGTACGTGCTTTTTCAACATCGAGTACCGGCATACCGTAAATTGGACTGTTCGGATCATTTTTAGCAGCAGGATTAGTGACGTCATTTGCACCAATCACAAGCACTACGTCAGTGGTAGCGAAATCTCTATTAATTTCTTCAAGCTCAAGTACTTTCTCATAATCTATATTAGCTTCTGCAAGTAAAACATTCATATGCCCCGGCATTCTACCTGCTACCGGATGTACGGCAAAACGTACATTAATATCTGAACGTTCTAATATATCAACCATCTCTTTTATGATATGCTGAGATTGGGCTACTGCCATACCGTAACCGGGAACAATTATCACCGATGATGTATTAAGTAGTAAATGTGCCGCATCTTCAGGGCAGCTTGTTTTTGCTATTTTATCGTCATCTATATTCTTGTTAATTCCAGTAGGTGCAGGCAAAAACGCTCCAAAAATAACCTTAATTAATGAGCGATTCATCGCTTTGCACATTATATAGCTAAGTATAGCTCCGCTACTACCGACTAATGCTCCAGTAATAATAAGTAGGCTATTGCTAAGCGTAAAGCCTATACCTGTTGCCGCAAAACCTGAATAAGAATTTAGCATTGAGACTATAACCGGCATATCTGCACCGCCTACCGGTATTATTAGTAATACTCCGATTAACAGTGATAAAAAGACTATTAGATTAAATAAAAATATATTCTCTGAACGAATAAATGATATTACTAGAATAACCAATATTATTGCCGTTAATAAGCATATATATTGCTGACCGTAGAATTTTAACTGGCTACTTTTCATTAAGCCTTGTAGTTTTAGAAAAGCTATAATCGAACCGCTAAAAGTTAAAGCACCGATAGAGACGCCTACTGATATTTCTATTAATGCATTAATCGGTAAACTTCCTGCTATTCCTATAGAAAAATTTTCAGGAGCAAGTACTGTAGCATAAGCTACAAATACCGCAGCAAGACCGACAAAAGAGTGAAATCCCGCTACTAATTGAGGCATTGCTGTCATGGAGATTTTAAGTGCGATAATCCCGCCGATTACAGCACCTAATAATATGGTTGCTATAATGGGTAATTTATGAGTAAAATCCGGTAGGAAAAAAGTAACGATGACTGCTATCGCCATCCCCAAAATACCTATGGTACTGCCTAAACGTGCTTGTTTCTGTGAGGATAAGAATTTGAGTGATAGAATAAAGCAAACAGCCGCAACTAAGTATAATAACTGGATAATTTGTAGGGACATAGGTGAATGTATGTTTATATTATTAGCTATTTAGTGTCATACCGCGGCTTGACCACGGTATCCAAAAAAAAATAAAAAAACTGGATCCCGCGATCAAGTCGCGGGATGACAAATATGCTTCAAGAACCATGCAACAAGGCTAAAAAGTAAATCCTATACCTATAGAAACTATTAAAGGATTAAGTTTAACTTTAGAGGTCATGGTTTTATTACCTACTAAATTCGGTTTATACTCAAGTTTAGGATTTAAGAAAAATTGTCTTACGTCAATATTGATTAAAGTATCGTCTTTAGCATAAAAATCTACACCTATTTGTCCTACGGTACCGTGTCCGTTTCTAATTTTAAGACCGGTAGCTTGAGTAAGCATATAAGAACCGTGATAACCTATACCTATATATGGTCTTATTCCACCGTAAGGAGCTATATGAAATTGTCCGGTAACTGTTGCAGGAATCATATAAATAGGTTTGTTTTTTCCTAGTTTAACATTATCAACGCCATAATTATGAGCAACAGCTGCAAGGGATGTATATTTAGTGCGTAAAACATTAAAGCCAAGTGATAATTCAGTAGCTAAATAATTATTAAAGAATATGGTAGTGGACGCATCACCTCCATAACCGTTTTTTGCCACTTCGCCTACTGAAACAGGTTGAGGAGAGGTAGGAGTAGGTAATCCTTTTTGCTTAGCACTTGAAACAACACCTCCTAGACGCATCTTGAAAACTAAACTGCCTTCGTTTTCGTAATACGGTGTACTATCATAGTCAGAAGCAGAGTCTACATCATCATACATGCTTTTAGCAAAACTATTAATACTTATGGTGGATACAAACAAAATTATCCCTAATTTTTTCACTATTCTTAACATATAATTACAACCTTTACTTGCTTAAAATTGATTACCGTATTATTATATAAAATTTTTGTTTATATATTTATACCATTGTCATAAAAGATAGAATTCTTTTATGCTAAAAGTCAAGACATTTAAGTAAAATTATAGAAATTATTGGAGCATATTAATGAATGATGCATTAAAAACATATTTAACCGGTATAGGTTGGTTTTTACTTAGTTTAGTAAGTAGTAGTGCCAATGATGTAATATCTAAATATCTTGGGACTCGTTTACATAGCTTTGAAGTAGCTTTTTTCCGCTTCTTTTTCAGTAGCATAGTTTTACTACCTTTTATTGTTTATTATGGTAAAAATACTTTAAAAACAAGTCGTCCTTTTGTACATATATTAAGAGGGTTATTATTATTTTGTGGTATGACTTCTTGGACTTACGGTCTTACCATAGCTCCCGTTACTACTGCAACAGTCGTAAGTTTTTCTATTCCTTTATTTACTTTAATACTTGCCGTATTTTTTCTGAACGAAAATATTATTTGGCCAAGATGGGTAGTTACCGTAGTAGGATTTATAGGACTTGTTATTACGCTTAAACCGCATGCCGAGGATTTTAACCCAGAAATTTTGTATTTTGTATTAGCCGCTATTTCATTTGCTATGCTTGATATTATTAATAAAAAATTCGTAATAAAAGAATCGATGATTAGCATGCTATTTTATTCGGCAATAGTAACTGCTATAGTGTCGTTACCTGTAGCATCGCAGTACTGGCTAACTCCTAGTAGTTTTGAATTAGCTTTATTATTTGTACTCGGTAGTAGCGGAAGCTTAATATTATTCTTCCTGCTTAAAGCTTTTTCCATAGTAGATGCAACCGCTACCGCTCCTTATAGATATTTAGAGCTGGTGATTTCAGTAATAGCGGCATATTTCATATTTAACGAATTTCCTGATAAAAGCACACTTCATGGAGCAGTAATAATAATTCCTACCACCTTGTTTATAATATATTCCGAAAAAAAAGCTATGAATAGAAAACATGAATTGCAGTAAACTAATATTTTCAAGCGGTATCGCTAACATTTTTGAATGGTATGATTATGTATTATTCGGTTATTTTACACCCATAATAGGAACAAAATTTTTTCCAAATGATGATGCTAATACTTCTTTACTGCAAGTTTTTTTAGTATTTGCTATAGGTTATTTGGCAAGACCGTTGGGCGGCATATTTTTTGGTGTTATTGGTGATAGATTTGGACGCAAAGTAGCCTTAACGAGTGCGTTATTTTGCATGTCTGCCCCAACCGTATTAATAGGAATATTACCAACTTACCATACTATCGGTATAACTGCAACTATATTAATGATTTGTGTACGAATTCTACAAGGATTATCAATGGGGGGAGTTTTGACCGGCTCTATTTCCTTTGTTATTGAGCATACTAGCCATAAACACCAAGGCTTTACCGGTAGTATTTCAATGTCTAGTATATGCGCCGGTTTATTGCTTGGTTCTTTTGTTTCTTATGTCGTTAAGAATATCCTAACAGCTTCACAATTTGATAGTTTTGGCTGGAGAATACCTTTTTTACTTGGTTTTTTTATTCTTTTTGCAGCATTTTATATTAAAAAAAATACACACGAAACACCGAATTTTAAAAATCTAAGAGAGCAGAAAAAGATTTTACAATCACCGTTAAAAAAAGTCATTACCAATTATTGGTTTGATATATTAATCTCGATTTTTATCAATGCTCCCGGTTCGATAATATTCTATCTAACTACAATTTACTTGGTATCGTTTTTAAAAATCAGCCGCAACTTTACTGAAAATGAGGTAAATAGCCTTGCTAGCGTGTGTTACGTGATTATGATAGCCGTAACTTTATTAAGCGGTTATCTATCCGATATTATAGGTCGCAGGAAAATTTTTGTAATTAATCTGATAATAATTATTGTAACAACGCCATTTTTACTTAATAATTTTGAGAATGGGGTCTTCACAAGTGTAATTATCTCACAATTGATACTTGCTATACTTGCTGCTAGCTATATCGGTCCTGAACCGGCATTACAAGCAGAATTGTATCCTACAAATATACGTAACACTGCTCTCTCTATTTCATATAACACTGCTACAAGTATTTTTGGTGGTACTACGCCTCTTGTCTTTGAATATTTAGTACACAAAACAGGGCATGTAACCTCAGCAGTTTATTATGTCATATTAAGCTGTATTTTTGCATTGATTGCCTTATCTTTTTACAAAAATAGAAGTTTAGATAAAATATGAAAAAAATTACAAAACCTGCAAACCTAGTTGAATTTAATAACAAAATTGTAGTCTTTAAACCTAAGAGTTATTACTATGGCGATGTTTGTGAACATAAAATAACTGCAAAGGGATTAGTCTTTGCCAGTATCTCTGAGGATACATCAATCATTCCAGAACTTTTAAAGCAGTAACTAGTGACGGAGCAATTTCAAGGATAGATCTAGACTTATTCGGTACATGTCATAGAGTTACTACGAGTGTAACGGCTGACCTTCTACAATAAGAAGAAAATGGTTGTTTGGCAATGAGGCTTGTTACTGCAGAAGAGATACCCAAATTACACAAGTTAGTACAAGATAATAAAATGATATTAGTATGTCAAACCAAAGAAAAAACAATAAAGATTTTAAGTGATTATTTACAGAAAGAATTTGGGATGCATGCTAATGAAACTACATTAGCATCTTATGATGGGGTACATATAAGTGGAGCGAATGAAGAGATCGAATAAGAGCTTTTTTGTAAAGAGTAGACGAATTTCCAAAATTTTTCTTGATTTAATGACAAATATGTGGCAAAAAGGGTTTGAAATAATCTTGCTACTATAGCTCAGGGGTAGAGCACTTCATTGGTAATGAAGAGGTCGGGGGTTCGATTCCCCCTAGTAGCACCACCACACATCCTAAGCTTTATGAGTTTTTAACCTTTCTTAAAAAATTCATATGCTGATTTTAGTCTAGTTTCTGTCAGATACTATTATAGTATTATGTTTATTTTATAAAGCTAAGTTGCAAATAATATAAAACTAATGTATGATTTACATTTAAAATACGGTAACGATTATTTTATTATATGATAGACATTCTTCTTTTTGTACATATTACTATTGCAATATTGCTAATTATAGTTATTCTGATGCAGCGTAGCGGATCGGATGGAATTAGTAGTATAAGCGGTGGTAATAATATGGGAGTAGTCAGTGCTAAAACAGTCGGTAATTTTCTTACTAAAAGCACTATAATACTTACAACATTATTTTTAATAAATGCAATAGTACTTTCTAACCTTTCCTCAAAAAAGAAATCTGATTTAGTTTCTAAGATTAATGAAATTGAAGAAAATCAAGCAGAAAATAGTTTACCTATAGCTAAATAGTTACAGCTTTATCTTAGTAATATCTCTCATACTTATCATTGTCTACCTTTGTTGGTGTTGTTGCGTGGATCGGTCAAATCCACTGTGTCACCCCGTGGCTTGAACATGGGGTGACAGATAAAAGTACTGGATTCCTGCTTTTGTGGGAATGACATAACAGGAGTCATGTAACAACACCTATGGATCAATGGCATGACATCAGAGAATTTAGTATAGTTTTCAGAACTCCCAATATATATTATTAGAGTACAGCAATGTTTTTGCACCTAAAATAATTTTAGAAATGTCTATAGAATTTAATATAAAAGAAAAAATTTATATCATTTTATATACGTTTTTTACAGTCCTTATTATAGTAGGAAACTTAATATAGCAAAAATTTGTTTACCTTAATATTTTTAATTTTTATATTCTTGAATTATCTATAGGAGCAATTTTTTACCCGTTAACTTTTTTATTAACGGATTTAATAGCTGAGTTTTACGATAAAGAAAGAGCCAATTTTTGTGTAAAGCTTGCTATTATTTTTAATATAATAGTAGTTTTAATAATAAGTCTCATGGATAAATTGGAAGCTACTAATATCTTTTTTAGTATCAACTTTTGCCTGTTATATAGCTCAACTTGTTGATATTAATATCTATTTATGGATCAGAAATAATTTTAGTACGGCAATTTCTTTATTTATCGATACTTTTATTGTAATTAGGATTATGAGCTTATTTAATATTTTTCCTTTTGACCAATTAGGTCGTCTTGTACTTAATAGCTATTCATTTAAACTATTTTTTACTAGGTTAATAAGTTTATTCATTAAGAAAGGATAAGCTCTTAGGAAAAGCTTATCCTTATTTAAATTTTCTATTGGTGATTTACAAATTGACTTTTAGTTTCATAAGTCCTTGATGGCTTTGATACTTTCTATGCGTATAATAATTATACTCAAGTAGAACATTGATATTTTTGCTACTCATAAGTATATTACTACCGATATTATATCCAAGCTTAGGTTGTTTTAGTGTAATAATTGTTTCTTGTAATGTTTGTCCTTTAAAAGTTGCTTTTGCATTAACTTTTGTATTTTTATTATTGAAGTGATGCTCAATATTACCATACAAACTTGGTGTTAATACTATATTGTTTGTGGTCACTATAGGCTTAAACACTATTTTACCGCCAAGGCTACTTTCAAATAATTGATTTGATTTCTTTTGAATCATGAGATTTTCTATATCTACATTATACTCTTTATAGTTGCTAGCTCTTGAATAATCATATTGAAAACCGATATTAGGAATAAAATGTAAATCGTATTTTGTACGATATTTATAATTTAATAAAGTTTGAAAACTTAAATTATTGTTTTGATATTTTCCAATTATATTATTAATATTTTTAGATCTATTCTTAATATAATTATGGCCGTAAGATGTTATAGTCTGCAATGAGAAACCTTTAATTAGTTCTTTTAGACTGTAAATGCTTAAAAGATGACCGTTAACTGCTGTTTTCCCTAGTTTTTTATTATATTTAATTTGGGATGCCAAACGGCTATAAGCTATTCCTATAACATCATGACTATTGATGAATTCAGCATCAGTCCCGATGGTTATGCCGGTTGTACGATTTTGATATTTTGGAATATTCTTCCAAATTCTTTGTTTGTTGATGCCGTATAAGCCGCTAATCCATACCCCTCTGTTTATACTAGTTTCTTCATCACCGGCCCCTATTGCAGCAACCGTTAATCTATCATTTATATTATAGTGAACAGGTTTGTGAAGAGTTGAAGTCGCCTGAACTAATATTGCTACTTTCCCACTAGTATCATCAGATACCTGTTGTCTCTGTGTCACCTCATCTTGTTCTGTAATTGCTTCAGTTTTAAATGACACATCGATAGCTTTATCTTCGCTTTCTAAAACTATATCTTGTTTTAATTCTTCGTCAGTGGTGCTATTGCTTTCTTCTAATTCTTCTTCATCAGTTTTATCGTCTTCATCACTAGATCTTAATGCTAGAAGTGATTTTTTGTAATCTGATGATTTATCATTTTTGCTATTGTTAGAACTCAATAATCTCGGTGATAAAGCGGTTTTTGAATCAGATTGCTCTGACTTTTTATTGCTATCTTCAGGTTGTGTATCATCCTTTGTTGAGGATTCGTCATTTGTAGCTTCGTTTTCTTGTTGGAATAATCGTAATTTTGTCTGATCTAAACGCCCTACTTTCTTTTCATCGTTACTATTTTCTGATTGAATATCACTACCATATTTTTGTTCTAGTTCAGCCGACTCTACTAGTACTTGTTGAACAAATCGAAACAATTCTTTGTCTTTTGCTAACTCTAAAAGTTGAGATTTATAAATATTATGTACTTCTTGCCCTATTTCAGTTCTAGGACCTATAAAATCAGGGTGAGCAGTATTAAATGCCTCTTTTACCGCTTCCTCTGGATATTTTGTCAATTGCTGTATATAAATATTATGTATTTGTTGTCCTATTTCAGTTCTAGAATCTATAAAATCAGAGTCAGCGGAAGTAAACGCCTCCGTTAATTTTTTGCTAAGTATAATATTATCTTCAACATATTTAATAAATTCTTTATCTTTTGTTAATTCCAAAAGTTTAGAAGTATAAATATTATGTATTTGTTGTCCTATTTCAGTTCTAGGACCTATAAAGCGAGGGTGCATAGTGTCGACTGCTTCTTGGATTTGTTCAAAATACTTATTAGTTTGATGAGCTTTAGATAAATTTTTTGAATGCTCAAATGCTACTGATTCCACTATAGCTTTTTGCAATAAATCGGCATCGGAGTATTTTGCTTTATATCCTGCTGATTTTGGTCCTGATAAAGTAAATTCTTTATATCTTAAAGCTATATCGGAGCTAAAGTGATAAGTTTTTGGAGTTGTTTTAAAAGTAGATGTATTTGCATTGAATTTAGTAATCCCTAAACTTGTTAGATAAGCTAATTCCAAATCTTGTGCATTAGGCAGTGGCGGTGGTGGTGGTGGCATGTTTCCGGTATGGATGTGTTGTTTAGCTTTTTCTTGCGAGCACTCTTGAATAGCTTTTAATATTATAGGCATCTTTAATTTATTAGTAAGAATTCTTATTTGTTCATTGCTCATGTCTGTAAATGAAGGCAAAGCTAATCTTAATTGATCTAAATTATTATTACCTGTTAGTTTGAGAGTAGTAGCTTTTAAAAACTCTTGTAATAATGCGGGGTCTTTTTCCTTTACTATAGCAATCAAATCATGTTGAGGTAAATTTGCTGTAATTAATTCTTCAAATTTTATTGTGCTTAAAATAGCTGTTCTTAAATCATCAAGTTTAGCCTGTGCTTGATCAGAATTAATTGTTTTTCTTAAGTTTGTATCTTCTGTTATTAAAAAAGTAGCTTGTTGTACTATAGTTAATATATTAGGGTTGTTAATTAACTCGTCGACTCTATTGCTAAATATATCTTGATCGAAGTTTTTTGCATTAATATAGGCAAATTCTAATTGTTCAAACGGATTTTGTTTGCCCTGTAACTCTCTAATCAATGCTGATTTATTGAATTCAAGTTTAATAGGTTTCTTTAATTCTTCAGATATTTTACATGACGATAATAAAATACGTTTTACTGCATCATCAGTATCTTCATTGAAAAGATTTTTAATTATCTCTTCGCTTGTTATTGTTTTCTTACCATTTTCGGTTATATCTTTTATATACTGGTCTTGAGCAAGGGTGTTAAAAGCTTCTTTAGCTTTTTCTGCGATTTCAGGGGTTGAAATGCTAAATAAATTTACAAGAGTTTTCTCGTCAGCTCCTTGGTTGGCGTATGATTCTGTTAATATTTGACGTATAACATTTGTAAGATCAGCTTGTCTTTTTATAAGCTGATCTTGTAAATCATTAGCTTTTGTACCTCCTGTCTCAGTTCTATATTCTGCATATAGTTTGGCATAAGCTGTCTCTGGCGTGCTTCTGCCTGTACTGGTTGCGCTAGAAACTGTAGGTTGAAGTAGTGCTTTTGATTGAACAGTAGTATTGTGAGTAAACTGAATATATAATGAATGTATGTGAGGATATTCTGTTTGTAACTGATTTAAATCAAAATGTTTAGAGTTGCTACTAAAGCCTTGAGAATGTAAGGACGGTGGTGGTGACATACTTCCGTTTAGCGGTAGAGGAGGTGGATTTGGAATACCCCCATTGAGCGGTAGAGGTGGTGGATTCGAAATGCCGCTTTGTGTTTGTTCTAAATTATTTGCATTATTACCTACTGCTAACCCTAAAATTTTATTGGTTTCATTGCTGAGTATGTTACTATCAGATAATATTACTTTAATTACTGAATTTAATGTGTGGTTATTTACTTCTTTGGCTAGTTTAATCATATAGTCTTTAGTTAAACTATCTCTTATTAGCCCTTTATTTTTTAGTTCTATATTTATTTCTTTTACTATTTCTGGTGTTAAAATATAGACGCTGTTTACAATATAGGGTTGCATTCTGTTTTTTAACTCTAATTGCAGAGTTAAAAAGTTTTCTACTGAACTCTTATCTTTACTTGCTGCTAGTTTGATAAGATCTAATCGTGCCTTTTCTTCAAATTGACTATTAGATATATTTCGTGTTGCATAGTCTTGAATTCTTTCAGCAAATTTAGTTTTTTCTTCAGAAGAACTATTTGCTAATAATTCTTGTAAAATAGGTCTATTTTTAACGTCAATATTGGTCTTGAAATCTAATTGTCCCTTATCATTACTAAATAATACCCTTTGAATAGTATCATCATTAAAATCACTTAAGATAGTCCTTACTGCTTCTTGTTTATCACTACTATCTATTCGAAGAGTTAATGCTGCTATAGGATCTGTTTTAATAAGATTTTTAAATTCTTCAATATTTTCTTCTTGTTGTATTATTCTATTTATATTGTGTTGAGACTGCGTTAAATTACCCTTACTTGCTTTAGTATTAAAGTGAGTTTTAAAAGTACTTATAGGATCAAAAAAATATCGTTGTTTCTTTTCTCTACCTGTGAAAATCCGTGAAGATGTTCCTGTATTTTGATTTGACATATACCAATGGTCGTTTTTGCTTCCGC
>NZ_LECS01000001.1:23312-45096 GCF_001602635.1 Rickettsia endosymbiont of Proechinophthirus fluctus | reverse complement strand
TTTTTTGAGAGCATCCGGTAGATGGTTTAGTAGTATTATTGTTGTTTAGAAACTGGTTTGCTTCTATTCCGGCTATTATTTGGTTTATATAAGAAGTTGCTTTTACTGGTCCTATATTAAATTCATTCATTAATTCGTCAGTGTTAGGGATAATATTATTATCTATATAGTACGATTTTTTATCAAGCATCATCTGAGTTGCTATTGATGCGATATAATTTGTTGCCTCACCTTTATCAACACCAAATTTCTGCTCTAGCTCTTTTTCTGTAGGAATATGGCTATCGGCTATATATTGTCCCTTTGCGTTTTCCATAACTTTAAGTCTTATTGACTTAATATAGCCGTCTCTATTATCATCACGAGATATACCAAACTTCTGTTTTAACTCTTTTTCTGTAGGAATATGGCTATCGGCTATATATTGTCCCTTTGCGTTTTCCATAATTTCAGTTCTTATTGAAGCAACAAAAGATTGTGCATCATCTTTATTCATGTTAAGAGCAGTCCTTACTTCTTGCATTTCAGGGATAATATCATTATCAACATAATGTTTGTATTTAATATCTCTGTTTATTGAACTGATATATAGTTCGATTACTGCTTTTTTGTCTTTTTCTGCACGACGTACCTTTTGATCGTGTTCTACATTATGGTCTATTTTGCTAGGGTCATAACTTATTCCAAGATTTGTTGCTGCTTCTATATCTGTAGGAACTACACCTTGATTAATATATTCTTGTTTTTTTGTATCAAAATCCTGTTGTTTTATTCTTGCGATGTATAATAAAATTTCAGCTCTTGTTTGTCTTGCTTTATGTCTAGTATTATCTAAAAAACTTGATAAATCTGTTTCCTTATACTTTATTCCTAGATCATTTTGTGCTTGAGTAAAACTAGGAACTAAAGCTGCTTCTTGCCATTTTTTGATTTTTTCAGTTGGAGTCAAATCTTTCCAAATATTTTGTTGCTGTGTTGAATTGTGCTTTTCCCATGCCGGGGTTTTACTCACTAAATCTTTAAAGCTTGCCGCTTTAGCACTTGTACTTAAAAAGCTACTAGTCAACAAACATGTTGACATGAAAAAAGTTAAAACATATTTTTTTGAGTGGGAATTTTGTAAATTCATTCAAACCTCGATTAGTTATTATTTTTTCAATACAAACGAGGCGAATCATATAATTTTTGTTAACTTATGTGAACTATTAATTACTAATTTTTGTTAACCAATGAATTTTTTAGCCAAAATGTGTTTAATATATCACAAGCTAATGTATACTCCGAATTTTAAACTTTTTTCAAAAGGAGTATGTAATACTGATTTTGAAAGAAATGTACTTCAGTTTTTGGTAAATATAAAATATGCAAATTCAATTTCGCTTATATAACACTCTTAGTCGTACTAAAGAGGTTTTTAATCCTCAAGATCAAGCTAACGTAAAAATGTATGTATGTGGACCGACTGTTTATTATAATCCTCATATAGGCAATAGTAGGTCGGGAGTAGTATATGATTTACTTTATCGTATAGTTATAAAAATATTTGGTGAGAAGGCAGTAAAATATGTACGTAACATTACGGATGTTGACGATAAAATTATCGATAGAGCTGCACTACTTGGTGTTACTATTGATGAGTTGACTGATAAAGTTACGAAAGAGTTTCATAAAAATATGGCATATTTAGGTTGTATGCTACCTAGTATTGAGCCGAAAGCTACAAAGCATATTGATGTAATGATCACAATAATAGAACGCTTAATAGCAAAAGATCACGCATATATTGCTGATAATCATGTTTATTTTAATGTTTTATCAGCACCAAATTATACGGAATTATCTAACCGAAATTTAGAAGAAATGTTTGAGGGAGTGCATGTAGAAAATAGTAAAACCAAAAAAAATCCACAAGATTTTGTATTATGGAAACCGGCAAAGCAAAATGAATCAGCAAATATGAATTTTGAAAGCCCCTGGGGACTTGGTCGTCCTGGATGGCATATTGAATGTTCAGCCATGAGCTACAAATATTTAGGTGAGAATTTTGATATTCACGGCGGCGGAGCAGATTTAATCTTTCCGCATCATACCAATGAGATTGCTCAAAGTAGATGTGCTTTTCCAAGTTCTACCTATGCTAAATATTGGGTACATAATGGGTTTCTAACGGTTAACGGTGAGAAAATGAGTAAATCTCTTGGTAATTTTATTACTGTAAGGGATTTAATGGATAAACAAATTCAAGGAGAAGTAGTAAGGTTATTTTTATTAAGTAGTCACTATAGGCGTCCTCTTGATTATAATGATAAAGCTATAGAAGATGCTAAGAAAACTTTAGATTATTGGTATAGAGCTATAGAAAATATTAATGTGCAGAAAATAGATTTACCTCATGATTTCATGCAAAGCTTACTTGATGATATGAATACGCCGCTTGCCGTTAAAATCATTAATGACTACGCTAAAGGTGTTTTTATTTCTAAAACTAAAGAAGAAAGGCAGCTTAACGCCTCTGCTATTATTACTTGTGCTAATTTTATTGGTTTAATGAATAAGACTCCACACGAGTGGTTTAATAGTGGTGTGGATGAACTCTATATAAATGAGCTTGTAAATAAGCGTTTGGAAGCAAAAAAACAAAAAAATTGGTTATTAGCCGATCAAATTCGTAACCAGTTATTAGAGGAAAAAATAATTCTAGAAGATCAACCTGATGGTACTACTATTTGGCGAAAAGAATAAAAGCTTGTAAATTACGCAATATGCGTATATAATTTATGGGCTTGTAAGTCGTCATTGCGAGGAAATTATGTAATAATTGACGAAGCAATCTCACAGGGTATTTGATGAGATTGTTACGCAGTCTACGGCTGCTCGCAATGACGATTATCCAAAACTTAAGCAAAAAATTCACACGTAAGATATATGTTAGTTCATTAGAATGGACATCTTACGGAGGTATAAACTAACAATTAGGAGAATTTAAAAATGTCAAAAATACCATCTGTTAACATTAAAGCATTATTAGATGCGGGCGTGCATTTCGGTCACAAGACCTCACGCTGGAATCCTAAAATGGCATCTTATATATATGGTGAACGTGATGATGTTCATATAATCGATTTAAGACAAAGTGTCGCTTTAATGAGCGTTGCTTTGAATGCAATATATGAAACTGTAAAAAAAGACGGTAAAATATTATTTGTAAGTACTAAAATACAGGCAAGTGATATTATAGCGGAATATGCCGAAAAATGCGGGCAGTATTACGTAAATCATAGATGGCTTGGTGGTATGCTAACTAACTGGAAAACTATTGCGGGTTCAATAGAAAAGCTAAATAAGTTAGACAAAACCTTAGAAAACGAAGAAGCACTTATGGGTTATACTAAGAAAGAGATACTCGATATGAGCCGTAAGAAAGATAAATTACTTCTATCTCTTGCCGGTATTAGAAATCTTAATTCTAAACCTGATCTTCTAGTAGTTATTGACACTAATAAAGAGCATATCGCAATTAATGAAGCGGTAAAGCTTAATGTTCCTATAGTTGCAGTAGTTGATACTAATTCTAATCCTGATAATGTAGATTATCCGATTCCGGGTAATGATGATTCTATAAGATCAATAAGACTTTATTGTAGTTTATTTGCAGATGCGGCATTACAAGGACTTGAAGAATCAATGAAAGCTTCAGGAGTTGATATGGGTGCTATGCAAGAGCATACAGATAAGGGGTTAACTTCTAAAAATGTTTCTAAATTAAAACAAGCTAACAAATTCTCTAAAACGAAAAATATTGATGAAGAGACAAATACAGAATTTGAGCAAGCATTAAATGATGCCGATGAAAATAAAAATTCTGATAATGCATAAGTGTTGTTGCATGGATTGGATTTCCCATTGTCATCCCGCGACTTGATCGCAGGATCCAGCTTAAAAATACTAATAATATTAGTATTTTAAATTGTTTTTATAGACCCTAGGAGCAAGTCACGGGGTGACACCGGGGTCGTTCTTCGAGCTACAACCCAAGCCAAATATAATAATTAAGGAGAAAGTAAGCTATGAGTGAAATAAATATAAGTGCTGTAGCAGTTAAAGAATTAAGAGAAAAAACCGGTGCAGGTATGATGGATTGCAAAAAAGCATTAATAGAAACCAGCGGTAATTTTGAAGAAGCTATTGATTTTCTTCGTAAGAAAGGTTTAGCTGCTGCTGCAAAGAAAGCCGGACGCATTGCTTCTGAAGGTTTAACGGCTGCAAAAGTTGATGGGCTTACCGGAGTGGTAATTGAAGTAAATTCCGAAACGGATTTTGTTGCTAGAAATGAGCAGTTTCAGGATCTAGTTAAGGATATTGCAAATCTTGCAGTAATTGCAAAAACTATAGACACGCTAAAGACATTTAAAATGCAAAGCGGTAAATCAGTTGAAGAAGAAATTATAGAAAATATCGCTACAATCGGTGAAAATTTAACATTACGTCGTATGGATATATTAGAGATATCTGAAGGAGCAATCGGTTCGTACGTGCATAATGAAGTTGTACCGAATTTAGGAAAAATTTCCGTATTAGTAGGTCTTGCATCTAACGCAAAAGATAAAGCAAAACTAGAAGCTTTAGCTAAACAAATTGCTGTTCATGTAGCAGGAAATAACCCGCAAAGTATAGATGATTCAAGCTTGGATCAAGCACTCGTAGAGCGTGAGAGAAAAGTATTTTTTGAAAAATCTAAAGAAGAAGGAAAACCTGATAATATTATAGCAAAAATGGTAGAAGGTAGAATACGTAAATTCTTCTCGGAAGTTGTATTACTTCAGCAAAATTTCTTATTTGAACCTAAACTTACCGTTGCGGAAGTAATTAAAAATGCTGAAAAAGAACTCGGTGCAGAAATTAAAATTGCCAAATTTATTAGATACGAACTTGGTGAAGGTATAGAACAGGAAGAAAAAAACTTTGCCGATGAAGTAGCTGCCATTACGCAAGGTTAATGGGCTTGTTTCATAGCTTCAATGTCATTCCCGCGTGGATACCAAATCGTCATTGCGAGCATACGTTGTTGTGCAGACACAATTCTATCCTGTCATCCCGCGACTTGGATCGCGGGATCCAGTAAAAATATAAAAACACCTAATACTAGTTATTTTTATGAATACCGTGGTTTAACCACGGTATGACACCGAATACGTTTTTCTATCCACGCAATAATACCTTCCCGTGGTCAATTGAACTAGGTGACAGTAAAAAACTTGTGAATACTCACTCACACCTTTTCAAAGCAACCAAAGGCGAATTTAGGATAAGTGCTTATTCTAAACTCGTATTTATAATATCTTTCTAACTACAATCAACTATCTATTAATAAATAATTTTCGGTTTTTTACTTTATAATAAAAGATTTATATTGACTTAATCATAGAAAATCTTACAATAATTGTTATTATTAGTTTAAATGAAGAGCATTTTATGTCAAGGACAAAAGAGGAATATGCTGCACAAATTTATGCTGCCGAAGAGCATCGTAGGAGACAAGCTAATTATAGTGATAATAATGCTGAATTGCTTGAAGTTATTATAGTATGTGCTGGTTATGCATGTTATAAAGCAGTAGAAGGGGCAGTAAAAGTTACCGTCACAGGAAGTAAAATTATACGCCTATAAGATAGAAAGTGGACAAATAGCAGTACTCGGTACTGATGCCGAAAGTAAAATAACTTATATAACAAAGCATCCTTCGTCTCGAGGTAATACGAGTACTCCCACTCAGTCGATGACAACTAATCGTGTAGATCCTTTAGAGCAAACTCCCCCTAATACTCCTACCTCTAAAAGAGAAAAGGCTAAAATATACGGAAAAAAACTGGTAGATAGTGCAAAGATTGGAGCTAAAATCCTTTCAAACGCTTATAAAGTGACAATCGGTACAATAGAAGTCGTCGGTCCAGGAAGTGATTTTTAATAGTACCGGTAAGGAAAAATTTATATTTTCTAAACCTACTAAGCGTAAAGTTGTTCAAAAAGCATTTAAAACCGAAAACGGTTATAAGTGTGGTATTATGTTGGAAGAGACAATTGAAGCTTTCTTAACATTAAGATTAAATAACAAGCGTATAGTTAAGATTAAAGAATTTAGAAGCATGAGATTGTCCCTGATACTACAGAAGATATAGGAGAAACTTTTGATATTTCGCTAATTTTAAAATATTCTAATGGGGCAAACATGCCTAAAGTAGATCCTGCTTTTTTAAAGATACATTACGGTAGAGACAGAAAATTAAATAAGTTATCGTTGCCAAACCCACCTATAATTTTTCATAACCAATGGTATCCGGCCTTAACCGTTTATAAAGGTGAATTATGTTCTTTGCCTATAAGTAGTGGGTATTATAGGTATTTGAATAAGAAAATACTAGAAAATAACGGAAGTATAGAAATCAGTCATGTAGATCCTGAATTTACTATAGAGCTTTTAGGAGAATAAGAGTTTTTAATTAAATTCCATCAAAGAAACTTCGTAATTACTTTTAAATATTCATCTAGGACTTTTTGGTTGTCCTTAATAAATTTTAAAGCATTTTCGCGATAAGCTGTAAGTTCTAGAGCATTATTAGACCTGAGTAGATATGTTAGTTTAGTTAGTAAATCTTCACCGTTTTTGATTTGGATAGCTGCTTCATTTTGCAGTACGCCTTTAGCGATATCGGTGTTTTTGCTCATATCGGGACCGAATATAATACAATTAGAGAAATATGCTGCTTCTAAAATATTATGCCCGCCTTGTTTAAAAGAACCGCCGATAAAAGAAATTGTAGCTACAGAAAAAAATAGTCCCATTTCACCGAACCTATCAACTATATAAAGATCATCGCTTAAAACAGGTAAATCATTTTGCGACTTAGCGGTAGCTGATAAATTGTGTGACTTACAATTATCGATAATTGATTTAACTCGCTCAGGATGTCTTGGAATTAAGATAATATAGCAGTCTAAAAACTGCTCTTTTAGGTTTTTGATTATAGGCAAAATCACCTCTTCATCTTCGGGGTGAGTGCTGGAAAATAGCACGACTCGCTTATTGTCTAAATGTAAGCTTAATTTTGATAACTCTTCTTGATTAACCGGAAGTTTTGCGTTGGCAAATTTAATATTGCCTAAATTCACTGCATCTGATACGCCAAGTTCATTGAATTTTTGTAAGTCACGTTCGCTTTGCACGATAATTTTACTGCAATTTTTGAGAATAAGCTGAAAAAAGCTTTTTCTTTGTAGCCAAGCTTTAAACGATTTATCAGAAATACGAGCATTAACTAGTAGTAATTTACACTGCTTTGCTCCCTCATTAATAATACACGGCCATAATTCCGATTCTATAAAAATGCCTAAATCAGGTTGCCAATTTCTTAAAAATTTTCGAGTAAAAATAATATTATCTATCGGTAAAAATTGGTGAACTGCTATTTTAGGTAATTTGGCAGTTAATATTTTAGCGGAGCTGTTAGTCCAAGAAGTTACTAGAAAACGAACGTCAGGGTAACGTTTACTTATATTATGTATTAATGTTAAAGCTACCATAGACTCGCCAATGCTTGCTGCATTAATCCATATCAGCCTTCGTGCATAACTTGCTTCTAAAGGTAATTTATACGTCGATCCTAACCCTCCATCCTCACGTATTAGTGTATACGCTGTGGTTCGCAGTGAAGTGGCTCCTTTAAATTCCTCTTTATTAGCGGACGTTTGCACGAAGTCTAATGAATAGTCTTGTCTGTGTTTGCCAATAGCAAAACGCTCTTGGATGCGTCTTATATCTTCTTTACCTATTAATACACGTATAAGAATTATGATAAAATAAACAGGTAATAATATAAAGCTTAAAGCATAATATAATAACATCATTTCTTTAAACTTTCTGTTAAGCTTGCTAATTGTTTTTCAAGGCTTATATGGTTTTGTATTTTATCATTTGTGAGTTCTAAAGGCGAGCCAACTATGATTTTAATGGTACCAAACGGTAGGGGTATTATTAATTTATCCCAACTTTTTAATCTGAAACATCTAGAAGTGGAGCTGACTATAGTAATAAGTTTTGTGTTATATCTATAGGCAATTTCGGTAATACCGCTATTTACTTTATATACCGGTCCTTTAGGACCGTCCGGCGTGACTATTATATTTGCACCTTGAGATAATTTACCTATAATATTACGTAAAGCTCCAATTGGATTTTTATTAGTGGAACCTACTATCACTCTGCAACCGAATTTTCCTACTAGATCGTTTAAAATTTTTCCGTCTAAATGCGGTGATATTAAAGCATAGATATTTCTATGTCCTATAAACATAGACGGACTTAAGGCAAGCATATTATGCCAAAATGCAAAGATTACCCCTTGTTCGTTTAGGAATTTTTCCTTATTGCCGTTATCGTAAAATATAAATTTCTGCTTTGAAGTAAAGTAAACAAAACGCAAATACCAATATAGTAAAATAGTAATTATACTAAGTGCATATTTATTATTTTTTAAAAATTTTTTAAAAACTTTCCGCATTATTTTTTTGTTGGTTTAGGTGGCTTTTAAACTTTTCCGTCATTGCGAGGAAATTACGAAGTAAGTGACGAAGCAATCTCAGGATATTGGACGAGATTGTCACACAGCCTATGGCTGCTCGCAATGACGATTTGGTATCCATGCAAAGCTTTAAGCAGGAATGACATCGATTGTTCTCTCAATTCTAATACAAGCTTTTTCTAGCTCTTCCATAGAAGTAGCATAAGAGATTCTAAAATATCCCTCTAAGCCGAAAGCGATACCAGGTACTACGGCAACTTTTGCTTCTTCAAGTAAATATTCGGCAAGATCATTACTATTTGCAATAATTGTTCCTAATTTAGTTTTATGCCCAAATATTTTATCGCATTTAACAAATAAGTAAAATGCCCCTTCCGGCTTATAGCATTCAAAATATTTTACTCTTTTCAAAATTGATAAAGCAAGATCACGCTTTTTTTGACAATTTAAAGCATTAGGCTTTATATAATCTTGAGGACCGTTTAATGCTTCAATAGCAGCCATTTGACTTATTGAACAAGGGTTTGAAGTACTTTGCGACTGAATAATAGTCATTGCTTTAATCAAAGCTTTAGAGCCTGCACCGTATCCTATACGCCAACCCGTCATAGAATAAGCTTTAGATACTCCGTTTACGGTAAATATTCTCTTTTTTAAATCAGGTGCTATTTGGGCTAATGTATAAAATTTAAAATCATCAAAAGTAATATGCTCGTAAATATCATCGGACATTACGTTTACATGTGAATATTTTCTTAAAACTTTAGCAATATTTTCTAGTTCTTCAGAATTATAGCTTGCACCTGTTGGATTACTAGGTGAGTTAATAATAAGCCACTTAGTTTTATCCGTAATTGAATGTTCTAAAGCTTCTGCACTTAATTTAAAGTTATTTTCAATTCCACAATTTACAAAAACAGGTGTTCCTGTGCTAAGTGCAACCATATCAGGATATGAAACCCAATAGGGTGCTGGAATAATTACCTCATCCCCTTGGTCTAAAGATGCCATAAACAAATTATATATAACTTGCTTACCGCCGGTGCTTACTATTATTTCATCAAGTTCGTAATTTATATTATTTTCACGTTTGAATTTGTCTTTTATTGCTTGCTTTAAAAGAGGCATACCCTCAACGTTAGTATATTTAGTAAAGCCGTCTTTAATCGCTTTAATCGCCGCTTCCTTAATATTGTTAGGTGTATCAAAATCAGGCTCACCGGCACCGAGTGTGATAATATCAACTCCCGCTTTTTTAAGTTCAAAAGTTTTTTTAACAACTGCAAGGGTCGGCGACGGTTTTATAGAACTTAGCCTCGTAGAAATAATTGACATAATTTGAGTCCGTATTAAATGAAAGCTATATTAAAATCGGTAATTTCAAGAAATAAATATTAATTCTTATAATGAAATCTACAATTATATATTATAATTTGTTTAGTATTGACAGAATATATTAGTCTATGTTCGTGGTTAATTCTACGTGACCATAAACCTGATAATATATGTTTTAAAGGTTCAGGCTTACCTATACCTGTAACCGGTGCTTCTTGGATATTTTTTATTAGAAGTTTAACACGTTCATATTTTTTTAATATCGTATTTTTTCCAATACGCTCAATCCTCCACTGCTTCTAGTGTCTACTCAATCTCAATCATCTAAATTAACTTTAACAAACTCGCCTCTTTTTGCTTGTTCGATAGATTTTTTTATTCGATTCGCATTAGCAAGATTAGATTATAAATATAATGTTTCTTTTGTAGATTCATATTCTTCTTCGGTTAAAAGAATAATATTCTTATGATTCTTTCTTTTAATAAGATAAGGGACATGATCGTTTTCTACGGTATTTAGTACAGAGCTTAAGTTTTTTCTAAATGAAGTGCCGCTAATTGAGTTCATGAGCTACCTACTGATGTACAATAACATGTACATCCTAGCTTCAATACCATTAATTCACAAGTAAAATTATTATTTTATTTAAAAATTTATCAAGATATGCTTTATTATAGTAAGTAATATTAATTGAGTAATTAAACTATGCTCGGTAAAATAAAAGACAAAATCAAACATTATTGCTTAACTATAATAAATGTACCGAATTTTATTAAGAATAAAATTTTAGAATTTAAAAATTATATAAGTGATTGTAAATATAAATTCTCTCATTTAACCGAAACTAATTATCAACTTGGACTCGATCATTTATATAGAGGTAATTTAAATGATGCATTACTTAGGTTTAAACTAGTCGATAAATTTTTTAATCCTAATGATTCTAAAGTATATTCTCAACTCGGGTGGGTTTATTTTTTAAAAAATAATTACAGGCAAGCTATAGAATATTTAGAAAAATCTAATGAAAAATATAAACCTATATTTATAAATTTTTTGAAAAATTATAAGGATATTACTGAAATACCTCAAGAAATTTGTGGAAAATATCGTGATTTAACTGCACAATATTATCCTATTATTTTTAATAACGATAAAAATATCCATCTTCCGTATAGGTTTGTTAATGAAGCACTTAAGCAGGTATCTGATTTACCGGATAATTACTCTATTTTGGAACTTGGAAGTAATATAGGACTTGTAGGTTATGAAATACAAAAACGTTTTCCGGAACATTTTACTTTAACCGGTGTAGAAGTTTCTGCTTTAATGAATAAGTTACAAGAAACATATTACCCGAACACTAAAATTTACGATCAAATATATAATATTGCTATCAATGAATTTTTAAAACAAAACTCTAATAAATTTGATATTATTTTTAGTTTTTGCGGATTATCGTTTACTAACAATTTAATAGAATATTTTAATTTAATATACTCATCGCTTAATAAACAAGGGTATTTTGCCCTTTGTTTACCGAATGCGACGAAGACACAATTTTCAGTAAAACGCAAAGAATTTATTTTTAACTTGAATGAAATAAATAATTTTTTACAAAAAAATAATTTTACTATATTAACTTCGGAAGAAATAATACTAGCGGAAAGCAATAAATATAGTATTATTGTTTGTAAGAAAACAGCATAAATCAATGAGAATATTAATTATATTATCCATTATTTTATGTTCATTATCGATAAGAGCTGATCTTGAATATGTTGATAATGAAATATATAACTATAATGGTGGAAGCAATGAAAACGGTTGCATAGAAGTTTATGATCCATATGAAAAATTCAACCGTAAAGTGTTTGTATTTAATTCTGTGTTAGATTATATAATATTGCGTCCTTTAGCGATAGGTTATAAGAACATCACGAATGATTACGTAAAAGCACGCATTAATAGTTTCGTCAGTAATGTCGATACACCGCTTACGGCGGTAAATTACGGGCTTCAGTTAAATTACGATAAAACTATGAAAAGCGTTTGGCGATTTCTCATTAACACGACGCTTGGCATAGGCGGTTTATTTGACGTGGCAGGTAAAGTAGGTTTGCCGTCTGATCGTCAAACTTTTGGTAGTACCCTAGCACATTATGGAGTTGCCCCAGGTCCTTATTTAGTATTGCCGATAATCGGTAGTACTAACGCAAGAGATATGACGGATTCGGTAATTACTAATTATGCTTTTAATCCATTAATGTACTACACTCATAATGATTTTGACTTAGGAGTACTAGCAGTTAGTAAAATAAACGATCGATATGTTGTATTACCGTTTAGTGATTATGTGATGAAGAATTCTACCGATCCTTATGTGGCTATTAGATCAGCATTACATCGTGTTCGTGAAGCATCGGTTCAATATCCTGAAAATTTTAAATGTCCTAAACCCAAGAATTAATGAAATTAAAGAGGATTATATGCAAAAAATTATTACAGGTTTATTTTTATTAGTTATGACGTTTTACGCTTATTCTAATGAAAAAGTGCCTGCCGGTTTGAACAGTTACGTTACTAATTTAGTAAATGAAGCTTCTAGTATATTAAACGATAGTAAGTTATCTGAGCGAGTAAAAATTGCTAAAGCACGTGAGTTAATGTCTCAGAACCTAGATTTTGATTGGATGGCTAAATATACATTAGGCAGAAATGGGATAAAAACTTTATCAG
Organism: Rickettsia endosymbiont of Proechinophthirus fluctus; assembly: GCF_001602635.1. NCBI lineage: Bacteria > Pseudomonadati > Pseudomonadota > Alphaproteobacteria > Rickettsiales > Rickettsiaceae > Rickettsia > Rickettsia endosymbiont of Proechinophthirus fluctus. Next base: position 32,445 of record NZ_LECS01000001.1, on the reverse strand, counting down.
GTGGGCAGGTTCAGGAATTCATCAAAGTTTACTCTAAATATGTTACTAAATCTTATACTGATTTAATAAAAGATTATAAAGGCAAACAGCCTAAAATAGTAGGAGTTCGTCCTTTAAGCTCAACCGATTTTATGGTTGCTATGAATATCATTAGTAATAAAGAGCAAGACCCTATTAAAGTAGAATATCTTGTACGTGAAATGAAAGGAAACGGAAAAGACGTTTTTAAAGTTTCTGATATAATTACGGAAGGTGTAAGTCTTATTGGAGCTCAACAAGACGAGTTTACCGATACTTTAAAAAATCAAGGCTTTAAGGCACTAATACAAAAATTAGAAAGTCGTTCTTAAGCTTATTTCACTGTCATCTTAAATCATCATTGTGAGGAGGTATTGTTGCGTAGACACCTCGTCGGCATTGCGAGGAAAGTGCATAGCAATTGACGAAGCAATCTCAAGAGTTTGTTATTATTGCATGAGATTGCCACGCAGTCTACGAATGCTCGCAATGACGATTAGATATCCACGCAACAAAGCCCGCTCGCTAATAGCGTTAAACAACATAAATCACTCACATGAAAATCTTAGCAGGTAGTAGTAATAAGTTACTTGCAACGCATTTAGCTATAGCATTATATATTAAATATATTGAGCCGAAAATTACCTATTTCAATGATTCCGAAATAAAAGTAGAAATTCAAAAATCGTTTCATAATGAAGATATAATCATAGTACAATCCACATCAAAACCCGTTAATGATCGCTTAATTGAGTTGTTTTTGCTAGTAGGTGCAGCAAAAAAAGCGGGAGCGCAAATCGAATAATTATAACAAGTAGTGTAGAGGGCAAAAATTGCATATTAATTGATGATATTATAGATAGTGGAGAAACAATCGTAAAAGCAGCAAGATTTTTAAAAGAACATTCGGCTTTGTCGGTGAGTGCTTTTATAACTCATGCAGTGCTTTCTGCCGGCTGGTTCTAAAAATTCGATAATAGACCTCTTGGAGAACGAAGCTAATAAAGAGGAATTTGTAGGAAACACGGAACGCAGCACCGCAGCGTACACTTTAGTACACGTGAGGATGCGAGTACTGGATTGACGTACAAATTACTTTTAGCAGCAAGTTATGCAAGAGGTCTATTAGACAATATTTTTATCACGGATACTAGAAACAAGTGACTTATCTACAAAATTTCATATAATACCCGTATTGTCTATCATCGTAAAAAAGTTAATAAATATACTATGAGCTTGTGTACTGTAGAAATAAATCTATCTACAATAAAAAATAATTACCTTTTATTACAAGATGTTTGCAAAACCTCATTAGTCGGTGCTGCCGTTAAAGCTAACGGTTATGGTCTTGGAGCAGTACAAATTTCTAAAGCTTTAATAGAAGAAAATTGTAGGCATTTTTTTGTGGCCTCAAGTGAAGAAGGAGTGAATTTACGCAATGCTTTAGGATTAGATGTTAATATTTTAGTTCTTAACGGCGTTTTTGAACATGATGCTTTAGAGCTGATAGAATATAATTTAACACCTGTTCTAAATAACTTAAAACAAATAGAAATTTGGCAAAAATTTAGTAATTTGAAAAACCGATTATTGTCTTGTTATTTACATTTCAATACGGGGATTAATCGTTTTGGCTTAAGCTCTGATGAGATAGAGCAGCTCATTAATGATCGTGATTTGTTAAAAGGGCTAGATTTACAATATATTATAAGCCATCTAGCTATATCCGAGGAAATAGATAATCCTTATAATCTAGAACAATTAAACAGATTTAAAGCTTATTTACAATATTTCCCAAACGTCAAAGCAAGCCTTGCTAATTCCGGCGGCATATTTTTAGGACAGGATTACCATTTTGATTTAGCAAGACCAGGGGCCGCCTTATATGGTCTTAATCCCTTAACAAAGAATCCAGTAACCTTAAAAGCTCCTATAATTCACTTACAGCATTTGACACTAGATAGCCATATCGGTTATAATATGACTTTTACAACTAAGCGTGATAGTGTCATTGCAACGTTACCGCTTGGTTATGCTGATGGGTTTAGTCGTAATTTTAGCAATCAAGGCGAAGTATTTATTAACAGTCGCAGCGTTCCTATAGTAGGGCGAGTATCAATGGATTTAATAAATATCGATGTTACCGATCTACCACCATCCGAGATTTTTCTAGGGCAGGAAGCGGAAATTATCGGAAATTATTGCACACCCAATAAAATAGCGAGTATTATAGGTACTATCGGGTATGAGATATTAACTAACCTTGGTAGTAGATATAAAAGAAAGTATATCGGGTAGATATCTGTGTCATACTATGGCTTGACCACGGTATCCAGAAAAACATTAAAAAAGACTGGATTCCGTGATCAAGTTGCGGGATGACATTAGAGGTTACTGGGTTCCTGCTTGTGCAGAAATGACATAGCGTACTTAAATTAAATAGAAAAAATACAAATGTTATTCAATATAGCTAATTCGGTCGGTAAATGTACTGTAAAGTTTGCACAAAGTGTAGGTAGTTTTTCTCTATTTAGCTTTGCTGCCGTTAGCAGTATCATAAGACCGCCTTTATATTTGAGTTTAATCATCAGACAATTATTATTTATCGGGTTTCACTCGCTTCCGGTTGTTGCAATGACGACTTTTTTCTCAGGGGCGGTACTTGCATTACAGAGCTATATCGGTTTTTCCCGTTTCTCAGCTGAAAGCTCTATTGCAACGGTAGTAGTATTGTCGCTGACTAGAGAGCTTGGACCTGTTTTAGCTGGACTAATGGTAGCGGGAAGAGTTGGGGCATCAATCGCCGCCGAAATAGCCACAATGAGAGTAACGGAGCAGGTAGATGCTTTATATACTTTATCTGCCGATCCTATTAAATATTTAGTTTTTCCAAGAGTAATAACAGCTATTATTACAATGCCTTGTCTTGTTTTCATCGGGGATATAATTGGTGTTATGGGCGGTTATTTGGTAGGGGTATATAAACTTGATTTTAATAGTGCAGCTTATTTAACCAGTACTTTTCAGTATTTAGAACCGATTGACGTAATTTCCGGTCTTGTTAAAGCGGGAGTTTTTGGGTTTATTATTTCTATAATAAGTTGCTATAGCGGCTATTATTCAGGTAAAGGGGCTAAGGGAGTTGGAAGAGCAACTACCTCGGCAGTAGTGAATTCTTCTATCCTTATCTTAATCAGTAATTATTTAATAACCGAATTATTTTTTAAAGTATAGTATACTCGTTTAATTTGGAAAAGAGCTAGTTGTTTTCCAAATTAAACGAGTATACAGTTTTTTTGTTTATTTGGGGTATGCATGAGTGTAGAAGAATTTAAAATTAAAATTCGGTCATTATATAAATCATTTGCTAATCATAAGGTGTTAGACGGAATAGATTTAGATGTAAAAAAGGGCAGTTCATTAGTGATTTTAGGTGGTTCCGGTAGTGGCAAATCAGTTCTAATTAAAAATATAGTAGGATTGATTAAACCTGATAAAGGTAAAATTTTTATTGATAATGTAGAAATCCAAGATATCTCAAGTAAACAAAAATTTGAGATTATGGATGGTATAGGTTTTTTATTCCAAGGCGGAGCATTATTTGACTCCTTAAATATACGTGATAATATTACTTTCGAGACTAAAAAATTATCTAAGAAAGAGAAAAACGACCTTGCCGGTGCAAAGCTTAATGCCGTTGGTTTATCTCCTAGAATACTCGAGCTTTACCCTGCCGAATTATCGGGAGGAATGCAAAAAAGAGTAGCCCTTGCTAGGGCTATTTGTAGTACACCGTCGATTTTATTTCTTGATGAACCGACCACAGGGCTTGATCCTATCATGGCAAATGTTATCAACGAATTAATTATAAAAATCCAAGAAGAGTTAGAGGCAACTACGATTACTATAACTCATGATATGATTAGTGCCGCAAAAATAGCTAAAGAAGTAGCGATGATTTATCAAGGAAAAATTAAATGGTACGGTAGTAAAGATGACATGCGTAATAGTGATAATCCTTATTTAAAACAATTTATAAATGGATTAACTACTGGGCCTATAGAGGTATAAAATGTTTAAGAACTTATTATGTATAATAATATTTCTAGGTATAAATCTAAATGTTTATGCTATAAATTCTAGCTCTTATACGACAGATGATATAATAAAAATAGTAATTATTCTTGGAATAGTTATTTTAATTTTTAGTCCTGCAAAATTCCGTATAATCGTTATCGGTACTATGTTAGGCTTGTCTTGTGCCTATTTCACGTATAAATACATCGTACCTATCTTTATTTCTTTACTAAATGGACCATAAAGATAAATATTGCTATTAGTGACGCCCCACATCTCAGCTATTTTCTCTTCTAATAGTATCAATTTAATATTCTACAATTAATCTAAAATTCTAACTCCCCCGTGATAGCCATCTAATTCAAAAGAATTGGGATGTATATTTTTACATGCATCTAAACCTATTATATTAATCATATTAGTATTATTATCAATACCATTTAAAGTAGTACGAATATCTTCCAAATATTTAGATGATTCAGGCGAATCATTACCTCCAATTATTCGTACTTTTATTAAAGCTTGTTCTATCAATTCATTCTGATTAAAGTCAGTAATTAATTGCTCTAACTGTTGTGAATTAATATTTCTAGCTAATGCTATTTTATTTAATTTTACGGAAAAGAAACTACAGGCAATCTCTTCATTTAAATCTTTAGTATAAATTATTAAGTCATCATTTATATCAAAAATTTTATATTCTTGTGAGTTAATTTCAATTTGCATAGTTTATTTACTTTGTTGATTATTTTTGTGTAAAGCAATATTTTTATTGGGAAGAGTATAGCTAGGTGCAGCTATTTTTGTCTTAGTACTTATATTTTTTTAATATCTTATCACTTGTTAAGTTGAATTTTGGTTCATTTTTTGTATCCAGGATTTTTTAATATTACTATCTTGTTGGTAGGTAGAATGAGTAAGTGCTAATGTTTTATTAATTTCTGAACGTACACTTTCCAACGGATTTAAATTGTTAGATAATAAATAATCAGTTTTAGCTATTAAATTATTTACAATTTTTGTTTGTTCTTGATCCTTGAGATTCAATTCGTGAACTCGATTACTAATATTTTTAGTTACTACATTTTTTATTAATTTTGGATTAGTTTTTTGAATTTCCTCTGCTACTTTAGTAAGTGGTCTTGATATTTGATTAGATTGCCATGTGTCCATAGAATTAGGATTTTGATTAGATCCTAATAAATATTGCTGAATAATATGTTTTTGTTGGATTTCATTTAAAGAGCGATTAGGTATATTTTTATGTTTAGTGCAATCAAAAGCTTTATAAAGTACAGGAGTATTACTTCCTATACTTAAATGTACTTTTCTAGCAGCGGTTGTTTTATCCTCTCTATCCGAACAATTACCTGTTATTGGATCAAATATAATTCCTAATGGGGCTCCCTTGTCTTCTATATCTGCAGATTTTATATTTACGTTAAAGTGGTTAGTTAATTCTTGTGTTACTTTACGAATATTACCATCTGATACCGAAATTGATACTGCAGATCTATCACGCCCTCCTACTAAATAAGCTTCTAATTGAGTATTAGGAGGAAAGTTGCTTATTATATCATGTGTTAAAGCACCAGCATCAGTAAACCTGTCAACATGGGCTAATGCAGTTTTTTTAGCTAATGGATCATGTAAAATTACAGCAACGCATTGTTGAATGTGATCAGTGCCTATCTTTTCTTTATCAGAAAAACCAACTTTATGCTGTTCCACACGAACAGCTTCATAATCAACTATACCTTGCTGTAATGAGTAAGCATATGCATACTGAGCTATTGAATTTTCTTTACGGTTTTGAGTGTTATAAATAGCTCCTAAAGCTAATCTTGTCATTAATTCTTTAGCTTGGCTAATGTTCCTTGTGGTTGATATGCAGTGACTAATGCTTTGTATGAATTTTCGACATTATAATATTGCTTTGCTTCAAAAGAATTCTCTATGCTATCTTGAAATTGTTGAATAGCATTATCAAACAGTCCTAGCTGTTGATAGCTACGTCCTATCATAGTATTAATATAGGAAAGTAGGAAAGAAAATTACTGTCAGTTTGACCTATAGCAATTTGTTCAGCTTGTTGTAGTTGTTTAAGAGCAACAAGATGATTATCTTTGCTATATAATTTAATCCTTCATTATACAAAAAGCTGCTTGATTATAATCAATTTGCTCCTTTGTACTTAATGGTTTTGGAGTAAGATTACTAATATATTCAGGAAAACTTGAAAGCAACTCGCCTAATTTTTTAATTAGTCCGGTGATATTACCTTGCACTGGCTTCCCATTAATAAGCATAGATTTATAATAGTTTAATTAATTTATATTTTTATATAAAACTCTGTTATTTAATACAAATCAAGCATTAGCTAATACTTAGCTACAAAATAATTATCTCTTGACACTAGGGGAGTATTGTGTTATATTCTTTACCTATTGTATATACTGGATGAACTTCAAAATTGGCTACGTCGTTCTACAAGATCTGCGGTGCTCACGTATTAAGTATACGCTCCGCTCCTCGGCGTGTGAACTCTTAGTTCTTTTTGAAGTTGATCTTCGTATATGACTCTTCATTTACTTGAAGTATATTTATAAGTTTTAAGGTATTTAGCTTATGTCTCGTAAGTGCGAACTCACAGGTGTGGGTGTTTTATATGGCAACAATGTATCACATTCTCAGCGTAAAACTAGAAGACGTTTTGAACCTAACCTAAGATCGGTTAAGTTTACAAGTGATATAACAGCCGGGGAATATAGATTATCGGTTAATGCTAGATGTATTAGTTCAGTAGAAAAAGCCGGGGGTTTTGATGCATATATTCTAAAAGCCGATGATAATGTTTTATCAAGTAACGCTAGAGCTATTAAGAAAAAAATAATTCAGACTAAAACAGCAAAATCATTATGAAAAGTGGTATACATCCAGAATATAAAAAGTTTTTGATTAAAATAGGAAGCGATGTCTTTGAAACAATGTCTACTCATCCTACAGGTGAAATTTTAATGGATGTTGATTTTAGAAAGCATCCGGCATGGAATAAAGATTCCGGAAATGTAGTAAATCAATCGAACAAAAGTGTTAGTGATTTCAATAAAAGATTCTCAGGTCTTTCTTTTGGTAGTAAGAAAGAAGCTAGCTAGGCTTTGTTTGTGGATAACAAATAGTCATTGCAAGGAAATTGCATAGCAATTGACGAAGCAATCCAGTAAACAATTTTGATTTATAGAATTTTTTTATTATTTTTTCTGGGTTGCCGTGCAGTCTACGACTACTCGGTATTTACACAAGAATGACACTAACAACAAAATATAACACAGATAAATCGTCAATTCTCAATTATTGCGGGGTGGAGCAGCTCGGTAGCTCGTCAGGCTCATAACCTGAAGGTCGTTGGTTCAAATCCAGCCCCCGCTACCATATTTTTTAATGTCATGCTAGCTCACTTATAGCGTTATTGAAGTCTGCTGATGCCATTCCTATACGAAACCAAATTATGACTACTCAGAAAATAGTGCCTACAAAATCCACTGATGGCAGTAAGCTTTTTCGTCATCAAGCTAAATTTGTAGCCGGTGCTATGAATATAAATCAAATCCCCAATTTTTCATTACCGGAAATTGCTTTTGTCGGTAAGTCAAATGTCGGCAAATCAAGCCTAATAAACACGATATGTAATAATAAAAATCTTGCTAAAGTTTCTAATACTGCAGGGCGTACTAGGCAAATCAATTTCTTTAACCTTGCAGATAAACTTATTATAGTTGACCTTCCCGGTTATGGTTTTGCTAATGTTCCTATATCAGTCAAAGAGCAGTGGGGAGTGTTAATTAGTTATTATTTACGAAATAGTTATAATTTAAGGTTAGTTAACTTATTGATTGATTCAAGAAGGGGTATAAAAGAAAATGATAAGAAAGTAGCTGATCTATTACTTGCAAATAAAAGAGAATTTCAAATTATTTTCACAAAATCCGATAAAGTTACGGATCATAAAAACCTTCACGATGAAGCACAGAATTTGCTTGCAACTTTAAACTACTCATGTAATGTTATGTATGTAAGCAATAGGAGTAAAGAAGGTGCAAGAGAACTTAAAGCTAGTTTGGCAAAATGCATCAAACTTCAAAAATAAAGAGGTAGATAGTATTTCTTCATTAAATAACATTGCTATAATTAAGAATATAATAAAGTGTAGTAGTGAGTTGAAGAATCAAGCAATAGTTCTAAAATTACCTGCTACTATTATTATTGACGATAAATTATTTACGGCTTTTATTGAATCTGTTAGATTGCTTGAGATGTGTGGTGCTAAAATATATATAGTACATGATCATATTGATTTACGAAGTTCGTCTTTAATATCACAAATAGATGAAAATTTTAGTCAAAAAATTAGTAAAATAAGCGACTATAGTTCTCTAAATAATCCTATTATTATGGAAATTTTATCCAGTTACGTTAACAAGCTTATAGTAACAAAGTTAAGTAGTATAGGTTGTTATGCAGTTGGTATTTCAGGTAAGGATGCTAATTTACTGCAAGCAAAAAAATCAAAACTATCTTACCGAAAAATTGTAAATCATGATGTTATAAATATTGGTTTTTTAAGCGAGCCTATTATGATTAATCCAGAAATTTTATTAAATTTTGCAGATAATAATATTATACCCGTGATAGCACCGTTTGCGAGCGACGATCAGGAGAAAACGCATTTATTAAATGTTAACTTAACGTTAGCAACAATTGCTTCTGCATTAAGTGCAGAACATTTAATATTGCCATATGAGATATTACAGGTATCCGAGACGTTTCCGTATAATATAAAAATACGAGATATTAACTTGTTGAAATCAATGTTAGATGATAGTAATAATTTCATCGAAGAAGCATTAATTAAGATAGCAGTTAATGCCCTTGAAAATAATAATGGTTACGTACATTTTGTGAATAGTGAAGCACCGAATTCAATATTGTCAACTATGTTTGATATTAATATAAATTAATAGAGGTTTTTTATGGCAGG
>NZ_LECS01000001.1:0-23282 GCF_001602635.1 Rickettsia endosymbiont of Proechinophthirus fluctus | reverse complement strand
TTTATTTGTAGGGTTAACTAGACCGCCGATGATATTTGGAGTAAGTATTAAGTTTGCTGCATTAAATATGATAATGACGATGATAGTATTTATTTGGAATAATGGCATTATGATTTTATTCATTGCAGCTGCTTTGCATTTGGTAGCTTATATTATATGTTTTAAAGAACCGAGATTCATAGAGCTATATTTAAATAAAATGTCAAGAACTAGCCAATGTCCTAATAAATTTTACTACGGAGCAAATTCGTATAATATTTGAGTTTTATGTCATTCCCGCGTAGGCGGGAATCCAGTAACATTTAATGTCATACCGAGCCTTGATCGCAGTATCTTAGGACACAGTCTGTGATACAAAATCCCGTGGTCGTAGCCACGGGATGACAACAAAAAATCTGGATTCCTGCCTACGCGGGAATGATATAAAAAGAGGTATAACTGACAAAATAAATCAAAATAGTTAAATCAGGTGAGGTAATGAAATTATTTAGAACTAGAGCCGCTAAAGAATTAAGGTCTAAACAAGAAAGGCCCACTTCGCATTTTATTCCTTATAAATGTCATTGGGATAGTAATACTATTTTAACAAAAGATAATTCTTTATTACAAGTTATTAAAATAAATGGATTTTCTTTTGAAACTGCTGATGATGAAGATCTAGACATTAAAAAGAATATCAGAAATGCCTTACTTAAAAATATGGCTTCAGGAAATATCGTTATGTATTTCCATACTATTAGAAGACGTAAAGCAGTAATATTTGACGATACGGAATTTACTTATGATCCTACCGTAAAAGTTCCTAATGATTTTATTACTTATTTAGGTGCAGAATGGCGTAAGAAACATGCTGGGGCTAGGTCGTTTTTTAATGAATTATATGTTAGTATTTTATATAAGCCTGATATTGGCGGTGTTGCTATAGTTGAGTATTTTCTAAAGAAGCTTAGACAGAAATCTAATAAAACCGCTTGGGAAAACGACATGAAAGAGATGAAAGACAATCTTCAAGAAATGTCAACTAGAGTGATTAATACATTCAGAAGTTACGGAGCAAGATTACTTGGAGTTTGTCAAACGCAGTCAGGTAGTTATTGTGAAATTTTAGAATTCCTTTCATCTTTAATCAATTGCGGCGATTCACCGGGGCCTATAGCATTACCGCGTGGTACTATTGACGAATATTTACCGACTCATCGCTTATTTTTTGATTCTCGTACTATTGAAGCAAGAAGTCCACTTGGCAAGAAATATGCTGGAATGATCAGTATACTTGAATACGGGCCTAATACTTCAGCAGGAATTTTTGACGGATTCCTGCAAATGCCTTTTGAATTTGTTATGACGCAAAGCTTTGTCTTTGTTAATAGAACAGTAGCGATCAGTAAAATGCAATTACAGCAAAATAGAATGATACAATCCGGTGATAAAGCTACTTCACAAATTGCTGAAATTAATACGGCCCTTGATATGGCCACTAGCGGTGATATCGCTTTCGGTGAGCATCATTTATCGCTTTTATGTTCCGCAAATAATATTAAAGCTTTGGAAGATATATTGTCAATGGCAGCAGTTGAGCTTTCTAATTCAGGAATTCAGCCGGTTAGAGAAAAAGTTAACATGGAACCTAGCTATTGGGGACAGTTGCCGGGAAATATGGATTATATAGTGCGTAAATCCACTATAAATACTCTTAATATGGCTAGCTTTGCCTCACAACATAATTATCCGCTCGGTAAAATTAGAGATAACCATTGGGGAGAATATGTCACAGTACTTGATACTACTTCAGGTACACCGTTTTATTTTAATTTCCATGTAAGGGATGTTGGACATACTCTCATTATCGGTCCAACCGGTGCCGGTAAAACAGTTCTTATGAATTTCTTATGTGCTGAAGCACAAAAATTCAAACCTCGTATGTTCTTTTTTGATAAAGATCGAGGAGCAGAAATATTTATACGTGCTTTAAACGGAGTTTATACAGTAATTGATCCGGGTTTAAAATGCAACTTTAATCCTTTACAGCTTGAAGATACTAGTGAGAATAGAACGTTTATTTTAGAGTGGCTTCGTGTGCTTGTAACTTCTAACGGTGAAAGTTTAACTGCACAAGATAATAAAATCTTATCTCAAGCGGTAAGCGGTAATTTTAGATTAGCAAAACAAGATAGAAGGCTTAGTAATGTTATAGCATTTCTTGGTATTGATACACCAAATAGTTTGGCAAGTAGGATTGCAATGTGGGTTGGTAAAGGTTCACACGCTAAGATATTTGACAATGAAATAGATGATATTGATTTACAAAAAGCAAGAGTATTCGGTTTTGATATGACTGAATTACTTAAAGATCCTGTAAGCCTTGCACCGGTATTACTATATATTTTCCATCGTATTAATATCTCTTTAGATGGGCAGAAAACTATGATAGTACTTGATGAAGCATGGGCTTTAATCGATAATCCGGTATTTGCACCTAAGATCAAAGATTGGTTAAAAGTGTTGAGAAAATTAAATACTTTTGTTATATTTGCTACGCAGAGTGTTGAAGATGCTGCAAAAAGTAGAATTAGTGATACGTTAATTCAACAAACAGCTACGCAGATTTTTTTACCTAATTTGAAAGCTACGGATATTTATCGTAGTGCATTTATGTTAAGTCAGCGAGAATATATTTTAATTAAAACTACCGACCCTACTACACGTTATTTTTTAATAAAACAAGGAATAGATGCTGTAGTGGCAAAAGTTAGCTTAGATGGTATGGATAACATAATCAGTGTTTTATCCGGTAGAGTTGAGACTGTAATATTGCTCGATCAAATTAGAGAGAAATACGGCAATGATCCGGATAAATGGTTACCTATATTTTATGCAGCAGTTAAAACATTATAAATGCCTGTCTGTCATCCCACGGCTTGACCATGGGATCTTGTCTCACAGACTGTATTCTGAGATCCCGTGGACAAGCCACGGGATGACATTTTTACAATGTGAGGCAAGTAACTAGTTATGAAATTATTTCCTCGTAGTATACTTATAACATTAGTATTAAGCTTTGCCCTAAATTTAGGGATAGTTACTAAAACTCATGCTAAAGATACTCTTGATAGCATTGTAGATATTTTGAGTGGCTTAACTTGCGAAACCCAAGGCGTAGGCGATTTGCTGCGTACTGAATTTTCTCATACATGTATTGTTGCTCCGTTCTTTACTTTTGCGGTAATGAATCTTGTCTCTCCCGTTTTATACATGAATACGTTTTTAAAGCTTAAAATAAACGACAGTGATTTATTTAACGATAGTAACTTTGGGAATTTTCCCGGAGGTCAATGTACTCGTGAAAACAGAATTGATCCTAAAAATCCAGAATTACGCTTTGCTTTATGTAATAATGCTAAATTAGTTGTATCTCGGGCAAAATCTGTTGCAGAATCGGCACTTGCTATTGCTAAAGCCGTCTTAACAGGGAGCGACCCTTGGGATGATATAAAGACAGCGTGGGCAAATAAAAAAAAGGAATATCATGTTCCATATAGTGGTAAGCCCGGTGATGACGGTTTTGCATTTGATTTAGGCTTGCCTGTAATATATTGGAAAGTTATTCAAGATAAAGATAGAATATGCGTATCGACAAAAGGATTTACAGGAGACGTTCCCGTTGGCTGTAAGTATATGAAAGAGCCGTTTCCAAAATCCATGTATAATAGCTTTATGGATGTAGCAGATAAGGATTTTATTGAGGATCCAAATAAAACTCCTACCGATCCTTTAGCTTTAGTTTCCTGTAGTGCAGCGGGTGATGGATGTTATCAAAAAGCTTATAATGCTTCAAAAACTGCAGTAGTCATGACTTCTCCTCTTATAGAATGTATGAGGCAAATGATTGCTAGATTACTAATTAGTAAAGATGTTTGTAGTTTTGATAATGTAAGCCAAGTGGTTAATTTGATTTCAAGGCAAGATAGTGCATTCTTTCAGTTTCAAGTAGGAATGTATAAAATAGTTACGGCTTTTCTAACTTTATATGTTATGTTTTTTGGCTTTAAACTATTACTTGCAGGTGAAGTGCCGCCAAAAAGTGAGTATATAAATTTTATATTGAAAATGATATTCGTAACTTATTTTTCAATAGGAATTAATATAACCCCTGGTAATGGTTCTCCGTATGACCGGTTAGACGGCATGATTCAGTGGGCGTTTCCTTTCTTACTTAACGGTATAAACGGTTTAGCAAGTTGGGTTATGAATGCTGCTCCGTCCGGTTTATGTAAATTTAACAATCTTTCTTATGACGGTACCGTTTCTTATATTGCATTATGGGATGCATTAGATTGTAGGGTAGCTCATTATTTAGGGCTTGATATATTATCTACGTTACTTGTCGAAAATGCTTATCGCAGTCATGATTTTTTAAATTTTGATTTCTTTAGTTTTAGTGCTCCACCATATATTTATTTGCTAATTCCGGCGATAATCTCCGGTAATATGATGTTGGTGTCACTCGCTCTTTCTTATCCATTACTTGTGATTTCGGTTGCTGCCTTTATGGTTAATGCAACGATTATGTGTATGATATCTATAGTAATACTCGGTATTTTGGCTCCTCTTTTTGTACCTATGTTTTTATTCGCATATACAAGAAATTATTTTGAGAGCTGGGTTAAACTAATGATCTCGTTCTTGCTACAGCCTATGGTGGTAGTTACTTTTATGATCACGATGTTTTCGGTATATGATTATGGTTTCTATGGTAAATGTCAATATAAGAGCAAGTTAATTCACAATAGTATAGAAGACAAAATTCAAGGTGGCATTACTTCTAAGAGGGATGTTTTAATATTTTACATTAATAATGATTGGGATGATACGTCACAGTATCCTGATAAAGATGCCGTAGAAAGTTGTCAAAATAGTTTAGGTTATATGTTAAATAACCCTATTACCACAGTATTTAACTTTACAAAAGATAGTGTAAGTGAAATTGTCGATAGTAAACCGGGTAATACCCCTACCGATAAATTTCTTGCTAAATTCCAGTTTTTATCAGGAGTAGTTTTAGGGCCCGGAATGTTTTTCATGTCTCCAAAAGTGATTTTTGAGAAAATTAAAAATATTTTGCTTGCGTTAGTTATGGCATGTTTTACATTGTATTTGATGTATAATTTTAGTAGTCAGCTAGCTGAATTTGCTGCAGATATGACAGAAGGAGTAGCTCTTAATAATATTGCTATAAAACCGCAAGCAATATTTAAGGCAGCTATGGCAGTACTTGCTACTGCGGGTGCTGCAACTAAGGGGGGTGATCAGATAGCAAGTAGAGGAGGAGTTGGTGATTTAAAAGCTGGTCAAGGTGGGGGAGCAAGTGATTTAGAGGTAGGGAAAGGCGGACTACCAAATGATAATATTGCTACAAGCGGAGGTATGTCGACGCCGACAGCTTCGTCTTCTGTAGCAACTTCTAGCCCAAAAACTGTAAGTAGTGAAGTTAGCACTTCTATTTCTATACTTGCACCACGTGTTGGAAAAATCATAAGAGATGATAATCAAGAAAGTAAAAAAGAGATTGATAATACTCCGCCTTCACAAGAAAAAGTTGACAGCACAAGTAAAGGTACAGGAGTAATTGATTATAGTTTTAACTTAAAGGAACATGATAATCCAACAGGCGTAAAACAGATACAGGAAAATGCAGAGATTCGAGATAAACGTGTAAAAGTAGAAAAAGCATGGAATGAACTAGTAGCAAGCGGAGGAGGAAGAGTAAGAGAACAAGAAGGAGGAGAAATATCAGAACGACGTGCAAATGCTGAAAAGGCATGGGATGAGTTAGTAAAAAGCGGTGTAGTAACAGAAAAAAAAGATAATAGTTCTAATGAAAACTCTTAAAACCTTAAAGATATTTATTATAGTTTGTATAACGTCTGTAAGCTTAGCTAGCTTTGCCGACTTTGGAGAATCATGTTCTAGTTTACCGACTACTTCAGATTGGTATTTAGAAATGGACACGGCATATGGCTATATAATTCGTAATATTGATATGAAAGATCCGAGAGGTAATTGTAACTCAGTTGCGTCTAGTATAACGTTTTGTTTTAAAAATGTAGAAGGTAGTAGTAGCCCTTGCACCATGTATACTTTAAATGAAGGTGACTCTAAAAAGATTAGTGATTTAAGTACCGATAATAATCCTGATCTTGGAGCAAATCCTGTATTAAAGAATATCGTTTTAACGGTTAAAAAATGGGATAATGATCTATGTTTAGTTATGCCTACGTCAAGGGGACCGATGCCGGTAGCATGTAAATCTTTGAGTGCTACACCGATTCCACCTCCTCCTGAGGATGAGAATTGTAATATAGGAAAAAGTTGCTATACGGGAGCAAATTATAGTCAATCGTTAATTAATTTTTCCGGTCTTGCAGTTCAGTGTTTAAGTGCAACGCTTAATAAAATATTTTTTGTTGGAAAGAGTTGTAGTGCTCAAGATCACAATTCTAGAATAACTCATCTTACTGCTTTTTCTACGTTTCAAGGTTATTTAAAGAGAATTATAGGTGCGGCATTAATTCTTTATACTATGTTTTTTGCCTTTAATATGGCTCTAAATACAGAATATGCAAGTACTGAAAAAATAGCTCTTTTTGTAATAAAATTCTTATTTGTTGCTTATTTTTCTATCGGTCTTGGACCTTTAGATTTTAGTGGTGGTCAGCCGACAAAAGAAAACGGTATGTTAAAATATGGATTACCTCTTTTGACAGGAGCAGCACCGGACTTTGCACAGATGATCTTTAATGCAGCAGGTTCTAGAGGATTATGTCAATTTGATAATTCAAAGTATAAGGACGGTTATAAATTTTACGGTTTATGGGACGCGATTGATTGCCGTATAGGTTATTATCTTGGCTTGGATTTACTTTATAATATAGATAAGAATAGAGTGTTAGGGAAGGTGGTCGGCAATGGTCCCCGTGGTAATAATACACCTATACCTAATTTTAATCCTGAAGGCAAAAATGCCAGACCGAAGGATTTAAGTAAAGCAGGAGCACTTAGATTTTTTACCGTTATGTTTGGATTCTTTATGGCCGGAAATGTTATTATACTTGCAGCAGGTTTAATATTTTCTGTAATATTTTTATCTATACTTTTATATTTTATTACGCATTATTTAGTTTGCATGATTACTATTTATGTTATGACATATATTTCTCCTATATTCATTCCTATGGCTCTATTTACTCGTACAAAAGCTTATTTTGACGGGTGGCTAAAAGTATGTATTTCATGTGCATTGCAGCCGACAGTAGTAGCAGGTTTTATAGCTTTATTAATAACTATGTATGATTCCACAATATTTAAAAATTGTGAATTCCTTAGATATGATTATGAAAAAGGGGATATTAGATTTAGTACTTTTGAGTTAAGGCTTCCTGTTGGCGGGGCAGATCAATGTCAGGAAAGTTTTGGATATAAAATGTTAGAATATTATGCAGGTAAAGGTTGGGAAGAGCATTTATTGATACTTTTTCCAGTAAAATCAATTGTTAGAGATGTTGTATCTATTTTAGCAGAACTTTTATGTGTATTAGTATTTTCGGTTATTTTTTATTACTTCTCTAAATCTATAGGGCGATTTGCTTCTGATTTAACTAATGGTCCTAATATGGATGCAGTAACGGCAAGTTCCACTAAAATCGTTGGTTTAGTAAAGAAAGGAGCAGCTTTCCTTAAGGATGCTGCTATGGCTTCACAAGGTAAGCCGCTGGTAGGAGATAAGCCGGGTGTTGGAGGTAAGCGTAAAGAGGGACAGCAGCAAGGCGGGGATTTAGCAAGCGGTTCGGGTGGAGGTAAATGATAGAATATGCAGGGTAACTTATTAAAAGTTTTAGGAGTACTTGCTATAGTAGCAACGTTAGTTTGCTTTATTTTTGCAGCACTTGGTATGATAGGAGCAGTAAAAGTCGGTGACAGCTGCTACATGAGATATGCGTCGGCAGGAGGAGAGGATTCAATAACCGGTACTATAACCCTTAATGCTAATGCTAATTATGTAAACACTGCTAAGAAGTTGTCCGATGGCACGATTCTGCTTGTTCCTGATCCTACTCGTTACGGTGAATGGCTAAATACTCAGGTGCTAGTAGAAAACGGTCAACTGGTGAATTTACAAGTGGTCGGTCAGGTTAGTTTGTGTTTAGCTTATATACCGAAAAATAATTTACAACGTACAGGGGCTAGATCTAATTTAGACGATAACGGTCAAATGATCCCGATTCCTCGTATTAACGATACACATAATCCACCTGTCTCTCTAATAATGGATGCAAAAAATAATGAATGGCGTAATATTGCCGAATTATACGCCAATGATAGAGTTTTAGTTTCCGTATCTCCTAATTTTGCCAATACAGATGCGACAGTTAAAGATGCTTTTAAAGGTGTTGAAGTTACGAAAGATTGTTCAGAGAATAAAACTACTTATAATCCAATTTGTGGAAAATATTCTGTTTATTCAGGTGAGTATGTCAATGCTTGCGAGTTAAAAGAGCAGTATTGGAATTGTTACGTCACATGGAGGTGCCCTACCTGGCATGAGCAAGTAGGTTGCAACTGGGGAGCATTGGGCTGTGTTCCTTATTGTGATAAGATACCAGAATGTACAACGAAATGTATGGCTTGGGTTAATAGAACGAGACCAGCACCAGAAAACTACCTAGATGATGGGAGTTTTACATTTTCGTGGTCTGACAACACAGGTAAATTATTTATCGACTATTCAGCCCTTCAATGTTCTTATAATGTTAATATTCCTCCAGTTGATCAATGTCCTGATCGTGTTCGCAATCGTAGTCCAAAAGATAAAGATTATATTGGAGGTGTACATTGTACTTCGGGCATATGTAGCGATGGAGATTTTCAAAAGAAGCGGAGATTTTGGTATACGGCGGACGGTAAAGGAGGCAAAGGACCAACTGGATTAATATATCAAATGAATGATGCGGGTTCTGTAAGTCAAGCTCTGCCTTCTAAGCTAGCATTTGCTAAATTTGTTGCAGATACAGATCAACCGCCTGATTATAAAGATAAAGACGGTAAATATTTATATAAAGTTATATATAATATACCTTTTAACAGTAATATTGCAAAAAGTTATTTACAATATAGGCTGTGGTCTCCTACCTCACAAGATAGTAGTAAGAATACGGGAGGATACGTTTTAAATATTAAACAGACTAAATGCTATAGAGAAAACGGTAATAGTTTTAACGATACTTTTGATGATCGAGGACGAGTGCAATACATCATAGTAAAGCCTTCGGAAAACCCGAATACTAGCGGTAAAACCTATTCACCTCAAGGAATTAGCGTTGATAGTGAAGGTAAATATAGCTTTAACGCAAATGAGGCGGGTTATATATGGATGAAAATTCTAAATGATCCTGGTAATAATTTAAGGGACTATAAAGATAGTGAAGGTAGCTATAAAGTACATTTCTCAACATCCTTAAAAGTAGGAAGTTTTACTATTAAAGTAATGAATCCGTTACTTCAGTTATTTAAAACTAAAGTGCAAGGGGCTGCTACTTCTATTTTTAAAAATATGGTATGTTATAAAGCTAATGATAGTTCGTCCTGTACTAACTTTTTTACCTATATTAAAGCAATTTTAATTCTGTATGTGATGACTTACGGAGTAATGTTTTTGCTTGGTTTTGCTAAGATAAACCAAAAAGAGCTAGTAATTAGAGTAGCAAAAATCGGGGTAGTTAGTGGACTTATGAACGGTAATACCTTTGAATTTTTCAATAACTATCTTTTTGATGCAATTACCAATTTTTCAGACTCAATTATTGCTAATATGAGTGGATATAGTTTGTTTACTTCTACTAATACTATTTCTAATCCTTTCATGTTTTTAGATGTAGTAATGAGTAAAATATTTTTTAGTCAAACCTTTATCGCTCAATTACTTGCACTTCTTGCTCTTGGGCTTAGCGGTATTATATATTTTATAATTACTTTTATTGCGGTTAATATAGTAATTATTACGGCGCTTAGAGCTGTTGCCGTTTATATTATGGCATTTATGGCAACTTGTATATTAATCGGTATAGCCCCTTTATTTATTAGTTTCTTATTATTTGATTTTACTAGGTATTTATTTGATAATTGGGTGAGGTTTACGATCCGCTATATGATAGAACCGGTAGTTATGATGGCAGGTATTATAGTACTAACACAACTATTTACCATTTATCTAGATTTTGTTTTAGGTTATAGCGTGTGTTGGAAATGTGCTTTACCGATAAAAATTCCGTTTATCGGTACTATTTTACCTATTGCCTTGCTGAATGTACCTATCTTCTGTATTAATTGGTTTGCCCCTTGGGGAATGGATTATATGTCGGGTATGATGGGAGTCAATATGCAAAATATCGTAGCTCTAGTTATTATTGCTTACGGTATGTACGGTTATGTCGAATTTTCAGGACGTATGGTAGTAAAATTAACTAGTGCTGTTGGGCCTTCGGCTACTGAAATTGGTGGTAAAATGTCTCATGATGCAGGACAAAAAGCATTAAGTTCAATAGGAATGGATGATAAAACAATACAAGGTATTACCGGCAGAGCAGAAGGACGATTAAAACAACGCAATAAGACATTAGATCAGGCTGAGAAAAATAGGAAAAATACGCCAAAAGAAGGGGGCGAGAAGATAAATGAAGAACCACCTAAACCTGAAACACCGCAATAGAGGGTGAATCGAAAATCGTCATTGCAAGGAAATTATGAAATCATTGACAAAGCAATCTCAGGAGTTATTTCATGAGATTGCCGCGCAGCCATACAGCTGCTCGCAATGACGGGTTTACTATTTAATACTATGGACAAGCCACGATATGACGTGTTGGATAACAATTTAAAATTATGAAAATTCTTAAGAGTTTAGTTTTATTAGTTTTGTTTATGGCGATGCCAGCTAAAGCCGATGATGCTTTTTCATGGATGTCAACCAGTTTTGGTGGGTTAAAAAGCTTATTCGGTTGTTTAGAAGTGCCTGAATTTACAAGTTTTCAAGAGGGTAATATAGGAATTAATTTATCTAAAGCCGGAATTTGGCAATCAACAGGTAATACTGTTCAGAAAGGTAAATTGTTAAAAATAAATTGGTCTACTTCAGGTATTACTCCTGAACCTAGAAGATATCTAGTATTATATAGAATTGATCCAAGGTTTAGTATGCCGCAAGTTTTCATTAAAACTTATAATTATTCTAAATTACAATTTGAAGCTTTAGGATTTCCTCGTTTTGTTACAGACAATAACAGTGAAACACCGGGGACTATACCGCCTGATAAAAACCTTGATGCACTTTCATTTACTAAAATGTCTGATTTTGTTAAATATTTTAACTATTCTAACGGTAATTCGAGAATTGAAGTTAAGGCCGGCGATGTAGTAAATATTAGTTTAGTTGGTAAAGATAATTTTTTTAGCCCTAATACTCTAAAACTTTCTAAGACCGTAGATAATATTTTAACACAGGAACTTGATAGCTCGATATTCGCTGCTTCTGCACTTTATACTCAAAGTAACCTTGGAGATTTTGATAATAGAATAATTTACTCTTCTGCAGAGCAGGTGTGTAATATGATAGATGAGGAAAGAAAAAGTGTATGTAGCGGCACGGGTACTGCTACAAAGTATAAAAATACCGATAATGGAGTAATAGTCGGTAAGCCTATGATAACGAGAGCGGTACAGTATTTCATGGGCTTAATTAAGGCTTGTCCTGCTAATGCCGGTATAAATACTAGCCCTGCTTGCTATTACGATCAAGGTAGAGGGATGATAATTAAAGTAGGCGGGCAGGTTATTAAGGGACGAGATCAGAGTTTTGTAAATTCAGGCATTACTCAAAGTAGCTTTATATATTATCAAGCCACTAGCGGTGGTACTATGGATTTTACTAGCGATTGGCAAGTTAGTAACATGTTTAGTAATTCAGTTTTAATGAGTGATTGGAGCCGAAATTTTTCAAATTATGCTAGTTTTGTAGATTATATAAATAAGAATGATTGGTCAGCTAATTTTTTATATTTTGGTTGTTATTCGATGATTGTTGAAATAGGTAATGGGGCAAATTCAATTAATCCTGATGATCAACAAAATATAAAGTTAGAATATTTAATAACGTCTGATGGTATATTACCTGATCCATCTGTTCGTGGTACGCCGGTAGATTATAACTTTGCGACTGATGCCCCACAAGATGGATATTTATGGTTAAGGGTGGTAAATCCTAATAGTAATATACAAGGGGTAGTTAGTGTAAATTATGCTAATTATACCGGTACAACTTGGTTTTCTGATACAATATATAACGGTGCTATTAAACCTATTACCGATCAGTTTAGAACTTTTAGTCAAAACTTTTATGTTAAGTTAGTTAAAAATTCTGCAGTGCAGAATTTAGCTAAAACTGCATTAACCCTTTATGTTACTATATTTGGGCTAATGTTCGTTACAGGAGCATTAAAATTGACTGCTGTAGAAGTAATAACACGTATATGTAAAATAGCTATAGTAGCTTTTTTAATTAGAGAAGAAAGTTGGAGCTTCTTTAATACATACTTCTTTAGTGTATTTACTGACGGTATTGATTTCTTTGTAACTAATGTAGTAGGTGCTACAAGCTCTAGATCTAATATTTTTGGTTTTATTGATCCTATATTTGATAAATATACTAACGGTAGGATTTGGGGATTACTATTTATTGAATTATTACAAATACATAATGGTTTAGCATTTATCGCTATTATAACCATTTATTCACTTATTACTTATTTTAGAGCTATTTTAGAAGTTATAATAGGTTATGTTATTGCATTCATAGGGGTAACTGTTATGATTTCATTGGCACCGTTTTTTATAATATTAATGTTATTTGAAAAAACTAAAAGTTTATTTGATAATTGGATATCGACATTGCTTAGCTATGTAGTGCAGCCGACAATATTATTGATTTTCTTTTTATTGATAGATCAGGTTTTATCTGAGCAGCTTTTAAAAGTGGTAGTTAGAGCCTGTTGGGATACTCTTATACCAATAAAAATAGGGCTTGATTTAACAAATCTTGGTATTCCGGTTCATTTCTCTTTTACATTACCGTTCTTACCCGGAATATCTTTCTATGTACCGGATGTTCCAGAAATTAGTAGCTCGAATATTCTAACGAACAATGCTAATACTTTCTTAGTATTATTTACTACGGCTTTATTATTTTATTCATATTGCTTGATGTCATATAGTTTAGTAACTTTTGTAAATATAGTAGTTGGAATGCTTACAAATGTTACACCGGCACGAATATCAGGAAATTATCAAGAACGTTCTGATCCTGTAGGAGCCGTTATGCAGGATATAGATTCAGTAACAAAACCGATTAAAAAGGCTGCAATGGCTCCGGCTAGAGTTTTCAAAGACAAGATAATTGATCAAAATTATAAAGCTAGAAAACCAGAAGTAGGTGGTGAATTTACAAATAAATTTCTTGCTGAGCGTAATGATGTGAAGAAAGAGGAAGGAGAGAAGAAAGAATAATTGTAAATATTTTTACTGTCATTGTGAGGAAATTGCATAGCAATTGACAAAGCAATCTCAGGAATTTAGTACTGCTGCATGGGATTGCCACGCTCCCTATGGTCGCTCGCAATGACATTGAAATTAAGACATATGGAAATAACACATAATAAATGAACAAAAATATTTTTATTACATTATTAATATCACTATTGCTGCTTTCCGGTTGTACCGGCGATACTTGTATTGACCCTGATGATTTCGGTTTTATCAAATTCAATGTCTCTGCTAGATATGATCCGGAAGAAATTACTTCAAGACAGGCAGGTAATCAGGTAGCACCATGGCGTGATAGTGCTTATAAAGTAAACGGCTATCCTTTAACCATTATGGTAAGACCATGGAGTTATATATTTGGCGATAAAAATACTTCAGGTCAGTTATCTGCATGGTGTCCATGGTATGGTCAAAAAAATAACACAACTACTTTGGCTGCTTTTTGCGTTAAGCTACAACCGTGTACTTTTTGGGATAATACTAGACTTGATATGTGTACTCCTAATCCCGCAAATAAAAATGATGCAATGATTAGTAATGCTCCATGTATAATGACAAACGGTGTCGGGCTTTATTTTCTTATTGCCGCTAAGAATACCGATCCCAATATTTCACCGGACTCACAGAGTAAACCGCAAGGTATAACTCAGCATTTAGGAGAGGAGCTTACTTCGGGTTATGAATTTTATAGTACTAGTAGTATAGGACAATTCGTGGAAGCCGGCGGTATAAATTATCAATATAAAGGTGAAGATAAGTCAAAATATGCTCAATCTTCTCTTTATTTTAAGATTATAGATAAATTTTATAATGATAATAGCGGGCAATATAGATTAGTAATAAAGTCCGGAGTTACTGATACTAGACCCGATCCGCTACAGTTTTTAACGGATTTAATAAAAGGAGTATTATTTGGTAAGGATGGGATTATAAAGAAAACTTATCAACAAATAATTGATACGTCGGGTTATAGGATGAGTGTCTCGGCTATTTTAACTCTATATATAATGTTTACAGGTTTTTCCTTTTTAATAGGTAATATAAACCTTACTCATGTCGAACTTATAGTTAGAATATTAAAAGTTAGTATAGTCTCAATATTATTAAGTACTGATAAAGCTTGGACATTTTTTCATGATTATTTATTCGTATTTTTTATTGATGGGGTTCAGCAAATACTGCAAATAATTAATGAAGCTTCGGCTACCGGTCCCGGTTCTCAAAGCTTGCTTGGGTTACTTATTGCTCCTCAAACTTTATCTAAATTATTTTCTTTACTATTTGTTGATTGGCTTGGTTTTATATATATCATTCTATATTTAATAGCCTTATATTTTATTTTCTTTCTTATATTTAAAGCTACTATTATCTATCTAACCGCTCTTATAACTATCGGTATGATTATAATTATGGGACCGATATTTATTTGTTTCATGTTGTTTAATATAACTCGTTCGTTATTTGAGAATTGGTTAAGACAATTAATATCATATGCATTACAGCCTATAATTTTATTTACCGGTATCGCTTTTATTTCAATGATCATCAGAACTGAAATATATTCAACGCTTGGTTTTGCAGTATGTAAACATGATTTTCCTAATTTAGGTCCGATAAATGAAATATTCGGTAGCTTCCTTGAGGATATAGATCCAAGCCTGGGTCATTCAATATTTTATTGGTGGTTCCCAGTACCGATGAAAGGCGGTATAAATAATTTCCACAAAGCAAATATATTAGTTCCTAAAGATCATATAATAGTAGATGATTCTTGTAAGAATGACCCTGATAAATGTAAGCATTGTGCTGCGTATGAGTGTATAGATGAACGCTATATTGAATTACCGTTTTTAGATTTAGTTAAAGATGCAAAAAGAATTAGTAATTTTATAAATGGGAAATTTGTCCAACTTGACGGGATATTACTAATTTTTGTGTCTATTTATTTGCTAAGTAAATTTAACGATACTGCTATATCGACGGCACAATTTATTGCCGGTACTTCAGGTAATTTAACAGAAATACAAAAAGTGAATCAGCAATCTTATGAATCTGCAGCGAAACAAATGAATAGACCGCTAAATTATGTGGCTAAGACGGTAAGTGCACCTGTAACTAGCCGTGTAAGTGCAGGGAAAGAGCAAGTTCGTATGTTTTTTGCCGAGAAATTTGACAATATGATGATGGGAAGGCTTGAAAAGCAAGCTCTCAGTTCTTCAGCAAATAAAACCGTACAAAATGAGGTTAAGAGAAAATACGGTATAGATTCTAAAGATGTAAAAATGAATGCTATTACGGATTATGAAAACGGTATTGCAGGATTATTAAAGAATTTACCTAAGGGGAATGAATTAAAAGCAAAAGAACTATCGCACATGAAGTTTACTCAGCTTCGAGATAAAATTGCTGCAAATAAATATGGAGTGAAAGATTACGCTGCTTTAAGTAAAGAACAAAAAGCTGAGCTTGATAAGTCATTAAAAGATGCTAACTTACGTGAACTCGCTAGCGATGCAAACTTTACTAGAGATTATCAAGATGCTTATAAAAATGTTCACCAAGAAATGTCCGGGCGAGGTGTTGGTCTGTTCGGTAAGAATATAGGAGTGCTTAGAAGTTGGCAAGAGATAGAGCATCGTGTTGATACAAAACGTAAATTAAAAGAAGAAAAGCGTGTAGGTATAGGCGAAAAAATATATGCAGGTTATACAGGAATAAAAAGAGGAGCTTTAACTGCAATAGTCGGTAAAGATTTACGTGATGCTTATGAGGGTAATCTAACCAGTGCCGAATGGCATGATTTTGAATATAACGATCCAAGGCTTAGAACTTATAGTGAAAAATTAAAAGATGATGAAGAAGCACGAGAACATGAAGAGCTCCAAATGCATATTAATAAGGAGGCGCTAGCTGCTCAAGCAGATATATTATCACCAGAATATCTAGCAAGACTAGAAAAAGCAGGTAGACATAGTGATGTGGAATATTATCAAGCATTAGCTCAAAGAAAGCTTATTCATGAGGTGCATGGTAGGTTATTTGAGGAAGGTGAACCGGTAATGATGGGCGACAGATTTATGCGTGAGAAAGCTACTGATTCTCAGATGCGCGATATGATAGATAACGCTCATAGAAAACATGCAGAATTTATAGATGGAGATCGATATATTCGTCGCCAAGAGCATTATGATATTATGTACGAGAAAGCCCAGGAAAATTTAGAGCAAACTTATAAAGAGCTTAAAGATCATTTCAAAAGAGATGATATCAAGATCGAAGAAATGCCGGCATTAATAGCACAAAAAGTTAAAGATACCGCTGAGGAAGCTGAAATAGACCAAAAGATTACGGAAGAGCTTAATAACTTTAATGCTGATGTTAAAAATTATGAATATAGTACTGAAGTATTAAATAAAATAGAGGATAGAAAGCAAGCCATTACCAATGAAGTCAATGCTCAGATCGATAAGATTAATAAATATAGAGAAAATGCCAAAATGCAAACCTATGTAAAGCCTATAGTAAACGAGGGTAGAAAGCTAAGAAAATTAGAAGATCATTTAAGAAATATGAAGTAGAATAACTAATAATTGTTTTTTTAAACAATTACAGTATATAGAATATGTAAAAACAAACATATTGATGAACGATCAAACTAAAAATGGTTCTGAAGAACTCAAGTATTTATCATCAGATAAAAGCTTAAAACCGCAAAAAGTTGGGGAGAACTATTTACAGAACTAAGCTCAAATCCTACTAATGATTTTTTTTCTGAAGGCAGACAAGATTCTCCACCGCAGGAACGAAATTGGAAATTATTTAAATGATTGATATATAGCTCTTATGTAATTCCTGCGAAAGCAGGAATCCAGAAAAATAACTTCAATATTGATACAGAAGTTACATATTTGATAAAATAAGCATATAAAAAACAAGTTTTTTATGCTTTACTGGATGCCCGTTGCTGCGGGAATGACATTAAGGGTATTTTCCGAACTACGCAACAATGCCTACACGGAATTCGAATATACACTGTTGCGTTAATAGCATTTAAGAAATGCCCGCTACAAATAATAATTAGTTTTCCCTTTATTAATTAACTTATATACTATCTAATTAAGTTAGTGATTAATTTATTAAGGGGTTTATGAAGAAGAAACATATAATAAACGAGACTTTTTTAGATGCCATTTTAACTAAGAAATTAGGTACTACTTATACTCCTCCAAAAGAAATCAACGATCCTGACTGTGATGAAGCAGCAAAGCATTTCATCGATCTATTACTTAGAGCCGACGGCTTTAAGCCTGTTAAAACTGCAGTAGTTCATCCGATCGATAAAGAATCATTACTTGGTGCAGTTAGAGCGGCACAATTTAATGTAATAAAACCAGTCTTGATTGGTCCACAACATAAAATTGAATCAGTAGCAAAAGTTAATAATGTCGATCTTGAGAATTATCAAGTAATTAATGTTGAGCATAGCCACGAAGCAGCAAAAAAAAGCCGTAGAGCTTGCAAAGAAAAAGGAAGTTGTGGCTATTATGCCAAGGGGGCGCTTCATACTGATAAGCTTATGTCTGCGGTAGTTTATAAGGAGAATGGACTCTACGTACTGAACGTCGTATAAGCCATGCTTTCTTAATGGCAGTTGCTACCTTTCCAAAACCGTTCATTATTACCGATGCTGCTATTAGTATTCGTCCTACTCTAGAAGATAAGCATGATATAGTGCAGAATGCTATTGATTTAATGCATATGATCAGAGAAGACAAGCAGGTTAGAGTTGCGGTATTATCGGTAGTTGAGACGGTAACTTCTGCAATCCCTACAACCCTTGATGCTGCTGCTTTATCGCAAATGGTAGATAGAGGGCAAATTACGAATGCTATAGTTGACGGACTGCTTGCGTTTGATAATGCTATTTCTTTATTTGCTGCAGAAGCAAAAGGCATTAGCTCTTCAGTTTCAGGAAATGCTGATATATTAGTAGTACATGATCTTGAATCAGGCAATTTGCTTGCAAAGCAGCTAAAATATTTGGGTCAAGCGGTTATGGCGGATATCGTTCTTGGAGCCCGTGTGCCTATTATTTTAACAAGTAGAGCCGATCCTATGGATATGCGTATTATTTCATATAAATAAAACACAGGCATCTGCTACCGACATTAAAGATGATGCTATTGAAATGATTATTGATCTTTTTGAAGATTGGTGGAAAAAACAAAAAAATCTCAAGTTAATTGCAACCGGTTGCCGTATTGTCCATGGCGAGAAAATTTTTAATAAACCAGTTATTGTTAATGAAAAAGTTAGTGAAGATTTAAGAGCATTAATACTTCTAAGCCCCTTGCATCAACCTTATAATTTGCAGGTACTTGGCTTTATTTCTTCAAAAATATAAAGAAATTTCACATATAGCTTGTTTTGATACGTCGTTTCATTTTACCAATCCTCCTATTACAAAAGCTTTCGGTTTACCGAAAAAATATTATGATAAAGGGATAATTCGTTACGGTTTTCATGGGTTATCATATAAATATGTTAGCAGCCGTTTTAACGAAATGACAAAGGAAGATTTACCTACAAAGACTATTAAGCTCATTTAGGACGCAGTAGTAGTCTATGTGCTATTAAAAACGGTCTTAGTTTAACAAGTGCCATGGGCTTTAGCGTACTTGACGGTGTTATGATGGGTACAAGGACAGGTAACCTTGATCCTGGAGTAGTGTTATATCTTATTGATCATGAGCAAATGACTACGCAGTAACCGAGTTATTATATAAGAAATCAGGATTACTCGGTATGTCCAGTGAAAGCTCCGATATGCGTACTTTGCTTGCCAGTAACTCACCTGATGCTAAATTTGCTATAGAGTTATTTGTGTATCGCATTGTACTTGAAATAGGTAAGCTAACTGCTGCACTTGAGGGAGTTGATTGTCTAATTTTTACTGCCGGTGTTGGACAGAATTCCGCTGTAATACGAGAAATGATTACTGAAAAACTTTTATGGCACATTAAAATAGATGATACAAAAAACCAAAAAATGAGCATCTAATAAGCGCTGAAAGCAGTAAGGTTAAAGCTTGCGCTGTGCCGACAAACGAAGAGCTAATCATCGCTGAGGAAGTGATGAAGTTTTTATAACACAAATTGGTTAATTTTTAATTACTTATACCTCTATTTTTCTTTATTAACTTTTTTTGAAATATATGCAACTATAGATATATTTTTAACTTAAATTTTGGGGGAAGTTATGCCAGAAGATTTTTTGATAAAAAGAAAGCAGAAAAACAAATAAAGGATATTAAAAATAATAAGATAAATCCATATAATGATGCAATGAAGAAAGATTCTAGAAAAGTGGGTTGATGCAGAGGCAAGTTATAGCTAAAAACGCAGCAGCAGGTTATAAGACAGCATTAAAAATAGAGCAGCAAGCAAAAGAAGCAGGTATTAGTTTAGATAAAGATGCTATGAGACGCTTAGAGAAAATAACCAGTCCATTATATAGAAGCTGCTAAGAAAGCAGAATTTCAAAGTGATCAAGCTCATAAAACATATCAACAAAAAGCTGAAGCATTTAGGAGTGGTACAACAGCTGCTGCTAAAAAACAAAGAAAAGAAGATTATAGGACAGGTGGGTGGGATAAATAATTAAATTATAATTTTATTGCGTTAATTGGTACTGTCTACTATTTTAAACGTATGTCTATACTTCATGCCACAATCTTAACCGTTTTTCCTGAAATGTTTCCTGGAACTCTAGGACATTCTTTAGCAGGACAAGCACTAAATAAAAATATTTGGTCATATGACGTTATTAATATTCGAGATTTTGGTTTAACTAAGCATAAAAATATTGATGATGAGGCTTATGGCGGTGGTAACGGGCTTATAATGCGTCCTGATGTTCTAGGCAGTAGTATAGATTATGCTCTTGCTTTAAATCCTAATGCTGAAATGTACTATCCTTCACCTCGCGGTAGAGTCTTTACCCAAAGCTTGGCTAAAGAGATGTTAAAAAATAAAAACCTCATATTCTTATGTGGACGTTACGAAGGGATTGACGAACGTGTAATTGAAGAGTATAATGTTAAAGAAATTAGTGTAGGCGACTACATTTTATCCGGCGGAGAAATACCTACTCTTACCATTCTCGATTGCTTAATTAGACTATTGCCAGGTGTTTTAATGAACCAAAATACCTTATCTTCTGAGTCTTTTGAAGAAGACGGGGAATTTAAGGGCGGGCTTGAATGCAGCCTATATACAAGACCTGAAATTTGGCGTAATCGAGCTGTACCGAGTGTTTTGTTATCCGGTAACCACAGGCTAATTAATGAATGGAAAAAAGAGCAATCACATATGATTACTAAATTACGCCGTCCGGAGTTACTTAAAGATTTATAGAGTTAAGGAGTTAAAAAATGAATATTATTGACCGTTTTGAACAGGAAAATATTTCAAAGCGTACTGCAAATAGAAAAATTCCTGATTTTGAAGCCGGCGATACAGTTAAGGTAACTGTTAAAATTGTTGATAGATCGATTGAGAAAGACGGTAAGGAAAAATTAATGGAAAGATTTCAAGCTTATGAAGGTGTAGTTATCGCAAAAAGAAATCGCGGTATTACTTCATCTTTCTTAGTACGTAAAATTAGCCATGGTGAAGGAGTAGAAAGACGCTTTATGACTTACTCGCCGATAGTACACTCTATTGATGTAGTAAAATACGGAGTAGTTCGTCGTGCTAAACTTTATTATTTAAGAAATAGAAGCGGTAAGTCGGCTAGAATTAAAGAGAGACATATCCCTATTGCTAAAACTAAGGCAGCAAAAGCTTAAATATATTTGTATCTCTTATGTCATTACTGCGAAAGAGTGCATTGCTACGTGAATACTCAATACGTCATTGCAAGCAGCCGTAGGCTGCATGGCAGTCTCATGCAATAATAACAAACTCCTTAGATTGCTTCGTCAATTACTTCGTAATTTCCTCGTAATGACGTATACCTCAAATCCCTAAAGTATCTCTATAAAGCTCAAGCATAGCGTCCTGCTCGGCAAGTTTATCTTTATCCAATTTCTTTAGTTTCAATATAGATTTCATAGCTTTAACATCAAATCCATGCGAAGAAGCATCTTGGAAGATATCTTTTACTTCTTGAGATAAATCAGCTTTTTCTTGTTCTAATCTTTCTATTTTGCTTATATATTGCTCTAATTGTTCTTTTATTATTACTTCTGACATAAAAAATCATTTAACCTTTTTGAATTTACTATATAATACAAATATAATCCTTATTCAACAAAATATATAATAATGCAAATTTATCCTTTAAGACTTTTAGCTAATAAAATCGATTTTGATTTTATGAATTTTAAAAAAGTTAGTTACACTTTCTCAATTATTTTATCACTCATTAGCTTTATTTGGATCGGTATATATAAATTTAATTTCGGTATTGATTTTGCCGGCGGTATAGTTATTGAAGTAAGGCTTGATCAAGCTCCTGATTTGCCAAAAATGCGTGGGGTTCTAGGCAAGCTTGGAATAGGTGAGGTGGTCTTACAGAATTTCGGTAGTGAGCGTGATTTATCGATTAGATTCGGTAGTAGTAGTGAAGAAAATCTCATGAAAAATATTGAGTTAATTAAAGGATCTTTGCAAAGTAATTTTCCGTATAAGTTTGAATATCGTAAGGTAGATTTTGTCGGTCCGCAAGTCGGTAGGCAGCTAATAGAAGCGGGGGCTATGGCGATGCTATTCTCTTTCTTAGCGATTATGGTTTATATTTGGGTGCGTTTTGAGTGGTATTTTGGTTTTGGTATACTGATCGCCTTAGTGCATGACGTAATACTCGCTCTTGGGTTTATGAGTATGACAAAGCTTGATTTTAACTTAAGTACTATTGCTGCAGTGTTAACTATTATAGGTTATTCCGTTAATGATTCGGTAGTAATATATGATAGGATTAGAGAAAATTTACGTAAATATCATAAAAAAAATATCACGGAAATTATAAATTTAAGTATTAATGAGACTTTATCAAGAACTATTTTAACTGTCATTACCACGCTACTTGCCAATTTAGCCCTTATTCTTTTTGGCGGTGAGGCAATCCATAGTTTTAGCGTACTTGTATTTTTTGGGATAATAGCCGGTACTTATTCCTCAATTTTTATCTCTGCTCCGATACTTACAATGTTTGTTAATAGGAAGTTTAATAAAAAAGTAATAGAAAGGTAAAGAATCGTCATTGCGAGCAGGCATTGTTGCTTGGGCCGGCTTTATTGTCATTGCGAGTGGCTGTAGCCTGCATGACAATCTCAGGATTTTGGCATGAGATTGCTTCATCAAAATTTTCAATTTTTCCTCACAATGACGTTTTTAAGCCATAACGAGAATAGTTTATGCTAAAAGAAGAAGACAAAATTTTTACTAACCTGCATGGGCAGCAAAGCCATGATTTGAAATCTAGCAAGAAGCGAGGCGATTGGGAGAATACTAAAGCTTTGCTTGATAAAGGTAGAGATTTCATCGTTGAAGAGGTTAAGAAATCAGGGCTTAGAGGGCGAGGAGGTGCTGGATTTTCTACCGGTATGAAATGGTCATTTATGCCTAAAAATT
>NZ_LECS01000002.1:367-488 GCF_001602635.1 Rickettsia endosymbiont of Proechinophthirus fluctus | reverse complement strand
GCTTCTCTTTGTATGCACCATTGTAGCACGTGTGTAGCCCTACTCGTAAGGGCCATGATGACTTGACGTCATCCCCACCTTCCTCCGGTTTATCACCGGCAGTCTCCTTTGAGTTCCCGAC
>NZ_LECS01000002.1:0-233 GCF_001602635.1 Rickettsia endosymbiont of Proechinophthirus fluctus | reverse complement strand
TCAAGAGTAGGTAAGGTTCTTCGCGTTGCATCGAATTAAACCACATGCTCCACCGCTTGTGCGGGCCCCCGTCAATTCATTTGAGTTTTAACCTTGCGGCCGTACTCCCCAGGCGGTCGATTTAACGCGTTAGCTCCGAAAGCCACGGCTCAAAGACCACAACCTTCAAATCGACATAGTTTACGGCGTGGACTACCAGGGTATCTAATCCTGTTTGCTCCCCACGCTTTCGT
>NZ_LECS01000005.1:0-208 GCF_001602635.1 Rickettsia endosymbiont of Proechinophthirus fluctus | reverse complement strand
ATTTTGCCTAGTTCCTTCACCCGAGTTCTCTCAAGCGCCTTGGTATTCTCTACCTGACCACCTGTGTCGGTTTGGGGTACGATTCGATGTGACCTGGAGCTTAGAGGCTTTTCCTGGAAGCGTAGCATCAATTCCTTCGCCACCGTAGTAGCTCGTCATCACGCCTCAGTGTTAAGAATGAGCGGATTTGCCTGCTCGTTCCACCTTC
>NZ_LECS01000003.1:76418-104282 GCF_001602635.1 Rickettsia endosymbiont of Proechinophthirus fluctus | reverse complement strand
CTCCGATACTTACAATGTTTGTTAATAGGAAGTTTAATAAAAAAGTAATAGAAAGGTAAAGAATCGTCATTGCGAGCAGGCATTGTTGCTTGGGCCGGCTTTATTGTCATTGCGAGTGGCTGTAGCCTGCATGACAATCTCAGGATTTTGGCATGAGATTGCTTCATCAAAATTTTCAATTTTTCCTCACAATGACGTTTTTAAGCCATAACGAGAATAGTTTATGCTAAAAGAAGAAGACAAAATTTTTACTAACCTGCATGGGCAGCAAAGCCATGATTTGAAATCTAGCAAGAAGCGAGGCGATTGGGAGAATACTAAAGCTTTGCTTGATAAAGGTAGAGATTTCATCGTTGAAGAGGTTAAGAAATCAGGGCTTAGAGGGCGAGGAGGTGCTGGATTTTCTACCGGTATGAAATGGTCATTTATGCCTAAAAATTTAGAGAAGTCTTGCTATTTAGTAGTAAATGCCGACGAGTCTGAGCCTGGCACTTGTAAGGATCGTGATATATTAAGGTTTGAGCCGCACAAATTAATAGAAGGTTGCTTGCTTGCAAGCTTTGCTATAGGAGCGAATAATTGTTATATCTATATTAGAGGTGAGTTTTATAATGAAGCCTCTAATATTCAGCGTGCCTTAGATGAAGCCTATAAAGAAGGGTTAATAGGAAAGAATTCTTGCGGTTCGGGCTTTGAGTGTAATATTTATTTACATCGTGGGGCGGGTGCTTATATTTGTGGCGAAGAAACGGCATTGCTTGAAAGCTTAGAGGGCAAAAAAGGTATGCCTCGTTTAAAGCCGCCTTTTCCTGCCGGCTTTGGGTTATATGGCTGTCCGACTACTATAAATAATGTTGAGTCTATCGCAGTAGTGCCAACCATTTTAAGACGAGGAGCTAGCTGGTTTGCTGGTATAGGTAAACCTAACAATACGGGAACTAAGATTTTCTGCATATCAGGGCATGTTAACAAGCCTTGTAATGTTGAGGAAGCAATGGGCATTTCGTTAAAAGAATTGATTGAGAAATATGCGGGTGGTGTTCGTGGTGGATGGGATAATCTTAAAGCCATAATCCCGGGCGGTTCTTCCGTGCCTTTACTTCCTAAGTCATTATGTGAAGTGGATATGGATTTTGATAGTTTAAGAACAGCAGGTTCTGGACTTGGTACAGGCGGTATTATAGTTATGGATCAATCTACCGATATTATTTATGCAATAGCAAGGCTTAGTAAATTTTACATGCATGAATCTTGCGGGCAATGTACTCCTTGCCGTGAGGGTACAGGCTGGATGTGGCGAGTTATGATGCGGCTAGTTAAAGGTAATGTCACAAAATCTGAGATAGACGAACTCCTTAACGTTACGAAAGAAATAGAGGGGCATACTATCTGTGCTTTAGGTGATGCGGCAGCTTGGCCGATTCAAGGGCTGATACGCCATTTTAGAAGCGAGCTTGAGGCAAGGATAAAGAGTTATAGTGTGGTTTGACTTTTTATAGTCATTGCGAGGAGATATTGCCTGCGTGGATACTAAGCCGTCATTGCGAGCGGCTGAAAGGAGTGTGGTAATCTCATGCAATAATAACAAACTCCTGAGATTGCTTCATCAATTACTTTGTAATTTCCTCGCAATGACGATTCCAATTTATAAATAATTAAGAGATTATGCAAACAGATAATACAAAATCAAACACTAATAAAACATCTAAGCAAGAGTGGGGGTCTTTTGCTTTTGTAATATGTATCGCTTTACTTATTAGAATACTTATTATGGAGCCGTTTACCGTTCCAACTGGGTCTATGAAAGCAACAATACTTGAGAATGACTATATATTTTCTACGAAATATAGTTATGGTTATAGTAATTATTCTTTATCTTTTTTTGATTTTATTCCTCTTTTTAAAGGGCGAATATTTGCTCGTGAACCGGATCGTGGCGATATTGTAGTTTTTCGTCCGCCTAACGATATGAGTGTTAGATATATAAAGCGTTTAATAGGGCTACCCGGCGATAAAATTCAATTGATTGATGACGTAATATATATTAACGACAAAAAAATAGAACGCACGGAAGTTGGAACTTATATAAGCGAAGAGGGAATAAAATATTTAAAGTTTAAAGAAACACTGCCAAACGGTAGAACATATTTTTCTTATAAGCTTGCTCCTATTTATGGCGTTATATATAATGATAGATACGGTAATACGGATGTTTTTTATGTACCTGAAGGGAAATATTTCTTTTTAGGGGATAATAGAGATCAGTCAAATGATAGTAGAGTAACTCTTGGATTTGTACCGTTTGAAAATTTTATTGCTAAAGCACAATTTATTTGGTTCTCAACAAAAATAACTTGGTGGGATAATGATATAGGAGTTATTAATCTAGTACTAAAGTTAAAGCCATGGATTGAATCTGTTAGGTTAAATCGAATTTTCAAAAATCTTTATAACACGGATGCGTAATGGAATCATTTGAGAAGTTAGAAAAGCTACTTAGCTATAGTTTCAAAAATAAAGAGCTTTTAATAGAGGCGTTAAGTCACCCGTCTTTAAGGCAACATCACGAGTACAAGGATGATAAAGATTATGAACGATTAGAATTTCTAGGTGATGCCGTATTAAATTTAGTAATCACAGAAATTTTATTTAGAAATTTTGCAAATTATAATGAGGGGAATTTAGCTAAAATTAGATCATATTTGGTTTGCAAAGAAACAATATGCATGGTTGGAGCTAAACTTACTTTAAAAAATTATATAATTATGACTCATGGCGAAGAAGTAGCAGGCGGGCGTGATAATCTTAATAATATAGAAAATGCCACGGAAGCTTTAATTGCAGCTATATATCTTGATAGCAATATTGAAACAACCCATGATATTATCGAGAAGTTATGGGCAGAATTTATAAAAGTTCAGAATTTAACGGATTATGACCCAAAAACTGCTTTACAAGAATGGGCTCAAGCTAGTGATCATCACCTACCTATATATCGTCTGATAAAAAGAGAAGGAGCCTCCCATTCATCGACTTTTACGGTTCTTGTAAAAGTAAAAGATTATGAACAAACAGGCACTGGTCACACAATAAAAGAAGCAGAGAAAAACGCAGCACGCAGCTTATTGCATAGACTTAAAAATGACTAATAGACATCTTGCCAAATTCGCTTATAGAGAGGAATTTAAAGGAGACACGGAAGCACTTGTCGCCGCAGTACGTGAGGATACGAGTACTGGATCGACGTCTAAATTACCTCTAGAAGTGAAGTTTGGGAAGATGTCTAATCAGAAAACGGTATCGGTTTGTATAATCGGGCGACCTAATAGCGGAAAATCAACTTTATTAAATAGAATAATCGGTGAGAAGCTTTCAATCGTTACCCAAAAAGTTCAAACTACTAGGTCAATTATTACCGGTATTATTACCTTAAAAGATACACAGGTAATTTTATACGATACGCCCGGTATATTTGAGCCGAAAGGGAGTTTAGAGAAAGCAATGGTAAGATGTGCGTGGTCTAGTTTGTATAGTGCGGATTTAGTTCTGTTAATTATTGATAGTCTGAAGTCGTGTGATGATATAACGCATAATATTTTAGATAAGCTTCGCTCACTTAATATTATTCCGATATTTTTATTGAACAAAATAGACATCGAATCAAAATATCTAAATGACATTAAAGCTTTTTTAACAGAAAATTATCCTGATAGCTTGCTTTTGCCTATATCTGCTTTATCAGGCAAAAATATTGATGGATTACTTGAATATATAACAAGTAAGGCCAAAATTTCTCCTTGGCTTTATGCGGAAGACGACATAACGGATTTACCTATGCGTTTTATTGCAGCAGAAATTACAAGAGAGCAGTTATTTTTAAATTTGCAGAAAGAACTCCCTTATAAATTAACCGTACAAACCGAAAAATGGGAAGATCTTAAAGACAAATCCGTAAAGATTAATCAAGTTATAGTAGTTTCAAGAGAGAGCTATAAAACTATAATACTCGGTAAAAACGGCTCTAAAATCAAAGAAATAGGAGCAAAATCCCGAATGCAAATGGAGAGGTTTTTTGGATTTCCTGTTCATTTATTTTTATTCGTTAAGGTGCGTGAGCTGTGGGAGAATAATCAAGAATTTTATCAGTATATGAAGATATAAAGCTGTCACCCTGTGGCTTGACAGGCTTTGTTGGATCGTTTTCGATGTCATCCCCCCAAAAGCGGGAATGACATAAAAGCCATATAATAATGCCAATAAAAATAACATTAAATAATCATGATAATACTTGGGATTGATCCGGCACTTGGGAGTCTTGGATGGGCAATAGTGGCAAAGGAGACCGCACAGTTGAAATATTTAGCTAGTGGTATTATTAGAACAAATAGTAAGGATGCAATTCATCATAGACTTGCTTTTATTAATAGTACATTAGAAAAAGTAATATTAGAATATCAACCAAATATGGCAGCGATTGAAGAAACATTTGTTAATACTAATAGCGTGACTTCTTTAAAGCTTGGATATGCTAGAGGGGCGATAATGTCGCTGATCGGTAGATATAATTTGGACATGCGCGAGTTTAAGCCAAATACGGTAAAAAAAACCGTAACAGGATATGGGCATGCAGAGAAAGACCAAATGTTGCATATGATAAAGCTTTTGCTGTCTGGCACTGCCTTAATTACCAATTCTGATGAAGCTGACGCCGTAGCGATTGCCTATACCTGCTTAGTTACAAAAAATTATTAAAATGAATCCAATAATAATATTAGTTGCCCCGCAAATGGGTGCGAATATCGGTGCTACTGCAAGAGCAATGAAGAATTTTGGCTTAAATGAGCTTAGAATCGTGGCTCCAAGGGATGGCTGGCCTAATGAGCAAGCACGTAGTAATGCAGTCGGAGCGGTTAATATTATAGATCATGCAAAAATTTTTGATAGCCTAGAGGATAGCATTAAAGACCTCGAATATTTATATGCTACTACTTGCATTAAAAGGGCTATGAATAAAGATTATGTATTTTCACAAAATTTACCTTTAGATTATCCAAATTCTGAAAAAGTCGGGATAATGTTCGGACGGGAAAATAATGGGCTTAGCAACAAAGAAATCGCATTTGCTAATAAGATTATCACTATTAATACAACCGAATTTAGCTCATTAAACATTGCTCAAGCGGTTATTATTATATGCTATGAGTTGTTGCGTAATTCTACGTCCAGAGAGGATGTACATAACATTCAAAAATTAGCTACTAAAGAAGAAATAGAGCATTTTTTAGTAAATTTATTCGGCAAACTCGATAAAGCCGGATTCTTTAAGGCTCCCGACAAAAAAACTGCTATGCAACAAAAGATCACTAATATATTTACACGTATAAATAGTCTCTCTTCCCCTGAAGTCCAAATTCTCCAAGGTATTATTAAATCTTTAAATCAATGATATTTAGTAATTTCTTAAGTTCAGGAACATAATTTCTTATTCGGTTATATATTTCATCAGCAAGCTTTTTATCGTAAGTATAAGATATCATATTACGATCAGTAAGCATATAAATCCATAAACTCTCATTATTTATAATACCGGCAACAAAAGCTTCCTTTATCACTTCTTTAGGATAGTGAAGAAATGTGCCTTTTTGAGAAAAATATTCTTTTAAAAACTTCTAAGCGAGTTCAAAAGTAAATTCAAATCTTTGTATAGTGGCATCAATATAAGCCCTATCTTCTGTTGTCGGTTTAAAATAAATATCTTCAAGCATCATAAAAGCTTTACGAAATTTTTCAAGTTTAAGGTTTATTTTTGACATATATAATTTTTTTTCTTTTAATATATTTTTATAAAGTTCAGAGCTTATTTTAGTACTTTCAAACCTTACACAATCTATTTTTAAAAGCGTGTCAGCATTCTCTATAATAGACATAACTTCTAGCCATTCTTGATCTTGGAATATTAGGGCAGTGCAATATCAATATCAGAACGCTCATCATTATCCCCTCTAGCACGAGAAGCCAAAAAGCCATATTTCGTTGACAAACGGTAAAGATTTTAGCTTATTAATGAATATATATGATTGTATATCTTTATCTATATAATTACCAGCTTTTGATTAAAGATTTAATAATTTCAGCTACTCTTTCTGCTTCATTTAAGGGTTTGTAGCTATATTCTTCTAGAGCAATAGCCGACTTATCAAAAATTCTTGCTATCTTCTGTTCTACTAACTGCTTTATAAAAATCTTATGCTTTGAAGAATTAAAGTTTGGTGGGCAGAATATATAAAGAGGCTTGCCGCTTGAAGCTGCTTCACTGCACATTGAGATTGAGTCGGCCGTAGAGATTATATATTTTGCCTTGGAGAGCATAGCTATATAAGGATTATAGCCTGCGTCTTCGTTTGGGTAATAAATAATTGTGGAGGACGGCATATTATTTTTAATAATTGATTTTACAGTGTGTGGTGTACGTCTACTAAAACTAATAAAAAAAGGTATTTTTTGATTAATATATATTTTATTTAATAATGAAGCAAATAAAACTGCTTCATCTTCATGGAAATTAAATTTTTTATTATTCCCACCGATTATCACTGCAATAAACTGTTTAAGAGTAGGATAATGTTTTTGGAGTTCCAAGTTTGCTGCGGCGAACTGTTCAGTTACGTTGTTGATAGCTCCGTTGATGGGGATGATGTTTTTAAAGTCGTCATTGCGAGGAAATACGAAGTATTGACGAAGCAATCTAGTAAAAAAGCCCTGAGATTGCTTCAGCCACTTTGTGGCTTCGCAATGACGTTGGTCATGATAAGGCAGAATAACGGCATCAAATGCATTGTAAGGAAGATTAGGCTGCATTATTTGTATTAACTTGATATCTTTAAATTGCTTTTTTAAATAAAATGCTAGTACTGCCGTTCTTCTTCCAGCGGTAATTATCATATCAGGCGGGGACTTATCCAAAAGATACTGCAATAGCTCACTTTTTATATGAATAGGATAATATTTTAGTAAAAAGTTCGGTAGCTTAGCTAAGCAATTATATTCAAGCTTAATTGTTGTATATTCTTCCGTTAATTTTTCAGCAAGTGCAATAGCCTGATGGGTGTTGCCTGTTCTATCATCCTCCAATACGTGTATTTTCATTGTAAATACTTCTCTAAAGGTAATGTTAATAAGTTTGTTAGAGGTAGTGATTTATCGCAAGCCTCGGCTATTTGTGGTGTGATCGGAATTTGAGCGATTAGTGGTATATTATATTTTTGTGATAAATGTCCGCCACTATTATTTTTAAGCATATAGCTCATATTCTCAATGATTCCCAAAATAGGTAAATTTAGTTTTTGATATAAATCTATAGAACGTATTACGTCTATTTCTGATATTTTTTGTGGTGTAGTTACGATTATTACGCTGTCTAAATGATAATTTTCTAGTATACTTAAATGAATATCACCTGTTCCCGGCGGCATATCGATAATTAAATAATCTAAATTATCCCATTTTGTTACCGATAATAATTGATAAATAGTCTTACTCGCCATAGGACCACGCCAAATAATTGCCGAGTGGTCTTTAACGAAGAAGTCTATAGATATAATTTCGATGCTTTGAGCAAGTACCGGTATTATTCGTCCATCTTTCGTTTTCGGTACTTCGTTAATGCCGAATATATGCGGAATTGACGGACCGTAAATATCCGCATCTACTATCCCAACTCGGTAATTTGCTAGACTTAACTGCTGAGCGATAAGAGCCGATATTGTAGATTTTCCGACTCCGCCTTTACCTGACGCTACTAAGATAATTTTTTTTACATTTTCTACAAAATGTTTTGGTTTTTGAACTTTTTTCTCCATCGGTTTACTTTCGGTAAAAACAATTGTTATTTTATTGACTTCCGAAATCTCGTTAAGTTTATTAATTGCCTTAAGTCTAATTTCTTCGGCTTCTAACTTGTTTTTACCTGATATATCTATTGAGAAACCGATATTATTACCTTTAATTATAATATCCGATATAACTTCATTTAAAAAAGTACCGTCTTTAAAGGTAATGTGCTGAATTTTATCTATAATTTGTCGTTGGTGTAAATTCGCCATAATTAAATTTCCTTATTTAAAGCTGTTTAAGCTCGTAACTTGACGTTATATACTATTATATATATAATTATCTCATCTTTAAAAATAATATAAAACAATAAAGCAAATGCTTAATAAAAAAAATATCTCAATTTTAAAAAAATCCCCATGGAAAGATTTTGATTCTGATAAAGAAGATAACATATTCACAAGGCCGCGTAAAAATCAATTTAATTTTGATCAATTTCAATTCCTGTTTAATTTCAATGCTAAAACAATAATTTTAGTTGTTGTTGCAGTAGTTGCTTTATGGCTCGCTTCGGGTATTTATGAAATAAAAGAAGGCGAAGAAGCAGCGGTAATAAGATTTGGGCGTTTTGTGCGTAAGGGCTACCCCGGGCTTAATTATCATTTACCGGCACCTTTTGAAAAGATAATAGTTGAGAAAGTTAAACAATCACGTCGGATTGAGATTGGTTATCGTACAAATAGCTCTCTGCGTAGCGGTGGCGATAATACTAAAAATATTGCCGGTGAAAGTATAATGCTCACCGGTGATGAAAATATCATTGCTTTAAATTGTGACGTAATGTGGCATATTAATAATCTTGAAGATTTTATTTTTAACGTACAAAGACCTGCAGAAACAGTAAAAGCAACAGTCGAAAGTGCCGTTAGGGAAGTCATAGGCAATACTCCTATTTCTTGGGTATTATCCGATCAAAAGCAGGAGATTACTTATAAAATAGAGAAATTAGCACAGAAGATATTGGATAGTTATAATGCCGGCGTTATGATTGAGAAAGTACAATTATTAAAAGCCGAGCCGCCTGCCGAAGTAATAGACGCTTATAGAGACGTGCAAACTTCAAAAGCAGATAAAGAAAAAGAAATAAATCAAGCTCAAGCCTATAATAATAAGATTTTGCCGGAAGCTAGAGGAGCG
Organism: Rickettsia endosymbiont of Proechinophthirus fluctus; assembly: GCF_001602635.1. NCBI lineage: Bacteria > Pseudomonadati > Pseudomonadota > Alphaproteobacteria > Rickettsiales > Rickettsiaceae > Rickettsia > Rickettsia endosymbiont of Proechinophthirus fluctus. The sequence goes on along the minus strand of NZ_LECS01000003.1, from coordinate 95,255 downwards.
GCTGCAAAGATTATACAAGAAGCAGAAGGTTATAGAGCAGAAGTTATATCGAAAGCAGAAGGTGATAGCCAAAGATTTAATGCTATTTATAAACAATATGCTACAGGTAGGCAAGTAACTAGAGATAGATTATATTTAGAAGTAGTCGAAGAGGTATTAGGTGGTTCAAATAAAACGATTATTAATAATGCACTACTGCCGCACATGGCTATTAAACCATAGGGGTGCTAATGTCATTCCCGCTTTTGCGTGAATCAAATGACATCTAAACAACCAGGAATATTAAATGCAACAAAAGATTTATTATATAATTTTTACAATTGTTTTTGGGCTGATACTGCTTTCTAGCTCCTTATTTTCAGTTGACCAACGCCAATCTGCAGTAGTATTCCAGTTTGGTGAGGCAGTTAGAACTATAGAAAATCCGGGACTGAATATTAAAATCCCGTTTATTCAAAATGTTGAATTTTTTGATAAGCGTCTTTTAGATGTTGAGGTTGAGGCAAAAGAATTAACGGCTGCTGACGGTAAACGAGTTATTGTTGATGCCTACGCCAAATTCCAAATTAATAATCCCGTAATGTTTTATAAAACGGTACATGATTATCAAGGTGTGAAAATTAGGCTGACTCGTAATCTTGAATCGTCAATGCGTAAGGTGATAGGTAAAATCTCGCTAAGTAGCCTTTTAAGTCAGGAACGTAGTAATGTAATGTTAAATATCTTAAATCAAGTGGACGGTGAAGCTAAAAGCTTCGGTATTGATGTTGTAGATGTTAGAATTTTAAGAGCAGACTTACCAAAAGAAAATAGTGCGGCTATTTATCGTCGTATGCAAACGGCACGTGAAAAAGAAGCAACCCAAATTAGGGCGGAAGGACAAGAAGAAAGCGTGCGTATTCGTTCAAAAGCAGATAAAGAAAGTAAAATAATACTTGCGAAAGCTTATCGAGATGCACAAATTATTAAAGGTGACGGCGATGAGAAAGCGGCAAAAATATATAATTCTGCTTATTCAGTTGATCCGGAATTTTATAAATTTTATAGATCACTTTTAGTATATAAAAATTCTTTAAAGAAAGAGAATACTAATTTTGTAATTTCACCGGATGCTGAAGTTTTAAAATATCTAAATCTCACTAAGTAGTATACTAATCTATCTACTTTTTATTTACTTGGAGTATATGGTTAATCTGAAAATAGTGATTGTTATAATAGTTTTAATATCAAGTAACGTTGTTCTAGCAAAAGAAAATAGTAAGTCTTTAAAAGTAGCAGCTCAAGAAGAGAATGAATTTACGGAAATAAATTCTGCTCCTTTAAAAGTAAGTGAAGCCGCTCGTTATAGCTTTGCCGATATAGTTGAACCGTTAATTCCTGCAGTCGTTAATATTTCAACAATAGAATATGTTAATAGTAAATCGGAAAACCCCGAGAAAGATCCTCTGCAAGAAAAAGTTAATGATTTTTTAGCAAAGCTTAATATACCGCTGAATTTGGAAGAGGTTGATCAAACTCCAAAAAATGTCCCGCTTGGTTCAGGATTTATTATTGAACCTAACGGCTTAATAGTGACAAACTATCATGTAATTGCAAATGTTGATAAAATTAATATAAAACTTGCAGATAATACCGAATTATCGGCTAAATTAATAGGTAACGATACTAAAACCGATTTAGCTCTCTTAAAAATAGATAGCGAGGAACCTCTACCTTTTGTTGAGTTTGGAGATTCAAATGATGCAAAAGTAGGAGATTGGGTTATTGCGATCGGTAATCCGTTCGGTAATCTAGGCGGTACGGTGACAAGTGGTATTATTTCTTCTAAAGGGCGGGATATCGATATAGATACAGACAATATAGTTGATAATTTTATTCAAACGGATGCTGCAATTAATAACGGTAATTCCGGTGGTCCTATGTTTAATTTGGATCAGAAAGTAATCGGCGTAAATACGGCAATTTTTTCACCGCTCGGTACTAATATAGGTATCGGTTTTGCAATACCATCAAATACTGCAAAGCCTATAATCGAACGTCTTAAGAAAGATGGAAAAGTAAGTAGAGGACGCCTTGGAGTAACAATACAAGATTTAACCGAGGAAATTTCTGAAGGGCTAGGACTTAAAAATACTAGGGGGGTGTTAGTAGCTAAAGTACAAGAAGACGGTCCAGGTGATAAAGCGGGAATTAAAACAGGTGATATAATAATAGAGTTTGCAGATATACCGGTTAAAAATACTAAAAAATTACGTGTAATTATTGCAGATGCTCCTATTGATCAGGAAGTAAAAGTAAAAATACTTCGTGATAAAAAGGAGCTTGAGTTACCTATTAAAGTTACTTCAGATAATGAAGAGGTTACCAAAGATTCTACAGAAGAGACCAATAAGAAAGAAATAACAAATAAAGAAGCAAATAATTTATCTATTACTAAAAATAATATTACTTTTGGTAATTTGACTGAAGAACTAAGACAAAAATATACTATTCCTCAAGATAAAATGGGAATAGTGATAACCAATATTGATGAAGAAGCAAGTAGCTTCAAAATTGGTGATCTGATAACCAATATTAATCAGGAAAGCATAGACGATATAAGTAAGCTAGAAGAATTATATGACAATGCTAAAAAATCAGATAAGCAAAATATTTTGCTCTTGATTGAAAGGGGGAGTAGTAATATGTTCGTACCATTGCAGGTTATGTAGTTTTCTATGTTATTTCCACGAAGGAAAAATAATCTTAACATAAAAATTACATATTTAATAAAATAAAGCTATAAAAATAAGTTTTTTATAGCTTTTGCTGGATTCCTGCCTTCGCGGGAATGACATAGAATGTAAAAATAATACCTAAATAATTTATGAATGAAAAAATAGCAATTTTAAGTGCATATAGTTTTGTTAATATAGAAGAACCAGCGAATTTGATACCGAAACTTTTGCTTATCGGTAAAAGAAAATATATTAGAGGTACTATTTTATTAGCTAATGAAGGCTTTAACGGTTCTTTTTCAGGTTCATATGAAAATGTAAATCTTGTACTTGAAGAATTGATAAAGCTGACCGGTCCCAAAGATGTTAACGTTAAAATAAATTATAGTGATGTTCATCCTTTTCAGAAATTGAAAGTCAGACTGAAGAAAGAGATCGTAGCAATGAACGTTGATGATTTAAATGTTGATTTGTTTAAAGGCGAATATATAGAGCCGAAAGATTGGGATGAATTTATCACAAAACAAGATGTTATAGTAATAGATACTCGAAATGATTATGAAGTAGAGGTTGGTACATTTAAATCAGCAATTAATCCTAATACCAAAACATTTAAACAATTTCCTGCTTGGGTTCAGCAGAATCAAGAATTGCTCAAAGGTAAGAAAATTGCTATGGTTTGTACAGGTGGTATCAGGTGTGAAAAATCCACCAGCTTACTTAAAAGCATAGGTTATAATGAGGTATATCATTTAAAGGGTGGAATACTGCAATATCTAGAAGATACACAAAACAAGAACAATTTATGGCAAGGTGAATGTTTTGTCTTCGATGATAGGAGAGCAGTGACAGATGATTTATCACCTGTAGAAAGACATTGGTTGCAGAGATAGATGTCGTTGACCGATTGAAACGTGTAGTATGTCATTCCTGCGAAAACGGGAATCCAGAAAAAAGAGAGCTTTTAATTTTAAAAATTCAGTATAGTTGTATTTTTTAATTACTGGATTCCTGCTTCCGCGGGAATGACATAACCCTTTGTTTATTTATTAGAAATATATGACTAAAACCAAACAAGCAATTTATAATAAGCGTCCAACTTCACCGCATTTAACTATATATAAGCCACAAATAAGTTCTACATTATCAATTTTGTATCGTATGACCGGCGTAACTTTGTTTTTTGCGGTGTCAATCTTGGTGTGGTGGTTGATTCTTAGTAAATATGACAATAATTATTTACAGCTTGCTGAATGCTGTATTATAAAAATATGCTTAGTAGCTGTTAGCTACGCTTGGTTTTATCATTTATGTAACGGCATTCGGCATTTATTTTGGGATATTGGTTACGGTTTTTCTATAAAATTGGTTAATATCACCGGTTGGTGTGTAGTGGTAGGATCTGTATTATTAACGTTATTGTTATGGGTGTAGTAATTAAAAATGTCATTGCGAGGAGATGCATAGCATCGACGTGGCAATCTCAGAAATAATAACAAATGCCTGAGATTGTTTCATCAATTGCTATGCAATTTCCTCGCAATGACGAAAAGCTAAAACAAATAATAGAGAAAATTAATGGTATATGATTTTAAAGCGGAAGTTGTAAAAGCAAAAAATAGCGGTTCTGCTAAAAGCGGTTCTCATCATTGGTTATTGCAAAGAGTAACGGGGATTATATTAGCTTTATGTTCTGTGTGGCTAATATATTTTACGTTAACCAACAAAAATAATGATATAAATATTATTATGTGGGAACTTAAAAAGCCTTTTAATATAGTAGCTTTGTTAATTACGGTGGTTATTTCGTTGTATCATGCGATGCTTGGTATGCGTGTAGTAATTGAAGATTATATAAGTTGTCACAAATTACGTAATACATTGATTATAATAGTGCAATTATTTTGCATTGTTACTATTGTAGCTTTTGTAGTAGCGCTGTTTTATAAAGGATAAAAATTATCATACCGCGGCTTGACCGCGGTATCCAGAAAACAATATTGTGTATTGAATTACTGGACCCCGTGGGCAAGCCATGGGGTGATAGAGGTAGACAATTCACGTATCAAAATAGTAGAAAATTAATTTAATGACCAAAGCGTATAATATCATTCATCATAAATTTGACGTAGTAGTTGTAGGTGCAGGCGGAGCAGGTCTTCGTTCTGCATTCGGTATGGCTAAAGAAGGGCTAAATACTGCTTGTATAACTAAGCTGTTCCCAACCCGTAGTCATACTGTGGCTGCTCAGGGCGGAATTAGTGCGGCTCTTGGGAATATGGGTGAAGATGATTGGCGTTGGCATATGTATGATACGGTAAAAGGTTCTGATTGGTTAGGCGATCAGGATGCCATTGAGTATATGTGCAAAAATGCTCCCGATGCGATTTTAGAGCTAGAGCATTACGGTGTACCTTTCTCAAGAACTGAAGAGGGAAAAATTTATCAGCGTCCTTTTGGAGGGATGACAACAGAGTACGGCAAAGGAAAAGCAGCTCAGCGTACATGTGCTGCGGCAGATCGTACGGGGCATGCCATACTGCATACTTTATATCAACAGTCACTAAAACATAAAGTACAGTTTTTCGTTGAGTATTTTGCTATTGATTTATTGATGGAAGATGGTGAATGTAGAGGCGTAGTTGCGTGGAATTTAGATGACGGTAGTCTGCATTGTTTTAGAGCGCATAATGTAGTGCTTGCAACGGGCGGATACGGGCGTGCTTATTTTTCGGCGACGTCTGCTCATACTTGTACTGGTGATGGGGGCGGCATGGCGATTAGAGCCGGTCTTCCACTGCAAGATATGGAATTTGTACAGTTCCATCCGACAGGTATATATTCGGCCGGTTGTCTTATTACCGAGGGGGCAAGAGGCGAAGGGGGATATCTCGTTAATGCAAACGGTGAGCGTTTTATGGAGCGTTATGCTCCTGCTGCAAAGGATTTAGCTTCAAGAGATGTAGTTTCAAGAGCAATGACTATAGAAATCAGAGAGGGGCGAGGAGTAGGCGAGCATAAAGATCATGTATTTTTACATTTAAATCATTTATCTCCTGAGATTTTACATAGTCGTTTGCCCGGTATCTCTGAGACGGCTAAAATTTTTGCCGGTGTTGACGTGACTAAAGAGCCGATACCGGTACTTCCTACGGTACATTATAATATGGGCGGGATACCGACGAATTATCACGGTCAAGTCATAATCAAAGACGGTAAAAATCATAATAGCGTAGTAAAAGGGCTTATGGCAATCGGTGAAGCGGCTTGCGTATCGGTACACGGTGCTAACCGATTAGGATCAAATTCTTTGCTTGATTTGGTGGTATTTGGTAGAAGTTCTGCATTAAAAGCAGCCGAGCTTATTAAGCCTGCGAGTCCCCACAAGTCTATAAAAGAAGAAAGCCTTGAAAAAATTATAAATAGATTTGATAAAGTCCGTCATGCTAACGGTAATATTTTAGTTGCAGAGTTAAGGCTTAAAATGCAAAGAACTATGCAAAGCCATGCTTCGGTATTTAGAACTCAAGAGGTACTAGATGAAGGGGCAGGAATGATTAGCGAAATAAGAAGCAGCTATAAAGATATAAAAATTAACGATAAATCTTTAATTTGGAATAGCGATTTGGTAGAAGCCTTAGAGTTAGATAATCTACTTGATCAAGCTTTAGTAACGGTATGTTCGGCAGCTGCAAGAAAAGAAAGCAGAGGAGCTCATGCACGTGAAGATTATCTTGATCGTAATGATGAGGATTGGATGAAGCATACTCTTAGCTCTATCGATGAAGCAGGTAAAGTAGTTCTTGATTATAAACCTGTGACTTTAACTACTTTAACCGATGAAGTAACAGCAGTCCCGCCGGTGAAGAGAGTGTACTGATTAATGTTCTTATGTCATTCATGCGAAAGCAGGAATCTAGAAACCTTTAATGTTATTCCGAGATTAAATCGCGGGATCCAAAAATGCTTATTTTTTAGATATCGCCGTCAAGCCGCGGTATGACAAGAAAAAAATATATATAAAATATGTTTGAGTATTTAATAAAGTTCTATCCAAAAATCTTTTTTATTGTAGAGGGAGCTTTGGTAACTTTAAAATATAGCGTTATTGCCGTTATATTCGGTTTAGTAATAGGGATGCTGCTCGCTATTTGTAAGGTAAATAAAAATCGTGCTTTAAGGCTTTTTGCAAATTTCTATACTTCTATTTTTAGAGGAACGCCTTTATTAATTCAATTAAGTATGATTTATTTTGCTTCACCTTATATCATAGGCATTAAATTTAGTGTGTTTATGGCGGGAGCTATTGCTTTTTCTCTTAATTCGGGAGCATATGTTTCCGAAGTAATCAGGGCAGGGATTAATGCAGTTGATAAAGGGCAGTTTGAAGCGGCTGAAGCTCTTGCTATTCCAAAGTTTTTAATAACGAAAGATATAATTCTGCCGCAAGCAGTTAAAAATATTTTTCCGTCATTAGTAAATGAGCTTGTAAATTTGATTAAAGAATCAGCCATTATTTCTATGCTTGGAGAAATGGATTTAATGCGTAGAGCACAAATTGTATCAATTGAAACATATAATTATTTTTTTCCAATGCTTATTGCTGCGTGCTGTTACTATATTTTAGTGATGTTAATCAGCTTTATAGCAAAAATAATTGAGAAAAAAATGATTGTTAATTAAAACATACTTGCTTTTATGGAAAAAGTAATTATAATTTAAATTTAGTGTAATTTACATATTCTTATAATTTGTATTTAGAAATGATTGAAAATAAAGGGTGGAAGTATTTTCACCCTTTAATTATCGTATATATAAGTTTTTTTTGGAGTATTTTTTTTAATGCCGACATATAATCAATTAGTACGTTTTGGGAGAAAGTCAAAAACTCGTAAGACCAAATCTCCTGCCTTAGAATCTAATCCTTTTAAAAGTGGTGTTTGCCTAGTTGTAAAAACCGTTACCCCTAAAAAGCCTAACTCTGCACTTCGTAAGATTGCAACGGTGCGTTTAAGTAATAAAAGAACCGTAAATGCATATATTCCTGGTGAAAAGCATAGTGTAAAGGAACATGATAGGGTGTTAGTAAGAGGCGGTCAGGTGCCTGATCTTCCAGGGGTGAAATATCATATCGTACTCGGTGCTTATGATATTGCCGGAGTTAAAGGACGTAAGCAAGGTCGGTCACGTTACGGTGCTCCTCGTAAACAAGTCGCAGTTACAAAAAAATAAATTATTAGTTAGAGAGAAAAAATAAAATGTCACGTCGTCATGCCACAGAAAAGCGAGTAATTTTACCTGATATGAAATATAACAGTATTTTACTGTCAAGATTTATCAATAATATTATGAAAGAAGGGAAGAAAGCCCTTGCCGAGAAAATTGTTTATTCAGCCTTTAATAAAATTGAAAAGAAGCATAGAGTTGATCCGTATCAAACCTTTAATTATGCTATGCATAACGTGAAGCCGCATTTAGAAGTAACTTCGGTTAGGGTTGGAGGAGCTAATTATCAAGTTCCGACTCATGTTGATGAAAGAAGAGGATATGCCCTTGCTAGCCGTTGGATTATTAATGCTGCGTCAAAACGTTCTGAAAAAATGATGATTGATAAACTTGCCGAAGAGCTGTTTGAAGCTTCTAATAATAGAGGTGTTGCCATTAAGAAGAAAGAAGATACTCATAAAATGGCCGAAGCTAATAAAGCTTTCTCTCATTTTAGCCCTAAAAAAATGAAATAAGGTAGGGTATAATGAGTAAAATAAATAAACTTGAGCATATTCGTAATATTGGTATATGTGCTCACATTGATGCCGGTAAAACCACAACTACCGAACGTATTTTATATTATACCGGTAAATCGCATAAAATAGGTGAAGTTCATGAGGGTGGTGCTACCATGGATTGGATGGAACAAGAACAAGAACGTGGTATAACCATTACCTCAGCTGCTACTACTTGTAGATGGCAAGATAAAATAATTAATATTATCGATACTCCTGGACACGTTGATTTTACTATCGAAGTAGAGCGTTCGCTTCGTGTTCTTGACGGTGCAGTTGCAGTATTTGATGGTGTAGCAGGTGTTGAACCGCAGTCAGAAACGGTTTGGAGGCAAGCAGATAAATATAATGTTCCTAGAATGTGTTTTGTCAATAAAATGGACAGAATGGGAGCAGATTTTTATAGATGCGTTGAAATGCTCAAAGATCGTTTAGGAGCAAAACCGCTTGTTATTCAGTTGCCTGTAGGGATTGAAGAAAATTTTAAAGGTATCATTGATCTGATTAAAATGAAAGCAGTGATTTGGAAAGATGAAGCACTTGGAGCTGAGTATTTTGAAGAAGATATACCTGCCGATGTGAAAGATAAAGCTAAAGAATATCGTGCTAAATTACTTGATATGGTTGTTGAGTTAGATGATCATGTTATGGAAAAATATTTATCAGGTGAAGAAGTAACAGTAGAAGAGATTAAAAGCTTAATCAGAAAAGGTACTATTTCAGCAGCATTTTATCCGGTTTTATGCGGTAGTGCTTTTAAAAATAAAGGGGTACAGCCTTTACTTGATGCCGTAGTAGATTTCCTACCTTCGCCTATTGATATAGGTATAGTAAAAGGTATGGAAGTAAGTACCGGTGAAGAAAAAGATTTCCCTATTTCGGTAACTGAGCCTTTTGCAGCTTTAGCATTTAAAATTATGAATGACCCATTTGTCGGTTCATTAACTTTTATTAGAATATATTCAGGTAAAATTACTTCAGGAACAACTGTTATTAATACCGTAAAGAATAAAAGAGAAAAAATCGGTAGAATGCTATTAATGCATGCTAATAATCGTGAAGACGTAAAAGAAGCATCAGCAGGTGATATAGTAGCTTTAGCAGGTCTTAAAGATACTACCACAGGTGATACGTTATCTGATATTGATCAGCAAGTAATCTTAGAAAGAATGGAATTTCCAGAGCCGGTAATTGAGCTTGCAGTAGAACCTAAATCAACAGCTGATCAAGAAAAAATGGGCCTTGCACTTTCTCGTTTAGCAGCTGAAGATCCATCATTTAGAGTGTCAACTGATTATGAAACAGGACAAACAGTGATAAAAGGAATGGGAGAGCTCCATTTAGAAATTATCATTGATCGTATGAGAAGAGAGTTTAAGGTCGAAGCAAATATTGGAGCTCCTCAAGTAGCATATCGTGAAACTATAACAAAGGTTTGTGAAATTGATTATACCCATAAGAAACAATCCGGCGGTGCAGGACAATTTGCTCGTGTAAAAATTATTTTTGAGCCTCTAAAAGAGGTAAAAGATCTAAAAGATGAAGATAAAAATAAAATTTTTGTCTTTGAAAGTAAAATCATCGGCGGTGCTGTGCCTAAAGAATATATACCAGGTGTTGAAAAAGGATTAAATAATATTAGAGAAACCGGTGTTATTGCCGGTTATCCTATGATTAATTTTAAAGCAACTTTAGTTGACGGTGCGTTTCATGATGTAGATTCTAGTGTACTTGCGTTTGAAATTGCTGCAAAGGCAGCATTTAGAGAAGGGATGCTGAAAGGTAATCCTAAATTACTTGAGCCGATTATGCAAGTTGAAGTTATCACTCCTGATGAATATATGGGTGATATTATAGGCGATTTAAATAGTCGTAGAGGACAAATTCAAAGCATGGATCCAAGAGGAAATGCTCAAGTAGTTACTGCGAATGTTCCTTTAGCGGAAATGTTTGGTTATGTTAATACGCTTAGGTCTTTATCTCAAGGTAGAGCTCAGTTTAGTATGATATTCTCTCATTATGATCAAGTGCCGAGTCAAGTAGCTGATATTATTAAAGCTAAAAAATAATTTAGGGGTGAGGTGTCACGTCTTACAGAAATACATGTTGTTTTGCCATGGCAGCTTATAAATTAACAGTATTGTTTATTATAGTAATTTTTTAATAATAACAAATATTTTTAATAACTTTTATTGATTTTTTATTAAAAATATGATAGGAGTGTAGCTCAATTGGTAGAGCGCCGGTCTCCAAAACCGGAGGTTGCGGGTTCGATACCTGTCGCTCCTGCCATTATAGGCTTAGAGCTTTTTTGCTATAAAATATAGAATTTTTACAAAATTTGCTTATAGAGAGAAATTTGAAAGAGGTACTGCACCTCGAATCGCAGCGTACATACTAGTATGTAAGAATTCCAGTGCTGGATTATCGTCTCAATAGCCTTTAGAAGTAGCATTTTGTAAGAAGTCTAATAAATTACCTAACAAAAATATGTTTAAAGAATATAAAATTTATAAGTTTTTTGAACAAGTTAAACAAGAAACTTATAAGGTAGTTTGGCCAACTAGAAAAGAGCTTGTTGCTTCAACATTAGTAGTGGTAGTAGCAGTTTTTATTTTTAGCCTAATTTGTTTGGTACTTGATTATAGTATACATAACATAATGCAGCTTTTGCTTAATATCGGCAAATAGTATAAGGAATAAATTGTGACAGCACAGAGTATAGATAATATATTGCCTTCTTCTGAAAAAAATGTAAAGCAGTGGTATGTAGTACATACGGCATCAGGAGCAGAGAAACGCATTAAAGAAGATATGCTTAGAAAAATCGCTAAACAGAACATGATGGATTTTTTTGAAGATATATTAATACCTGTTTTTGGAGTTTCTGAAGTTAAACGCGGTAAAAATTTCAAGGTAGAAAAAAAACTAATGCCCAGTTATATCTTGATAAAGATGAATATGACTGATAAATCTTGGCATTTAGTAAAAAATATATCTGGAGTAACCGGCTTTTTAGGAAGCAAAACCACGCCAAAAGCTCTTACAGAAAGTGAAATACAAAATATTTTTAATAATTTGGAAGCAGAAGCTAAAGAAGCAAAGAATTCTAAATTGTATGAAGTTGGTGAAATAGTGACTGTTACAGACGGTCCTTTTGAAACTTTCATGGGTACAGTAGAAGAAATAGATCAAGAAAAAAATAGGTTAAAAGTTTCAGTTGCAATATTTGGTAAAGCAACTCCAATAGAACTAAATTTTAATCAAGTAAAGAAAAATGATTAAAAGTTGGACTAAATACGGTTTATTAATTACTTAAGCTGTATTGTACGAATGTTTAGGGTATCATTGTTGCGGGATAATGTGTCGTCATTGCAAGCAGCCGTAGGCTGCGTGGCAATCTAGGAGAAATAATAAAAAACTTCTGATTTACAGAATTTTTTTGCTTCCTTGTTTTGTCAAAACTTACAGCTTTTCCTTGCAATGATGGGAAACAAGATTCATGCAATTGTTACAAAGTAATATTAATTTAAGAGAAAAATAAGGATATTTATAAATGTCTCAGAAAGCAATAAAAGGTTATATTAACTTGATAATTCCAGCTGCTGGAGCCACTCCTGCACCTCCTATAGGACCGGCCCTAGGACAAAGAAAAGTTAATATTGCAGCATTTTGTAAAGATTTTAATGATGCTACGCAAGGTATGGAAAAAGGAATACCTCTGCCAACTGTAATTACCGTTTATGAAGATAGTAGTTTTTCTTTTAAAATAAAAACTCCTCCTGCTTCTTACTTTTTAAAGAAATATGCTAAAATTACTAAAGGTTCTAGTGCTACTAAAAAAGAAGCCGTAGTAGGTAAAGTTACTATGGATGATTGTCGTGAAATTGCAAAGTTAAAAATGCCTGATTTAAATACAAAAGATATTGAAGCAGCAACAAAAATTATTTGTGGTAGTGCTGCATCTATGGGACTTGAAGTAGTAGGGAATTAATTATTATGTCAAATAAGAAAGATGTCGCTGTAAAAATTAGCAGCGGTAAAAAAATAAGAGAAGCTAGAGAAAAAGTAAAATCAGATACTTTATATAATTTAACAAATGCAATTGAACGATTAAAATCAGCATCATATGTTAAATTTGATCCAACCTTAGAAATAGTTATGAAGCTTGGAATTGACTCTAGGCATTCCGATCAAATGGTACGTGGTGTAGTTAATTTACCTGCCGGTACAGGCAAAACCGTAAGAGTTGCCGTTATTTGTAAAGAAGAAAGAGAAGAAGAAGCTAAAAGTGCCGGAGCAGATTTAGTAGGTTCAACAAATATTATTGATGAAATTAAAGCAGGGAAAATTAATTTTGATGTATGTATAGCTACTCCCGATGTGATGGCAGCTATAGGTTCAGTTGCAAGAATTTTAGGACCAAAAGGTTTAATGCCTAACCCTAAACTTGGTACCGTAACTTTAGATATTAAAAATGCTATTAAAAATGCTAAAAGCGGTCAGGTAGAATATAGAGCAGAGAAAGCAGGTATAATTCATGCAGGGCTTGGAAAATTATCTTTTTCAGACCAAGATTTATTAAAAAATTTAAATGCGTTTATTGAGGCAGTAATTAAAGCAAAACCTGCCGGATTAAAAGGAAGTTATTTAAAAGCAATGTATTTATCTTCTACTATGGGAGCATCGGTACAAATAGATTTAACTAGTATAGCATAATTTTTATAGCCGTTTAACGGTAGTATAGTAATAATAAAAAAATTTTGTTATTTTAAGCATTTGTATCAGTTTAAATATATTAAACTGTATTATAAAAGGAGAATTAAAAGGTGTTAAGATCAGAAAAACCGGTAGCAGTAGAGGATATTGTAAATATTTATAAAGAATCGCCCTCTATAATTATTACTCATTATCACGGGTTAACCGTTAGTCAAGTGAGTTCGCTTAGAGAATCACTTAAATCTAAAGAAGCAGGTTTTAAAGTAGTTAAAAATACTTTAGCAAAAATAGCTGCAAATCAAACAGGGCTTAATAGTATTGCTAATTTATTTGCGGGTCCTACTGCTATTGTTTATTCTAAAGAACCGGTTGAGATGGCAAAATTAGTAGTTAATTTTGCTAAGGCTAATGATAATCTTAAGATTATCGGTGGAATAGTAGATAATCACGTATTAGATGAACATTCAATAAAAGAGCTTTCTAAGCTACCTACGCTTAATGAGCTTAGGGGTAAAATTGTTGGGTTATTACAAGCACCGGCTACTAAGGTTGTAGGTGTTTTACAAGCCCCATCTTCGAGTATGGCGAGAGTAATACAAGCACATGCTAGTAAAAATTAACTTAAAGGTTATTGCATCAGGTATTTTAATTGATAATTAAAGAGCTGTTATAGTGAAAATTAATAATGTTTTTTATAGGATATTATTCTTATTTTAAAAAAGTCTTATAATTTGAAGCACAAAAGAATTTAATTAACTTTAAAATGCCTGATGTAGTAATCTCTCAATATAAAAAAGGTAAAAAGGAAAAAATTATGGCAGATTTAGCTAAAATTGAAGAACAATTATCATCATTAACGTTAATGCAAGCAGCTGAGCTTGTGAAAATACTAGAAGAAAAATGGGGTGTATCTACAGCAGCTCCTGTAGTTGTAGCAGCTGCCGGTGCTGNNCGGCGGCTGAAGCAGTAGCTGAAAAAACTGAGTTTGAAGTAGTTTTAACAGCTGCCGGTGATAAGAAAGTTGAAGTAATTAAAGTTGTGAAAGATATCACAGGTCTTGGTTTAATTGAAGCTAAGAAATTAGTTGATGAAGCTCCAAAGCCGATTAAAAGCAATGTGAAAAAAGCAGAAGCAGACGACATCAAAGGTAAGTTAGAAGCTGCTGGAGCAAAAGTTGAATTAAAATAATTATTTCTGCACTAGGGTTCTGTAAAGGAAAGTTGAATTATTCGTATTTTAGATAGTTTTAAGTAAAAATTAATAAGTTTCTTTTTGAAACAGTTGTTGTTATTCCAAGAAAAATCTTATGATTTTCAATCAAAAACAACTAAGTATAGATTAATTTTTTTACAGGACCTAATGTTTTTGCATTACAGATGAAATATTTTATATCTTTAAATTAAGTTATTTTTTTGTAATAGGATAAAGCTATTACATTAAAAATCTTATTGATTAAAATAATTTGGTTAATGTACCATACATCTAGAAGTTTAAATTATTGAAATTTTCTAGGTTCTGTGAACATTTATAATTGATTTTTAGTGAAAATTAATGAGGTTTTTGAAGGAATAGCTACCTATTTTAAAAAAATATTATAATTTGTTGCAACAAACAAATAACCAAAATCCAATCTTTTTGGAAATGTTCGTAGAGCCTACACAAGATCTAAATAAGAAACTTACTAGGTTTCTTTAATTTAAGTTTTATGTGAAAAATTTTAAAACAGTATATTTTATTTTACTGCAAATTATAAGTATTTTATTGAAATAGGTATCTATTCCAATGAAAGCTTTATTGTTTAAAATATAAATAATTTAAATTTTATATACAGAACCTAGGTTCTGAACACTTTTGATTAATGATTATTAATTAGGAGATATTTTTAAGCGAAAATTAATAAGATTTTTGAGAGCAGAGTTTATTACTATTGCAAAAAAAATCTGATGATTTACAGCTAAAAAGAGCCATGATTATGATTTTCTATTAAAAGTGCATAGGACCTAATCACTATAATACGGGCAGTAATTTTATCAGTCAGGAGATTATATGGTTTCATTAAGGGCTAATATAGAAGCACAACCCTTGTCACATAATAGAAGAATAAGAAAAAATTTCGGTCACATAAATTTAGTAGCAGATATACCGAATTTGATTGAAATTCAAAAAAATTCATATGAGAAAAACTTTCTACAGTTAAATATTAAAGATTCTGAAAGAAAAAACAAAGGTTTACAATCTATATTAAACTCAATTTTTCCTATTTCCGACTCCTCCAATATTGCTAATTTAGAATTTGTAAAGTATGAATTCGATAGTCCAAAATATGATGTAGAAGAGTGCAGTCAAAGAAGTTTAAGTTATGCTGCTCCTCTTAAAGTTACTTTAAGATTAAGTATTTGGGATATAGATGAGGATACCGGTACTAGAGAAATTAAAGGGATTAAAGAGCAAGAAGTATATATGGGTGATATCCCATTAATGACTAAAAACGGTACTTTTATTATCAACGGTACGGAAAGAGTAGTTGTATCACAAATGCATCGCTCACCTGGTGTATTCTTTTATCATGATGAAGGAAAAGTCCATTCTTCCGGCAAGCTTTTATATTCTGCTCGTGTTATTCCATATAGAGGGTCTTGGCTTGATTTAGAATTCGACGCTAAGGATGTTATTTATTTCAGGATTGATAGAAAAAGAAAGCTTTATACTACTACTTTGCTTAGAGCTATAGGTATGAGTACTGAAGAAATTATAAAATTTTATTATAATTCAGTAACTTATAAGCTTGTTAAAAATAAAGGTTGGGCGGTTAAATTTATACCTCAGCATATTACTGCTCATCGTTTAACAAGTGATTTAGTAGATGCAGATACTGGAAATATTCTACTGAAAGCAGGACAAAAAATTACTCCGCGTTTGGCTAAAAAATATTGTGGGGAAGGGCTTAATAATATTTTAGTAGCTCATGAAACTTTAATCGGCAAATATCTATCTGAAGATTTAAGAGATCCTGCAAGCGATGAAGTATTAGCAAAAATCGGTGAAATGATTACTGCTGATATGCTAAATGTTATTAATGATCTTAAAATTAAAAATGTTAACGTATTAGTAATCAATCCTCAATCTGGTCCATATATAAGGAACACCTTATTTGCTGATAAAAATCAGGATCGTGAGGCAGCATTATGTGATATTTTCAGAGTTCTAAGACCAGGCGAACCTGCTAATATCGAAGCGGCTGAAAGCCTGTTTTATAATTTATTCTTTGATACGGAAAGATATGATCTTTCAGAAGTCGGGCGAATAAAAATGAATTCTAGGTTAGAGCTGAATATTTCTGAAGAAGTTACGGTTTTAACAATTGATGATATTAAAAATATCGTAAGAGTTTTAGTAGAGCTTAAAGACGGTAAAGGTATCATAGACGATATTGATCATTTAGGTAATAGAAGGGTTAGATCAGTAGGTGAATTGATAGAAAATCAATTTAGAATAGGTTTAGTCCGAATGGAAAAATCTGTAATTGAAAGGATGTCGGCAGGTGATGTTGATACTGTAATGCCTCATGATTTAGTAAATTCTAAAATTTTAGTTTCAGTAGTAAAAGAATTTTTTAGTACCTCCCAATTATCCCAATTTATGGATCAAACAAATCCATTATCGGAAATAACTCATAAAAGAAGGCTATCGGCACTCGGTCCCGGGGGTCTTAGTCGAGATCGAGCAGGTTTTGAGGTGCGTGACGTACATCCGACTCATTACGGTCGTATTTGTCCTATTGAAACACCTGAAGGTCAGAATATCGGGTTAATTAACTCTATGGCTACTTATGCTAGAATAAATAAACATGGTTTTATAGAGAGTCCATATAGAAGAGTTAAAGATGGATGTGTAACCGATGAAGTGGTATATCTTTCTGCTATTGAAGAAGGTAAATACAAAATCGGACAAGCAAATTCTAAAATTAATAAAGACGGAAAGCTGCAAGGAGAGTTTATTAATTGCCGTGTTGAAGGCGGTAATTTTGTAATGGTAGAACCGTATGAGGTAGACTTCATTGATGTGACTCCTATGCAGGTAGTATCGGTTGCGGCTTCTCTTATACCTTTCTTAGAAAACGATGATGCTAACCGTGCTTTGATGGGTTCAAACATGCAAAGACAAGCCGTTCCTTTAATTAAGACGGATGCACCTTTTGTAGGTACCGGAGTTGAAGGGGTAGTAGCTAAAGATTCCGGAGCGTCAGTGCTTGCATTACATGACGGTATTGTTGAGCAGGTAGATTCAAATAGAATCGTGATTAGAACTCTAGAACAAAAAGTTGATGGTTCTCCTTCGGTTGATATTTATAACTTACTAAAATTCCAAAAATCCAATCATAATACTTGTATAAATCAAAAGCCTTTAGTTAAGGTCGGTCATTACGTTAAGAAAAACGATATTATAGCTGACGGTCCTAGTACGGATAACGGTGAAATTGCTTTAGGTCGAAACGTGCTTGTGGCTTTCTTACCTTGGAACGGTTATAATTTTGAAGATTCCATTTTAATATCCGAACGTATAGTAAAAGAGGATGTATTTACATCTATTCATATTGAAGAGTTTGAAGTAATAGCTAGGGATACACGCCTTGGTCCTGAAGAAATTACCCGTGATATACCGAATGTAAGTGAAGAAGCGTTGCGTCATCTTGATGAGGTCGGAATAATTTATATAGGTGCAGAAGTAAAAGCCGGTGATATTTTAGTTGGAAAAGTAACACCAAAAAGTGAATCGCCTATTACTCCTGAAGAGAAGCTACTACGTGCTATTTTCGGGGAAAAAGCTTTTGACGTAAAAGATTCATCGCTGCATGTACCTTCCGGAGTGAGCGGAACTGTAGTAGAAGTAAGGGTATTTTCTCGTAGAGGTGTAGAAAAAGACCAGCGAGCTATTGCTATTGAAAAACAACAAATTGAAAAATTCGCAAAAGACAGAGACGATGAATTAGAAATTATTGAGCATTTTGTGTTTAGTTGGCTTGAAAAGCTTTTAGTAGGGCAGGTGATTATTAACGGTCCTAAGCAAGTAAAAGTAGGACAAACTATTACTACTGAAATGCTAAAAGGCTTATCTAAAGGGCAATTTTGGCAGATTACCGTGGAAGATGCAAATGTAATGAATGAAATAGAGCAGATAAAGACTCATTATGATGAGAAAAAAGAGGCTCTTGATAAAAGATTTGCTACTAAGGTAGAGAAATTGCAAAGTGGTGATGATTTACCTCAGGGAGCTTTAAAAGTAGTAAAAGTATTTATTGCAACTAAGCATAAATTACAACCCGGGGATAAAATGGCAGGAAGACACGGAAATAAAGGTGTTATTTCACGTATCGTACCTGAAGAAGATATGCCGTTTTTAGAAGATGGAACTGTGGTAGATATCGTTCTTAACCCTCTAGGTCTTCCGTCCCGTATGAATATAGGGCAGATTTTAGAAACGCATCTTGGGTGGGCATCAATAAATTTAGCAAAAAAAATATCTACCTTAGTAAAGGAATATAAAAATAAACATATAGGTATTGAGCAGATTAAGAAATTCTTAATTGAACTGTATGGAGAAAATATTAATTCTATACT
>NZ_LECS01000003.1:34174-76405 GCF_001602635.1 Rickettsia endosymbiont of Proechinophthirus fluctus | reverse complement strand
AGATTATCGCTTTTTGTAAGAAAGTAAGTAAAGGCGTACATTTTGCAACTCCTGTGTTTGACGGAGCAAAAGTTCAGGACGTTAAAGATATGCTAAAGCTTGCCGGTCAAGACCCTTCAGGACAAGTGAAATTAATTGACGGTAGAACCGGTGAATATTTTGACCGTCTAGTAACCGTAGGACAGAAATATTTGCTGAAATTGCATCATTTAGTCGATAATAAAATTCACTCCCGTTCTATAGGACCTTATAGCTTAGTAACGCAGCAACCGCTTGGAGGTAAGTCTCATTTCGGCGGACAGCGTTTCGGAGAAATGGAATGCTGGGCATTACAAGCTTACGGTGCAGCTTATACGTTACAGGAAATGTTAACGGTTAAGTCGGATGACGTAAACGGTAGGATCAAAACTTATGATTCTATAGTACGTGGTGAAAATAATTTTGAATCAGGCATTCCTGAATCATTTAATGTTATGATAAAAGAATTTAGATCTTTATGTCTTAACGTAAAGCTTGAAGTAACTTCAAGTTAAGAAAGACAGGTCATTTAAACAGATAACAAACTTGTTTTTTATCTGTTTTACTAGATTCCCGCTTTTGCGGGAATGACATATAGGGTGCAATAAGAACTCTGGGTAGACGAAAGTCAATTTCAAAAAGAGCTAGGAGTTCACAAGGCGAGGAGCGGAGCGTATACTTAATACGTGAGCACCGCAGAACTTGTAGAACGACAACGCCAATTTTTGAAATTCACCGAGTATATACGAGTAATTTTTAAGGAAAAGTATTTATGAGCGTAGTAAATTTTTACGGACAATTAAGTAATACTCAACAATTTGATCAGATAAGGATTAATATAGCAAGTCCCGATCAGGTACGTTCGTGGTCTTTCGGTGAAGTAACAAAACCTGAAACAATTAACTATCGAACTTTTAAACCTGAGAAAGATGGTTTATTTTGTGCAAGAATTTTTGGTCCGGTAAAAGATTATGAATGTCTTTGCGGTAAATATAAGCGGATGAAAAACCGTGGCATTACGTGTGAGAAATGTGGCGTTGAAGTTACGGTTTCTAGAGTAAGACGTGAAAGAATGGGGCATATTGAACTTGCAGCTCCTGTTGCTCATATTTGGTTTTTAAAGTCGCTACCTTCAAGAATTAGTACACTTCTTGATATGACAATGCGAGATGTAGAAAAGATTCTTTATTTTGAAAATTATGTAGTAGTTGACCCAGGGTTATCGATTTTACAAAAAGGCGAACTCTTAACAGAGGAAGAATTACAGAAAGCAAAAGATAAGTACGGTGAAGATGCATTTACTGCCTCTATAGGTGCAGAAGTAATACAACAAATGCTTAAAGAGCTTGATTTTTCAAAGTTAAAGCAAGAGTTATACGAGGAATTACAAACCACTTCTTCAGAAGTCAAAAAGAAAAAATTAGTAAAGCGTTTAAAATTAGTAGAGAATTTTTTAGAGTCAGAAAACAAGCCGGAATGGATGATTATGGATGTTTTACCGGTTATTCCTCCTGAAATTAGACCGCTTGTTATGCTTGACGGCGGAAGATTTGCTACTTCAGACTTAAATGAACTTTATAGAAGAGTAATTAATAGAAATAATCGTTTAAAGAAATTAATAGAGTCAAAAGCTCCTGATATAATAGTCAGAAATGAAAAAAGAATGTTACAAGAAGCAGTGGATGCGTTATTTGATAATGGTCGTCGCGGTAGAGCAGCGAAAAGTGCTAATAAGCGTCCATTTAAGTCATTAAGTGATATGCTTAAAGGTAAGCAGGGGCGTTTCCGTCAGAACTTGCTAGGTAAGAGGGTTGATTACTCAGGACGTTCGGTTATCGTGGTAGGACCTGAGCTTAAACTTCACCAGTGCGGTTTACCTAAAAAAATGGCTCTGGAGTTATTTAAGCCGTTTATTTATTCTAAGCTTGAGTTGTACGGCATCGCTACAACTATTAAAGCTGCTAAAAGAATGGTGGAAGCTGAAAAATCCGAAGTGTGGGACGTGCTTGAAGAGGTGATTAGAGAGCATCCGGTTTTACTGAATAGGGCTCCGACGTTACATAGGCTTGGTATTCAAGCATTTGAACCGCTATTAATTGAAGGTAAAGCGATCCAGCTTCATCCGCTTGTGTGTGCTGCGTTCAATGCGGATTTTGATGGTGATCAGATGGCAGTACATATCCCGTTATCGATTGAAGCACAGCTTGAAGCTAGGGTATTTATGATGTCTACAAATAATATCTTAAGCCCCGCAAACGGTCGTCCTATCATTGTACCGGATAAAGATATAGTGCTTGGTTTATATTATCTAACCCTTGCATTTGATAATGAAGTAGGCGCAGGGATGATGTTCTCAGATTTAGCTGAGATGGAACATGCTTTATATAATAAATTTATAACTATTCATACAAAGATAAAATATCGCAGAAATCAGTTAAATGCCGAAGGTAAAATGGTCCCTGTTATCATTGATACTACTTACGGTAGGTTAATGGTCGGTGAGTTATTGCCTTCTAACCCTAATATAGAATTCAAGTTTATTAATAAACAACTAACTAAAAAAGACATATCATTAGTTATAGATTTAGTTTATCGTCACTGCGGTCAAAAAGCTACGGTAATTTTTGCCGATCAGCTAATGAAACTAGGTTTTAAATATGCTTGTTCTTCAGGTATTTCTTTTGGAATGGACGATATGGTAGTACCGGAATCTAAGAGTACTCATATCAACGAAACTCAGCTTGAAATAAAAGAATTTGAACAACAATATTCAAACGGTTTAATTACTTACGGAGAGAAATATAATAAAGTAGTCGATGCTTGGTCAAGATGTACCGATAGAGTAGCAAACGACATGATGAAAGAGATTGCTACGCCGCCGGTTAATGATGCTCCAAATCATCAGAAAATAAATGCTATATATATGATGGCTATTTCCGGAGCAAGAGGTTCTTTCCAGCAAATTAAGCAGCTAGGCGGTATGCGAGGTTTAATGACTAAATCAAACGGTCAAATTATACAAACTCCTATTATCTCTAACTTTAAGGAAGGATTAACTGAATTTGAATGTTTTAATTCTGCTAACGGAATGCGTAAAGGGCAAATAGATACAGCTTTAAAAACAGCAAGTTCAGGTTACTTAACAAGAAAATTAGTAGATGTTGCACAAGATTGTATTATTACTGAAAAAGATTGTGGAACTGATAAAGGAATTGAAGTTAAGAGTGTTATTGAAGGTGGAGAAGTTATAGTACCTTTAGCTGAAAAGATTTTAGGTCGTACTGCTGCTATTGATATATTTCATCCGGTAACTAATGATCTTATTCTCAATAAAGGCGAGCTTATTAATGAAGCAAAGTTAGAGCAGATTGAGTCGGCAGGACTCGACAGAATTATGATAAAATCCGTATTAACCTGTGAAAGTACTACCGGTATATGTAGCATATGTTACGGTAGGGATCTTGCTACTGGTACATTAGTATCAGAGGGTGAAGCAATTGGGGTTATTGCTGCTCAATCTATCGGTGAACCGGGTACGCAGCTTACAATGAGAACTTTCCATATCGGAGGAGCGGCAACAAAAGGTGCTGAGGTTTCTTCCGTAGACGCTTCCTATGACGCAAAAGTGAAAATTATAAGTCGTAACGTTGTGATTAATTCTGAAGAACGCAAAATTGTTATGAGCCGAAATTGTGAATTATTATTGCTTGATAATCACGGTAATGAAAAGGCTCGTCATAAAATTCCATACGGTGCTAGATTACTTGTTGATGATGGTGATATGGTGATTAAAACTCAAAAACTAGCAGAATGGGATCCTTATACTATACCGATTATCACGGAGAAGTCAGGTAAAGTTTTATTCAAAGATATGGTTGAGGGTATTTCTATTCGTGATGTAACTGATGAAGCTACCGGAATACCGAGTAAAGTTATTATTGAATCAAAGCAATATTCACGTGGTGCAGAATTACGTCCGCGTATACAGCTTTTAGATGCTAAAGGTGAAGTGATCACCTTATCAAACGGTTTAGAAGCTAGATATTACTTGCCGGTTGGAGCAGTTTTAAGCGTAGAAGACGGAGTACAAATATCGGTAGGTGATATCATTGCACGTATACCGAAAGAATCAACCACTACTAAAGATATTACCGGTGGTTTACCAAGAGTGGCCGAGCTTGTAGAAGCAAGACGCCCTAAAGATCATGCAGTTATTGCCGAAATTGACGGTAGAGTAGAATTCGGTAAAGACTATAAATCTAAAAGACGTATTATTATACATCCGATTGATGAAACAATGTCTATTGAATATATGGTACCAAAAGGCAAACATGTTGTAGTTAACGAAGGTGACTTTGTTAAAAAAGGTGATTTATTGATTGACGGTAATCCAGTACTTCAAGATATTTTAAAAGTAATGGGCGTAGAGGTTCTTGCAAATTATATTGTTAATGAGGTTCAAGCCGTTTATCGTCTACAAGGTGTAAAGATTGATGATAAGCACATAGAAGTTATTATTCGTCAGATGTTACAAAAAGTAGAGGTTACGGATTCAGGCGGAACTACGTTATTAGCAGGTGAAAAAATAGATAGACATGAATTTGATGAGATAAATGACAAAGCTATGAAAAATGGTTTAAAACCTGCTGAAGCACAATTAATATTACAAGGTATTACTAAAGCTTCTCTGCAAACTAGATCGTTTATCTCCGCGGCATCATTCCAAGAGACTACTAGAGTTTTAACTGAAGCAGCTATTGCTGGTAAAGTAGATAAGTTGCGAGGACTAAAAGAAAACGTGATAGTTGGACGATTAGTACCTGCTGGAACCGGTTACTTTATGGATAAAATGCGTAAAGCAGCCGTAAAGCTTGATGAAGAGAATGTATAAATATACTAAGATAGAACTTAAAAAATTGGCTGTGTCGTCTTTGTAAGTCGTAGGATGCTGAACGTTTAATATACGCTCCGCTCCTCGATTTACAGACCCTTTGCTCTTTTCCAAGTTGATCTTCGTATGTACCTGATAGTTTAAAAAAAACCGTCATTGCGAGCCAACATTTATGTTGGCATGGCAATCTCATGAAATAATAACAAACTCCCCTGAGCTGGCTTCGTCAATTACTTTGTAATGTCCTTGCTAGAAGCAGGAATCTAGAAAAATAACCTTACTACGCATTATTGACAAAAAAAGCCTATAAAAGGCTTTTTCTTATTGCCCACTTGCAGAAATGACGCTTTAATAACAAGCAATCGGTGCTGTTAAATGCTCGTAGGTTTGACCTAAATAAGATACTGGTTGTTCAAAGGTATACGTATTATTGTTATCATAATTACCGTATAATTGTGATCTTGCTAACGAATCATCATATTGGAAGTTTTTAAGTGTTTCTTGATTTTTAGATATCTGCATTTCTGCTAAACAATGTTCAACATAAGTTTTCAGTACTTCTTGATGAATTGCATCATGTAAAGCTTTTAACATGAGTAAGTTTACTAATGGGTTAATACTATTATTTGCATTAGTAGTAGTCGTAGCTTGATCAATAGACATCTTTCCAAACTTCACTTCTAGAGGTAATTTAGACGTTGATCCGGTACTCGCATCCTCACGTATGTCTATATACGCTGCGGTGCTGCGTTCCGTATCTCTTTTAAAGTCCTCTCTATAAGCTGGTTGAGAAAGATGTCTAACAGGCAATTCAGAAATTAAAGACTCTTCATTGCTTACTGCTACCTTCTCTGTTTCAAGATTTGCTGATGCAGCATTGACTTTTTCTGCAAAGTTTATCTCTGGGAAAAGTGCTGTCACATCCGTTATTTCAAGTTTTCCTCCTTTTTTACCTACTTCATAAGCTTTAGCAATAATGTGTTTATAAATAACGTCAATTAATGCTAGTTTTGTTTGTATTTCATCAGAGTAGTTAATTCCTCCTTCATTCCAAAACTTTACTATTCTAGATAAAGCAGGAATATATTTATTGGCCTTTGCTAACAATTTTTGTATAAATGTAGGTTCAATAATAGGGGTTAATGTAGGATTTTCTTCATATTGTCTAAATACATACTCGACAATTTTAGGTATATTTTGATTTGGTTCTACTTCGTCAGGTAAGCCGTGTAATATTTTTTTGGCTGTTGCTTGACCCATCTTCTCATGCAAAATATTAACCCCAATCCATGTCCATGACGGATTAGCCGTAAAACAAAGCTTTGTTATATAAAATGCTAGCGATATAGGTAGAGATAATAACTTTAAATAGTTAAGGCAATTATATCGTATTGGATGAGGAGTGAGACTATAAATCTTACCCATATTTTGGTTTAACTCACATGATGCTTTAATCATTGTATACTTCTGCTTAATTAAATGAGAAGTGATGTCATATACTGGCATATTATTACTTAAATTTAACTCATTCGTCACAGTAAGATATAAAAAACGTTAACATGTGTCAAATGCTATTTAATGAGATTGTGTTTTAAATCAATTATAATACTTGCAAAGTTTTATCAAGATAAATAGAATGACCCAAAGTCAAAAATAATATTAAGGGGTAAATATATTAAGGAGTAAATATGCTTAACGTAAATTTTGTGAATGAAGAATCATCTACTAATCAAGGTCTAGTAGTTTTTATTGATGAACAGTTAAAGCTTGATAGTAATTTAATAGGACTTGATCAACAACATCATGGATTAATTTCTAAAACTATTCAGAATAAACTGCAATTTACCGGTAAATATGGACAGATCAAGGTTATTCCGTCCGTCATTAAATCAGGTGAGGTTAGATATTTGATAATAGCAGGTCTTGGGAATGAAGAAAAATTAACTGAAGCAAAAATTGAAGAGTTAGGCGGCAAAATCTTACAGCATGCAACCGGTTGTAAAATTTCTACTATTGGCTTAAAACTTACAAATAGAATTAGCAGGTTTACATCTCAAACATTTGCATCTTTAGTTGCTAGCGGTGCGTTTCTTGCTTCTTACAGATTTGATAAATATAGAACTACCTTAAAAGAAGCAGAGAAGTTCGCAGTAGAGTCAATTGAAATTTTTACTGATAATAGCACTGAAACGGCGAAATTATTTGAAATCAAAAAATTAATTGCTGAAGCAGTATTTTTTACAAGAGATATAAGTAATGAACCGTCAAATATTAAAACTCCTCAAGTTTATGCCGAAAGAATAGTTGATAGACTTGAACCGCTAGGAGTAGATGTTGATGTTATCGGTGAACGTGAGATGAAAAACCTTGGTATGGGAGCATTACTTGGTGTGGGGCAAGGTTCACAAAACGAGTCAAAGTTAGTGGTGATGGAATATAAAGGTGGCAGTAAGGATATTCCGACTATTGCTTTGGTCGGTAAAGGAGTGATTTTTGATACAGGCGGTATTTCATTAAAACCGTCAAGTGATATGCACTTAATGCGATACGATATGGGAGGTTCTGCAGCAGTTGTGGGTACCATAATTGCGGTTGCTGGTCAAAAATTACCTGTAAATATAGTCGGTGTTGTAGGGCTTGTCGAAAATATGCCGTCCGGTAATGCACAGCGTCCAGGGGATGTAGTAACTACCATGTCAGGGCAAACTGCCGAAGTTTTAAATACCGATGCAGAAGGGCGTTTAGTACTTGCTGATGCTGTTTGGTATGCACAAGAAAAATTTAAGCCTAAATGTGTGATTGATGTTGCAACTTTAACAGGAGCAATAACCATAGCACTTGGTAATACATATGCTGGTTGTTTTTCCAATAATGATGAGTTAGCTGATAAGTTAATAAAAGTAGGGGAAGAAGTTAATGAAAAACTTTGGAGAATGCCGCTGCATGATGAGTACGATGCAATGATTCACTCCGACATAGCCGATATGGCAAATATCGCGAACGTACCGAGAGCTGCCGGAAGCTGCATAGCTGCACATTTCATTAAACGTTTCATTAAAGATGGAGTAGATTGGGCTCATTTAGATATAGCAGGCGTTGCAAATAGTAATAAAGCTTCAGCGCTTGGTCCTAAGGGGGCAGTAGGATACGGCGTGAGATTACTAGAGAAATTTATCAAAGAATATACTTAAATGCTATTCTTGCGTTGCATTGCCTGCATGGATACCGAGTCATCATTGCGAGCAGCCCTAGGCTGCGTGGCAATCTCGTCAAATATCCTGAGATTGTTTCGTCAATTACTTACGTCCTTTTCTTGCAATGACGGAAAAACTATCCACATGTGTAATACTGAGCTAAGAATGACATTAAAACTTCGTCTATTTACTATTCGTTTATTCTGAATATAATTATGAACACAATAAATAAACCTTATATATTTGTTATAGGTAATGAGAAAGGCGGAGCAGGTAAAACTACCTGTGCTATGCATCTAATAATCGCTCTGCTTTATCAAAATTATTCGGTAGTAAGTATAGATACCGATTCACGTCAAAGTTCGTTAACGAATTATTTAAAAAATCGAGATTTATATAATAAACACAATCCTGATAAACCTGTATTAGTACCGAAACATTTTCATATATCGGAAAGCAAAGTAGAAGAGCAAGCAAAGAGTTTTGAGCCGATACTCAAAAATAATCAGGATGTCGATTATATAGTGATTGATACCCCAGGCAGTCATACTCCTTTATCAAGGGTTGTTCATTCTTACGCCGATACAATTATTACACCGATTAATGATAGCTTTCTAGATTTAGACGTAATAGCAAAAGTCGATAGCAAGGATGAAATTATTAGCCCATCAATATATAGTCAAATGATTTGGGAGCAGAAAATGGAACGTGCTAGTCGTGATAGAATTAGTATAGATTGGGTAATACTTCGTAATCGTTTAAGTAATCTTGATGCATTAAATAAAAGACGTGTAGGAAATGTATTAGCTAAACTTGCTAAAAGAATTAACTTTAAACTCGCAGAAGGATTTAGTGAACGTGTAATATATAGGGAGTTATTTTTACAAGGTCTAACATTACTTGATCTAAAAACTGCAAAATATGATAGAGCATTTAATAGCTCACACGTGCTTGCACGTCAAGAATTACGAAATTTTTTAGACTTTCTAGGTATTAAGGCTGCGTTCAAAGGTTAATTTCTATTAAAGTTTTGCTTGTATAAAAATATATATATAATATAAATTAATATGTTTTAATTTTATAAGAGAAGAGAAACAAATGCTAAATATTGCTGAAAATATTTCAAAACTACCGGAAGAACAAGAAAAAGTTAATAAGCTTGTTGATCAATATAAAAATTTAACCCCGGAAGAACAAAAAATTGTTGATAGAAAACTTAAGTCACATTTTACAAAAGAAGAGCTAGAACAAGATGAGCTTAAATCAAGAATGAATAGGATACGTAGTAATTTGTCTAAGCAAGACCAAGAAAAACTACAAGCAGGTAATAATTCTATAGGTGAAATAGCAAAAGATGTATTATCGTTAGTTAAAGGAATAATAAATCTAGTCGAAAATGTTGCAGAGATAATTAAAAATCCTAAGAAAGCAATATATGAATGGATTAAAGGTGAGTTAAATCAAGTGAAACCTCAACAACAAAATTATCAGCAACACCCATCAAAGCCAAAAGCTGCTGCAATATCAAGATAAAACTTTGGCAAGATAAATTTTTAGTTTTTATTTGTGAAAATTTGTGATTTTATGTATATAATGGGGAAATCGTATAATAAAAAAATAAAAATGCATAAATACAGAACTCATAATTGTAACGAATTACAAATATCCGATGTAGAAACAGAAGTTAAGCTATCCGGTTGGGTACATAGAAGAAGAGATCACGGGAATCTAGTTTTTATAGATTTACGTGATCATTACGGTATAACTCAAATCGTGTTTACCGATCAAAACCCTCAGCTTATGGAGGATGCAAGTCGTTTGCGTTATGAGTCGGTAATTACGGTAAGGGGTACAGTTGTAGCAAGATCAGAGGACACGATTAATAATACGCTTCCGACAGGTCATGTTGAAGTGCTAGCTGTGGAATTTAGTGTTGAGTCAGCTGCGGACACTCTACCTTTTGTTATTAATACTGAAAAAGACGCTCCCGAAGAGTCTAGGCTTAAACATCGCTTTTTAGATCTTAGACGTGAGAAATTACATAATAATATAATACTCCGCTCACAAATTATTGCTCATCTTCGTCATTTGATGACGGCAAGCGGTTTTACCGAATTTCAAACTCCGATTTTAACAGCAAGCTCACCTGAGGGGGCTAGGGATTTTTTAGTACCTAGTAGAATGCACCCGGGTAAGTTCTATGCATTACCGCAAGCACCTCAGCAATTCAAGCAGTTATTGATGGTATCAGGCTTTGATCGTTATTTCCAAATTGCTCCTTGTTTTCGGGATGAAGATGCAAGAGCCGATAGATCACCCGGTGAGTTTTATCAGCTAGATGTAGAAATGTCGTTTGTTACACAGGAAGACGTATTTAGTACTATTGAGCCTGTGATGTATGATTTATTCACTAAATTCACGGATAAGAAAGTATCAGAGACTCCTTTCGTTTGTATTCCATATAGTGAATCTATGCTAAAATACGGCTCTGATAAGCCTGATTTGCGTAACCCTATTATAATTGCCGATGTCACTGAGATATTTAGAGATTCCGATTTTACAATCTTTAGAGAGAATATTAAAAAAGGTAGCATAGTTCGTGCAATTCCTGCACCTAAGGCAGCTGCACTGCCTCGTAGTTTCTTCGATAAAATGATAGAGTTTGCGATATCAGAAGGAGCAGGTGGACTTGGCTATATTCAGTTTAGTGAAACCGGTGAAGCAAAGGGACCGGTAGTAAAATTCTTAAGCCCGCAGCAATTAGAGAGTCTAAAAGCTACTGCTAGTGTTAGTAATGGTGATGCTGTATTTTTCGCTAGTGATAAAAAAGAGCAAGCTGCTAAACTTGCCGGTAAGGTTAGAATAAGACTTGGTGAAGAGCTTGATTTACTTGAAAAAGATTGTTTTAAATTCTGCTGGATTACCGATTTTCCATTCTATGAGTTAAATGAAGCAACAGGAAAAATTGATTTTAGCCATAATCCGTTTTCTATGCCGCAGGGCGGAATAGATGCTTTAGAGCAAGCTAAAACCACTGAAGAGTTATTAGAACTTACCGCATACCAATATGATATTGTTTGTAACGGTATTGAATTGTCCAGCGGTGCTATTAGAAACCATAAGCCGGAAATTATGTATAAAGCATTTGCCATAGCAGGTTATAGTGAAGAGGAAGTGGATAAGAGATTTGGAGGGATGATTAGAGCATTTAAGTTTGGAGCTCCACCACATGGTGGAATAGCCCCTGGTATTGACCGAATCGTTATGCTGCTTGCGGAAGCAACAAATATAAGGGAAATAATTGCGTTTCCTTTAAACCAGCAGGCTGAAGATTTACTAATGAACGCCCCAAGCTATGTAGAGGATAAAGCTCTAAAAGAGCTAAGCATTATGCTCTCACCATCTGCTAGAAAAAATGCAGAAAAAGAATAAGAATTTATAGTTGTTGTATGTTATTATGTCATACCGCAACTTGGCCTATAGTATGTCATTTCTAGCTAAAAGCGGAAATCCAGTACTTTTCGCTGTCATACCGTGGCTTGACCACAGTATCGAGAAAAAAATTTAAAAAAGACTAGATCCTGCGATCAAGTCGCAGGATGAGATTAATAGTTACTGGTTTTCCGCGTTTTAGCTAAAAATGACATTAGGACTATGGTATTAAGTATACGCCCCGCTCCTCGCCGTATAGTCTTCCTTGCTCTTTTCCAAATTAAACTGCGTCTACTCTTCATTTACTTTGGAGTATGCTTTGGAATAAATCGAAACTAGCAGGATTTAACTTATAATCCACTTCTGCCTGTTGTAGCACTTTTAAAGTCTTTAGACATTCAGTGAGGCTAAGACCGTTTGCTATCTTCGTAAAATCATTAATATACTGATAGAAAATCGGTGGTGATAATGATTTTATTGCGAGTTCCAAACGCTCACCGTTTTTTACTTTCGACAAAACTATATATAAATTTAAATAATGCCTTATTAATGCTCTAATAATTAAAACTTCATTGATATTTTGTTTTTTTAATATATCAAGCTCTTGCAGAAAATTACTATAATCTTTTTTTGAAAAATACATTGCTAAATCACTGCCGTTTGCCGTAATTTCGCTACTTATAACTTCTAGAACGTCGTTTAAAGTAATTTCGCGTGCGTCGTGAACAAAATATATTAATTTATTTATTTCGCTACAAATTAAATCATGATCACCTTTTAAATGAGCTTTTAAATAAGTGATAGCTTCTTTACTTATAACTTTATTAGTTTTTTCTACTTTACCTAAAATAATTCGTTCAATTTTTGCTTCATCATCATGATAACAAGCAACTGCTGCTAAATATTCTTCCGTTTCAAAAAACCTTCTAATGCTCCCACTAGAAGTCATTTCTTCACCTATAAATACAGGAAAATTTATATAATCACTGTTTAGAATTGTTTTTAAATTCTGATCTATTGAATTCCCAACCGATCTAATTTTAATTAATTCTTTTTGACCAAAAAAATTAGACGAATTAAGTAATATTTCTAAAGATGAAATATTAAGATCTGCGTATTCTATAGAAGTTTGTAGCATATTTAAGCTTTTTACTAAATGCTTACAAATTTTTTCTATATAACCTTTATCAGAACCATATAGTAAAAGAGCTCTAATCTTTCCGGATGTTATTAGTTCAAATAATCTACCTATTTGTGAAAAATAAAATTTCATAGCTTAACTATTTCCGTGTAAAATATAAAATTAATCTGCTACGAATTGCTTCTGCTGCTTGATATGCCAAGTCTATTCCTGTTTTATCTCTTTCAACATTTGTCGCATATGGTGTAAAAATAGCATTATATGACGTGTTTTGGTAAAACTTCTCTTCAATTAAAACCTTTTGGCTTTCTATATCAATTAATTTATATCTAACTAATTGATTAATATTTTCCCTTAAAACATTGGAGTTTTTTTCAATAGTAGCAGGCATAGTTGTTGCGATAAGCTTTACTTTAAGCAGGTATTTTGCTTGTGCTTTCTGAGGTAAAATACTAGTTAAACGATGATAAAACTCAGCCCCTTCAATTGTTCGAATTGGTTCAACTTCAATAGCTTCTAAAGCATTATTTCTACTGTATTTTTCACTATATACCGGTTTTAAATTACAACTGCTCGTTAGAAAGAATATAATTATTACAAATAAAGAACGCATATATTAGATTAAGATTGGTTTTTTATATTAATAACAGTTTATTTCGATTTTGTGAAAGAAAATTATAATAATGAGCATTTATTAATATTTATAATAATATGTTAATTGATGTTGACATTAATAAGTGAGGCTTGTATGCTGCCATTTTAAAATTTTCAAGGTATTAGATTTTATTAAATAAACTTGTTCTAAGTATTCCAATACACATACACACAGCATGGATAAAAATAAGAGCATATTTTCTAGAAAAAGTAACTTTAACAAAATATAGCTTAACAGAAAATATTCGCTCAAAGTAAATACAGATGAAGCTAAAACTGTAAAGATTAAAAGAGGATTTAAAAAAAATCTTTTGAGTTTATATGAAGAAAAATTGATAATATTAGCACAAAAACTATCATTACAAACATCAATTAGTTATGATGCTTATAACCCTCAAACAGAGTATTACCCATTGATAGGAGAAGATAGAAATATCGATTATATCCCTATCACCGAATTATAATCTTTGAAGCTTTAAATTTAAGCGGTAAGTTTTACATACTTACCGTTTTTTATTAAAGAACTCTCTATATCTTCCTTGCAAATCTCATACTCTATGTTAAATTTACAAGGAAGATGCTTGTCCGATAATTTACAAAATTTTTATACAAGCTCCATTATTGTATGCTTATTGTTTCCGATTATAGACATATCATCTCTAAATATTTTATCTTCTGCCCAATCATGCTATGGTTCTATATTAAGCCGGTCTAAATATCTCGTTCACAATTTTGCAATATTTCTAATATTTCTTTACTAGTATTATAATATGATGGAGTAAGACCTGAAGCATCTTTGATTATTACTAAATAAGGATTTTTTGCTAATAAAGTTTTGATAATCTCTTTGTTAGCAATTCCTGTAACTGCTGAATGTAACACTGTTGAATCGTTATAGGTTATCTCTGTTACGTATTTAGCTAATTCTAATATTTTTTCAACTAATGTTTGTTCTGTATCCTCAACCGCATCATGTAAGATATACTTATTATTTTTATCAAATAGAAATGTAGTGCAGCTTCATCATTCTTGTCTATTAATGCTTTGAATTTTCTTAAGAAGCTTCTTTTTTAGAAACATCCCTCTCTATATCATCATCTGAACGTGGTGATGTTAGTGAATCCTGATTATTAGAGTGATTACTATTTTTTGTAAAAAACTTAAAAAAAGATGTTTTTTGTTTTATCTACTGTAGGTATTTGTTCTTTAGTCATTAATTCTCCTAAATTTATTAATTATTTTAGGAGAAATTGTTAATTAGCTATGTTTCTTAGGTGGTGAGTAAGGGGCGTTTTTTCTGTCATTGCGAGGAAATTGCATAGCAATTGACGAAGCAAAATCTCAGGAGAGTTTGTTATTATTTCATGAGATTGTCACGCAGCCTACGGTTGCTCGCAATGATGGTTTCAGTATGTATCCACGCAACAATACTGTCTCGCTTTTGCAGGAATAAAATAAAGAATATTTATCAATCCACTCAAAAATGACCTAGTTGACGAACTACTCTGAGCTAATTTGCAATTCTCCTAAAATATAAGATTATAAGTTTAAGAATAATAACGCAACAAACCAAGTTGCATTATATATTACTTCATTGATTAAGAATTATTAATTTATCACAATGTCATTAGTTACTGAAGTTTTATATTGTCCATATCCCAATCATGAGAAGTAGTATTATACTTTAATATATAAGGCTTAGTATCTATAGAATCTAGAGCTACATCAGCAATCATATCATCATGCGACGAGATAAGTTCATTATAACCGAAATTAGCATAATAAGGTTGATAATTTCTAAATCTAACCGTTATAAACTTCTCTTTAGTAATAGCAGGCAAGAATTTCACCAAATCATCAAGATTACTTAAAGCTAAATCTTTCATCTCAAAAATTTGCAATCTATAAACATTTTTATAATCTTTAGTAAAAAACGTTGGTATAGAGCTAAAGCTACTACCGGATTGAACGGAAGCTATACTTAGAGCTTTAAGAGGAATACCTGATTTATTACTAAAATAATCATCGGCTTCAAAAAATACTGCACCGCCGAAATTTATCATTTTAGCGATTTTATTATTGTTCACATCATATAAATCTACTGCTTGTTCTAGCTTTTTTCCGTCACGAAATATAGTAAGTTTAATAGCTATTCCTTTGAAATTATCCATTTCTCTATCAAATAATGCTAGATTGCCGCCGAGTTCCTTATCATTAACTGCCCAAATAATATCACCGGCTTTTAAAGATTTTGCGGCAGGTGATCCGGCTAGAACTGCCTTAATGCTTATCACTCTATTTCTACTATCAGGAAATTTCTTTATATATTTATCCATTTCTTCTTTAGGGAAATTGTGATGTCTAACTGCTTTATTTAAAGAATATAACTCGCTTATTATTCCTATATGTTTTCTGCCTGGTTGTTTATTATTCTTTAAACTTTCTAAAGTGCGAGCTACATAATCACCGTGTAGCGCTAGAGAATGAGTTTTACCACCACCATATAATACTCCTATAGCCTCAATCTTATCGTTTAATACCGGTGAACCGCTAGCACCTCCTGTAGTATTTAAATTAATAACATAAGTACATTGCGGCATTAAACCTTCAATATTATAAAGATCAGACAAATAACCGGTATGGAAAGAAAAACCTTTTGCTTCTGTGTTACCGACTACAAAAACCTTTTGATTTAATTTTGGAAATTCGCTTGCAAAAGATATTTGCGTTGCTGATGCTGGTATATCTTTACTCTCTACTTTTAAAACGGCATAATCTTGCCAAATATCGTAATAGATAAGTTTTGCTTCTGCCTGTTCACCGTTATAAAAAGTAACAAAATAAGTTCCGATAGACGCACCGCCGACAACATGAGTATTAGTAATTATATAACCGTTGTTCTTATCGTTGATAAATCCTGTGCCAGTCCAACTACTTGTATCGTCATATGCCGATACGGCAATTCTAGTATCGATCGTTACGATTGCTTTCTTTGCTTTTTCAAATATAATAGTGCTTGTTTCGCTAGATGCTAAAACTATATTATTTAGAAAAACTAAATTAATAATAAATAAAAGTTTTAGTAAAATCGGTAGTTTTTTCATTGTTACCTCTTGTAAAATCATTTAAGCCACACTATATCAAATCAAAAGTCATAATAAAATAAAAAAAAGAAAACGAGGAATCTTATGGGAAAAGTAATAGGTATCGACCTTGGGACTACCAATTCTTGTGTTGCAGTCATGGAAGGTAAAGAACCAAAGGTAATAGAAAATGCAGAAGGTGAAAGAACTACGCCGTCAATAATAGCTTTTGCAAACGGCGAAAAATTAGTCGGGCAATCTGCTAAGAGGCAAGCAGTAACTAACCCTCGCAATACTATATATGCGGTAAAGCGATTAATCGGTAGAAATTTTATCGATCCTATGGTTAGGAAAGACCAAGGTATTGTACCATATAATATAGTGAAAGCCGATAACGGGGATGCATGGGTCGAAGCGGATAATAATAAATATTCACCAAGTCAAATTAGTGCATTCATTTTACAAAAAATGAAAGAAACTGCTGAGAATTATTTAGGGGACAAAGTAACACAAGCAGTAATTACCGTACCTGCTTATTTTAATGATGCACAGCGTCAAGCAACGAAAGACGCTGGTAAAATAGCAGGTCTTGAGGTCCTTAGAATAATCAATGAGCCGACTGCTGCAGCTCTTGCTTACGGTTTCGAGAAATCGGCAAGTAAAACTATTGCAGTATACGATCTTGGCGGCGGAACATTCGATGTTTCAATTCTTGAGATCGCTGATGGTGTTTTTGAAGTGAAATCAACAAACGGCGATACATTCCTTGGCGGTGAAGATTTCGATACAAGAATATTAAACCATTTAATAGATGTATTCAAAAAAGAAAACGGTATAGATTTAAGTAAAGATCCTTTAGCACTTCAACGTTTGAAAGAAGCCGCGGAAAAAGCTAAGAAAGAGCTATCTTCTGCAGTAACTACCGATATTAATTTACCTTATATTACGGCTGATAGTAGCGGTCCAAAACACTTAAATATTAAATTTACTAGAGCTGAACTAGAAAAATTAGTAGATGATTTAATTGAAAAAACAATTGAGCCTTGCCGTAAAGCATTACAGGATGCAGGTTTTAAAGCTTCTGATATTCAAGAAGTAGTATTAGTAGGCGGTATGACTAGAATGCCGAAAGTACAAGAAGCCGTAAAAAAATTCTTCGGACGTGAGCCGCATAAAGGCGTAAATCCCGATGAGGTTGTAGCTCTTGGTGCTGCTATTCAAGGCGGAGTACTTAATAAAGAAGTAACGGATATATTATTATTAGACGTTACACCTCTATCCCTTGGCATTGAAACTCTTGGCGGTGTATTTACAAGATTAATTGATCATAATACTACTATACCTACTAAGAAAAGTCAGGTATTCTCAACTGCTGATGATAACCAGCATGCCGTAACTATTAGAGTATTCCAAGGTGAACGTGAAATGGCCAAAGATAATAAATTACTTGGTCAGTTTAATCTCGAAGGTATACCTCCTGCACCAAGAGGTTTGCCACAAATAGAAGTAACGTTTGACATTGATGCTAACGGAATAGTGCATGTTTCAGCTAAAGATAAAGCAAGCGGTAAAGAGCAGAAAGTAACTATTCAAGTTTCCGGTGGTCTTAGCGATGCGGAAATTGAACAAATGGTTAAAGATGCCGAACAAAATGCTGATGAAGACAAAAAGCGTAAGGAACTTATTGAAGCAAAAAATGCTGCCGATAGTTTAGTTTATTCTACTGAAAAAACTCTTACAGAATATGGTGATAAATTATCATCAGACGATAAAGGAGCTGTTGAAGAAGCACTAGCCGCTTTAAAAGCCGTGCTTGAGTCGGAAGATACTGCTTTGATTAAAGAAAAGACCACAAGTTTAACTACAGCTAGCATGAAAATCGGTGAAGCGATGTATAAAGCACAAAGCGAGAGCCAACCTGCTGCAGAAAGTGCCACTAATGATGAAAAAATAGTAGATGCCGACTTTCAAGATGTAGAGAAGAAGTAGAAGTAATTTCATCATTGCAAGGAACGGAGCGACGTGGCAATCTCGTTAAATATCCTGAGATTGCTTTGTCAAATTACTATGTAATTTTCCTCGTAATGACGTTACAATCTCATTTTATAAATTAAATTATGTCACAAAATTATTACCAAATACTAGGGGTTAGTAAAACAGCTAGCCAAGCTGACCTTAAAAAAGCCTACCTCAAGCTAGCCAAGCAATATCATCCTGATACTACTGATGCTAAAGATGCTGAAAAGAAATTTAAAGCAATCAATGCTGCTTATGATGTTCTAAAAGATGAGCAAAAAAGAGCTGCTTATGACCGTTTGGGACACGATGCTTTTCAAAATCAACAATCACGAGGGGGAGGAGGAAATCATGGCGGTTTTCATCCTGATATTAACGACATATTCGGTGACTTCTTTAGCGACTTTATGGGAGGCAGCAGAAGATCATCACGCCCAACTTCAGCTAAAGTTAGAGGCTCAGATTTAAAATATAATCTGACAATTAACCTAGAGGAAGCATTTCACGGTATAGAAAAAAATATTAGCTTTTCTAGCGCAGTAAAATGCGATACTTGTCACGGTAGCGGTTCTGAAAAAGGTGAAACCGTAACTATTTGCGATGCTTGCAGCGGTGTTGGAGCGACTAGAATGCAGCAAGGATTCTTTACGATTGAACAAGCTTGTCATAAATGCCAAGGTAACGGACACATTATAAAAAATCCTTGCAAGAAATGTCATGGCATGGGGCGTTACCATAAACAACGAAATTTATCGGTAAACATTCCTGCCGGTGTTGAAAACGGTACTAGAATAAGACATACCGGAGAAGGGGAAGCAGGTATTAGAGGCGGTAATAGCGGTGATTTATACGTTGATATAACAATAAAACCACATGATATTTATAAAGTAGACGGAGCAAATCTACATTGTAAACTACCTATTAGTTTTGTGAATGCTGCTCTTGGAGGAGAGATAGAAGTACCGGTAATTGAAGGAGGAAAAGTAAGCTTAACAATTCCTGCAGGCACACAAAACGGTGAGCAATTAAGGCTACGCAGCAAAGGTATGTCTAAAATGAGATCAACTATTAGGGGTGATATGCTTACGCATATTCATGTTGAAGTACCTAAAAATTTATCTAAAAGACAACGTGAATTACTAGAAGAATTCAAAAAAGAATCCATAAATGAAAAAGAAAATGACGGCAGCTTTTTTAATAAAATGAAAAGTCTGTGGTCGTAAATTTTATTTACCTTTCCTATAGAAATGAAACCTCCAATATTATAAAATATTATTTGCATAATATTACCGGAGGTTTTTATGCATTATAAGAATAATAACGATTTACCTGATTCAGTTAAAAATCATCTTTCGAGCCATGCTAAGGATATTTATCGCGAAGCTTTTAATCATGGCATTTGAACCATATAAGGATGCCGATAAAAGACGTGGAAATGACTCTAGAGAGACAGTTGCACATAAAGTAGCATGGTCGGCCGTAGAAAAAAAATACCATAAAAATGATAAAGGACATTGGGTAGAGAAATAAGTCCAAGAATATAGACCTATTCTTCTAGGGGTAATTTGTACGTCGATCCGGTACTTGAATCCTTACGTACAAGTGTACGCTGCGATTATGCATTCTGTGTTTCCCTCAAATTCCTCCCTATAAACGAGTTTCTGAATAGGTCTAATTTATAAGTTTGTGAGATTTTAAATTGAATCCTTGAAATTCTGTAAGCCTATATGTATATTTAGTTATTAACTGAATTTAAGTTCTTATGAAATTAACAAAATTATTGAGTACCCTTTTAGTTATAGGGTTAGTTTTAGGCGGGTGCAAAAACAAAAAAACCAGTGATGACATAGTAGTACCTATCGCTACCCTTTATAATGAAGGTATTACCTTATTGGAAAAGAAAAAATATAAGAACGCTGCAGAAGAATTCGGAAGAGTATTGTACCAGCATCCAGGTAATGAAATGACGCCGCAAGCCGAATTGATGCAGGCTTATTCTTTATTTCTTGCCGCTCAATATGAAGAAGCGGTTGATGTGCTTGATATGTTCATTAAGTTGCACCCTGCAAATGTTGACATTGCTTATGCATATTACCTTAAAGCATTATCATATTATATGTTAATTTCAGACGTAAATCATGATCAATCTAGAACTTTCCTAGCTAAAGATAGTTTTGAAGACGTAATAGCAAAATTCCCAAATACTAAATATGCTATTGATTCATCTTTAAAAATTGACCTAGTAAACGATCATTTAGCAGGTAAAGAGATGATGGTAGGTCGGTTTTACTTAAAGAAAAAGAATCCGATGGCAGCTATAAATAGATTTGAAGAGGTAATTGATAATTATCAAACTACTTCTCACTCGGTAGAAGCTCTTTACCGTTTAGCCGAGAGTTATATGATACTTGGACTTCCGGATGAAGCAAAAAAATATGCCTCAGTGCTAGGTTACAACTATCCTGATAGTCAATGGTATAGTTATGCGTACAGGCTAGTTCAGAACCACCAAAATTAAGCAGCATATGTTCTATAGTCTCTCAGTTAAAAACTTCATTCTGATAGACGAGCTGGAAATTGAGTTTAATAAAGGTTTATGTGTTATTACCGGTGAAACGGGAGCCGGTAAATCTATTTTACTTGATGCTATTTTATTTTGCTTAGGTTATAAAACTTCAAATAATATAATAAAGCATGGAAAAGAGTACGCTGTTGTTAATATAATATTCTCTTTAAATGAAGAAATAAAAAATTTTCTGATTCAAAATTTTATTGAACCTGAAGAGTTATTGTTTGTAAAGTGTCTGCAAAAAGCCGAAGGACGAAAAAATTTTTTCATTAATAATCAAGTGGTTACTAAAGCTCTTATGCAGCAATTAGCTACTTATTTATTCGAGCTTCATGGACAAAATAATAATATTTCTCTTCTAGAAGCAAATACGCAGCGTGATATTTTAGATAGTTATGGAAATCTTTTAGACTTTCGAGCGGAGCTTTCCAAATGCTATCAGGCTTGGCAAAATACTCGGAAAGAAATGGCCGAAATAACACTTAAACAAAATTCTATAGAACAAGAAATTGATTATTTGAGCTTTGCAACGGAAGAATTAACTAA
The DNA here is from genome assembly GCF_001602635.1 of Rickettsia endosymbiont of Proechinophthirus fluctus. Classification (NCBI taxonomy): domain Bacteria; kingdom Pseudomonadati; phylum Pseudomonadota; class Alphaproteobacteria; order Rickettsiales; family Rickettsiaceae; genus Rickettsia; species Rickettsia endosymbiont of Proechinophthirus fluctus. The sequence goes on along the minus strand of NZ_LECS01000003.1, from coordinate 54,861 downwards.
ACTGAACATTCAAACAGGTGAAGAAGAAAAATTAGCAAATCTACGAAAAGATTTGCAAAATAAAGATAAGGATTTACAGCTAATAAAAGATATTCTAGAACAGATTAATAACCCTGAAATAAATACATCGATTAATAGAGCAGAGAAATTATTAGCAAGGCAAGGCAACAATGAGCGTTTTGAAGCTATCGTTACAAGTTTAGAGGAAGCCTATAATAATCTAGAAGAAGCACGCCAAGAATTATCAAATCTGTTAGATAGTTTCAATTATGAGGAATATAATCTTGAAGAAACAGAAGAAAGATTATTTTTAATAAAAGCTATTAGCCGTAAATATAATGTTCCTGCTGATGCGTTAGGTGTATTTTTAGATAAATCTTTAGAGCAGCTCAGTATATTAAAACACAAAATAGCAAATAGTAATGAGTTGAAAGCTCAAGAAGTACTACTGCAGAAAAAATATTATGAACTAGCGAGTAATTTATCTGCAAAGCGTCTTATTGTTGCAAAACATCTAGAAGAATCGTTGCATCAGGAGCTAAAGCAGCTTAAAATGGCGAAAGCAATTTTTGAGATTGAGATAAATGCTAAAGAACCAACAGCCGACGGTAATGACGATATTGTGTTTAAAGCGTCTACTAACCCGGGAACAGCAGCTGCAGCAATTAATAAAATCGCTTCCGGCGGTGAATTATCAAGATTCATGTTAGCTTTAAAAACTTCTTTGTTTGATAAAATGGTAAAACCATCTATTATATTTGATGAAATAGATGTCGGGATTGGCGGAGAGGTCGCAGATAAAGTAGGTGAGCGATTAAAAAAACTGAGTAGTGTTACTCAAGTAATAGTTATTACGCACCAGCCGCAAGTAGCAGGTAAAGCGGATTTGCATATAAAAATCGAGAAAACACAGCTAGAGCAAGAAACGAAAGTAACGGTAAAAGCTTTAAGTTTAGCTGAAAGACAGGAGGAACTCGCCCGCATGATTTCAGGTAAAACAATCACTAAAGCAAGTTTAAAAGCAGCAAAGGAGTTGTTGCATTTGTAATAAGCGGTACGGTTTTTATGTCATTCCTGCGAAAGCGAGAATCCAGAAAATAACCTTAATATTGCTACAAGAAATTACATATTAATTAATAAATAAACCTATAAAAAACTTGTTTTTTATAGGTTTTACTGGATTCCCGCTTTCGCGGGAATGACATAATAGGGAACATATGAACAACAACTACACAAAATTAGAAAATGAATTTGCAACCATCTCACATTTTAATAATATCTTGAGCATATTATACTGGGATGTTGCCGTAAATATGCCTACGGGTTCAGGTGAGAGTAGGACAAACGAAATAGTAACTTTAACGTCGCTAGTTCATTCTATGCTCAAATCTCCTATTCTAAAGGAGCTACTTAGCAAGGCAAAAGAAGAATCAAAGAACCTTGATGAATGGCAGAATGGTAATATTAGAGAGATTGAGAGAAAAGTAACAGATGCAAATTGTATTGACGAACAGCTACAAAAGAAATTAGTAGCAGCTACTACTAAAGCCGCACTTGTTTGGCGAGAAGCAAGAAAACATAACGACTATAATTTATTCAAATCACACTTACAAAAAGTCTTAGATTATACGAAAGAAGTTGCTAAAGTACGAGCAGATGCTTTTAATTGTGGATTATACAACTCATTAATAGATATGTTTGATCCAGGCAGAAAAAGTAGTGAGATCAAACAAGTTTTTTCAGTACTTAAAAAAGAACTCCCGCAACTCATAAATAAAGTTTTAGAAAAACAGAAAACCGAGAAAGAACTAGTAAAACACAGCAAACTAGCTCCTGAAATGCAAAAGCGTATCGGAAAACGCATTATGGAAATTATGCAGTTTGATCTAACAAAAGGACGATTAGACGAATCGACTCATCCTTTTTGCGGTGGAACGCCAAACGATATACGTTTAACTACTAGGTATGATAAAGATAATTTCATAAGCGGTTTAATGGGAATTATTCACGAAACAGGACATGCTTTATATGAGCAGAATCTACCAGAAATGTATAAAGGGCAGCCGGTTGGGCTTGCTAAAGGTATGGCCTTCCATGAAAGCCAATCTTTATTTATGGAAATGCAAGTAGGTAGATCAAGGGAATTTACCGAATTTTTAGCTAAATTACTTAGAGACGAATTTGCTTTTAAAAGCGAAGAATATTCAGCAGCAAGTTTATATAGAAAAATTACAAGAGTGACGCCTGATTTTATAAGAGTAGATGCAGATGAATTAACTTATCCGATGCACGTAATATTACGTTTTGAGATAGAGGAAATGCTTATCAATGGCGACTTGAATCTCGATGAGTTGCCAAGCTGTTGGGATAGTAAGATGCAGGAATATTTAGGCGTTAAACCGGTAAGTTTTAGTAACGGCTGTCTTCAAGATATTCATTGGTCACACGGAAATTTCGGTTACTTTCCCGCCTATACAAACGGTGCAATTATCGCATCAATGGTGATGAAAAAAGTAAAAGAGATGCATTCAAATATAAAAGATGATATATTAAAGGGTGATTTTAGTAATTTAAATAATTATCTAAATAAGAATTTTAGAAATCTCGGTTCGTTAAAAAATTCAGCCGATTTATTAAAAAGTGCTAGCGGTGAGGACAAAATCAGCCCTGAGGTGTATATAAGATATTTAGAAGGGAAGTATTTATAGTAATAAAATCGTTATTGCGAGGAAATTACGCAGTACTTGACGAAGCAATCTCGGAAGAATTGCTGAAATTGCCACGCTCCTTGCAGTCGCTTGCAATGACGGCTTATGACAACAACTAAAACAATACAAACAATAATATGGAAGAAGACTTTAAAAAAACAGGTTATTTATTTGGCGAGAATGCTGTTTTTGTTGAAGAGCTATATAAGCAATATCTAGCCAACCCTGCCTCGGTTGATCAAACTTGGCAAGAATTTTTTGCCGGCATTCAGGATAATAATACTTTACTCAATAAAAGTACGGCAAAAATAATTATCCCTGATGAAATAAAAAAAGAATCGTTAAATAATAATTTATCTTCTGAAGACTTAAATAGTTTAAAAGCTAAGGAAATGATCAATGCTTATCGCAAGCATGCTCACTATTTAGCGAATCTTGATCCGCTTGGTCTTGAGCTACGTAAAACAAAAAATGATTTAAAGCTTAATATAGAAACTTTTGGTCTTGATAGCAGTCAGCTAGAAGAAAATATCAATATTACGGATGAATTTGTCGGTACTTGGAACTGTAAATTATCTGAATTAGTGACCAAGTTCGATAAAGTTTATACAGGTTCTATAGGTGTAGAGTTTGAACAAATAGAAAATGTAGCAGGAAAAAATTGGTTATATAATAAGCTAGAAAGCGAAGTTACGTTTTCTTCTGAAGACAAAAAAACTATCTTAAATGATTTAGTAGAAGTAGAAGGGTTTGAGCAGTATTTACATACAAAATTTCCCGGGGCTAAGCGTTTTTCCATTGAGGGTGGTGATGCTTCTATAGTTGCTATGAGTAAAGCTATAGATTTATCCATGCATCAGGGCGTCTCAGAAATCGTTATCGGTATGGCACATCGAGGGAGATTAAACACTCTAACTAAAGTAGTAGGTAAGCCATATAAAGCCGTTATTGCGGGCTTCATAAGCGGCAGCGTATTTCCTGATGAGCTAAATGTTTCAGGCGATGTAAAATACCATTTAGGCTATTCGTTCGATAGAATTCTAGAGGATAAGAAAATACACTTGTCGCTAGCTGATAACCCTTCACATTTAGAAGCGGTAAATCCTATAGTTGCAGGAAAAGTAAGAGCAAAGCAAGATATTCTTGGAGATACTAAACGCAGCAAAGTCAAAGCTATTTTAGTACATGGCGATGCTGCTTTTTGCGGTCAGGGCGTGGTTGCCGAGAGTCTATCAATGTCATCTTTAGCTGCTTATGATATCGGCGGGATATTGCATTTCGTCATTAATAATCAGTTAGGTTTTACGGCTAATGCTGCAGATACTAGAGCTAGTAGATATTCTACGGAGTTTGCTAAAATCATAGCTGCCCCGATTTTACACGTTAATGGTGACGATATAGAAGCAGTGTTAAAAGCCACCAATATTGCGGTAGAATACAGGCAGAAATTTGGTAAGGATGTTGTAGTAGAAATTATTTGTTACCGTAAATATGGGCATAATGAGGGCGATGAGCCGATGTATACTCAAGGCAAGATGTATAACATTATTAAAAACAAACTGACCCCTGGAAATATTTACGCAAATGAGTTAGTAAAAAGCGGTGTAATCGACAATAATTATTTTGCTAAGTTAAAAGAAGAATTTAAAGCAAAACTAGATAAGGAATATGAGCAGGCAAAAAGTTATAAGCAAGAAGCACATTGCTTAGGCGGATTATGGCAAGGTATTTCTCGTACTCGTACACAAGCTACAATAACGGGTATCAGTAAAAAAACATTACACGATTTAGGCACTAAACTATGCGAAATACCGAAAGATTTTGCCGTTAATCCAAAACTTGTCAAACTATTTGAAGCTCGGAAAGCCACTCTAGCAGCTGATCAACCTATTGATTGGGCGACGGCAGAGCAGCTAGCTTTTGCAAGCTTGCTTGCTTCAGGCACAAATATAAGGCTAACCGGACAAGATTCGGGACGCGGTACTTTCTCGCATCGTCATTCAGTATTGCACAACCAAATTGATGGTACTACCTATATACCTCTAAATAATTTATCTAAAGAACAAGCAAAATACGAGGTAGCCGATAGTAATTTATCTGAATATGCGGTGCTTGGTTTTGAGTATGGTTATTCACTCGCAACCCCAAAAAATTTAGTTTTATGGGAAGCACAATTCGGTGATTTTGCTAATGGAGCTCAGATTATTTTTGACCAGTTTATTTCAAGCAGCGAAACTAAATGGCTTCGTATGAGTGGGCTTGTGGTTTTGTTACCTCATGCATTTGAGGGACAAGGACCGGAGCATAGTTCGGCAAGACTTGAGAGGTTCTTACAACTGACGGCTGAGAATAATATGTATGTTACATACCCTACTACCCCTGCTTCGATTTTCCATCTGCTACGTCGCCAAATACTTGATGATACCCGTAAACCGTTAATCGTAATGTCGCCGAAATCATTATTACGTCATAAATATGCCGTATCTAAACTTGACGAGCTAGGTGAAAATACTGCTTTCTTACCAGTTTTAGATGAAGTAACTAAAGTAGATACAAACAATATTACTAAAGTAATTTTATGCAGCGGTAAGGTATATTACGATCTATTTGAAATGCGTGGCAATAACAGTAATATAGCGATTATTAGGCTTGAGCAATTATACCCTTTTGAAAAAAAACTTGTAGCATCGCTATTAAAAAAATATAATAGGACGCAGGAATTTATTTGGTGTCAGGAAGAACCAAAGAATATGGGAACTTGGTGTTATATAGTTTCTCACTTAAACGATGCTTTAAAAGAAGCAGGAATTAAAAATGAATTTAAATATGTAGGTAGAGAGGAATCAGCCTCTCCAGCAGTAGGCTCGCTGCAAGCACATAATAAACAGCAAGAGAAACTATTAAGGACAGCATTGGGCATATGATTCTTAGGGTATTGCCTAATAATCATCATTGCGAGCGACTAAAAGAGCGTGGCAATCTCAGGAATTTGCCTGAGATTGCTTCGTCGACGCTTATAGCGTCTTCTCGCAATGACGATAAAACTATACAGGGCGATGCTATACAAAAATATAGGAGTAAAATAAATTATGAGAGTGAAAATTATAGTACCGTCGCTTGGGGAGTCCATAACGGAAGCAACTATTGCCAAATGGTATAAGAAAGAAGGCGATTCGGTTAAAACCGATGAATTACTATTAGAAATCGAAACCGAAAAAGTGACTTTAGAAGTTAATGCTCCTTGCAATGGTACTATAGGTAAAATATCGAAAACTGACGGTGCAAATGTAGCAGTTGGCGAAGAAATAGGCGAAATAAATGAAGGAGCATCTGTAAATACTGCCGGTACTAATAATGAATCTGCTAAAGCTCAACCAGTAACACAACCTACTTCAGAAAAACCTGCCGTGGCTAATAATACTCTTGCTCCTTCTGTACAAAAATTAGTTACCGAAAATAAGCTTGACCCCAATAATATAAAAGGAACAGGTAGAGACGGTAGAATTACCAAAGGTGACGTGCTTGCAGCAATAAACACTACGACTACTTCTGCTCCTGCAATAAGTAAATCTAATGAAGAAAGAGTGCAGCGTGTTCGTATGTCACGCTTGCGTAAAACTATTGCACAGCGTTTAAAAGATTCACAAAATACAGCAGCTATTTTGACTACTGTTAATGAAATCGATATGTCAAAAGTAATTGCTTTGCGTAATCAATATAAAGAAGAGTTTGAGAAAAAGCATGCTGTGAAACTTGGGTTTATGTCTTTCTTTGTTAAAGCAACAATTGAAGCTTTAAAGCTTATTCCGTCGGTAAATGCTGAAATAGATGGCGATGATTTAGTATATAAAAATTACTATGATATAGGTGTAGCTGTCGGAACAGAGCAAGGGCTTGTTGTACCAGTTGTTAGGGATGCCGATAAAATGGGATTTGCTGAAGTGGAGAAAACTATAGGAATTTTGGCTAAACAAGCTCGTGAGGGTAAGCTTTCTATGGCTGATTTGTCAGGTGGGACATTCTCGATTTCTAATGGAGGCGTATATGGCTCATTATTATCTACACCGATTATTAATCCTCCTCAATCAGGTATTCTAGGCTTACATAAAACCGAGGAAAGGGCTGTAGTTATAGACGGTAAAATTGAAATACGTCCGATGATGTATATAGCTTTATCTTACGATCATCGTATAATTGATGGGAAAGAAGGAGTATCGTTCTTGGTAAAAATTAAGCAGCTTATTGAGAATCCTGAAAAGTTATTGTTAAATTTGTAAAAAATTGTCATTGCGAGCAGCCGTAGGCTGCATGGTAATCTCATGAAATCGTAACAAACTCCTGAGATTGCTTCGTCAATTACTTCGTAATTTTCCTTACAATGACTTGGTCCCATTTTTACTCTTGGAAAAAAGTAAAATCATTCAAAGAAAGGAAGTATATAATAATGATAAAATGTACTCGTCGTATTGAGTTCGATGCAGGACATAGAATTATAGAACATCAGAATAAATGTCAATTCCTGCACGGTCATCGCTATGTTCTTGAGATCGCTATAGCCGCAAACAAAACCGATAAACTTGGTATGGTAATCGATTTTGGTTTAATTAAGGATTTAGCTAAAAAATGGATTGATGAAAATTTTGATCATAGCTTAATCCTACATCAAGACGATAAGGCAATGGGGCAGCAAATAGAAAATTGTACCGGTCAAAAAATATATTACATGCAAAATAACCCAACTGCAGAAAATATAGCGACGCATTTAAAGAATGAAATTTTTCCTAAACTTTTCGTAAGTCAAAACTTCTTCGTAACTAGCCTCAAACTATATGAAACACCGAATTGTTTTGTTGAGGTTTAGGTATGCAAGATTGCTGTTTAATTTTAACTACTACTAATGATTTGCAAATTGCTGAGAAAATAGCATCTGTTTTGTTAGAATTAAATCTTACTGCCTGCATTCAAATTGACGATGTCAAAAGTTACTTTAGATGGAATGGTAGAGTAACTTTAGAAACTGAATATAGACTTGTAATTAAAACAAAATCTTCTAATTATAATGAAATTGAAAATAAACTCCTTGAAATTCATAATTATGAATTACCACAAATAATAAAAATAAATATTGACTATGGCTTTCAAAAGTACTTAGAATGGATTAACCAAAATAATAAATAAACTTATAGTTGAGAAAATTTAAAAATTAAGTAAGTAAATTATGAAATTATGGCAAAAAGTTACCTTAGGGTTAATCTTAGGTATTATATTTGGTATATACTTACCACAATATGTTAATTATATTAAACCTATCGGTGACATTTTCTTACGTTTGATAAAAATGATCATTACCCCTTTAATTTTCTTCAGTTTGGTTTCCGGTATCACTAGTATGAATGATAATTCTGCCCTTGGTAGAGTAGGAATGAAAGCGGTAGTCGCTTTTTTAGGTACTACTTTTTTTGCCACGGTTTTTGGACTCACTGTTGCCTTAGTATTAAAGCCAGGAGTAGGCGTACATATAGATTTCACCTCTTCAGGAACGACAAGCAGAACTTCATTTAATATAATTGATTTTTTTGTAAATATCGTCCCTGATAATGCTGTTGAGGCTTTTGCAAACGGTGATGTCTTACAAGTTGTATTTTTTGCTATTTTTGTTGGAATTACCTTAAACAAAATGAAATCTATCGGTGAACCTATTACTGATTTAATTCATGTAATGTCAAAATTAATATTAAAAATGATATCGTTTGTTATTCAATTATCCCCTTACGGTGCTTTTGCTTTAACAGGCTGGATTGTAGGCATGCAGGGAGTTGAGGTAATGATTAGTTTATCGAAACTTGTTGTAGCGGTAGTTGTAGCGATGACATTCCAATATTTAGTTTTTGGTTTACTTATATGTGTATTCTGTCGTGTTTCACCTATACCTTTTTATAAGAAAAGTTTTGAGTATCAGATACTTGCTTTTTCTACTTCAAGCAGTAAGGCAACTCTTGCAACTACTATGCAAGTTTGTCGTGAAAAGCTTGGCATTTCAGAGTCTAGTACTTCGTTCGTACTTCCGATAGGTGCATCAATTAATATGGACGGCTTTGCTATAAATTTATCTCTTACCACCATATTTTTTGCTCAGATGATGGGAGTAACACTTGCTCCTCACGACTATTTAGTCATTATTCTCACCTCAACACTTGGATCTATCGGTGGTGCCGGTATTCCCGGTGCCTCTTTGATAATGCTTCCTATGGTTCTTTCTTCGGTTCACTTACCTATAGAGGGAGTAGCAATTATTGCTGGTATTGACCGAATACTTGATATGCTACGTACTACTATCAATATTACCGGAGATGCAACAATTACTATGATTATAGATAATAGCGAAGATACTTTAGATAAGGAAGTATATTTATCTTAATGATACTGCTAACTAAGATCCGACATTGTCATTGTGAGCAACTATAAGCATTGTTGTCTGAATTGAAAAATGCGTTTTATGTCATTCCTGCGAAAGCGGGAATCCAAGGAAAAGCGAAATTAAAATATAGTTATCAAAAAGAAGATAATAGAATAAAATTTTTACAAGGTGATTCTAATAAAGTAGGGGCAATATTCCCAAAAGCCAAAATATCTGAAATAGTACATCCTATACTTTAAATAGAAGATGCTCATATTAATACTATAGGTATTTTGGAATATTTTTGAAGAAGGGGATTATTTCATCATTGAAGATACTAATATTGACTATAATAATGCGTGCTATGATGTTTGGAGGAAAATTTTAGATGAAAAAACTTGTATAGCAACATTAGAAAATTTAAACAATACAATCGTTAGATTAACTAGCTGGTTGAAAGAAAACAAAGATTTATATTTAGTAGATACAAAATATGTAAATTATACAAAAGAAATTAAAGATACCGTAAATAATAATGCAGAAATTATACATATAAAAAATATCGATCAAAAAAATTATAATATAATGATTCCCTATGACGGTGAGGTACGGATTAGCGGAATAGAAGAATTAATTTGTCATATGTATGGAGTAATAGGGATAATTGGTAGTTTGCCTGTATTATATAAAGAAGATAAGAATATTATTAGCGCAGTAGCACCAAGACGTAATTCGCATAATGAACATAGCTCTCAATCGCCGTATAATGATTGAGATTGGCATGTAGATGCTGCATACCATCCAAATGACCAAGAAGAGTGATAACTTATCTCCTATAGTTGACACTTAATTTGGGGGATTGTACATAAAGGACATGAGAATCTATTTATAGTATATATTAGCCTTAAAGATATTATTAAATCAATTGAGCTACCAAGATATCTTAATCGGGCTAACAACATCGCAGTCGTAGACTGCATGGCACTCCCCAAAAAATAATAAAAAAATTCTGTAAATCAGAATTTTTTCTCTTCCTTACTTCGTCAATTGCTATGCAATTTTCTTGCAATGACAGAGACAGAACATAAGGCAGAAAATTAAGATAGGTTTTTATCCTAACTTGTGAAGTATAAATAGAAACGCTACAAAAATTTAATGGTGAGAATTGAGAAGCTTTTTTATTGCTTTTCTTTGTTTTGAGTCTTTATGCTATTTCTTTCTTTTATAATTTTCAGTTTAGTTTTAAATGGAGCAACAAATAAAGCAGTATAGTAATTCTACGTAAAGTTCTATAGCATCCACCGCTATCCAATCTAAAGCTCTTTTCCCTTTGCAATCTTTAATTTTGATCCGCTCCATATTCTAATAAAATACGAGTAGGTTCAACATTAAGATATGATAATGCATAATAAGGGAAGTCATTCCGATTTTAGAATTTTGAACATTAGGATTAACACCTAACTTAAGCAAAAGTTTTATTAAATCAAGATTATTTCTTTCTGCGGCTAGCATCATTCCGGTAATACCGTCTTCATATCTTAAATTAGGACTCATGCCCTGATTAATTAAAAGTTCGGAAATTTCCAGCTTCATAAATCCTATATTTATATGGATTAAATTCATAGGTGCACCACACTTTAATAAAAAATCGGCAATTTTTATATTATTATTCGATATAGCATAATCTAAAGGAGTCCAGCCCAAGTATGGTTGATTTACTCCATATCCCTCATCTAATATTTTTTTACTTCATCAATATTATCTGCTTTAATAGCATTTGCTATCGGTGTAATTGGATTTTCGACTTTTTGATCATACTCAACACCATTCACATATATCTTTTTTAAACTCAAGTTTACATTCCATAACATGAATAGAAGCAATAATTAAAATAATTATAAACTTTAAAATTACTTGAATAATTTTCATATAATCAATCGAGGTACTATGTAGCTATACAGCATTAAACCTTTGTCGGTAAGATAGATATTTTCATCTAGTCTAATTAAGTCTAACGCTTGATAATGCTTAAGATTATTCACATCTAAAATATTCTCTAATTTCGTGTTTAATTTCTGCTCTAATGTAGAAATATTTATACCTTTGCTAAGGCGTAAACCCATCATTAGTATTTCTTCAATAGTTTCTTGATGTGTTAACTTAGTATTAGTTTGAATACCAACATTTTTTGTTTTAACCGTATCTAACCATTTTTCAGGTTTATGCCACATCATAATTGCCGATACCGAACTTGAGGATTCAATGATTCTACTATGAGCTCCGGGGCCTATACCTAAATAGCTATTATAATTCCAATAAGTTAAATTATGCAAACATTCATACCCTATCATAGCATAATTGGATATTTCATATCTAAAATACTTTTTAGATTCTAGATAATGATTCGTCCATTCATACATTTCAGCTGCCGCATCTGAATGCGGCAAAATCAGATTACCCTCCTTAAACAATTTATAACACGGCGTACCTTTTTCGATAGTCAATTGATAAAGAGAAATATGTGAGGTAGCGAGCTGCATAGCTTGTTTTAATTCTTCTTGCCAGTCTTTTAATGTCTGACCGCTACGTGCATATATTAAATCAAATGACACTCGTAGAAAAATCGTATTTGCCGCCTCAATTGTTTTAATGGCCTGCATACAATCATGAGTCCTACCTAATTTTTTTAAATCGTCCTCTTTTAAGGATTGCACTCCTATTGAAACACGATTAATTCCGGCGGCTTTGAATGCTTTAAATTTTTCAGTTTCAAATGATGTGGGATTAGTTTCTAGAGTTATCTCGGTTTGATTATCAATAATTGCTAGATTACTGATTTTATTTATTATTCCTTCAACTATTACAGGATTCATTAAAGAGGGAGTACCGCCTCCAAAAAAAATAGATTTTATATATTTATTTTGAATAATATCCTTAAAATATTCAATTTCAGTTTCATAAGATTTAAGCCACTGCTTATGATCTATAGTACTTGCTACATGAGAATTAAAATCACAATACGGACATTTGGACAAACAAAAAGGCCAATGAATATAAATACTTAAATCATTAGCCATAACTCTCATATTTTGTATTTTTGCTAGTGCTAACTTAGGTTTTGTAGACATTGCTAAAAAGATTTAATTTTGGTTATTTTTTGCTACAAATTATAAGATTTTTTTGAAATATGAATAACTATTTCTACAAAAATCTTATTAATTTTCGCTAAAAAAGACCTCAAAATAGCAAATCAATTAGCAATGTCTACAAAACCTAGCATCTTCTTTGATGTTATTCAAGGTGTATGATAAAACACTATTCTAATTCAAAGAAAACTTTAAATAAAGCTTTTAATTTAATAGATTTTATTAAAATAATGAAAAAAAATTACCCACTATTTTATAATTTTTTGTGTTCAAGCTATGGGAAGTAATAATGCATAAATATATAACCCAAAAGACACTAAATTTCTAGAAGAAACTGAAGCTCTAAAATGGACAAAAGAGCGTACTGATAAAATAGCAAAGGCTTGCCAATCTATGCCTACTTATAAGGTAGTTAAGAAAGAAATAGAATCTGTTTGCTATGATCAAAGAAAAACTCCTTTTGGTGCTATACGTAAAGGTTACGTGTATAATTTTTGGATGGATTATAAAAAGCCCAAGGGTTATGGCGTAGGATATTGGTTGAGAATTACTCGAAAGATAAACCAAATTGGGAAGTTCTAATCGATTTTGATAAATTATTCAAAAAACTCGGTAAAAAAGTAATGTATCGAGGTAGGAGTGATTGTTTTCAAAATCCTAATCGTTTCTTAATTACCATGTCATTTGGCGGTAAGGATGAGATATTTTTTAGAGCATGGGATTTAGAGAAAAAGATTTTGTAAACAATGGTTTTGAGCCAAAAACAAGTAGCGGGAAATTACTAGAAGGTAAATTTACTGTCCCTACTTGGGTTGATCAAGATACTATTATATTTATCCAGTTTTGCATCAAGAGGAAGTGACTGACTCTTTATATCCTAGCTTGCTCTACATATGGAAGCAAGGAGAACCTATAGAGAAAGCCAAAAAACTATTTGAAATACCAAAGAATTTATATACGTGTATCAGCCAGTAAGCTTTTACCGATAATATTTCTTCATCTTTAATATTTATATCTGCAAATAAGGCTTTTTATAATTACGATCATTATATTTTAGATACTAAAGATGAGAGCTTAAAATTACAAAAAATAAATATGCCATCAGATGCAATACCTGAAGGTTCTTTTAAAGAATATGTATTTTGGCTACTGCGTTCCGATTGGCAATTTAAAGATAGTAATATAAAGCAGGTTCACTTATTGCCATACACTACGCTGATCTTCTAAACGAAGATAGCGATAAAGCTAGCTTAAAAATATTATTTACCTCAACAGAGAGGGAAGTATTGTATTTTGTAAGAATGACTAAAGATACGATATTTTTAACTAGCTATGAGAATGTTATTTTCAAAAGTAGTAACATTTACATTAGAAAATCATGAATGGACAAAACCGGTAACTTTACTGTCTTATGAAAATACAATTTTTGGTATGTTGTCTGATGATGAGGAAGAAGATGCATTAATTACTATAGAACATTCTATAGTTCCTCCCACTATCTGTTTATGGAATAAAACTCATGAATTAAAAGTTATTAGAAAGCCTTTATATCCGTTTGATAGCAAAAATTATGTTGTAGATCAAAAGGAAGCTACAAGCTCGGATGAAATACCATATTTTATTGTCTATAAAAAAGGTACAAAGATTGTAAAAATCCAACATTACTTGAAGCATACAGCGGTTTTCAAGTAATCAACTCTCCATATTTCTCGCGCATGGAAAATGAAGTATGGGTTAAACATTGTGGGGTTAGTGTTCTTACTAATATTAGAGGTGGCGGAGAGTTTGGTCCTGAGTGGCATAAGGCAACTCAAGGAATAAAACGTCAAACCGGTTTGAATGATTTTATTGCAGTAGCAGAGGATTTAATAAAGCAAAATATTACTAGCCCTGAGTATTTAGGAATTAAAGGAGGAAGTAACGGCGGATTGCTAGTAAGTGTTGCAATGACACAGCGTCCTGATTTATTTGGAGCTATAGCATGTGAAGTGCCGATACTTGATACGATACGATATAAAGAATTCGGAACAGGACATTCATGGGGTACAGAATATGGTGATCCAAAGTAGAAGATTTAGTACATATCAAAAAATATGCATCGCTAGAGAATTTATCTTTAACGCAAAAATACCAGGCTGTGTTAATTACAGATTCAGTATTAGAGCAGCGTGTATACCCATGACATGGAAGAATTGTTGAGTATGTGCTTGAGAAAGACCCAAATACTAAAACTTACCTTCTAGGAAGTGTAGATAGTGGGCATGGTAGTGGTAGTGATTTTTAAAAGATAGTGCCAATTATTTGATCAATATTTATACATTTTTTGCAAATGCTTTGAAATTAAAAATTAATTAAATTTAATACTAGGTCAATATGTGTTACTTATTATACTACTGGATAGTTTTAAAAAACCGTCGATGTCATTCCTGCGAAGACACATGGGTGTCAACTTAAGGCAAAGGTTACCCCCGTGGCTTGACCACAGGATCCATATAATTTTAGTATTTTTACTGGATCCCGCAATCAAGTCGGCATTGTTGCATGGATCGGAAAACCTACTCGATGTCATTCCCGCGTAGGTGGGAATCCAGAAAAATAACTTCAATATTGCTACAGAAGTTACATACTTGATAAAATCACCATACAAACACTTGTTTTTATATGCTTGACTGGATTTCCGCTTCGCAGGAATGACATAATGTAGATATAATATAAATTCAAGAAAACAATTTTCCAATTCCGCTACGTAATAGATTTTTAGGATTCATTTTACTGGCTTTTTTCATTATCTCGCTTATTTGTTTATATTGCTTTAGCAAAATATTTACCTTTTGTACCGTAGTTCCTGCTCCAACAGCTATACGTTTCCTACGTGAAGCATTAATTATATCAGGATTTTTACGTTCTTTTGGCGTCATAGATAAAATAATTGCTTCTTGATGTTCAATTATTTTACTATTTAATTTTGCTGGATTTATTTGATCCATAATTTTACCGCTACCCGGTAACATACTAAGTATACTTCCAAAACCTCCCATTTTTTTTATACTTCTCATTTGCTGAAGATAATCATTTAAATCAAACTTACCCTTTTTTAATTTAGCTGCCGTTTTTTCGGCTTCTTCTCTATCAACAATACTAGCTGCTTTTTCAACAAAAGAGATAATATCACCCATATCCAGTATTCGAGAAGCTAAACGTTCAGCATCGAATTCTTCTAAATCAATTAGGTTTTCACCGCTACTTAAAAATTTAATCGGCTTTTTAGTAATATATTTTACACTGAGTGCTGCACCACCCTTGGAATCGCCGTCAATTCTAGATAAAATTAATCCTGAAATTGCTAACTTTTCATTAAAACTACTTGCCGTAACTACTGCATCCTGCCCTGTCATACTGTCGATTACTAACAAAGTTTCTGTAGGCTCCACTATCTTTTTTATTGCAAGCGCTTCCTCCATCATCGCTTTATCAATTTGTGTACGACCTGCCGTATCATAAATTATGACATCATAAGCAGAAATTTTAGCCTCGGCAATAGCTCTTTTGACAATATCGAGGGGTTTCTCACCTTGCACAATAGGTAATGAATTAATCTGTACTGAGTTTGCAAGTATAGCGAGTTGCTCTTGTGCAGCCGGTCTGTAAGTATCCAAAGAAACAAGTAAAACTTTCTTATTTTGATTTCTAAGCCGTAAAGCAAGCTTACTACTCGCCGTAGTTTTACCACTCCCTTGCAGCCCTACCATTAGGAAATTTACGGGCGGCTTTGAATTTAAATTTAGCTTTGTCTCACTTTTACTTGAAGCTAAGAGATTGATCATCTCTTCATGGATAATTTTAATTATCATCTGTCCAGGTGAAACAGACTTAATAACCTCCTGCCCTAAAGCTTTCTGTTTAACTTCCGCTATAAAATCTTTTATCACCGGTAATGCAACATCTGACTCTAAAAGAGCCACTCTTATATCCCGCATAGCAGCATCTATTTGGGCTTCCGTCAAAATGCCTGAGCTAACTAGCTTATCAAAAATCTTCGTTAAATTTTGTGTTAAAGTTTTAAACATACAAATAATTTAATTTATAAAGTTCCTAAAACCTAATATATACTACGAGTAAATTAACAATAGTCAAAATAAAACATAAATTAAATTTATATTCTAGAGGGAAGCCGCTTTCTATCTTGAATATCTATTAACTATTTTTTAAAAAAAGGAGTATCTCAATATATTTTGTTGTTTTATGGATAACATAGAAAGGAACGTAGTGATATCGTGTTAATTACTCGAAAACTCATTCACCACTAATATATAACTTGTTTTTAAGTCCAAATCATAATCAATGGTATTATATATTAACTTTTTTATGTTGGTAAATTTTTGCAGTAAATATGAAGGGTGTCTATTTGATAGTTTATTAAAAATCTTATTTTCCAAATCTAGAAGTTCAATATTAACGTTGGCAGATTTTTTAAGGATTCTATTCATTAATAATAATAAATTATCAATAAAATCTAGCCATAATTCTCGGTCTTTAGTAGTAAAGCGATTAATAAAATCTAACGTTTTGTTATCTGCTATCGATTGAATAAACTCGGAATATAATTCGTTTTTAGTATGATGGATAGATGCTCTAACATTAATTTTAAAACATCTTGATCTAATGGTAGAAATAATACTTGCAGCTCTTGAAGTAATTAAAAAAATGTAACTATTCTTTGGTGCATCTTCAAGAATTTTTAAGCATGAATTCGCTGCATTCAAATTCATAAGCTCTGCTGCATAAATTATTGCAACTTTATAACCTGAAATTGCAGAAGTTTTACTTAAGAAGTCTTGTAATTTTCTTATTTGTTCAATAGAAATATTTTTAGCATTAGATGTAGCTGAAGTTTCCCTAGCGATGAAATGATAATCAGGATTGTTGTCAAGAGGAATGCTATTCTTAAAAAGCTTAATATATATAAACTCTTCTAAATCTTTTAAAGCTTGCTCTATATTTTCGGCTTCGATAAGCCAACTATTGTATAGCGTATTATGTTTTAAGTTAAACTCTAGGCGTTCAATTATCAATGGTTGTAATATCATTATGAATTGTACTTAAGAAGTATTCTATATCATTCCGGCTTTTGCAGAGCATTATTGCATGAGCTGGTTTTTCTAGTGTCACCCCGCAAGCGTGTAACGGGGTTCAGAAATTATTAGTACTGTAAATACGTTACTTCTTTTAATTACAAGCTTCTTTCATTTTTCTTCCGGCTCTAAAAGTAGGTTGATTGTAAGCATCTATTTTCATTTTTGCTCCGGTTTTTGGGTTACGACCCTCACGTGCTTTTCTATGATGTATTTCAAATGAACCGAAACCTGTTATATTAATATTATGGTGGTTCTTTATAGCACTAATCACACTATCAAGAACTAAATTAAGTGCTTTCTCGGCTTCAGCTTTTGTTAATGTTTTATGTGAAGCATGTTTATGATTATGAGCATGGTCGGTCATAAATGCTATAAATTCGGTTTTATTCATTTTTTTTGGTTCTTTTGTGTTATGTGTACTCATAATAAAATCAATTCTCCTTTAATAGGTTAATATGTATTGATGTTTTTTTATAAAACAATATATACAACTGGCAATAATATACATCAATATATTTTTTATGTGTGTTAATTATAACAAACTACCCACATACTGCAAATGCCAGTTATTTACAAAATTTAAAATATATACGTTATTATATTAATTTATAGAAAAATGTAGCCATTTTACATCAGTTATACTGTTAAAACTATCTTAATCAAGTAATTAAAGTGAAAATTTATCGTTAAAACCATAATTTATTGTCAGTAGTAAATTACAAAAACTAATTTTCTACTCTATAAAAAATTATAAGTTTTTTAATAAAAAACAATATATACTTAATTTACATAAAAAGTGGAAACCGTCTTTCACCTTTTATATAGAATATTTCTAACCGAATAGCAGATTATGTAATAATTCACTATGCACATTAATTTAGAATAAAATTTTTAATCCAATGTTATTGTCTAAAATTTGTATTAAACGTCCTGTCTTTGCTACAGTTTTGAATTTGGTTATCGTAGCTCTTGGAGCAATGTTTTTTACCAAACTACAAATTAGAGGTACTCCGGATATTTCAGTTCCTATTATAAATGTCGAAGCTCATTATGCAGGTGCCGATGCCTTATATATGGAGCAAGCAATAACGACACGTATAGAAAAAGCTTTAAAGACGGTTAAAAATTTAGATTATATAACTTCTCAAAGTTCTACCGGCACAAGTAGTATTACTTTATCGTTTCTATTATCTACTGATATTGAAGTAGCACTAAACGATGTCCGCGCCAAAATATCGGATATCACTTATATGTTCCCGCAAGATATGAAAGCCCCGTCAGTTACAAAACTTGATGCCGATAGTTTCCCAAGCCTCTTCATAAGCATTGAAAGTGATCAATATAGCAATTTAGAATTAACAAAGATCGTCGAAGATAATCTACAAACACCGTTAGATAAACTTGAAAGCGTAGGACAGTCACAAATTTACGGCGGTCGGGAATATATAATAAGAATAGAACCCGATTCTAAAAAATTATATCAACATAAAATTTCTTTATTGGAGATTGAATCTGCAATAAAAGAGCAAAACAAAGATTATCCCGCAGGTACGATTAAAACAAAAAGCAATAATTTTATAGTAACTCTTGCAGGTTCTTTATCTACACCGGAAGAATTCGGTAATATTATTCTAAAAGTACAAAACGGAGGTATCATAAAATTACGAGATATAGCAAAAATATCTTTAACTTCTCCCGATGAGGACATAATTTTTAGATATAACGGCAAAAGCGCTATTGCCCTTGGTCTTATAAAAGAATCAAAAGCTAACGTCATAGATTTATCATATGAAGTAACTAAAGCACTAGAAAGAATTAAAGAATCCATGCCCACAGGAATAAGCATGGGTATCGCATATGATGCAGCAACACCTGTAAAAGCATCAATTTATGCAGTATTTCAAACAATTTTTGAAGCTTTAATATTAGTAGTTTTAGTCACTTATTTATTTCTTGCTTCTGCTAAAATTACCTTAATTCCATTTGTAACGATTCCGGTATCGTTGATCGGTACTTTTAGCGTAATGTATGTTTTTGGATTTTCTATTAATATATTTACGCTCCTTGCTATGATACTTGCTATAGGTTTAGTGGTCGATGATGCGATAGTTATGCTTGAAAACATTTTTAGATATAATGAAATGGGGCATAAACCCATGGAAGCGGCTATGCTTGCTTCTAAAGAAATCGGCTTTGCAATCATTGCTATGACTATTACGCTTGCTGCCGTATTTTTACCCGTGGGTTTTATAGAGGGTTTTATCGGGAAATTATTTATTGAATTTGCTTGGACTTTAGCATTTTGTGTTTTGTTCTCAGGATTTGTTGCTTTAACTTTAACTCCTATGATGTCAAGTCGTATGGTTACAAAACATAATACGGACTTACCGAAATTCTTAGTAAAGTTTAACGACATTCTACAATTTATTCAAAATAAATATATTTACTATCTAAAGCTAACTTTTGACAATCAAAAGAAATTTGTCATCATTATTGCATCATCATTTATAGTGCTGATTATTAGTTTTAAATTTACTCAAAAAATTTTCGTACCCCAAGAAGATGATGGATTCTTACAAGTTTCTCTTAAAGGTCCTGAAGGTTCTAATTTAGAATCTTCTACTAAAGTAGTGAAAGAAGCCGAAAAAATCCTTGCTAATTATAAAGATATATTAGGTTATCTGATGGTAATAGGTGCAGGCAGTAGCGATAACGTTTTTGGATTCATTCCTCTAAAAAATTGGGGTGAGCGTTCTTGTTCCCAAGAAACTATTAAGAATATGTTAAATAAGCAGTTTTCTGAAATACCGGGCATGTCGATTTACGCTATGGATCCACGTTCAATGGTTAGCGGGAATGCAAGTAGCCCTATCGAGTTTACTATTCAAACGAACCTTGAATATGATGATCTAGATAAAATATCACAACAATTTATTGATATAATGAAAACAAATCCTATTTTCTTAAATGTTAATAGAAATTTACAATCGGCAATGCCGACTATAAGTATAGAAGTCAATCGTGATAAGGCTTATTTATACGGAATGGATTTGGCAAATATAGGCAAAACGGTACAATATTTACTTGCAGGTCACCAAATTGGGCATTTTAGAATGAGTAATGATTTATATGACGTTATATTACAATTTAATCAAAAAGATCGAAAAGATATTAGCGATTTTAGTAAAATTTTAATCAGAGCAAAAAATAATAATATGTTACCGCTTGAATCGATAGCCAATATTACGGAAAAAATATCAGTAAAATCATATAGTCATTATAATAATTCAAAATCCGTTAC
>NZ_LECS01000003.1:4381-34167 GCF_001602635.1 Rickettsia endosymbiont of Proechinophthirus fluctus | reverse complement strand
GATCTTGCTCCTAACAGGAAAATTGATGATGCAATTAATGAAATCAATAAAATAGCCGTTAAGTTACTTAATCCTAGTAATACTATAATTGAATATATAGGAGAAATTAAACAAATGAGAGAGGCAGACAGTAATATGCTTATAACATTTGTGTTTGCTCTTATATTTATCTATTTAGTGCTTGCAGCTCAATTTGAAAGCTTTACTGACCCTTTATTAATATTACTCGCCGTACCTTTCTCAATAACCGGTGGTGTACTTGCTCTCTGGCTTGCCGGTAATAGCCTTAATATGTATAGTAATATAGGACTTATTACTTTAATTGGATTAATTACTAAGAATTCTATTATGATAGTAGAATTTGCTAATCAGCTAAGAGCAAAAGGAGTAAAGGTTCAAGAAGCTATAATAGAATCCTCAAAACTTCGCTTGCGTCCAATTCTTATGACTACTCTTGCTGCCGTAGTCGGAGCTTTACCTCTAGTTTTTGCAGACGGGGCCAGTGCTGCTGCTCGTAATTCTATAGGTGTTGTAATAGTTGGAGGATTAAGCATCGGTACTATATTTACAATTTTTGTTATACCTGTAATATATCACACTTTTAAGAAGGATTAATAAATTATAGAATAATAAAATTTAGTAGACATATAGCTCAAAATGAGGAATTATTATTTGACGTTAGTTTTGTTGCATGGCTTGGAAAACGCATATAGTGTCATCCCGGAGGCCTCGCCACGGGATCCAAAAATGTAGCCCATAATACTAGTGTAATTTTAGTATTTTAACTGGATCCCGCTATCAAGTTGTGGGATGACAGAGGTATGAGCCACACAACAAGGTCTTTTACGTTTAACTAAAAGGAGCTTCAATATGTTAATAAATTCTAATAATCCACTGATTACTACTGTACATTTATTATCTTCTATAGGTGCTATAAATTGGGGCTTAGTCGGATTATTTAATTTTAATTTAGTCACACTTTTATTTGGCTCATTTCCAATTATTGTTACAATACTTTATATAATTATAGGCTTTTGTGGTGTATATTCTTTCCTTTGTTTAGGTAAGCTATTTTGTAAATCCGGAATAGAAAAGGCGAAGTAACTCTACCTTTTCGTCATTGCAAGCAGCCGTAGGCTGCGTGGCAATCTCATGAAATCATAACAAACTCCTGAGATTGCTTCGTCCATTGCTATGCAATTTCCTCGCAATGACTACCTAACAACCTCACTTGTGCTATAGCAGTTATTGCTGCTGTTTCAGCACGTAATATATTACTTCCTAAACTTATAGATTTTGTATTCTTATATGAGGCAAGAAGTTCCAGCTCAGCATTAGTAAAGCCTCCCTCCGGTCCTACAATAATAGTTATATCACTATTACTAAGTGATGATGAAATTCGTAATATAGAATTTTCTTCTTTTTCATGTTCATTAGCATATAACATCAAATTATTATTCTTTTTTAGGTAATCTTGTATTGTGATAGCTTTTTCAATTATCGGGGGAGTAAGACGTTCTGATTGCTCTGTTGCCTCAATAACACATTTCGTTAAACGTTCGATATTTACCGATCTAAATTGACACCACCTAGTAATTAACGGAATAATTTTAGTTATACCGAGTTGCGTAGCCATATTTATTGCAAGCATTAATTTATCTTGCTTTATTATAGCAACAGCAAGAGTTAACGTAGATTCTGTATAAGGCTTTTTTAACTGTTCTTTCAGTCTAACCGATAGGTTATTTTTACCTATATCGTTAATTTGTGCTAGAAATTCTCCATCCGTACCGTTAAAGAGACGTAAGCAATCATTTACTTTAAGACGTAGCACCGTTTTGACATAATGAACATGATGATCACGTGCTAATTCTATCTTGCTATTTTCAGCTAAACGACTATTAATATAAATACGGTTATATTTCATATATTGTAGTACTATGGACGATAAAAAAGATAATAAACATCTTTCCAAACCAGCTTATAGAGAGGAATGTACAGGAGACACGGAACGCAGCACTACAGCGTATATGGACATACGTGAGGATTTGATGAGTACCGGATCGATGTCTAAATTACCTCTAGAAGTGAAGTTTGTAAAGATATCTAATAGTATATCAGAAAAAGAAAATTTACCAAAAGAAAAAGAAATTGGCGGTGTTAAAGGTCTAGAACCGACAAGATACGGGGACTGGCAGCATAAAGGTAAAGTCACAGATTTCTAATGCCTTGTCTTCAACACACTAAAATTTTACCCTATAAACCGCAAGAATTGTTTGATTTGGTCTGGGATGTAAAATCTTATCCTAAATTCTTGCCTTGGTGTTCTGCTTCTAGAATTATTTCAGAAAATAATCAAGAGGTTATTGCTGAATTAGTAATTCAGTTAAAAGGCTTTTCAGAAAAATATAACTCACGAGTTACAAGCGAAATAACAGATGATGGAATATATTTGATTAATACGGTAGCTATTTCAGGACCTTTTGAATATTTAAAAAGTACTTGGCACTTTGTTCCATGCACGGCAGGAACTGCATTAAAATTCTTTATTGATTTTAAAATGAAATCCGTAATACTGGATAAATTAATCGACACTTATTTTACCAAAGCAACCGAAAAAATGATTATAGCTTTCGAAAGGAGAGCTAAAGAGGTTATAAAATAAATAAAGAGTAAGGTTATAGATCTATAACCTTACTCTTGAGAAAGTTTTGTATTTAGTTACTAGGCAATATCAGATATATATCCTCCATCTCCCTCATCTCCTAAGATTTGAGTGTGATCATCATTATTATAATCAAGGCTATAAAACTGCTCTTCTTGTTCTTCACTAGTGGAAGTATGATAATTAAATAATTCTTCATAAGCTTCATTTATTTCAGCATATTTCTGTATTTCTTTTGAAAGTTCTACTACTTTATTTTGCATAGCTTTTTCTGTACCATGCCATAACTTACTTGTCAAATTTGGCTTGTATGCTGCTAATTGCTTATTTTTGTAACTTTCTCTCTTTGCAACAGTTCCTAAACTTAAAGCTTTTTCAATATCTTCACTTGAATAGCCATTTTGTATTAGCTGCTGAATAATACAAGCATGTAAAGGAAGAATACTAGTATCTAGAACTAATTTATTTGTATATTGTCCTTTCACGCCAGGTATTGCCTGATATAACGCACGATCTGTTGACTCTACTATTTCATAGCCACCATTATGTTTGTAACCAACGCCGTCTTCCGTTAAACTTAAGGTTGGTACGCGAGTTATTGCATTAGATATTATCTTAGCGTTTGTTCCTTCAATATATTTACCGGTAAATTTATCTATACCGTTTTTATCTATAGCAGTACCGTATACAAAACTTCCTAACCCCGAAGTAGCCAAATACTCTTCAACTTTAGTTGCTTCATGAGCTTGAGTAAAAAGCTTTATTTGTTCATTACTCTCCATAATGCCTTTTGCCCCATAACTAGTACCAAAAACACCCCATGTTATTAAAGGTATTTTGTTTAACCAACTACTAAATGAAAACAAACTACTTACTCCTACAAAAAAGCTTCCTGATGCTAATTTTGTATAGAAACTATAATCTGCTTTTGCTTTTTCTATTAAAGATAAGTAAGTGATCGGTTTATTACTTCTGAATAAGTTTTGTATTAATAATGTCAACATAGTCTATCTCCTAATTTAAGTTACCATATTTCATGGTTGTAAATGCACTATATGACAAAAGTAATCAAATATCAATCCTTGATTTAATAATAGATTAATATTTGACTTGACATTTTTTAGAAAAAATCATATTTTATGGTAATTTTGATCAAAAAGAGGTAGATATGCCTACGTACAAAAATTCTAAACATATTAGCACTAAAAAGCTTGCTTATATAGGTTTAGACCTCGCATATAAAACAGATGATTTAAATATTTATAAGCTAAAAGCATCAAAGGTCCATGAACAATTAACAGATAGCGGCTGGGCAATACTGACTGCTTCATGTGATAATATCAACACTGCTAAATATGCTTATAAAGCCGTCGCATTTATAAATAAAGACACTAAAGAAGTTCATATTGCTAGTGCCGGCACAAAATTCAATATATATGATTTATTAGACGACTTGCTTATCGCACTGCACTACTTACCTACTAAACTAACTCCAATTCAGGATTTTGTTAATGAAATAATTAACAAATTAGGTGGCTTAAGTAAAGCCACAGAATATAGTTTTAATACTAGCGGTCATTCACTTGGAGCAATAATTGCAGATTTAACCTTAGTAGAAATACATTCTCGCAACCTACATTTTAATAAATCTACAACTTTTGACAGCCCTGGCTCAAAACCGATAATTGAAAGAGGCATAGAAAAAAATTTATTTACCGGAAAAGTAACAACTCCAATAAAAGAGCTAGCTACCCATTCTAAGATATATAATGCAAAACATAATCTTATTAATATTACTAATAAGCATTTTGGACAAACAACAATGGTACTTCCTGGTAAAAACACAACACTATCACAATCAGAAGAAAGGGCATCATATTTATATAATTTTGCCAAACAAAAAGTTACAAAATATCTAGGAATTAATGGAATAGTTGAAGGCTTTGAAGAAATCATAGCCGGAATCAGTAAACATGGACTTGTTAATTTTTCTGATTTGAAACAGAATATTACTTTAACCATAGATGATTGGGAAGCAGTAACACCAAAATATGCTAAAAATACTCTAAATTTAAAAAATAATTTATATAATCAAATAGTTGAAACTGAAACCGGAGCTAATTTAGTTGGGATGTATAATAATTTTCAAAGCTGCAGTCAAGAATATGCTCAGGAAGTCCAAACAACAGGAGATATAAGTAATTATCATCTATATCCTCTAATATGTTAAATAAAAAAATAAATTTATAGGCAGAAATCACCTTTCGCCTTTCATATTCATTATTTCTTATTTAGAGCAACTAAATAGATTTCCGTAGATTCACTGCGGCTGGATGAAGGTTTAAAATGTTTCACTGTTTTAAATTCACGCTTTACTTTATGTAATAATTCATTTTCTGCACCGCCACGAAAAATTTTAGCAATAAAATGACCGGAGGGTTTTAGTACTTTTAAAGCAAATTCAAAAGCTTGCTCACATAAAAGTAAGGTTCTTATATGGTCTGTAGCTTTATGACCTATGGTATTTGATGCCATATCACTCATTACTATATCAGCTCTACCGTCTAAAGCCTGAATAATTAATTCTTCCGTGTCTGCTTCAAAAAAGTCCTTTTGAACAAATTCAACTCCAGCAACATGTTTAATTTCTAACACATCGATAGAGATGATTTTATTATTTAGGTTATTATCCGAAGCTTTAATCAGCTTAGAAGCTACTTGACTCCATCCCCCAGGAGCTGCTCCTAGATCAACAATTTTCATGTTAGGAGTAAAAAGTTTAAATTTTTCATGAATTTCAAGTAGTTTATATGCAGCTCTTGACCTAAAGCCGTCTATACGTGCTTTTGCAACATACGGATCGTTTAATTGGCGTCTCAGCCAATTACTAGAAGAGATGGTGCGTTTTTTAGAAGTCTTAACTCTAACGAATTTATTTCTATAACCTCTTAAATTATTTGTCATAAAATCTTTTATACTTATAAATAAATGAAGAATAAGTAAACGAAGTTTAATCTGGAAAAGAGCAAGGAATCCATAAGACGAGGCACGAAAGCCATTAATAATACTTGAGTACCACAGTACTTATAGCCAATTTTTCAAATTAAACGAGTATGCTCTTTTGCTATTTTATCTAATACAGAATTAACAAAACCAATTTCATGCTCATTTAACATATCATTTGCTATGTCCGTATATTCGTTGATTACTACTTTAGCAGGCGTAGTAGGGCAAAATAATAGCTCACATATACTAACACGCAATAAAGCTCGGAGTAAGATTGGCATATGTGCAGGATCTTTATCATTTGTTAAATGATTGTCAATAATTTCGTCTAGTTTATGAATATTTTCAAATACTGACTTTACCAGCATTTTAAAATGACTTATACTTAATGATATTTTTAAATTCTCAGGTAAATCTGTTATAGAATTATTATTTTGATAAAAAGAAAGTACATTTTGCATGATATCATCCATATCGTCGTTATTTTGCAATATGTTTTGATAAATAGCTTGCACTGCTGCAATACGTGCAATCGACTTTTTATTAATTTTATTTGAACTCATAGAGAAAAGAAATTTAAAATTTAATTTTCGTCAATGCGTAATGTGATATGGCGTGATGTCATTCCCGTGAAAGCGGGAATCCAGTAATTCAAAAACATAAATACTATTAGTTTTTAAAACTAATACATTTGGATTACTTCATTTTTTTTCTGTGGATTCCCGCTTTCGCGGGAATGACATCGGAAACCAAGTAACAACGTCCACTCACAACGACGAAATGATATCTATAACCTTACAATGTATACCTTAAAATAATTTATTAGTAAACTTATAAAATTTTTATGCTCTCTATAATAGGATTTATTATAACAATTAGTATCTTGGTATTGATCCATGAATTGGGGCATTATTGTATTGCTAGATATTTTAATGTAAAAGTTGAGGAGTTCTCGATAGGTTTCGGTAAAGCGCTAATAGGCATTACCGATAAAAAAGGAGTTAGGTGGAAGATTTGCCTTATACCGCTTGGCGGTTATGTCAAGATTTACGGCTATGATCGCAGGCTTATGGATAAGACTAAAGAAGTTAACGAAAAAGTAGCTTTTGATGCTAAATCTTGTTTAGAACGTTTTTTAATCGTTGCAGCAGGTCCGTTAATTAATTATTTACTTGCCATAATAATATTTGCAGGTTTTTATTGTTACTTTGGAAAAACAGAGATTCCTCCTATAATAGGTAATATAGTAGCTTCATCACCGGCAGAGAGAGCAGACTTAAGAGCAGGAGATAAAATTGTTAAGGTTAACGATAAATCTGTTAAAGATTTCGGGGACGTGCAAAGAGAGATATTAATTAACGGTTTTAGCTCTTCTACTTTAACTATAGAAAGAAAAAGTAAGGAATTTATCGTTAATATAATGCCTCAAGAAATAATTATATCACCTCCCGAAGAAAAGCAAGTTAAGAAAACTCTTCGCATCGGTATTATAGCTAAAAATGAACCTATTCATACTAAAATAGGAATTTTAGGAGGATTATGGGAAGCTATTAATACTACTATAGATATGTCTGCTTTAACTCTAAACGCAATATCGCAAATGATTGTAGGAAAACGTTCATTCGATGAGATAGGAGGGCCGATAGCTATTGCTAAAGAGTCAGGCAAATCTATAGCTGGTGGAACCCAAATGTATCTGTTATTTATAGCAATGCTTTCCGTTAATTTAGGGTTACTTAACTTACTACCTATACCGGTGCTTGACGGCGGACATTTAGTATTTATATTATATGAAGCAATTACAGGTAAATTACCGCATCCTAAGACTAAAAATATTTTGTTACAATTAGGAGCAATAATCATAATTTTTCTTATTATAATTGCTGTTTCCAACGATATACAAAATTTGTTTTCCTAAATTTATAGATTTGCTTGCTCTCGTTTATATTATCTACTATAGTGGAGCACATTAATTATGTTTGAATGCATTAGTTAGGAGAACTTTATATTATTCTTAGCTAAAAGCGAAAATCCAATTCTTTGTCGTACCGCGACTTGAACGCGGTATCTAATTTATTATTTTTACCGTGGTCAAGCCACGGGGGATGACATTGGGTTTAAACACAGAAATTTAAATTAAATCTTAAAGAAGGTTTTAGGTGACAATCAGATCAATTAGTAAGTTAACAATTTTATTATTAACGATTTTTTATTATCATATTTCATTAGCTGACTCTGTAATTCGTAAAATAACTATCGAAGGTAATCATAGGGTTGAGCGTTCTACTATTGAGAGCTATTTAAAGCTTAAGGTAGGAGAAACCTATAATAATTCTAAAGAAGATGAGGTAATAAAACGTTTATATGCCACCTCACTTTTTAGAAATATAAATATGCATATAACAAATGATGGTAATTTAATAGTTAACGTTACTGAAACGCCTTTTATAAGTAGTATAGTATTTAGCGGTAATTCTAAAATCAAAACTAATATGCTCGCTAAAGAAATTTACACAATGTCGGGTGAATCTCTTAGCCAAGCTAAAATTGAATTAGATGTAAAGAAAATATTAGAAATTTATAAACGTAGCGGACGTTTTGCTACTACGGTAACACCTAAAATCGAAAATTTAGAAAACAACAGAGTTAAGGTTATTTTTGATATAGCAGAAGGACCAAAAACCGGTATTAACTATATTTATTTTAGCGGTAATGAAAATTATAGTGATTCAGAACTTAAATCTATTGTTTTAACTAAAGAATCTCGTTGGTTTCGTTTTTTAGAAAGTAACGATACTTATGATCCTGATAGAATGGAGTATGATAAAGAATTACTGCGAGAGTTTTATCAATCTGTAGGCTTTGCAGATTTTAGAGTAATTTCGGCATCAGCAGAACTCAATAATACTAAAGAATATTTCACCATTACCTATTCCATTGAAGAGGGAGAAAAATATAGCTTCGGTAATATTACAATAGACAATAAATTAACTAATATAGATATAACATCACTTAATAAAATTGTTAATATTAAGCAAGGCAAGGTTTTCAATATGAAAAAGGTTAATGATATAGCTGAAAAAATCGGAGAATATTTTACAGCGAACGGTTACCCTACGGTAAATGTTTATCCGGATATAATGAAAAATGCTAATCATACTGCAGATATTAAATTTATTATTGAAAAAGCTGATAAGGTTTATATTAATAAAATTAATATTATTAATAACCTTAAAACCGAAGACCCTGTTATAAGAAGAGAATTTAAAATAGAAGAAGGTGATATAATTAATCGTTCATATATTGAAAAAGGTGAGCGTAATCTTAGAAATTTAGATTATTTTGAGAAAGTAGCAATTAGCTTAGCTCCGACTAAAGCTAAAGATAAATATGATGTTAACGTTGAAGTTGATGAAAAATCTACTTCCTCTATAGGTTTTGATTTAGGATATAATACTGCCGGCGGTTTATTCGGACGTTTCTCTTTCTTAGAGCGTAATTTAGTCGGTACCGGGAAACTGCTTAATGCCGGTGTGCAAGTAAGTAAAAACACTACAAGCTATTACGGTGGTATTACCGCACCGCACTTTTTAGATCGTGATTTATCACTTGGCGTAAACATGTTTAGAAACTATACCGGACGCGGTGCTAGTGTATTAAATACAACTGATCAAAGCTATAAGTTACACTCTATAGGAGTCAAAACTTCTCTTGGTTATGAAATTAAAGAGGATTTAGGTCACGAAATAGATTATTTAATCAAACGTGATATTTTAAGTGCTCCAGCTCCATCAAGCTCAATATTCTTAAAGGAGCAAATGGGAAGATTCATTACTTCTGCTATAGGACATACTATTACTTATGATCAAACCGATAATAAAATTGTTCCAAAGAACGGTTATTTAGTAAGCGGCGCACAAGAATTTGCCGGCGTTGGAGGTGATAACAAATATATAAAGCATGAAGTTGACGGTAAATATTATAAATCTTTCATACATAACAAGCTTACTTTAAAATTATCTGCTTCTGGAGGCAATATTGCAGGGCTTGGAGGAAAAATTATTAGAATTTCCGATCGCTTTAATTTAGGTGATTATAGTTTAAGAGGCTTTGCAAGCGGTGGTGTAGGACCTCGTGAAAAGGTCACTAACGAAGGACTTGGTGGTGAGCGATATTACACATTCTCAACAGAGCTTAATTTCCCAACACCTATACCTGAGGAATTTAATTTAACCAGTACAGTCTTTATGGATTTAGGAAGCGTTTGGGGAGTAGGCCTAAATAAGAAACAATATCAAACTCCAAACGGTTTTTATAACGATAAATCTCTTAGAGCTTCCATTGGTTTCGGCTTTATTTGGGTAACACGTTTTGCACCAATCAGAATGGATTGGGGTTTCCCGGTTAAGAAGAAGAAATATGACGATACGCAGCATTTCCATTTAAGATTTTCGACGCATTTATAAAGATATCTCATTTTCACCCCGTGGCTTGACCACGGGGTCCAATTAAGGATGCTATTCTTTTAGCATTTTAAAATTTTTTATTGGATTGCCACGCTCCTTGTCAGTCGTCGCTCGCAATGACGAAACATGTCTCGTAGGAATCCATATCTCAGCATAATATAATCATATTTCAGCCGATGTAGCTCAGCTGGTAGAGCAGCGCATTCGTAATGCGTAGGTCTGGGGTTCAAATCCCCACATTGGCACCATCTTCTAAATAAAACTATAGCCCTATTTGTGATAGGTGTGGTAGAACCTGATATACTAATAATGTGTAGAAAAACGCATTCGTGTCATACCGTGGTTTGACCACGATATCCAAAAAAATAACTTAAAATACTAATCATTTATTATCACCTTCAATTCAAGTGGTCAAAAAGTCCAGCATCTAAAGAACCTAAAACGGTTTTAAAAAATGCTTATGACATAAGTAATGATACTGAAAAACTTATTGCTGTTGATATAAAAAATGACCAGTTTGTAATATTTGATAATACAAGTGGTAATGTAGCTCATGTAAGGACATATCAAGAAATAGAGAGAGATGCTGTTTTAAAAAATAACCTAATCACAACAAAAATATGCAAATAAGGTAATAAAAACTTTAATGAAACCTCGAAGCGGTATAAATTACTAGAATAACAAAATGAAATAAACAATGACAGATAAATTATGGTATGCAAAAATAAATGAAGAAGATGCATATATCAGAAAAACACTTCAAGAATATATAGATTTATATTTCTTTAATTCTGTAGAATTTAAAGCAGTAGAAGATATAACCTTAGAAAATTTAGGTGAATTTTTAGAAGTAATGTTAAACAATATCATTTTCATTTAAGCGAATTATATGATACTGGAGAAATATTAGAAGAATATTTCGATTATGTTTTTATGGATGATGAAAAATATATACATTATCCTAAATATTCTAAAGAGGGTAGATGTAATTTAGGTTGGTGATTGATAGTAACTTATATACAAATGTGTAATCCAAGACTATTTCCAGAAGATGTCCCGCATTTAATAGCATTTTTACACGCTAAAGATGGAGAAGTGACAAAGGTTCAAGAAAAGCTAAATACCTACCTTGCCCAATTTGATTTAATGAAAAGACAAGATGAAGATTACAGATGCTGGGAAGCAATCACGCAAGAACGTCAGCAAGCTATAGCAGAAAATAAACCTTTACCAATAAGACCTATGAGTATTGAACTATCAAAATGCTTGAAAGAGTGAAGTGGGAAACTTTTTTAAGACCATCATAGAGCTAGCGAAAGCATCGGGAGTACAGCTGGCGAAGATGATAGCGATAGAGAAAGTAATGGAACTTGCAGTAAATGCTGTAAATAACAACGCACTATCTGGTTTAGGGTAGAAGATAGAGAATAAAATAGCGGGGAGCGTTACTCCAACTTTAAATTCTAATAACAGGATATTGCTAAGTGTTTACAATCGTTTAGAGCAGGACGGTAACAAGAGAATATGACGCCATTCGTGATTCCCTGAGCCAATAAATATAGACCAGATTGCAGCAACTGCGGTAATGCACTTTATTAACCGCGAGGTCACCTGAGTATTTTAAACTGGATCTCGCTACAAATGAGCTAGGATGACAGGGTGGAATTAATCCATGCAACAACACCAATGCTACACGGAAATGACAATAAGGTCTTTTTAAGCATAGGGTAAAACAAAACTATCTTTTTTAGGTAATTCCATTATTTTTTGTAAAGAATTATAAGTTGTTGCTAAAAAATAATATATACTTAGCTTTATATAAAAAGTGAAAGCCAATTGTCACCTTTTATATTCAACTTCTTAAGCCAAATAGCAGATTATGTAATAATTCGCTATGTGTGTTAATTAACTATTATCTTTTTTCTTGGAGGAATATAGATTGTTTCATCTTCAGCATGCGAAATCTTTTCTAAAAGTCCGATAAAACGGTCGTTATTAGGTACTAGCTTTACTATCGTCCACCCCTCTTCTATTGATTTCTTTATGCGTTCTATATCAGATTTATGCTCTGAAAAAGATATAACTTTTTGTGCTGGGTTTTGCATATTGATAAATCAATTATAGTTAATTTACATTATAGTAAATATTTTTAATAAATCAATCACATATTTATTATTTGCTAAATATAAATAAAATGATTACCATATATTATGTCTTGTTTACTTATATCCTAATAAATAGTTTAATTAAAAATTAAAAGTTGTACGATGATTTTTTATTTTAAACATATATGTCACTTATTAACTTTATTTAATTTAAACTGTATAATTTAATTATGTCAAATTATAATTTACAACCGCCTGCTCTTTCTAAAAAGCAATTATTTGCTTTTTTTGGTATGGTTGTCGGCATGTTTATGTCGGTACTTGATATTCAAATTGTCGCTAGCTCATTATCTGTAATAGCTGCCGGTCTTGCCGCTTCAAGCGATGAACTTTCTTGGGTTCAAACATCGTACTTAATAGCTGAAGTTATCATTATTCCTATTACCGGCTTTTTAGCAAGGTTACTTACTACTAGAATTTCTTATTTTATTGCAGCTTTAGGGTTTACGGTTATGAGCGTATTATGTTCGCTTGCAACTAATATTGAATCCATGATTATCTTTAGAGCATTACAAGGCTTTTTTGGTGGTGCTATGATACCGACGGTCTTTAGTACCGTTTTTATACTTTTTCCTGCATCGCAACGTCCTATCGTTACTATCTTAATTGGACTTGTCGTAACTGTTGCCCCTACTTTAGGACCTACACTCGGTGGATATATTACGGAGATTTTATCATGGCATTTTATGTTTTTATTAAACGTCATACCCGGGATTTTCGTATGCACAGTAGTTTTTTTATATGGGGATTTTGATAAACCAAATTATAAATTACTGAAAAATTTTGATTTTCTCGGTATATTATTAATGGCTTTAACGCTTGGCTTATTACAGTATGTGTTAGAAGAAGGAAACAAAAAAGGTTGGCTTGAGGATAATTTAATATTATTCTTAAGTATTACAGTAGTTTTAGGTTTTATTTTATTAATCATTAGAGAACTAACCTTTATTAATCCAATTTTAGACTTAAAAACATTTCTTTATAAAGACTTTACTTTTGGTTGCCTTTATTCGTTCGTTATGGGTATCGGATTATACGGGGCAGTATATATATTACCGCTATTTCTCTTTACTATTGCCGGATATGATACATTACAAATCGGGGCTACTATGATGGTGACGGGCGGAGCACAATTTTTATCTGCACCACTCGCCGGTAGAATGTTAGGGTTAGGGGTAGATTTACGCCTGATGCTTATTATAGGGCTTGGAGGGTTTGCTCTTGGATGTCATTTGAATAGTTTTCTAACGCCTGATTCTAAATTTGCTGCATTTGTGCTTCCTCAATTTGTTAGAGGGCTTTCATTAATGTTTTGTTTTATACCGACTAATAATATAGCTCTTGGCAATATGCCGAAAGAAAGAGTAGGTAATGCTAGCGGGCTTTATAATCTTACTCGTAATTTAGGAGGAGCGGTAGGGCTTGCAATAATCAGTACTATACTTACTAATGATACTAAAACCTTTATGCAATATTTATCGGAAAATATCTCGTCTACTTCTATAATGGCATTAGAACAACTAGATTCTTATACTGAATTATTAAGCGGAAAAGTTTTAAATCCCGAAAAAGCATCATATTTGTTATTAGCAAACAAATTAAATCATGATGCTTTTGTAATTGCAATAAATAATATATTTAATATGATAGGGCTGTTATTTGTATTTATAATGCTACTAATACCTTTTACTTCAAATATCAAATTAACCGAAAATGTTAATGCTCACTAAAATTAAATTTATATTATATTTTCCTTGGTTATTATTAGAAATATGGAAATCGGCTTTCGCGGTTATTAAAATAATTTGGCAAAGAAAAATAGGAATAGAGCCAGTTTTTGAATGGGTTGACGCAGAAGGGCTAGAAGAAATAGGCGAAATAATTTATGGTAATTCGATTACTCTAACTCCAGGTACAGTAACACTTGATATAAATAATAATATGTTATTAGTGCATGCACTCAATAAATCATCGATTACCGACCTACAAAGAGGTATAATGATTAAAAAAATTAAGCAGATATTAAAAACAACTTGAAGCAGAAAATGATATCAGATATAAATGCTCTAAAGTATAAAAAAGTTTTACTTAAAGTGTCAGGGGAAGCTTTAATGGGGGATAAGCAATTTGGGCATGAATATGACATAATAAAAAAGATTGCCATCGATATTAAAGAAGTTATAGATTTAGGAGTAGAAGTCGCTATTGTAGTCGGCGGTGGAAATATTTACCGCGGGATTAATGCAGCACTTGTCGGTATGGACCGAGCTTCAGCAGATTATATAGGTATGCTTGCAACGGTGATTAATGCTTTAACTTTACAAAATGTTATGGAAAGCCTCAATATCTATACAAGAGTTCTATCGGCTATTCCTATGATGAGCGTGTGCGAACCTTATATTCGCCGCAAAGCTAAAAGACATATGGAAAAAAAGCGTGTAGTAATTTTTGCCGGCGGCACGGGTAACCCGTTTTGTACAACCGATAGTGCTGCAGTACTTCGCGCAATCGAAATGAATAGCGATATTTTATTAAAAGCAACTCAGGTTGACGGTGTATATGATTCCGACCCTAAAAAAAATCCGGATGCTAAAAAATATTTCACTATTAGCTATAAAGATGTTATAACTAATAACCTGCAAGTCATGGATACGGCAGCTATTGCAGTTGCAAGAGAAAATAAATTACCTATAAGGGTATTTTCAATAAAAGAACAGGGAAATTTTGCTAGAGTAATACAAGATAAAGGGGAATATACGACAATTGAGGAATAATATGTAGTGTGAATTGTTGTATGATTTTTATGTCATTTCCGTATAGGTGTTGTTGCGTAGAGACTAAATCGTCATTGCGAGCAGCCGTAGGCTGCGTGACAATCTAGAAAGAATAATAAAAAATTCTGTAGATCAGCATTTTTTACTAGATTGCTTCATCAAAACTTATAGTTTTTCCTTGCAATGACGGAAAAACCAATCTATGCGGGAATTAACATCGGGGGCATTGCCTAATACATATAACAATGTCTCAATTCGTGTACTAATAATATATGGATAAATAAAGATGGATAAAGAGCATTTAAAGAAAAACTTACAAGAAAAGATGGAGAAAGCTCTAAAAGTTTTAGATCATGAGCTTAAAGGGGTACGTACCGGTAGAGCTTCAGTGAATTTACTTGATAGCGTAACCGTGGAAGCTTACGGGAGTAAAATGCCGCTTTCACAAGTTGCTTCTCTATCCACCCCTGATGCACGAACAATTAACGTGCAGGTTTGGGATAAATCTATGGTATCATCGGTAGAGAAAGGAATTACGATAGCAAATCTTGGCTTAACTCCTGCAACGGACGGTCAATTAATCAGACTGCCGATACCGGCTTTAACTGAAGAAAGACGTACAGAACTGGTAAAACTTGCTCATAAATACGGTGAAGATACTAAAATTTCATTACGTAATATTAGAAGAGATGGCAATGAAGCACTTAAAAAGCTAGAAAAGGATAACGTTATCGCAAAAGATGAGCATCATAGCTTATCTGAACAAGTACAAAAGCTAACCGATGATTATAGTAGTAAAGTTGACTCGGTAATAAAACAAAAAGAACAAGAAATAATGACTGTTTGATTTTCTATGTAATTCCTACTTTAGATTTGTTGCGTGGACCGGTAAAATCCACTGTGTCACCCCGTGGCTTGACCACAGGGTCTATAAAAACAATAAAAAATACTAATAATTTTATTTTTAACTGGATTCCGCAATCAAGTCGCAGGATGACAACAGTGGAATTGATCCACGCAACAATACCTTGCGAGGAGAAAAGCGACGTGGCAATCCAGAAAAATCGATCCATGCAACAATGCTAAGCGAGAATGACATAAATTGAATCTATACTGACAAAATAAAATGACAAAATTAGTTAGAGATTTAATTCCAGAAATTACCTTAAAATCAGGCAGGATACCAATTACTCATATTGCTCATATGAGTAAAGAATTATTAAAAAATAAACTACTAGAAGAAGTAGAGGAAATTTTACAAGATGAGTATATGGAGAAGTTGCCGATATATTAGAAATACTTGACACAATCTGTAATATTAAATGGCTATAAACTAAAAGATATATTAAAAATTAAAAAACAAAAAAAGAAAGTTAATGGTGGTTTTGATAATAAGATAATTTTAGAAAAAATAACTAATTAGCTTTTTTGTCTTAATAAAATAAAGGAGTCATGCAATAAAATCGGCTATAGAACCTTGTATCACAGGCTGTATCCAGGATCTAGCTCACAAGGCGTAGGACGACAGAAATACCATTACAAACAGGTATGCCTTCACAGGAATAACATCAGACTATACCACTCAAAATAATAAAACTATGATAACAAAAGAAGCAGCACAGAAAATAGCAAAATTAGCTAGATTAAAATTTGAAGAAGATACTGTAGAAAAATTTTTTACTCAGCTTAGTACTATTATGGATATGATCGATATTTTAAATGAAATAGATTGCAAAGATATAGAGCCTTTAACTTCGGTTTGTAATATGAATGCTAGAATGCGAGAGGACGCCGTTACAAGTTCTGATTTATCAAGTGAGTTATTTGATAATGTAAGTGGAAATAGTACTCAGCTGGCTAAAGAAGTAAAATATTTTATCACTCCAAAGGTTGTTGAATAATTATGACGGAACTAAACAAACTAACAGTAGCAGACAGTATAAAAGGTCTAAAAAATAAAGATTTTACAAGTACGGAATTAATAGGTGCACATATTAAACAAATAGAGAAGCATAGAAACCTAAATGCTTATGTTACCGAAACTTTTGACTTAGCTTTAAAACAGGCTGAAGCAGCCGATCAAAATTATGCTCAAAATAACGCAAGAACCCTTGAGGGTATCCCGTTTGCTGCTAAAGATCTTTTCTGCACGAAAGGAATTAGAACTACGGCATGTTCTAATATACTGAAAAATTTTATACCTAATTATGAATCAAGTGTTACACAAAATATTTTTGATAAGGGCGGTGTGATGCTCGGCAAAACCAATATGGATGAGTTTGCTATGGGTTCAGCAAATATCACTAGTTGTTTTGGAAATGTAATTAGCCCTTGGAAAGCAAATGATGATAATGCTGATTTAGTTCCAGGCGGTTCTTCAGGCGGTTCAGCTGCAGCAGTTAGCGGATTTATGGCATCTGCTGCTCTTGGTAGCGATACGGGCGGCTCGGTACGTCAACCTGCAAGCTTTACGGGTTTAGTCGGTTTTAAACCGACATATGGTCGTTGCTCAAGATACGGAATGA
Source organism: Rickettsia endosymbiont of Proechinophthirus fluctus (assembly GCF_001602635.1). NCBI lineage: Bacteria > Pseudomonadati > Pseudomonadota > Alphaproteobacteria > Rickettsiales > Rickettsiaceae > Rickettsia > Rickettsia endosymbiont of Proechinophthirus fluctus. Next base: position 16,566 of record NZ_LECS01000003.1, on the reverse strand, counting down.
TATCGTTTGCTAGCTCCCTTGATCAAGCAGGAATATTTACTAGAAGCGTTTTAGACAGTAGCATTATGCTTGAAGCAATGATGGGGTTTGACGAAAAAGATTCTACTTCGATTAAAGCAGAAGTTCCAGAGCTACAATCCGCTATCGGAAGTTCTATGAAAAATATGAAGATAGGCGTACCTCTTAGCCTTGGTGAGGGCAGTATTATTGAACCTGATATTATGAAAATGTGGCAGGATACCATAGAACTACTTAAAAACGCCGGTGCTGAAATAGTTGATATTACTTTGCCGCATGCTAAATACGGTGTTGCTGTTTATTACGTAATAGCACCGGCTGAAGCTTCTTCAAATTTATCTAGATATGACGGCGTTAGATACGGTCTTCGAGTAGAACATGAAAATATGACGCTTGACGAAATGTATGAAATGACTAGATCAACCGGATTTGGAGAGGAAGTAAAACGTCGTATTATGATTGGAACATATGTGCTATCATCTAGTGGTATGGATGCATATTATCTAAAAGCTCAAAAAGTACGTCGTTTAGTTGCAAACGATTTTAATAATGCTTTTGAAAAAGTTGATGCCATTTTATTACCGGCTGCCCCGACTGCAGCTTTTAAGATTGGTGAAAAACAAAATGATCCGACTATTATGTATTTAAACGATTTATTTACTATTCCTGCAAGTTTAGCCGGTTTACCTTGTGCATCGGTTCCTGCTGGATTATCGGCACGCGGTTTACCTCTTGGGATACAGATTATAGGTCAACAATTAGACGAATATAATGTTTTGAAAGTAGCATCGACAATTGAGTCAGGTGTAAAACATATTAAATTTGAACCAAAGGGTTTTTAATTATGGCGTATATTGAAGGTAATACGGGGAAATGGGAATATGTAATAGGGCTTGAAATCCATGCTCAAATTTCCTCAAAATCTAAGCTTTTTTCAGGAAGTAGTACTATTTTTGCAGCAAATCCAAATTCGCAGGTTTCCTATGTCGATGCAGCAATGCCCGGGATGTTACCGGTATTAAATAAGCATTGTGTACACCAAGCAATTAAAACAGGGCTTGGGCTTAAAGCTAAAATAAATAAATATTCGGTATTTGACCGTAAAAATTATTTTTATGCCGATCTGCCGCAAGGTTACCAAATTTCGCAATTTTACTATCCTATAGTACAAAACGGCACTATGGAAATACCGACTAGTACCGGCGATCTTAAAACTATTCGTATTAACCGTTTGCATTTAGAGCAAGATGCGGGTAAATCTATGCATGATCAATCACCACATTACAGCTTTATCGATTTGAATCGTGCCGGTATTGGACTTATGGAAATTGTGACCGAACCTGATATATCATCACCGGAAGAAGCAGCTGAATTTGTAAAAAAGCTAAGAAATTTGTTACGTTATATTGGTAGCTGTGACGGTGATATGGAAAAAGGCTCGATGCGTTGCGATGCTAATATTTCAGTAAGACGTAGCGGTGAACCATTCGGCACAAGATGCGAAATTAAAAATATTAATTCAATTCGTAACATCATTAAAGCAATAGAATTTGAAGCTAAAAGACAAGTTGACTTGCTTGAAAGCGGTGAAGAAATAATTCAAGAAACACGCCTGTTTAATGCTGATAGCGGCGAAACAAGAACTATGCGTTTAAAAGAAGAAGCACTTGATTATAGATATTTTCCTGATCCCGATTTATTACCGCTTGTTATTTCTGATGAGTTAATAAATGAGCTAAAAGCAAATTTACCTGAGCTACCTGATCAAAAGATTGAAAAATATACGAAGGAATTTAGCTTAAGTAAATATGATGCTGAAGTAATAGTAGCCGATGAATCGGTTGCTGAGTATTTTGAGAAAGCAGCAAATGAATGTAACCCTAAAATGCTTACTAATTGGCTAACTAGTGAATTATTTGGCCAATTAAATAAAGCATCGATAGGAATAAATGAATGCAAAATTACCCCTAGTAACTTTGCAAAACTGGTAAAATTAATAGAAAATGATACTATTTCCGGTAAAATTGCAAAAACCGTTTTTGAAATTATGTTTGAAACCGGTAAAGCACCTGATAAAATAGTAGAAGAAAAAGGACTTGTACAAGTTTCGGATAATAACGTGCTAAACACGGTAATTGACGAGGTAATAGCTGAAAATCCTGAATCAGTAGAGGGTTATAGAAGTGGTAAGGATAAATTATTCGGTTTCTTTGTAGGGCAGGTAATGAAAAAAACCGGCGGTAAGGCTAATCCGACGCTTGTGAATCAGCTTTTAAAGGAGAAATTGAGTTCTTGATGCTATTCCTTTGAAGATATTGCCCGAGTGGATAGATTTTCCTGTCATTGCGAGCAGCCGTAGGCTACATGGCAATCTTGCCAAATATCCTGAGATTGCTTCGTCAATTACTACGTAATTTTCCTCGCAATGACGATTTAATATCCGTACAACAAGGGCAATGCCTCGTAGGATGACACAGAGCATACTCAAACTTAAAACATTATTTTTATGAAATTTCTGAAAATATTTTTACTATCTTGCTTACTAGTTTCTTGTGAAAAAAAAGAAACAGAAAAAACTTTAATAGTCGGTACTGCCGCAGATAATCCTCCTTATGAATTTATTCAAGACGGAGAGATTGTTGGGATTGATATTGATATTATCAAAGCAATAAGCGAACGTCTAAATAAAAAAGTTATCATAAAAAACTTCGACTTTAACGGTTTACTTGCAGCTTTGGTTAGTGAAAATATTGATGTTGCGGTGGCGGAGCTTTCCGTAACACCGGAGCGTGCTGAATATATCAGCTTTTCCGATAATTATGCTACTGCAAGATTTGCCATAATATATAGAACAGGTGATAATATACAAAATAGCAAAGATCTAGAAAATAAAATAGTAGGGGTACAGCTCGGTAGTGTTTTAGAAAAAAAAGCACATGATCTATCACAGACGATAAATATTAAAGTTCATTCTTTAGCAAATCATTTAATGTTGGTTGAAGAATTAAAAGCCGGAGTCATAGATGCTATTATTTCTGAGGAATTTCAAGGCAAAAAATTAAAAGAAAATAATTCAAATTTAGAAAGCAGTACTTTAGAAGAATTTTCATCCGATTTTGCTATAGGCATGTCTAAAAACTCAGGACTAATTAATGAAATTAATGAGGCAATCGATTCATTAAAAAAAGATGGAACCATTAACAAAATTATGAAAAAATGGCTGGGACAGTAACAGAAAGTCAATTTAAAGATGCTATGAGCCGATTCCCTCAGGGAGTGACTATTATAACAACAAATTGCAATAACGAACTTTTTGGCTTTACTGCTAGTTCTCTTACTGCCGTATCTTTAAAACCGCCATTAATATTATTTTGCCTTAATAAACACTCTTTTAGTATAAACAGTTTTCAAAAAAGTGATAAGTTTGCAATTAGTATTTTAGCAGAGAATCAAATTGATATCTCAAAACATTTTGCTCAATCACAATCTAATAAATTTACAAAAATTGATTATGAGCTTGGTAATAAAACTGATTGCCCTTTAATAAACGGTGCAACTTATCATATAGAGTGTAATAAATATGCTTCTTACGATGCCGGTGATCATGTTATATTTATCGGTGAAGTAATAAATACCGCTATTAAAAATGATTTAAAGCCTCTATTATATTTTCATAAATCGTATACAAAGATTTAATTTTGGTTATTTTTTGCTGCAAATTATAAGATTTTTTGAAATATAAGTAACTATTTCAGCAAAAATCTTATTAATTTTTGCTAAAAAATACCTCAAAATAGCCAATCAATTAGAAATATTCACAGAACCTAGTTTAATTTGAAAAATTGGCGTCGTATAATAAGATCTAGGATTCAAACTATATTAAGTATACACTGCGATCCAAGGACTTTAGACGCCTTGCCCTTGTCCACATTAAACTTCGTCTACTTACTGTTCATTTATTAGGAGTATACATTGCCAATATGTTAAATATCGGTCTTAGTGGTTCTACCGGTAAAATGGGAGAAACCATTCTAGAGAGAATAGATAAATTTAAAGATTGCAAAATTGCAGCAAAATTTAATAGTACTAATAATTTAGATGATTTAGATAATTTTTGTAAAAATTCTGATGTGATCATCGATTTTTCTACCCCTGAAATATTAGAAAAATTAATTAATTATGCATTAAAACATAATACAAAATTAGTAATCGGAACCACAGGTCTCCAACCTCAACATTTTAAGCTTTTAGAAAAAGCAGCTCAAACTTTACCTGTTTTATATTCTGCAAATATGAGTATAGGAGCTAATTTGCTTAGCTATCTAGCTAAAGAAGTAACAAAAATACTAGATGATTACGATGTTGAAATTCTAGAAACGCATCACCGTAATAAAAAAGATGCACCCTCAGGAACTGCTGTTATGCTTGCTGAAACAATTGCCAGCAAAAAAGGATTAAATATAACATTTAATCGTGGTAATAGACTAAGACGCGAAAAAGAAATAGGTATTTCCTCGCTTCGTGGTGGAAATGTTCACGGTATACATGAAATATCTTTCCTAGGTGACGATGAAATAATCACCTTAAAACACGAAGCTCTGAATAAAAATTCTTTTTCTATTGGTGCAATTAAAGCCGCTATTTGGCTACAAGATAAACCTTCTGCTTTATATTCAATGCAAGATATTTATAAAATATAATTAATATAGCTTGAAAAAATACCTTTAAGAGGCTATATTTTATTATGTAAATAACATAATCCTAAGGTTACTTATGATCGATTATACAAAAACTTTAACTGCCACCTCAAAAAATAAAACTTTTGACGAAGGCTTAAGACAATACATGCTTAAAGTATATAATTATATGGCTTTAGCACTTTTACTAACCGGTGTAGCAGCCGTAACGACTATATCCGTTGAGCCTATTTATAATTTAATGTTTCAAACAGGTTTCGGTACTATTATAATATTTGCTCCGCTCGGTATTGCTTTATATTTCTTTATGGGCTTTGGACAAATGAACCTGCAAACGGCACAAATATTATTTTGGGTTTATGCCGGTTTAACCGGTATGTCGCTTGCATATTTAGCTCTTATTTATACCGGTGCATCAATCGCTCGTACTTTCTTTATTTGCTCTTCCGTTTTTGGAGCAATGAGTTTATACGGTTATAGTACAAGTAGAGATTTAACATCTATGGGTTCATTTTTTGCAATGGGTCTTATAGGTCTTATCATTGCTTCATTAGTCAACTTGTTTCTAAAAAGCTCGGCTCTTTCTTTTGCTACCTCTCTTATTGGAATAGTAATATTTATGGGATTAATTGCTTGGGATACTCAAAAGATTAAGTCTATGTATTACATGGCAGGAAACGATGAAGTAGGACAAAAGCTTTCTATTATGGCAGCCTTTACTTTATATTTAGATTTTATAAATCTTTTCCTATATTTAATGAGATTTTTAGGCAATAGAAGAGATTAATTGGTATCATTCTTGCAAGGTTATGATTTTATTTCATTGCTTCGGTTTTTTCATTGTTATATCATGATCAAATCTATAGTACTGAATAGTTTTTAAAAAGACCTGGATGTCATATCCCTGCAAAAGCAGGGGCTTTGTCGCACGGCTTTGAAAACTTATTCAATGTCATTCCCACGTGGCATTGTTTCGTGGATACCGCATCATCATTGCAAACGGTTGCAGCGAACTCGGCAATCCAGAAAAAATAATAAAAAAATTCTGTAAATTAAAATGTTTACTGGATTGCTTCGTCAATTGCTGCGTGGTTTCCTCACAATGATGAGGATTGTAACCCACGCAACAACACTCTTTCACTATTAGTTAATATTAAGCAGGTTATTTTTATGTATAAAGCGAAAACTCAACAAGAATTATTATTACAAGAGCAACTTTTTAAAGCCCTGAAAACTAACGATACAGAATTGAATGCCAAAATATCTAGAACCTGCAAAGGCATTGCCGAATCTGTTATTGACCTTTCTAATAACCAATCTCCTACTGCTGAAAGCCTATATATTAGCTATATGGCCCTAGCCAATTTAAACACTAAGGATTTAGCTAAAGTTACAACAATAATAAAAAACTTGTTTCCAGGAGATAAAAACAAGAAATTAAGAGAAATAATCGATGCACCTCTTTTAGAGCACTTAGTTATGATAGAGGCAATTGAACGACAGGTTGGATTAGATGATAGCCGATATAACGCAGATTACAGAAAACTTGAAGACATAAGAAATCCTAATGACCCTAAAAAAGTAATTGATGCTATGCTACGTGATAAGAGGGTGGCACAGCAAGCTGAGTTTGAGGAGAAAGGACAAAAGGCAGCAGGCGTATCGGCCGGTTATGTTGCTAAAGATAACGCCGGTAATACTTTTATTTTAAAACATTTTTATAAAACTCATGCTGCATGCCAAAAAATACAAGATAATAATGCACAAAAACAGGCTATGGCTGACCGAAGAGACGGAGTACAAGAATTAATAGGCTCTACCATGTATCAATTTTTATTACATGATCGCGCACCAAAAGAAGGGCTGGTAACAGCGGATGAAAAACACTCTGATTCACTTTATGTACGTTCTAAATTTTTTGATAATGCTGTAACACTAACAGAATTTTCCGGTTTATCAGGTGACACTAGAGTCAGAGCTAATGATCAAAATTTAAAAAAGTTGGAAGGATTTGAAAAAGTCATAGCTGCTTGTCATATGCTGGGGGAAGTAGATTATCATGCTGGTAATTTAATGGTACAGGATGGTAAAACAATAACCAAAATTGATCATGGTCGCTCTTTTTTAGCATTTCATAAGAATTTTAGAAGTATGATTCAATCAACAGCTGAAATGTTTACAGATTATGGTGTTGGCTACAGTGCTGCTATTAAAGCAGGTAATTTCTCATTTAGTATCGATAAATATAGCGAATCATTAAATCAAATGATAAGTCAATTTGATGAGAAACAGATGGAAGCAATAGTTGATCAAAAAATTGATGAATTAAAAAAAGCTGGGTTTGATCCAAAAAATATTATGTTATCCACTAATATTCAAAATTTTGATGATTTGAGAAAACACTATAAAAGCAGTATAAAAGAAAATCTTGTTAATATGCAAGAAGTGGCCAAAGGAGCTGAGATAGTAACAAAATTCAGTAATGTTTCACCTGAATTTAAAAATGGTGGTTGGTTAGAGGCTTTCGCTAATTCACCTGTAAAAGACCCGGTACTCTATGCAATAGATAATAACATTACAATTGAATGTAAAGATGCTAAAGAGTGGGCGTATGAAAATAATTACCAAATTAAAATTGCTATAGGCTTGAAAAAAGAAACAAGCAAGGAACAACAATGGAGCAAAGATTTGGACGGAAAATGGAAAGAAAAAGAAGTTGAGGTTAAGACAGATAAAGTAGAAGTACAAATTGCTGATCCTGCAAAATCAATGCGTATACAAGACAAATCTACAGGTGAAAAATTGGTATCACTAATTGTTGATTTTACAAAGCAGGCAACAACTAAAAACGTAACCGATAAAGCAGTAGCAAAATTCTACAACAATATAATGAAAGTGCTAAAAAAAGACAATTATCTTACCGAGCAAGATATTAAGGGTATAAAGAAAAATTTAAAATATCATGATAACATCGAAAACACGACCAACTTATTAAATGCTAAATCTTTCAAGTTAAATTATAAAGATGCTATATATTACAAGGTAGGAATTTTTTGTGAAAAGAGAGGTTTACCTAGTATCTCAAATTATTTTATGAAACAAATTGCTCCTGAGAATTTAAATAAAATTCATAATATAGAAAAACTTATATCAGAAAGTATAAAAATTGGTAATGTACTACAACAGAAGAAGCAAGAAAGACTCGAAACAAAAAGAGTAGAAACGGTAAAAGAAATCGCATTCTCTCAATTACAAACTAGGAAGGAAAGACATCAACAAAGATAAGCATTGTTGAGTGTATGCCTTAAACGTCATTGTGAGCAAGTCACAGAGTCGTTGGTGAGCACCGTAGCTCTTATAAGATGACGTAGCCAATTTTTCAAATTAAACGAGTATACATTATGCCTAGACCTGATTTTTCTGACCCTGACAAACAAATTCACGAGATAATTAGAGTTAATCATGCCGGAGAATATGGTGCAAAAAGAATTTATCAAGGACAGCTAAAATATATTAAATCTCAAAATGATCATATATTGATTAAAGAAATGCTTGACCACGAAGAAGTGCATTTAAATTTTTTTGAAAAAAAATTACTGGAAAAAGAAGTGAGACCCACGTTTTTATTATTTTTTTGGCATCATTACGGATTTTTACTTGGTGCTTTATCTTCCTTGATGGGAATCAAAACGGCGATGCTTATTACTGAGAGTGTAGAAGAAGTAATAGAAAAACATTATGAACAGCAAATAAATTATTTAGAAAATAAAAATGTTGAGCCAGAATTATTAAATAATATTATTAAATTTCGACTTGATGAAATTGAACATAAAAATATTGCTATAATGAATGATAGTACTGAAGCAATATTTGCAGAAATAACTAGTAAAATAGTGAAGATAATTTGTCGTATCTCTATAATTTTAAGTAAGAAAATTTAGAGTTAACGACTTCATTAGTTAAAAAATCTAGAAATATTTTACTTCTAAGATATTAAGAAGATAATAAAAAAACATTAGTAATATTATTAGAAATGGTGATGAAAAGAAAAACTTTTTTTAATTTGTTCTTTATTTTTTGCATTTGTATTTTTGAGAATTAATAAATAAAGGGGCCAGGGGTTAAGATCCGTTGCTGTAATACAACAACCTCCATTATACTTCATGATTTTACTCACTGATAATAATAGACTCCTGGCATAGCTTAATATTAAGTTTTGACAGATTGGTCTTGCAACAATGGAGTTTAAACATTATTAGCAGTCTATATATGTTGAATAATATAAAGAGTCAAGAGATTTTAGTTGTCATTGATAATAAATAATGTAATTCTGAGTTGAGAGGTATATTGTCTATATAATCTCCTTCTCACATTTGCTTTTACATCAATAATAATTTATATTTATTTTCACTCATGCGAATAGCAGATTACTTTTGTAGTTTGTTATTGGTGATAATTAGGAAATATAAAATAACAATATGTAACAATATGAGTCAAAAGATAATTTTAAATAATTCATATTCTATTACTAAATCGCACTTATTCCATATAGTAGACCCAAGCCCTTGGCCTGTCCTAACATCTTTTGCTTTACTTCTTTTGGTTATAGGCGGCGTCTCGTTCATGCATGGCTACAAATTTAATATATATATTTTATCTGCAGGGATTATTTCAGTAGGTTACTGTTTATATTCGTGGTGGAGAGATATAGTGAAAGAAGGAATAGTCGAACATCAGCATACTAGTCCTGTTAGAAAAGGTTTGCAAATAGGTATGGCGTTATTTATCTTAACGGAAATAGTATTTTTTGGTGTATTTTTTGCTTCTTTTTTTAAATCAAGTCTATCACCCGTAGGTCTTTTAGACGGTGTATGGGTTGTAAAGCAGGGCATTTGGCCTCCACCTACAATTAAAACTTTTGAGCCGTTTGATATTCCTTTTATCAATACTTTAATACTACTCTTATCAGGCACTACCGTTACTTGGGCTCACTACGCCTTAGAAGAAAAAAATCAAAAAGAGTGTGTAACTGCACTTGCTCTTACCATATTGCTTGGAATATTTTTTACAACTATGCAGGCATATGAATATTACCATGCAGCGTTTAAATTTACAGATGGTATATATGCTTCTAATTTTTATTTAGCCACGGGTTTTCATGGAGCTCATGTAATTATAGGTACTATATTTCTAATAGTTTGCTACTTTAGAGCAAAGAGAGGAGATTTTACTACAGAAGGTAATGGACATTTAGGCTTTGAATGTGCTGCATGGTACTGGCATTTTGTAGATGTGGTTTGGTTATTTTTATTTACGTTTGTTTATATATTTGGAAGTTAAATTATACTATATGTGATTATAATGTTACTTAAAATAAGTGTTTTTAAAATATTTTGGCATATTAATTAAAATTACATATATTTAGGAGTTGATTTATATATAAATAAATTATACATTATTTTTTTGCTAATTATTTTATTGAGGTAAAACATATGAACTTTCCTATTCGTAAATTAAACGAAGAATTAATCGATTATAATCTATCATTACGCATATTATTTACTATTCTAAGCGTGGCTATTATTATGGTAGCTTTTGATAGCTTAGGTAGTAATGTCGGTGATCCTGTAGGTGAGGCATTATGTAAGTTAATTAAAGTATTCAGAGGTAATACTGCAAAAGGTATAGCTGTTGTCGGTATAATTGTTCTGGGCATTCAAACATTAAGAGGAAAATTGCAGTGGGAAGTAGCTTTAGTGGTAGTTACTGCAATCATTATATTATTTAAAGCTCCAGATATTGTTAATATGGTATCAAGTGATACTAATAGCTCAAGTTGTGGTGTTTCCTAATACACAAAAGAATTATTATATCTTTAGTAATGCCCATAAGCTTTGGCTTATGGGTATTTTTTTTAAGTGATGTTGTTGCATAGCCCCTATGTCATTCCTGCAAAGGTAGGGACAAGACAACCTTAATATAGGTTACATATTTAATAAAAATAAACATATAAAAACTTGTTTTTATATGTTTTACTGGATTCCGCCTACGTGGGAATGACATCAATTGCCTTTATACTCAGGTCAACAGCAACATTCGTACAATACTCAATAGTGTTTTAATTGTTTTGATGGATCACGTGGTTAAACCACGGGATGACAGTAGATTTTGTCGGTCTATGCAACAACATCCTTACTTAAATAAAAGTCCTAATCTATTACCTATAACAATATCAATGTATTTTGCTGTAATAGGGAGCCCTTCAATATTCATTTCTAGATATATTGCTTGTTTTGCAGGGATTTTTGTTTGTAGTTTTGTAATTGATACATATTCATCTAAAGCTTGATTATTAGTATCCATTACTCTTACTTTGATTATAGGATCGGAAATTAAATAATCAGACTCATTAGATAATTTATAAAATATCTTCATACCGCCTATATGACGAGATTTGCCTAAATTAATTTCTTCTATCTTTAATTGATCATATTTACCTAAGAATTTAAAGCTATCTATTAGTAATATCACTAAACAAAAAATTATAAAGCTAGTCCATAATATTGGAAATATATTATATTTTTTCTTAGGAGACATATACGGTAAAATAACTGGCACATTAGCATTGTAATGATTTTTAATAGGAGTTTTAATAGTTCCCGTGTTTACTTTATCTTTAAAGTCATTTAATGTACTAGTATTATAGTCTAATTTCTGATACCACAAATGGCTACATTTGGAACATTTTACTCGTCGTCCATTAATACCTATTTGATTGCTTGTAACAATAAATCTTGTTTGGCAATTTGGGCAAGTAATATGCATAGTTAATTATAATTATTATGTTTGACTTTCATGATAATCTCATTTATTACTTTTGGCAATAAAACAGTTAAAAGATATGTCCTCTCTTATTAAAGAAGTTGAAGAAGCTTGGCAAATTAAGGATAAACTTCTTCAAGATTCTTCAAAGCTTATAACATTAAAGCAAACTCTTAATGATAGTATAGAAAGCTTAAATCAAGGTACGATTCGTGTTTGTGAAAAGAAAGAAAATAGTTGGCACGTTAATGAATGGGTAAAGAAAGCTATATTGCTATATTTTATCACTACAGAATCACAACTTTATAATAACAATTATAATAGTTGGTATGACAAAGTTGTTCCTAAATTTTCTGCAGATACTGATAAAAATACATTCAAAGAAGCAGCTATACGCACAGTGCCCGGAGCTGTTGTTAGAACCGGTACTTATATAGCTAAAAACGTTGTAATTATGCCTTCTTTCATTAATATAGGTGCTTATATAGATGAGGGAACAATGATTGATACATGGGCCACTATCGGCTCATGTGCTCAAATCGGCAAGAATTGTCATATTTCAGGCGGTACGGGAATAGGTGGGGTGCTTGAGCCGTTGCACGCAAAGCCTGTTATCATTGAAGATAATTGTTTTATCGGTGCAAGATC
>NZ_LECS01000003.1:0-4369 GCF_001602635.1 Rickettsia endosymbiont of Proechinophthirus fluctus | reverse complement strand
AGTAGAGGAAGGAGCAGTAATTAGTATGGGGGTGTTTATCGGTAGCTCTACAAAAATAGTATACAGAGATACAGGTGAAATTATTTACGGCAAAATTCCGGCTTATTCCGTTGTAGTTCCAGGAGTATTACCTGCTAAGGAAGCCGGTAAGCCTGGACTTTATTGCGTAGTTATCGTAAAACAAGTTGATAAAACTACTAGAGCTAAAGTAAGAATAAATGATTTACTGAGATAGATAAATCAAGGTGAGCGTTCATCGGTTTTTCACTGTCACCCCGTGGCCTGACCATGGGGTCCAGAAAAAATAACTTCAATATTGTTGCCTACACTACATGTTTAACAAAATAAACATATAAAAATAAATTTTTATATGTTTTACTGGATTCCGTGAATAAATCACGGGATGACAGAGAGGCATAATAAGCCGCTTAATACCAGTGAAAGGTCACAGATCAATAATATCGCCGATTATACCATTAAGATATCCCTCTCTTTGTTGTTGTTCTGAAATATCTGTTTGTTGAATTGCATTATTATTTGGGTTTCCTCAGAATATTGTATGCCATAAGCATTGCATCTCGTTGTTTTTGAGGATCACGTACAACACCAGCTGTTTTAAAATATGATTCTGCAGCATCTGTTTCCTGTTGTTTTTGAAAGTAAAGTTCGTTTCCTTGGGCCATATAAATCATATTTTATAGGCTTTGCAGCCTTATTTATAAGACTGTCATAACATTTTAATATAGAGTCTAATTTATTATTCTTTCTATAAAATATGATACCTGGGTCTTCACGTCCTAAGTTAAATAGCATATCGTCGATTTTATTGTACATTTCTTGAAGTTCTTCATTACATGTTAGAGCTTCATTATAATCTTCTGCTTCGCTCAATATATCGCCTATTTTAAGTAGCAGCCTAGCTATAGTTTGAGTCACTTCTGCTTTGTCCGAGTACTTATTTACACTCTATGGCTTTTTATAATATTGCACTGGTTGGTCGTGTTTAGGTTCTATATTTTTTATAGAAGATAGATAGTGATTTTGTATGAATCATATTTCAATTAAGGAACTATAGCAATCATTGGATTGAGACCATGTTGTAGATAACATTTCTTCAAATAATGATAATTCTTTAATTTGTAGGTTTAATACATATCAGTAAGCTTGAATAACCGGTTTATTGTCTGTGAATTTCTCAATAGAGTCTAAAATTTGCAATATTACCCCTATAAGGTTATTAGCTTGTTTGTTTAATATGATAGTTTGAAATTCTGATAATTGTGCTAATCCCTCAAAACAAGAAAGAGTTTTTTCTATAGCTGGTATTGTATTGGGGAACTTGGTAAATATGGTTTAATATAACCCTTATAATTAAAAAATTTTGAGTAGTTAAGAGGTGTATATACATTAAAGTCTTCAAAAATTGATTGGATAGTATTAATTATACATTCTACATTTATCTGTATTTGTGTATGTAAATTTTCTATCAGACTGTCTTGTGTTCCTTTAACAATGAATTTAGCTGCTTTATCTCTAAATTTTGTACTCCTTTTTGCTCTTCTAGGTGTTTTAGTTCTAGAGAGAGGTTTATTCACCCATTTTGAGAAGTAGGTTTATAGAAAAATTTTATATCAGAGAATTCTAATATATCCTTGTTAATAGCAATGCTATTTTGTACATCGGTATAATGTTTTCATGATTATTTTCATTATGTTGTGTTATTACGCATATAACATTTCCTTTTAATTTTTTGTGTTCTTCTGTAGGAAAAATATTTTTAAAGTCTTCTATAATCCTGTTAAAGATACTAGGGGATTTTACGGTCTCTTTTTTTGCTACTATGATAAATTTTAATTTATCGGTCATTTGAACTAGCTTTTGAATGAAAAATACATTGATTAACTCTTGCACTGTATCGGGTACTCCGTTAGAGCATTCCCAAAATGCTTTTTCTGCAATTTCAAATTTTTGGGGATCATATATAGCCGGTTCATATTTATGCTGAATTTCCGGCGTTGTTTCAAAATCAAATAATTTATCAAATGTAAATTCTTCACCGTTAATCTTAAGGTTGTTCTCAAGAGCATTTAAAAATGTGTTTTTTCCGCTATAAGGTAACCCTATTACTACTCTGTAGCTTTTGGTGTTTTCCCTGCTGGTATTAGTGAATAATTCACTGCAGTCAATGTATTGAGAATATTTGCTTTGAAAGAATCAAGAGTAGTTTCTTCTTCTGTGAAAGGTTTAATCTCAATTTCTGTGGGAATTTTAAATTTCATATATAGCCGCTAATCTATTCTTTAATATAAATTTTTATACTGTCGCTTTCGCCGCTATCGCTGATAGCTCTAATAATAAATTCACCGGTTTTTGCTTTCCATATTACTGCTTCGTTTGGTTTCGCGGTTGCTATTAATTCATTTTCTACAAGCCAAAAAATGTTGTTGGTTTTATTATCGCTAATCGCACTAAAAGTAATGTTATCACTATGTTTAATTGAATGTACGGAATTTTTTAACGGGTATATAATTTTAGGTTTTTGATGATGCCAATTTGTCAACCTATTGCAATGGTTTGTAGATATCGGTTTCGGTAATATATGTATTCCTGCTTTTTGATAAACCGCAAGCATATCTGTTGGCCATAAATTTACTGTTTTATATTCTGGTTGTCCTTTAATAAAGTTACAAGCAGGCATACCAGTTTTTAAATCTATCAACATTTTTCTATAAATACCGGATTGTTTTATCGGTGATTTGCCTTGAATGAATAAGGTTTCTGCTTTAACCGGACACATATCGTTATCGATATCTCCCGTATCTGCACAAACTTTTACTTTAGTAATATTTAGTGCATTAATTTTTGAAAGGATTAAATCCTCATCTTTATTTGGTCTAGCTATGGATTCGATAATATTAAAGAATAAAGGGGCTGCAGCAATATTACCCGTAAATGTTCCGTGAGTTTGCCCTTTGAAATCCCCAACCCAAACAGCAAGTACGTTACTTTTCTAAGCGGTTTATAAGTACCGAAATTAGCAAGCATAGCATAAAGAGTAATTAACTCTTCAAGAGTAATTTCTGCTGTGCCGAGCACTATAGATAAACCGTAATTTTCAGGTTTTCGTAAGCCGCTAATTTTTGCTTGTTGTAAGAACTCATAAAAATTCGGGTTTTTTAACTTAGATGCTAGAAATATTACAGGTACGTTACGGCTCTTTATTAACGATTCTCTAGCACTTAAACCGCCTGCAAACCTACTATCAAAATTTTCCGGTTTATAATAATCATAGTAAGTAGGTGTATCCTTTAGTAAAGTTAATGGATGTATTAGTGATTGATCAAAACTAAGTGCATAGACAAACGGTTTTAAAGCTGAGCCTGGAGATCTATGGCTTTTAGTGCCGTTAATCTGTCCACAAATATCGTTATTAAAAAACTCTCCGGAGCCAATACTTGCAAGCACTTCCATAGTAGTAAAATCAATAAGAATTACGGAGGCATTATTAATGCCATATTTTTTCCGATCATTAATATATAGGCGAACTTGTTGTTCTATAGTAGCTTGCAGATTTTTATCTATAGTAGTGCGTATAATAGGGCTATCATTATTTGCTAGTATGTCTAAAGTAAAATGCGGTGCAATAAAAGGAAGCTTTTTATTTTGATTAAATTTAACCGGCAAACTAATTAACTTATTATAAATAATATCTTGTGGGTGAATCGTGAGCCACTTGGTAAATAGATATTTACGTGCTTTAAAAATATTAATATCATTCCCGCCTCTTTTAAGCGGATTTTGTGGGATTACTGCAAGGCTTAGAATATCGATCAAATTTAAATCTTTTAGGTCACGATTGAAGTAAATATAACTGCCGGCTGCTATCCCTTCAATATTACTACCGTAAGGCACTAGATTTAGATAAGCTTCTCCGATACTTACAATGTTTGTTAATAGGAAGTTTAATAAAAAAGTAATAGAAAGGTAAAGAATCGTCATTGCGAGCAGGCATTGTTGCTTGGGCCGGCTTTATTGTCATTGCGAGTGGCTGTAGCCTGCATGACAATCTCAGGATTTTGGCATGAGATTGCTTCATCAAAATTTTCAATTTTTCCTCACAATGACGTTTTTAAGCCATAACGAGAATAGTTTATGCTAAAAGAAGAAGACAAAATTTTTACTAACCTGCATGGGCAGCAAAGCCATGATTTGAAATCTAGCAAGAAGCGAGGCGATTGGGAGAATACTAAAGCTTTGCTTGATAAAGGTAGAGATTTCATCGTTGAAGAGGTTAAGAAATCAGGGCTTAGAGGGCGAGGAGGTGCTGGATTTTCTACCGGTATGAAATGGTCATTTATGCCTAAAAATT